>NZ_PVBR01000001.1 GCF_002980495.1 Phyllobacterium phragmitis
GGCGAGCAGCACCAGAACCCAATAGGATGCGCCCGGCAGCCCGGCTGCAGCCGGCGCGAAGCCGTTCCGGGTTCCCGTTTTGAGGATCGAAAGGTGATCGGGTTCGAGCAGCACCGGAAGCGGCGGCACCCGAATGTCGCTACCTCCCGGCGCGATGCTCTCGAATTCCGCGTCCTCCACCGCATCATCGGCCCACGGAGGCGATTTCCTGAAATCGGACGCTCCTGGAACGGACACGAATCCTTTTCGATCGATCTGTGCCATCGTGCAGTCACGTTCCTCTGCGCAATTCCAAAAACCGGGTCGGTTTTTTCGGCGTCATGCCCTAGGTGGTTGCCTCATGGGTTCAGCGTCTTGTGGATTTCGTCGCGACCAAGCGGGGCCTGGGGCCTGCGCTGCGCTCGGGGGACGCAGCTTACCAATCGCTCCCGAACTATGTTCTTGGCCAGTTCACGCCTGCCTTGCGCGGGCTGCTCGATGCCGCGGCGGCGGCCGGGGATTCGTGCCGACGTGGGCGCTCGCGAATTGCTGTTGGCGACCCTGCGGCCGGCAACGCCGGCGAGCGATGGTGAGGCTGCGGAGGCGCACCGGATGGTGGCGCTGCTCGTCGATGGTCTGCGCTTCGGAGCCAGCGTGTTCGCGAAAACCACTCCCGGCTGAACGGCAACAGGTATCGGCAGCGGGCAATTGCAATGACGGTGCCGTTCGTCGTAACCATTCTGACCACTTGATTTAGAGGAGACGCAGCATGGACCGATTCACTGGCGGTTGCCTGTGCGGCAACGTCCGGATTGTGGCGTCGGGCGCTCCATACCGGGTCGGCCTTTGTCACTGTCTCGACTGCCGCAAGCATCATGGCGCGCTTTTTCACGCTTCCGCGATATTCCCTCAGGATGCGGTGACGATCGATGGCGAAACACGCGGCTATGCCGGGCGGTTTTTCTGTCCCCGCTGCGGCTCGTCCGTTTTCGCACGCACCGCCGACGAAATCGAAGTGAACCTGGGAACCCTGGATGCCGCTGACCAACTGACGCCGACCTACGAACTGTGGACCGTCCGCCGCGAGTCCTGGTTGCCGCCGTTTCCGCTCACGAGACGATACGAGCGCGATCGTGACGCCACGGATCGCTTTGAGGAGTAGGTCGCACGAACGGTCGGGCGACCGGCGGCTTTCGGATCATACTCCGTTCAAGCAGGTGATTTCGGGGCCTGCGGCTGCCGGTGCGAATGTCGAATGCCGCAGCTGCCTTCATCTGCCGAACTGATGGTTCGACCTGTATAGGCTGGAGTTCACGCGGACGGCGAACCCTAGGAGAACGCATCGAACTACAGTTCTGCCGCTTCAAGGACTGTGGCGACCCAATCGACGAAAACCCGCACGCGCGGCGATAATTGGCGGTTCTGCGGGTAATAGGCGGCGAGCGGCAGAGGCGGCGGCGGCTGATCCGGCAGAACCTCGACAAGGAGGCCTCGCGCCAGATCGTCCCTGAACCGGTAGCGCGGCGCCTGAATCAACCCGTACCCCATCCGCGCCAGATGATGCGCCGTCTCCGCCTCGTTGGCGGTCACCCGGCAGGGAAGTGTCACTTCCCTGATCCCCTCGGCGGTCTGAAACTCCATCGGCATCACGCGCCCCGTGCGCGACGACACGAAGCCGACCATCTGGTGCCCGACGAAATCATCGGCCGAGGCCGGCGCGCCGTGACGTCTCAGATAGTCGGGGCTGGCGCAGGTTTGCTCGGGAATATCGGGAAGCCTGCGCATGATCATGCCGCTGTCATCCGGTTCGCCCGCCCGGATCACGCAATCCACGCCCTCGCGCACCAGATCGACCAGCCTGTCGCCCTGGCCGATCTGCAACCTGATCTGCGGATACGCGTTGAGGAAATCCGGCAGGCGCGGCAGCAGGAAGGCCCGCGTCAGGGCACCATGGGCGTCGATCCGTAATAACCCGGCCGGTTCGCCGCCACGCACCGTGCCCTCCGCCTCGTCGATATCGGCAAGGATCGACAGGCATCGCCGGTAATAGGCTTCGCCATCCGGCGTGGGCGCCACATGCCGGGTGGTGCGCTCCAGCAGCCGACAGCCGAGATCGCGCTCGAGCCGCCTGACCGCTTCGGTGGCCGTCGAACGCGGAATGTCCATATCGGCCGCCGCGGCCGTGAAGCTGCGACGGTCGATGACCCGGACAAGAAGGCGCATTGTATCGAGACGGTCCATATTTGTTCGGAATATCCGAATTCTGTTGCCGGAGAAAGGGGGATTATCCGGAAGATGGGACACTCTACATTCTTGCCGAACAATGGAGGTCAAGATGACACTGAAAGACAAAACCGCAATCGTGACCGGCGCCGGCAAGGGCATCGGCGCGGCAATCGCGCGCCGGTTGGCCCATGAGGGCTGTGCCGTGGCGGTGAACTATGCGCATGACGAGGCTGCCGCCCGTCAGGTCGTGCAAGACATCGAACGGGCAGGCGGCAAGGCGGTCGCGGTTAAGGCTGACGTCGGCGATCCAGCCAGCATGCCCGCACTGTTCGACGCAGCCGAAGCCGCCTTCGGTCCCATCGACATTCTGGTCAACAACGCAGGCATGATGCGGCTGTCTCCGGTGGCGGAGGCTACGGACGCGGATTTCGACGACCATTGCGCCATCAATCTTGGTGGCACGTTCCGCGGCATGCGCGAAGGCGCCAAGCGGCTGCGCGACGGCGGGCGGATCATCAGCCTGTCATCGAGCGTTGTGGGCTTCTACCAGCCCGGTTACGGATTGTATGCCGCGACGAAAGCCGGGATCGAGGCGCTGACGCATGTGCTCGCCAAGGAGTTGGGGCCGCGCGGCATCACCGTGAACGCGATCGCGCCCGGCCCGGTCGAGACCGATTTCTTCATGCGCGGCAAGTCCGAGGAACTGGTCGCCGGCATCACGCGGATGATCCCGCTCGGTCGCCTCGGCCGTCCCGACGACATCGCCGAGGCCGTCGCTTTCCTGGCCGGTCCGCAGAGCGGCTGGGTCAACGGACAAACCATCCGCGCCAATGGCGGCGCGGTCTGATCGAACTTCGAAACCCAACTCTTGAAACCAGGGAACACACCATGCCTTTCGCCAACTACAAACTGCCCCAGGCCTCGCTTTCGGCGGCGCAGAAGGAAGACCTGATCCACAAGACCACCGAACTCATGGTCGGCTATTTCGGGGAGGTCGTGCGCCCGACCACGATGGTCCTGATCGAAGACGTGCCTGATGGCGGATACGGCCGTGCGGACGAGGTCTTCATCATGCCGGAAGAATACCGGGCCAAGGACTGAGATTCACAAGCCGACGGTGAAATTCCGCGGGCGGAAAACTGTGAAGCGGTTTCCGCCCGCATCCCGATCTTCGCAATGATGGCGCTGCTTACGGGAGCCCTTGGCGGCGTGTCGGATATCTGCTCGGCCGCGTATGGTGGATCATCACTGAGTGGAATGGTCCCGATGTACCTGCTGATGAGCGCCGTCCATTCGACGCCCTGGCTGAAGCTGATCTGATGGCGCTATCGATCGGGATGCAGCTTTCCCACATGGACCTTGATGTTGCTTTCCCCAAGTTTGTGCAGGACTGGTCCATCCGGGAGTAAATCCGTGACGAGAATATCGACGTCCTGCAGCGAGCCGAGCTTGACGAGGGCGCGTTTGCCGAACTTGCTGCTGTCGACGGCTAGAAGCGTTTGATCCGATTGCGCCAGGGCTGCCGAAACCGCCGCCACCTCCGCATGGTCGTCGTCGCAGATATCACCGTCATCATCGATGCCGCTGACTGAAATGATCGCATAGTCGAATTTGAACTTGCGGATGAATTCAGCCGTGTCCTCTCGAAACACCCCGCCATCCACCGGCCGTACAAAGCCGCCGGGGACGGCAAGCACGAAATTCGAATTCTCGCTCAGGATCGTGGCTACCCTCAGACTATACGTCACCACGCGCAAATCACGCCGCCTGACGAGCGCGTTGGCGATGGCCTCGCATGTCGTGCCCGTATCGATGAAAACGGCCGCCCCATCGGGAATGAGCTCCGCCACCATCGCGCCGATTCTCTCCTTCTGCGGAGCATTGTCCACGCGTCTCTGGCGATAGGTTACAGGATCGACCGGCGTTGCGATCGCCGCTCCGCCATGCAGCCGCCGCACCTTCCCCGATTGCTCCAGCGCCATGACATCACGACGCGCCGTCTGGGTGGTCACGGAAAAAAGCCGGGTGATCTCATCGATCGAAATATAGTGGTTTCGCTCGATATAGCGGAGGAGAAAGGCCTGGCGGTTTTCCTTCTGACCGCCGTCTCCGGCTACCGGATCGTCGATCGTCATCCCATTCCCCGTGATTTTCTGAAGTCGTTTCCCTATAGCCATTTGTGCTGCCTAACGATGGGGAATGCAAGGTTCTCCCGATGAGATGTTGTCAAACTGACATATATGCCATGTAATGTTGCGAAAGTGACATTGTTCAATATGTCGTTCAACAACATTCATCGGTGGGACAGCGTTATGCAGAAGCAGCAAAAAACGAACAGGGTGAAGGCGGCAGCCAGGATCGGCCTCGTTGCCAGCGCCATCATGGTTCTGGAAGCAGGGACTGCAATCCCGGCTGGGGCGGAAGCCGGAGACGGTACGCTCAGGATCATCTCTCTCAACACCTGGGGGGCAAAGAGTCTTAATCCAACAGCCCTCGATCTCTACACCGCCGGCAAATACGATGTGATCACCATCCAGGAATACAACACGGAATACGGCAACGATCTCAAGGCCAAGCTGCCGCCCTATTTGCTGCATCGGGAAGGTGACGTCGGGTTGGCGTCGACACTGCCGATGACGACAGGCAATAGCAGCGGCGACCTGAAAACCCCGTACATGAAATTCGACGCGGATGGCGGCCGGCCCGTGACCATCGTGGCCACCGAGCACTTGAACTATTACGATGATCCGTTCGATCATCGCGTCGCAGAGGCGAAGGAGCTCAATGACTGGGCCAGGAGCGAGGTCAATCCCATCCTCATGACGGGCGATTTCAACGCGGGCGATATTTCGGAACGCGGCCTCCTGGAGGTGGTTCAGCAGGAACTGATGCTGACCCGAGCAAGAGAAACCGGCAACGCGGACTATAAGGCATGGGCGCTGCAATATGTCGCGCGCAACCACGCAATCGGCTCCGAGAAATACAACGCCGCCGAAGCCTACATAAACAAGACTTCCGATACGCGCCCGACGGACCTGTTCACGGATGAGATGTATCCGGTCGCCGGGAATACGCCCAACACGATGAACATCCTCAAGAAGGACTATCAGATTCTTCAAAACCCGGAGGACCGGGAAAAATTCGCGCCGCACGAACTGGCGGACGGCAGCACGACATGGCCCAGCATCGACGAGGACGATGAAGCGTTCAAATGGCCGTCATGGGGGCGCACCCAGATCGATCATTTCGTGGCGTCGCGTCCCTATGCGAAATGGTGGCAACTGGTGGACGAGGCCGATGACAAATATGTCGGCGGGGTTCTTGACAGGGAGGTGAGCACCACGCCCGAAGGCACCGCCCTCTCCGACCATGAGCCGGTGGCGCATGATATCCGCTGGAACGGCCCGCGTGTGCAAGAGATACCCGATGCGGGCGGCAAGGTGCGGTTGATTTTCGACAACGCCGCCAGCGGCTTCGACACTGCGGGCGAGTTCAAGCTTTCGCGCAACAATCACCGCACCGACGTCTATCTCGGCCAATTGTCGGATGCCAACGGCACACCGGTCTATCGGCTGCCGGAAACAGTTCCGCACGAAGCGATCTCGCAGGACCAGCTGGCTTACCTGGTTTCCAATGCGATCTATGACCGGGACGGCACCGCCCCCGGTTTCCTGGAGCAGTTGAAGCCCTACATTCCCGAAGACAAGATGGAGATTTTCAACCAGCGCCGTGCAGAACTGCTCGATAATACCAGCGACGGCTATTACCGCACCGTCATCGATAATTATTTCAAGGCGCATCGCGACGAGTTCCCCGGCAAAGACGCATTCACCGACCTGAGCTGGGAACAATGGGGATATATCCTCATGGATACCCTGAAGACCGACCTGACGTTCCAGACGGTGACGAACGACGCCGCCGAGGCGCAGGAAAACTGGAAAGAACTTTGGGCAACGCTCGGTCTCGACGACCCGGCGACGCGGGCTGAACTCAGCAAGCTGACGGGCATCGACTTCGAGAACGATCCTTACGCACCGCTGAAACTCCAGCTCGCTTGCGGCGATGCGAAGCACCTCACCCTGCAGGGCGCACGCGACCTGTGCGTGGACGATCACAGCCGCTTCAAGGATATCATCATCGCAGACGGCAAGACCGTCGCGATTGACGAAAGCGAGGCGCTGGGTTCATCCGACGGCACCATCACGCTCGCCAATGGCGGCATCCGCACGGCGGGACCGGATGACGAGTGGGCCAACTGGACGACCCCGGTGACCAAAATCGACAAGGCCATCCGGCTCGAAGGTCTGGGCTGGATCGACGTGTCACACCCTACCGTCCCGGTTGAAATGGTTCAGGCGATTTCCGGTCCGGGAACGCTGGAGAAGCGTGGGCCGGGCACGCTCGACCTTATGGCCGTCAACAGTTACACCGGCGGCACCATGGTTACGGCAGGCGCCTTGCGCGCCGGCGTTGACGGCGCTTTTGTTGATGACACGGCCTATGCCGTCAATGGCGGCGTGCTCGATCTCAACAATTTCGACCTGTCGATGTCGTCATTGTCCGGCAAGGGCGGCGTTGTGAAGCTTGGCAGCGCGGCGCTTGCTGTGAATCAGGCGGTCGACACCCGCTTCGATGGCGCAATCGAAGGCTCCGGCGACCTGACAAAGAGCGGCGAAGGCTGGCTCGTTCTCAACGGCGCCAACAGCTATACCGGCGGAACGACGGTCAATGGCGGCGGGCTTCTCGTCGGCGACAAGGATCATGCAGGCGCAAGCGTTGCGGGCCAAGTGGATGTGGCGTCGGGCGCAACGCTCGGCGGCGCCGGCGCCGTCGGCGGCGGCGTGACGGTGGCAAGCGGCGGCACGCTTTCTCCGGGCGACGGCATCGGCACGCTTTCAGTCTCCGGTGATCTGGTACTCAAGGCCGGCTCGACCTATTACGTCGACATTGCGCCGGAAGGCGTCAGCGACAAGGTCGCAGTGGGCGGAACAGCTACGCTTGAGGGCGGCGATATCTACATCGCCAAGCTCGCCGGCACCTACATGCCGGGGCAGCGCTACTTGATCCTCACCGCCGATGGCGGCATCACCGGCACGTTCGGCGATCTGAGCCAGAACATGCCGTTCGTCGATCTGGGCCTTAGCTACGACCCGAACGATGTCTATCTCGACATCGCGCGCAACGATGTTGCCTTCGTAAACGTCGGCATCACGCGTAACCAGAAGGCTGCGGGTGCGGCCATCGAGGCGCTCGGCGCGGGCAACGAGGTGTTCGACGCGGCCGTGCTGCAGGACAGCGAGGCGGATGCGCGCATGGCCTTCGACCAGCTTTCGGGGGACTTGCATGCCTCGGCCAAGACCGCGCTCATCAACGACGGCCGCCTCATCCGCAACGCGATGAACGACCGGATCAGGGCAGCCTTCAACGATGTGGCGGCAGCCGCTGTGCCGGTGATGGGCTTCGGTCCGGATGCCAAGCCGCTTGCGGCTGGAAACGACGCACCGGCCATGGCGGCCTGGGGCAGTGCCTTCGGCGCATGGAGCGAGACGAAGGGTGACGGCAACGCCGCCGCTCTCGACCAATCGACCGGCGGCTTCGTCACCGGCTTCGATACGGCAGTGGCGCAAGACTGGCGTCTGGGCGCAATGGCCGGCTACAGCCGCTCGAGCTTCGATGGACAAGGCTCCGGCGACAGCGACAATTACCATCTCGGCGTCTATGGCGGCGGTCGGTTCAATGCGCTCTCGTTCCGCTCCGGCCTCGCCTATAGCTGGCATCAGGTGGAAACGTCGCGCAGCGTGGCCTTCCCCGGTTTCGAGGATCGTCTCAAGGCCGATTATGATGCCGGGACATTCCAGGCCTTTGGCGAATTGGGCTACCGGATCGATACGAGCCGCGTTTCCTTCGAACCCTTTGCCAATCTCGCCCATGTCAGGGTGAAGACCGATGGCTTTACCGAAAAGGGCGGTGCCGCGGCGCTGACTGCCAGAGGCGACACCACGGATACCACCTTCACCACGCTGGGTCTGCGGGCCTCCGCTCCCTTCACGCTCGGAACCATCGATGCCGAGGCACGCGGCACCGTGGGCTGGCAACATGCCTATGGTGATACGACACCGGTCTCGACGCTTGCCTTCGCCGGAGGCAATGCCTTCTCCGTCGCCGGTGTTCCGATTGCCGAGGATACGGCCCTGATCGAGGCTGGTTTCGACGTCAAGCTCAGCCCCCGCGCAACACTGGGTCTATCCTATACCGGCCAGTTCGGCTCGGATCTGACGCAGAATGCAGTGGATGCCAGGTTCACCATCAACTTCTGAGGCGATGGTCCTGAACGAATTGCCATTGGCGGCAAGAATGCCGCCAATGGCTTGCCGAACGATCCGCTCTCGTCATGAAGAGCGACCTTCCGTGCAACACCGCCTCATCGATACCACAGCGTCGGCAGGAACAGTGTCAGTTCCGGGATGACGGAGATCAACACCAGGACGAAGATCAGCGGGATCAGAAACGGCAGGACTGCCATGACGGTGCGGTCGAACGAGAGCTTGCCGACGCGCGAAAGCACGAACAGCACCATGCCGACCGGCGGGGTGAGCAGGCCGATCATCAAATTGAGCACCATGACGACGCCGAACTGTACCGGATCGATGCCGACCTGGTTGACGACGGGCATGAGGATCGGCACCAGGATCGAGATCGCGGCGATGGTTTCCATGAAGCTGCCGACGACGAGCAGGATGATATTGATGATCAGGAGCAGAAGCAGCGGGTTTTCGGTGATCGACAACAGCGCCGTGGCGACATGTTCCGTCACGCGGGTCGTGGTCAGGACCCAGCCGAACAGCGAGGCTGCGCCGACGATGATCAGCACGCTTGCCGTCGTCTCGATGGTTTCCAGCGTGATGCGATAGAATTGCTTGAGGTTGAGCGAGCGGTAGAAGAAAATACCGAGGATGAGCGCCCAGGCGCAGGCCGCGACGGCCGCCTCCGTCGGCGTGAAGGCGCCCGAGGTCATGCCGCCGATGATGATGACAGGCGTCAGCAGCGCCGGTATCGCGTGCAGGAAGGAGACGCCCAGCACGCGCCAGCGAAACGCCTGGTCGCGGCCGACGCCGTTGCGGCGCGCATACCAGCTGACATAGATCATCAGCGCCAGCGCCACCACCAGGCCAGGGACGATGCCGGCGGTGAAAAGCTGTCCGATCGATACGTTCGCCATGACGCCGAACACCACCATCGGCAGGGAAGGCGGGATGATCGGCCCGATGGTCGAGGAAGCAGCGGTGATCCCGACCGAGAATTCATGGTCATAGCCATGATCGCGCATCGCCTTGATCTCGATATTGCCGAGACCGCCCGCATCGGCCACCGCCGTGCCCGACATGCCGGCGAAGATGATCGAGCCGACGACATTGACGTGGCCGAGGCCGCCGCGCAGCCAGCCGACGGCGGCGGCGGCAAAGGCGAAGATGCGGTTGGTGATCCCTGCCGAGTTCATCAGATTGCCGGCGAGAATGAAGAACGGCACGGCCAGCAGCGGGAAGGAATCGACGCCGCCCGCCATGCGATGCAGCACGACGAAATCAGGAATATTCGACAGGAACGCCGTGTATATCAGCGAGGCGCCGCCGAGCGCGACGAAGATCGGCGCGCCGATCAGCAGCAGGACGAAGAGGGCCAGGAAAAGAAGGAGCATGATTTCGTCCAGGTTCAGTCAATGATGATTTCGGAGGGAGCCGGGCCGGGTCGCCAACCTCGCCGCATGTCGGCGATGAAGCGCTGTACGGCGCGCCACAGCATCAGGAAGCAGCCAAGCGCAATGCCGCCATAGACGATGCTCATCGGCCACGGAAACACCGTCATGGTCTGGATCTGCATCAGTTTGGTGATCGAAATCGAAAACCAGCATAGGAGGCCGACGAAGCCGACCACCAGAACGTCGATGACGAAATTGAGAACGCGAACCAGCGGCGCCGGCAGGAACAAATGCGCCACCTCGACGGAGATGTGCGTACCGCGCCGCATGGCGATCGCCGCACCGATAAAGGTGATCCACATCAGGAGGTAACGCGCGATCTCCTCGGTCCAGGAGAGCGAATCGTTGAGCACGTAACGGGTGAAGAACTGCAGGAACACGATCACCGCCATGCCCCAGAAGATCGCGAAGGCCAGCCAGTCCTCCGGATGGTTTTCGATCTCGGGATCGGGCTCCTCGGGCACAATCATCCCCGCCGGCGCGCCTTGCTTGTCATCTGTCATGCCAACACTCCTCCACCAGAGAGACATCCGGCCGCCTGCGCTGCGGCCGGTGAGGAGGGCGGAAAGCCGCCTTCCTCACATGATCCACCTGCTACAGCGCCTGCAGCGCGTCGTACTGTTCCTTGGTCCAGACAGCGCCGGAATTCGGGTCGTTGTGCAGCGGCTGCGCGGCCTTGATGAAGGGCTCGCGGTCGACCTCGACGACGGTCTTTCCCAACTCGCGGAACTTGTCGGCAAGCGCCTGCTCCTGGGTGCGGATCTGGTCCGTGGTGCGTGCGGCGGCTTCCTGCAGCACATCGGTGAAGGTCTTTTTGTCCTCGTCGCTCATCTGGCCCCAGATATGGCCGCCGACGACGGTGACGAGCGATTCCGTGATGTGCCCGGTCAGCATGATATGGCTCTGCACCTCATAGAACTTCTTGGCCATGATCGTCGGCAGCGGGTTCTCCTGGCCGTCGACGGTGCCCTGTTGCAGCGCGAGATAGACTTCCGAGAAGGCGATCGGCGTGGCGTTGGCGCCGACCGATTTGGTGAACATCTGGAACAGCGGCGCCGGCGGCACGCGCAGCTTCATGCCCTTCATGTCCTCCGGCTTGGTGATTTCCTTGTTGGCGGTCACATGGCGCTGCCCGTAATAGGTGAGCGAGGCGACGTGATGGCCGGTCTTGTCGTCATAGCCCTTGGCCAGATCCTGGAAGAGCTGGGAGTCGCGATAGGCCTTCCAATGGTCGAAATCGCGCAGGATGAAGGGGGCGTTGGTCATCGACAGCGGCCCGTAGATGGAACCGGCGAAGGCCACGCCGGTATAGATCATATCGACGGTACCGAGCGTCAGCGCCTCGTTGATCTGGTTCTCATTGCCGAGCTGCGAGGCTGGAAAGACTTCGATCTTGTATCGGCCGTCGGTCCGCTTGGCGATTTCTTCGCCGGCCCATAGGGCCTGGGTATGGTAGGGTTCGCCCGTCTCGTAGACATGCGCCCATTTCAGTACCGTTTGGGCGTATGCCGGGCCTGCGGCGAACGCCGCGATTGCCGCAAACGCGGCGAAAGCCAATCTTGAGATGCTCTTGGTCATGACAGTCTCCTCCCTGTGTTGGACCAGCCCGGCTCCCACCGGGCATTCGTTGTCTACTTCATAGCCTCCCTGGGGCCTCCCCCGGGGGCCCCTTGTGGCCATCTGCCGTCGAAGTCTCCCTCGTCGGCGAAATAGTCCGGATAGCTATCCCTGATCGCGGCGATATCGAGCCGCAATTGATCGATATGCGCTGCCATCGCTGCCGCCGCAGCGTCGGCGTCACGCGCCTCGAGCCCGGCCAGGATCGCCGCATGATCGTCTTGCACGCGCGTCATCCGGCCTTCCTGCGGCAATGTCAGGCGGCGATAGCGGTCGAGCTGTGTCTTCACCTGCTGCACCAGCGACCAGATACCGGGATAGCCCGCCGCCCGGGCAATCTCGGCATGGAACGCTTCGTCGGCGGCATGAAACGCCTCTTCGTCGGCGCGCTCGGCGGCCTCCGTCTGGCGCTGGATGAGCATGCGCAGGCTCATCAGATCGCTGACGCTTGCACGTTCGGCCGCGGATCGGGTCGTGATGTCTTCCAGGGATTTGCGCACCAGGATCGCTTCGGGCAACCGGTGCGCCGGAATACGCGTAACCCTGGTGCCGGATTTCGGAACGATCTCGACCAGGCCTTCGTCTGAAAGCCGCAGAAGCGCTTCGCGCACCGGCGTGCGCCCGATGCCGTAGGCAACCGACAGCTCTTTTTCCGAAACGACCGTGCCGGGCTTCAGGGTAAGCGCCAGGATATCGTCGCGCAGCCGCTTGTGGACGGCCGTCGCGATTTTCTGGGCATTGCCGGAGAACCAGGCATCGTGGCGGCTGGCATGGCCGAATGCCTGCCCGGCCTCCTTGGGAGATCGGGATCGCTGCTCCTCATGTCCGTGCCTATCCGTCAACTGCTGCGACCTGACATATCTAACATGTAAGTTTGCACGATAGCAAAGAATGACATCAACCGGCAAGCCAGTTTATGCCGATAAGGGATTGACCCGATCTGCCGCCTTGTCGACGGCATGTGATCGTTTTCTGCAAGCGCAGAACATTGGCATGGTTCGTTGATTCAGTACTGGAATTGCAACCCTCTCGGGCCCACCCGTCCGTACTCGCCGGGTGCGCCGAACGGGCACCCGGCGAGCTTTCCGCGCCGCGTGGCGACAAGCAGCCTTTTTATTCGCGGCCGCCGAGGAACAGATATTTGACCAGTGCGGCGACACCGAGAATGAGCACGAGCACGGTCAAAAGCCAGACCAATCCCATGCCCCACATCATCATTCCGCTCATGCCATCCATCATCGGCCGGCTCCTATTCCCTGGCGTAAACGCCGCCAATGTCGCCCGACTTGGAGATTTCCAGAATCTCGAAAGGGGCTTTCTTCGTGCCGCCCATCCCCGGCGAACCCATCGGCATGCCCGGCAGCGTGACGCCCTTGATGTCGGGCCGCTCGGTCAGGAGCTTGTTGACCACGCCGACCGGCACATGGCCGCTGACCACATAGCCGTCGATGAACGAGAGATGGCAGCCCTCGGAACCTTCGGGAATACCGGCCTTGAGGCTCATTGCGGGAACGTCGCCGGTCGGTTTGGTGGTAACGTTGAAGCCGTTTTCCTTGAGATAATCGGCATAGCTCGCGCAGCAGCCGCATTGCGGATCCTTGTAGAGCGTGACGTCCTTTTCACCCGCCATCGCCGGAACGATACTTGAGAGCAGGGACGCGAGGACAAGGGTTTTCGCGAAATTGGACATATTTGTTTCTCCTTGCGGATATCTTGCGTTCAGGCGGAGCGGATGACATCGGTCATGCCGCAGGCCCGGTATGACGAAACATGGCGACCAAGACGGTCGGGCAGGCCCGGCCGGCGTCAGCTCTGGATGGTGGTTCGGGGAGGAGAGAGAGCGGGCGGGACGGCGTGGCCGTTCATCTCTGCCAGTGCGCAATCCGCTGTATCGGCCGCCAAAGCGGGAAGTTGAATTCCGGCAGCGACGGAAATTCCGACGAAAGGCGTGAGACAGCCTTGATCGCACATCGCGGCCTTGCCGTCATCCTCGGGACAGCCTTCGCAATCGCCCATATCTGCACCCATGCCCGCGCTCATGTCCGCATTGGTCATGTCTGCGGCAGACATGGCTGCCGACATCCTCGCCGTCTGCGTCGCATGCGCAATGGCGCCCGTGGCGAACAATGCCAGAAGCAGGATTGCGAAGAGGCGTGCCATGCGGTCCATGGCGCCATGTTATCCCGTTCCTGCGCGAAGTCCAGTTGCCGGCGGACGGCTAGCCGTTCTGGCGTTCCGATCCCGTGCGAACGGCTTCGAGCCAGTATTCGCGGTCTTCGTAATCGGTCGGATCGTCGATCCCCGCCAGATGGAATGCTTCGCGTCGCTCGACGCAGGTGCCGCAGCGCCCGCAATGGCGTGCGCCGCCCTTGTAGCACGACCATGTCTCGGCAAAGGGCGTGTTGTGTTTCGCCCCGTCGGTGACGATATCGGCCTTGGAAATATTCACATAGGGCGCGTAGAGCGTGATGTCGGCATAGCCGTCCAGCGCATGGCGCTGCATGGTCTGGAATGCGTCGATGAAGCCGGGCCGGCAGTCAGGATAGATGAAATGATCGCCGCCATGAACGGCCGTGGCCACCGCATCGGCCTTTTGCGCTGCGGCAACGCCGAACGCGATGGCCAGCATGATCGCATTGCGGTTCGGCACCACCGTCACCCGCATCGTCTCTTCGGCATAATGCCCATCGGGAACGTCGAGATCGTCGGTCAGGGCCGAGCCGGACAGGCTGCGGCCGATCTCGCCGATATCGATGATCCGGTGCGGAACGTTCAGCCGCTCGCCGCAGGCCGCGGCAAAGCCGAGTTCCTTCTTGTGCCTCTGTCCGTAGTCGAACGACAGGAGGCCGGTGAGTTCGTGCTCCGCGGCTATTTTGTGGGCGAGCGAGACGGAATCCAGTCCGCCGGAGCAGATGACGAGGGTCTTCATGGGTTTGTCCTTGTTTTATCCGGGTAGGCTGCGACCGGTCTTGCCGATCATTAGAACGGTTTGGCGATTCCATCAAACAGGAATTGGCAAACAGGAATTGGCAAACAGGAATTGGCAAACGACAATTGGCAAACGGGCAATGGACGGGAACGCTTGCAACGCCCCGCAAGTCGCGGTTCAGCATGAACTCACAATCTCCATGTCATGGATCATGACCCAACAAATTTTATTGATTGAAGGAAGAAAAAGCCATGTTTTCTTTTCTCTGACGAGCGGCATGATGGCCCGCTGCAATTGGAGTGGAATCGTGGATTTGAAGTTGAAGGAAAAGACCGCCCTGGTGTTCGGCGCCGGCGGCGGGCTCGGCGGCGCCATTGCCCGCTCGCTTGCCGGCGAGGGCGCAAGGGTTGTGATGGCGGATATCAATGGCGATGCCGTGCGCGCCGCCGCCGAGCGGATCACTGCCGAAGGCGGAAATGTGCTGCCGCTCGAATGGGACATCGCCGATCTCAAGCTTGTCGAAGGCAAGCTTGCACGCATTCAGGACCAGTTCGGCCCGGTCGATGTGCTGGTCAATAACACGGGTGGTCCGCCGCCGACACCGGCCGCAGGCCAGTCGCCCGAAGACTGGTCGAAATATTTCGATCAGATGGTCCGCTCGGTCATCGTCGTGACCGATGCCGTGCTGCCTTCGATGCGCCAGCGCGGCTGGGGCCGCATCATCACCTCCACCTCGTCGGGGGTCGTCGCGCCGATCGCCAATCTCGGCCTTTCCAACAGCCTGCGGCTTGCACTGGTCGGCTGGTCCAAGACGCTGGCCCGCGAAGTGGGCCGCGACGGCATCACCGCCAACATCGTTCTCCCCGGACGCATAGCGACGGGCCGGATCGTCTTTCTCGATGAACAGAAGGCGAAACGGGAAAACCGGCCCGTGACCGAAGTCACGGCCGAAAGCACCGCATCCATTCCCGTCGGCCGCTATGGTGACCCGAGCGAATATGGTGATACGGTCGCCTTCCTCGCCAGCCCGCGCGCCTCCTATATTACCGGTTCCGTCATCCGCATCGACGGCGGCCTTATCCCCAGCATCTGAGGAGCTTTCATGTCTCTCGATCCGAAAATCGTGGAAACGCTGAAAGGCGTTTCCACTGCTACGCTGACTACGGTGCTTCTCAAGAAGGGGCTGCGCAATGTCTGGATGCGCGGCACCAGCCCGTTGCAGCCAGGCCAGGGCAGGGTGGTCGGCCCTGCCTTCACGCTGCGTTTCGTGCCCGCCCGCGAGGATCTTGCCACGCCGGAAAGCTGGGCCTCTCCGATCTCCACCCGCGCGGCGATCGAGGCGATGCCTGAGGGCTGCGTCGCCGTGGCCGACGCCATGGGCGTGCTCGATGCCGGCATCTTTGGCGATATCCTCTGCTCGCGCATGAAGAAGCGCGGCGTGGCGGGGCTCGTCACCGACGGCGTGGTGCGCGATGCCGAAGGCGTGCTGGGCACAGGCCTTTCCGTCTGGTGCAATGGCGTCGCCGCACCGCCCTCCGTGGCCGGCCTGACCTTCGTCGCCTGGCAGCAGCCGATCGCATGCGGCGGCGTTGCCGTTTTCCCCGATGATATCGTCGTGGTCGATGAGGATGGCGCGGTGCTCATCCCGGCCAAGTTCCTCGATGCGGTGCTCGCCGAAGCGCCCGAGCAGGAGCGGATGGAGGCCTGGATCATGACAGAAGTTGATGGCGGCATAGCATTGCCGGGCCTTTATCCCATGAACGCCGAAACCAAGGCGCGCTATCAGGCATGGAAGGACACGCAATGAGTTTCGCTTCCGCCGCTAAAGGTGTTTATTCGATCGCCACCACACCGTTCCTGCCCGATGGCTCGCTCGATCTCCCCTCGGTTGATCGGCTGACGGATTTTTACCAGGAATGCGGGGCAAGCGGGCTCACCATTCTCGGCATCATGGGTGAGGCGCCGAAGCTGGAGCCCGAGGAATCGCGCACCATCATCCGGCAGGTGGTCAAACGCGCCACGGTGCCGGTGATCGTCGGCGTTTCCGCGCCCGGCTTCGCCGCCATGCGCTCGCTGGCGCGCGATGCGATGGAGATGGGCGCGGCCGGCGTGATGATCGCGCCGACGCCCGCGCTGAGAACGGATGAGCAGATCCTCGGCTATTTCACCGGGGCGGTCGAGGCGATCGGCTCGGATGTGCCGTTTGTCCTGCAGGATTATCCGCTGACGCTGTCAGTGGTCATGTCCCCCTCCGTCATCGCCAGGATTGTCACCGATCTGCCCTCCTGTGTGATGCTCAAGCATGAGGACTGGCCGGGCCTGGAGAAAATCTCGAAGCTCCGGGCCATGCAGGCGGCGGGCGAGCTCCGGCCGTTCCCGATCCTCTGCGGCAATGGCGGCATGTTCCTCGATTTCGAGCCGGAACGCGGTGCCGATGGCGCGATGACCGGCTATGGCTTTCCCGACATGCTGGTCGAGCTGATCGGCCTTCACCAGGCCGGCAAGCGCGATGAGGCCCATGATCTCTTCGATGCCCATTTGCCGCTGATCCGCTATGAGCAGCAACCCGGCATCGGCCTTGCCGTGCGCAAGCATGTGCTGTTGCGGCGCGGGGTCATCACCTCGGATGCACAGCGTAAGCCGGGAGCGATGCTCAGCCCGACGGCGCGCGCCGAGGTGGATTATCTCCTGGCGAGGCTGGCCCGCCGCGACCCGCGCGCCGCTCAGGCCGCGTCGGCTGCTTCGCTCGGCTGATCCGACGCAGCGCTGCGCAGATCGGCGATGTTGCCCTGAAACAGGGCCGCAATGAGATCGGATTGCGTGACGATGCCGACCACGTGGTTGGCATCGTCCACGACGGGCATGTGATGCAGCCCCATATCCGCCATCGGCGGCACGAGCTTTGCGATCATCGTCTCCGGCAAGGCCGACTGGACACGCCGCGTCATGATGTCGGAAACCTTGCGCGGTGAGCGTTGCGGTCGCCCGAAAGCGCCTCGAAGACGGTCGCGGAAACTGATGTGCAGGCGACCGTCTTCGGAGAGAACGGAATTGCGCATGAAATCGGTCTGCGTCACGATGCCGACCAATCCGTCGTCTTCCATGATCACCGGAAGCGCCTTGATGTGGTGGTCCAGCAGCATTCGCCAGGCCTCGCGAAGCGACGTGTCAGGCGTAACGGTCCGCACATCCCGCGACATCACTTCGTCGCAGGTGATTTCGCCCGAGCGGCGGTTATAGGCGCGGATCTGCGCCTGATGCAGAAGCGCGTCGAGTTCGTCGGGGCTGACATTGACGATCTCGTCATACTGGGCGAGTACCGCCTGCAGATCATCCGGGACAACGCCGATGCGCTGGCTGGGCAGCGGATCGGCGGTATGGTGGATATTGGCTTTCGCAACGGGCGCCAGATGCGGATACCGCCGCCCGGTCAGATTGTTGAACGCAAACGCCACCATCAGCAGCAGGGCCGAGTTGATGCCGACCGGCGTCAACGCGAACCAGTATCCCGCCTCATGGATCGAGGCGCCGCCCAGGACGGCGGTCAGCGCCACCGCGCCGCTTGGCGGATGCAGGCAGCCCAGAAGCAGCATGGTGCCGATCGCAAGCCCGATCGCGATGCCGGCCGCCAGCACCGGATCCGGGATGAACAGGGCGCATGTGACGCCGATCAGCGCCGATATGATATTGCCGCCCAGAATGGACCAGGGCTGGGCGAGCGGGCTGGTCGGAACCGCAAACAGCAGAACCGCCGATGCGCCCATCGGGGCGATGAGAAGCGGAAGGCTGACGTCCGAGCCTACCGCGAATTTGCTCACCGTCCCTGTCAGCAGAATGCCGACCAGCGCCCCCAGCGAGGACCGCAGGCGCTCGGCATGGCTGACGGGGACAAGTGCCGGGACGAGCCGTCGAAAGAATGCAATGGCAGTGGACATGAAACCCGAAGCGAATGAGAGGTGCTGCGCGTTTCGTTAGCACATTGCCTATGGATTGTGCATGGAATGACGAACCAAAAATGGCGGCTTGTTTGAAATATCTGCCCTGGGGCTGACGAGAGGTGGAGCTGGTGAGGCATGGATTCCTGTGCTTGTCACAGGAATCCATGCCTCACCGATGCCGCTGTTGCTACGGTTGGAATAGGGTGTTTGCCACCGTAAAGATTGAGGAACGCCTGAACTGGCATCTGCATCCCGAGACGGTAGGGACCAGTCAAATCCGCTCGAAGCAGGAGCGTCGGCAGATCGAAGAGATGCTGGCAGGAAATTTATAGCTGCCGCAAGCTGATGCGGCCTCTGGTATGTGCGGGAAAAGCCTGACATAAGCCCCTGAAAGATATTGCTGTATCGGCGCAGACAGCCATAATGTTGGCTCATGACGTTGGCAAAGCTGACGAGGTGGCATGGAAGAGAGGATGTGACGGCGGATGGAGATGGGCGGCGGAATGCTGATCTTGCTGATGCTCCTTCCTTTTGCCGGCAGCGTTCTTGTCGCTCTCTTCCGGTCAAACGCCCGCAATGTCGAAGCCTGGTTCGCCGGCGCGGTGGCCGTCGCGGGGCTGATCCTGGCCATCCTCCTCTATCCCTCCGTCGCCGATGGCGGCGTGGTGCGCAGCGAAATCCAGTGGCTGCCGGCCTATGGCCTCAATTTCACCCTGCGCATGGATGGCTTCGCCTGGATGTTCGCCATGCTGGTGACGGGCATCGGCCTGCTCGTCGTCGTCTATGCGCGCTATTACATGTCGTCAGAAGATTATTCGGTGCCGCGCTTCTTCTCGTTCTTTCTGGCCTTCATGGGCGCGATGCTCGGCATCGTGCTTTCGGGCAATCTGATCCTGCTCGTGGTCTTTTGGGAACTGACCGGCATCTTTTCGTTCCTGCTCATCGGCTATTGGTATCAGAACGCCAGCGCCCGTGACGGCGCGCGCATGGCGCTGACCGTCACCGGCATCGGCGGTCTGGGGCTTCTGGTCGGCGTGCTGCTTCTCGGCCATATCGTCGGCAGTTATGATCTCGACAAGGTGCTGGCCTCCGGCAACATCATCCGCCTGCATCCGCTTTACCTGCCGGCGATGCTTTTGATCCTGCTCGGCGCGCTGACGAAGAGCGCCCAGTTTCCGTTCCATTTCTGGCTCCCCAATGCGATGTCCGCGCCGACGCCCGTATCGGCCTATCTGCATTCCGCCACCATGGTGAAAGCCGGCGTATTCCTCTTGGCGCGATTCTGGCCGGTTTTCGCCGGCACGGAGGAATGGTTCTGGGTCGTCGGGGTCGCCGGTCTTTCGTCACTCGTCCTCGGCGCTTTTTTTGCGCTGTTCCAGCAGGATATGAAAGGCCTGCTCGCCTATTCGACGATCAGCCATCTCGGCCTCATCACGGTTCTTCTCAGCCTTGGCAGCCCGCTTGCCGCCGTCGCTGCGATCTTCCACATGATGAACCACGCCACCTTCAAGGCATCGCTGTTCATGGCCGCCGGCGTCATCGATCACGAGACGGGCACGCGCGACATGCGCCGCCTGAGCGGGCTTTTCCGCTACATGCCGTTCACGGCGACGCTTGCCATGGTGGCAAGCGCGGCGATGGCCGGCGTGCCGCTGCTCAACGGCTTCATCTCCAAGGAGATGTTCTTTGCCGAAACCGTCGAAACCCATCTCAAATCCACCCTCGACACCGTCACACCCTATCTGGCGGTCGTCGCGGGCCTCCTCAGCGTCGCCTATTCGCTCCGCTTCATCCATAGCGTCTTCTTCGGGCCGCCACCGCGCGATCTGCCCCGCGAGCCGCACGAGCCGCCGCAGTGGATGCGCTTTCCCATCGAATTCCTGGTGCTTGCCTGCCTTGTCGTCGGCATCGTGCCGGGCCTCACCGTCGGTCCTTATCTGCATGCGGCGGTCGTCGGCGTTCTCGGTCCCGAAACGCCGCCATACAGCCTCGCCGTCTGGCACGGCTTTACCGTGCCGCTACTGATGAGCGCCGTAGCGCTGGCAGGCGGTGTATTGCTTTATTTCATGCTCAGGAATTATCTTGCGACGAGCCAGGAGGGGCCTCCTTATATCAGGCATATCGCCGGCAATCGCATTTTCGAGCGCATCCTGGTCACGCTGTCCTGGCGCTGGGCCCGTCTTGCCGAAGCCTTTCTTGGAACGCGCCGCCTCCAGCCGCAATTGCGGCTTCTGGTACTGATTGCGCTGATCGCCGGAAGCCTGCCTCTTTATCGCGCAGGCGCTGCCGCCGGCATCCTGCCGACGATCCCCGTCGACCCGGTATTCGCGTTCATCTGGCTGCTCGGCGCCATCTGCGCCGTGGGGGCGGCAGTTCGCGCCAAGTTCCATCGGCTGTCGGCGCTGATCCTGCTTGGCGGCGCGGGCCTCGTCACCTGCATCACCTTCGCCTGGCTTTCCGCGCCCGATCTCGCCCTCACGCAACTGCTGGTCGAGATCGTGACGACCGTCCTCATCCTGCTCGGCCTGCGCTGGCTGCCGAAACGTCGGGACGATCCGGATCCGATGTCGGTGGGAACCCGTGCCCGCATCAGGCGCTACCGCGATCTTGCCCTGGCGGTTGCCGGCGGTGTCGGCATGTCTTTTCTCGCCTATATGATGATGACACGTCCGGCGACGCGCACGCTTGGCGATTATTTCCTGAGATATGCCTATACGGAAGGCGGCGGCAGGAATGTCGTCAATGTCATTCTGGTCGATTTCCGTGGCTTCGATACGTTCGGCGAAATCGCGGTGCTCGGTGTGGTGAGCCTCAGCGCTTTTGCGCTTCTGCGCCGCTTCCGCCCTGCCGCCGACAATGTCGAGCAGCCCCACCAGCAGAAGATCCAGGACGCTTATGACGAGGCCCGGCCGGATCGCCAGACAGGCGATACGCTGAGCGATTATCTCTCGGTGCCTTCCGTCATCATGCATTGGCTTTTCCCGGTGATCATCGTCCTCGCCGTCCATCTGTTCCTGCGCGGGCATGACCTGCCGGGCGGCGGTTTCGCGGCGGGCGTTGCGCTGGCCATCGCCTTCATCCTGCAATATCTGGCGGCGGGCACGCGCTGGGTCGAGGACCGCCTTCGCATATTGCCGCTGCGCTGGATCGGCGTCGGCCTTCTCTCAGCCGCACTCACCGGCATGGGATCGTGGCTTTTCGGCTATCCCTTCCTCACCTCGCACTCGCAATATGCCGATCTGCCGTTGATCGGTAAAATTCCGTTGGCGAGCGCGCTGCTGTTCGATCTGGGCGTGTTCCTGCTCGTCGTCGGCGCGACGGTCCTGGTGCTGATCGCGCTTGCCCACCAATCGATACGCAGCCACCGGACCGATCGGTTCGTGGCGACATTGCCGAAGGAGGATGCGTGATGGAACTGGTGCTTTCGCTCGCCATCGGGATCATGACCGCATCGGGCATCTGGCTCCTGCTGCGGCCCCGGACCTTTCAGGTCATCATCGGCCTGTCGCTCATCTCCTACGCCGTCAATCTGTTCATCTTCTCCATGGGGCGGCTGAGGATGAATGCGACGCCGGTGCTCACCAGCGCCGGCGTCGGCGAGCCGGCCCTCTATGATGATCCGCTGCCGCAGGCCCTGGTGCTGACGGCGATCGTCATCGGCTTCGCCATGACGGCGCTTTTCCTCGTGGTCCTGCTCGCTTCGCGCGGGCTGACCGGAACCGATCATGTCGATGGCAGGGAGAGGCGATGACGGCGAACTGGCTGCATCATCTGATCGTCGCACCCATCGTGCTGCCGCTGCTGGCGGGCGCATTCGTGCTGCTTTTCGATGAGCGCCGGCGGGTCCTCAAAGCGACGATCAGCCTCGCCTCCGCCGTCCTTCTCCTGGGCGTTGCCGTGACGCTCATGAGCGTTGCGGATGCCGCCGCCCCGGCGGCGGACGTCTATCTCCTCGGCAATTGGCCGGCGCCCTTCGGCATCGTTCTGGTGCTCGACCGGCTGTCGGCATTGATGCTGGTGCTGACCAGCATCCTCGCCATCGCCTCGCTGGTCTTTGCCACGGCGCGCTGGCAGCGGGCAGGGCCGCATTTCCACACCATTTTCCAGATATTGCTGATGGGACTGAACGGGGCGTTCCTCACCGGCGATCTCTTCAACCTGTTCGTGTTCTTCGAAGTGACGCTTGCCGCATCCTACGGCCTCGTCCTGCACGGTTCGGGGCCGCTCCGCGTCAAGGCGGGCTTGCATTATATCGCCGTCAACCTGGCCGCATCCTCGCTGTTCCTCATCGGCGTCAGCCTGCTTTACGGCGTTACCGGAACGCTCAACATGGCCGACCTTGCGCAGCGTATTCCGATGATTGCGCCCGAAGACCGGATGCTGCTCGAGGCCGGCGCGGCGATCCTCGGCGTGGCCTTCCTGGTCAAGGCCGGCATGTGGCCGCTGAGTTTCTGGCTGCCGCCGGCCTATAGCGCCGCTGCCGCGCCCGTGGCGGCGATCTTCGCCATTTTGAGCAAGGTCGGCATCTATATCCTGCTGCGGCTGTCCCTGCTGTTTTTCGGCAATGGCGCCGGCGCATCGTCCGGCTTCGGCAATGAATGGCTGCTCATGGGCGGCATGGCGACGATGACTTTCGGCCTCATCGGCGTGCTGGCATCGCAGGCGATGGGCCGTCTTGCCGGCTATAGCGTGCTCGTTTCATCAGGGACGCTGCTCGCCGCGATCGGCATGGGCAATGCCGGAATAACCGGTGGCGCGCTGTTCTACATGGTCAGTTCGACGCTGACGATATCGGCGTTTTTCCTTCTGATCGAACTGGTCGAACGTGGCCAGGATACCGCGGCCAACGTTCTCGCCGTGACGATGGAAGCCTATGGCGATGAATATGAGGATGCCGTCGATGAGGAAGTCGGCCTCGCCATCCCGGGGACGCTCGCCATTCTCGGCGCCTGCTTCGCCATCTGCGGCATTTTGCTGACCGGCCTGCCGCCATTTTCGGGCTTTGTCGCCAAGTTCCTGCTGATCGCCTCGATCTTCAATCCCGCCGGCCTCGGCGATCCCGCGCCGATATCCGCGACGAGCTGGATATTGGTGGCGCTGATCGTCCTGTCCGGCCTCGCGGCGATGATCGCCATGACCCGCACCGGCATCCGCACCTTCTGGGCCTCGCTCGAAGGCAAGGTGCCGCGCGTTCTTGTCATCGAACTCGTGCCCGTCGTCGGTCTCCTGCTGCTCTGCCTGGTGCTGACGATCCAGGCGGGACCGGCAATGCGCTACATGCAGGCGACGGCACAATCGCTGCACGCGCCGCAAGATTATATCCGTAGCGTCCTGGCGGCACCGCGGGTGAGGCCGGAGGGGGAGGCAAGCCGATGACGCGCCTTCTTCCATATCCGCTCATGGCGCTCGCGCTGCTGATCATGTGGCTGCTGCTCAACGGCACGTCGGCAGGCCAGCTCCTGCTCGGCGCGGTCATCGCCATTCTCGCCACATGGGCCATGCGGTCGCTCGGTCCGTCGAAGCCGCGCATCAGGCGCTGGCGCGTCATCCCGGTTCTTTTTGCGCGGGTCTTCGTCGACGTCATCGGATCCAATATCGATGCCGCGCGCATCATCCTCGCCAGAGGCGGAAGAACCCAGCCGGACCTTGTGCATGTCCCGCTCACGCTGCGCGACCGGACCGGCCTTGCAGTGCTGGCCTGTATCCTCACCTCCATGCCGGGAACGGCGTGGGTCGAGTATAATGCCGCCAGTGGCGAACTGCTCATGCATGTGCTCGATGTGGAAGCGGAGCAGAATTGGCGCGATCTGGTCAAGGAGCGCTATGAACGGCCGCTCATGGAAATATTTGGGGAGACATCCGAATGAGTGTGGTCATTCTGTTCTGGTCGCTTCTGATCGCTCAATTGCTGCTCTGCGCGGCGATGACGCTTGCCGTCTTCAGGCTCATTCGCGGCCCGCGCGCGCAGGATCGCATCCTCGCTATCGATGTGGTCTATGTGATCGCCATGCTCCTGCTCGTGACCCTCGGCATTCGGACCGGAAGTTCTCTTTATTTCGAGGCAGCGCTTGTCATCGGGCTTCTCGGCTTCGTCGCCACGCTGGCGCTCGCCAAATTCCTCATGCGTGGGGAGGTGATCGAATGATGAATGCTGCCGGACTGCCCCTGTGGGCGGCGCTGTTGACGAGCTTCTTCCTGCTGCTCGGCGCCACCGTCACCCTGATCGGCTGCATCGGCCTCATACGTTTCAAGACGTTTTATGAGCGTATCCACGCCCCGACCATGGGCACGAGCTGGGGAATGGGCGCAATCGTGCTCGCCTCGATCATCTTCTTCACGGTCCTCGGTTCGAGGCCTGTCCTGCATGAAGTGCTGATCGGCATCTTCGTCACCGTGACCACGCCGGTGCCGCTGATGCTCCTGTCGCGGGCAGCGCTCTATCGCGACCGGACCGATGACAGCCGCAAACTGCCGGGGTCGGGCGATAAGGGCTGATTGCGCGCCGGCGCTGCGACACCCCCTCTGCCCTCCTGAGCTTGTCGAAGGGCGGGCAGAGGGGGGTGTGAAGAAGCGAACCACACCTCTCAATTTCCGACATCCTGCGACCGAATGTCCGCCTCGCTGCCGCTTGTTCCAATTCGGCTTGATCCAAGACAATTCCGGATGTATTGAATTTTCAGAAATTACTGAAACTTCGGAAACCAATAGAAGCTCATCATGGAACTTCCTCCCATCGCTCAATCCTTCGTGCTTCACTTCGGTGAGATGGGCAGCCGCTGGGGCATCAACCGCACGGTCGGCCAGATCTATGCGCTTCTCTATGTCTCGCCGGAGCCGCTTTGCGCCGATCATATCGTCGAGGCGCTGGGCATTTCGCGCTCCAACGTATCGATGAGCCTGCGCGAATTGCAGGGCTGGAACCTCGTGGTGCTGAAACATCTGCCGGATGACCGGCGGGATTTCTTCACCACACCCGACGATGTCTGGCAAATCCTGCGCACGCTCGCCGAAGAGCGCAAGAAGCGCGAGATCGATCCGACCATGACGGTGTTGCGCGAGATCCTGATGCAGCATCCCGCCAGCGACGCCGAGCGCTATGCGCAAAGCCGCATGGGCGACATGTACGGGCTCATCGAGCAGCTGACCAACTGGTACGACGACGTGAAGCAACTCGATACCGACCGGCTGGCGACCCTGCTGGCGCTTGGGGCAAAAGTCACCCGGCTTCTGGAGACGAAGGACAGGATCGTCTCCTTCGGCAGGGGACGGCAGCCTCGCAAGAAGGACGGGGATGACGAGTGAACGTGATCGTCACCAGCGGCTTCGCGCGGTCTCGCCGCAAGGTGGCCGCTGACGTCCCGGCCGATGCGGGCGCAGCGTCGGCAGCGCACGTAAATTCCTTACCCGAATCGTCTCCCAAGACGAGTGCCAGAGCAGGCGCGGTGCTGCAGGTCGGCGCCGCTCTGCTCTGGCTGCCGCAGGCCGCGCTTCTCGCTTATGCGCTGGGCATCGTCACGGATGATGGCGCAATGCGGCAGGTGATCTGGATCGCCGCCGCCATCTTCGGCATCGGCATTTCACGCGCCGCACTGGATGCCGCCGGAAGCAGGCTCGCATTCAAGGCCGCCCGTCAGACGCTCTCATCCATGCGGGAGCGGGCGATTGCCGCCCTCGGCCGGCGTTCCCCCTTCGACAGCGACCGTCCCGCCTCGGGTTTCGCCGCCAGCGTCATTGCCGAACAGGCGGAGGCGGTCGTTCCCTATCTCGCCCGGTTCCAGCCGGTTCGCCTGCGCGTCACCGCCGTGCCGCTCGTCATCCTGGGCGTGGTCTTCTGGTACTCATGGGCCGCGGCGCTGGTTCTCATGCTTGCCGCACCGCTCATCCCGATCTTCATGGCGCTGATCGGCTGGCGGGCGAAGGCGGCGAGCGAGGCGCAGCTTGCCGAGCTCGGCGGCATGAACGGCTTCCTGCTCGACCGCCTGCGCGGCCTTGCCACCATCCGCGCCTTCGATGCCGTCGATCTCACCGCACACCGCTTGCGCGACAATGCCGAAGCGCTGCGCCGTCGCACGATGGCCGTCCTGCGCATCGCCTTCCTGTCATCAGCGGTGCTCGAACTCTTTTCCGCCCTCGGCGTCGCCATGGTCGCCGTCTATGTCGGCTTCCATCTCCTCGGCCAGCTCGATTTCGGCGCATGGGGCGTCAAGCTTTCGCTGGCGCAAGGCTTCTTCATCCTGCTGCTGGCTCCGGCCTTTTTCGAGCCGCTGCGCGATCTCTCGGCGGTCTGGCACGACCGCGCCGCCGGCGAGGCGGCGATGAAGGCGCTGGAGACACTTTCGCAAGGCAGCGCGCTGATGGTTGGTGCAGGAATGAAGATTGGCCCCGAAAACCCGTACCCTCGTCCTTCGAGGCTCCGCTTCGCTCCGCACCTCAGGATGAGGGTACGGGAGCCGGCCCTCCATGATCCTCATCCTGAGGTGCGAGCGAAGCGAGCCTCGAAGGACGAGGATCATGGAGATGCTCTCGAACTCTCCAACCTACGCTTCCGCCATGCCGGCAACGGCGATTGGCTGCTCGATGGCTTCAGCCTCTCCGTTGCACCAGGCGAGCATATCGCTCTGTTCGGCCCGAGCGGCTGCGGCAAGTCGAGCCTGCTGTCGCTGATCGCCGGCCTCGTTGCTGCGGAGCACGGCCGCATCGTGATCGGCGATGTGCCGCTCACCGACGAAACGGCGGCGGATTTGCGCGGCCGCATGGCATGGGTGGGACAGAAGCCGCATATCTTCGCCGGTTCCGCCGAGGCGAATGTCACGCTCGGGCGAGGCGGCAGGGATAAGGCGCGGGTCGATGCAGCGCTTAGCCTCGCAGCACTCGGCGATATCGAATCGGTGCAGGGCGGCGCGATGCTCGGTGAAGACGGCATCGGCCTTTCCGGCGGCGAGGCGCTGCGTCTTGCGCTGGCGCGTGCCGCGTTCAATACCGATGCCGGCATCATCCTGGCCGACGAACCCACCGCGCATCTCGACAGCCGCACGGCGGCAAGAATCACGAAAAGCCTCCTCGCGCTGGCCGAGGGAAAGATACTGATCGTCGCCACCCATGATCGGGCGCTTGCCGCGCGCATGGACCGGGTGATCATGTTCGATGCCGAAAACATCAAGAGGACCGCGCGATGAGCACGCTGCGCCATCTCCGCCCGATCCTGGCGCTGTTCCTGGCCGAGCGCCGCGGCCTGATGTTCTCAGGCATGGCTCTCGCCGCGGCCACGGTCCTGGCCGGTATCGCGCTGCTCGGGCTCTCCGGCTGGTTCATCACCGCCACCGCCATTGCCGGGCTTTCCGCGGCGACGGCGCTCGTTTTCGACGTTTTTGCGCCTGCGGCCGGCATCCGCTTTCTGGCGATGGCGCGGACCGGCGCTCGCTATGGCGAACGGCTCGTCACGCATGATGCGACGCTCGCCGTGCTCTCGGCCTTGCGCGAAAAACTGTTTCGCAGCTGGGCCGGGCCAGGTGCGGCGCATGACCTGCTGATGCGGCCGGCGCGCCTGCTGTTCCGCCTGACCGCCGATATCGACGCGCTGGACACGCTTTATCTCAGGGTCCTGGTGCCGGCTGGCGCAGCACTCGCCGCCGCCCTTGCCGCCGGTATCGTCTTCTCTTTGATGTCGCCGCTTCTCGGCCTGGCCGTCGCCCTCCTGCTTCTCGCGGCGGGGCTTGGGCTGCCGGTCCTCGCGGCCAGTGCCGCGACAAAGCCCATGCGCCGTCGCGCCAAGGCGGTGGAGGCGCTGCGCGCCCGCACCATCGATCTCGTCGCCGGTCAGACCGAACTCGTCATGGCGGGACGCCTGCATGCGAAAGCCGGCGCGATCGCCCATGCCGACCGCCGCCTTGCCGAAGCCGACGATGCGCTGAACCGGATCGATACGGGGCTGGCTGCGGCGTTCGGGTCGGCGGGCGCGTTGTTGCTCGCCGGCGCGCTCGTCGCCGTGACCATGCTGGCTCAATCAGGCATTATCGGTGCGCCGGTCGCCGCCCTCGGCCTGCTCGTCGCCCTGTCCGCGATGGAACCCTTCGCAGCCTTGCGGCGTGGCGCGATGGAACTGGGCCGTACAGCGCTAGCCGCGCAAAGGCTGACGCCGCGCCTTACCGTGACCGATGAACCGATTTCCGGCCAGGTGCGGGAAGCGGGAAGGGCGGCGCGTCTCATTTCCGTGACCGCCTGTCACCACGGAACGGAAAAACCGGTACTTTTCGATATCTCCCTCGATCTTCGTTCCGGGGAAAAACTCGCTCTTGTCGGAACGAGTGGTGCCGGAAAATCCACGACCCTGGCCGTGCTCGCCGGCGAAATCGCGCCGCGATCCGGCACGGTTGAAGCGATGGCGGCAACGCTCCTGACGCAACGCACCGAGCTTTTCCAGGACAGTGTGCGCGAAAATCTCCGCCTCGCCAATGCCGCCGCCGACGATGCGGCGCTGTGGCAGGCGTTGGAGGATGCCGGTCTCGCCCAGACCATCGCGGCGATGCCCGATGGCCTCGATGCCCGGTTGGGCGAGGGCGGGCTCGGCCTCTCCGGCGGCCAGTCCCGCCGCCTGGCGCTGGCGCGGCTTTTCCTGCGCGACACGCCGCTCTGGCTGCTCGACGAGCCGACCGAAGGGCTCGACGCGGCCACGGCAGGCGATGTCCTGCGCCGCTTGGAGCGAAAGGCCGTGGGCCGGACGCTGGTGATCGCCACGCATACGCAACGCGAAGCCGTGCTCGCCGACCGCGTGATCGTGCTGGACCGGGGGCGGATCGTCGAAACAGCCGGAAAGGCCGAACCCGGCTTCGCGCGCATTGTCTCAGGCCTGCGGGAAGGATGAACCCGCAGGTTCCGGCCCATGCCTGATGGCATCGGGCGGGTAGATTAAAAAGGAGCGCCGGGGAGCCGGTGAAATATCGATGGAATTTGACATTGTCACACTGTCACGTCTGCAATTCGCGATAACCGCGCTCTATCACTTCCTGTTCGTGCCGCTGACGCTCGGCCTTTCGGTCCTGCTGGCCATCATGGAAACCGTCTATGTCATGACGGGGCGCCTGATCTGGCGTCAGATGACCAAGTTCTGGGGCACGTTGTTCGGCATCAATTTCGCCATAGGCGTCGCCACCGGCCTCGTCATGGAATTCCAGTTCGGCATGAACTGGAGCTATTACAGCCATTATGTCGGGGATATCTTCGGCGCTCCGCTCGCCATCGAAGGGCTGATGGCCTTCTTCCTCGAGGCGACCTTCGTCGGCCTGTTCTTCTTCGGCTGGGACAAGCTGTCCAAGCTCGGCCATCTCGTCGCCACCTATTGCGTCGCCGCCGGCTCGAATTTCTCCGCCCTGTGGATCCTGATCGCCAATGGCTGGATGCAGAACCCGGTGGGATCGGCCTTCAACCCGCAGACCATGCGCATGGAGATCACCGATTTCTTCGCCGTGCTGATGAACCCCGTCGCGCAGGCGAAATTCGTCCACACGGTTTCGGCGGGCTATGTCACGGCTTCGATCTTCGTGCTCGGCGTATCCGCCTGGTATCTCCTGAAGGGCCGCTCCACCGAACTGGCGAAGCGATCCATGACGGTCGCCGCCTCCTTCGGCCTCGCCGCCTCGCTGTCGGTGGTCGTGCTCGGCGATGAAAGCGGCTATCTCTCCACCGAACACCAGAAGATGAAGCTGGCGGCGATCGAAGGCATGTGGAACACCGAGCCTGCGCCCGCCGCCTTCACCGCGTTCGGCTTTCCCGATCAGGAGGCGCGCGAGACGCATTATGCCGTGCATATCCCCATCCTCATGGGTCTGATCGGCACGCGCTCGCTGACGACCGAGATTCCCGGCATCAACGAACTCGTCGCAAGTGCCGAGGATCACATCCGCAAGGGCATCGTCGCTTATGATGCGCTGCAAAAGATCCGCGCCGCGGGCAGCGAGGCGGCGGTTCCCGCCGAGGCACGCACGGCTTTCGAGGCCAACGGCGAATGGCTCGGCTATGCGCTTCTCCTGAAGCGCTATGTCGATGATCCGCGCACCGCGACGGAGGCGCAGATCGTCGCCGCCGCCAATGATACGGTGCCGGGCGTGCTGCCGCTCTTCTGGGCTTTCCGCATCATGGTCGGGCTCGGCTTCTTCTTCATCCTTTTGACCACGACCTTCTTCCTGCTTTCGGCACGCCGTAGGCTCGACCATTATCCGTGGCTTTTGCGGGTGGCGGTTCTCGCCATTCCACTGCCGTGGGTCGCGGCCGAGATGGGCTGGATCGTCGCGGAGTTCGGCCGTCAGCCCTGGATCATCGAAGGTGTGCTGCCGACGGCGGCGGCGGTCTCCGATCTCGGCGCGACGACCGTGCTCGGCACCATCGTCGGCTTCGTGATCCTCTATACGGTTCTGTTCATCGTCGAGATGATGCTGATGGTCCGCGCCATAAAACAAGGTCCCGAGCCGGATACCGACCCTGAAGCGATCCTCGCTTCACCCATCATCGCACCGGCGGAGTAAGAGACATGATCCTCAGCGAATTGATCGACTATGGAACCCTGCGCCTGATCTGGTGGGTTCTCCTCGGCGTGCTCCTCATCGGCTTCGCCGCTCTCGACGGCTTCGATCTCGGTGTCGGCATGCTCCTGCCGTTCATCGGCAGGAGCGATGTCGAGCGCCGCGTCGTCATCAATACGATCGGCCCGGTATGGGAGGGCAATCAGGTCTGGCTGGTCGTCGGCGGCGGCGCCATCTTCGCCGCATGGCCGCCGCTTTATGCGGTGTCGTTCTCCGGCTTCTATCTCGCCATGTTCGCCATTCTCGCGGCGCTGATCCTGCGTCCGGTCGGGTTCAAATACCGCAGCAAGCGCGAGGACCCGCGCTGGCGCTCGACCTGGGACTGGGCGCTGTTCACGGGCGGCTTCGTCCCGGCGCTGATTTTCGGCGTTGCCGTCGGCAATGTGCTGCAGGGGGTGCCGTTCCGCTTCGCCGACGACATGCGCATCTTCTACGAGGGTTCGTTCTTCGGCCTGCTCAATCCCTTCGCACTGCTTTGCGGCCTCCTGTCGGTCTCCATGCTGGTCATGCATGGCAGCGCCTGGCTCGCGCTCAAGACGGACGGCAAGGTGGCGTGGCGGGCGCGGCGTTACGGCGGCATTGCAGCGCTTCTCACCCTTGTGCTCTATGCGGCGGCCGGCGCGGTGCTCTGGGCCTATATCGGCGGCTACCGCATCACCAGCGCGATCGATCCCGCCGGTCCGTCCAATCCGCTTTTGAAGACGGTCGTGACCGAGAGCGGCGCCTGGTTTGCCAATTATGCCGCCTATCCCTGGTTGCTGATCGCGCCGGTGCTCGGCATCCTTGGCACGCTGGCGACCTTTTTCGGCCTGCGCAGCAAGGCGGAAATCCTGCCGCTCCTGACGGGGAAAATCGCCATCTTCGGCATTATCTCCTCGGTCGGCGTCTCGATGTTCCCGTTCATCCTGCCCTCATCGATCGATCTGAGATCGAGCCTGACCGTGTGGGATTCATCCTCCAGCCATCTGACGCTCTTCATCATGCTGGTGGTCACCGCAATCTTCCTGCCCATCATCGTCGCCTATACCAGCTGGGTCTACCACGTGCTGTGGGGCAAGGTGGACGAGGCCGGTGTGACGGACAAGAGCAGCCATTCTTATTGAGGCAGTAGGGCGGTAGGGGAATGGGGCAATATGTTTATTGCCCCTTCTCTCGATACATACTGCCTTATTGCCCTGAATTACAAAGGAGATCGAATATGTGGTACTTTTCCTGGCTTCTCGGTCTGCCCCTGGCAGTCGCCTTCGCCGTTCTCAATGCCATGTGGTACGAGTTGATGGACGACCGGGCCCGGCAAGGATCCGGTTCCCGCCCGGTCCCGGGAGATCGACGCTTTCCGGGACCGGGCGTTAAAGCGAAATCCCGCTGATCAGGACTTGCTGAGCGCGGCGAGCCGCGCCGATGCGGCGCCGAAGCCCTTCAGGGAGATGCTGCCGGTCACGTCCTGGCCGCCGTTGAACGCGATCATGCTGATGACCGCCTGATTTCCTTTGGCCAGCGTGGCCAGCGCCTTGCTGTCGAAGGAGAGCGGCGCGATGCAGCCCTGCGGCAGGCATGTGCTGATGCTGGCCTTGCTCAGATCGGTATCGTCGACCTTGATCTGAACGCCTTTCGTCAGATCGAGCCCGAAGGGCAGGACCAGCGTCGAGGAGGAGACGCCGGTCTTCGCATCGGGAGCGCCGAGCGCGATCATCAGAACCCTTTGGCCCGTCTTGCCGTCGACCTGCTCCTGCGTCATCTGGCAGTTGCGCTTCTGCGCGTCGTTCTGGGTGGACGTCTGGCAATTGACCCGCCAGTCCCCGAAAGTCTCGGAAAGCGCGCTTGGAGCCTCGTTTTGCGCCGGAGCGGGGCTGGCAAGCAGAGGCGCGGCGCCGACGGCTGCAACAAGCGCGAAGGCCATGGAGGCGACGGTGCCGTGTTTCTTGTGGCGCGGCTCAATAAGTATAGTCATGTTTTTCCCTGCCAATTCTGATTCTATAAAATGAATTTTGAATATTCTTATCTGTAAATGATAGAGGATCAAGGTGTCGTCTGCGTATATATCCCGCATTTTTTCTTTCATCGGAGCGGCTGTACCGGTGATGGCTGCCGCTGACCGGTGATCGGACGCGATATGAGCGCTGCATGGTTTCACTCAGTATCGAAGATTTCATAAAAGACCTGAATCGTCAATCTTTAGTTGCAATTAACAGATTTTCATTAACCAAATAGTTGCATCAAGGCAATAATCAGTGATAGTGATGATTCAACAATAATAATAATTACCAGTTGCGTCCCCGGTTAGACCAGCGTTGGATTTGGGCAGTCGCGTCTGCTCTGTGGGGCGAAGTGTTCTTGATTGGGCGCTTCGTGGCGACGGGAGATGTTTGCCTGCCAAGAATGGGAAGGATTATCGTCAAGATAATTATTCATAGCAAATGAAGAAATTATTGAGCGAAAGCAAAACCTTATTTTCAACGGCAGCTTATGGATATCACACAATGAATACGATCATTCTCAACAACAGGCAGGCTTTTCCTGCAGACGACGGTAGTACCGCTTTATTTCCGGAATTTCCCGGAGAACGTTTGACGGCTCTCAATGGTGCGCTGATCTATGCGGTTTCCCCGCCGGGAGCGGCCATGTTTCGTCCCGCAGCGCCTCTTGCCACGGTGGTTCTGTCGGCAGTCCGCGATCTGGAATGGTCGCTGGGTGCCGGAGCCACCCCCGGGGGCAGGCATGTCTTCGATGCGCCGGCGGGCATGGTTCTGGTCTTCCCGGCGGGAAGCGAATCCATGCTTCGCTGGCCGGTCGCCAAGGAAAGCATATCGGTGACGCTTTCCCCTGACAGGCTGGAGGGGCTGAAGGATCTGTCGGCCGAGCTTCAAGGGGCCGAGCCGTTCTCCATCGCCTGTCGCAATGTCGATCCGAAATGCCTGCAGGTGGCGCATCTCCTGCGTGGCGAGCTGCAGAAGCAGACGCCCGTCAACGAGCGCTATGTGGATGCATTGATGACCGTGGTCGCGACGCTTCTGCTGCGCAGTCAGGTGGAAAAGCGTGGCGAGAAGAAGGAGACAGGCGGGCTGTCCTATCAGGCTTCCCGCCGCATAGAGGCATATCTCAGGGAAAACTTCTGTTCCAAGATCTCCATCGCCGAGATGGCGGCGCAGGTCGGCATCTCGCCCGGCCATTTCCTCACCTCCTTCAGGGAGAGCTTTGGCCAGACGCCGCATCAATATCTCCTCGCGCTCAGGCTGAACGAGGCTGAGAAACATCTGCGCGAGAGCGATATACCGCTTTCCAGCATCGCCGAGATGATCGGCTTTTCCAGCCAGAGCCACATGACCACGGCGCTGAAGAAGAACAAGTCCGCAACCCCCGGCGAGATCCGCAGGCGGCGGCTTTTCTCGAAGCCGGCCGGGCATGGCATGCAGATGGCGAAATAGGGCAGTTGTCCAAAAAAAATGCCGGGCGCATCCCTCGACGTGCCCGGCATGATCATCTGATGGTTTTGTAACAAATAAAGTTGCATGATGGCAGCTTTGGCTCTATCATGTAACTTTCGAGGTACCATGAGTTTGTTGCAGATCCAGGAGCCCCCCGTGAAGCTGTATAATTTTCCTTGGGGCCCATACCCCCGCCGTCTCACGCTATATCTTACCGAAAAGGGTATCGCCGACATCGAGCTGATCGAAGTGGAGTTCCCGCATCAGCCTGAATTATGGCCCGAGGATTTCCTTCTGAAACTGAGCCCGGCGCATTCCTTGCCCATTCTTGATACAGGCAATGGGATCTTGATCGGCCAGTCCATTGCGATTCTCGAATATCTGGAGGAGCGCTATCCCTCGCCGAATATGCTTGGTGAGACATCAGAGGAGCGTGCACGGACGCGTGAGCTCGTGGCCATCTTTGACGAGGCCACAAGCTTCTTCGGCTTGTGGGCGCGACAGGGAAGTCGCGTGAACGCTGAACGCCACACGCCAAATGCTGAGGCGGCCTCGATCGGAGCCGAGCGATTTGCGAGCAAGCTTCGTGTGGGAGAGGCGAAGTTCGTGGGCCCCTTCATCAACGGCAGCAAGCTGACGATTGCGGATTGCGTCGCGATGGCCCTGATTGAGTTCGCAGATCAATTCTACGGCGTACCGGTGCCGGCTGATTGCGGGAAGCTCGCCGAGTGGTATTCGCGGCTCTCGAACAGGGAAACCATGCGATCTCCCCGGTATCCGCAAGACATGCTGAGCCTGGCATACGGATTACCGGAGCAGACGCAGATTTTTCTCTAGGCCAGCGCGCGTGCCTCGCGAAACGAGATCAGGCGCTTGTCCCGTTCATCCCACAGCACGAGCTTCACGCAGCGCAGGCTTTCCAGGATGGTGATGCGGCCGATATCACGCAACTCGGGGTAATCCCTGAGCACTTCGGGAAGCCGGTAATAGGGAACCCTGCTCGACAGATGATGCACATGATGGATGCCGATATTGCCGGTCAGCCATTGCAGCGCGCCCGGCAGATCGTAAAAGGACGAGCCGTGCAGGGCGGATTGCTGGAACTGCCATTCGGCTCCCTCCGACCACTGCGTGTCCTCGAACTGGTGCTGGACGTAGAACAGCCAGATACCGGCAGCGCTCGCCAGGAGCACGATCGGCAGGTGCACCAGAAGGAACGGGACGACGCCGATCATCCAGATCAGCCCGGCTGCCAGGACGATGATCGCCAGATTGGTCGCCATCGTCGAGATCCACGGCTTCACGCCTGAACGCATCATGCCGAAAGGCAGCCGCTGCTTGAGCAGGAAAACCCAGACCGGTCCGATGACGAACATGACGATCGGGTTGCGGTAAAGCCGGTATTGGAACCGCCCCCAGCGCGACAAGGCGCGATATTCGCTGACGGTCAGCGTCGTGATGTCGCCGACGCCGCGCTCGTCGAGATTGCCGGCCGAGGCGTGATGAATGGCATGGGCGCGCTTCCAGTAATCGTAAGGCGTAAGCGTTAAGACGCCGAGCGCCCGGCCGATCCAGTCATCCGTCGGGCGATGGGCGAAAAACGAGCCATGGCCGCAATCGTGCTGGATCATGAACAGCCGAAGCAGGAAGCCCGCCGCCGGAATGGTCAACAATAGACCCCACCAGAAGCCGTAATGGACGGCGACGCCGGAAAGCGCCCAAAAAGCGGCGAACGGGATGATCGTCACCGCCAGTTCGAATGCGCTGCGCCCGCGATGGGGCTGCCGGTAATTGGCGAGGATCTTGAGCCAGGACCGATGATCGATGGTGGCTGCGGACGCGGGGAAAACAGCGTTCATATACGGTTACAGTCCTGTTGGTGTCGGGCGCTCGGCAGCGCCGGCGGAGCGGAAATAATGTTCTGCATGCTGGTAATAGTTCTCCGCCTCGACATGATTGCCGTTCAAGGCTTCAGCACGCGCCAATTCAGTATAGCGTTCGTACTGATTTTGCGCACCCTGAGTTTTCCGCGAGCGCGGCGCCTGTTGCGTGGAGCGGGAGCCGGATCGCGGCGCCTGTTTTGTTTGCCCCTGTGTGGTTTGATGGTCTTTCATGGTCGTTTTCAAGCCGTTATGCACGGCCTACTCCTTTGATTTGGTCTTGAGCGAAGCGAGATGCCGATATTCTGATCGACATTCGAGAAGCGCATTCGCTGAATGGGAAATAAATTGCCGATCCGATCGCCGGCGTCTCGATGGCGCGATCATGCAGCACCGCATACGCGCTTTCATAAGCGGGCGCGACCATTCGGGGTTCAGGCCATTCGTGGGTTCAGGCATGGATCCGGATCGGGCTTCTGTTCGGGTTTTGCGGGCCATCCCTGAGTCGCATCATGTTCTGAAACCGTCCATGGCGAACCTGCCACGGATACGCACCGTTATGGGATGACGGTCAATCTGGAGCGGGATGAGGAAAGCTGTGAAGCGGTTTTTCACCCGCATCCCGTTCATAAATAATGTGAGGATTACGCTCAAGGCTCGATCAACCCCACAGAGAACGAGCCGAACATGGCGTTCACAGGCATTTATATATGCGTACATTTGCGTGATTACAAGCAAACTTTCGCCGACGCGCCCGGTTTCGGGGCTGGCGAGATTGAGAACAAGTTGCAGTTTAGACCTTGGAGCCTTTCACTTTCAGGTGGAAACGATGCGCTCAGGCGTTCCTCAATCTTGACGGTGGCAACCATATTCCAACCGTGGCAACAGCGGCATCGTCGAGGCATGGATTCCTGTGCCCGGGCCTGTGCTTGTCACAGGAATCCATGCCTCACCATTTCCACCATTCCAACGATGCAGGACAGGTTAGGCGATGCCGTTCAATTGGGAACCGCTCTACCGCGCCAAACGCTTTCGGATATCGCCCGCTTCTGCTCAGTGCATCCGGTTCTCGGCATGCTTGTTCCTCAGCCCGTCATAACTGCGCTCCAGCGGAAGCGTCGGCTGGGGCTGCTCTCGAAGCGCGTTCGGCACCTGCTGGCCCTGACCGTCTGCCCTGACCGCCTGAATGTCAGGAAGCCAAACGGAGCGGGGGCGGTTATTGTTCCGGCTAATTTTGCAGTCGGGCGGGCCTGGAAATCCGCCGGATCAACGGCTTTTGTCTGAGGCTGCGATCACCAATGCTCACAATGCGTTACAGGCTGAAGCAAAATATGGCTTCGAGCGTCACGAAGCCGCCCTCAACCCATGCAGATGTAAAAGAAATGAGGTCTGGCTTCCTTGTTGTGAAGCTGGAACTTCGGGATGGGATATGCGCCGGATCATTGCATTCGCCGATCCGATTTTGTTTTGCGGTGGCGCCCTGCGGCACGCAGACATGGCCATTGATCTGCGCCACCCGCTCACAGATCCAAGCAATCCCCCTCGGGGATCAGCATACGGCGACGTCGCATGGAACCAATCCGGCGTCATCGGACTTTAGGCAAAGGAAACAATCACTTCGGAAAAACTTGCCATGCAAATGGACAATGAGACCCCCCAGAAGCGTCAGCCGAAGCCGGAACAGATGGAAGATGAACCCTCGTCCTGGCTGGATAGGTTTCTGCGAATAGTCAGCGTTACGGCATGTGGGCTGCTGCTGTTCGTTGCCGGTGCGATCGTCACCACCGGCGAGATATTTCCAGGACCGCAGATCGCAGCCGCCTATGAGGGCGGAAGAGCGCTCTACGATAAGATCGTCAACTACCAGAACGTCTACAACACCGACCTTTGGTACCCGCAGCGTTCCAATAAACGGGGCGTCACGGCTTATCTCCCCGGCAAAGCTCAGGAAGGGCTGACGCTCTATACCTCGGGCGACGGACCGGCGGCCTATCTCATCGATATGAAAGGCAGGATCGTGCACCAATGGCGTCGGCCGTTCAGCACCCTCTGGCCGAACGGGCCGCGCGGCAAGCTGTGGCAGGCCGGCGCCCAGACCGTATCGAAGCCGCAGCCCGACCCGTTCGTCTATTTCCGCCATGCGCACGTCTTTCCCAATGGCGATCTGCTGGCATTATACGAGGGGGCGGGCGACACCCCCTATGGCTATGGCCTGGCCAAACTCGACAAGAACTCGAATGTGATCTGGAGCTATGCCGGGCGTGCCCACCATCAGTTCGATATCGGGCCCGACGGCAAGATCTATGTGCTGACGCATGAATATTCCAAGGAGAGGGTGAAGCCTTACGGCCATCTCAAGCCGCCGCGCCTCGATGATTATCTCGTCATCCTGTCGCCCGACGGTAAGGAACTGGAAAAGATCCACCTGATGAAGGCGTTGGGCGCGTCGCCCTATCGTCAATTGGGTTATTCGGTATCGAGTTTTTCGGTCGCCGAACCGCTGCACGCCAATGCCGTCAAATATATCACCAGCGAGATGGCCGCCAATTTCGCCTTCGCTAGGGAAGGCCAGATCCTGCTTTCCTTCCGTGATCTCGGCACGGGAACGGTCGCGGTTCTCGATCCGGGCACCAAGCAGATCAGCTGGGCCACCAACGGCCCATGGATCGGCCAGCACGACCCGGACATCCTGGCCAACGGCAACATTCTTCTGTTCGACAATTTCGGCAATTTCCATCGGCCGGAGGGACAGACGCGGATATTGGAGTTCAATCCGCGCACGATGGAAACCGTCTGGCAATATGCCGGAACCGCTGACCATCCGCTGGAAAGCCCGATCCGCGGTGAACAGCAGCGTCTCGCCAACGGCAACACGCTGATCGACGAATCGACTGCCGGCCGGCTTGTCGAGGTGACGCGGGATGGAGAAATCGTCTGGGAATTCCTCAATCCGGCGCGTGGCGGCGATGACGGCGACAAGATCGCGATCTTCGGCTGGGCTCAAAGGCTATCGCCCTCCGATATCGATCCCGCAATGTTGGAGAAGCCAGGCCCGACAAAGCAGCCAGACAAGAAACAGCAAGACAAAAAACAGCCAGATAAGGAGACACGGACATGAAGAAACGCCTTGCTCTCATCACAGTTCTCGTCACGCTATTCGCTCCTACCGCCGCGTTCGCCTATGTCGGGCCGGGCGCCGGCCTCAGTCTTCTCGGCGCGCTATGGGCGTTGTTGGTAGCGATCGTAACCGCCCTCTTCTTCGTCGTCGCATGGCCGATCCGCAAGATGATGCGCAACCGGCGCAGGAGGCTCGCCACCCGGGATGCTGCAGGTGCCGACGACACGCTTGCAAGCGTAGCCGGATCACCGCGACAGGAAAAATAGCGGGGCTTCCGCATGTTGGGACTTCTGGACCTGCCTTCGCCTGCGCTGTCACTGATCGACGGATTGCTGACGCGGTTCCTTCCGCCGATCGGAAGGATCGTGCTGTGGGCCGCAATCGGCGCAATCGTATCGATGGAGCTCTATCGGCTCTTGTCGCCGCAGGCGCAGATCTCCCGGATCAAGCAGGACCTCCTCCGCGTCCAGCAGCAGCTGAACGATTTCGACGGTCCGTTCGAGGAGGCGTGGAAATACATCAGGCGCATGCTCTCGCTCGCCTCGCGCCGTGTTCTCATCGTCTTTCCGGCCACGCTCATCGCATCATTGCCGGTGCTGATCCTGATCATCTGGACCGACGCGCATTATGGCAAGAGCTTCCCGCCGCCGGGCCAGGCGATCGCCGTCCAGATTGGCGGCGATTATCGGGGCCGCTGGGTCGATACCGGCAACGGAGCCGCGCCCAAGGCGGAGGTGATGGATGCAGCCGGGCGCCAAATCGCCGAAGTCGCGGTGCCGAAACCCATCAGGACCGTGCATAAGCTGCGCTGGTGGAACATCCTTATCGGCAATCCGGCCGGCTATCTGCCCGATGATGCACCGTTCGACTGGGTGGATTTCGCTTTGCCGCAGCAGCAGTTTTTCTCCTCCGGGCCAGAGTGGCTGCGCGGCTGGGAACCGATCTTCTTCGCATCCCTCCTTTTCTTTGCAATGACATTGAAGATCGTCCGCCAGATAGATTGAGAGCGACAACATGGACCAGACGGTAAAGCAGTCGGCACATATACCAGTCCGCATGGAAGTCGATCCGTGGACGGATAAGGTCGGTGGTCTCCTTGAGCGTTTTCCCCGCCTGTTGATCAAGACGGGCGATTTCGAAACGCGTGTGCTGGGCGAGCGTCTGGCCGATATCGCCATCGACCGGCCGGTCTATATCGCCGGTCTGGCGCGTTCGGGCAGCACCATCCTCCTGGAACTCCTCGCCCGCCACCCTGAGGCCGCCACCCACCGCTATCGCGATTTTCCGCTGCTGCCGGTGCCCTGGGCCTGGAACTGGTTCGTCGACCGCGCCGGCAGGAGCGATCGGCAGGCCACGGAACGCGCCCACCGCGACGGCATCATCGTCACGCCTGAAAGCCCTGAGGCGTTCGAGGAAGTGCTCTGGAATGCCTTTTTCACAAGCCTGCACGAGCGGCGGGCAAGCGCGGTGCTCGACCGGACCACGATGCATCCGCGTTTCGAGGCGTTTTATCGCGATCATATCCGCAAGCTTCTGGCTTTGCGCCGGGGGAGGCGCTACATCTCGAAAGGCAATTACAATGTCACGCGCATCGCCTATCTCAAAAAGATCCTGCCCGATGCGCGCTTCATCGTGCCCGTCAGGGATCCGGTCTGGCACATCGCCTCGCTTGTGAAGCAACACCGTCTTTTCCTGACCGCCGCGGCGCAGGATGAGCGCGTCAGGCGCCATATGCGGCGCAGCGGCCATTTCGAGTTCGGGCCGGATCGGCGGGCCATCAACACCGCTTCCCACGGCATGGTCGCCCGCGCGGATATCCATTGGGAAGAGGGCGAGGAAATCGCCGGCTGGGCGGCGCAATGGGCCGATGTCTATGGCCATGTCGCCGATCTGATGGAGGATGGCGAAGCCGCCGATGCCGTGAAGATCGTGCGCTACGAGGATTTCTGCGCCGATCCCGGGCCGACATTTACGGCCGTCCTGGAACATTGCGGACTGGAGCCGGCGGGCCTGGTCGAGATTGCTCAAACCACGATCAGCCCGCCCACCTATTACGAGCCGTCCTTCACCGAGGCCGAACGCGATGAGATCCGCCGCATCACATCGGATGTGGCGAGCCGGTTCGGGTATGATTGATCGCGATCAGGCTCAATCGCCCTTCACACCGAACTCTTTGGCCGTTTCTTCGAATTCGTCGTTCTTGGCGGGATTTCTGAGTCGAAACACGCGCAAAAGCCGCGATGGCACAAGGATTATGCGGAAGCATTCAAGGCATTCGTGGAGGAATGATCCCACTGCTAATTTCATCCTTAAATCGGAATCGATTTAAGGATGAAATTATGCAGCATTTAAAAGTGTTAGAGCGTCCTTTGCGCGTCCAATTGGACGCGCGGCGCTCTAAAAAACAACACCCGCCGCGGGAGGAGGTGCGGCGGGTGCTATTTGTAAAGACCGGCTGGGAGGAGGAGGTGCCGGTCTTTTATCGCGGGGGTCTGGGAGGAGGAGTGACCCCGACGATATCTGTAAAACTTGATTAGCGCGTGACTGCCTTACGGGCGACGTAAGGGATTTCGGCGGGGAGGATGCCGAGATCGTTCAGTTCGCGGGCCGACAGGCGGCTCAGTTCGTTCACGGTAGCGCGGTAGCGGCGCCAGTTGCTGTAGGAGCGGATCAGGTTCATTTTTCTCACCTAGACACATTATTTGTTCTTGTTACGAACAGCATATAGTCCCGCACTGCAAAAAGGTGCAGAGACAAATTTGCATGGCTGCATTGCAGGAAACGCTTGGATCTATCTGTTTTTGGGCTTGTTTTTGCCATCTTCGGCCAGCCGCATTCCATTTTTGCAGTGCAATAAGGTTGCCGCGGCAATGGCCGCCCGAAATTGCCATGGTCATCCGCTGGAAATTGCCTTGATTGCGGCTCGGAAGCGGTGGGAAAACGAAACACTTCAAGGCAAAAAAAGAGCCGGACTTGTGAAAGCCCGGCTTCAAGTTGTGAAGGTGCCCATTGGGCAAAACCTCCAGAGGGGAACACTTGCCGCGCGCAATGGGAGGAGACGCGCCTGCAAGTGATACTGATATGGATGAGCGCTTCGCCGTCTTCAAGCCCTGTGCCGAAAAATTCCGACCGCGCCGACAACAATTTTTGCCAGCGCGATCCGCCGCGCCGGTCGTCGCTGCCGGGGTATGAACCTCTGCGCGCCCATAAGCGCGATATGAAAAGAAGAAACGCATTCATGCGCAATGCTTCTGATCATATTCGGATGCCGTCAACAAAATTGAAGCCGAATATCAGGAATTTCCATTGGTTGATTTAATGTAATATGAAGTGTAACCTTCAATTTTCATTATATTTTTCATCGATATCAAAAGTATAGCCGTGATATTTGCTTATATAGGATTGAAATAGGTTCCATATAAGACGTATTTATTCGCACGGAGATAATTTAGATGAGTTTTAGAGCGGTTCCTGTTTTGATGGAATCGTCCAGCCTTACCATTCTGCACCGCCGGTGCGGTGGAGATGGCGAGGCATGGATTCCTGTGACAAGCACAGGAATGACGGAAGTGGTGATGATTTCGTTCCTATGACAACCGTTCTACGGACGGAAACGTCTGCAATTGGCCGCCAACAACCAAACTCCCGTCATTCCTGTGCTCGTCACAGGAATCCATGCCTCACCGGTGCCGCTGTTGCTACGGTTGGAATAGGGTGGTTACACCGTAAAGCATAAAGAGTGAGGAACGCCTGAACGCATCGTTTCCACCTGACGGTGAACTGTTCTAAATCTCATCAATTTTGCCCATTTCATGCAATTTTCTTGCAGGCCCAATCCGCGTCCGCTAAAAGGTGACAAATTCGCGAAGGGTTAACACACGCAAAGCAGATAATTGCATCAGCCGGTCGGGGTCTTGGCCGCCGCGGCCACCGGATGGATCGATATGCTCGTACCTTTTCTGATCATGCTGCGCGAGGGCGTCGAAGCCGCGCTCATCGTCGGCATCATCGCAAGCTATCTCAAGCAGACCGGGCGCGGCGCCTGGATGCCGGTGGTCTGGATCGGCATTCTGCTTGCGCTGGCGCTGTCGCTTGCCGTCGGTGCTGCACTGCAGTTCGCCAGCGCCGAATTTCCGCAAAAGGCGCAGGAGCTTTTTGAAGCGGTGATCGGCCTCGTCGCGGTATGTGTGCTGACCTCGATGGTGTTCTGGATGCGCAAGGCGGCCCGTTCGATCAAGGCCGAGCTGCATCACTCCATCGATGCGACGTTCGAGACCTCCGCCAACAAGGGACTGGGCCTGATCCTCATGGTGTTTTTCGCCGTCGCGCGTGAAGGATTAGAGTCGGTTTTCTTCCTCTTGGCGGCTTTCCAGCAGAGCCAGGGAATGGCGGCGCCGCTCGGTGCGCTTTTAGGCGTGCTGGTCGCCATCGCCATCGGTTATGGCATCTATATCGGCGGGCTGAAGCTCAATCTGCGCCGCTTCTTCCGCTGGACCGGGGTCTTCATCCTTTTCGTCGCCGCCGGCATTCTCGCCAATTCCGTCAAGGCGCTGCATGAGGCGGGCATCTGGAACCATTGGCAGACGGTCGTCTTCGACATGAGCAATGTCCTGCCGCTCGACAGCCCGCTCGGCGCGCTTCTCTCCGGCATGTTCGGCTATATCGACACGCCGACGATCAGCGAAATCCTGGCCTATGTGGCGTTCATCGTTCCAGCGCTCTTCCTCTTCCTGTCGCCCCCGGCAGGCAGGCCATCGACCATAAGCGCAAAGCAGGGTTCATAGGAAAGGTTCTGGCCGGAATGTCCCCGGAAACATCCAAAGACAAGATCGACCCCACATCAGGCGATCCAATGCCGCGCCTCATTATCCGGGTCGGTTTGGGGGCGGCAGCCCTGTTATTGCTCGGCGCGGGCATTGCCTTCTATTACGCCTCGCAGTTCTCCAACCAGGCGCATCGCGACGCTGCCGGTAACGCCACCGTCGTCACCATCACCGGCCGGAACTGCGATCCCAACGAACTGACGGTGCCCGCCGGCCGCGCCGCATTCCTGATCGTCAACAAATCCGACCGCGCCGTCGAATGGGAAATCCTCGATGGCGTCATGGTGGTCGAGGAGCGCGAGAACATCGCGCCCGGCTTCAGCCAGACGCTGAATGCGCGGCTGGAACCGGGCGAATACCAGATCACCTGCGGTCTTCTCAGCAATCCGCGCGGCAAGCTCATCGTCACGCCGTCGGCTGCCGCATCAGCCGACGCGGCCCGCCCGCAACTCACCGCCTTCATCGGCGCGCTGGCCGAATACAAGCTCTTCCTCGCCGCCGGGACCAACGATCTGGTGCAGGCGACGGGTGATCTCGCCGATGCGGTCAAATCGGGCAATCTCGATGAGGCGAAGCGGCTTTATGAGCCGGCGCGCGCCGCCTATGCGCGCATTGCGCCGGTATCGGAGGTCTTCTCCGATCTCGATACGGCGATCGACGCCCGCGCCGATTATTTCGAGAAGCGCGAGGCCGATCCGGCCTTCGGCGGTCTGCACCGTCTCGAATACGGCCTGTTTGCCGAAAACAGCACGCAAGGCCTCGCACCCGTCGCCGACAAGCTCGTCGCCGATGTCGCGACATTGCAGGGCCGCATTCATGATTTGCGCGTCCCGCCGGAAAAGATGATCGGCGGCGCGGCCTCGCTGGTGAGCCGTTTCGCAACCGAAGGGGCAGGGCAGGAAGAAGACCGCTATGCCCATACCGATCTGGCATCCTTCTCCGCCAATCTCGTCGGCGTGCGCAAGATCGTCGATCTCATGCGCCCTGTGGCGCTGAAGGCCAATGGCGGTCTGATGGGCACGATCGACAATGATTTCGCGGCCATCGGCAAAACGATGGATGCGTATAGGCAAGGCGATGGGTTCATCGCCTATGACAAACTCGGCGAAGGCGACAAGGCTGCCCTGAAGAAACAGGCAGCCCAACTCGCCGCCGACCTCGAAAAGCTGCGTGACAGTCTGGGACTAAGCTGATGCAAGACGACAGGAAATCTCGCGACACGAATGCGCCCGCTTCTCCAGCCCGGCGCAAGCTGCTCCTCGGCGCCGGTGCCGGCGCGATGGCCGCTGCCGGGGGAATGGTGCCGCAGGGCGCGGCGGCGCTCTCCAATGACAGCGTGACCAACGCGCCGGAAAGCGGCACGACGCAGGACCGCCAGCCTTTTTACGGCCTGCATCAGCCAGGCATCGTCACGCCGCGGCCGGCCGCCGGCATGGTTGCCTCGTTCGATATCCTGTCGCGCGACCGGGCCGAGCTGGAACAATTGCTGCGCACGCTGACCGACCGCATCGCCTTTCTCATGCAGGGCGGCAGGGCGCCGGAGCTCGATCCGAAATTTCCGCCGCCCGATTCCGGCATTCTCGGGCCTGAGATCATTCCCGACAATCTGACGGTGACGGCGGCGCTCGGCGCCTCGCTGTTCGATGACCGTTTCGGCCTGAAGCCGCTGAAGCCGCTGCGTCTCAGCCGCATGCAAGGCTCTCCCAACGATGCGCTGGAAAAGGATCTCTGCCATGGCGATCTCCTGCTCCAGTTCTCCTCCAACACGCCCGATACCAACATTCATGCGCTGCGCGATATCGTCAAGAACGCGCCCGGCCAGTTGCTCTTGCGCTGGAAGCAGGAGGGTTCGGTGCCGGTCCAGCCTCCGGAAAAGGTCAAGGAGAGTGCGCGCAATTTCCTCGGCTTCCGCGACGGCTCGGCCAATCCCGATCCCGCCGACGAGGCCCTGATGAACCGTATCGTCTGGGTGCAGCCGGACAGCGACGAGCCGGCCTGGGCGGCGCATGGCAGCTATCAGGTGGCGCGCATCATCCGCAATTTCGTCGAGCGCTGGGACCGCACGCCCCTGCAGGAGCAGGAGGCGATCATCGGCCGCAAGAAGGCGAGCGGTGCCCCCTTCGACGGCCGGACGGAAGCCGACGTGCCGGATTATGCCGCCGATCCCGAGGGCAAGGTGACGCCGCTCGATGCGCATATCCGTCTCGCCAACCGGCGCGATGCGGATGCTGAAAAGCACCTGATGCTGCGCCGGCCGTTCAACTATTCCAACGGCATCAGCAAATCCGGCCAGCTTGAGATGGGCCTGCTGTTCATCGCCTTCCAGGCCGATCTGGAAAAGGGCTTCATCACCGTCCAGAAGCGGCTCGATGGCGAACCGCTGGAAGAATACATCAAGCCGATCGGCGGCGGCTTCTTCTTCGCGCTGCCGGGCGTCAGGAATGAAAAGGATTTTCTCGGTCGCGCGCTTCTCGAAGCAAGCGGGCCGCAGAACGCACGCAAAGCATAATCCCGAAAAGTTGCAGACTTTTCGGATAAGATTATGCGTAAAAACAAATGGTTAATTCACCAAAACACTGGAGAGGGATATCACATGAAAATTCGCCTGCTCATCTCGGTCAGCGCGCTTGCGCTCGCAACCGCCTTCGGACCGGCCCGCGCGGAAGTCTCGCCGCTCGATCTCGTCCAGCCGATCGCCGACTACAAGCTCTATGTCCAGGAGAACCTCGATATCCTGGTCAAGGACACCAAGGCCTTCACCGACGCCATCAAGGCTGGCGATCTCGAAAAGGCCAAGGCGCTCTACGCGCCTTCGCGCATGCCCTATGAAAAGATCGAACCGATCGCCGAACTCTTCTCCGATCTCGACACCGCGATCGACTCGCGCGCCGATGATCACGAGGCGGCCGAGAAATCGGAGGATTTCATCGGCTTCCACCGCCTTGAATACGGCCTCTTCGCCCAGAATACCACCGAGGGTCTCGCCCCCATCGCCGACAAGCTCTATGCCGATGTGCTGGAACTGCAAAAGCGCGTGACGGATCTGACCGTTCCGCCGGAAAAGGTGGTCGGCGGCGCAGCCGCCCTCATGGAGGAAGTCGCCGCCAGCAAGATCTCCGGCGAGGAGGACCGCTACAGCCACACCGATCTCTGGGACTTCCAGGCCAATGTCGATGGCGCGCAGAAGATCGTCGAACTGGTCAAGCCGCTCGTCGAGAAGGAAAACCCTGATCTGGTCACGAAGGTGGAAGCCAATTTCGCCACCGTCGACGGCATTCTCGCCAAGTACAAGACGCCCGATGGCTTCGAGACCTATGACAAGCTGACCGACGACGACCGCAAGGCGCTGGCCGGTCCCGTGACGACGCTCGCCGAGGATCTGTCGACCCTGCGCGGCACGCTGGGGCTGAATTAAGGGAGTAGGGGAATAAGGGAATATGTTTTTACTGCAAACATACTCCCCTACTCACTTATTCCCCTAATTCCTCATCTCTCGATCCGCGTCGACAAAATGATCGACGACATCGTCCGTTCGACGCCTTCCAGCGCGCCGATGGCGTCCAGCACCGCGTCGAGCTCGCGGATCGAGGGCGCCTCGACGATGGCGATCATGTCGAAATTACCGCTGACGGAATGCAGCGTTCTGACCGCCATCATGCCGCGCAGCGCGCTTTCCACCCTGGGTGCGAGCTTCGGCAGCGCCGTCACCAGCACATGCGCCTTGACCAGATTGCGCTCATGCTCCGGCGCAAGCCTCACCGTATAGCCCTCTATGACGCCGCGGCGCTCCAGCCTTTCGATGCGGCTTTGCACGGTGGTGCGCGACACGCCGAGCTTGCGGGCGAGCTCCGCGGTCGAGGCGCGTGCATTCTCGCGCAGCAGGGCCAGAAGCTGATGATCGGCGTCGGTCGTCATAATGCCATATATATACGTCGTTTCGCTTGGATGATAGCGTTATATCGTCATATCAAAGGCTTCTATCCGACGACAAAACCGGCGAATCTATGCATCGGCTTAATCATAGAGGGTACGCCATGAAAGAGATCGTCATCGTCGGGGCAGGAAAGATCGGAGCGACCATCGCGGACCTCCTGGCGTCTCCTGAGACGTCCAGCCTGGCTACAACAGGGGATTATTCCGTCACCGTCATCGATCGCGCGCAGCCGCAACTCGATGCGCTGGAGGCAGGCAGCTCGGTCAAGACGCAATGCGTCGACATCGAGGATGAAGCCGCGCTGAAGGCGGTACTCCAGGGCAAGTTCGCCGTGCTCAGCGCCGCACCGTTTCATCTCACCACGCGCATCGCGGAAGCGGCGGCCGCCGCCGGCGTCCACTATCTCGATCTGACCGAGGATGTCGCCAGCACCCGCCGCGTCAGGGAATTGGCTGCCACCGCCAAGACCGCCTTCATCCCCCAATGCGGCCTTGCGCCGGGCTTCATCTCCATCGTCGCCAACGATCTGGCCTCGCGTTTCGATGCGCTGGATAGCGTGCGCATGCGCGTCGGCGCGTTGCCGCAATATCCCTCCAACGCGCTCAATTACAATCTGACCTGGAGCACCGACGGCGTCATCAATGAATATTGCGAGCCCTGCGAGGCCATCGTCGAGGGCGAACTGGTCGAGGTGCCGCCACTTGAGGAGCGCGAGGAATTCTCGCTCGACGGCGTGACCTACGAGGCGTTCAACACCTCGGGCGGGCTCGGCACGCTATGCGAGACGCTGAAGGGCAAGGTGCGCACACTCAACTACCGCACCATCCGCTATCCCGGTCACGCCGCGATCATGAAGGCGCTGCTCAACGATCTCGGCCTGCGCCATCGCCGCGACGTGCTGAAGGATATTCTGGAGAACGCACTGCCGGCGACGCTTCAGGATGTCGTCGTCATCTTCGTCACGGTCAGCGGCCGCAGGAATGGCCGCCTCATGCAGGAAACCTATGCCAATAAGGTCTATAGCCGCCGCGTCGGAACCATGACCCGCAGCGCCATCCAAATCACCACGGCCTCCGCCATCTGTGCTGTGCTCGACATGCTGGCCAATGGCGATCTCCCGCAAAAGGGCTTTATCAGGCAGGAGGAAATCACGCTCGACGCCTTCCTGGCAAACCGCTTCGGCGCCGCCTATGCTCAGGCCGACGCGGCGGGCCGGCTGGTCGCATAATAGCGGTTGGAGCCAAGCCGGTTTAGGCTATAAGAAACGCGCCGCATCTCCTGCGGCGCGTTTCATCTTGGGCAACTTCCGGTCACGGTTTTCATGCGCGCAGACATCATCGTTCTCGGAGCCGGCATCATCGGCGTTTCCACCGCCCTGCACCTGCAGGCGCGCGGCCGTTCGGTCTGCCTCATCGACAGGGGTGAACCTGGAGAAGGCACCAGCTACGGCAATGCCGGCCTGATCGAGCGCTCGAGCGTCATTCCCTATTCCTTCCCGCGCCAGTTCTCCGCGGTGGCGAAATACGCGCTGAACCGCTCGTCGGCCATGCGCTACGATCCGCTCTATCTCCCGAAGATCGCGCCCTGGCTTTTCCGCTATTGGCGCGAATCCTCGCCCGAGCGTCTGGCGATCGCAGCGCGTGCCATGCTGCCGCTGGTCGAGGCGAGCGTTCGGGAACATGATATTTTCGTGCAGCAGGCCGGATGCGGTGATTTGATCCGCGGACGCGGCTGGGTCGAAACCTACCGTTCGCAATCCGGCCTCGATAACGCCATTGCCGAATTGCCGGATATCGAGCCCTACGGCCTGCGTTTCGAGGTGCTGGACAAAGCGAAAATCCACGCGCTGGAGCCGGATTTCGGCGATGCGGTGCAGGGCGGCATTCACTGGCTCGACCCGAAATCGGTCATCGACCCGGCTGGTCTGGTCAAAGCCTATGCCGGGCTTTTCGAGGGGAGGGGAGGCAGGTTCGCCAAGGGCGACGCCGCGACCCTGCGGCAGGACGGGCGCGACTGGACGGTGGAGACTTCGGATGGCCCGGTTTCGGCAAGTGACGTGGTCGTGGCGCTCGGGCCGCAATCGCCTATGATTTTCAAGGGGTTCGGCTATCGCATACCGCTCGCCATCAAGCGCGGCTATCACATGCATTACGCGGCGGAGGAGGGGACTGAACTCCGCCATTCGCTGGTCGATGCGGAGGCCGGATATGTGCTTTCCCCGATGGCGCAAGGCATCAGGCTGACCACAGGCATCGAGTTCGCCTCGCCGGCGGCGCCTGCAAATACCATCCAGCTCGACAGGGCGGAGCATTTCGCGCGCCGGATCATACCGCTCGGCGCCAGGCTTGATCCCAAACCCTGGCTCGGGCTTCGCCCCTGCCTGCCCGATATGCGCCCCGTCATCGGCGCCGCACCTGGACATGACGGCCTCTGGTTCAATTTCGGCCATGCGCATCACGGCCTGACAATCGGACCGGCTTCCGGCCGGCTGCTCGCCGAATTGATGACGGATGAAGAGCCCTTCGTCGATCCCAAGCCTTATGCGGCGTCGCGCTTTCGCTGAAATTATGGTGGCTGCACCGTTCTCGCCAGCGGTTCGGCCAGGCAACCCCCCTCCGGCCTCCTGAGCTTGTCGAAGGGCGGCCACCTCCCCCTTGAGGGCAGGGCCTATCTCACATGGAGTTGGTGCGGCGGCGCCATCTCTTCCTTCTCCCCTTGTGGGAGAAGGTGGCCCGAAGGGCCGGATGAGGGGTGGCGAGCAAGCCGCCTCGATGGCGGCGCGGCGAGCGAATATGCGCGGCATCTACCCCTCATCCGACCGCGCTTACGCTCGGCCACCTTCTCCCACAAGGGGAGAAGGACGGTTGAGAGCAAATTTAGCCATATGCGGCTGACGTCGCTGATCGTCGTCGTGTCACCGGGAACCGGCGTTCTCTACACGCTTGCCGCAGGCCTTTCGCGTGGCGCTCGTCCGCAACCACGTCATTTCGCGCCCACGCGGGCTCGCCCGGATGCGCCGCACCTTCGTTGCGCTTCGCGCGAAGCCCGCTTTTGCCGACCGCTGGAGTGGCTCCCAATTTAATGGAATCGCCTGGCCTTACATCATCCTGCACGGCCGAAACTGTGGAGATGCCTCACCGAGGCCGCTGTTGCGACGGTTGGAATAGGGTGATTGCCGCCGTAAAGATTGAAGAATGCCTGGACGCATGGTTTCCACCTGAAAGTGAACGGCTCCCGGCTCGAAGCACACGGAAAATTTCCGCGAAAGGCTCGCATCTTCGGCTGGGGGCGTTAAAGTGCGCCTCATTGAATCCCTCCATGGAAGCCTCCCGCTTCGCGATCCACCTTGAACTATAAGACTGGACTTCATCAGTGAAACTGAAACCGCTTGGCCGTACCGGCATCAACGTCACCGAAATCTGCCTGGGCACCATGACCTGGGGCGTGCAGAACACCGAAGCCGAGGCGCATGCGCAGCTCGATTACGCCACCGGCGCCGGCGTCAATTTCATCGACACGGCGGAGGGCTACGCCATCCCGATGAGTGCGGAAAGCTATGGCAAGACCGAGACCTATATCGGCAATTGGCTCAAGACGTCAGGCCAGCGCGACAAGCTCGTGCTCGCCACCAAGATCGCCGGCGGTGGCGAGCAGGGCTGGATCCGCGGCGGCAGCGCGCCGGGCCGGGAGACGGTGCGCGCGGCTGTCGAAGGCAGCCTGAAGCGCCTGCAAACCGATTATATCGATCTCTACCAGATCCATTGGCCGGCCCGCCGGCATTATCATTTCGGCCGCTCGTGGGCTTATGATCCCGCGGGGACCGACAGGACGGCGGTTCTTGCCAACATCCAGGAGGTGCTCGAAAGCCTCGATGCGCTGGTGAAGGAAGGCAAGATCCGCCATGTCGGCCTCTCCAACGAGACCGCATGGGGCATCATGCAATGGCTGCGCCTTGCCGAGGAAAAAGGCCTGCCGCGCGTCGCCTCGATCCAGAATGAATATGGCCTGCTGCAGCGCCATTTCGATCTCGACATGGCGGAGGTGAGTCAGCACGAGCAGGTCGGGCTCTTGGCCTATTCGACATTGGCGGCAGGCTTGCTGACCGGAAAATATCTCTCAGGCGAGATCCCGGCGGGTTCGCGCGGCGATGTCATGGGTGAGGGCTTCTGGCGCAAGAACAAGCATTCCGAGCCGGTGGTGAGGATCTATGTCGATCTCGCCCGCAGGCATGGGATCACGCCTGCCGAACTCGGTATCGCCTTCAGCCTGTCGCGGCCGTTCCTCACATCGGTGATCATCGGCGCAACGACGCTTGAGCAGTTGAAGGCGGATATCGGCGCGGCCGAGATCGAGCTTTCCACGGATCTGCTGGCCGAGATCGCCGCGATCCACCGCATGCATCCGCGCCCGCTTTAAAGCGGGCTGATGGGTAGGTTGGCGCTTCTGCACACCCCCCTCTGGCCGCCCTTCGACAAGCTCAGGAGGCCAGAGGGGGGTGTGCAGAAGCGCCAGCATTTCCCTATCAGGGCGTAACCCGCACGCCGGGCTCGCCTTCCTCCACCGTCCCGATAATCCGCGCTGCCGGATACCCCGCAGCGATAATCCTCCCGAGCAGCTCTTCCGCCCGGCCACCATCGCATGAGACGAGCAGGCCGCCGGATGTCTGGGGGTCGGTGAGGATGTGACGCCGCCATGCCGGAAGACCGTCTGGCAGGGCGATATCGGCGCTGTAGCTCGCCCAATTGCGGTGGGATGCGCCGGTCACGAAATCTTTTTGGGCGAGTTCGGCGGCTTGGGAAAAGACGGCCATATCGTCCGCGCGCAGCCATATCCGCACGTTCGATCCCCGCGCCATCTCCAGCGCATGGCCGAGAATGCCGAAGCCGGTGACGTCCGTCATCGCATGCACATCCGCATCGAGCGCCAGTTCGGCGCCGATGCTGTTGAGGAGGGTCGTCGAAGCGATGAACTCGGCATAGGCATCCGCCGGCAACATGCCTTTCCTGAAGGCCGCGGAATAGATCCCGACGCCGAGCGCCTTTGTCAGGATCAGCGCATCGCCGTCCCTGGCAGCGCTGTTGCGCCGCAGGCTGGCGGTCGGGCAGGTGGCGATCACCGCCAGGCCGTAGATCGGTTCGGGGGAATCGATCGAGTGGCCTCCGGCAACGGGAATGCCGGCCTCAGCACAGATCGTGCTTCCGCCTTTCAGGATGTCGCGCACCGTTTCCGCCGGCATCTTGTCGATCGGCATGCCCAATATGGCAAGCGCCATGATCGGCCTGCCGCCCATGGCGTAGACGTCGGAAATCGCGTTGGTCGCCGCGATCCGGCCGAAATCGAAGGGATCGTCGACCACGGGCATGAAGAAATCCGTCGTCGCGATGACGCAGGTTTCGCCGTCGAGCTGCCAGACGGCGGCATCATCGCCGGTTTCGGTGCCGACCAGAAGCCGGGCAAACGGTCCGGCAACCGGTTGATCCTGGAGCAATTGCTGCAGGACCGAGGGGGCCAGCTTGCAGCCGCAACCGCCGCCATGCGCCAATGCCGTCAGACGGAAGGAAGGGGATGAAACAGGACTGTCCATGATGGCTCCCACCCGATCACGCGGTGATTTCGCGCGCCTGGATCGTGTATTTGAAATTTTCCGGATCGAGGCAATCCAGCCTGACCGAAGCGACTTCCGCTTGCGGATACATCAAAAAGCCAAGCATCGGTCCCTCTGCACCGGGAAGCGCCACGTCGCGGGCGTCATTATAGGCTATCCAATTGCCTTCCCAGGCGCCGAACAGCGCCTCGCGCGCCGCCGCCACCTTGGGATGATCGGCATGAAGCCCGCCCTCTGCTTCCTCGAGCATGACTTTGCGAACATCGGCGGGATCGACGGGAACCCAGCCGAAGCCGGACAGATGGATCTCGGCGCGGCAATGCTGCGCCTTGGTAACGGTTGCATCCTTCGCTCCAAGGCTCCTGTAGCCGAATTGCGACGGCGCCACCCGCAAGCCGTAGAGATCGCGCGCCGGAATGCCCGCGGCGCGCGCCAGCCCGACATAAAGCGCGTTCAGATCGGCGCATTTGCCGCCGAGATCGCCGCTTGCAAGCATGGCTGCGACATCGCCGGAGCCACAGCCGCGGGTGGACGCCTTGCGATAGGTATGGGCGACCACCCAATCATAGATCAGCTTTGCCTTTTCGATCTCGCCCGTGGCGCTGCCGACGATCCGGTCGGATAACGCCTTGACGATGCCGTCGACCGGCACCAGCCGGCTTCCCGCCAGATATCGGGCGCGTTCGTCGGCGGAAAGCGCTGCGGCGTTGGTCGGTCGGGAAAGATCGATGGCGCGATCGCGCGTGGCGACGCGGCTGACGATCTCGACGGCGGGCGTCGTATCGCCTTCATCCCATTCGACCAGCAGCATGTCGGCATCGCTGGCGGGATGGCGCACGAAGCCGGCGGTGGCCGCGTTGGTCGTCCAGGTGTTTGTCTCCGGCCGGTTCCAGTCGTCGGCGCTGAAACTGGGCAGCGGAACCCATGCGCGACCTACCCCCGAAAGCGTGATACGGGTCACGATCTCAAAGCGTCGCCATTCGCTAGGCCTTGGGGCAAAGCCGGGATTTGCCAGGGCCATTTGCGGCATTGCCGCCGCCGCCGAGACAACGGCCCCCATTGTCAGAAATGCGCGACGATCGAGCATGATTCCCTCCTGATCGGATTTGAGGATGGCAGCGGCAATGTCGGCCGCACGGACCGCCGGCGCTCCAGCCTTGCCGTGAATGATGTCTGAACATTGCAGGAAAAGAGGCGGGCACAATCCGGGAATATCCGCCATTTTGGGTGGCGAGATGCGGAAGCCCGGCAAAGACGGCCCCGAAACTCGGGAGCGACAATTAAGCCCACGCAGCCATTATTGTCCGTTTGGGACCGGACGTCAATTTGCGATCGTCCGCGTTCTCGTATTCGCCAAGAGGAAGTGCAGCAACGGCAGGCGGAATCCGGCGGCGCCAAGATGCGCCGGAATAAACTGTTATGTCTTTATCGACGTTTATTAGCAGTAACTCCGAAATAACTTAAGTTGATAATTATAGTCATGTTTTCAACGTCTTATTGATTTGACAACGGGGCGTGGAGGCGTAAGATTTCATTTGAAAAGCCGATAGCTTGGGTCTCTTCTTGCAGAAGACATACTGAATCTCCGGCATGCCCGTTGGGTACCGCCGGCCTTTTGGGGAGGTATCATGACATGAACATGGAACTCTCGCGGCGCCAGTTCCTCGGAGCGGCCGGCGCGGGTGTTGCGGGCACGGCGCTTGGCGCCTTTGGTTTTGGCGATATCGAGGCGGCGCATGCCGAAGCGATCCGCGCCTTCAAGCTGGTCAACACCACCGAAACCCGCAATACCTGTCCTTATTGTTCCGTCGCATGCGGCGTCATCATGTATTCGAAGGGTGATCTGAAGAAGGGCGAACAGGCCGAGATCATCCACATCGAGGGCGACACCGATCACCCGACCAATCGCGGAACGCTCTGCCCGAAGGGCGCGGCGCTGCTCGATTTCGTCAAGTCCGAGACGCGGCTGAAATATCCCATGCTGCGCAAGCCCGGCTCCGACAGGTTCGAGCGTGTCGGCTGGGACGAAGCGATCGGCCGCATCGCCCGGCTGATGAAGGATGACCGCGACGCCAATTTCATCCAGACGAATGGTGACGGCGTGACTGTCAACCGCTGGACGACGGCGGGTTTCCTCGCGGCCTCGGCAACCACGAACGAAACCGCGTGGGAGACCTACAAGGTCGTGCGCAGCACGGGCATGGTGGCCTTCGACAATCAGGCACGCGTTTGACACGGCCCCACGGTAGCCAGTTTGGCTCCAACTTTCGGCCGCGGCGCAATGACCAATTCGTGGACGGATATCAAGAATACCGACCTCGTCGTCATCATGGGCGGCAATGCCGCCGAAGCGCATCCCTGCGGGTTCAAATGGGTCACTGAGGCGAAGGCCAACCGTGGCGCCAGGCTGATCGTCGTCGATCCGCGCTTTACCCGTTCGGCCTCGGTGGCGGATTTCTATGCCCCGATCCGGCAGGGCACGGATATCGCCTTCCTGCTCGGCGTGATGAAATATTGCATCGGCAACGACAAGGTGCAGTGGGAGTATGTCAGGGCGTTCACCAATGCCGGCTACATCATCAAGGACGGCTTCGAATACAAGGACGGCCTGTTCACCGGCTATGACGAGGCCAAGCGCGACTATGACAAGTCGAGCTGGGAATACGTCATCGGTGATGATGGCTATGCCGTCGTCGACGATACGCTGACGCATCCGCGCTGCGTGTGGAACCTGCTGAAGCAGCATATCGCCGTCTATACGCCCGAGATGGTGGAGCGCATCTGCGGCACGCCGAAGGAGAAGTTCCTGAAGGTGGCCGAGATGATTGCCGAGTGCTCGTCGCCGACCAAGGCGATGACCTCCATGTATGCACTCGGCTGGACCCAGCACTCCAAGGGTTCGCAGAACATCCGCTCGATGGCGATGCTGCAGCTCATCCTCGGCAATATCGGCATCCGTGGCGGCGGCATGAATGCGCTGCGCGGCCACTCCAACATCCAGGGCCTCACCGACCTTGGCCTGATGTCGAACCTGCTCCCCGGATATCTGACGCTGGCGACCGAGAAGGAGGTCGATTTCAACAGCTACATGTCGACACGCGGCTTCAAGCCGCTGCGGCCCAACCAGATGAGCTATTGGCAGAACTACAGGAAGTTCTTCGTCAGCTTCCAGAAATCGATGTGGGGTGCCTCGGCAACGCCGGAAAATGATTTTGCCTATGACTGGCTGCCCAAGCTCGATGTGCCCAGCTACGACGTGCTGCGCGCATTCGAGCTCATGCACCAGGGCAAGATGAACGGCTATATCTGCCAGGGGTTCAATCCGCTGCTTGCCGCCCCGAACCGGGCAAAGCTCACCGCCTCGCTGTCGAAGCTCAAATACCTCGTCACCATGGATCCGCTCGATACCGAGACGGCGCGGTTCTGGGAAAATCACGGTGAGTTCAACGATGTCGATCCCGCGCAGATCCAGACCGAGGTCATCCAGCTGCCCTCCACCTGCTTCGCCGAAGACGAGGGCTCGCTCACCAATTCAGGGCGCTGGCTGCAGTGGCACTGGCCCGGCGGCACGCCGCCCGGCGAGGCGAAGACCGACAATTGGATCATGGCGCAGATCCATCTGCGCCTGAAGGAACTCTACCGCCAGGAGGGCGGAACCTTTCCCGATCCGATCGTCAATCTCGAATGGGACTATGCCGATCCGGGCGAGCCGACCGCGGAAGAACTTGCCAAGGAGATCAACGGCAAGGCGCTCGCCACCGTCTACGATACCGCCGATCCGGCCAAGGTGCTGGCCGAGACGGGCAAGCTGGTGCCGAGCTTCGCGGCATTGCGCGATGACGGCTCGACGGCCTGCGGCTGCTGGATCTATTCCGGCTGCTTCAACGAGGACGGCAACAACATGGCCAGGCGCGATACGTCGGATCCCGACCAGACCGGCGCCTATCTCAAATGGGCGTTCTCATGGCCGGTCAACCGCCGCATCCTCTATAACCGGGCATCGGCGGATCTGAGCGGCAAGCCCTGGGATCCGAGCCGCAAGCTGATCGAGTGGGACGGGCAGAAATGGTCGGGCTATGACGTGCCGGATATCGCGCCGACGGCCAACCCCGAGGAGGTCGGCCCGTTCATCATGAACCCGGAAGGCGTCTCGCGTCTCTTCACCCGCGGCATGATGCGCGACGGACCGTTCCCGGCTCACTACGAACCGTTCGAATCGCCGCTTGCCAATCTCGTTGCCCCGAAGGTGCGCGGCAATCCGGCGGCAAGGGTGTTCGCGGATGATTTCGCGCAGTTTGCCGAGCCCGCTTCGCAGGAGTTCCCCTATGCGGCGACATCCTATCGCCTGACCGAACACTTCCACTATTGGACCAAGCATGTCTGGGTCAATGCCGTGCTGCAGCCTGAATTTTTCGTCGAGATTTCGGAGGAACTGGCGAAGGAGAAAGGCATCACCGGCGGCGGCTGGGTGCGGGTGTGGTCGAAACGCGGATCGGTCAGGGCCAAGGCGGTGGTGACCAAGCGGATCAAACCGCTGATCTGCGACGGCAAACCCGTTCACGTCGTGGGCATACCGCTGCATTGGGGCTTCACCGGCACGGCGATAAAGGGCTTCGGCCCGAATTCGCTCACCCCCTTCGTCGGAGACGCCAATATCGAGACGCCTGAATACAAGGCGTTCCTGGTCAATATCGAGCCCACCACCGGGCCGGTGGCATAGGAGACGGCAGCCATGTTCCCGCCTGTTCCAAATCCCACCCTCCCGCCCGAAGCGCCGAGATTCGGCGAAAAGGACCTGATTCGGCGGTCGGCGTCGACGGTGACGCCGCCCGCCGAGCGGCAGACCGAGGTGGCGAAGCTCATCGATGTCTCCAAATGCATCGGCTGCAAGGCGTGCCAGTCGGCCTGCATCGAGTGGAACGATACCCGTCCGGCGATGGAGACCAACACCGGAAGCTACGAGAATCCGCATGACCTGACGCCTGATATGTTCACGCTGATGCGCTTCACCGAGTGGGAAAACCCCGAGACGGAAAATCTCGAATGGCTGATCCGCAAGGATGGCTGCATGCATTGCGAGGATCCGGGCTGTCTCAAGGCCTGTCCCGCGCCCGGCGCCATCGTGCAATATTCCAATGGTATCGTCGATTTTGTCCACGAGAACTGCATCGGCTGCGGCTATTGCATCAAGGGCTGCCCGTTCAATATTCCGCGCATCTCGGCCGTGGACCACACGGCGTATAAATGCACGCTGTGCTCGGACCGTGTTGCCGTCGGCCAGGGGCCGGCCTGTGCCAAGGCCTGCCCGACCCAGGCGATCGTCTGGGGAACCAAGGACGAGATGAAGGACTGGGCCGCCGACCGTATCGACGATCTGAAGTCGCGCGGCTTCGAGAATGCCGGCCTGTACGATCCGCCCGGCGTCGGCGGCACCCATGTCATGTATGTGCTGCAACACGCCGATCAGCCGGAGATCTACGCCGATCTGCCGAAAAATCCGCGGATCAGCCCGATCGTCGAGGCCTGGAAGGGCGTCACCAAATATGCCGGCCTTGCCGTGATGGGCATCGCCGCCGCGACCGGCCTTGTGCATTATCTGGTCGCCGGGCCGAACCGCGTTTCGCCAGAGGATGAAGAGGCGGCCGAAAAGCTCACAGGAGAGCCCCCTCATGAGCACTGATGTCGATTATGATGTGGAGAAGACCGACGGCGTCCATCCGGGAAAGCCTGTCGTGGTCGATCGCTATACGCCATGGGCACGGGTCAATCATTGGATCACCGCCGCAAGCCTCGTGCTGCTGGCGCTCTCCGGCCTTGCGATGTTCCACCCGAGCCTGTTCTTCCTGTCCGGCCTGTTCGGCGGGGGCCAGTTCACACGCTTCATCCATCCCTGGATCGGCGTCCTGCTGTTTTTCAGCTTTCTCGGCCTGTTTCTGCGTTTCTGGACGGCCAATCTCTGGAAGCGGGACGACAGCAACTGGCTTGCGCATGGCCGCGACGTCCTGGCCGGCCATGAGGAGCGCGCGCCCGAGGTCGGCAAATACAATGCCGGCCAGAAGCTGGTGTTCTGGTCGATGTCGATCTTGATCATCGTGCTGATAGCGACCGGCCTGGTGATCTGGGACCAGTATTTCTCGGCATATACCACCATCGGGCAGAAGCGGTGGGCCGTGTTGCTGCATGCGATCGCCGCGGTCGTGATCATCAATGTCTGGATCATTCATGTCTATTCAGCCATCTGGGTACGCGGTACCATACGGGCGATGACGCGCGGCTCGGTGACCGGCGGATGGGCTTGGCGGCATCATCGCAAATGGCTGCGCGAGCTGGTGGCCGGATCGCCCGCAAGATCGACGCCAAAATCGACGCCAAAATCGACGAATGAGAAATCGGGGAGGACGCCCGCCGAATAAATTGGGCGTCAGGATCGGTCCACGTGGCCCGGCGGGTTCGTGAGGGAGTGTTATGAGCAGAAAAACTGCGGTTGCGCCGGATCCAACGGCGATTGGAAATGTCTCATCACCACCCTTTGTGCGTCTTCCCGATCCCGCTTCGCTGTTTTCTGTCAGATCGGCGCGTTTCCGGCAATTGGCGGGCACTGGCGAGCTTGCGCCCTATCTGAATTTCCTGGCGCAGCTAAACGATGCCCAGCATGGCATCCTGGCTGATCTGCCGCCTGCCGAAGCGCCCGATGCCGAGGCGCTGGCGCGTGCGCACGCCTTCGAAATGCCGCCGCTCGACCGCAATGCGATAGAGGGCGACAGCGCGCTCGAAATCACATTCGATCGGCTGTTTGCAGCCGCCGATGCCATTGACAAGCCGCGCGCCGCCGCTAAGGCGCTTGCGCGTGTGGCGAGTGCCGATCCGGCGCAACGCCTCGCCATGGCGAGGACGCTCTTCACCAGCACATTGCCCGGCGATGCGATCGCCGAGCACATCTTCATCTGGGCCGGCCTCCAGGTGCATTTCACCGGGCTTGCGTCGGCGCTCGACGCGGCAGGGGTGAAGCCGGTCGCCGATGGCGTCTGTCCCGCTTGCGGCGGCGCGCCGGCATCCTCGATGGTCGTCGGCTGGCACGGTTCGCATGGCGCGCGCTTCTGTTCGTGCTCGCTTTGCGGCACATTATGGCACTATGTCCGCATCAAATGCGTGCTGTGCGGCTCCACCAAGGGGATCGGCTATCAGGAGATCGAGGGCCATGGCGGGTTCGTCAAGGCGGAGACCTGCGACACATGCCATGGCTGGTCGAAGATCTTCTATCAGGACAAGGCGCCGGGGCTCGATCCGGTTGCCGACGACGTGGCGAGCCTCGGCCTCGATCTCCTGATGCGCGACGGCCCCTATCGCCGTGGCGGGTTCGCCCCGCTTCTGGCGGGCTTTTAGGCGGGGAGGCGTGACATGGACGCCAAGTTCAGCCTGCGCGACATTCCCTCGATGGATCAACTGCTGAAATCGGCCTCCATCGTCGGGGCCATGCAACGCTTCGGCAGGCCCGCCGTCACCGATGCCCTGCGGGCAGCCCTTGCTGCGATCCGTGACGAGGTGCGCCAGGGCGGCCGCATTCCTACCGAGGACGCCATTGCGGATGCCGCTCTGGCCAGGCTTGACGCAGACGCCCATTCGACGCTTCGGCCCCTGTTCAACCTGACCGGCACGGTGCTGCATACCAATCTCGGCCGCGCCATACTTGCCGATGCGGCGGTCGAGGCCGCCACGGCGGCGATGCGCGAGGCCGTGGCGCTCGAATTCGATCTGGAAAGCGGCACGCGCGGCGAGCGCGACGATCATCTGCGCGCGCTGGTCTGCGAACTGACGGGGGCCGAGGACGCGACCGTCGTCAACAACAACGCCGCAGCGGTCCTTCTGGTGTTGAACAGCCTGGCGGCGGGCAGGGAGGCGATCGTCTCCCGCGGTGAACTGATCGAGATCGGCGGCGCTTTCCGCATGCCCGATATCATGGCTCGCGCCGGCGTCCGGCTCGTCGAGATCGGCACCACCAACCGCACCCATGCCAGGGATTACAGCAATGCCATCGGCCCCGACACCGGGCTGATCCTGAAGGTCCACACCTCCAATTACCGCATCGAGGGCTTCACCTGCGAGGTCGAGGCGCGTGACCTGGCCGCCATCGCCGGCGGCAAGGGCGTGCCGCTGGTCAATGATCTCGGCTCCGGCACATTGGCCGACCTTGCCCGCTTCGGGATGGCGCACGAACCGACCGTGCGCGAGGCAGTCGGCGAGGGTGCGGATATCGTCACCTTTTCCGGCGACAAGCTCCTCGGCGGCCCGCAGGCGGGGTTCATCGTCGGGCGCAGGACATGGATCGAAAAGATCAACGGGAACCCGATGAAGCGGGCGCTGCGGGTCGACAAGATTCGCCTTGCCGCGCTGGAGGCGACGCTGCGGCTTTATCGCGATCCGGACCGCCTGAGCCAGCGCCTGCCCACCATGCGGCTGCTCGCCCGCCCGCCCGCCGAGATCGAGGCGCAGGCGCAAAGGCTGGCGCCTGTCGTGCAACGGGCATTGAAGGGCGCTTTCACCGTTTCGGTCGTCGCCTGCGAAAGCCAGATCGGCTCCGGCGCCTTGCCGCTCGCCACCGTGCCGAGCGCCGGGCTGGCCATGACGCCCGCCGACGGCAGCGGCAGCGCGCCCGGACGGCTGGCGGCGGCGCTCCGGCACCTGCAAAAGCCGGTCATCGGCCGCATCGAACGCGGATCGCTGCTGCTGGACCTGCGTTGCCTCGAAGACGAGGCCGGTTTCGCCGCCAATTTCACGCCTGTTTATATCGAGGCGAAAGATTCGACGGAGGCCGAAGAACCATGATCGTCGGGACCGCCGGGCATATCGATCATGGCAAGACATCGCTTGTCCAGGCGCTGACCGGCGTCGATACGGACCGGTTGAAGGAGGAAAAATCCCGCGGCATCTCGATCGATCTCGGCTTCGCCTACATGCCGGCGGGCGAGGCCGGCATCATCGGGTTCATCGATGTGCCGGGGCACGAGAAATTCATCCACACCATGCTTGCCGGCGCCAGCGGCATCGATTTCGTCCTTCTGGTGGTGGCCGCCGATGACGGTGTGATGCCGCAGACGCGCGAGCATCTCGCCATCGTCGATCTGCTGGGCGTGCAACGCGGCATCGTCGCCATCACCAAGGCCGATCTCGCAGGCGAAGACCGCCTGGCCGAGGTGGAAGCCGAAATCCGCAACGCACTTGCCGGCACGACCCTCAGCGAGGCCCCCATGATAGCGGTTTCGACCGTATCGGGCCAAGGCGTCGCGGCGTTGCGCAACGAAATCAACGACGCCGCCGAGAGCCTGACGCAGCGCCGGGCGGCAGGCCGGTTCCGCCTGGCGGTGGACCGTTCCTTCACCATCCAGGGGGCGGGCACCATCGTCACCGGGACGGTGCTTTCGGGCGAGGTGGCGGTCGATGATCATGTGACCGTCAGCCCCTCGGGCCTCGCCGCCCGCATCCGTTCGATCCACACCCAGAACAGACCAAGCCGCAACGGCCGCGCCGGTGACCGCTGCGCGTTCAATCTTGTCGGCCCCGGCGTGACCAAGGCAGCCATCAATCGCGGCGACATGGTGCTCGACCAGAGCCTGCACGCGCCGACGAGCCGCATCGACGCGACATTGCGGGTGCTCGGCTCCGAGCCCAGGCCGATCGGCCACTGGTTCCCGGTCAGGCTTCACCATGCATCGGCCGAGATCGGCGCCCGCATCGTCCTTCTGGCCGATGAACCGGTGGCGCCCGGATTGGAGGCGCGGGTGCAACTCGTGCTCGACCGGCCGATCGCCGCGGCAATGGGCGATCGCTACGTCATTCGCGATACATCGGCCCGGCGTACGATCGGCGGCGGCCGATTGCTCGATCTGCGCGCCCCCGGCCGCAAGCGCCGCACGCCGCAGCGCATGGCACAGCTCGACGCGCACGCAATCGTCGACCCGCTGCATGCGGTCGAAGCCTTGCTTGCCGTGCCGCCGTTTTATCTCGACATGACAGCGTTTGCCCGCGACAGGGCCATGGCGGCAGCCGATGCGGACATCATCATGGAAACGCTGGGCGCGGTGCGGCTGCCGCTCGACGCAACATTCCTGGCCATGTCGGCGCAGCGCTGGACGAAATTCCAGAACGATTTGCTGGAAAGGCTCGAGACATTCCATGCGGACAATCAGGACCTGCTGGGCATGGGCGTGGAACGGCTGCGGACAGGGCTCGAACCGCGTCTGCCGGTGCCGGCCTTCCGCGCCGCCCTGCAGCGTCTGGTCGCGGCAGGCGAGATCGTCCTGGACGGAGCCTGGGTGCGCCTCACCGGTCATCAGGCGACGATGGCGCCGGCGGATGAGCGCCTCTGGAACGAAATCGAGCCATTGCTGGGTGGTGGGCCGGGCGATTTTGAGCGCTTCCGTCCGCCGCGCGTCCGCGACATCGCCCGATTGCTCGCGGCGCCGGAGCCGCAGGTGCGCCGGCTGCTGAAGCTGGCCAGCCGCATGGGCAAGGTGCATGAGGTGGCGCACGACCACTTCTTCCTGCGCCGAACGGTGGCGGAGATGGTGGCGATCATCGCCGGGATCGGCGCTGCCGCGGATGCCGACTGGTTCACCGCGGCGCAATTTCGCGACCGCGTCGAAAACGGCCGCAAGGTTGCGATCCAGATCCTCGATTTCTTCGACCGCAACAGCGTCACGCTGCGGCGCGGCGATCTTCGCCGCGTCAACCGCAGCCGTCTGGACCTGTTCGGCGATTTCGCCAATAGTGTTGCTTCAAGCGATATGGTTTCTGGAGGAGATGCGTCCCCGGTGGGGCGTCCGGACTTCAAATCCGGGAGGGGCCGAGAGACGGTCTTTGGTGGGTTCGACTCCCACTCTCTTCCGCCATTGCCCGGCCAGGCCGGTTCGGGAGGTGCGCGATGACGACCACTCCAGGCTATATCGAGGAATTGCGCCTGGCCGCCGATGAAGCACGCGCGGCGGAAGCCGCTTACCGGCGGGAAGCGGCTGCCCGGATCGTCATGCTGGAACGTGAGCGCGCCTTCGCCTTTCGCCGGATGAACCTGATGAAGCTCGTCGCCGAAGCCGCAAAGCCGCGGTTCGATGACGATAGCGATACGGCTGAAGCCAGCGGCGAGGAAATCGCCGTGGCGCGCGCCCTTGCCGCCTTGCGCGCGAAACTCGGCTGGCTGTCGGACAGTGAGGCGCGCGACGCGACATTCGCCCGTTTCGCGCCCGTGGCCGCCGCGCTCTATCGGGCATCGAATGGTGATGCAGCGGACGTTGCGCAGGAACTTTCCGGGTTCGAAACCTGGTACGAGACGACGCACGGCATCTCGTTCTGGACGCTTTTCGAAAACCCGATGCCGGACACCCCGCGCGTCGATTTTTAGGGCGGTTCCCATTGTGATGGGGTCATTGGATTTTCAATCATTCCGCACCGCCGGGACGATAGGACCTTCGCAATTGGCGGAACCAAATGCAGCCGCGGAAGTTGAAGAACGCGAGACAGAGAGGCGACGATGAAGAATTTCGAGGTACGGATACGTCCCAAGACCGACGGCCCGGATGCGCATATCGATGGCTATACCGTCGAATTCGGCGAAGAGGGCGGGGCGTCCGTGTCCGTCACGCTGCCCGATCTGTTGGGCAGCGACTTTCAATCCGGCAACCTGATGCAAAGAGCGGACGTTCTGGTCAACAGGGCAAAAGCGCTGATGCGGGAGGTTCTGGAGGCGACGGGAGAAGGCGAGGTCTGGACCAATGAGCTACGGCCGAACGTACCCGATCCGGGCGACCATGCATCAAACGCCTCGGAGCAGCCGCCCGAACAACCGCCCGAACAACCGGTTGAACAACCCGATGGCCCGCCGATTTCCTCAAGCCAGTCGGAACCCGAACTCGATGATGCGCCCACCGTCAGGGTGAAGGGCGAGGGGCTGATACGCCCTGATTGACCGAAGCTTTCGCCCTCTCCGTCGCACCGCGCTGCAGAATGGCTCTTCAGCGCTAACCGACAACCGCTCAAGCCTACATCTCCTCCCCATGCGGGTTTCCGACGATCGGCCAGATCGGCCTGGTGAGCTTGGTATAGCCATTGGTGCGCGGATCGCTTGGATAGGGACCCTCGACTTCGGCATAAAGCACGTCCGAGGCGATCGGCGCGAAGGCGCCGTAGAAATGATTGGTCGATTTGACGATCAGTATCGTTTTCGAAAGCGGATCGATCCCGAGATTGGAAAAAAGGTCGGGTGAGAAAGCCTGCGCCCGGTTCGAGTTCAGCACGATTTCAACGCCGCCGACGCGAATGGCGGCAGCGTCGCCGAGCGGCACGATGCTGTCGCCGAAGCTCTGAAATGCGTTTTCCACCGTCTCCAGGATTTCCACTTCCGCATCGATCGGCTCGCCGGCCACGGCGGACGTTTTGCCGCCGAAGCGCAATTGCAGGTGCGCGCCCTTGCCGGCGGCATGGCAGAGGCGGACGGCCATCGGATCCCACAGCGGTCCGACCGCAACCCTTTCAAGGCCCATATCGAGGGCAAGGCGGGTCATGACAGTCGAATCGCCCGGTACGCCGCCGCCCGGATTGTCCCAGACATCGGCGATCACCACCGGCCCTTTCGCAAGGGCGGCTGCGCGGACGAGCGCTTCGCGAGGCGGCAGAAATTCCGGACGGGCACGGCCTCGAAAGGAAAAGACTTCCATGCCCAATTGCCGCGCCAGCCGCTCGCCCGCTTGCTTGCGATCATCTGTGATGACGACGATCTTGGCGCCGAGATCGGCGACATCGGCGGCCATGAAGCCGTGGATGAGCGAGATCGACAGGATGCCGTCCTTGCCTTCCAGGCCCCGCATCCGGTCGACGAAGCCGCGCATCGGCTGGCGGCTGGTCGGCAGCACGTCCATCATGCGGATATCGAAGACCGACATGACGGGCTTGATCTCGCCTCGCGCCATGCGAAGGGTCAGGTCGGCGCAGGCCTCGCCAGCCTCGACGAAATCCGTATGCGGAAATTCCTTGAAGACGGTCAAGACGTCGAGATTGGCGACACGCCTGGGCGTCAGATGGCTGTGCGGATCGAAGGAGGCGCCGATAACGGCCTTGGGGCCGGCGATCCGCCGCGCCGCCTCCAGCAATTCGCCTTCGCAATCGTCGGTGCCGTCAGCCACCATGGCGCCGTGCAGGCCGAACACGACCGCATCGACGGGGAGCGCCGCACGCAATTGATCGAGCACTTCGTCGCGAAGCCGCGCCCAGGTTCTGGCGTTGACCAGCCCGCCGGGCTCGGCCCAGGTCGCGGTGCCCTCGATGAGGTCGATTTCGCCGCGCCGCGCCCGCTTGCGCAGCGCCGGAAAGACCGCGCTGCAAAGCGTCGGCGTTTCCGGGTGCTGTCCGGGAGGGGCGTAGAAGCTCTGCTGGAATTCCGTGAAATCGGTGCGTAGCGGGGCAAACGTGTTGGTTTCGGTGGCAATCGAGGCGCAGAAAACGCGCATATCAGTTCTTTCCGGGGATTGATGATAGGCTTCCGGCCGTCACAGACGGCCGGATATTTCGATTTGAGTGGTCTACTGGAGATAGGAGGAGCCGTTGGCTTTCGACACCTCCGTCTTGAACTGGTCGAGCAGTTCGAGTTGCTTTGCGTCGCCGCTTTCCTTGACGAGCGCCTCAAAAGCCGGTTGCGTCGCCTGTTTCATCTTTTCACGTTCCTCGGACGAAAGCGCCGTGATCTTCATTTTGTCCTTGAGGCCCGCGAGCCCCTGGTCGGAGGCCTCGACGATCCGCGACAGGCCGCGGCTGGCCGTGACGCAGGACTGCGCGGCATAGCGCAGCGTATGTTTCTCGCTATCGCTCAACCCGTCCCAGAATGTCTTGGAGATCATCAGCGTATAGGGCGAAAACAGATGGTTGGTCAGCGTCAGATATTTCTGCACCTCGGAGAATTTGGAAAACGAGATGATCGGAACCGGGTTCATCTGGCCGTCGATCACGCCGGTCTGCAGCCCGGAATAAACCTCGCCCCAGGCCAGCGGATAAGCTTCCGCTCCGAGCGCCTGGATGATCTTCTGATGCGAGGGAAGCGTCATGGTGCGCACGCGGATGCCTGCGAAATCCTCCACCTTGGCGATCTCACGCTTCGAATTGGTGATTTCGAAGAAGCCGCCGGTATCGGGAAAGCCGAGCACCACCACATCGCCGAGCGTTGTTTCGATGTCCTTGGCCAGCGTTGTGCCGAACGGACCGTCGAACACATCATAGGTCGCCGCATTGCTGTCGAAGGCGAAGGGAAGGTTCAACACGTCGATGCGGGGATAATAGGAGGCAAGCGCTCCGGTGGAGGTCAGCGTCGCCTGGATCACGTCGTCGCGGACCATCTGGACGTGTTCGGCCGCGCTGCCGAGCTGGTTGGAGGGATAGACCTCGACCTCGATCGCGCCATTGGTGTCGGCGTCGACGATATTGGCGAAAACCGCCGTGCAGGCCTGCGCCGGGTTTTCGAACGGATCGGCCTTGTTGTCATGGCCGAATTTCAGGATCTTGGGGCCGGCCAAGGCGGGCGAGGCGCCAAGCGCCAGCGCTATCATGGCGGCAATCATCACGGGTTTCTTTTTCATTTTATGTTCCTCTCTGTTTTTGGGTAGGCATGAATTTACTGGATGAATCCGAGCGCCCTTGGCACGGCGAGCGCCAAGGGCTCCCAGAAGGCGAAGACGAACAGGACGGCGACCTCGGCGATGAGGAACGGCCAAAGCTTGGCGGCGATGCGCTCGAGCTTTTCCCCTGTCACCGATGACAGCACGAACAGGCAGGCCCCGACCGGCGGCGTCATCAGCGAGATGTTGAGCGCCAGAATGAAGACGATGCCGGCATGGATGGGCTGCATGCCGATCTCTTGCGTCAGCGGCACCAGCACCGGCGCAAGGATGATCAGGATCGCCGTGATATCCATGATCATGCCGATGGCGAGCAGCACGCAGATGATCAGGAGCAGGATCATGAACGGGCTTTTCGCATATTCGATGACCAGGCTGGCGATCTCCTGCGGGATGCGGTTGAAGCTCAGCCACCAGCCGAGCAGCGACGCGAAGGCGATGATGACGAAGATGATGCCGGTGATCCGCGCCGTGCGCACCAGCATCTCGAAAAAATCCCTGGAGCTGAGCGAGCGATAGACGAAGACGCCGAGAAACAGCGCATAGGCCACGGCGATGGAGGCCGCTTCCGTCGGGGTGACGACCCCGCCGAGAATGCCGCCCAGGATGATGAAGGGCATCAGCAGCGCGGAAATCGATTGCTTGAACGTTTTCCAGATATCGCCGATGCCGGCGCCTGACGTGGCAAGGGGAAGATCGTTCCTCTTGGCGCCGAGCGCGATCACCGCCATGCAGGCCAGGCAGATCAGCAGTCCCGGCAGGATGCCGGCCGCAAACAGGCCGCCGATCGATACCCCCATCAGCGATCCATAGACCACCATCAGGCCCGATGGCGGAATGGTCGGGCCGATGATCGAGCCCGCGGCCGTCACGGCGCAGGCGTAATCGCGCCGGTAGCCCTGGCTGACCATGGCGGGAACCAGCGTCTTGCCGAAGGCCGCCGCATCCGCCGTGGCCGCGCCCGTCAGCCCGGCGAAGAACACCGAGGCCAGCATGTTGGTGTGGGCAAGTCCGCCGCGAAAGCGGCCGACCAGCACATTGGCAAGCTGCACCAGCCGCGAGGTGATGCCGATATGGTTCATGATCTCGCCGGCCAGGATGAAGAACGGCATGGCGAGAAACGGAAAGATGTCGAGCCCGTTGAAGATCTTGCTCGGGCCGATGGCGAGGAAGCGCTCTCCGCCCATATCGAAAAGGCCCGCGACGCCGGCGGCGCCGATGGCAAAGCCGATCGGCATCCCCAGAAGAATGAGCGCGACGAAGAGAAGAAAGACCAGCATCAGATGGCTTCCTCCGCCTGATCCACCAGCCCCTGGCGCCCGAGATCGCGAAACAGCACCAGCAGGAGTTGGATCGCCGCCAGCCCGGCGGAGACGGGAACCGCCGCATAGGCTGGCCCGAGCGACAGGCCGAAAATCAGCGCCTGCCGCCTCGATCCATCGAGCGCAAAGCCGATGCCGAACCAGAAGACATAGAGGAACAGCGCCATCGCCACGATATCCATCGCCATCAGCGAGATACGGCGGAGATTTTCCGGAATGCGGTCGAGCAGGATGGAAAGGCCGATATGTTCCCGCCGGGCAATGCCGCATGAGATCGCCAGCAGCGCCGCCCAGATCATCAGATAGCGGGCCAGCACCTCGGGCCAGGGCAGTTGCAGATGCAGGAGATAACGGTCGACGACGCCGACCCACACATCGAGGACGAGAAGCAGCATGAGAACCGCGACCAGCCGCTCGACGGCGGCATTCAACGCGGCACTGAGCCTTGATGCCAGAACACTCAATGTCATTCCCCTTTGCGGTTTGCCCGCTTGTAGTTAAGCTACATTCTTGCCTGGGAGATGCGGTTCTGTCTAGAAGAAATTTCAAGGGTTTTGCCGATATTTGCCTAAATATGTAGTATAGTTACATATTATCCGCCGTGGCGCAGCTTCGATCCCGCAGGCGTTGACAGCCCCTCGGGAAAGGATCATGCGTGAAAACAAAGAATGAGAGCGGTTCCCCGATTCAATCAAAACAGGAACCGTTCTGGAGGCGAAAGGAAACGGCATGTCGAAGCTTGCGGCTTTCGATCTCATTTCACGGTTGCGGCAGCTCGACGGGGCGTTCAACGCGCGCGAGCAGCGGGTTGCGTCTTATGTGCTCGAAAATCTCGAAACCGCGACGCAACATACCGTCTCGGAGATCGCCGCTCTGTGCAATGTCAGCGAGCCGACCGTCATCCGCTTCTGCCGGACGCTCGGCTGCTCCGGCTTCCGCGATTTCAAGATGCGCCTTGCCCAGAATGTCGCCGTCAGCCTGCAATATCTCGCCGCCAGCAATCCCGACGCGCAAGTCGGCAGCCGCGGCATCGACCAGATCCTCGGCGTGTTCTACGCCACGGCAAATGCCGTCAGGGCGCAACTCGATGACGACACCATGGCCAGCGTGGTCGACGCCATGGCGCGCGCCCGCCGCATCGTGTTTTGCGGGGTCGGCGGTGGCTCCGCAACGGTTGCCTTCGACGCCGCCAACCGGTTCTTCCGGCTGGGCATCCCGACGCTGGCGGTCCATGACGGCCAGCAGCAGCGCATGCAGGCGGCGACATTGTCGTCGGGCGACGTGCTTTTCTGCATCTCCTCGAGCGGCACCCCGCAGGAATTGGTGGAAAGCGCCAAGATCGCCCGGCAATATGGCGCCACGGCCATCGCCCTGACGCGCCCGGCAAGTCCTCTTGCCGAGGCCTGCGACATCGCGCTGACGCTGGATATCCCCGAGGACCCGGATATCTACAAGCCGACGGCTTCCCGGCTCGTCCATCTCGTGATCATCGATGTCCTTGCGGCGTCCGTCGCCCGGCAGAATTCTGCAACCGCGCTCGAAAAGCTCCGGCGCATCCGTGCTTCGCTTGCCGTGGTGCACGGACAGACCGGCCCGCAGCCGATCGGCGATTGAGATTGTCGCTCGTCCCGTTTCCATTTTGATGGAACCGGCTAGCCTTACACGATTTTGCACCGCCGATGCAGTGGAAAATATGGTTGCCACGCCACCTTCAAGCACTCCCGCGTTCGATGAGCGTCAGTTCGACATGACGTGCCGGATGATCCACCGGCTCCCCGCTCAGGCGCTGCATCAGCATTTCCCCGGCAAACTGGCCCAGTGCGAAACTGTCGATCGCAATGGTCGTCAGCCCCGGTGAAAGCTCGCCCGCCATGTCGTTTTCGCCGAAGCCGATGATGGCGAGATCGGAGGGAACGGTCAGCTTGCGCCGCCGCGCTTCCATCAGCGCGCCGATGGCGAGGAGGTCATTGGCGCAGAAAACCGCGTCGATATCGTTTGTCTGGTCAAAAAGCCGGGCGAGCGACCGACGTCCGTCAGAAACGCTTTCCACCTCGTCGCAGACGATCTCGCATTTGAAATCCAGGCCGCGCTCGGCGCAGACCTCGCGAAAGCCTTTCAGCCGCAGCGCACCGCGTCCGCCCCGCCGGCCGATATAGGCGACGCGCCGATAGCCGCGGTCGGCGAGGTGGTTCGCCGCCATGCGCCCGGCATCGGTGTTGGAAAAGCCGACGAGAAGATCGATCGGATCGCGCGGATAGGCCCAGGTTTCCATGATGGGAATATCGAGCGAGCGCAGGCTTTCCCTGTTCCGCTCGAGTTCGATCACACCGGTGAACATCACGGCCGCTGGCTTGAGCGCCTGCAGCGACTGGATGATCGCGGTTTCCTTGGAATAGGAATAGGAGGTCTGGCCGACGAGGAACTGATAACCGGCCTTCTCCAGCACCTGCGCGCAGCCGCGCACCGCCAGCGCGAATTGCTGGCTGAACAGGTTGGAGACGAAGGCGAGAACGATGTTGGTGCGGCCCGAGCGCAACGCGCTCGCGTGGGGATTGGTCTTGTAGCCGGTCTGCGAAATCGCCAGGCGGATGCGCTCGCGCTTTTCCGCGCTGACCTTCCCCGGCTGCCTTATGGCCCGCGAAACCGTGATCGGCGCGACGCCGGCCAGCCGCGCCACATCCTCGATCAGGGCGGTGCCGACCACGCTCTCCGGATCGCCCCATGTGGCGTCGGCGGTGCTGGGGATGCGGACCACATCATCGAATGTCGGTTCGCCCGATGCGCGGCGTTCATTATCCATGTCGAATCCGGTCCATCTTGGCCGAGTGCGTTGGACCGAAAGCCGTAACAGGTTTTCGGAGTTGGCACTGCTTCACTATTGATCGATTACCCGTCCTAGCTGGATCAGGCAATCGCCCGCCTCGCAATCCGTGTGGATCCGTCTGGAAATGACCATGCCGCCGGTGGCAAACCGCAATGTTTCCTCGGCCATGTCGAGGCGCTGAAAGTCATGATACCAGCCGGCGACGTCGCCCGCCTCGACCATCGCGCCGATGTCCGCCGCCGGTTCGAACCAGCCTCGTCTGGTGGCGTAGATCGCCTGGTCGTGCGTATCGAGTTTCAACAGGCGGGTTTTTCTTGATGTGGCCGAGGTCGGCAGGAATGGATGCTCCGCGATGCCTGCGGCAATCAGCAGATTGTTGATGGCAAGTGCGGTTGTCGCCATGGTCTCAGGCGTCACCGTGCCGCCGCCGCCGAACTCGCCGCTGATGCCGATCGCGCCGGCGCGCGCCGCCGCGGCCATGGATGTCGGCGCATCGATGCCGTTGCGGGCGATGAATGCGTGCGGCAGGCCGAGCGCCTTCAGGAGCTTCAGTGCGCGGGCATGGCGCTCGGGATCGTCATGCTCCTCGATGAGCCCGGTGGTCAGATGCGCCATGGAGGTGCCGCCCGAATGCAGATCGAAAACAATGTCATGCATGGGGAAGAGCGTGTGCTCCAGAAAATCGGCAAGGCGCTCCGTCGGCGTGCCTGACGCCGACCCCGGAAAGGCGCGATTGAGATTGCCATTGTCGAGCGGCGAGCGCCGCCGCGCCGCCATGACGGCCGGCTGGTTGGCAAAAGGCAGGATCGTCAGCTCTCCCCGGATCGCCCCGGGCTCGATGAGCCGGATCAGCCTGGCGAGACAGATCTCGCCCTCATATTCGTCGCCGTGGTTCCCGGCCATCAGGAGAATGCGTGGACCGCTGCCGTTGCGGATCCGGCAGATCGGCACCTTGACGTGGAAATAGGGCGAGCGGTCCACCGAATGAGGAATGTTCAGATAGTCGAGGACCTTGCCGTCCCCAGAGAAATCCAACGTGTGAAACAGGCCGGTATGCATGGATTATGCCTTTGGAAAGAGGCCGGGAAAAATGCCGGCCGGAATTGTCGGCAGGACTATCGCTATGGCGAAATTCGCGCTCCCCTTCCTTCTCCCCTTGTGGGAGAAGGTGGCCCGAAGGGCCGGATGAGGGGTGGCGAGCAAGCCGCCTCGATGGCGGCGCGGCGAGCGGGAATGCACGGCATCGACCCTCATTCGACCTCGCGTAGCCTGTCCCCGGGCTGGCCAAAGGCAAGGCCCGGGGTCGGCCCCGCCCCCCAATGAGGGAGGCTGGGCACCGGCCGAGATCACATATGCGGCAGGTTCTGCTCTTCGTTGAAGAACCTCTTCTGCAGCCTGCCCAGATCGCCATTGAGGCGGTGGTAGAACAGGAAAGTGTTGATCCAGTTCAGGAAATTCTGCTCGCCGGGCCGCACGGCGGCATGCGCCGGCGACTGGCGGATGAGATAGGCGATCTCGATGCCCTTGCCCGGATTTTCCTGCGCGACCTTGACGGCGATGGCGCTGTTTTCGGCGAAGAATTCGACCTGGCCGGCGAGATAGGCGGCGATGGCCGATGGCGTATCCTCGAAGCGGACGATATTGGCGCCGGATGCATTGTCGGTAAGCCAGGTATCGAGCGTCGAGCCCTTGGCGACCGCGATCTGCTTGCCTTCGAGCCCGGAAACATCGTCGAGATGCGGCGTGCCCTTGGCGCCGTAGACGCCGAGGCTGACAGCCGCATAGGGCTGCGAGAACATCACCTGCTGGGCGCGCTCGGGCGTCGCACCCGCTGCCGCGATCAAAAGGTCGACCTTATCGGCGAGAAGGCTCGGAATGCGGCTCTGGCCGGTCAGCGGAACCAGCTCCAGTTCGGCATTGAGATCCTTGGCCATCAGTTTCGCCAGTTCGATATCGAGGCCGGTATCGCTGCCGTCGGCTGCCTTGAATCCCCAGGGCGCCGCGTCGAGCAGGACGCCGACGCGCAGCTTGCCGTTTGCCAGGATGTCTTGCAGCTTGTCGGCGTGGGCCGGGCCGGCGATGAGACCGGCAAAAATGGCTGCGAGAGCCATGGCGGTGATGCGGAATTGACGTAGTCGTTTCATGGATATTCCCCTTTTTGCGAGCATGAGCCCTTCATTCCGGTTGCGGCTAGGCAGCCGCTCCGATGAAGCTTTTGAGTTCCGGTGTTTGCGGGTTGTCGAAGAGTTCCCCAGGATTCCCCTGTTCCCAGACGCGCCCCTGATGCATGAAGATGAGCTTGGTCGCGACATTGCGGGCAAAGTTCATTTCATGGGTGACGAGCACCATGGTCATGCCCTGGCGCGCCATCTCCTCCATGACCCTGAGCACTTCGCCGACCAGTTCGGGATCGAGCGCCGAGGTAACCTCGTCGAACAGCATGAGATGCGGCGCCATGGCGAGGCAGCGGGCAATGGCGGCCCGCTGCTGCTGGCCGCCGGACAGTTGCTCGGGATAGGCGTCGATCTTGTCGGCGAGCCCGACACGCTCCAGCACGTCGAGCGCCAGCGGCCGCGCTTCGGATTTTGCGACCTTGCCGGTGAGGACCGGAGCGAGCGTGATGTTGCGCTCGATCGTCATGTGCGCAAACAGATTGAACGCCTGAAAGACGATGCCGACCTTCTGCCGCATCGTGCGCAGATTGGGCATCGTGGTCGAAACCGGCTGTCCTTCGAAGCGGATTTCGCCCTGGTTGATCGTTTCCAGCGCATTGATGCAGCGCAGAAGCGTGCTCTTGCCGGAACCGCTCTTGCCGATGATGGTGACGATTTCGCCCTTTTCGATGTCGAGCGAAACGCCTTTCAGCACTTCCAGCGCTCCGAAACTCTTGTGAACGTCGCTGATCTCAACGAGCGCCATTGAACCGTGCCTCCAGGGTTCGCGACCAGGTGGTCAGGGGAAAACAGATGACGAAATAGATCGCCGCGACAATCGAATAGACCAGCAGTGGCCGGAACGTGCCGGCATTGACGATCTGGCCGGCGCGGGCGAGTTCGACAAAGCCGACGACCGACGCAAGCGAGGTGTTCTTGATCAATTGCACGAGAAAGCCGACCGTCGCCGGCAGGGCGATGCGAAAGGCCTGCGGCGCGATGACATAGCGGAACTGCTGCCATCTGGTGATGCCGAGACAGGCCGCCGCTTCCCACTGCGTATGCTTGATCGCCTGGATGCCGCCGCGCCAGATCTCGCCGAGAAAGGCCGCGGTATAGACCGTATAGGCAATGCCGACGGCGACGATGGCCGGCACATTGATGCCGAGAAAGACAGGCATGCCGAAATAGAAGAACATCAGGAGGCCGAGCAGCGGCATTCCCTGGACGAGTTCGAGAAAGCCGGTGGCCAGCCATCGCGGCAGGCGCGCCGTGCCGCTGCGCATCAGCGCCAGCAGAAGCGCGAGCGGTCCGCCGCAGGCCAGCGCGATGCCGACCAAAAGAAACGTCCATTTCAAAGCGGTGACGATCGTCAGGAAGTCGGAAACGGTGAAGGAACGCATAAGCGGGCTCTAGCGGCGCACGGGCCAGCGGAAGGCGAGGCGGCCCAGCGCGGCGAAGGCGAGTTTGAATGAGATGACCAGGCCGAAATAGATCAGGCAGATCAGCGTATAGACCTCGAAGCTGCGATAGGTGCGGCTGTCGATGAAACCCGCCACATGGAAGAGTTCGTCGGCCGAGACCTGCGAGGCGATGGAGGTGCCGAGCAGAAGCAGAACGAATTGGCTGGTGACCGAGGGATAGATGTTGCGCAGGGCGGGCGGCAGGATGACATGCCTCAACACCTGCATGCGGGTGATGCCGAGGCACATGCCCGCCTCGATCTGGCTTTTCGGAATGGAATCGAGGCCGGAGCGGATGATCTCGATCGCATAGGCGCCGAAATAGATGCTGAGCGCAACGCAGGCCGCCTGGATCGGCGTCATCTTGAGCCCGAAGCTCGGCAGCACGAAATAGATGATGAATATCTGCACCAGGACGGGCGTGTTGCGGATGATCTCGATATAAATGCGCAAGAGCCAGCGGACCGGCTTCGGACCGCTGCGGATCAGCACCGCACCGGCAATGCCGATGACCAGACCGGCAATCGTCGCCACCGCCGTCAAAAGCAGCGTCGTCAGGACGCCTTCGACCAGCTGGTCCTGATAGCGCCATATCGGGCGGAAGTTCAGATCCGGCATCGGCGGTCCGCCTCGATCGGGGAAGGGAGCGAACCGCCGCCGTCACCTGATGGTCGCTTGCCGTCGACGCTCACCGGCTTCATGTCGGCCGGACCCGCTCCCATCGCCGCAGTCAAAAGATGCATTTCTTTCAAAAACCGCTCCCAAACGCTGAAATGACAACGTTACCAAACCTCATTGAGAGCCGATTACCACCAGATGGTAACGTTGTCACGCGCTTTTTTTGCGCGAAAATGCCTTCCAGGGCACGTTCTGTGGAGAAAATTGGGTTTCCCCATGGTCTGGTGCGGCCTAAATTAAAACCGGCTGAAAACGGATTTGAAAGCAAGCGCCGGAGTGCCTGCCGTTAGCCGATGCGATAGCGAAGGCGGCAAGGCAACCGAAGGACGAAAAGATGAATTCTGCTGTTTCCCGATCCCGCGAAGCGTCCCCGTCCGATCCGTCCGGCCCGGCTGTCGAAGCCGCTGAACAGCGGGTCGCCCGATATGACTGGACGGCGCTCGCCGCCAATCTGGATAATTTCGGCTGTGCGGTTCTGGAGACGCTTCTTAGCCCGGAGGAGTGCCGGGAACTGGCCGCGCTCTATCCCCATGAGGAGCATTTCCGCAGCCATATCCACATGGCGCGGCATGGTTTCGGCAAGGGCGAATACCGCTATTTCAGATATCCGCTGCCGGACCTTCTCGGCGGCCTGCGCACCGCGCTCTATCCGCGCCTGGCGCCGGTCGCCAATCAATGGAACGAACGTATGGGGCTGGATACGCGCTATCCCCAGCGCCATGCCGATTTTCTCAAGTCATGCCACGATGCCGGCCAGCTTCGTCCGACGCCGCTGCTGCTGCAATATGTGCCGGGTGATTTCAACTGCCTGCATCAGGATCTCTACGGCGATCTGGCATTCCCGCTGCAAGTGGCGATCCTGCTTTCCGAGCCGGGGAGGGACTTTACCGGAGGCGAATTCGTGCTGACGGAACAGCGCCCGCGCATGCAGAGCCGGGCAGAAGTCGTGCCGCTCAGGCAGGGCGATGCCGTGGCCTTTGCCGTGCATAACCGCCCGGTTCAGGGCACAAAGGGCAATTACCGCGTCAATCTGCGCCACGGCGTCAGCCGCGTCCGTTCCGGCAAGCGCCATACGGTCGGAATCATCTTCCACGATGCCAGATAGCACCATGGTTCTCAGCCTCTCAGTAGGGACGATGGAAACGCCGCTCGGTCCTCTCATGCTCGTCGCCGACGGTGAAGGATTTTTGCGCGCGGCGGATTTCGCCGATTACCAAGCCCGGATGCGGCATTTGCTCGACCGCCGCATCGGACCGTCGCGCTATAATCTCCTCGGTGGCGAGGTTCCCATCGATATCAAAGCGGCGCTTGCGGCCTATTTCGCAGGCGCGCTCGACGCGATCCTGCACGTACCCCTGAAGACCGATGCGACCACCTTTCAGGATCGCGTCTGGACCGCGCTCAGATCGATCGAGCCGGGCCGCCCGATGACATATTCGGCGCTCGCCCGCGATATCGGCCGTCCCCAATCCGCCCGCGCGGTCGGCCACGCCAATGGCGCAAATCCGTTCAGCATCATCATTCCCTGCCATCGTCTCGTCGGCGCCGATGGCAGTCTCACCGGCTATGCCGGCGGCATCGAACGCAAGCGCTGGCTGCTCGACCATGAAGCCCGCCACATCTCGTTGCCCGTGTAGATGGTTCAGTGAAACCGATAGCTGTATCAGATAAATTCAATTGAATTGATGCACCGCCGAACTATTGTGCAGCGCATGCAAACCTCTTCGCGTAGCCCTTTCCGTTTTGCTCTCGGCGGTTTCGTGGCCATGGCGGTGGCCATGGGCATCGGACGTTTCATCTATACGCCGATCCTTCCCGGCATGATGGCGGGGCTCGATATGTCGCCCGCCGATGCGGGTTTCATCGCCTCGGCCAATTATGTCGGCTATCTCGCCGGCGCGGTCGTCGCCGGATATGGCTGGGCCGCCGGCATTGAGCGGGCGATCGTCTATGCCGGCCTGGCCGTGAGTGCAGCGCTTTGCCTGGCGATGGGGCTGACGGACGGCGTGTTCGTTTTCGCCGCGATCCGCTTTCTGGCCGGTCTTGCCAGCGCTTTCACCATGATCCTGTGCACGACGATCGTCTTCAGCCATCTGGCGGCGGCGGACAGGAACGATCTGCAGGCCTGGCATTTCGGCGGCGTCGGCATGGGCATTGCCTTATCGGCCTGCTTCGTCGCCCTCATCGGACAGCTGCATCTCGGCTGGCGGGCCGACTGGATCGGCGCGGCGATCCTCTCGATCGCCGGATTGCTGGTGGTGATGGCGCTGATCCGGGAAGGCCCGCTGCGCAACGGATCACAATTGCGCGAGCCGCCTTTGCCGCGCTCGCCGGCCTTTCTGGCGCTTTCGCTGGCCTATGGCATCTTCGGCTTCGGCTATATCATCACCGCGACCTTCCTGGTGGCGATCGTGCGCGCCGGCAATGGCGGCCCGTTCATGGAGGCAGCCGTCTGGGTGGTGACGGGGTTGACGGCCGCGCCGTCGATCTGGCTCTGGTCTTTCGTTGTCCGCCGCATCGGCCTGTTCAGCAGCTTCACCCTTGCCTGTCTGATCGAGGCGGTGGGCGTGGCGGCAAGCGTCATGCTGCCCCTGCCGGTGGGCCCCCTCGCGGGCGGCTTTCTGCTCGGCGTCACCTTCATGGTCGTCACCGCCTTCGGCCTTCAGGCGGGGCGTGCGCTCTCGCCTGAGGCGCCGCGCCGCGCCCTGGCGCGGATGACGGCCTGTTTCGGCATAGGGCAGATCATCGGTCCGCTGGTGGCGGGCTATATGGCCAGCGCCTCGGGATCGTTCAGATCGGCAAGCCTCGTCGCAGCCGCATCGCTGGTGCTCTCGGGCGCGATAGCCCTGCTCGCTGGATATCAGGGTCGCAGGATAAAGGTCAGCGCATAGCGCCGTTCCCCCTCTCTTGCGATTTCTAACACTTAGCCTCCGCTTCGCTCCAGCTAAGATGTTGAAATCGCTTTCTCCCCCGCAAGGGGGAGATAACGCTCGCGCAAGTCTCTTCGCAAATCGCCGGCGCTTGCGACTGGCTGCAAGCGTGATGCAGCATTTATCTCTCCCCTTGCGGGAGAGAAAGCGATTTCTTGGGTTTGGCGCAGCCAAACATCTAATTGGTCAGGCACGCTGAAAGCCTCAGTGCTCTGCGTGCCGCTCCGCCGGCGCTGTTTTCTGGAGATAGTCGCTGTAGGTGATGCATTGAACATCCGGCTTCATGCAGACATCGCCGGCGAAACGCTCCAGCGCGCGCCAATAGGCGCCGGCATTCATCTCCACGAAATGGAAGCCGAGCTGGAGCGGTACGCGCTCGCCCGCATATTGCCTGTCGAAAGCCGCCTTGAATGCGTCATAGGCGCGGTTCTCGAATGCTTGCGAGTGCGACGGCTTCTCGAAACCGGCTGAATGACGCACATAGAGATTGTAATCCATCGCTATGATAGGGCGATGAGACGGTCCTTCTGGAATGAGCGGCAGGCCGAAGCTGGCAAGATCGCTGGTGCGATGCGGCAATTCCGGGCCGCGGGTGACGCCGCTTGCCTGGTAGCGGAAGCCGTTGGCTTTCAGTGCCTTTTCAACCGGTTTTCCCGTTGCCAGATAAGGCGCGCGAAACCCGGTGATGCCGTGCTCGGCCAGTTCGCGCCAGCCTTGCGGCTCGCCGGCAATGCCGTTCGCCGCATAGCCATCGGCGACGATCCGGCGGAATTCCTTCAGTTCGGTATTCCAATCCGAACGCGTCCAGTCCTTGCCGTCGAAATGGCCGCAGCCATGGCTGGCGATCTCATGGCCTTCGAGATGGGCGGTCCAGATATTGTCCAGCCGCTCGGCGATCTCCTCCTTGGTGAAGGCGAAACCGACATTGGAGCGCCCCGCCGCCATGCGCGGCGGCTTGTAGCGGCCGCGGTCCGAGCGCTGGACCAGAAAGACGCATGACAGGAAATAGGTGAAGCGGGCATTGGTCTTTTGCCCGAGTGCACGGCTGCGCTGCCACAGGTCGTTGGCATGCGCGCCGTCGAAGGAGATCAGCACATATTGCGGCGGCACCTTGCCACCGCCGGATTGCGTGGCGGAAGCGGATTGGAAGGGAGGCAGGCAAAAAATGGCTGCGGCGGCAACAAAAGAAATAAAACGCATGATCCCCGGAAACGCATGAATGAAGATGCACACCGGCTAAACGCCGATTGTGGCGAAGGTCGGACGCGCTGCTATCAGCCGCAGGGAGCCCGTGTTGGAACGACGCCCGGCTAGGGATATGTTGCGGGCAAAGCGAGCCGGGTGAGGGGGATTTCCGTGTCATATGGGATAGCCCCGCGCGATAAAGGGAGGCATTCATGCTCATATTGATTCTTGGTCTTTTAATTTTCCTCGGCATCCACTCGGTCCAGATCGTCGCGCCGCAATGGCGCAAGGCGAAGATCGCCGAATGGGGCGAGGGGAAATGGAAAGGGCTCTATTCGGTCGTCGCGGCAATCGGCTTCATTCTCATCGTCTGGGGCTTTTCGCTGGCGCGCCCGACCGCGCCGTTTCTTTACGAGCCGCCGGTCTGGATGAAGCATATCACGCTGTCGCTGATGGTGTTTTCCTTCATCTTCCTTGCCATATCGCAGATGCCGGCAGGCAGGATGAAATCGAGGATCCGCCATCCGATGCTGGTCGCCGTCAAGATATGGGCCTTGGCGCACCTTCTGGCCAATGGCGATCTCGCTTCGCTGATCCTGTTTCTCTCGGTCCTCGCCTGGGCCGTATGGGACCGGATCGCGGTCAAGCGCCGCGAGCGCGCCGAAGGCGCGGCGGTCATCGCTTCCGGCCCGGTGATCAACGATGTCTTGGCGATCGGCGTCGGCCTGGTGCTCTATGCGCTGTTCGTCTGGAAGCTGCACGAATGGCTGATCGGGGTGTCACTCCTCTAATTTAAAGATCAGGCCTTACATATATATGCAATTCCGACTAAAAGCGCGTGAACCAAGTGTCATGCGCCCCGGAATGGCGCATACACGAACAATTCATGATTGACGGCAGGTCCATGGCAGACGACAGCTTCATCCGCGAAGTAAATGAAGAAATCCGCTCCGACAGGGCAAAAGCAATCTGGCGGCGCTTCGGGCCCTTGCTGATCGGCGGCGCCGTCGCCATCGTCCTGGGAACGGCGGCGACGGTCGGCTATCGATATTGGAGCGAATCCCGCGCTTCGCAGTCGGGCGACAAGTTTCTTGCAGCCCTCAACCTGGCGAGCCAGGGAAAGAACGACGAGGCGCTGACGGCGCTGAGCGATCTCGAAAAGAACGGCTACGGCGCCTATCCCGTCCTGGCGCGCATGCGCGCGGCAACGCTGATTTTCCAGAAAGGCGACGCCGCAGGCGCCGTATCGGCCTTTGACGAGGTTGCCGCGGACAATGCGGTGGACACCGCCATCCGCGATATCGCCCGGCTGCGCGCCGCTTTCATTCTGGTCGACACCGGCACGTATGACGATGTCGCCAAGCGGGTCGAACCGATTTCTTCGGATGGCAACCCGATGCGTCATTCGGCGCGCGAAGTCCTGGGGCTTGCCGCCTGGAAAGCCGGCCGCACCGATGATGCGGTGCGCCTGTTCCAGCAACTGGCCGACGACACCGGGACGCCGCCGAATATCCGTCAGCGCGCCAACACCATGCTCGATCTGATCCGCAGCTCCGGCGCTGCGGCGCAGGGCTGAGCTGAGAGCAGGTCCGGGAAAAGTGGGAACCGGTTTTCCCTCCGGACTTGCGTGAAAAGAAGGCAGCAGGAACGCATATGAGTTTTACCCTTGCCATTGTCGGGCGTCCGAATGTCGGCAAGTCCACGCTTTTCAACCGGCTCGTCGGGCGCAAGCTGGCGCTCGTCGATGACATGCCGGGCGTGACGCGCGACCGCCGCGTGCATGACGGCAAGCTTTACGATCTGAAATTCAGCGTCATCGATACCGCCGGCCTCGAAGAGGTGGGCAGCGACACGCTGGAAGGCCGCATGCGCGCCCAGACCGAGATCGCGATTGCCGAAGCCGACGTGATCCTTTTCATGATCGACGCCAAGGCCGGCATAACGCCGACCGACGTCACCTTCGGCGATCTGGTGCGCAAATCAGGCAAGCCCGTCGTCCTCGTCGCCAATAAGTCCGAGGCCCGCGGCGCCGAAGCCGGCATGTACGACGCCTATCGGCTCGGTCTTGGCGAACCTTGCCCGGTTTCGGCGGAGCACGGGCAGGGCATTCCCGACCTGCGCGATGCCATCGTCGCCGTGCTCGGCGAGCGCGCCTTCGGCCCGGATGAGGACGATGCCGAAGCCGAGGAGAGGCCGGTCGTTTCCACCTCCGAGACCACGCTGATCGGTGACGACATCGAGGATCCCGACGCCGACGACATTCCGGCCTATGACACCGGCAAGCCGCTCAAGATCGCCATTATCGGGCGTCCCAATGCCGGCAAGTCGACGCTGATCAACACCATGGTCGGCGAGGAACGTCTGCTGACCGGGCCGGAAGCCGGCATCACGCGGGATTCGATCTCGGTCGACTGGGAGTGGAACGGCCGCCGCATCAAGCTGTTCGACACGGCGGGTATGCGCCGCAAGTCGCGCGTACAGGGCAAGCTGGAAAAACTGTCGGTTTCGGATGCCCTGCATGCCATCCGCTTCGCGGAAGTCGTCATCATCGTCTTCGATGCGACGATCCCGTTCGAAAAGCAGGATCTGCAACTCGTCGATCTCATCGTGCGCGAAGGCCGTGCGCCGGTTATCGCCTTCAACAAATGGGATCTGATCGAGAACCGCCAGGAGGTTCTGGCCGATCTGCGCGAGAAGACCGAACGCCTCCTGCCGCAGGTGCGCGGCCTTCGCGCGGTGACGATCTCGGGCGAAATGGGGCAGGGGATCGACAAGCTCATGGAGAGTGTCCTGCTCACCCATGAAGTCTGGAACCGTCGCGTTTCGACCGGCCGGCTCAACCGCTGGCTGGAAGGCGTCCTCGCCCACCATCCGCCTCCGGCCGTTTCTGGACGCCGGCTGAAGATCAAATATATGACGCAGGTGAAGACCCGCCCGCCGGGTTTTATCGTCTCCTGCTCCAGGCCTGATGCCATGCCGCAATCCTACGTGCGCTATCTCATCAACGGTCTGCGCGAGACGTTCCAGATGCCGGGCGTCCCGATCCGCCTGTCGCTCAGGACATCGGACAATCCTTTCGCCGGCCGGGCGAAGAAGCGCCGCTAGAGCAGTTTGCCTTCAGGTGGAAACAATGCGTTCAGGCATTCCTCGATCTTTTCGGTGGTTGGCCACCCTATTCCAGCCGTAGCAACAGCGGGATCGCCATCTCCACAATTCCGGCGGTGCCGGATGGCGTAAGGCTAACCCACCCGCTTGGCGTTGTAGCAGACGAAGACGAGCTTGTTGCCGTATTCTTGCATATGGAGGTTCATGTTTTGTTCGCATATAATTTCGTCTGACCAGAAGCAATCGGAGGGCAATGTGGATCATGGCTTCGGAAACATCGATGCGTTGCTAGTCGTCTCGCCCGAGGCGCCTCCAACGCATCATCCCGCCGAAGGTCTGCTCGACAACCCACCGGCGTGGCAGGACATGGAATTGAGAACGACGGCAGCGTGTCCATGAGCCTGGCCCGGTCGGGCAGCGTTTCAGATTTTGGCCATCCGGCCACAGCTCTCTCGTGTCCACATCAAAAGCGTGAATCACAACCCACAATAACAATCAACTTTCTTCAAAGGGCTCTTAGTGTTTAAAGAATCGGCCAACGATCCATCGAAGCCCTATTTGCGTTCAATACTGCCTTGAAATTCTTTCTCCCGCAGAACTGCGCCTGATAGGTGGCTATCTAGCGTAGAATCCGGCAGGATCTCGGGGCTGGCTGCGAGAACATACCAATTCTGACGTGGATGATACCATGGTAACTCGCGACCATAGAGCGCAGCCTCCGACAGAAGAGCGGATACTCGCTCGGGCCGGTAGGTGGTGCACCCTGGATATGTCCATCCAGGCGCCTCTTCCACCGTGCGAGGCTGTTTGTCCGTATGGATGAACGTCACCAGGGCCAGCCCATTTTCACCGAGCGACCGCCGAATGCTCCGGAGGGCGGTTGAGACCAATTCAGGCCCAGCATGGGAGAAAATAGATTGTGCCACAATGAAATCGAATTTTGTGCCGAAAACTTCGGTATTGAAGTCGTCGTTTTGGCTGAAGGACGGTTGTTTCAGCTTAACAAGATCTTGTCCGATCTCATTTTTTATGGCGTCTTCTATTAGCCACGCGTTTGGTTCAATTGCGAAGTAATTTCCGCGATCCAGATACATGATCAGGAACCGCCCTGCGCGGAGTGAGCCGCAGCCTAGATCCAGAACCTTGTGCCGGTTGCGCAATCCCAGAGTCGTTAGTAACCGGAACTGCGTAGCTCCCATGAAATCCCACTGTCCGGGTGGGCCGACATAGGCTGTGTAGTGGTCGGACCCGGCAGGCAGTTTTACAGCGTCGTTCGGGGATAGAAGTCTGGTCTGGTTGCTTTCCAAGAATTGATCATCCCATGCATCTAATGATATTATCTGCGGAAAACGTATCCCATTATTGGCCACAACATCAAGAGACTAAGGGGTGATAATCAAGGCAGTCGGATGACTGCGTCGGGAGACCAGCAAGGAACAGGTGGGGGAGGGCCTACTTTCCACCAGGTGCATGGCGGGGGCGGCGACAACGGCAGCGAAGGCAACCGGCGGGCAATGCACGCGGAATGTGAGCATATTCGGAATGCCGTTCACCACGCCAAATACAAGCCGAAACTCTTTGTGTTGCTCAGTCCTTAACTCGCCGAACGCTTCGGCGGCTGGATATCGACGCTGCAGCCCAATACGAGGTCACGATCCAAGCAAGGAAGGCGGGAAGGCAATTTCAAAGGAGATGCTGTTGATCGGCCGCTCGATCGATGCTTCTTCTCGGGAAGCGTCTGTCAGCGCGAGATGGGATTCGAGATAACATTGGCTGCCGAAGTGTCGAAGGGCAGAGATTTCATTAAAAATGCATTAACAAAATCAATAGCTAAACGCACCACTTGTTAACGCTCCATCAAGGTTAATGCTTCATTCTCACACGCGTTCAGTTCAGCGTGTTTCGAGTGGAGTGTCACGTGCGTTTTGCGTCTTTGCGGACTTTGCCCGTCCGTTCCGTCTTGGTGTTGCCCATGGGGCGCTCCTCTCGCAATCGTCGCTCTCAGCCAAAACATGGTCTGGCGGCTTCCGCCATCATCGGTGCGGCGATCTATTTCTTCAATCCGACTGTTGTCGCCTTTCAGGATATGTCGAGCCTGATCTCGGCCGGTGAGGCGGGCGGGCATCGTTGGGCGGCGTTCATGCTGCAGACGCCCGCCGGCTCTATCCACAAGGCGGAAACGCCATTCGTCGATACCGCGCTGATATCAGGCAGCATCAAGGCCGCCGGGGTCAACGTGCCAGGCGTCGGCCGTGTCGCCTTCTCCGGTGGCGAGCACGGCGCAAAGCTCGGAATCGCGGATCCCAACCCGGATGAAAACCGTATCAATCGCGCCGAAAAGCATGGCCGCATCGTCTCCGTCCTGCCGAAGGCGCCGCCGAAATCCTTCAATGCCGGTTCCCTTCTCGAGCGCTCCAGCATGCTGCTGCGCCTGGCCGAGAAACCCGAAATCCGCATGGCCTTCGCCAAATCGAAGATCCGTGGCAAGGAGATCGATATCACGCTCGCCTTCCACAAGGTCGAGCCGCCGAAGCCGACGCCTGCGGTGCCCACCCTTCTGGCAAAGCTCGTCACCAACGACAATCCCGACATTCTGGCAACGGGTTACGCGCCGTCCGAGCCGGACTACGCCAAGACGTCACCCTTCGAAAGCATCCTCACGCAAGACAAGAACAATGGCCGGTTCACGCCGCCGGTCGAACCTGGGGATCATCCCTGGGCGGCATCCCCGCTGCCGCCGCTGGTGTTTACCCCAAAGCAGCAGAAATGCCTGGCAGAGGGCATCTATTTCGAGGCACGCGGCGAGCCGGTCAAGGGACAGGCCGCAGTGGCGCAGGTGATCCTCAACCGCGTCCGCAATCCGGCCTATCCCAAGACCATCTGCGGCGTCGTCTATCAAAATGACGACTGGCGCAATCGCTGCCAGTTCTCATTCGCCTGCGACGGACGCCGCCACCGCGTGACCGAGCAGAGCCATTGGCGCACCGCCCAGCAAGTGGCGAAAGCGGTGACCGCCGGCCAGATATGGCTGCCGGAAGTGGGCTCCGCGACCCATTACCACGCAACCTATGTCAATCCACGCTGGGCGCGCACCATGGAGCGCGTCAAGAAGATCGGCCTGCACATCTTCTACCGCACCTATGGCGGCGGGTGGAGTTGAGTGGATTAAGGCGGCTAAGCGGGTAGGTTGCACTTCGTCACACCCCCTCTGGCCGCCCTTCGACAAGCTCAGGAGGCCAGGGGGCGGCGCCTATGCTCCTTCTCCCCTACGGCCGATCACAAACGCCTCAGGCCTTCGTGCCGCTGTCTATGCGGCATAAAGGCTCACGCCGGCAAACGGCACCCGATCGGCGAGATTGCCGCCGATGGTATTGCCGCGGCATCCCTGTTGTCCGCCTGGATTGTCAGGCGGTCGCCGCATTCTACATGACGGTGCAGCAGGGCATGTCGCTGCAGGCGCGCGACGGCGCCACGCGGGAAACGCTGTTGAGAATCGCCGAATCCGCCATGGCCGGATGGAGGAACCTGACCGCGCCAGCCGCCCTCCGCCGGCGCGCCGTGAGGTGTCCGACGAGAGGATTCAGCGATTGTCTGCGCCGGATTACCGCACCATTGCGGGCGATTCTGGAGGGTCCGGCGCCACAATTCATGTAAACATTTGATTCAAAAAAGAAAAAATCCTTCGAGGGGGATGATCTCTCCGCCTTGACTAGCAGGCGGGCTGTCAATATGTTGCGCGCGACTTTGAAGTGGGGCCGAAGCCTTGCACCAACGCGCTCGAGGAGGCGTCATGGCAACCGGGAAAAAGCCCGATCAGCCGGATCGCGCCTCACAGGCGCAAGGTGCGGACGCCGGCCCTTTTTCGGGGGATCTGGATGAACGTCGCCGCCGTCTCGGAGCCGAGCTGGCAAAGAAGGGCGCGATAGGGAAGTCGGGTTTTCCGGAAGAACGGTCGGGGACATCTGCCGGGGTTGCGCAGGCCATGAAATTGTCGAGCGAGTTCATCGCCGGCATTCTGGTCGGTGCGGCGGTCGGATGGCTGATCGACCATTTCGCCGGGACGTCGCCGTGGGGGTTGATCATCTTTCTTCTCCTCGGTTTTGTTGCCGGCGTGCTCAACATTCTGCGTTCGGCGGGCAATGTCGCGCAAACGGGCGGCATTCAGCCCGGGCGGGCGCCAGGCCAACGGAATGACGGCAAGAATAAAGACTAGGCCCCTTCGGGCCGGAAACTGAAACGCCTTCGGGCACGGACGACAGACGAGGTTAAGGTGGCTAACGATCCGATCCATCAGTTCCAGGTCTCCAGATGGATTCCTATCGACATCGGCGGGGTCGATCTGTCCTTCACCAATGTTTCGGCCTTCATGGTGATGACGGTCGTGGTGGCGTCAGGCTTCCTCTTCCTGACGTCGTCGAGCCGCGGTCTCGTTCCGACCAGGCTGCAGTCGGTTTCCGAAATGGCCTATGAATTCGTCGCCTCGGCGTTACGGGATTCGGCCGGATCGCAGGGCATGAAATTCTTCCCCTTCGTGTTCTCGCTGTTCATGTTCGTCCTGGTTGCCAATTTCCTTGGCCTGTTTCCTTATTTCTATACGGTGACGAGCCAGATCATCGTCACCTTCGCGCTGTCGATTCTCGTTATCGGCACCGTCGTCATCTATGGCTTCTGGAAACATGGCTTCGGCTTTCTCAAGCTTTTCGTGCCGAGTGGTGTTCCCGCGATCATCGTGCCGCTGGTGGTTCTGATCGAGATCATTTCCTTCCTTTCCCGCCCCGTCAGCCTGTCGGTTCGTCTTTTCGCCAACATGCTGGCCGGCCACATCACGCTGAAGGTCTTCGCCGGCTTCGTCGTGTCGCTCAGCGCCCTTGGCGCGGTCGGCATCGGCGGCGCGATCCTGCCGCTGCTCATGACGGTGGCGATCACCGCGCTCGAGTTCCTCGTGGCCTTTCTTCAGGCCTATGTCTTCACCGTGCTCACCTGCATGTACATCAATGATGCGGTACATCCGGGGCACTGAGTTTCGCCGGCGGATTTCCGCCAGAACCAAAATCCGCCGTTAATTTTCAATCCAGAAGGAGTTCACCATGGAAGCGGAAGCAGCAAAGTACATCGGCGCCGGTCTCGCCTGTTTCGGTATGGCCGGTACGGCCCTCGGCCTCGGCAATATCTTCGGCAATTATCTCTCCGGCGCTCTGCGCAACCCGTCCGCCGCCGACAGCCAGTTCGGCCGTCTGGTGTTCGGTTTCGCCGTGACGGAAGCTCTGGGCATCTTCTCGCTGCTCATCGCGCTTCTGCTCCTGTTCGCCGTCTGATCGGCGGATTTGAACTGGCCGGCCGTGCACGGACGTGACCTCTTGAGGCACGGTTGTCGCGGCCGGTTCTTGCTTTACAGCGCTGCCATGTCGAATTGTGTCCATATGGATGCAGCATGAAAGGCGCTGTAGCAGCCGAAAAATCGATTCCGATTTTGCGGCTGATGCTGTAGAGCACCGTGCATCCGAGGGATGTATGAGGACGCTCTGACGTTTCAGCCTGCGCATGATCTTTTCCGGACGATATTCTTTCCGGATCATGCCGTAGGTGCCTGAGTAAAGGGGATGATGGATGTTCGTGTCCGCGGCGTTTGCCCAAAGCGAAACCGATTCTCAACCGGCTGAAGCACCGGCGGTTGATCATGGTGCCCCTGCCGGGGGCGCCGAAGCCGTGCACACCGAAACCGGAGTGCCGCACGAGGCCGGTCACACCGGCGTCTTTCCACCGTTCGATTCCACCCATTATGCGTCGCAGCTTCTGTGGCTGGCGATAACCTTCGGGCTCTTCTATCTCTTCCTGTCGCGCGTGGTTCTGCCGCGCATCGGCAGCGTGATCGAGACCCGCCGCGATCGTATCGAGCAGGATCTTGAACAGGCCACCCGCATGAAGCAGGATGCCGACAGCGCCATAGCGGCCTATGAACAGGATCTGGCCGAGGCCCGCATCAAGGCCGGCGGTATCGCACAGGAGGCCCGTGACGCCGCCAAGACCAAGGCGGAGAGCGAGCGCGCCACCGTCGAGGCGGCACTTGAAGCCAAGCTCTCCGAAGCCGAAGCCCGGATCGCCGCGATCAAGGCGAAGGCGATGAACGATGTCGGAACCATCGCCGAGGATACGGCAACCGAGATCGTCGGCAAGCTCATCGGCGGAAGCGTTGACAAGGCTTCCGTATCAGCCGCAATCAAAGCCGTTCGCGGCTGAAGGAGGACGACATGGACGCTTCATTCTGGGCACTCGTCGCTCTTATCATTTTCGCTGGCATCATCGTCTATATGAAGGTGCCGAAGGTGCTCGCCCGTTCGCTCGACGAGCGCGCCGACCGCATCAGGAACGAGCTCGATGAGGCCCGCCGTCTGCGCGAGGAAGCCCAGCAGCTTCTGGCCGAATACCAGCGCAAGCGCAAGGAAGCCGAGAAGGAAGCCGGCGAGATCCTGACCGCAGCGCAGCGCGAGGCCCGTGCGCTTCTTGAGGAAGCCAAGCAGAAGACGGAAGACTATGTCACCCGCCGCAACAAGCTGGCCGAGCAGAAGATCGCGCAGGCCGAGTCGGAGGCGATCAACGAGGTCCGCTCTTCGGCCGTCGACATGGCCGTCTCCGCGGCGGGACGCCTCATCGCCGACAAGCTCGACACGAAGGCCGTGGGCGAATTGTTCAAGCAGTCCGTCGGCGAAGTGAAGACACGGCTCAACTGAGCCGGCGCTTTTTCATCGATTCGAAATTGAATCCGAACGCCGCCGCAAGGCGGCGTTTTTCGTTTGGTGCGTGGGTGCTTGCTTCCCATCTGGCGCCCCAGCGAGCCTGCGAATCCAGCAAGACAAATAAGATGGGCGCGTTTCATCTCACCCCCCTCTGGCCGCCCTTCGACAAGCTCAGGAGGCCAGAGGGGGGTGAGATGAAACGCGCCCACCCCAAAGCAATCCACCTCTCACTCCGCGGGAAAACGCCCCTTGATCGGTGCGAAGGTGTAGCGGTGCAGGCCGCGCAGGGGGCCGTGGGCCTCAATGGCCGAGCGATGCCGCACCGTGGCGTACCCCGCATGCGCCTCGAGGCCGTAGGCGGGGTGATGGGCGCCCGCCCGCTGCATCATGCGGTCGCGGGTGACCTTGGCGACGATGGAGGCGGCGGCGATCGAGATCGAGCGCTGGTCGCCCTTGACGAGGGCGCTGCCCTCGCACCGCAATCCCCAGGGCACATCGCAGCCGTCGATCAGCGCATGAGACGGCGCCAATGTCAGCCCGGCTGCCGCGCGGCGCATGGCTTCGAGCGCCGCCTTGCGGATATCCGACCGGTCGATGGCCGGCGCACAGAGGCTCGCCACCGAAACCGCCAGGGCCTGCGAGAGAATGATCTCGAAGAGCGTCTCGCGCATGGAAGCGGTCAGCTTCTTGGAATCATCGAGACCTTCGGGAAGCCGTTCCGCATCCAGGATCACCGCCGCCGCCACCACCGGTCCGGCCAGCGGGCCACGGCCTGCTTCGTCGATGCCTGCGATAGGGCGGACGCCTCTCTTGAGCAGCCGCAACTCGCTGGAAAAATCCGGCTTGAGCGGCATGTCGAAAAGGAGCGGAGAATCGGTAAGCGCGCGTGTCATTGTGCGGCGACGATCGCATTGCTTCCGGTTCTCCGCAAGACCTCCTGCCGGGGGACGGGGGCAGGCAGGTCACCGTCGGGCAAGGGGCTCGGTTGCCCGACGGAAGCTTGTCATCTTGCCGGAACCCCGCATGGGGCCCGATAATTCCATAATGCCCAGATAATCCGACTATGCCCAGATTATGCATGTGGCGTCTAAAAGTTCCGGACACACATCAAAAAAGTGAAAGTTGTGTCCCGTTTTTTGCCGGCGGCTCGAAAAGGTCTGCCCTGAGCCGCCGTCTTTGCGTGTTCAGTCCAAGCTTCTTGGCGGCGATTTCGAAGCGCCGGCCGATCTGCCAGGCATAGGGGCCTTCGCCGCGCATGCGCTTGCCCCATTCAGCGTCGTAATCCTTGCCGCCGCGCATGGAGCGCACCAGCGACATGACATGGCGGTAGCGGTCCGGATAATGCCGCAAGAGCCATTCCTTGAAGATCGGAGCGACCTCCAGCGGCAGGCGCAAGATGACATAGCCCGCTTCGAGCGCCCCCATCGCATGGGCCGAATCGAGTATCCGCTCGATCTCGTGATCATTGATGCCGGGAATGACCGGTCCCATCATCACCGAGGCCGGAATACCCGCATCGGCAAGCGCGCGGATCGCCTGCAGTCGCCGCGTCGGCGTCGACGCGCGTGGTTCCATCGTTCTGGCCAGCCTGGCATCGAGCGTCGTCACCGAGAGCGCCACCTTGGCCAGCCCCTTCTCCGCCATCCGGGCGAGAATGTCCTGATCGCGCAACACCATCGCGGATTTGGTGACGATGCCGACGGGATGGTTGGCCGCCTCCAGCACTTCGAGGATCTCGCGCATGATGCGCCATTTCTTCTCGATCGGCTGATAGGGGTCGGTATTGGTGCCGATGGCGATGGTCTTCGCCACATAGCCGGGCTTTGCCAGTTCCTTCTCCAGGAGACGGGGAGCGTCCGGCTTGGCGAACAGCTTCGATTCGAAATCGAGCCCCGCCGAGAGCCCCATATAGCTGTGCGTCGGACGGGCGAAGCAATAGATGCAGCCGTGCTCGCAGCCGCGATAGGGGTTGATCGACCGGTCGAAATTGATATCGGGTGAATCATTGCGCGTGATGATCGTGCGCGGCTTCTCGATCTGCACGTCCGTCTTGAACGGCGCGAGCTCCTCGATCGTGCTCCAGCCATCGTCGAAGACGTGCCGGGACAACGGCTCGAAGCGCCCGGAAGGATTGATGCCGGCGCCGCGCCCACGCCGCCGCTCATGATCGATGCGCAGGCCCGCTTCCCCGATCAGCGCATTTGCATGCTCCGTCCGGCCCTCTCCGAAAGCTGCTTTGTCAGCATATTGAATGACATCCATCGCTTCCTCCTTCCGGAAAATATTCCGAGGTAATCAGCATCGCCGTTCACCGTTTGATGAATCTATTCCTATTTGCGAAATGAGAACAAAGCAAGAACTTTTTTGGATGTGAGCGAAATATGGCATTTTATGCTGCGATGCGATAAGCAAAGCTATGGTATCCGTGATCATCGAAACCAAGAATGCCGAAGAAGCCCTGGCCCGCACGCTTGCGAGCCTGGTCGGCGCCGCCGTCGAGGGACTGGTGCGCGATGTCATCATCGTCGATCATGGATCGGACGATCATACGGACAGGGTGGCCGATGCTGCCGGCTGCACATTCCTGGAAAACCAGCCGCTTCTCGATGCCGTCAGGCGGGCGCGTGGAGAATGGCTGCTGTTTCTGGAGCCGGGCGCGCGCCTGCTCGACGGTTGGTCGGAGGCCGCGCGCAATCATATCGAAGCCTTGCCGGGCCCGGCGCGCTTCACGCGTTCCAAGATCAACAGGCCGCGTTTCCTGGCGCGGGTCTTCGGCACCAACGCGCCGCTGAGCGATGGTCTCCTGATGTCGAAGCGTCAGGCTATGGCGCTCCTGAAACCTGGCTATGGGGCGGAAGATCTGGCGCGGGGCATTGCCGCGCGGCGACTGAAAGGGGAGATCGTCCCTGCCAGTCGGGCGTGAGGCAGGATTGGAGCGGTTCCTGTTTTAATGGAATCGCGAGGCGCCCCCCTCTGCCCTGCCGGGCATCTCCCCCGCAGGTGGGGAGATTACGCCTTCATGAAAGTTCGGGGCCAATCGCCAACGTTGCAGAATGAACGCCAAGAGCCGTGTCAGCCAATCTCCCCCCTTGCGGGGGAGATGTCCGGCAGGACAGAGGGGGGCGCTGTCCCGCCAGCGTTTTCTATATGAAACGAAATGCTCTAGAATTTGCCGCGCTTCAGGTGCTCGTCCAGCCGCGGCATGATCTCGATGAAATTGCAGGGCATGTGGCGGTAGTCGAGCTGGAATTCCAGAATATTGTCCCATGCATCGCGGCATGCGCCGGGTGAACCGGGCAGCACGAAGACGAAGGTTGCGTTGACGACGCCGCCGGTCGCCCGCGACTGGATCGTCGAGGTGCCGATCTTGTCGTAGGAGATGCGGTGGAAGACTTCCGAAAAGCCGTCCATGCGCTTCTCGAAGATCGGTTCGAGCGCTTCCGGCGTCACGTCGCGCCCGGTAAAGCCGGTGCCGCCGGTGGTGATGATGACATCGATATTCGGATCGCGCGACCAGAACAGAACCTTCTCGCGGATTTTCTCCTGGTCGTCTGGAACGATATCGCGGGCGGCAAGATGATGGCCAGCCTTGCCGACCCGCTCGACGAGCGTGTCGCCGGATTTGTCGTCGGCCGGCGTGCGCGTGTCGGAAACCGTCAATACCGCGATGCCCACGGGCACGAAGGGGCGTGTTTCGCTTGCCATTCCAGTCATGACTCCGATGTTGACCGTGTTTCGGTCGCCACCACGAACCATTGCGGATGACGCGCCCTGAGGAACGCCGCCGCCCGTGCCGCCGCAGCATTATCGCCAAAGACCGCAAAGCAGGTCGCCCCCGATCCCGACATCTGTGTGAAACGCGCGCCCGTTTGGACAAAAAGGTCGAGAAGGCCGGCCAGCCCGGGGGCAAGCGTCAGCGACGCGGCATAAAGATCGTTGCGCGTGCCCTGGAGATAGGCGCAGACCTCCTCGATGACTGAAAACGCCGGCGGGGAGGGGAGCGGCGGATGGTCCCGGCGCAAGAGCGCCTGGAAAACCTGCGGCGTCGAGAGCCCGGTGCCGTCATTGGCCAGCACGATCGGCAGCGATGGAAAGCGCGAGACGGGATCGAGCGCTTCACCGATGCCGCGCGCAACAAGCGGCAGCCCCGTTTGCTGGCCATGCAGGCACATCGGCAGATCCGCGCCGAGCGAAAGCCCGATTTCGCAAAGCGCCGGCATGTCGAGATCGAGCGCCCATAGCCTGTTGAGCGCGATGAGTGCTGCGGCCGCATCGCTCGATCCGCCGCCGATGCCCGATGCGATCGGCAGCTTCTTCTCCAATCTGATGTCGACCGGTCGGGCTCGTGATGGAAACCGCGTCCGCAGCGCATCGCGCGCCCGCATGACGAGGTTCGCTCCGTCCGCCGGTACGGCATAGGCGAACGGCCCCGTTACCGCGAAATGGTCCTGCCGTGCGGGGGAAACGTCGATCTGGTCGCCGAACGCTGCGAAGGCCACCAGGCTTTCAAGCAGATGATAGCCGTCATCGCGCCGGCCCGTGACATGCAAAGCCAGATTGATCTTGGCGGGCGCAAGGAGCGAGATGGTTTCACGCGCCGAGAGCCGGGGAAGGAGCGGGGAAATATGCCTGTTCATGCGATAGGCCAAGTGTCGGGCGGCACAGGATCAATCCTTGCGCACGTGGTATTCGCCTGTCTTCGGATCCTGCACCAGAGTGCCCTGAGCCCGGGTCTGGGCTTCCTTTTCGGCCTGGCGGATGCGCTGCGAAACCCGTGCGGCCTCACGTTTGAACGAACGGTAGCCATACCAGGCGACCAGGCCGATCAGGATTAAAAAGATGAGCTGCGGCATTGCCTCAAATCCTCAAACCTTGCCTTTCATCATATGCGTCGGGCATCATATGCATCGGGCATGACAATATAGCCTTTTTTAAAGGCCGTAGCGCGACCATAGGGCTTTTTCCTCCATCGCCGACAAAAGGCCCTCCGTTGCGCCCGCCGCAGCTTGCGCCAAAGGATCGGCTTTGTGAAGACCGACGGAAGGCGTGCGCCATCCGAGCAGCCCGCGCGGCGCCTGGATCAGCTTCAGCCTGGTCTTCGGCCCGTATTCCCGGCGCAGATGCGAACGCATGTCGCCCAGCCCGTCGACGAGGCCGAGCGATTGCCCCTTCACGCCGCTCCAGAACAGCCCGGTGAAGAGGTCCGGATCATCGCAGAGCTTCGCCCCGCGCCGCTCCTTGACGAGATCGATGAAGGTCTCGTGCACTTCGAGCTGCAGCGTCTTGAGATGTTCGATATCGCTCTTCTTTTCCGGCTGGAACGGATCGAGCGCCACCTTGTTCCTGCCCGCCGTATAGACGCGGCGCTCCACGCCGATCTTCTTGATGAGATCCTGAAACCCGAAGGAGGCGGAGACGACGCCGATCGAGCCGACGATCGAGGAGGGATCGGCAATGATCTCGTCCCCGGCGACAGCGATCATGTAGCCGCCCGAAGCCGCGACATCCTCGATGAAGACATAGACCTTCTTGTTCTTTTCCTCGGCCAGGTCGCGGATGCGCCGGAAAATCAGCCGCGACTGCACCGGTGAACCGCCAGGCGAGTTGATGGAAAGCGCCACCGCCGGCGCCTCCTTGTCGGAAAAAGCCTTGTCGAGCACGGCGGCTGTGGTGGCGAGCGAAAGCGTCGGGCGGAACTGGCTGCCGCCTGCCATGATCGCGCCATGCAGGCGCACCACGGGTATTTCGACACGCTCCGGTCGAAAACGGCGCGGCAGGATACGTGAAAGGAAACGGGCCACTCGCAACTCCAGGTATTATTTTCAGAGCGCCGCTTGGATACCAAGGACGCTCCATCGCTTTGTTCATCTATACTGACGGCAAGACGCTGCAATCAGCTTTTCGCATGTAAGTGCGAAAAGCAAAAGCACAATGCCCCGGCATTTATAGCAGGCGATTTCCGCCTAATCGGCCAGGGCTTCTTCCTGCTCGTGTTGGCGCTCTCCGCTGAACCGCAGGATCAGCCAGCCGCAAATGGCCGACAGGAACGATCCGACCAGAACGCCGATTTTCGTTTCGTCCTGCATGTGCTCGGACGGAAACGACAGGAGGCCGATGAACAGGCTCATGGTGAAGCCGATGCCGCAAAGCAGCGACACACCATAGAGCTGGGTCCAGCTCGCGCCCATCGGCTTGGCGCTCAGGCGCAGCTTGATGGCAAGCCACGCAGCGCCGAAGACGCCGATCTGCTTGCCGACGAACAGACCAAGCGCGATGCCGAGCGTCAAAGTGTCGGTGAGGACCGAGGCGTCGAGCCCGGAAAACGACATGCCGGCATTGGCGAAGCCGAAGATCGGGACGATGAGAAACGAGACCCAGTTGGAAAGCGCGTGCTCCAGCTTGTGCAATGGCGAGGTCATGTCGTCGGGCCGGCCCGGTGCGGGGCGCAGCGGAATGGTCATCGCCAGAACGACGCCGGCGACCGTCGCATGCACGCCGGAGCGAAGCACGAGGAACCACAAGATGACGCCGACGATCAGATAGGGCGTGAGCTTCATCACGCCCATGCGGTTGAGCGCGATCAGCACCAGCGTTGCGGCGACGGCGCCGCCCAGATAAAGCATCGCGATGTCGGACGTATAGAAGACCGCGATGATCGCCACCGCCGCCAGATCGTCCAGGATGGCAAGCGTCGCCAGAAAGACTTTGAGGCTTGTGGGGACGCGCGACCCGAGAAGCGAGATGACGCCGAGCGCGAAGGCGATATCGGTCGCCGACGGGATCGCCCAGCCGCGGATCGTCTCAGGGTTGGATATATTCAGATACGCGAAGATCAGCGCCGGAACCGCGACACCGCCCGCTGCCGCGATGCCCGGCAGTATGCGGTTCGACCAACTGGCAAGCTGGCCGTCCAGGAATTCACGTTTGATCTCCAGCCCGACCAACAGGAAGAAGATGACCATCAGCGCGTCATTGATCCAATGCAGCACGCTAAGGCCGCCTATTTCGACGTGAAGCACATGGAAATAGGTTTCGGCGAGCGGCGAGTTGGCAATGATCAGCGCCAGCGCGGCGGCGAACATCAGCACGATGCCGCCGGCTGCTTCGCTGTCCAGGAAGCGGCGCATAACTGACTGGGGGCGGAGCAGGCTGGGGACTTCGTTCATAAGTTTATCGTTCCAATTCGGGAAACTATGGACTTTACATTCAGGTATGCCGCTTCTCGCAAAAATCCACCGCTTATAAAAGCCCTTTTCGGCCATTGTTGATGGCAATGGCGCGCGCGGTGAAGGCGTTGCCGGTCTCGCCATGCAGCACCAGAGCCGGGGCAAGCGTCATTTTGGCGCGGCTGCCGAGCACGCCGCGCACCACGATTCGGATCGCCGCCTCATCCGGTCGCGGCTGGACGGGAACCAGCGTCAACCCGCCGAAGCGGCGGGATATGGCGGCAAGAAGTTCACCGATCGAGACGGGCCGCGCGATCACGGCGATGCCGCCGCCGGGCTTGACGACGGCCGCCGCCGTCCTGACCCATCGTTCGAACATGTCCTTCTCCATGACATGCGCCTCCGCCTTCAGCGCATCGGGGGTGCGGCGATCTGCCTCCGCGTTGAAGGGCGGGTTCAAAATAGCGAAATCGAACGCATTGTCGCAAAGCCCTGCCGCCGCGCGTGCCCGCCCGGCAAGCGTCACATCGGCCTCGATGAGCGCCGCGCGCCGCGCAATATCCGCGTTCAGCGGATGCGCAAGCGTTTTGCGGGCAAAATCGGCCATGAAGGTCGAGCGTTCCACAAGCGTCACATGCGCGGCCGGGCATCGTGCCGCAACGGCGAGACCGGCGGCGCCGGCGCCGGCGCCGAGATCGACAACCGCCCCGGAAAAGCCGTCAGGCACGGCGCTCGCCAGGACCATGGCGTCGACGCCCGCCCGATGCCCTTTCAGCGCCGGCTGCACCAGATGGAAGGCGCCCCGATGAAATGCATCGAGCGTTTCCTGCGTGTCATCAGGTGAAGGGCCGTTTTGGGAGGGGAGGGCGTTCATATCAGACTTGCGGCCGCAACTCATGTTCGATGCCGGCGTCGGTGAGAATCTGGCGGGCACGCTTTTCCTTCGCCGCATCCACCATCAGGCGGCGCGGCAGGATACCGAGCGAACCCTCGATGATGCTCATATTGGCATCGGCGACGAAATATCCGATACCGGCCTCCGCCAGAAGGGCTTCGGCAAAGGAAATCAGAACGGGGTCGTTGGTTCGCATCAGTTCGATCATGCGCCTAGAATGCAGTTTGCGCGGCTATTGACAACTGTGCCATGGCAGGATTGTGAACGGACCGTGTTCGTTGGCCGTCATTTGTGGACAATTTGCGGCTTGAGCATGAAGGCCGGCTTCAATAATGTGGGGCCATATAAGGCGCATGATCGGCGTTCGGATGTGAACCGTCCGAACGCCGATCATGCGCGAATTCAAAGGGATGGAACGTCATCGGGTGTCCGGGCGGGCGCCGCGTTCCAAGGAGTGACGGCATTGGGTGTAGTTCTCAGCCTCGACGAGAAGAAAAAACACGAAGGATCGATCCAGCCGCTGGTCGATCTGACGAAGGCCGATATGGGCCGCGTCAACGAGCTGATCCTGTCGAAAGCGGGGTCGGACGTCGAGATGATACCGGAGGTGGCGAACCATCTGATCTCATCGGGCGGCAAGCGCCTGCGCCCGATGCTGACCCTGGCGAGCGCGCGCATGTGCGGCTATACAGGCGACGGCCACGTCAAGCTCGCCACATCGGTCGAGTTCATGCATACGGCGACCCTGCTTCACGACGACGTGGTCGATGAAAGCGATCTGCGGCGGGGAAAAAGCACCGCGCGCATGATCTGGGGTAACCAGGCAAGCGTGCTCGTCGGCGATTTTCTCCTCGGCCAGGCCTTCAAGATGATGGTCGATGTCGGATCGCTCGAAGCGCTCGACGTGCTGGCGACCTCCGCGTCCATCATCGCCGAGGGCGAGGTGATGCAGCTTGCCGCCGCAAAGAACATGGAGACGACGGAAGACGAATATCTGGCCGTCATCAAGGCCAAGACGGCGGCGCTTTTCTCGGCTGCCGCCGAAGTCGGGCCGATCATCGCCGCAGCACCCCGCGCCGACCGTGTGGCGCTGCGCTCCTATGGCCTCAATCTCGGCCTTGCCTTCCAGCTTGTCGACGACGCGCTCGACTATGGCGGCAGTGCGCGCGATCTCGGCAAGAATGTCGGCGATGATTTCCGCGAGGGCAAGATCACCATGCCGCTGCTGCTGAGCTACCGCAGGGGAACGCCGGAAGAGCGCGCCTTCTGGAAAAAATCGATCGAGGACGGCGCAAACGATGATTCGTCTCTCGAAAAGGCAATCGGTCTGATGACGCGCTATGGTTCGGTCGCCGATACGGTGCAGCGTGCCCGCCATTTTGGCGAAATCGCCCGCGATGCGCTGGCCCCCTTGCGGCAGACGCCGGAAAAGGATGCGCTCATCGACGTGATCGACTTCTGCGTCAGCCGGGTGAACTGATCCGGGCCTGAATCGAAGGCGATTTCCTTAGCCGGAGCCGCTTTTCTTGCGCCTTGTTCGTAAAAAGGCCATGCTTGCAGTGCCTGTTTGCTTTGGCGAACTGCCCGATGCCGGCAAAGCCGAATGATGCAAAATCGAATGATGGAAAAGGAATAGGGAATGCGGCGCAGCCCGATCTACGGTTCTCTCTACGGATTGCTTCTTGCGGCACTGGCCGGTGTGGCGCTGCCGGCGCCCGCGGCGCTGGCCAGGACCAACGATGCGCTTGTGCCGATCCGCACGGGATCGTTTGCGGGCGCCTATCTCGCCGGGCGTGTCGCCGAAGGCGATAATGATCTCAACGCTGCGGTCGCCTATTACCGTCAGGCGCTGGCGTTCGATCCCGCAAATCAGCCGATGAAGCAGAATCTGCTCATCGCGCTTCTGACCGACGGCAAGTTCAAAGACGCGCTCCCGCTGGCCGAAGAGCTGAAGAACGTGCCGGAAATCGAGCGCTTCTCGCGTGTGACGCTCGCCATCGACGCCATTTCCAGGAAACAGTACCGCAAGGCCGGGCCGCTTCTGATGCTTTCGCTGCAATCGGACATGGACCGCCTGTCGAGCGGACTGATGTCCGCCTGGGCGATCTTCGGCGAGGGAAAGCCGAAGGATGCGCTCGACGCTCTCGATAAGCTCCAGGGCCCGGAGTGGTATAATCTGTTCAAGACCTACAATGCCGCGCTCATCGCCGATGCATCGGGCGACAAGCAAGCCGCGCGTGACTTCTACCAGCAGGCGATCGATGATCGCTCCGGCGGCGGCGCTGCGCCGGATACCTACGAGCGGATCGTCGAGGCATATTCCTCTTTCATGACGCGAAACGGCGACAGACAAGGCGCGATCGATCTGCTTGACAAGTCGACCGAGCTTCTGTCGGGCAGGCTTGCATTGCGCGAGTTGCGTGCCAAGCTCGATAGCGGCGGCAAGCTGAAGCCGCTGGTCGCCACGCCGCAGCAGGGTGCTGCCGAAGTGCTTTACACGCTCGGCACGGCGATCAATCGCGGCGGCGCGGAAGCTTTTGCCAAGCTCTATCTGCAGATGTCGTTGCCGCTGCGCCCGGACAATGACGCCACGCTGTTCCAGCTCGGCGATATCGCCGCCAAGCTGCAGCAGCCGGAAAAGGCCATCGAATATTACAGCCGCGTGCCGAAGAATTCGGTCTACCGGCGCGATGCGGAAATGCAGCTCGGCCTCAATCTGGCGGAAACCGACAAGACCGACGATGCGATCAAGCACCTGAAAGCCCTGCTCGATCAGGACAAGACCGATATCCGCTCCTACCTCGCGCTGGGCGGCGTCTACGCCCAGAAGAAGGATTTCCGCAATGCGGCCGACACCTATGACGCCGCCGTCAAGACCATCGGCACACCGACGCGCGACGACTGGGCCGTATTCTACCAGCGCGGCATCGCCTATGAGCGCCTGAAGGAATGGGACAAGGCGGAGCCGAGCTTCCGCGAGGCGCTCGCGCTTTATCCGGAACAGCCGCAGGTGTTGAACTATCTCGGCTATTCCTGGGTGGATATGAACACCAATCTGGACGAGGCGCTAAACATGATCCGCAAGGCGGTCGAACTGCGCCCACAGGACGGCTATATCGTCGATTCACTCGGCTGGGCTTATTATCGCCTCGGCCGCTATGACGAGGCCGTGACCGAGCTCGAAAAGGCGGTGAAGCTGCGCCCCGAGGATGCGACGATCAACGACCATCTCGGTGATGCCTACTGGCGCGCCGGACGCAAGCTCGAAGCGACTTTCCAGTGGAACCATGCGGTCGCCGCGAAACCCGAGCCGGAAGAACTGGCGAAGATCGAGGAAAAGCTTAAGAACGGGCTTTCGGCTGATGCGGGCAAGGCAGCGGAGGCAGCCAAGGGCGGGTGAATTTCAGACAGGTGGTGTGCGGCGTTTCACCCCCCTCTGCTCCGTCGGGGCTTCCTTCACCCTCGTGGTTCGAGGCTCGCTCCGCTCGCACCTCACCATGAGGGTGAAGGGTCGGCAACGCTGCAGTAGCCCTCATCCTGAGGTGTGAGCGAAGCGAGCCTCGAAGGGACGAGGGCGCTTGGCGGATGCCACCCATATCCGCAACCCTTGACCCTGCAACCCCGACAAACTAGGACGTGGCATCCTGATTTTCCCACGAGGCCCGCCCGTGTCGTCCACATTGCCCGACCATATGCATCCGACCCGCTCTTTTCAGGGGTTGATCCTGACGCTCCATAATTATTGGGCGGAGCAGGGCTGCGTCATTCTTCAGCCCTATGACATGGAAGTCGGCGCCGGCACCTTCCACCCGGCGACGACGCTGCGCTCGCTCGGGCCGAAGCCCTGGAAGGCGGCTTATGTCCAGCCATCGCGCCGCCCGAAGGATGGCCGCTATGGCGAAAACCCCAACCGGCTGCAGCATTATTACCAGTATCAGGTGATCATGAAGCCGTCGCCGCCGAACCTGCAGGAGCTTTATCTGGGCTCGCTGAAAGCCATCGGCCTCGATCCGCTGCTGCATGATATCCGTTTCGTCGAGGACGATTGGGAAAGCCCGACGCTCGGCGCATGGGGGCTTGGCTGGGAATGCTGGTGCGACGGCATGGAAGTCTCGCAGTTCACTTACTTTCAGCAGGTCTGCGGCATCGAATGTTCGCCGGTATCGGGCGAGCTGACCTATGGTCTCGAACGCCTCGCCATGTATGTGCAGGGCGTCGACAATGTCTATGATCTGAACTTCAACGGGCTGGAAGGCGACGAAAAGGTCACCTATGGCGATGTCTTCCTGCAGGCCGAGCAGGAATATTCCAGGCACAATTTCGAACATGCCAATACGGACGTGCTGCTGCGCCATTTCGAAGATGCGGAACGCGAATGCGAGGCGCTGTTGCGGGCAGGCGCGCCGGTGGCAGGTGCGAATTCATCGCTGCACAAGATGGTGCTTCCCGCCTATGACCAGTGCATCAAGGCATCCCACGCCTTCAACCTGCTCGATGCCCGTGGCGTCATCTCCGTCACCGAGCGCCAGAGCTACATCCTGCGTGTCCGCAACCTTGCCCGCCAATGCGGCGAGGCTTTCCTGCTGACCGATGCGGGCGGCTTCAACTATAAGAACGAGGCTGCCTGATGCCCGATTTGTTGCTCGAACTTCGCAGTGAAGAAATTCCTGCTCGTATGCAGAGAAAAGCGGCGGCTGACCTCAAGAAGCTTGTCACCGACGGTCTTGTCGAGGCGGGGCTGACCTATGACGCCGCGCGCGAATACTGGACGCCGCGCCGGCTGACGCTCGACATTCGCGGCCTCACCATCCGCTCGAAGGATGCGCATGAGGAGATCAAGGGGCCATCGACCAAGGCGCCGGAACAGGCGGTGCAGGGCTTCTTGCGCAAGGCAGGCTACACCGACATTTCGCAGGCACATGTCCATAGCGACCCGAAGAAGGGCGATTTCTATGTCGCCCATATCGTCAAGCCGGGCCGCGCCGCCGAAGAAATCATCGCCGAGCTGATGCCGCAGGTGATCCGCGATTTCCCATGGCCGAAATCCATGCGCTGGGGCAAGGCTTCGGCCAAATCAGGCGCATTGCGCTGGGTGCGCCCGCTGCAATCCATCCTCTGCACCTTCGGTCCCGAAACCGAGGAGCCGGTGGTCGTCGATTTCACGGTCGGCGGCATCCGTTCGGGCAATATCACCTACGGCCACCGCTTCATGAGCAATGGCGAGCCGATCATTGTGCGCCGCTTCGATGACTATATCGCCAAGCTGGAAAAGGCCAAGGTCGTGCTCGATGCGGATCGCCGCAAGGAGATGATCCTTGACGACGCACGCAACCTCGCCTTCGCCTCCGGCCTCGAACTGGTCGAGGATGAGGGGCTTCTGGAGGAGGTTTGCGGTCTCGTCGAATGGCCGGTGGTGCTGATGGGCAGTTTCGAGGAAGAATTCCTCGCCATCCCGCCCGAAGTGATCCGCCTGACCATCCGCGCCAACCAGAAATGCTTCGTCACCCGCAAGCAGGGCGAGAGCGTGGAGCTTTCCAACCGCTTCATCCTCATCTCCAATATCGAGGCGAAGGATGGCGGCAAGGAAATCGCCTATGGCAACGGCAAGGTCGTCCGCGCCCGCTTGTCCGACGCGCTCTATTTCTGGAAGACCGACCAGGCCGATCTGCCTGATCTGGAAAAGCTTCAGGCGTCTGCGAAGAAATTCGGCCTCGACCTGAAAAAGCCCCTCGACCAGCGCATGGCGCGTCTGGATGCGCTTGGCGTCACCTTCCATGCCAAGCTCGGCACGCAAGGCGACCGTGTCGAGCGCATCATGCATTTGGCTGGGAATATTCTGAATGTGCTTCAAGGAAATGAGACTAATAAAGAGCATGTTCCGGTTGGTAGAAAGTCACGGAGTTGGTCGTCGCTGGTCGAGCGGGCTGCCGTTCTCGCAAAAGCGGACCTGACGACCGAAGTGGTTGGCGAATTCCCCGAGTTGCAGGGCAGCATGGGGCGTAAATATGCGTTGCTGCAGGGAGAAGACGAAGCCGTCGCGGCTGCAATCGAAGAACACTACAAACCACAGGGCCCATCCGATGCCGTGCCGCGCGATCTAGTATCGATCGCCGTAGCGCTCGCCGACAAGCTTGATACACTCGTGGGCTTCTGGTTGATTGACGAAAAACCAACAGGCTCGAAAGACCCTTATGCGCTACGCCGTGCAGCACTGGGTGTGATCCGGCTGGTGTTGGAGAATGATCTTCGCCTTGATCTTCTCACGATTTTGAAAATCGCCAGCGAACTTTATCCGCCCGAGCGGGTCTGCCCAAAGGACAAAGACCTGCAAGCGTGGGTTCTGTTCACTCGGTTTGAAATAGTTAAAGATCTCCTCGCCTTCTTTCACGACCGCCTCAAAGTCTACCTCAAGGACGAAGGCGCGCGCTATGACGCCATCGACGCCGTGCTGACACCGGACGCCGACAACCTGCTCCTCGTCGCCCGCCGTGTCGAAGCATTGATCTATTTCATCAACACCGAGGACGGCCAGAACCTTCTCGCCGGCACCAAGCGCGCCGCCAATATCCTCGCTGCCGAGGAAAAGAAGGGAACGCGGGTGGCGGGTAGCGTCGAGCCCTCGCTTTTCAACAATGACGAGGAAAGGGCGCTTTTCGCCGCGATTGTTCAGGCCGAGAAGGATGCGGGCGAGGCGGTTGAGAGCGAGAATTTCTCCGGCGCCATGCTGTCGCTCGCCCAATTGCGCGGGCCGGTCGATGCGTTCTTTGAAAAAGTGCTGGTGAATGACGAGGATGAGAAGATCAGGGCCAACCGCCTTGCGCTTCTGGCTCGTATTCGCGAGGCGACGGGCAAGGTTGCGGATTTTTCGAAGATTGCTGGGTGAGTTTGGCCAAAGGGGCGCTTTTCGATCTCACCCCCCTCTGGCTTGCCAGCCATCTCCCCCACAAGGGGGGAGATTCCGCTTTCATGAACGTCCGGCACCAAACGCAGACGTTGCAGGTATGGAAAGCAGATAGTCGTGTCAGCCAATCTCCCCCCTTGTGGGGGAGATGCCCGGCAGGGCAGAGGGGGGTGAAGTGCCCCGCTGACCTAACCGGCCCTTGACCTACTCCAGCCCCACCCGCAGCTGCACATCGCCCAGCGCCTTATCCGTCAGCGCGCCGACCGGCATTGCATCCACATTCGCCCGTGCCGCGACTGCCGTGCCCAGCTCCTGTCCCTGCATGCGCGCCATGTAGGCCCGCGCTCGCTTGCGCCGCTCTTCCATGGCGTTGAGCTTCGCCGCTTCCGCCGCCTTCTCCGCCTCGCAGATTTTGCAGATCGGATTGCCGGCGGCGTCAGTGCCGTCATAGCCGACATAGTCGATCGAGCGGACGTGCTCGGGCGCAACAGGCGTTTCAATGGAGCCCGCATGGGCGGATACCATCAATGCCGGCGACAGCATCAGGATCGCGATAAATCGAGATAACATTATTCACCCCCCGCATAATGAAGTGCAAAATCCCTAGCACCCGGATCCTTGCGATCCCGTCTCGCCAATCATTCGAATTTTAACGACCCCGCGATCCGCTTGCGCCGCCCAATGCCCTTGTGTAGGCAGTCTGCGACAGGAGAACGGATTTGGTGAGCATTGGGATAGATGGCGAGGCGGTCGCCCGCGCGGCCAGGCTTTTGGGCGAGGGCGGCTTGGTCGCGATCCCCACGGAGACGGTCTACGGGCTTGCCGCCGATGCGACCAATGGCCAAGCTGTGGCGCGGATTTTTGAGGCCAAGGGCCGCCCGCGCTTCAATCCGCTGATCTGTCATGTCTCCAGCGTCGCGATGGCCGAGCGCTTCGTTGATATCGATCCGCTGTCGCGCCGCCTGATCGACGCTTTCTGGCCGGGGCCGCTGACGCTGGTTTTGCCATTGAAGGAGAACGCGCCGGTCCATCCGCTCGTCACGGCGGGGCTTTCGACGCTGGCGCTGCGCATGCCGCGCGGTGTGGCGGCGGAGGTGATCGCCATGCTCGACCGGCCCTTGGCCGCGCCCAGCGCTAACACATCCGGCAGGATCAGCGCGACGACGGCGCAAGCCGTCGCCGATGATCTGGGCAGCAAAGTCGATCTGATCCTCGATGGCGGCCCGTGCCCGGTCGGGCTTGAATCCACCATCGTCAAGGTGGACGGCGAAATCATATCCCTGCTGCGTCCCGGCGGGCTGGCGGCCGAAGAGATCGAGGCGCTGACGGGGTTGACGCTCAAGCGCAGCGACCAGCGCGCCGCGATCGAAGCGCCCGGCATGCTCGCCTCGCATTATGCGCCGCGCGCGGCCATGCGGCTCGATGTGCGCGAACTCAACCCCGGCGAGGCGCTGCTTGCCTTCGGGCCGTCGCGGGCCAAAGGTGCGGAAAATGCCTCCCATCATCTCAATTTGAGCGAAAAGAGCGATCTTCGCGAGGCGGCGGCAAATCTTTTCGATTATATGAAGAGGCTCGATGCGACAGGTGCTGCCATCATCGCGGTCGAGCCGATCCCGCATGAAGGCTTGGGCGAGGCGATCAACGACCGGCTCAGCCGCGCCGCCGCCCCACGAGGCCAGACAATTAGATAAGGTGACGGAAATGACGATACAGCCGACAAATCCCGATAAGGCCATTCTCGACCGCTTTGCCGCCATTGTCGGCGAAAAGAATGCCTTGCGCGCCGCCGATGATATCGCGCCCTATCTGATCGAGCAGCGCGACCTCTATCATGGCCGCACTTCCATGGTCCTGCGCCCCGGCTCGACTGAGGAAGTCTCGCAAATCCTCAAGCTCGCCACCGAAACCGGCACGCCGATCGTGCCGCAGGGCGGCAACACAGGTCTCGTCGGCGCGCAGCAGCCCGACGAAAGCGGCCGCGCCATCATCCTGTCGCTCTCGCGCATGAACCGCATCCGCTCCATCGATATCGCGGGCAATCTGGCGACGGTGGAGGCCGGCGTGGTGCTCAAGAATTTGCAGGATGCGGCGGCGGAGGCGGGCCGGCTCTTTCCGCTGTCGCTCGGCGCGGAAGGTTCCTGCCAGATCGGCGGCAATCTCTCGTCCAATGCCGGCGGCACGGCGGTTCTCGCCTATGGCAATATGCGTGAGCTTTGCCTCGGACTGGAGGTGGTGCTGCCGACCGGCGAAATCCTCGACGATCTGCGCCGCGTCAAGAAGGACAATACCGGCTATGATTTGAAGGACCTGTTCATCGGCGCGGAGGGCACGCTCGGCGTCATCACGGCGGCGGTGCTGAAGCTCTATCCGCAGCCCAAGGGCAAGGGCGTCGCCTATGCGGGCCTCAAGAGCCCCGCCGATGCATTAAAGCTCCTGAGTCTGGCCACCGAACATGCCGGTCCGGCGCTCACCGGCTTCGAGTTGATGCCGCGCATCGGCGTCGAGTTCACGGCGCGCCATGTCGAGGGCGCACGCGATCCGCTGGAAAGCCCGCATGCATGGTATGCGCTGATCGACATCTCATCGTCGCGCTCCTCGGACGATGCCCGCGCCATCCTTGAGACGATCCTGACCGAGGCCTATGAGGCCGATCTGGTGCAGGACGCCGCGATTGCGACAAGTGTCGCTCAGGAGCAGATGTTCTGGAAGATGCGCGAGGAGATGTCCTGGGCGCAGAAGCCGGAGGGCGGCTCGATCAAGCACGATATTTCGGTGCCGGTCGCCACCATTCCCGCTTTCATCGAGGAAGCGGGCAGGGCGGTTCTCGAAATGATCCCCGGCGCACGCATCGTCTGCTTCGGCCATATGGGCGACGGCAACCTGCATTATAACATCTCGCAGCCCGTGGGCGCGGACAAACAGGCCTTCCTCGCCCGCTGGGGCGAGGTCAATCATCGGGTCCATACCATTGTGGCAAGCCATAATGGGTCGATTTCCGCCGAGCACGGCATCGGCCAGTTGAAGCGCGAGGAACTGGTGCATTTCAAGAGCCCGGTGGCGCTCGCCCTGATGAAGAAGATAAAGGCGGCGTTCGATCCCGCCGGCATCATGAATCCGGGCAAGACGATTTAGGCTTCGTGAGATTCACGCGAAAGGATATCCCCTCTCTTGCGATTTCTAACACTTAGCCTCCGCTTTGCTCCAGCTAAGATGTTGAAATCGCTTTCTCTCCCGCAGGGGGAGAGATAATGCTGCCGCACCATTCGCGCAAATCGTCGGCGATTGAAATTAGAGTCTGTCAGGACTAGCTTGAAACAGCTTCCACCTGGTCGTCATTCTCGGGCTTGTCCCGAGAATGACGACGAGACAAGACCCCTTGTCGTATCAACGATTCAATTAATCCATGACAGACTCTAGCGGAGGCGTCATTGCCAATCCTATCTCCCCCTTGGCGGGGGAGAAAGCAAATTCTTGGGCTTGAGCGCAGCTCAAGTCCTTAGAATTTGCAAGAGAGGGGGCCACAGATACATTCTCAATCTCAAGAATGCAGCGGCCACACCGCCCCTTAGTCTTTCTTTACCCGGCTTGCTAAATCCTTACACCAGGTCTCATTCTGATAACCATCCGCCCAGATCAGGAAAATTTAACCGAATTAATTAAGCCCGGCGGTAACAAAGCGCGCCTATTCTCAATCTCAACGAGGCCGAAAACGGTCCGAATGACAGGGAGACCGGAACACCGGCTCTCAGGAGAGACAGAGGCGTCAAAAATGATGAACCAAGGGCTTAAGCCAGTATGGGCAGGCAGCGAGTTGCGGCTTGACCCATTTCACTTTCCGCAGGTCGTGACCTACGCCACATGCGATGAGGAAGGAGATATCACCTTCACCATCAATGAGCGCGGCGCCGTGATCCGCCGTATCCTGCCATCGAGCGGTCTGCCGATGTCGATCGCTCTGCCGGCCCGCGCCTTTCGCGGCGTCACGGCCCGCGCCGTGGAGGACGAATATGGCCAGATCACCGTCACACTCGAACTGATGCACGCCGATCCGCAGCTTTCCGTGCCGCTTCTGGTAGCGCATGATCTCGATGATGTGGCCGCCGACTGGCGCGCCTGGTCCGCCGCCTTCAACCTGCCGATGATGCTGGTCGAGGAAGACGGCGTCGCCCGTCCGCTGGATGAAAGCACCGGCCCGGTGGGCGCATCCACGCCCCAGCCGCGCCGCCAGGGTCAGGAGCCCCGCCGCCGCCGCCCACGCTTCCTCGCCCGCCGCAAGACCGGAACGCTCGGTGTTCGGCTGGTGATTTCAGGCTCGGAGATTATTGCGCGGGGGTGAGGGAATATGTGGAGGTGAACCGCAGACGGTTTACCTCCACTTGGCTCTCAACTTATCCGTCATTCTCGGGCTTGTCCCGAGAATCTACGACGGTACGATTTTCAGAACGGTAATTGCTTTTCTTTCCTTGTCGGCAGATTCTCGGGACAAGCCCGAGAATGACGGCAGGCGGAGAGGCCGCTTCACTTCTTCCGCGCTAAAAATTTCGTCACCGCCTCACGCGCTTCCTGCGAAGTAAGCCGTTCGGCAAAATGCTTCGCCTCGCGCGAGATACGCTCGCCAATCGTTTCATCAGAAGCACGCAATAGCGCCTTGGTCAGTTGCATCGCTTCAGGCGGGCGGGTGGCGATTGCCTGTGCCGCTTCGAGCACCGCCGGCTCAAGTTCCGCCGGCTCGACGATGCGGTAGACGAGGCCTGCTTCCTTTGCCGCCTCGGCCGAAAATCCTTCTCCCAGGGCCAGCAGGGCGAAGGCCTTTTGATAACCCATCAGGCGCGGCGCGAGCAGGCTTGAGCCAGCTTCCGGCACCAGCCCGAGATCGACGAAAGGCGTGCGGAACATGGATTGCGGCGTGGCGAAGCTCAGGTCGCAATGCAGATGGATCGTCGCGCCGATGCCGATAGCCAGGCCGTCTACACCGGAAATGACGGGCTTTTTCGCATTCGAAAGCGCGTCGAGGAAATCGAGCACCTCATCGCCCATTTTGCCGCCCATCGCCGCGGCCATGAAATCCTGCATGTCATTGCCGGCGGAAAAGACGCCCGGCTGGCCGAAAATGACGTGAACCCGGATGGCTTCGTCGGTGTCGCCGGCGCGCAATGCCTCAGCCATCGCGGCATACATGGCGCGGGTGAGGGCGTTTTTCTTCTCGGGCCGGGCGATGCGGATGATCTGCACTGCTTCCTGACGTTCGATCTCGATATGGTCGGACATAATGCCTCTCACGAATCCTGAAGTGCCGCGCCGGCGGCGATGAGGCTGTCCGCTCCGTCGATGACGCAGTGCTTCAGCGCATTTGTTTCTCTCAAGAGGTTTTCCGCATAGAAACGACAAAGCGCGCTGTGGCCCGCATCTTCGCATGTCAGCGCACCCTTGGCGAGATAGGCGCCGCCGGCGGCAAGCCCGAACAGCCTGAGATAAGGCGTTGCGCCGCACAGCGCCTCCGCCTGCCGGCCTTCGGCCAGCGCTTGCTGCAGATAAAGCGTCGCCTCCTCGAGATCGGCGATGGCGAAGGCAAGACACGCGGCGCTATCGCCCAATTCCGCGCGATTGGAGACAGCGGCCAGGTCCACAATAGCGCGCAGTTCGGCGATATAGGTCTTCACATGCTCGCTATTCCCGAGCGGCAGCTTGCGCTGGACGAGATCGATGGCCTGAATGCCGTTGGTGCCTTCATAGATCGGCGCGATCCGCGCATCGCGCAAGAGCCGTGCCGCCCCCGTTTCCTCGATGAAGCCCATGCCGCCATGGACCTGAATGCCGAGCGAGGCGACATCGACGCCGATATCGGTGGCGAAGGCCTTGGCCACCGGCGTCAGGAGATTGGCGCGGTCGGCCCAGTGGCGCGCATCCTCGCCTTTGCCCGTGCGTGCCATATCGAGCGCATGGGCGCAGGCATAGCCGATGCAGCGTGCCGCCTGCGTCAGCCCCTTCATGGTCAGCAATGTACGCTGGATATCGGGATGCTCGATGATCGGGCTCATCGCATCGCCGGGCTTGGTGCCATTGTTCGCACTTGGCGCGCGGCCCTGGCGTCTTTCGCGGGCGAAGGCGAGCGCCTTCTGATAGGCGGCTTCGGCCACCGCCACGCCCTGCATGCCGACCAGCAGACGGGCATTGTTCATCATCGTGAACATGCAGGCGAGGCCGCGATTTTCCTCGCCGACCAGCCAGCCCGTAGCGCCGTCTCCGGAAATGCTGTCGCCATAGATCATCGTGCAGGTGGGGGAGGCGTGGATCCCGAGCTTGTGCTCGATGCCGGAGCAGAACACATCATTGCGCCGCCCGAGCGAGCCATCTTCATTGACCAGGAATTTCGGCACCAGGAAAAGCGATATGCCCTTGGTGCCCGCCGGTGCGTCGGGAAGCCTCGCCAGCACCAGATGGACGATATTGTCCGTCATGTCGTGCTCGCCATAGGTGATGAAGATCTTCTGGCCGAAAATGCGGTATGTGCCGTCGCCATGGCGTTCGGCGCGGGCGCGCAAGGCACCGAGATCGGAGCCTGCCTGCGGCTCCGTCAAATTCATCGTGCCGGTCCATTCGCCGGAGACGAGCTTCGGCAGATAAATGGCTTTCAGCTCGTCCGAAGCGTGCTTCTCCAACGCCTCGACGGCGCCCATGGTCAGCATCGGTGCCAGCGCGAAGGCGATGGAGCCGGCGTTCCACATCTCGGATACGGCGACCGAAAGCATCATCGGCAACGCCTGCCCGCCATAGGCCTCATCGCCCGTCAGCGCGTTCCATCCGCCCGCCGCCCAATCGCGATAAAGCTCTTTCCAGCCCGGCGCGGTGGTGACGATGCCGTCCTTCAACGTCGCGCCATGCCGGTCCCCGATCTCCTGCAGGGGCGCGATCCGCTCGGAAGCGAACTTCGCAGCCTCTTCCAGAATGGCATCGACAAGATCGGCCGAGAGATCGCCGAAACGCTTTTTCTCAAGCGCTTCCTCCAGTCCCGCGATCTTCAGCGTGTGGGCAATATCCTCGATGGGCGCGCGATACATGAATTCTCCTCCGGCGGTGTTTCGCGATAAGAGCTATCGGCTTGTTACGTAAACGTCAATGTTTTGGATCGCGTCATGGAGGATAGAACCGTTTTTACTTCTTAGCCACCGGAGCTGCCCCCTCTCTTGCGATTTCTAACACTTAGCTTCGCTAAGATGTTGAAATCGCTTTCTCTCCCGCAAGGGGAGAGATAAACGCTGCATTCACCTTTCCGCCAATCGCAGAAGTTGGAGATTAGCAAAAGCGTTTGTGCAGCCCTATCTCTCCCCCTTGCGGGAGAGAAAGCGATTTCAATATCTTAGCTGGAACGGAGCGGAGCGAAGTGGAGGCTAAGTGTTAGAAATCGCAAGAGAGGGGATTTCTTGGCTCTACTCCGCCGTCTCCCGCGCCACAGCCCGCCAGCCAATATCCGACCGGCAAAAACCGCCGGGCCAATCGATGATTTCCACCGCCGCGTAGGCCGTGGCCTGCGCCTCGGCGACCGTCTTGCCGGTCGCCGTAACGTTGAGCACGCGCCCGCCATTGGCGACGAGCGCGCCATCCTTCATCGCCGTGCCTGCGTGGAAGATCTGCACGTCAGGCAGCTTCGCCGCCTCGTCGACGCCCTTGATGAGACTGCCCTTTTCCGGCGCGGACGGATAGCCTTGTGCCGCCATCACCACGGTCAGCGCCGCATCGTCGCTCCAGCGGATGGAGATCTGGTCGAGCATGCCGTCGGCGGCGGCACTGAGCAGCAAAAGCAGATCGTCCTTCAGCCGCGTCATCAGTACCTGGCATTCCGGATCGCCGAAGCGGGTGTTGTATTCGATGAGTTTCGGGCCGCCCGAAGTGATCATCAGCCCGGCGAAGAGTATGCCGGAAAAGGGCGCGCCGATTTCGGCCATGCCGCGCATGGTCGGCTCGATCAGCTCGCGCATGGTGCGCTCGATCATTTCGGGCGTCATGACGGGCGCCGGAGCATAGGCGCCCATGCCGCCGGTATTGGCGCCGGTATCGCCGTCGCCGACGCGCTTGTGGTCCTGCGCCGTGCCGAAGGGGAGCGCCGTCTTGCCGTCGCAGATGCAGAAGAAGCTTGCCTCCTCGCCGTCGAGATATTCCTCGACCACCACTTCCGCCCCGGCGGAACCGAATGCGCCCTCGAAACAGGCATCGACCGCATCGAGTGCTTCTTGCACCGTCATGGCGACGACCACGCCCTTGCCTGCGGCAAGCCCATCCGCCTTGACGACGATGGGCGCGCCTTGCTCGCGGATATAGGCCTTGGCCTTCGGCGCATTGTTGAAGCGGCCATAGGCGCCGGTCGGAATATCGAAGCGGGCGCAGAGGTCCTTGGTGAACCCCTTGGAGCCTTCGAGCTGCGCGGCAGCCCTGGAGGGGCCGAATACTTTAATGCCCACCGCGCGCAGATCGTCTGCGATGCCGGCGACGAGCGGCGCTTCGGGGCCGACGACGACGAGGTCGATGCCCTTTTCCCGGCAGAAGGCGATGACCGCCTGATGATCGGAAACATCGAGCACAACGCAGGTCGCGACCTCGGCGATGCCCGGATTGCCCGGCGCGCAATAGAGCTGGTCGAGAACGGGCGAGGCGGCGATCTTCCATGCCAGCGCGTGCTCGCGTCCGCCCGAACCGATCAACAGGACATTCATGGCTTGCTCCGTTCAATACATTATGGCCCCGCCCTCTTGGGTATCGAGGCTTCGCTTCGCACCTTACCATGAGGGTTCATGCAGCGCTCCACGCCCCGCCCTCATCCCGAGGTGCGCAGCGCAGCGAAGCCTCGAAGGACGAGGGCGGGTTTCCATCGTGACAAATTCTTTTGTGTCGGTATGGCCGGCGGGATGATGGGTCAAGATCATTTGTCAAAAAAGACGGTCGTTCTGCTTGACTGTATCGCCGCCTGCTGCAAGGTCAGCGCCCATGACGACCAATAAAGAAATTCAATCACGCGCCGCGCGCGGCCGCGTCATGGATGCGCCATCCGGCCATTGGGTCTACCGCGCGCTGCCGCAATGGCTGTGGCCCTATGCGCAGCTTGCGCGATGGGACCGGCCGATCGGCTGGCAATTGCTGCGCTGGCCTTGCTGGTGGTCGGCGGCGCTCGTCGCCGCGGCAGGCGCCAAGCCCGGTGGCGATGTCTGGACGCTCATTCCCTCGCTATGGCATCTTGTTCTTTTCCTCGTCGGCGCCATCGTCATGCGCGGCGCGGGCTGCACCTATAATGATCTGGCGGATCAGGATATCGATGACAAGGTGGCGCGAACCCGCTCGCGGCCGCTGCCTTCGGGGCAGGTGACGCGCCGCCAGGCAAAGATTTTTGTCGTCCTGCAGGCGCTTGTCGGTCTCGCCGTGCTCCTGCAGTTCAATATGTTCACGATCCTGCTCGGGCTGGCTTCGCTCCTCATCATCGCGGCCTATCCCTTCATGAAGCGGATCACCAACTGGCCGCAATTGGTACTGGGGTTGGCCTTCTCCTGGGGGGCGCTCATGGGGTGGGCGGCGGACCGGGCGAGCCTGTCGCTTGCGCCGCTCCTGCTCTATGCCGGCGCGATCCTCTGGACCATCGGCTATGACACGATCTATGCTCATCAGGACAAGGAGGACGACGCGCTGGTCGGCGTCGGCTCTACCGCCCGCCTGTTCGGCAATCGTACGAGGGATGCGTTGCTCGTGCTCTATGGCGGCGCGCTGGCGCTGTTCGTCGGCGCCTTCGCCATCGCCGAGGTGCCGATGCCGGCCCTTGCCGGCCTGCTTGCCGCCGGCGCGCATATGTATCGCCAGATCATCTCGCTCGACATCGACAATCCCGACCAGTGCCTGCGGCTCTTCAAATCGAACAACACCGTCGGCTGGCTGATCTTTGTCGGGCTGGTGCTGGGGTCGTTGTGGGTGGTTTTGAAGCCGATGGTGTGAAAGTGGTGAAATGGTGAATAGTGAATAGTGAATAGAACGGTAGCCTAAACCGCTATTCGCCAATACTATTTCACCATTCACCATTCACCATTCACCATTTCACGGATAGAGTCTTGCCTTCTCCCAATCGCCCTCCGGCGCGGCGCGGGTGAAGATCACACGGTCGTGCAGGCGGAAAGGACGGTCGTGCCAGAACTCGATGGAAACAGGGCGGATGCGGAAGCCCGACCAGTAGGACGGGCGGGGGATGTCGCCTATGGCATAGCGTGCCGAATATTCGGCAACCGCCTTTTCTAGCGCGAAGCGGCCTTCGAGCGGGCGCGACTGTTTCGAGGCCCACGCACCGATGCGGCTGCCGCGCGGTCGAGAGGCGTAATAAATGTCGGCCTCCGCATCGCTGACTTGCTCGACCGGTCCGCGTATTCGCACCTGCCGGCGCAGCGATTTCCAGTGGAAACACATGGCCGCCTTTTGCGATGCAAGTATTTCGCGACCTTTCTGGCTTTCATAATTTGTGTAAAAGACGAAACCGCTCTCGTCAAAGTCCTTCAGAAGAACCATTCTGACGTTGGGCATGCCGTTCTCGTCGACTGTGGCGAGGGCCAGCGCGTTGGGGTCGTTCGGTTCTGATTTCGTTGCGTCCGAAAGCCACTCGGCAAAGAGTTGAAACGGCTCCGATGCCTGCGTAAAGTCACTGCTTGTTAACCCGGTATCGCCCATAATCTCGCCTCGTCAGCATCAGCAAAAGGGAAACGCGTTGGCATTTGAAAATGTGCGCCTCGCGAACAGATCCGCAATCGGCTCCTCTGTCGTCGCCCGCTGCGGTCGCGTGGCGGCAGTGCTGACGCTGTGCGTCGTTGCCGGTTGCGCCATGAAGGGCTTCAGCATCGAGAAAGCCGTTCCCGACCCGACGACCATTACCGGGTCTGTTCCGGCCGCGCAACAGGCCGAAACCGACAATGGCAAGCTGTCCGATCAGCTGACGATCCGCAACATCGTATCGGCGCTCGATTTCAGGAAATGGGGCGAAACGCCCATTCCCTGGGCCAACCCCGAGACCGGCAGCCAAGGCACCATCACCACCGTGGCGGAGACGGAAACCGATGCCGGACTTTGCCGCCGGTTCCAGACCTCGCGCGAGGCTTTCGACGGCGTATCGCTCTATAGCGGCGAGACCTGCATGGAAAGGGATGGCGCGTGGATGCTCAGATCGTTTGCACCGCTTTAACTCTACAGGTGTTATTTTCCTCTATAGTCGCATCCTATTTCCAGTCGTCATCCTCGGGCTTGTCCCGAGGATCTGCCGACCTAGTCGAATAATGCGGTGACGGCAGCAGATCCTCGGGACAAGCCCGAGGATGACGAAGAGGGCAGGCGATAGAATGAGATAAGCGACGGATTTTCTACAGCATGATCCCGAAAAGTTGCAGACTTTTCGGATAAGATCATGTGGCCGATAAAGCGAAATCTGGAATTTTCGCCTGAAAATACGCATATAGAAGACGATTTATGAGTTTTCCGGCAGTTTTCTTCCATAAAGAGGAACAATATGCGCGATCCCTATAGCGTGCTGGGCGTCGCCAAATCGGCGAAGCCCGAAGAGATAAAATCGGCATACCGCAAGCTTGCCAAGAAGTTTCATCCCGACCAGCATCCGGATGATCCGAAGGCGCAGGAGCGCTTTTCCGAGGCGAGCCAGGCCTATGAGATCCTGAGCGACAAGGAGCGCCGGGCGCAGTTCGACCGTGGCGAGATCGATGCCGAGGGCAAACCTGTGTTCCAGGGCTTTCCCGGCGGCCGCCGCGGTGCTGCCGGCGGCGATCCGTTTGCCGATTTCGCGCACCGGGGCGGTGCCGGCGCAAGGGGCGGCGGTTTTGAATTTCGCTCAGGCCCCGGCGGGTTCAGCCAGCAAGGCGGCTTTTCAGGCACGGAAGACATTTTGAACGATCTCTTCGGCGGTGCCTTTGGCGGCGGTGCGGCGGGCGCCCGGCCCCGTGGGGCGCAGCAGGCCAAGGGAGCCGATCTCATGGCTTCCATCGAGATCACGCTCGAACAGGCAGCCGGCGCCGAAAAGGTCGAGGCGATCTTTCCCAATGGCAAGCGGCTGTCGATCAAGCTGCCGAAATATGTCGAGGACGGCCAGACCATCCGGCTCAAGGGGCAGGGCGAGACGATGCTTGGCGGAACGCCGGGTGACGCGCTGGTGACGATTCGCCTCAAGCCGCATCCGCGCTTCGAGATGGACGGCCGCGACCTGCATCTCGATCTGCCGGTTTCGCTTTCCGATGCCGTTCTGGGGGCGCGTATCGAGGTGGAAACGCTCGATGGCCGCATCGCGGTCAAGATCCCGCCCTGGTCTAGCTCGGACCGCGTCCTGCGGTTGAAAGGCAAGGGGCTGCCGAGAAAGGCGGGAGAACGCGCCGATCTTTTCGTCCATGTCCGCATCATGCTGCCGGAAGGCGGCGATCCGGAACTGGAAGCTTTGCTGCAGCGCCGCGCGGGCTAGCTCCATGAATTCGGCGAGTGCGTCACGGGCGTGCGAGCCTGATCTATCAAGTTTTTGATAATTCCCGTCTTTTTCTTCGCTCTTGCTTGAAGCCCGTGCGAGGCTGTGCGATAGGGCACTATGTTGCCAAATATAATTTTGACGAGGCTCGGGGAATGACCGCCAAATCTGGTTTATTGCAGGGAAAACGCGGCCTGATCCTCGGTGTTGCGAACAATCGCTCCATCGCCTGGGGCATCGCCAAGGCCGCGTATGATGCGGGCGCCGAGCTTGCCTTCACCTATCAGGGCGATGCGCTGAAGAAGCGTGTCGAGCCGCTTGCCGAGGAGCTGGGCGCGTTCGTCTGCGGCCATTGCGACGTTTCCGACGCGGCGACGATCGACGCTGTTTTCGATGCCCTTGAAGAAAAATGGGGCAAGCTCGATTTCGTCGTCCACGCCATCGGTTTTTCCGACAAGGACGAACTCACCGGCCGTTATGTCGATACGTCGGAAGCCAATTTCTCCAAGACCATGCTGATCTCGGTCTATTCGCTGACGGCTATCGCCAAGCGCGCCGAAAAGCTGATGACGGATGCCGGTTCGATCCTGACGCTGACCTATTACGGCGCGGAAAAGGTCATGCCGAATTACAATGTCATGGGCGTTGCCAAGGCGGCGCTCGAGGCAAGCGTCAAATATCTCGCCGTCGATCTCGGCCCCAAGAACATCCGCGTCAATGCCATTTCGGCCGGGCCGATCAAGACGCTCGCGGCCTCCGGCATCGGTGATTTCCGCTACATCCTTAAGTGGAACGAATATAACGCCCCGCTGCGCCGCACGGTGACGATCGAGGAGGTGGGCGATGTCGGCCTTTATTTCCTTTCGGACCTTTCCCGGTCAGTGACCGGCGAGGTGCATCACGCCGATTCCGGCTATCATGTGGTCGGCATGAAGGCCGTTGATGCGCCTGATATCTCCGTGGTCAAGGAGTAACGGGGCAATTTCGCAGTGATACGGGAAATCATCTACTTCTCGCGTCACGGCGAGACGGACTGGAACGCATCGCAGCGCATCCAGGGGCAGGTCGATACGGATATCAATATGCGCGGCCGCGCCCAGGCCGAACGCAATGGCGACAAGCTGAAATCCCTGATCGGCGATGGCGCAGGCTTCGATTTCGTCGCAAGCCCGCTCAAGCGCACGCGCGAGACGATGGAGCGCATCCGGACCCGCATGGGGCTCGACCCTCACGCCTACCGCACCGATCCCCGGCTGATGGAAGTGAATTTCGGCAATTGGCAAGGGCATATGCTCGAGGATATCGCCGGTGAAGGGCGCGACCTCATCGAGGCGCGCGCCCGCGACAAGTGGAATTTCATCCCTCCGGGCAGTTCGGCGGAAAGCTATATGGGCCTGTCGCGGCGCATCGGGCAATGGCTGGAAAAAGTCGACCAGCCGACGGTTTGCGTGACCCATGGCGGGTGCATGCGCACGTTGTTCTATCTGATCGAGCACATGGACGGCCATGAAGCGGCCAATCTGTCCATTCCGCAGGATCAACTGCTGCGGCTCGAAAACGGCAAGCTAACCTGGCTTTAGAGCCGTTCCTGTTTTGATGGAAACGGTGGGGTCTCTTTAAATAGCAATGGCCTTAATGTCTGACCGTTGGTGGGATGGCGATGTTCCGGAATGGGTCCTCGGGTCAAGCCCGAGGATGACGATTGCAGGGATGTTTTCCGCCAATCGCCAACGTTAAAGACGGGCGAAAACCTCTCCAGTCGTCGTTCTCGGGCTTGACCCGAGGACCCATTCCGGAACGTTTCAAACAGAAAACTGCTTCGCATTTTATGCAGTAGGCAAGCCCTATTCCGCTTCTTCGATATCGGTGATGAACCGGTCCTGGTCGACCACGTCGAATGAGATCGAGACCTTCATGCCTTCATTGATGGCGCTGTGGTCGAATTCGCCCGGCAGCTTGTAGACCTTCCCGTCATCGAGTGAGATCGTGTTGTTGTCCTCGTCGATGGAGGTGATTTCACCTTCGGCATCGTCGGCCATGGCAACCGACGAGAAAAGCGATGCGAGGACAAAGAGCACGGTGATGAGAATGCGCATGGCGGATGCCTTTCCCCAAAGGGAATATTCAGCAATGTGACCGATGAAGAATAATCCGCTGATTGTGTCAAAAAAATTGCTGGTAAAGGCCGAACCGGGGAATTTTTCGACCAACCGCGCCATATATTTGACCGGCGCACGAAACCCCAATAAAACCTCGGATATCTCTGCCGATCGCCCGGATGCTGACGCAGGCGATCGCATCCTCTTTTCCGGATTTTGCCATGTCTCACAATACGTTCGGCCATCTGTTCCGCGTCACCACATGGGGTGAAAGCCATGGCCTGGCGTTGGGCTGCGTCATCGATGGCTGCCCGCCCGGCATCAGTTTCAGCGAGGCCGAGATCCAGTCCTATCTCGACAAGCGCAAGCCCGGCCAGTCCAAATACACCACCCAGCGCCGCGAGCCGGACCAGGTGCGGGTTCTCTCCGGCGTGCTGCTTCAAGATGACGGCGTGACGATGATATCGACCGGCACGCCGATCTCCATGATGATCGAGAATACCGATCAGCGCTCCAAGGATTATGGCGAGATCGCCCGGCAATTTCGCCCCGGCCACGCCGATTACACCTATGATGTGAAATACGGCATACGCGATTATCGCGGCGGCGGGCGCTCCTCGGCGCGTGAAACGGCGGCGCGCGTCGCCGCAGGTGCCATCGCCCGCAAAATCGTGCCCGGCCTCGACGTGCGCGGTGCGCTCGTCGCCATGGGCATCCATGATATCGACCGCTCGCGCTGGGACTGGAGCGAGATCGACAACAACCCGTTCTTCACGCCCGATGCCGGATCGGTCGAAACCTTCGCCGCCTATCTCGACGGCTTGCGCAAGGCCGGCTCCTCGGTGGGCGCCATTATCGAGATCGTTGCCGAAGGCGTTTCCGCAGGGCTCGGCGCGCCGATCTATGCCAAGCTCGACCAGGATATCGCCAGCAATCTGATGTCGATCAATGCCGTCAAGGGTGTCGAGATCGGCAATGGCTTTGAAGCCGCGCGCCTGACCGGCGAGGAAAATGCCGACGAGATGCGTATCGGCAATGATGGAAAGCCGCTGTTCCTCTCCAACCATGCGGGCGGCATCCTCGGCGGCATCGCCAGCGGCGCGCCCGTCGTCGCTCGCTTCGCCGTCAAGCCGACCTCTTCGATCCTGACGCCGCGCCGCTCGATCGATGCCGACGGCAAGGAGGTCGATGTCATGACCAAGGGCCGCCACGACCCTTGCGTCGGCATTCGCGCCGTTCCGATCGGCGAGGCGATGGTCGCCTGCGCCATTGCCGATCACTATTTGAGACATCGCGGTCAGACGGGGAAGGGGTGAATGGTGAAATAGTGAATAGTGAATAGTGAATGGATGGAGGATTCGCTATTCACTACTCTCTATCCGCTCTTCACCATTCACTATTTTACCATTCACCATTCACTGCAAGGTACCCACATGCCCTACGATCAAAAACGAGTCGTCGATGCATTGCGGGCTTTCGAGCGCGGCGAAATCGTTGTCGTCATGGATGATGACGGCCGCGAGAACGAAGGCGATCTGATCGTCGCGGCGGTGCATTGCACGCCGGAAAAGATGGCCTTCATCGTCCGCCATACCTCGGGCATCGTCTGCACGCCCATGCCGCGCGAGGAGGCCAGGCGCCTCAATTTGGCGCCGATGGTCGCCGAAAACGACGCGCCGCATTCGACCGCCTTCACCGTCACCGTCGATTACAAGCATGGCACCACGACGGGCATTTCCGCCGACGACCGCACGCTGACCGTGCGCAATCTCGCCAATCCCAACGCCGGCGCGTCCGATTTCGTCCGTCCGGGCCATATCTTTCCGCTGGTTGCCCGTGAGGGCGGTGTGCTGATGCGCTCCGGCCATACCGAGGCGGCTGTCGATCTGTGCAAGCTTGCCGGCCTGCCGCCCATTGGCGTCATCTGCGAACTGGTCAATGATGACGGCTCCGTCATGCGCGGACCCCAGCTTGCCGATTTTGCCGAGACGCATGGTCTTCAAAGGGTTACGGTCGCCGATCTCATCGCATACCGCCAGCGCAAGGAGACGCTGATCGAAAGGGTGGGCGAAGTCTCTATCGATACCCCCGCCGGTCCGGCGAAGGCCTATACCTACCAACTCCCCTGGGAGCCGATGCAGCATGTCGCCGTGGTCTTCGGCGATATACGCGACGGCGAGGATGTTCCTGTCCGCCTCCAGCGTGAGGACGTGCTGGCCGACGTGTTCGGTACGAGCCACAGCGTCGACGCGATCCTGCAGCGCATGGCGGGCGAAAAGCGCGGCATTCTCGTCTATCTGCGCGAGGGCTCGGTCGGCGTCCGCCAGGGCGAGAGCGAGGCCCGCGCCCGCGACGCCATCGGCGACGACAGGGAGGACCATGCCGAAGCCCGCGCCCGCGATGAGGAATGGCGGCAGATCGGCCTTGGCGCACAGATACTCAAGGATCTCGGCATCACCTCGATCCGCCTCCTGTCGTCGCGCGAACGCCACTATGTCGGGCTGGAAGGCTTCGGAATCGACATCGTCAAGACGGAAATCCTGTGAGGCGGGCTAAAGCCGCGATATTTGCATCCACGTTGCCGGTCCCTTCTCTCCCGCAAGGGGCGAGATAAGGCTGGCCGCATCGTATATGCAGATCATCGGTGTTGGCGATTGGCGGAAGCGTTGATGTAGGCGTTATCTCTCCCCTTGCGGGAGAGAAAGCGATTTCAATATCTTAGCTGGAGCGAAGCGGAAGCTAAGTGTTAGAAATCGCAAGAGAGGGGGGCGCCCTGCGCTCGCCTGTGCCTTTTCTCCTTGTATCCGAACAGTTGGCCTCATACCCTTTCGGCCAGATTAACAGGTCCCGACCCTCCATGGTGACACGGCTCTACTGGCATCCGATTTATCTGCAACATCTGACGTCGCCCGGCCATCCCGAGCGGCCGGACCGCCTTCGCGCGCTTCACAGCGTTCTCGAAGGCGATGAATTCTACGGGCTCGACCGTGTCGAAGCGCCGATGGGCGATGAGGAGGCCATCCTCTATGTCCATCCCGAAAGCCTTGCCGAACGCATCAGGGCCGCTGTCCCGGAAGAAATCGACGAGGAAGAGCGCGAGCGAGGGCTGGCGCAGCATCTGACGCGGATCGACGGCGATACCGTCGTCAGCCCGAAGAGCTGGGAAGCCGCACTTACCGCCATTGGTGCTGCCACCGCCGCTGTCGATACGGTCTTCACGGGTAAAGCCGACAATGTCTTCGTCGCCTCGCGCCCGCCCGGTCATCATGCCGAGCGCGACCGGGCCATGGGCTTCTGCCTCTTCAACAATGCCGCCATCGCCGCCCGCCATGCTCAAGCCGCACACGGCGCGGAGCGCGTCGCCATCGTCGACTGGGACGTGCACCACGGCAACGGCACGCAGGATATCTTCCAGGCCGACCCCACCGTGCTCTATTGCTCGACGCATCAGATGCCGCTCTTTCCCGGCACCGGCGCCAAGGACGAAACGGGCGTCGGCAACATCGTCAACGCGCCGCTGTCGCCGAATACCGGCAGCCGCGAGTTTCGCGAGGCCTTCACCAGCCGCGTGCTGCCGGCCCTCGATGAATTCCGTCCCGACCTCATCATCGTCTCGGCGGGCTTCGACGCGCATCATCGCGATCCCCTGGCCGAGATCAATCTCGACGAGAGCGACTTCGACTGGGCGACGGGCAAGCTGATGGACCGGGCGGAGCGCTTCTCGGGCAACCGCCTCGTCAGCATTCTCGAGGGTGGATATGATCTTCAGGGCTTGTCCCAATCGGCCGCAGCGCATATTACGCGGCTGATGAAAGGATGAATCATGGCCGACGATAACGCCAATGCCGACATCGCCGCGATGAGTTTCGAACAGGCGCTCGAACAACTCGAACAGATCGTCGAGGATCTGGAACGAGGCGATGTGCCGCTCGAACAGTCGATCCGCATCTATGAACGCGGCGAAGCCTTGAAGAAGCACTGCGATACGCTTCTGAAAGTTGCCGAGGACAAGGTCGAGAAGATCAGGCTCGGCCGCGACGGCCAGCCGGTTGGGGCCGAACCGCTCGATCCGGAATGATTTCGGCTGAAGCGCTTCCGTTTTAAGATGGAAAAGCCGGCGCCATAGCACCCCCCTCTGCCCTGCCGGCCATCTCCCCCACAAGGAGGGAGATTACACCTTCATCGAGATTCGGCACCAATCACAGGCGTTGAAGATTAAGGACCACACTTATGTCAGCCAATCTCCCTCCTTGTGGGGGAGATGGCCGGCAGGCCAGAGGGGGGTGCGAAGAAGCGCTACTCGCTTCAAAATCATGCCTACCTCCACCGCTCTTTCAACTGCTCGAATATCGGGTGAAAGAAATCGGTGAGAAAATAGGGCCCGGCGCCCCAGACCAGCGTCCAGGCGGCGGCACCGACGATATTGGCGGCGAGGAAGTGCCGCCAAGGCATGCCCATCGAGCCGGCGATGATTCCGTTCAACTGGCGCAATATCGAGATGAAACGTGCGCCGGCGACGATGTACACGCCCTTGCGCCTGAAGATTTCCTCGAATCGCTCGAGCCTTTCCGGCGTCAGCCGCACCAGATATCCGTAGCGCTCGATGAGTCGGCGCCCGCCGAAATAGCCGATGGCATAGCCGGTGCTGTCGCCGAGCACCGCGCCGCAGAAGACGGCGATGAGCATGTGGGTGAGATTGAGATCGCCGTGCAGCGCCAGAAGCGAGGCGGCGATAAGCCCGCTTTCGCCGGGTAGCGGCGCACCGAGCGATTCAAAATAGATGATGAAGAAAAGAGCGATCGAGCCATAGGCCACGATATACGGTTCGATCATGTGCATGGCCTGATCCCCGTACCTTACACCCGCAGCATCGGTCCGAAACGCCATTGCTTTCGGAAAGTGCGATGCAAATTCAACAGCTTGCAGGACGCCCTTATAGAAAGCCCCATGCATCTTGTCGGATGCATAGGGCTATGAGCAGTGCGGTAGAAGATCGGAAGTATTATCCGATGCTTCTCCGTCCTGTGATGGTGTGGTAGATCCAAAGGACTGCCACGGAGCCGATCACCGCGACGATCAGGCTGTAGATGTTGAAGCCGGTAATGCCGGTCGCACCGAAGAGACTGAAGACTAGTCCCCCGACAATTGCGCCGAAAATACCCAGAGCAATATCAAGGAGCATTCCCTGACCACTCTTGTTGACAATTTTGCTTCCGATGAAGCCTGCAATCAGACCAAGTAAAATCCAGCTAAAGAAACCCATGGGAACCCTCTCCTATGAAACACATTAAATATATTTTCATACTGCAACGTGATTGGCAAGAAGACATGCTTGCCAAATAGTATTTACTGGGTGACTATCCCATTGGGAATGGGTATTTGGTTTATATAGCATTTAAAAGGAGACGTTCTGATGGGATTATTTGACGAAGCATCGGGCCAGGCGGTTCCCGGCGGCAGTGTCGCGAAGCCTTTGATGGTCGCCCTTGGCGCGCTTCTCGTCGGCAAGATGCTGACGAGTAAGAGCCAGAGTTCCGCTCCTGCTCCGGCGGCTCCGGCTTCGACGCCCAGCGCCTCGGCAGCAAACCAGGGCGCCGGCCAAAGTGCTCAGGGTAGCCAGGAGGGCTTGAGCGGCCTGCTCGACAAGCTGAGCAATGCGGGCCATAGCGATAAGGTAAGTTCCTGGGTCGGCCAGGGCCCGAATGCGCCGATCCATCCGACACAGCTCGGCAGCGCGCTCGGTCCGCAGACCGTCAGCAGCCTTGCCAAACAGTCGGGCCTCAACGAGCCGGATCTTCTGTCGCAATTGTCCAAGGCGCTTCCCGGCATCATCGACAAGCTGACGGCGAACGGTCAGGTGCCGAACCAGCAGGATTTGGCCAAGATGCTCCATAGCTAGGCAAGTCTCGGGGGTTTTCCCCGGGGATTTGCACAAGGCGCGGAATTGCAGCGGCTCATTCCATCAAAAGAGGGGAAGGCGTAAATTGCTTTCCCCTCCCTGGCGTTTTTTGCTTTGCGCTATAAGATCGCCGATCGCGGGGCGTTGTCGCGTGCCCGATCTGGACGATTGGATATGAGATGAGCTTTTTTCCGGGCAGGGATCCAGAGCCAGGCGATGCCTGCGCTGTCGATTCGATCGAAACGCTGATCATTCCGCGGACCAGCGATATCGGCGGCCTGGAAGTTCGCCGCGCCTTGCCGACGGCGAAGCGGCGGCTGGTCGGGCCCTTCATCTTCTTCGACCGCATGGGCCCAGCACTTTTGCGGGCCGGCGAGGCGATTGACGTAAAGCCGCATCCGCATATCGGCCTTTCGACGGTCACTTACCTCTTCGACGGCAGGATCCGCCACCGCGACAGCCTCGGCACCGAAATGGTGATAGAGCCGGGCGACGTCAATCTGATGACGGCGGGGCACGGCATCGTCCATTCGGAACGTTCGCCGGAGGAGATGCGCGGCAATCCCCAGTCGATATCCGGCCTGCAGACATGGCTTGCCCTGCCGGATGCATTGGAGGAGATGACGCCGGTCTTCGCCAATACGGCGGCGGCGGATTTGCCGACCATCCGCGACCGGGATTTCGAGGCACGAATCATCATCGGCGCGCTGCATGGGGCGGGTTCCCCGGTGACGCAATATAGCGAGACGCTCTATGCCGATATCAGGATCGCGCCGGGCGGCCGTTTCCTGATCCCGGCCATCGCCGAGGAACGCGCCATCTATATTCTGGACGGCGCCGTCCAGATATCGGGCGAAATCTTTCCCGCCGACCGGCTTTTGGCTTTCCGCCAGGGCGACGAGATCGTCGTCTCAGCGGCGCAAAACACTTCCGGCGGTGCGCATATCATGCTGTTCGGCGGCGCAGCCCTTTCGTCGAAGCGCTATATCTGGTGGAATTTCGTCTCCTCCTCAAAGGAGCGGATCGAACAGGCCAAGGAAGAATGGCGCACCGGCCGCTTCGATATCGTGCCGGGCGATGAGAAAGAGTTCGTGCCGCTGCCGCAGGGGTAGGGCGCTTTAGGAAAGCCCCTCATCCGCCCTTCGGGCACCTTCTCCCCGCACGCGGGGAGAAGGAAGAGGCGGCAGCGTTGATGCCCCCCTCGCCCCGTTTACGGGGAGAGGGTAAGGGTGAGGGGCAATGGTGCCATGCTCCTTCCACCTTGCAGCATTGCCGCGATTGCGTTACGCCTCTGGACACTCATGAGGAGATCAGATTGACGACGAGACCCGTGACGCCGCTGCTTGACCGTGCGCCGATACCTGCCGAACTGCGCAAGCTGCCTGAAACCGATCTGCCACAATTGGCGGCAGAACTGCGCGCCGAACTCGTCGATGCAGTCTCGGTCACGGGCGGGCATCTCGGCGCAGGGCTCGGCGTGGTCGAGCTCACCGTCGCGTTGCATCATGTCTTCGATACGCCGCATGACCGCATCATCTGGGATGTCGGCCATCAGGCCTATCCGCACAAGATCCTCACCGGACGGCGCGACCGCATCCGCACGCTGCGCCAGGAGGGTGGTCTCTCCGGCTTCACCAAGCGCTCGGAAAGCCAATACGACCCGTTTGGCGCGGCGCATTCGTCCACCTCGATTTCCGCCGGCCTCGGCATGGCGGTGGCAAGCGGCCTCTCCGGCGTCAAGCGCAATGTCGTCTCGGTCATCGGCGATGGCGCGATGTCGGCGGGCATGGCCTATGAAGCCATGAACAATGCCGGCGCGCTCGATGCCCGGCTGATCGTCATCCTCAACGACAACGACATGTCGATCGCGCCGCCGACCGGCGCGATGAGCGCCTATCTCGCGCGCCTCGTGTCCGGTCCGACCTATCGCAGCCTGCGCGAGACGGCAAAACAGCTCACCCGCCGCCTGCCGAAATTCCTCCAGGAAAAGGCGCGGCTTTCGGAGGAATATGCGCGCGGCTTCTGGACGGGCGGAACGCTTTTCGAGGAGCTTGGCTTCTATTATGTCGGTCCCATCGACGGCCATAATCTCGACCATCTGCTGCCCGTCCTGAAGAATGTCCGCGACACGGTGGAGGGCCCGGTCCTGATCCATGTCGTGACGCAGAAGGGCAAGGGCTATCCGCCGGCGGAAGCCGCCGCCGATAAATATCATGGTGTCAACAAATTCGACGTGATCACCGGCGCGCAGTCGAAGCCCCCCGCCAATGCGCCGGCCTATACCAAGGTCTTCGCCACGAGCCTCATCGAGGAGGCCCGCCACGACGACCGCATCGTCGCGGTCTCGGCGGCGATGCCCGGCGGCACCGGCCTCGATCTCTTCGGCGAAGTCTTTCCCAATCGCACCTTCGATGTCGGCATCGCCGAACAGCACGCCGTGACCTTTGCCGCCGGGCTGGCGAGCGAAGGGCTGAAGCCTTTTGCCGCGATCTATTCGACCTTCCTGCAGCGCGGCTATGACCAGATCGTCCATGACGTGTCGCTGCAGGGCCTGGCCGTCCGTTTTCCCATCGACCGGGCGGGGCTGGTCGGCGCAGATGGCGCGACCCATGCCGGATCGTTCGACACGACGTTCCTGGCGACGTTGCCGGGCTTCGTGGTGATGGCTGCCTCGGATGAGGCGGAACTGCGTCACATGGTGCGCACGGCTGCCGAATATGACGAGGGGCCGATCTCGTTTCGCTATCCGCGCGGCGAGGGGATCGGCATCGATCTGCCGGAGCGCGGCGAGGTGCTTAGCCTCGGCGAGGGCCGTATCGTCAGGGAAGGCACCAAGATCGCGTTGCTTTCCTTCGGCACGCGTCTGCAGGAATGTCTCCTCGCAGCCGAGGAACTGGATGCAGCGGGCTTGTCCACCACGGTCGCGGATGCGCGCTTCGCCAAGCCGCTCGATGAGGATCTGATCCGCCGCCTGGCGCGTGATCACGAGGTGCTGGTGACGGTGGAGGAGGGCGCGATCGGCGGCTTCGCTGCACATGTCCTGCATTTCCTCGCCAATGACGGCCTGCTGGACCGCGGCCTGCGGGTAAGGCCGCTGACCCTGCCGGATGTCTATCTCGACCACGCCAAGCCGGAGGCGATGTACAGGCGCGCCGGACTGGACAGCGCCGGGATCGTCAAGACGGTTTTCGAGGCGCTGGGGCAGGAGAAGATCGCTTCGCCGTCGCGGGCGTAAGCGGCTTACGTCTTGGCAAAGCAGATCATATATGGTACTGAAATAAGCACTGATGACGATACTGATTAAGAGGGTGTGATGCAGCGCGTTGAAGCCTCCCTGGCCGTGAGCGTTTCTGATTTGAAGAAGAGCCCGAGGGCGGTGCTGGATGAGGCGCAGGGCGAAGCTGTGGCTGTGCTCAACCACAATCGGATCATGGCTTATATGGTGCCGGCCGAAGTCTACGAGGCCATGCTTGAACGGCTGGACGACCTTTACCTTGCCGAGCTTGTGAAAGGGCGAGCGGGCGAGAAGGGGGAGCCAGTCGATATTAATGCCCTATAAGCTCGAATTTTTGCCGTCTGCCCGAAAAGAATGGGATAAGCTTGGAGCGACGATCCGTAAGCAGCTTGTGAAGAAGTTACGCGAGCGATTGGATCACCCGCGTGTTCCGGGCGCCGCGCTACACGGGATGCCGGATCATTACAAAATCAAGCTGAGGCAGACTGGCTATCGTCTGGTTTATCGCGTCGAGGACCACATCATAACCGTGTTGGTGGTCGCGATTGGCAAGCGGGAACGAGGCGATGTTTACAGCGCGGCGAAAGCGCGTAGGCAGTAGCTCCAATAAAAATGCACCATGACCCCAAATTCTCACGTCCCCGCCTCGACCAGCTTCTTGTCGACCGAGGCTTTTTCGCCACCCGCTCGCGGGCGCGCGATGCTGTTGCGCGCGGCACGGTTCAGGTCGACGGCAAGCCTGCCGTAAAGCCGGGGATGCCCGTTGCCGCCGATGCGCGCATAATGGTCGACGACCCGGCAAGCGGCTATGTCTCGCGCGCGGCTCTCAAGCTCATCGCCGGGCTCGAGCATTTCGACATCGATGTGGCTGAGCGCACGGCGCTCGACATCGGCGCCTCGACCGGCGGCTTCACGCAGGTTCTGCTGACACGCGGCGCGGCGCATGTCATTGCCGTCGATGTCGGGCATAATCAGTTGCACGATAGCCTGCGCAGCGATCCGCGCGTCGCCAATCATGAGGGCCTCAATGCCCGAACGCTCGATGCAAGCCATCTCGAAGGCCGCAAGATCGATCTTATCGTATCGGATGTGAGCTTCATCTCGCTCAAGCTGGCGTTGCCGCCCGCCCTCGATCTTGCCGAACCGGGCAGCCGATGTGTCCTGCTGGTCAAGCCGCAGTTCGAGGTAGGGCGCGTGGGCGTAGGCAAGGGCGGTTTGCTGCGCGATCCCTCGAAGGCCGAGCATGTGGCCGATGATCTGGCCGCATGGCTTGGCACCCAGCCCGGATGGCGGGTGCTTGGCTTGTGTCCATCCCCGATCGAAGGCAGCGACGGCAACCGCGAATATCTTCTTGCAGGAATTAAAGACCGATGACGACGCGCGTAACGATAGACACGATGGGCGCGGGCGGCGACGGCGTCGCCATGACACCTGAAGGGCATGTCTACGTGCCGTTCACCCTGCCGGGCGAGGTGGTGAATATCGCCCGCGAAAAGAGCCGCGGCACGCTGATGGCGCTCATAGAAGCTTCGCCCGAGCGCATCGATCCCGCCTGTGAGCATTTCGAGGCGTGCGGCGGCTGCGCGCTTCAGCATTGGCAGGAGAATTCCTATGGCGACTGGAAGCGCGGCCTGGTTGCCGATGCGCTGGCGGGGCGGCGGCTGAACTTCACGCTGGAGCCGCTCATCCCCTGCTTGGCCCAGACGCGCCGCCGCGCCGTCTTTGCCGCGCGCCGCACCGGGCAGGGCATGCTTTTCGGCTTCAATCGTCATCAGAGCCACGAGATCATCGATATCCATGAATGCGTGGTAACGGTGCCGGCCATTGTCGAGCGGCTCGACGATCTGCGCCAACTGGCAACGATGCTCGCGCAAGGCACCAAAGCTTTCAGACTGACGGTGACGGCCACCGCTTCCGGCCTCGATATCGCCGCCGCAGGCTGTGGACTGCCCGAGACGGCGAAGCGCCGTTCGCTGACGGCGCTGATGCTGGAGAAGGGTTTCGCGCGGCTCGCATGCGAAGGCGAAATCATCATCGAGCCGAAGAAGCCGCTCGTCCATTTCGGCAAGGTCGCCGTTCAGGTGCCGCCCGGCGGCTTTCTCCAAGCAACTGTCGAGGCGGAGAAAACCATCTCGGCGCTGGTGATGAGCCATCTCGCCAAGACAAAACGCGCCGCCGATCTCTTTTGCGGATCCGGCACGTTCACATTCCGCATGGCCGAGAAGATGGCCGTCCACGCCGTCGAAAGCGATGCGGCCGCACTCGCAGCCCTCGATCACGCCGCGCGCAACACGCAAGGGCTGAAGCCGGTCACGATGGAGCGGCGCGACCTCTACCGTCGTCCGTTGATGATGAAGGAGCTGGCCCGCTTCGACGGCGTCGTGTTCGATCCGCCGCGCGCCGGCGCCGAGGCACAGGCAAAGGAAATCGCCAAATCGGCCGTCGCCAAAGTCGCCGCCATTTCCTGCAGCCCGGTAACCCTCGCCCGCGATCTCGCCATCCTCACAGAGGGCGGCTACCGCATCGACCGGGTGGTTCCGATCGACCAGTTCCTCTGGTCCTCGCATGTCGAGGCGGTGGCGCTGTTGTCGAAGGGGCGGTAAGAACGCGGTCGGGTAGGGCGGTTATACAAAAATTGCGAAAAATGTATAACCGGCTTGATTGATGCCGGCGATGGTTATACATTATTTGCGAAAAATGTATAACTGCAGGGTCTGCCGATGAAGGAAATCGACCTCGTTTACCGGACGATGTTTGCCGAACTGATCCAGCGCAGTCTGGATGCGGACTTCAAGACGGCCTATCCGTTGTCGGGAAACTTCGTGGCCGTTGCCGTAAAGGGCAAACGCTACTGGTATTTTCAGGATACGGAAGATGGAAAGCCGGTCAGGCGTTATGTCGGACCGGAGGCGCAGGAGGATATCACCCAACGCGTCCACGAGTTCAAAACGATCAAGGACGACATTCGCAGCCGTCGAAAGCTGGTCTCGACATTGACGCGGCAGGCGGGGCTTCCCTCTCCTGAGCGATTTACCGGAGACGTGATCGAGGCTTTGGCGAATGCCGGTTTGTTCCGGCTGCGGGGCGTCCTCGTCGGAACGGTCGCTTTCCAGTGCTATTCCGGAATCCTCGGTGTTCGGCTTCCCACGGCCTCGATGCAGACGGGCGATGCCGACTTCGCCCAGTTCCATTCGATTTCGGCTTCGGTCGAAGACACCCTGCCGCCCATGCTGGATGTGTTGAGGTCCGTGGACGAGACCTTTCGCGAGGTGCCGCATCAGGGCGACGGCAGGCGGAGCACGCAATTCGCCAATCGATCGAATTATAGGGTCGAGTTCCTGACGCCTAACACCGGCAAATCGGAATATGACGGTAAACCGGCTCCCATGTCAGCCCTAGGCGGCGCTTCGGCGCAGCCGCTCCGCTTTCTCGATTTCCTGATCCACGAGCCGGTTCGATCGGTTCTGCTGCACAAAAGCGGTGTTCCGGTCATCGTGCCCGCTCCCGAGCGCTATGCAATCCACAAGCTCATTATCGCGTCGCGGCGGCAAGTGGAGCGGACAGGACCCGACAAGCGGGAAAAGGATATCCGGCAAGCGGGTCTGATTATCGAAGCGATGGCTCAGACGCGGCGACAATCCGACGTAGCGCTCGCCTATACCGAGGCGTGGCAGCGAGGCCCGGCCTGGAGAGAGGCAATCGCCATCGGCCTGTCCTATTTGTCCAAGGAAGCAAAGGTCATATTCGATAAGGCCTTGCTGGAAGGTATGGGAGACATAGCAGAAAATCCCGCAGATTACGGGATTCGCCCGGCGACATAGAAGCTTTGAAGGAGGTCGCCTGTATATGTAAAATCCAATTTTAGATATACAGACAGAAAACGGTTTTCTGTCTGTAACCTCGGCTCCTAGAGCGTTTCCTTTTCAGGTGAAAGCGTTGGCGCTTCTATTTATATGAATATTTTAGAGCACGATGCGAAAAGTGCAAAGCGGTTTTCCGTTTGGAACATTCCGGAATGGGTCCTCGGGTCAAGCCCGAGGATGACGAACTGGAGAGGTTTCCGCCCGTCTCCAACGTTGACGATTGGCGGAAAGCATCCCTGCAATCGTCATCCTCGGGCTTGACCCGAGGACCCATTCCGGAACATTGCCACTCCACCAGCGGTCAGGCATTAAGGCCATTGCTATTTAGAGCGACCCCGATCCCATCAAAACAGGAACAGCTCTAAACCGCCGTGCCGCCGACGGTTATCTGGTCCATGCGCAGATGCGGCTGGCCGACGCCGACGGGCACCCATTGGCCGCCCTTGCCGCAATTGCCGGTTCCGGTGTCGAGCTTCATGTCGTTGCCGATCATCGACACGCGGTGCATGGCGTCGGGGCCGTTGCCGATCAGCATTGCACCCTTCACCGGCACGCCGATCTTGCCGTTCTCGATCATATAGGCCTCGGTGCAGCCGAAGACGAACTTGCCGGAGGTGATATCGACCTGTCCGCCGCCGAACGAAACGGCGTAGATGCCTCGTCTGACCGAGGCGATGATCTCTTCGGGCGTCTTGTCGCCGCCGAGCATATAGGTGTTGGTCATGCGCGGCATTGGCACATGCGCATAGGATTCGCGCCGTCCGTTGCCGGTCGGATTCATGCCCATCAGCCGGGCGTTCTGGCGGTCCTGCATGTAGCCGACCAGCTTGCCGTCCTCGATCAGCACCGTCCGGTTGGTCGGCGTGCCCTCATCATCGACGGTCAGCGATCCGCGCCGTTCAGGTAGCGTCCCGTCATCGACCACGGTGACGCCCCTGGCCGCGACCTGTTGGCCGAGGAGGCCGGCGAAGGCCGATGTCTTCTTGCGGTTGAAATCGCCTTCCAGTCCATGGCCGACGGCTTCGTGCAGCATGACGCCGGGCCAGCCATTGGAAAGAACGATGTCGAACGTGCCGGCAGGGGCGGGGACCGCCTCCAGATTGACCAGCGCCTGGCGCAATGCCTCATCGGCGGCGAAGTGCCAGCTGTCGCTGGCGATGAACTCGCCGAAGCCCTTGCGCCCGCCCATGCTGTAGGAGCCCGATTCCTGGCGGTCGCCATCGCCCGCGACCACCGAAACCGCCAAGCGGACCAGCGGGCGGATATCGCGGACGAAATGGCCGTCGGCGCGCAATATCTCGACATGCTGCCAAGACCCGCCGAGCGACACCGAGACCTGCCGGACTTTCGGATCCTTGGCGCGCAGATAGGCGTCGATCTCCTGCAGCAGTTTCACCTTGGCTTCGAAGCCGGGGCTGCCGAGCGGGTTCTCGTCGCCGTAAAGGCTGCGATTGGTGCCGGGGGGCGGCGCGGCATAGACGCCGGAGTGACCTGTCGCGACGGCCGAGGCAGCATCCGCCGCGCGCTTCAGGCTAGCAAGCGAGAGCTCGCCCGCATGTGCATAGCCGACGGCTTCGCCGGCAACCGCCCTGAGGCCGAAACCCTGTTCCTGGTTGAATGAGCCGGTTTTCAGCCGTCCATTGTCGAAGACGAGCGATTCGGCTTCGCGATATTCGACGAAAAGCTCGCCGTCATCGCTGGCCTTCAGGCTTGCCGCCACCGTCTTCTGGATATCGTCGCGAGAGACGTCGAAACTGTCGATCAGGCTTTTCATGGGTCTCATCCGTTGTAAGGCTACAAGGGATGTAAGGGCTCGGCCGCGCTGGGGCAACCCGATGTGTAGAAGGGAGTAGGGGAATAAGTGAGTAAGGGAGTATGTTGGTGCAAAACCTACTCCCTTATTCCCCTATTCCCTTACTCCCCTAAATTCACGGCAGCTTGTCGAAACCTTCGCCGAAGCCCCGCAGTTCGACAGGGATGCCGATGCCTTCCTCAGGCGTCTGGAAGACGATGAAGGTCGCGGACTTGCCGGTGCGCAGCGTCTCGATCAGCTGATCCTCGAGAATCACTTCCGCATAGCAGCCATCTTCGAAGCAGCGCACGAAATAGGCGCGGCCGATATCCTTGCCGTCGACATTGAGCCCGAGCCCGTTGGGCAGAAGCACGCCGAGCGGCGCCAGAACGCGCAGGATGCGGGCCTTGTTGTCGGCTGTCTTCAGAACGACGACGGACAGCCCCAGTTCCGGCCGATCGGCGGCGACCACGTTCTGGATCAGCGCGCATTGCTCGGTCTTCGCGCCGGCGGGCGTGTCGCACAGGATCGACCAGGCGCCATGCTGCGAACGCAAGGTGCCGTTCTGCGGCGAAGGTGTTGCTTGCTGCTGGTTCTGCTGGGCGGAAGCCGGGACCGACGCTGCCGTCGCAAGCAGCGATGCAGCCGCCACGATGCCGAAAGAAAGTGCCGCGAAACGCAGGACAGGGGTGCGAAGGGTCATAAAAGCTCCAGATCGAATCACACGAGACGATAACGCGCTGCGCCGGGGATGAAAAGAACACAAACGCGCCGACAGGCTCCATTATTCCCGCACGGTATTCTGTCGGCATTCACCGGCGGGAACGTTTCATCTCGTGCCGGGAAAACATGGCTGGATTATGTGTATTCAATAGCCGGCAGTGGGCTCATTTGCGCAATTTGAGCCCTTTGGCGCGTGAAATTGCGGAATTTTGTCCTGGATAAGCGCAAGGCGCGATTGCTTCGCGACCGTGCCGGCCCCTTTGGTGAGCTTGCGCGAGCCACGCGCAAAAATGCCGCACGAGATCATGTTCGCCTTCCTTGCGGTGTGGGATAATGTGTGGTTTGAACACGAGCGACGAACCGGGCGGTTGATTGGCGCCCGGCAAAACGACATGGATGCAAGGCCTGCAATCGGGAGATTTCTAGGTGAATAAGAACATTGTCACGACGATGGGTGCTTTGGGTAGCGCTCTCGCGGTGCTGTTTGCCAGCGCGGCCGCTCATGCGGACCAGCCCAAACCTTGGGAAATGAGATTTCAGGACGCAGCGACCGGTATTGCCGAACAGATCATTTGGTTCGAGCACTATACGCTCTGGTTCATCGTTCCGATCACCGCTCTGGTTCTCGTTCTCTTGCTATGGGTCGTTGCCAGATACCGCGCAAGCGCCAATCCCGAGCCTTCCAAGGTCGCCCACAACACGCTGATCGAGGTGCTTTGGACGGTAGGGCCGGTGATCGTGCTTCTGTTCCTCGCCATTCCGTCGTTCCAGCTCCTGACGGCGCAATATTCCCCCGATGAAGCCGGCCTCACCGTGAAGGCGACGGGCTATCAGTGGTATTGGGGTTACGAATATCAGGTCGACGACCCGGTCAGCTTCGATGCGCTGCTGCTGCAGGACGGCGAACGCGCCGCCGCCGGCAAGGAAGATCGCGCCGTCTATCCGCGTCTCCTGGCTGTGGATAATGAGGTGGTCGTCCCCGTGGACACGACGGTCCGGCTTCTGGTGACCGGCGCTGACGTGATCCATTCCTGGGCGATGCCTGCCTTCGGCGTCAAGATGGACGCCGTTCCCGGCCGCATCAACGAGACCTGGTTCAAGGCCGACAAGCCGGGCCTCTATTACGGTCAGTGCTCGGAGCTTTGCGGCAAGGATCATGCCTTCATGCCGATCGCCGTGCGCGTCGTCGCGCAGGATCGGTATGATAGCTGGCTCGCGGCTGCCCGCACCGATCTGCAGGGCGCCAACAAGGCGTTGATGGCCTCCATCGAAGCTGAAAAGAATGTTAAAGTGGCTGGCAACTGAGCCGGGCCTTCGTAAAAGGGAATAGGGGAATAAGGGAGTAGGGGAATAGGGCTTATCGAACATATTCCCTTATTCCCCTACTCACCTACTCCCTTAAAGAATTGAGAAACGGGAGCGATCTCATGGCAGGCACTGCTGCTCACGAAGCCCATGACGACCACAAGCCGCAGGGCTGGGTCCGCTGGGTCTATTCGACCAATCACAAGGATATCGGCACGCTCTACCTGATCTTCGCGATCATCGCGGGCATCATCGGCGGCGCTTTGTCGATCGCCATGCGCGCCGAGCTCCAGGAGCCGGGCATCCAGATTTTCCACGGCCTTGCCTCCATGGTCTATGGCGTCGAGGGCGATTCGGCGCTCGATGCCGGCAAGCATATGTATAATGTGTTCACCGCAGCGCACGCCCTGATCATGATCTTCTTCATGGTCATGCCCGCCATGATCGGCGGCTTCGCCAACTGGATGATCCCCCTCATGATCGGCGCGCCCGACATGGCGTTCCCGCGCATGAACAACGTCTCGTTCTGGCTGCTGCCGCCGGCCATCCTTCTGCTCATCATCTCGATGTTCGTGCCGGGCCCCGCCGGCGCGTGGGGTTCGGGCGGCGGCTGGACGATCTATCCGCCGTTTTCGACCTCGGGCCAGCCTGGTCCGGCGATGGATTTCATCATCCTGTCGCTGCATATCGCCGGCGCTTCGTCGATCCTCGGTGCGATCAACTTCATCACCACGATCCTCAATATGCGCGCTCCCGGCATGACGCTGCACAAGATGCCGCTGTTCGCCTGGGCCGTGCTGATCACCGCATTCCTGCTGCTGCTCTCGCTGCCTGTTCTGGCTGGCGGCATCACCATGCTCCTGACCGACCGCAATTTCGGCACGTCCTTCTTCGCGCCCGATGGCGGCGGCGATCCGATCCTGTTCCAGCACCTGTTCTGGTTCTTCGGCCACCCCGAGGTCTACATCCTGATCCTGCCGGGCTTCGGCATCGTCAGCCACATCGTGTCGACCTTCTCGCGCAAGCCGATCTTCGGATATCTCGGCATGGCCTATGCCATGGTGGCGATCGGCGTCGTCGGCTTCATCGTCTGGGCCCACCATATGTATACGGTCGGCCTGTCGCTCGACACGCAGCGCTACTTCGTTTTCGCCACGATGGTCATCGCGGTGCCCACCGGCGTGAAGATATTCTCCTGGATCGCCACCATGTGGGGCGGCTCGATCTCGTTCCGCACCCCGATGCTGTGGGCGATCGGCTTCATCTTCCTGTTCACCATCGGCGGTGTGACGGGTGTTCAGCTCGCCAATGCCGGTCTCGACCGCGCCCTGCACGACACCTATTACGTCGTCGCGCACTTCCATTACGTGCTGTCGCTCGGCGCCGTCTTCGCGATCTTTGCCGCGTGGTATTACTGGTTCCCCAAGATGACGGGCTACATGTACAATGAGTTCATCGGCAAGCTGCATTTCTGGATCACCTTCATCGGCGTGAACCTGCTCTTCTTCCCGCAGCATTTCCTTGGGCTCTCCGGCATGCCGCGCCGCTACATCGACTATCCCGATGCGTTTGCGGGCTGGAACCTGGTGTCGTCCTACGGCTCCTATATCTCGGGCTTTGCGGTGCTGGTGTTCCTCTACGGCGTGTTCGAGGCTTTCGCCAAGAAGCGTGAAGCTGGAGCCAATCCGTGGGGCGAGGGTGCGACCACTCTGGAATGGCAGCTTTCGTCGCCGCCGCCCTTCCATCAGTGGGAACAGCTGCCGAGGATAAGGTAAGGGAATAAGGGAGTAGGGGAGTAAGGGAATAGGTTGGCAAAAACATACTCCCCTATTCCCCTACTCACCTACTCCCTTGAAAAAGGTACTTAACATGGCCCTAGTCGAGCAAAACAGGAACGGCGAGAACGCCACCCGCCTTTCCGAGGCGAGCGCATCGGATTATATCGCGCTGCTCAAGCCGCGGGTCATGTCGCTCGTCGTCTTCACCGGTTTCGTCGGGCTCCTGGTCGCGCCGGGGCATATGAACCCGGTTCTGGCAGCCATCGCCATCCTGTGCATCGCCGTCGGCGCCGGCGCCTCCGGTGCGCTCAATATGTGGTACGACGCCGATATCGACGCCGTCATGAAGCGCACCCGCAACCGGCCCATCCCGGCGGGTATCGTCTCGCGTGAGGAGGTGCTGGTCTTCGGGCTCGTCCTCTCCGCCTTTTCGGTGATGACGCTCGGTCTGCTCGTCAACTGGCTTTCCGCGGCCCTTCTCGCCTTCACCATCTTCTTTTATGTCGTCGTCTATTCGATGTGGCTGAAGCGCTCCACGCCGCAGAACATCGTCATCGGCGGCGCTGCCGGCGCATTCCCGCCGATGATCGGCTGGGCGGCCGCAACGGGGGCGATCGGCTGGGAGAGCGTCGTTCTCTTCCTCATCATCTTCCTGTGGACGCCGCCGCATTTCTGGGCGCTGTCGCTGTTCACGACCAATGATTACGCCGCTGCCCGTGTGCCGATGATGCCGAATGTGCGCGGCGAGGCGTCGACCAAGCTGCAGATCCTGGTCTATACGCTGATCGTTTCGCCCGTCGGCGTGCTGCCATGGGTGATGGGATTTGCCGGACCGGTCTATGGCATCGTATCGGCGGCTCTGGGCCTGGCTTTCATCATTCATGCCTGGCTGCTGTGGCGCGCCCCGTCAGGCGAAGCGGCGCTGAAGCCGGCGCGCTCCCTGTTCGGTTTCTCCCTTCTTTATCTCTTTGGCCTGTTCGCGGTTCTCCTCGGCGAGACGCTCGCGCAAAAGGCCCTGCTTTGGATCGGCGCATGAGTATGGCGGATACGAAAAACGAGCTGGAAACGGTCAGCCAGAGCGACAAGCAGAAAAAGGCGCAGCGCAGCCGCTCCATGGCGCTTGCCATCGCGCTCGCCCTGTTCGTTCTGCTGGTCTATATCGGCACATGGGCAAAGCTTGGCGCCAACGTGCTGGGCAGGCCACTGTGAGGACGCTATGACGGAAGAGAAGACGGTTTCCACCAGCACGACCGGCAAAAAGCAGCGCTCCAACCGCGTTGTCGCCACCGCATGCTTTACCTTCTTTATCGCGATGATCGGCGCAGCCTATGCCTCCGTTCCGCTTTACCGGGTATTCTGCCAGGTGACGGGCTACGGCGGCACGACGCAGCGCGTCGAGCAGATGTCCGATACCATCCTCGACAAGACGATCAATATCCGTTTCGACGCCAACACATCGGGCGCCCTGCCATGGGATTTCAAGCCCAAGCAGCGCGAAGTGACGATCAGGATCGGCGAGACGAAGCAGATCAGCTACGAAGGCCGGAGCCTGGCTACGGCGCCGACATCGGGCCGCGCCAGCTTCAATGTGACGCCGGATCGCGCAGGCGCCTATTTCAACAAGGTGCAGTGCTTCTGTTTCACCGATACGACATTGCAGCCGGGAGAGGACATCGACATGCCGGTGGTGTTCTTCGTCGACCCTGATATCGTCAATGACCCGGACCTGGAAGATCTCAAAACGATCACGCTTTCCTATACGTTCTTTCCCATTGACAAGCCGCAGCCTGTCGCGCAAAGCGCCAAGCCGGCAGATGGAGAAAGCAGCGGAAATTTGTAGAGCAAGTCCAGGAAAAGTGTGAAGCGGTTTTCCCAGGAAAATCATCGGTTTTCCGTCCGGACTTGCGTAAAACAAGAGCCAGCCTCGTCTATGGCGAAGCAAGCATGAAGATGAACCTTGGGGATTGAAATGGCTGACGTCCACCAGAAAAATCACGATTATCACATCATCGATCCAAGTCCGTGGCCGTTTCTGAGCTCCGTCGGCGCATTCGTGCTGGCGCTCGGCGGCATCGCCTATATGCGTTATCTCAATGCGGGTGAGCTGAATTTTTTTGGCGTCAATCTCGTCACGCCGTGGATCTTCTTCGCCGGCCTCGCCATCGTGCTCTACACCATGTATGGCTGGTGGTCGGATACGATCAAGGAAGGCCGCGAGGGTCATCACACCCAGGTCGTGGCGCTGCATCTGCGCTATGGCATGATCATGTTCATCGCCTCCGAGGTGATGTTCTTTGCCGCCTGGTTCTGGGCCTATTTCGATGTCAGCCTGTTCCCGAACGAGGCGCATCAGGTCGCACGCGCCGCATTCACCGGCGGACAGTGGCCTCCCAAGGGCGTCGAGGTTCTCGATCCGCTGCACCTGCCGCTTTACAACACCGTCATCCTGCTTCTCTCGGGCACGACGGTCACCTGGGCTCACCACGCTCTCCTGCACAATGACCGCAAGGGGCTGATCACCGGGCTGGCGATCACGGTTGCGCTTGGCCTGCTGTTCTCCTCGGTCCAGGCTTACGAGTACATACACGCTCCGTTCGCCTTCAAGGACTCCATCTACGGCGCGACGTTCTTCATGGCGACGGGGTTCCACGGCTTCCACGTCATCGTCGGCACCATCTTCCTGTTCGTCTGCCTGCTGCGCGCGATCCGGGGCGATTTCACCCCGAAGAACCATTTCGGCTTCGAAGCCGCCGCGTGGTATTGGCACTTCGTCGACGTGGTATGGCTGTTCCTGTTCTTCGCGGTCTATGTCTGGGGCGGCTGGGGCGCGCCGATGGTCGAGGGATGAGCCGTTAGATATTCAGTCCTATGGGGGGCGGCTGTGGAGACACGGCCGCCTTTTGTTATAGAGCAGTTTCTGTTTTGATGGAATCGCGAGGCAACCCCCTCTGCCCTCCTGAGCTTGTCGAAGGGCGGGCAGAGGGGGGTATCTGTCCCGCCAACGTTTCCAATTCGAAATGAAATGCTCTAAGGACAAGCCCCATGCCGAACGACCCATCCATCCACCCGCCGGTCGAGCCCATTCGGGCAGGCATCCTGGGGCGCTGCCCGCGCTGCGGCCAGGGGCGGCTGTTCGACGGCTATCTGACGACCGCCAAGAGCTGCAGCAATTGCGGGCTGGATTATTCCTTCGCCGATTCCGGCGACGGTCCGGCTGCTTTCGTCATCCTCATCGTCGGTTTTCTCGTGGTCGGTCTGGCGCTCTGGATGGAAGTCACCCTCAACCCGCCGCTCTGGGTGCATTTCGTTCTCTGGGTTCCGTTGACGATTGTCTTGAGCCTCGTTCTCCTGCGCTGGATCAAGGGCATCCTGATCACGCTGCAATACCGCAACAAGGCCGCGCAGGGGCGTCTGGACGACCGGAAATGAATGAAGCTGTTGAAACAACGGCCGCTCCCGCCGGACGGTTGCCCTGGCTGGTCCCCGGACTGGTCATAGCGCTTGCGCTTGCCGCCTTCGCCATCCTGATTGCGCTTGGAACCTGGCAGGTGCAGCGGCTGCACTGGAAGGAGGGGCTTATTGCGACCATCGCCGAGCGCGTCGCCTCTCCGCCGCGTCCGCTCGAAGAGATCGAGGCGATCTACACCAGGACCGGCGATGTCGAATATTGGCCGGTGACGGTGACCGGCCGGTTCCTCCATCAGGACGAGCGCCATTTCTTTGCCACCCATCGGGGCCGGTCCGGCTTCTATGTCTATACGCCGTTGCAGATGGCTGACGGCCGCGCCGTATTGGTCAATCGCGGCTTCGTGCCCTATGAACGCAAGGAAGCGGCGACACGGACCGAAGGGCAGATCTCAGGCGACGTGACGATGACGGGGCTGGCGCGCGATCCCCTGGTCGAAAAGCCATCGTCGCTGGTCCCCGACAATGATCCGGCCAGGAATATCTTCTACTGGAAGAATTGGCCTGAGATGGTGAAGACGGCGGGGCTCGACCCCTCGAAGATGGTTCCCTTCTTCATCGATGCCGGCAAAGCGCCGAACCCGGGCGGGCTTCCCGTCGGCGGTGTCACCATCATCGATCTGCCCAACAACCATTTGCAATATGCCGTGACATGGTATGGTCTGGCCCTGGCTTTGGCCGCCGTCGTCGGCGCTTATCTCTGGCGCCGGCGTGGTCGAGAGGGTAAGTGAGTTTGATGATGAGTGCGCTGATACCCCCTCTGTCCTGCCGGACATCTCCTCCTTTGAGGGGGAGATGTCCGGCAGGACAGAGGGGGTGAATGACAGATTTCGACATAAACCAAGGTCCAAATATGAGCGACAAGCAGCAACTGACAATCCGTCTGTGCGGACCGCGCGGTTTTTGTGCGGGCGTCGACAGGGCGATCCAGATGGTCGTTCTGGCGCTCAAGAAATATGGCGCGCCGATCTATGTCCGCCACGAGATCGTCCATAACCGCTATGTCGTGCAGGGTCTGCAGGCGCGCGGCGCGGTCTTCGTCGAGGAGCTGGATGAAATTCCGCACGAGCATCGTAACCAGCCGGTGGTCTTCTCGGCCCATGGCGTACCGAAATCGGTGCCCGAGGACGCGATGGCGAAGAACCTCTTCTATCTCGACGCCACCTGTCCGCTGGTTTCCAAGGTGCACAAGCAGGCCATGCGGCATCAGCGTCTTGGGCGGCATGTGATCCTGATCGGCCATTCGGGCCACCCCGAGGTCATCGGCACCATGGGCCAGCTGCCCGAGGGGTCCGTCACGCTCATCGAGACGGTGGAGGACGCCGAGGCCTATCGGCCGGAGGATCCGACGCGGCTCGGCTTCGTCACCCAGACCACGCTTTCCGTCGATGATACCGCCGGCATTCTCGCCGTTCTGCAGGGACGTTTTCCGGAATTGACGGCGCCTGCGGCCGAATCGATCTGTTATGCGACGACCAACCGTCAGGACGCGGTAAAGGCGGCGGCGGCTGGCTGCGATCTCTTCCTCATCGTCGGTGCGCCGAATTCGTCCAATTCCAAGCGGCTGGTCGAGGTGGCGGAGCGCTCCGGCGCCCGCCATTCCATGCTGGTGCAGCGCGCCTCCGATATCGAATGGGAGCGGGTGAACGATATTTCGGTGGTCGGCCTGTCGGCTGGTGCATCCGCACCGGAAATCATCGTGGATGAAATCATCCAGGCCTTTTCAGACCGCTTTCGTGTCACTATCGAATTGGCGGAAACCACGATCGAGACTGAAAATTTCCTCGTCAATCGGGAGCTGCGTGATGTCGAGCTGACGCCGCGCGACATGGCCTTCGTCAACGGGGAACGCTGATTATGGTGAATGGCGAAATGGTGAATAGTGAATGGTAGCTGCTCATCCCTTGTCACTTACCATTCACTATTGACCATTCACCATTCACTCGGATCACCGCATGGCTGTCTACACCGATATAAACGAGATCGACCTGGCGGCATTTCTGGACGAATACGATATTGGCGGCCTTTTATCCTATAAGGGCATCGCTGAAGGCGTAGAGAATTCAAACTACCTCCTGCACACCGACAAGGGCTCGTTCATTCTGACGCTTTATGAAAAGCGTGTGAACCGCAACGATCTGCCGTTCTTTCTCGGGCTGATGCAGCATCTGGCGCAAAAGGGCATCGACTGCCCCTTGCCGGTGCATCAGAAGAACGGCGCGATGATCGGCGAACTCGCCGGCCGGCCCGCCGCCATCATCACCTTCCTCGAAGGCATGTGGATGCGCCGCCCGACGGTCGCCCATTGCCATGCGGTGGGCGAAGCGCTGGCGCGGATGCATCTGGCGGGGCTCGATTTCCCGGTGCGCCGGGAAAACGCGCTTTCCGTTTCGGGATGGCGTCCCCTGTGGGACCAGGCCAAGGAGCGCGCCGACGAGGTGGAGAAGGGGTTGGCGGCCGAGACGGAAGCCGATCTGGCTTTTCTCGAAGCGAACTGGCCTGCCGATCTTCCCGCCGGCATCATCCATGCCGATCTTTTCCCCGACAATGTCTTTTTTCTCGGGCCGCAGCTTTCCGGAGTGATCGATTTCTATTTCGCCTGCACCGATTTGCTCGCCTATGACGTGGCGGTCTGCCTCAATGCCTGGTGCTTCGAAAAGGATTTTTCCTTCAATCTGACGAAAGGGACCGCACTTCTGCGCGGCTATACCTCAGTCCGGCCGCTCTCAGCTGAGGAGGCCCGGGCATTGCCGGTGCTGGCGCGTGGTGCTGCGCTGCGCTTCATGCTGACCCGGCTTTATGACTGGCTCAACGTTGCCGACGGCAGTTTCGTCGTCAAGAAGGATCCCATGGAATATGTCCGCCGGATGCGCTTTCACCGCCATATCCATTCTCCCGCCGAATACGGCCTGGTCGGGAAAGGGGAGGACGCGTGAAGATGATAGAGGCTTTTACCGACGGTGCCTGCTCGGGCAATCCGGGGCCGGGCGGCTGGGGCGTCGTCCTGCGCTGGAACAGCACCGAGAAGGAGCTTTCCGGCGGCGAGCCTGACACGACCAACAACCGCATGGAGCTGATGGCGGCGATCTCCGCGCTCACCTCGCTGAAGGAACCTTGCGAGGTGGCGCTTTACACCGACAGCAAATATGTCATGGACGGAATTTCCAAATGGATCCATGGCTGGAAAAAGAACGGCTGGAAGACCGCCGACAGGAAACCGGTGAAGAACGGTGAACTCTGGCAGGCGCTCGATGAGGCAAACCGCCGCCACAAGGTCACCTGGAATTGGGTAAAGGGCCACGCCGGCCATCCCGAAAACGAACGCGCCGACGCGCTGGCGCGGGCCGGCATGGCGCCGTTCAAGAAGGGTGGGGCGGGCACGGCTTTCGCCAACCCGGTTTCGTGAAAGCGAGTAATCAGCCGGATGGGCCAGAGCACTCCGTCTCACCCCCTCTGGCCGGCAGGCCAGAGGGGGGTGTTGCAGCCTCAGCGCTACCGACCCGAAACACCATCAAAGCTGCGTCAGCAGTTCCGCCGCGCTCGACGTCGCTGCCTGGCCCGGCGTTTCCTCTATGTTGAGCGCCTTCACCACGCCGTCTTCGACGATGGCCGAATAGCGCTTGGAGCGGATGCCGAGGGCGGCCGCCGAAAGGTCGATATCGAGGCCGGCGGTCTTGGTGAAGGTGCCGTTGCCATCCGAGAGGTAGAGGATCTTGCCTTCGCCGCCCGTGCTCTGGGCCCAGGCGCCCATGACATGCGGATCATTGACCGCCACCACGGCAATCTGGTCTACGCCCCTGGAGAGAATGGCTTCATGGTTTTCCAGATAGCCGGGCAGATGATTGAGGCTGCAGGTCGGCGTGAATGCGCCCGGAACGCCAAACAGAACGACCTTCTTGCCCCCGAAGAGCTCGTCGGTCGTGATGTCCTTGATGCCATCGGTGGTCTTGACCTTGAACGTCGCCGCGGGAAGCTTGTCGCCAACCTTTATCGTCATGGAATTCTCTCCTTGGATGTGCCGATGCAATAGGACATATGGCCTGCCGAGGCCAAAGTCGAGAGCGGATTGGGGGCTGTGGTCTCTAGGGAAGGTCCACCGTGCCGGACACGGCCTGCTCGCCCTGCACGAGCGTATAGTCGATCACATCAGGCGTTTTGTCCGCGCCGCTGAGGATCGTGCTGGAGAAGCGGATGCCGTCTTCTTCCGGCCCTTCGATTTTCGGCGTGGAGAATGTCATCGCGTCGCCGGACAGGAAAAGTTGCGCAGGCTTGCCATTGACCGGAAGCCTCACGTCGAAAACAGCCTTGCCATCTCTCCTTATCGCCTCCCGGATGCCGAATTCCGGCGTGGCCGGACGCGGCAGCCGGTCGAAGGCGGTGCTGACCAGCGTATGCGCAAGCGCGTCCGGCGAGCCCGGCTTGACCGGCAGATCGAACTCGGCCTGGACCGGAATGCAGATCGTCTCGCATATGCCGAGAAAGACATGGCCCTTGAGCCGCGTCGGCGCCTGCGCCTCCTGAAGACGGAAGGTGACGGGGAGCACGACGGAACGCTTGTACCCGGCCCATTGCGTCTCTCCGTCATGGAAACGATAAGGTGCGGGAAACGCGATCTCGCTCCCGGCGATGTTGCTGCTTGCCGAAAGGTCGAGCTGCGGCGGAACGCCGGCATCGCCCGGCTCCTGCCAATAGGTTTTCCACCCGTCTTTGAGATCGATCTGGATCGCGCCGCGCAACACCGTCATCGGTTCCTGCGGAACGTCGAGAAGAAGCCGGACCTTGCCGCCCGGTGTTTCGACCCAGGGAGAACTTTCGGCGAGGGCGTGGCCGGACTGGAGAAGTGCCGCAGCGAAGACGGCAATGAAGGATTTTCGAATGATCATGCGCAAGGATTGCCGTGAAACGATGGCGTTATCAAGTCACGATCAGGTCACAGCCCAAGCTATAGCCAAGTCACGGACGATGATGACAATCGGCTTTTTGGCGTTGGTTGATGGTTCCGATTTAAAGAGAATTGGCCTTCTTCGCCAAAACCTCTTTGCCATTTTCCGATCCGTTGCTACCTTTAGCGGCATGGACATCTTGAAGTCTACGCAAAGAGACAAGGGTTTTCTGAACGGTCAGTTCCTGATCGCCATGCCGAGCATGAGCGATGACCGTTTCGCGCGGACGGTGATCTATGTCTGCGCCCATTCCGACGAGGGCGCGATGGGCTTCATCATCAACCAGCTGCAGCCCATGGAATTTCCCGATCTTCTGGTGCAGCTGGGCGTCATCGACGAGGAGGAGACGATCAGGCTGCCACGTGAGATGCGCCATTTCATGGTGCGCAATGGCGGCCCTGTCGATCGGACTCGCGGCTTCGTCCTGCATTCCGACGATTACATGGTGGATTCGACCATGCCGGTCTCCGAAGATGTCTGTCTGACCGCGACCATCGACATTCTGCGTGCCATCGCGGGCAACGGCGGACCGTCGCAGGCTCTCATGACGCTCGGCTATTCCGGCTGGGGAGCGGGGCAGCTCGAGGCCGAGATCGTCGAGAATGGTTGGCTGACATGCCCGGCATCGATGGATTTGCTCTTCGACACCGATATCGCCACGAAATACGAGCGCTTGCTCAATCATATCGGCATCGACCTGTCACGCCTGGTCAATGCCGTGGGGCACGCCTGATCCCATCATGATCTAAAGGTTGTCATGGTTTAATTGAAACGCTGGCCGGACGACACCACTTGTCCGGCCGTCATTCTCGGGCTCGTCCCGAGAATCTGCGACAAGGAAAAGAAAAGCAATTACCGTTCTGACAGATCATACCGCGTAGATTCTCGGGACAAGCCCGAGAATGACGACAGGAGGGGACGCTGTTTCAAGCTAGTTCTGACAAACTCTAGGCTGCGGCAGGCTCCAGCTGATCTCTGAGAAGTTTGTTTGCAGCGTCCGCCGACACCGGCTGGCCGAACATGAAGCTCTGCACATATTCACAGCCGAGCTGGCGCAGATGCAGCGCATCCGTTTCATTTTCCACGCCTTCCGCCACTGCCGCGAGGCCCAGATCATGCGCCATGCTGACGATCGAGCGCAGCAGCGTCGCATTCTGCGCCTGATCGCTCTTCACGAAGGAGCGGTCGATCTTGATCATGTCGAAGGGGAAGCGGGTGAGATAGGCGAGGGAGGAATAGCCGGTGCCGAAATCATCGAGGGACAAGCCCACGCCCATGGCCTTGATGCGCGTCAGCACATGCGCAGACTGCTCGGGGTTTTCCATGATGACGGATTCGGTAAGCTCGAGCTTGAGGCTTTCCGGGGCGATATGGGTGCGCGAGAGCACCGAGCGCACATCGCTGATGAGATCCTGGCGGATGAGCTGCGTGCTCGAAAGATTGACCGAGACGAAGATATTCATGCCGGGGAAATTCTCGCGCCAGTTGAACAGATCCTGAGCCGCGCGTTGCATGGCGAACAGGCCAAGCTGGACGATGAGGCCGGAGCTTTCGGCGATCGGGATGAATTCGGACGGCGATATCGAGCCGCGCCGTGGATGCTCCCAGCGCATGAGCGCTTCGAACCCGGCAATGCTGCCGTCCTCCAGCCGCACGATCGGCTGATAGACCAGGCCGATCTCCTGACGCTCTATGGAGCGGCGCAGATCCGACTCCATCTGCAGCTTGTCGCTGCCGATGGCGCGGAATGCCGGGCGGAACGGCTCGATGCGGTCGCCGCCGAACCGCTTGGCCTGATACATCGCAAGCTCCGCATCCTTGACCAGGTCCTCGGCATTCGATGCCGCCGCAGTCCATGTGATGAGGCCGATGGACGCCGTCAGCACGATCTCGCGCTTGGCATAGGAGATGGGCGCGCGGATCGCCTGTTTCAGCGCCTCGGCGAACGCGGCGATGCGCGCCGGATCGCTTTCGGAAGTGAGCAGCAGTCCGAACTGGTCGGAGGCCAGGCGGGATAGCGTGTCCTGTGGCTTGAGCAGCCGATGCAGGCGGCGCGAGATAGTCAGGAGGATCGTATCGCCGGCCGACATGCCGAGACTGTCATTGACCTGCTTGAAGCGGTCGATGTCGATGATGAAAACCGTTGGCCTGAACTTGCTTTCGCTGCGCGCCATGTGGATGACGTTGTTCAGCCGGTCGAGGAACAATTCGCGGTTGGGCAGCCCGGTCAGATTGTCATGCACGGCATCATGCAGAAGGCGCTCCTCGGCCTTCTTCTGCTCGGTGACGTTGATCAGCGTGCCGACGCAGCGCACGATTTCGCCGTCGGAGCCGATGACGGGGCGGGCGCGCAGCGCATACCAATGATAATGCCCATCGCCGGCGCGTAAGCGGAAGGTTTGCGCGATGCGGCCGCGCCGATTCTCCAGAATGGCGTCGAGCGTCGAGCGGAACCGGTCGCGGTCGTCGCTGTGCATCGCCGGCAGCCAGTTGCGTACCGGCCCCTGAAGCTGGCTTGCGGCGGAACCGAGGAAGGTGTCGATATCAGGCGTCGTTACCACGCGGTCGCGTGGCACGTCCCAATCCCAGACGATATCGCCGGAGCCGATGACGGCAAGCGCCTGCCGTTCCATGTCGGAGAAAAGCCCGTGCTGTAATGCGCCGCCGGCGAAGGCGTGCTGCATGACGGTGAAGCCGATGAGAAGCAGGATCAGCACGAGGCCGCCGCCCAGTGCCGGCTGCGCGATATCATTGTCGAGATGGCCGGATACGGTGAGCCATGCCCCGCCAAGCCATAACAGGATCAATATCCAGGTCGGGATGAGCATGATCGCCCGGTCATATCCCCTGAACGTCAGGTAGCCGATGATCGCCACGCCGGCTATGCCGGTCAGCGCGAAGGAAAAACGCGCGATACCCGAGGCGATCGGCGGATCGATGATGGCGACCCCGGCAAGGGCCAGCAGGCCCAGGACCCAGGTCAACGCGCCATAGCTGAAATGATCGTGCCATCGGTTGAGGTTGAGATAGGTGAACAGGAAGATCACAAACGTCGCGGCAAGCGACACCTCGGTTCCCGCCCGCCAGACCTGTTCGCTGCCGGGCGTGATCGCCATCAGCTTGTTCCAGAAACCGAAATCGACGCAGATATAGGCGAGAACGGCCCAGGCGAGCGCCGCCGTCGCCGGAAACAGCGACGTGCCCTTGACGACGAAAAGAATGGTCAGGAACAAGGCGAGAAGGCCTGATATGCCGAGCAGGATGCCGCGATAAAGCGTATAGGCGTTGATCGTGTCCTTGTAGGCTTCGGGCTCCCAGAGATAGACCTGCGGCAGGTTGGGGGAGGCCAGTTCGGCGACAAGCGTGATCACCGAACCCGGATTGAGCGTTATGCGAAAGATGTCGGCATCGGGGCTCGCCTGCCGGTCGAGCGCGAAGCCTTCGCTCGGCGTGATGGAATTGATGCGGGTCGATCCGAGATCGGGCCAGACGAAACCCGATCCGACGAGGCGGAAATGCGGCGCCACGATCAGCCGGTCGATCTGCTCGTCAGTCGGGTTGGCGATGGCGAAGACAGCCCAGTCGCCTTCGCTCCTCTTGTCGTTGGCCTGCACCTCGATGCGCCGCACGATGCCGTCGGGTCCAGGTGCCGTGGAAACCTGGAAGCTCTCGCCCTGATTGCGGAAGATCTCCACGGCGCGGGAAAGATCGAGCGCGGTATCGTCCTTCGATATCTTGACCGGTTCGAACGCCAATGACGAACTGGCTCCGCCGGCGGCGAACAGCACGAACAGAAAAATGCCGAAAAGCATCTTCAGCGGGCTGTGAACATATCGTGACACTATCGGGCGACCTTGCTGTTGATCATGCGTCTGTCGTTTTCGAGCAGCGAGTAGAGGAAATGGTCCTGCCACATGCCGTTGATTTTGAGATAGGAACGTAAGAGTCCTTCTCTCTGAAATCCGGCTTTTTCGAGAAGCCGCGTGGATCGTGCATTATTGGGAATACAGGCAGCTTCGAGCCTGTGCAACCGCAACTGGTCGAATGCAAAGGGGATAATCAGCCCCATCGCCTCGGTCATATAGCCTTGCCCGGCAAAAGGCGCGCCGCTCCAATAGCCGATCTGGCCGGATTGCGCGACGCCGCGGCGGATATTGCCGAGCGTGATGCCGCCGACGAGCCTGTTGTCGGAGTTGCGGAAGATGAAGAAGGGATAGCCGGTGCCCGACTGCGACTCTTCCTGATAGCGCCTGATCCGCAGGCGAAACGAGCTGCGTTCGAGATCCCCCTCGTTCCATAGCGGTTCCCATGGCGACAGGAATTCCCGGCTCTCGGCGCGCAGATTCGCCCACGCCTTGTAATCGCCGCTCGAAGGTTCGCGCAGACAAACGCGTATTCCGCGCAGGGAACCCTGATTGTTCCTGATGAAGGGCAGGGCGATCATTGCCGTGCCCTGAGTTTAGACGGCGATCTTGCGAGGCTGCGACCGTGTGGAAAGCGCATCCTGCACACCGTCGAAATGCATCAGTTTTCCAATCGGCCCCACCGCGGCGACCGTCGGTTTGGTGTCCAGGAAAAGCCGGCCCGCAAGATCGGTGAGCCGTTCTGCGGTGATCAGCGAAAGCCGCTCCAGCAGCTCGTCATGGGTCACCGGCCGGCCATAGAGAAGGATTTGCCGGGCCATCTGGCCGGCACGGCTCGCCACGCTCTCTTGCGACATCAGGAGGCTGGCGCGATATTGGGCGCGGGCACGGTTCACCTCTTCCTCGCTGATGTTCTGCGCCGCCTCATGCATCTCGTGCAGGATGACGGGAACGAGCTCGTTCAGATCGTCGCGTCCCGTCGCGGCATGAATGCCGAAAAGGCCCGTGTCGGAAAAACCCCAGTGAAACGCATAGACCGAATAGCAAAGGCCGCGCTTTTCCCGAACTTCCTGGAAAAGCCGTGACGACATGCCGCCGCCAAGCACCATCGCCAGGATCTGCGAGGCATAGAAATCGCGCACATGATAGGCGCGGCCCTCGAAGCCGATCAGCACCTGCGCATCCATCAGGTCGCGATTTTCGCGGAAATCGCCGCCGACATAATGGGCAAGATCCGGCATTGTGGCCGTGCCGTGGGCGCGGAAACCGCCAAGCCGCTTTTCCACCTCGCGGACGAAGGCGTCATGGTCGATGGCTCCCGCCGCGGTCACCACCATGCGGTCGGCGCTGTATTGCTCTTCCATATAGGTGCGCAGATCGGCGGAGGTGAAGGTCTCGACCGTCTCCGGCTCGCCGAGGATGGCGCGTCCGACCGGCTGATGGCGGAATGCCGTTTCCGTGAAATGATCGAAGACGATATCATCGGGCGTGTCGTGCGCTGCGCCGATCTCCTGCATGATGACATGCTTCTCGCGGGCAAGTTCGTCCGGATCGAATTTCGAGCTGGTCAGTATATCCGACAGGATATCGATGGCGAGCGGTACGTCATTACGCAGCACGCGGGCATAAAAGGCGGTCGTTTCGACGCTCGTCGCGGCGTTGATTTCGCCGCCGACATTTTCGATATCCGCTGCGATCTGCCAGGCCGAGCGGTTCTCCGTGCCTTTGAAGGCCATGTGTTCGAGGAGGTGGGCAATGCCATGCTGGTCGTTCGCTTCGTTACGCGAGCCGGCCTTGACCCAGATTCCCAAGGCGACGCTTTCCACATTCGGCATGGCCTCGGTCGCGATCGTCAGCCCGTTGGGGAGACGGCTTACTTTAACACTCATTACTGATTAACTCCCTCCCGCAAGGCTCTTGAATTGCGGCTGATATGATCTTCCACGATTTTGAGATCGTTGGGAAGCACCGTATAGTTTTCTTTTCTTTCCATAAGATCTCCAAATCGGGTGGGCAGCGCGGGTTCGATGCCGCTGGCCTGCGCGACGGCATCGGGAAATTTAGCCGGATGCGCAGTCGCAAGGATCACCATCGGTACCCCATCGGCATGGTCGCGCGCAACCTTGACGCCGATCGCCGAGTGCGGATCGAGGAGATAGCCGTTGGTTTCGAGCACTGAGCGGATGGTCTCTGCCGTCTCCGCCACAGTGGAGCGTCCGGCGTCGAATTCGGCGCGAATCCGCTTCAGCGGCGCATCCGCGATGACAAAGCCGCCGGACTGCTTGAGCCCGTCCATCAGCCTGCGGACCGCCGCCCCGTCGCGCCCATGCGCCTCGAACAGCAGCCGCTCGAAATTCGAGGAAACCTGGATATCCATCGATGGCGAGGTGGTCTGGACGACGCCGCGCGTCTCGTAGGCGCCGGATTGCAGCGTGCGGGCGAGAATATCGTTGTCATTGGTCGCCGCGATCAGCCTGTCGATCGGCAGGCCCATGCGCTTGGCGACATAACCGGCGAAGATATCGCCGAAATTACCGGTCGGCACGGTGAAGGAAACCGGACGGTCCGGAGCGCCGAGGGAAAGTGCTGCGGTGAAATAATACACCACCTGCGGCATGATGCGCGCCCAGTTGATCGAATTGACGCCGGAAAGCGACAGCGCGTCGCGAAAACGCAGATCGTTGAACATCCCTTTGACGAGCGCCTGACAATCGTCAAAATTCCCCTCCACGGAGAGCGCATGGACATTCGGTGCGGTGGAGCTGGTCATCTGCCGCTGCTGGACGGGAGAGACGCGCCCATGGGGAAACAGGATGAAGATGTCGGTTCGGTCGCGGTTGGCGAAAGCCTCGATGGCGGCCCCCCCCGTATCGCCCGATGTCGCGCCGACGATGGTGGCGCGCTTGGCCTGCGCGGCAAGCGTATAATCCATCAGCCGCGCCAGCAATTGCATCGCCACGTCCTTGAAGGCGAGCGTCGGGCCGTGGAACAGCTCCAGGATGAATTCGTTGGCGCCGGTCTGCACCAGCGGGCAGACGGCGGCGTGGTGGAACGTGGCATAGGCTTCGCGGACCATGCGCTCGAAATCGGCTTGCGGAATTTCGCCGCCGGTAAACGGCGTCAGGACGCGGATGGCGACATCGGCATAGGATTTTCCGCGCAGCGCGCGGATCTCGTCGGGCGAGAGCGTGGGAAATTCCTGTGGGAGATAAAGTCCGCCGTCGCGGGCCAGGCCTGCCAGGAGCGCATCGCAAAATCCCAGGACAGGCGCCTCGCCGCGGGTACTCACATACTTCATGTCATCCTAGCCTTTTATAGCAGATCCCGTTGCAGCCCGATTTTTGGCGCAGCTTTCAGGGATGGGGTTGCCCTGTCCGTAAAAAAACAGGAAAACGTCGTCGCGCGGTCCACATGGCGTTGGTCCACGGGCGTTGGTATAGAACAGGTTCATTAGTGCAGGGAAGTCCGGTTCATGGGTAAAGCATCATACAATCGTTCCGCATTTCATCAAGTTTTTGCGATGGCACTGCTTTTGGCCGTGGCCGGGTGCACGACCAAGGATGGCGGATCGGGGACCGTCGCGGGCGGCCTGCCTTCCACGTCGGGCGAACAGAAGGTTTCGCAATCCGAGCTTCGCGCCTATTGCCCCAACGTTACGCTGCGTGAAGGAACCGCCTTCTTCAATACATATGAGAAGGGCGGCGAAAAAGACAATGCGCGCATCGTTTACCAGGCCGCTATCACGGATGTGACGCGCGCCTGCCAATATGCGCCGGGCACGACCACGATGGACGTAGCTGCGGCAGGCAAGATCGTTCCTGGACCGCAGTTCAAGGCCGGCACGATCACCATGCCGATCCGCGTCGTGGTCACGCAGGGCGATTCCGTGCTATATTCCAAGCTGCATAAATATCAGGTCAGTGTTTCGGATCCTGCAAGCGCGACCCAGTTCGTTTTCAACGACAAGGGCATCAGCTTCCCGACGCCGGCCGTGAAGGACATCCAGGTCTTCGTCGGCTACGATGAAGGACCCTACAATACAAAATAGAAATGAATGTAGGGGATTTCTTGCTGGAAGCTTGGGAATGGTCCTGAAAGTGACGGCGGCTGAAAATTTTCGCCGCCGTTGCAAGGGAATTTTCGCGCCGTTACAAATATTTTAATAGTATTGTGCTTTTATTCTTTCTGAATGGATGGGGCTGCGAAGTATTTCTTTGCGCGACATACAGGAACGCCCGTGATCAACCGCCTGCGTCCGATCTTCCGAACCGCTCCCATCATCCTTGCGGTGGCAATGTTGACGTTGGCGGGAGGATGGTTCGGCCATGTGCTGGGAACCCGCATGCGGATATCCTCGGATCGCGCGGCGATCACCAGCTATTCAGATCAGTTGCTGGCACATGCCATCGATGTCATCGCCGAGACGAACGGCGCAATCGATGCTGCCAATGCTTCGCCTCAGGACTTTTGCTCGCCTGCTGAAATCGAGCTTATGCGCAACATGCTGTTTGCCGCACGCAATCTCAAGGACATAGGACGCATCAAGGACGGCCATCTCATATGCTCCACCATATTGGGCAAGACGGATGGCAGCGTGCCGATGCCGCAAGGCCCCTATACCCAATTAGCAGATGGAACGCGCATCTATCCCGATACGCCATTGGCGGTTTCCGATTCCAACGCCCCGGTCGTGGACCGCGGAAATGCCAATGCCGTCATCGATCCCAGAGCATTCGATACGCTGAAAGATCCGCCATTCCATTACGGGATCTTTTACGGCGATGTGGGGAAGAAACATCTCGCCAGGATTTTCGGTGAGGGGGATGCTGTCGTCCCGGCGCCGGCCGATGGCGTGGCGTGGAGCCTGAAAAGTGGCATTCTTCGCCGGGATGGCTGTTCCGAGGCCTCGGGACTATGCATTTCCGTTTGGGCGCGCCTCAGCGAACTCGATGCGTTCAGCCATGGCATCGTCAATGCGATCATGCTGCTTGGAGCCGCGCTCGGTGCGCTTGGCGGGCTGACCTGGGTTAATTTCCGCCGTCGCGACCAATCGCTGATGGCCAGGCTCTCCAGGGCTCTCGCCCACGAAGAACTGACCTTGCTCTACCAGCCGGTGGTGAATGTGGCCGACGGGAAAATCGTTGGCGCCGAAGCGCTGGTTCGCTGGCAAAGCAACGAAAGCAAAGGCGATTTCGTGCCGCCTGACGTCTTCATCGCGATTGCCGAGCAAAAAGGCATCGCCGGCCGGGTCACCCGCTATGTCCTTAATCGTGCGATCGAGGAAATGGCCGAAACACTCCGCCTGCATGATGGCTTCCGCATAACCATCAATATTGTCGCGAGCGATCTCAGCGATCCAAAATTCTTTGCCGCGCTCGATGACGGCCTGCGTCGCGGGGGATTGAGCCCGCGCCAGATCGGCATCGAACTGACCGAACGTTCAACCGCGGATTCCTCCGCCGCCATTGAGGGCATCGCCCGGCTGCGCTCGCGCGGACATATTGTCTATCTCGATGATTTCGGCACCGGCTATTCGAGCCTTTCCTATCTTGGCGAACTGGATGTCGATGTGCTGAAAATGGATCGTGCCTTCACCCGCACCGTGGGAACGGATGCGGTGACGGTGAGTATCGTCCCGCAGATCATCGATATGGCGATCAAGCACAATCTCTCCATCCTCGTGGAGGGTATCGAGACGGCAGCGCAGGCGACTTATTTCCGCAACCTTCCCGTGCCAGTCATGGGGCAGGGATGGTATTATGGAAAACCAGTCTCTGCCGCCGCGCTGACGAAACAATTGGAGCAGCAGGACGGGATTGTCGCCGTCAAGAAGGGCCGCAAAAGAAGCCGGCAATCTCTACGCAAAACGGGATCGAGTCGATAGCGCCGATTTAGATGCAATTCGATTCAAATACCCGTGCGCGCGTCAGCAAAATATCAACCGGCCCGCGCTAAGAACCTTCGGCATGAAACCACGATACGAACGCATTTTCGAACCGACCGACACCTGGGCCATCTTCGATTCGGTCACGGGCATTCCGGTTATTATCGGCACCAAGCTGATGATCGGCCTTACCCTGGAGGAGGCGGAGGAAGCGCTTGCGGCCCTCAACGCCCCTCCCAAGAGCAGGAAAAGCTCGGCTGCTTGAGGTTTTGGGGCGGGTTCCATCGTGATCGGACCGCGCTTTCGGCGCCATTGAGGTAATGGAGACGGCGAAGAATCCATGCCTCAACGTTTCCGCCTCAGCAACATCTCCGGAAAAAGAAGCCCACGCTCAAAGCGCCTCGGACCAGACCGACATCGCCTCGATGACGGCGGGCAGGTCCTGGTGGCGGCTGATGACCGTTTCGGCGCCCGCCTCCGTCAGACGGTCGGCATGGCCGGGATAGGTATGCGCTCCGCCGGTGAAGCCGATGACGCGCATTCCGGCCGCGTGCGCACCATGGATGCCGTGGACCGAATCTTCAATGACGATGACATTTCCAGGATCGACCCCGAATTTTTCCGCCGCATAGAGGAAAACATCCGGAGCCGGCTTGCCCTGCTTGGTCCCGACCTCTCCGGCGGCGAAGATATCGGGCGCGAAGAGATCGTAGAGCCCGGTCCGGGTGAGCATCAGCTTCAGCCTTTTGTTCGACGAGTTGGAGCAGATGCACCTGGGATAGTGCAGCTTGGAAACAGCCTGCTCGATACCGTCGATGGCCAGGACTTCCTGCGCCAGCCTTTCATCGAGAATCCGGTCGGATTTCTCGATCAGCGAAGCGGAAATCGGAATTCCGGCCTCGCGTTCCACCATCATCAGGATGTTCGGCCAGGTCAGGCCGGAAAACCGCTCGGCGATCTCGTCGGGTTCGATCGGATAGCCCGCGTCGCCCAGAAGCTCGGACTCGACCCGTGCCGCGATGATTTCCGAATCGACCAGAACGCCGTCGCAGTCGAAGATGATGAGCTGGGGTGTGGTCATGTTCTGCAATCCTGTCATTGCAAAAAGGGAAGATAAAAACGATTGCCCCCGGCTTTCGACCGGGGGCGGATGTCGGGCCTGAGCTACACCTTTATGGCGCGAGCGTCAAAGTTTTATGGCGCCGGGCAGCAATCCGCCAACAATCCACTTGCCGCTTAACCGCATATTTACCCTGTCCGGTAACCATAAGCATCACTAAAGCGTCCTCAAGTAGCCGAGTATCCCATGTCTGTTGTTCGTATTGTGAATGAGCTGCCCCAGGCGGCACCGCAGTCCCCCTGGCTTGACACGATCCTCAAAGGCGATTGCGTCGCGGCTCTCGAACGGCTTCCCGACCATTCCGTCGATGTGATCTTTGCCGATCCGCCATACAACCTCCAGCTCGACGGCGATCTGCACCGCCCCGACCAGTCCAAGGTCGATGCCGTTGACGATCATTGGGATCAGTTCGACAGCTTCCAGACCTATGATGCCTTCACCCGCGCCTGGCTCCTCGCCTGCCGCCGCGTGCTGAAGCCCAACGGCACCATCTGGGTCATCGGCTCCTATCACAACATCTTCCGCGTCGGCACCTCGCTGCAGGATCTCGGTTTCTGGGTCCTCAACGACGTCATCTGGCGCAAGACCAACCCGATGCCGAATTTCCGCGGCCGTCGTTTCCAGAACGCGCATGAGACCATGATCTGGGCCTCGCGCGACCAGAAGGGCAAGGGGTACACCTTCAATTACGAGGCGATGAAGGCGGCCAATGACGATATCCAGATGCGTTCCGACTGGCTGTTCCCGATCTGCACCGGCGGCGAAAGGCTGAAGGACGAAAACGGCGACAAGGTCCATCCGACGCAGAAGCCGGAAGCCCTGCTCGCCCGCGTGCTGATGGCATCGACGAAGCCGGGCGACGTGGTGCTCGATCCCTTTTTCGGTTCGGGAACGACCGGCGCCGTCGCCAAGCGCCTTGGCCGCCATTTTGTCGGCATCGAACGCGAGCAGGCCTATATCGATGCCGCCACTGCCCGCATCGCCGCCGTCGAGCCGCTCGGCAAGGCTGAGCTCACGGTGATGACCGGCAAGCGCGCCGAGCCGCGCGTCGCCTTCGTCAGTGTCGTCGAATCGGGATTGCTGCGCCCGGGAACGGTTCTGAGCGACGCGCGCCGCCGTCATGCGGCGATCGTGCGCGCCGATGGCACGCTCGCCGCCAACGGCGATGCCGGGTCGATCCACCGCATGGGCGCCAAGGTGCAGGGCCTCGACGCCTGCAACGGCTGGACCTTCTGGCACTACGAGGAGGAGGGCGGCCTCAAGCCGATCGACGATCTGCGCAGCAAAATCCGCCTGCAGATGCTGCCGGTCGGAGCATGATATCGACACTATTCGGAGCGATGCTCTAATCCAATCGGACGAGACCTCCAGGAAAGTCTGATCCCGAAGCGCTTGAGCCCATCTCAAGCGCTTCGGTGCTTTTGGAGGCTGCTAAATCTCGATCCCCGCCTGCCGAAGGTCTGCCTTCAACGTCTCCGGACCGGTAAACTGCACCGCCTGCCAGCCGGCAGCCACGGCGCCTTCGACATTGGCGGCCGTATCGTCGATGAACAATGTCGCCGATGGTTCGAGATCGAATGCCTTGGCATGATGATCGTAGATCGCCTTGTCGGGTTTGAGCAGGCCGATATCGCCCGAGACGGTGACGCCGCGGCTTTCCCTGAGGAAGGGATAGCGCGCTTGCGCCTCGCGCAACGTATCGGAAGCGAAATTGGTCAGCATCGTCACATCGTGACCCCCGGCGATCAGCCGCCGCAGGATCGTCACGCTGTCGTCATAGGCATGCGGAACCATCTTGTGCCAGCTTTTGCGGAAGGCGCGTATATGATCGGCGCGATCGGGAAAGACCTCGATCAGCACCGCTTCGGCTTCGGGCCATGTCCGGCCGCGATCCTGCTCGACATTCCAGTCATGCGTGCAGATGTTCTCGAAGAACCAGCGCCGCTCGTTTTCATCGGGGATGATGTCATGATAGCCCAGATGCGGATCGTAGTGGATCAGCACCTTGCCGATGTCGAAGACGATGTGTTTGACGGGTTGGCTCATGCGATATGTCTCTTCTGGATAAAGCATGATCCCGAAAAGTTGCAGACTTTTTGGATAAGATCATGCGGCTTCAAATGCGTCGGGTATCGCCGCCGCTATCGCCTTTTTCATGACCGTGGGCAAGGCTTCGTCAGGCAATTCGTCAGGGAGTGCCCACCAGCCATTGTCGGCTGCCTGCTCCGCGACATCATCCGCCCGATAGACCGAAAGCCGCAATTCGAAATGCGTGAAGACATGGACGATGCCGCCGGAAGCCCTCCACCGCGCGGGGAAGGGGGCGGCAGCGGCCGACGTGTCGCCGTCGATGCGCGCCGTCCAGTTCGTGCAAGGCACTTCGGCCATGCCGCCGAGGAGGCCGGAGGCGGGACGCTTGCGAAGGAACACCGAACCATTGCGTGATATGGCGACGAAAGCCGCACCGAACCGCACCGGCCTGTCCTTTTTCGGTGCCTTGACGGGAAAGAGCTCGGGATCGCCCTCATGGAGAACGCGGCAGTCGTCATTGACCGGGCAGAGCACGCATGCGGGCCGCCTGGGCGTGCAGATCATGGCGCCCAGATCCATCATCGCCTGCGCGAAATCGCCGGGCCGATCGTTGGGCGCGATCGTTAGAACCTTGGCGCGTATCTCAGGCTTCGCGGCGGGAAGAGGCGTGGATATGGCGAAAAGCCTGGTGATGACGCGCTCGATATTGCCGTCGACCACCGCGGCGGGCTGATCGAAGGCGATGGCCACGATCGCCGCTGCCGTGTAGTCGCCGATGCCTGGCAGCGCCTTCAGTCCTTCGATTGCTGACGGAAATTCACCGTTCAGTTCGCCGGCGACGATTTCGGCGCATTTCTTCAGATTGCGCGCGCGCGAATAATAGCCGAGACCGGCCCACGCCCGCATCACATCATCATCCGTCGCCGCCGCAAGCGCCCGGACTGTCGGCCAACGCGTGACGAATGCCTGGAAATAGGGCTTTACCGCCTCGACCGTGGTTTGCTGCAGCATGATCTCCGAAAGCCATACGCGGTATGGATCGGCGAGAACGCCCCGCGCACGTTCCGATGGCGTCACCCGCCACGGAAAAAACCGGTGGTGATCATCGTACCATTGGAGTAGCTGTTCGGCCTTGCTGTTCATTGCTGTCCTGTTTCAGGGATGGGATAAATGGAATCTCGGAGATCGAGGACATCCCCGGAGGCCCGGATACACGAATGTCACAATCACATAATAATTCAAACCAGTACCGGTATGTGTGCAAAATCGCTGGGGCCGGTTTCGCTCGTCCTGTTGACTTTCGCACGCATGCGTTTCACCGGTTGATTGACCGCGAACCTGCTCAAAGGCGATTCATTTGTCCATACCCGTCTACGTGATCAATCTTGATCGCTCACAGGAGCGGCTGACGGCGGTGAAGGACAGCGCGAAGCGGTATGGCATATCGATCCGCCGGGTTCCCGCCGTGGATGGGTGCGCTCTGCCGCCATCCGCCCTCGGCGATCTCGATATCGCGTCATTCAGGCGGCTTCACGGCAAGAATGTCATGCCGGCCGAGATCGGATGCTATTTCAGTCACCTCAAGACATTGGAGGAGATCGCCGGAGGCAACGAGCCCTGCGCGGCTATCGTCGAGGACGATGTCGAGTTCACCGCGGATTTCATGCCGTTCCTCGAGGCTTTGGTGCAGCTGTCCGGTTGGGATGCCGTCAAGCTCGTCAATCATCGCACGTCGCTTTTTCGCCGCTTTCGGCGGATCAATCCCGACTATTCGATCGGGCGATGCAGCCATGGCCCGCTCGGAAGCTCGGCTGCCTATGCGGTGACCCGCGAAGGTGCGGCAAAGCTTCTGGCGGCGCTAAGGCCGATGCGGCTTCCCTATGATGTGGCGCTGGAGCGCGGATGGAGTGGAAATTATGCGATTTTTACGACCGACAGGCCGCTTGTGAATTTTTCCAGACAGGCGCTCTCCACGATCGCCGATGGTAGGGCTGCCTATGCGAGAGCCAGGCTGCCCGCCTGGAAACGGATCGGCACATTGATGTTCAGAACGAGCGATTATCTCGGCCGCATGTGGTTTGCATGGGCTCCCGTTCGCCTGACGGACGAAAAGAAATGAGCTTTATCAAGAAATCCTTTTTAATGCGGCGCCGTATAGATTCGTGGGTCCTCGGTGTGGGCTCGGCCACCATGCCTATTCGCATCGGATTCGGTTCGGTCGCTCTGTTCCTGTTCGCCTGTATCGGAATATACCTCACTTGCGGACGGCATAGGACCGCGCGCCTTTTCGCGCGCAATTTCTACATCTGTGCCGTGCTTTACGGCATCTGGTCGCTCGGCCTCATCGTTTTTCGCGATGAGCCGATCTGGGATAACCGGCAGATCGGCTATACCCTGCTTTTCACCATTTTTTCCTTTGCCGGTCCCGGCATGGTCCTCGTGCGCGATCCCCTGCGCGCTTTCGTGCTGGGCGCGCGTGTCGGCGTCATTCTGGCTTTTCTTGTCGCGCTGGCCATGGCCGTCATCTATGGCGGGCGCATCGGCGTTGGCGGCAATGCGGCCGTCTTTGCGTTCGTGGCAGGCGTCGCCGCCATAGGGGCGGCGATCCCGATCGCCAACGCGCCGCGCTATTTGCCGAACGGGCCGCTCTATCTCGTCCTGGGAACGGCCGCGGTGCTCACCTCGGAAACGCGCGCCGTGCTGGTCGTCCTGCCGATCTTCGCATTGATCGAGATCCTTTTCTCCGTCAGCAAATACGCGCCGCGGATCAGGATGTTATCCTACGCCGTCCTGTCGCTGATGGCGTTGGGCCTGGCCTCGTTCGGCCCGGTGGACGATATCGTTTCGAAGCGGTTTGTGGGGATCGTCGAATATTACGACACGGGCGATAAGAGCAAATGGGAAGACAAGATATCGGCTGATATCCGCTTTGCGCTATGGCAAGGCGCACGGGAGGTCATAAGCGAGCATCCGCTCATAGGTGTCGGATCCTATGCGAAGATGGACGCGGTTCGCGTCAAGGCCGGTGAAAACGCGCCGATGCTTGCCGGTTTCCGCCATGTCCACAATACGATCTTCGACGAATTGCTGAACGACGGCGTGATCGGGCTCATTCTTCTCCTTGGCTGCGGCTATTTCGGCCTGAGCCATCTCTTCCGCCACTCCGACAGCCCCGGCATGACGCGCAGCATCATTTATTTCATCACCGTCTGCACCACCTATGGCCTGCTGCACAATCCGCTGCTGCATGAGGTGACGATCTCAGGGATATTTTTCTATTTTGGCGCGCTCAATGCCGCGGCATCGCGTCTCATCATGGCGCAGCGCCGACGCCTGACAGAGGTGCATACCAGGGGACCGACATGAAAGCGATCGTGACCGGTGCGGCCGGGTTCATTGGCTTCCACACGGCCCGGCAATTGCTGCGTGAGGGCTGGCAGGTGGTGGGGATCGACGATCTCAACTCCTATTACCCGGTGGAACTGAAAGAGACGCGCCTGTCGGTTCTGCAGGCGCAGGAAGGTTTTCGCTTTGCCCGCGCCGACATAGCCGATGCGGCCGGCTTGAAGGCCGCCATCGGCGCCGATGCGGATGCCGACATCATCGTCCATCTCGCCGCGCAGGCGGGGGTGCGCTATTCCATCGAAAATCCTTCCGCCTATGTCTCGGCCAATGTCCAGGGCCAGGTGACGGTGTTCGAACAGGCGCTTAGCCTTCCCAAGCGTCCGCCGGTGGTCTATGCCAGTTCGTCCTCGGTCTATGGCGCCAACGAGAAGATGCCGTTCAGCGAGGGCGATGCGGTCGATCGTCCGGTCTCGGTCTATGCCGCGACCAAGCGGGCGGGCGAATTGCTGGCCCATTCCTACGGCGAGGTGCACGGCCTGCCATCGACGGGTTTGCGGTTCTTCACCGTCTATGGCCCCTATGGACGGCCCGACATGGCGCCGTGGCTTTTCACCAGCGCCATTCTCAAGGGCGAGCCGATCCGCGTCTTCAACAATGGCGCGATGGAACGCGATTTCACCTATATCGATGATATCGTCAGCGGCGTTCTGGGTGCGGTGAAGCGCATTCTCGAGCGGCCCCAGGCGACGGCGCCTGTCTATAATCTCGGCAATAGCAGCCCCGTCGCGCTCGATGATTTCATCGCGGAGATCGAGGAGGCGACGGGCCGCAAGGCGATCAAGCAGTTCGAGCCGATGCCGCCGGCCGACGTGCCGCGCACCTATGCCGATATCGCGCTTGCCGCCCGCGATCTCGATTTCGCGCCGGTCACGCCGCTTGCGCGGGGAATTCCTTTGTTTGTCGAGTGGTTTCGTGGCTATAATGGCGCGCCATGAGCGCAAAAGAAGGATATAAAGGGTTTCGGCCGCTGGCGGATATGGCATCGGGGGTTCTCGATCCTGTGCTGCGCAAGCGCGCGGGCATCAATCTGGCGCTGCTGCAGTCCTGGGAGGACATCATTGGCTCTGCGCTCGGAACCCAGTCGCGCCCGCTGAAAATCCTCTGGCCGCGTCGCGCCCATGAGGACGACCCGTTCCAGCCGGCGACGCTGGTCATTGCCTGTGAAGGCTTTGCCGCCATCCGCATTCAGCATGAGACGGGGGAAATCATCAGCCGCGTCAATGGGTTCCTGGGTTTTGCAGCGATCGGGCGCATCAAGATCGAGCAGAAACCCGTGCCGATCGCAGCATCCCGGCGCCGCGTCGGGCAGGCGGTGGTCGATGCCGCCTCGGAAAAACATATCGAGGCGGTAACAGCCGAGATCGAGGACGATGATTTGCGTGCCGCCCTGGCCAGGCTCGGCCGCAGCGTGATTGCGGAAAAGGCGAAACGCCAGTCCTGATTGGCCAATCTTCACGAAAAAGTCAAAGACTTGAAGCTTATCCTGCCTTAAGAGTTGCAGTCGAGCGCCTGAAAACGCGCGGCTGCTGTATAGTGGAAAACAGATAAACGAAACGGGTGATTCGCATGGCTGCACTATTGAACCGCAGAAATGTTCTTTCTTTCGCAGCCATGTCTGCTGCCGGAATGGCGCTTGCTGCGTGCAGCGACAGTTCGGATCCGGCTGCCGAAGCGGCGCAGACGACATCTGACAATGCGGCGACGCCCGCTGCATCGCCCGCTGCATCGAATGTGCAGGCGCCTCCGTCCCAGGGCAGCGTCGATGTCGAGAAGCTCTATCAGCCGGGCAAGCTGAAGGACATGGTCATGGGCAAGGACGATGCGCCCGTCACCATCGTTGAATATGCCTCGATGACCTGCCCGCACTGCGCCCATTTCGACGAGACGACGCTGCCGGTCATCAAGCAGAAATATATCGACACCGGCAAGGCGCGGCTGATCTTCCGCGAATTCCCGTTCGACCCGCGTGCGTCGGCGGCCTTCATGCTGGCGCGCTGCGCCCCGGAAGACCGTTATTTCCCGATGATCGACGTGCTTTTCAGGCAGCAGCAGCAATGGGCGGCAGCGGCAAATGCCGAAGAACCTTTGATGCAAATCGCAAAGCTGGCCGGTTTTACACAGGAGTCCTTCAAGGCTTGCTTGACGAACCAGCAACTTCTCGATGATGTGAACGCATCGCGGGAGCGTGGGGAGAACGAATTCGGCGTTACCTCTACACCAACCTTTTTTATAAACGGGAAAAAATACGCTGGAGCACTGTCGGTTGACGAGATGTCAGCAATCATCGACGGCCTTCTCTGACCTGCATTCATTGCGAATGGGTGGGCGATTGATCGCGCCCGCTCTTTTTCCCATGAGGCTGTTCGCGCATGATGGAGGGCGTGGCTGATGCGCTTCTCCAAGCTGCGCCTCGTCGGCTTCAAATCCTTCGTCGAGCCGATGGAGTTCGTCATCGAGAACGGGCTGACCGGCGTCGTCGGCCCCAATGGCTGCGGCAAATCCAATCTGGTCGAGGCGCTGCGCTGGGTGATGGGCGAAAGCTCCTACAAGAACATGCGCGCCTCCGGCATGGACGACGTGATCTTTTCGGGCTCGGGCACGCGGCCGGCGCGCAACACCGCCGAAGTCACGCTTTTCCTCGACAATCAGGACCGCGCAGCACCTTCCGCCTATAATGATGCCGATGAGTTGCAGGTTTCGCGCCGCATCGAGCGCGAGGCGGGCTCGGTCTACCGTATCAACGGCAAGGAAGCCCGCGCCAAGGACGTGCAACTGCTCTTCGCCGATCAGTCGACCGGCGCGCGCTCGCCTTCCATGGTCGGGCAGGGCCGTATCGGCGAGCTCATCCAGGCGAAACCGCAGGCCCGCCGTGCGCTTCTGGAGGAAGCGGCCGGCATTTCCGGCCTGCACACCCGCCGTCATGAGGCGGAACTGCGCCTGCGCGCCGCCGAAACCAATCTCGGACGGCTCGAGGATGTCGTCGGCGAACTCGGCGCCCAGGTCGAAAGCCTGAAGCGCCAGGCGCGCCAGGCCAACCGGTTCAAGGCGCTTTCCGCCGATATCCGCAGTTCCGAAGCCATTCTCCTGCATCTGAAATGGACGCTTGCCAAGGCGCAGGAGGCGGAGGCGCAAAGCGCCCTTTCGACGGCGACCAGCGCAGTCGCCGAACGGGCGCAGGCGCAGATGGCTGCGGCCAGGGAACAGGCGATCGCCGCTCACCGCCTGCCGGATCTCCGCGACGCCGAAGCCAAGGCCGCTGCCGCGCTGCAACGTCTGACCATCGCCCGCACGCAATTGGACGAGGAGGCCGAGCGTATTCGCGCCCGCCGGTCCGAACTATTCAAGCGGCTTGAGCAGTTCGCCGCCGATGTCGTTCGTGAAGAGCAGATGGTGCACGAGAATGCCGATATTCTGGCGCGTCTCGACGAGGAGGAGCGCGGGCTCAACGCCGATAATGATGCGGCTGATAACCGCGATATCGAAACGCGCGCCGCCTTTGAAAGTGCCGACGCCAAACTCAGGGAAAGTGAAGCAGCCCTTGCCCGCGTGACGGCGGAGCGCGCCGAAGCCGCCGCCGAGCGTGCGCAGATCGAGCGTAGCTTACGCGAAGCCGCCGACCGGCGCGACCGGCTGACAAGCCAGATGCAGGACGTCGAGCGCGAGATTGCCGCCATTGCCGCGCAGATCGCAGCGCTCGCCGATCCCGAGGAAAAGCGCCTCGCCGTCGAGGCGGCGGAGGAGACAGTGATCGCCGCCGAAGAGGCAGCCATTGCCGCGGAGGAGCATGTCGAGCGAACCCGCGCCGGCGAAGCCGCCTTGCGCCAGCCTCTGAACGAAGCCCGCAGCGAACTGAACCGGATCGAAACGGAAGCGCGAACGCTTGCCAGGATCATCAATGCCGATGCCTCCGACCTGTTTGCGGCCGTATTGGAGCAGGTCAGGGTCGAAAAGGGTTTCGAGACCGCACTTGGTGCGGCGCTTGGCGAAGACCTGGACGCGCCGACGGATGCAGGCGCGCCGGTATTCTGGGCTGGAACCGACGATGCCGGTGGCGATCCCGCCCTGCCGGAGGGGGTGCAGGCGCTGGCCGATCTGGTGAACGCGCCGCGCCAACTCGCCCGGCGGCTGGCGCAGATCGGCGTCGTTGACGAGGCCGACGGCTCGCGCCTGCAAACCTTGCTGAAGCCCGGGCAGCGCCTGGTGAGCCGGGAAGGCGCGCTTTGGCGCTGGGACGGCTATACCGCCAGCGCCGATGCGCCGACGCCCGCCGCACAGCGCCTCGCCCAGAAGAATCGCCTGGCGGAACTCGATCTGGAGGCCGTCGAGGCGACGAAGCATCTTCAAAGCGCCGAAGCGGCGGTCGCGCAAGGCGAGGCCGCGCTGCGCGAGGCGGTGGAACGCGAGCGTACGGCGCGCGATCATTGGCGCGCGACGCAGCGCGCGCTCGACGAGGCCCGTGAGGCGCTGGTGGCGGCAGAACGCGCGGCCGGTCAGCTGTCAAGCCGTCGTGCCGCACTCGACGAGGCAAAGGCCCGCATCGCCGAAAGCCTTGACGAGGCGCAGATCCAGTTCGCCGACGCGGACGATCATCTGGCCGCCATGCCGGATATCGAGGAAGTCGACACCCGCCTTGCCGCGCTGACGGGCGAGGTGATGGCCGATCGTGCCGCGCTCGCCGAGGCGAGGGCCGCCCATGAGGGCCTGCGCCGCGAGGCGGAAGCCCGCGTAAGGCGGCTGGAGGCGATCGGCCAGGAACGCAAGAGCTGGGTCGCCCGCGCGCAGAATGCCGGCCGCCAGATCGAGGCGCTTGCCGAGCGCCGCGCCGAGGCGGCGGCGGAAGCCGAGGGTTTGGCCGATGCGCCCGACGAAATCGAGCAGCGCCGCCGCGCCTTGCTGTCGCAACTCTCGCAGGCAGAAGCGCTGCGCCAGGAAGCCGCCGACAAGCTCGCCGTAGCGGAGGCGAAGCAGGCTGAACTCGACAAGCTCGCCACCCAGGCCATTCAGGACCTTGCCGCCTCACGCGAGGCGAGGGCGCGCGGCGAGGAGCGTGGCTCGGCCGCACAGGAGCGGCGCCAGGACGCGGAAAGGCGCATCCTCGAAGCGCTGAACTGCCAGCCGCATGAGGCGATGCGCATGACAGGCCTCGGCCCTGATGATCCGCTGCCCGATGTCGAGCAGGTCGAACAAAGGCTGGAAAGGCTGAAGATCGAGCGCGAGCGTCTCGGCGCGGTCAATCTGCGCGCCGACGAGGAACAGCGCGAACTGGCCGAACGTCTGGAAGCGATCGTCGGCGAGCGCGAGGATATTATCGAGGCGATCAAGAAGCTGCGCCAGGCAATCCAGAGCCTCAATCGCGAAGGGCGCGAACGCCTGCTTGCCGCCTTCGATGTGGTCAATGCGCAGTTCCAGCGGCTGTTCACCCATCTCTTCGGCGGCGGCACCGCCGAATTGCAGCTGATCGAATCCGACGATCCGCTCGATGCGGGGCTGGAGATCCTGGCCCGTCCGCCCGGCAAGAAGCCGCAGACGATGACGCTGCTTTCCGGTGGCGAACAGGCGCTGACGGCGATGGCGCTGATCTTTGCGGTGTTTCTCACCAATCCCGCGCCGATCTGCGTCCTCGACGAGGTCGATGCGCCGCTCGACGACCACAATGTCGAGCGCTTCTGCAATCTGATGGACGAGATGGCGGCCACCACCGAAACCCGTTTTGTCGTCATCACCCACAACCCGATCACCATGGCCCGCATGAGCCGCCTGTTCGGCGTCACCATGGCCGAGCAGGGTGTTTCCCAACTCGTTTCCGTCGACCTGCAGATGGCCGAACGGCTGCTCGAGGCGAGTTGATCCCGCCGGGTTCGCCATCGGACTCGGCATGCGCCCTTCATGAACTTAACCGGGAGACGTGGAATGGCTGCCCAATCCAGATCGGTCAGTGTCATAAGAACAGTCGTCGAAACCCTGCGTCCGCAGTTTGACATCGCATTGTGGGATGGCACCCGCATCGGGACATTCGGCGGCCCATGCCTTGTGATCAAGGATCCGACCATTGTCCGGCAGCTCATGCTCAGGCCGAATTATGACTCGCTGATCGATATATGGACATCAGGCCGCATCGACATCGAAAACGGCACGATCCTCGACCTCGCTGGGGCGAAGATCGACGGGAGCCTGAAGGAGAGGCTCAGGGAACTGCCAAAATGGAGGCTGCTGAAAGACCTTCCGGCCCTGTTATTCGCCGGAAAGCCCGCCGAGGGCGCTGTCATGGAGGGAAAAACCCCGTTTGTCAGCGGATCGAGCAAGGAAGCGATCACGCATCACTACGATGTGTCCAATGAATTCTATCAACTCTTTCTCGACAGGCGCATGGTTTACACCTGCGGCTACTTCACCGACTGGGCCAACGATATCGACCGTGCGCAGGAGGACAAGCTGGAACTCATCTGCCGCAAGCTGCGCCTCAAGCCCGGCGACCGGCTTCTGGATATCGGTTGCGGCTGGGGTGCGATGCTCATCTATGCGGCGCAGAAATATGGCGTCATCGGAACCGGCGTTTCCCTGTCGGAAGCACAGACCGCGCTCGTGCGCGAAAGGATAAAGGCGGCCGGTCTGGAAGACCGGATCACCATCCACGTCAAATCCTATGCCGATCTTGACGGCGAATTCGACAAGATATCGTCGATCGGCATGTTCGAACATGTCGGCATTGCCCATTACGACGAATATTTCAGCGCGGTAAGCCGCCTTCTGCGCCCCGGCGGTCTGTACATGCACCACGCGATCACCCGCCGGATGAAGCGGAACAAGAAGGCTTTTCGCCGCAAGAGCGCCGAGCATCTTGCACTGGTAAAATATATTTTCCTCGGCGGTGAACTCGATCATCTCGGCATGACGGTGGAGAATCTCGAAGGCCATGGCTTCGAGGTTCACGATGTGGAGAATCTGCGCGAGCATTACGGACGGACATGCCGTCTGTGGTGCGAGCGGCTTCATGCCGGTTTCGATGCGGCGGTTGCGGAAATCGGCTATGCGAAGGCGCGCCTCTGGCTGCTCTATCTGGCAGGTTGCGCGCTGGCGTTCGAGCGGGGAACCGTCCAGATCAACCAGACGCTGGCCTCCAAGCGCCGGCGCGGCATTTCAGCCGTGCCGCAGACGCGCAGCGACATTTATGCCGGTTTCGCCTGAGCAGGCCGAAGCCATTCACTGCGAGCGCCAAGCGTTATTTCGACCGAAACGCGCCTCGCGCGTTACCTGTCGCTCCAAACCGCCAGTTCGTTGCCCGCGGGATCGGTGAAGTGGAAGCGGCGGCCGCCGGGGAAGGAGAAGATCGGCTTGACGATTTTTCCGCCGGCCTTTTCGACCGCATCGAGCGTTTCCTCCAGCTTCTCGGAGTAAAGCACCGGCAGCGGTTTTGCCGCCTGTTCTCCCGGGGCGGCGTCAAAGCCGCCGTCCAGCCCCTCGTCGAAAGCCGAATATGTCGGCCCGTAATCGGTGAAGGACCAGGAAAACGCCGCGCTGTAGAAATTCTTGACCTTGTCCAGCGTCCCGCCGCCAGCCGGCAATTCGAGATAATCCAGCTTACCTGTCACACGCATGATATCTACTCCGGTTCGTTCTCTTTATGTTCTATTTCCATTTCAAGGAGAACGCAAGAGGCGATGAAATAGCCAAGCCTGCATCATCACCACACATTGGCAAATAGGTGTGAAAATCAAGGCGATAATGTCTGATCTCGCCGTGGATGCGGGTGTTTCCGGCTCTAATCGATTTGATTATGCACCGCAGCATTTTCTAATGGCACCGGCGGCTTTGATCGCTTAAGCATCGAGACTGACAGGGCTGCTGAGGGAGGTCTCGATGGTGAAATGGGTCTATAATTTCGGTGACGGCAAGGCGGAAGGTTCCGCCGGCGACCGCAATCTGCTGGGCGGCAAGGGCGCCAATCTCGCGGAGATGGCGAGCCTCGGCCTGCCGGTTCCTCCCGGATTTACCATCACCACCGAAGTCTGCAGCTATTATTACGATCACCACCGCAGCTATCCGGCCGAACTGGAGGCGGAGGTGAAGAAGGCGCTCGCCCATATCGCAGCGCTGACCGGCCGCACCTTCGGCGATCCGGCAAAGCCGCTGCTTGTTTCGGTACGGTCGGGCGCCCGCGCGTCCATGCCCGGCATGATGGATACGGTGCTCAATCTCGGCCTCAATGACGAGACGGTTGCGGCCATCGCCCGGGAATCGGGCGATGAACGTTTCGCCTATGACAGCTATCGCCGTTTCATCCAGATGTATTCCGATGTCGTGCTCGGCGTCGACCATGCCTTCTTCGAGGAAATACTCGATGATACCAAGGCCAATCTTGGGGCTGAGGTCGATACCGACCTGACCGCCGATGACTGGAAGGGCGTCATCGCGCTTTATAAGGCTAGAGTTCAGGAAGAGCTTGGAGAACCGTTCCCGCAATCGCCGGAAAAGCAGCTCTGGGGCGCCATCGGCGCCGTGTTTTCCAGCTGGATGAACGCCCGCGCCATCACCTATCGCCGCCTGCATAACATCCCGGCGGCCTGGGGCACGGCGGTCAGCGTCCAGGCCATGGTCTTCGGCAATATGGGCGAGACGTCGGCAACGGGCGTCGCCTTCACCCGCAATCCGTCGACGGGCGAAAAGAAGCTCTACGGCGAATTCCTCGTCAATGCGCAGGGCGAGGACGTGGTGGCGGGCATCCGCACACCGCAGAACATCACCGAGGAGGCGCGCATCGCCGCCGGCTCCGACAAGCCTTCTCTTGAAAAGGTCATGCCGGATGCCTTCGCTGAGTTCTTGGAAGTAGCCGATACGCTCGAGCGGCATTATCGCGACATGCAGGACCTCGAATTCACCATCGAGCGCGGCAAATTGTGGATGCTGCAGACCCGTTCGGGCAAGCGCACCGCCAAGGCCGCGCTGAAGATCGCGGTGGAAATGGCCGAGGAAGGGCTGATCGGCCCGGAAGAGGCGGTGCTGCGCATCGATCCCGCCTCGCTCGATCAACTCCTGCACCCGACCATCGATCCCGGCGCGACACGCAACATCATCGGCACCGGTCTTCCCGCCTCTCCGGGCGCGGCGACCGGCGAGATCGTGTTTTCATCCGAGGATGCCGAAGCGGCGAAGGCCGAAGGCCGCAAGGTCATCCTGGTGCGCGTCGAGACGAGCCCGGAGGATATTCACGGCATGCACGCCGCCGAAGGCATCCTCACCACCCGCGGCGGCATGACCAGCCATGCGGCGGTCGTCGCCCGCGGCATGGGCAAGCCCTGCGTCTCGGGAGCGGGCGCGCTGCGCGTCGATTATCGCAACGAAACCGTGATGGCGGCGGGCGTCACGCTGAACAAAGGCGATGTCATCACCGTCGATGGCGGCACCGGCCAGGTGCTGAGGGGCAAGGTGGCGATGCTCCAGCCAGAGCTTTCGGGCGATTTCGGCCGCATCATGCAATGGGCCGACAAGACGCGGCGCATGAAGGTGCGCACCAATGCCGAGACGCCGGCGGATGCCCGCATGGCGCATTCCTTCGGTGCTGAAGGCATCGGTCTTTGCCGCACCGAGCACATGTTCTTCGAGGGCGAGCGCATCGTCGCCATGCGCGAGATGATCCTCGCCGATACCGAGGAGGGCAGGAGGACGGCGCTTGCCAAGCTCCTCCCCATGCAGCGCTCCGATTTCGTGGAACTGTTCGAGATCATGAAGGGCCTGCCAGTCACCATCCGCCTGCTCGATCCGCCGCTGCACGAATTCCTGCCCAAGACTTCAAGCGAGATCGCGGAAGTGGCACAGGCCATGGGCGTCGAAGCCGATAAGCTGCGCGAGCGGACCGAAGCCCTGCACGAGTTCAATCCGATGCTCGGCCATCGCGGCTGCCGGCTGGCGATTTCCTATCCGGAGATCGCCGAGATGCAGGCGCGCGCCATCTTCGAGGCGGCTGTGGAGGCCGGAAGGAATACCGGCGCGCCGGTGGTGCCGGAAATCATGGTGCCGCTGGTCGGCCTCAAGGAGGAGCTCGATTTCGTCAAGGCGCGCATCGATGCGGTGGCCCTTGAGGTCATCGAGGAGTCCGGCGTGAAGATCGACTATCTCGTCGGCACGATGATCGAACTGCCGCGCGCCGCCATCCGGGCGCACGAGATTGCGGAAACGGCGGAGTTCTTCTCGTTTGGCACAAACGACCTGACGCAGACCACCTTCGGCATCTCGCGCGACGACGCCGCGTCTTTCCTCTCGGTCTACCAGCGCTTGGGGCTAATCGAGCGCGATCCGTTCGTCTCGCTGGATCTCGACGGTGTCGGCGAACTGGTGAAGCTCGCCGTCGAGCGCGGCCGCAGCACGCGCCCCGATATCAAGCTCGGCATTTGCGGCGAGCACGGCGGCGATCCCGCATCCATCGCTTTTTGTGAGGAAACCGGCCTCGATTACGTCTCCTGCTCGCCTTTCCGGGTGCCGATCGCCAGACTGGCGGCGGCGCAGTCGGCGATCCGCAAAGCGCAGGCAAATCCGGAGAAAGCGGCGGCGGCTGTTCCGGTTGCATAGAGATGCTTTTTCAGTTGCGCTATACTGGAACACCCCCCTCTGGCCTGCCGGCCATCTCCCCCTCAAGGAGGGAGATTAGCCTTCATTAATGTTTGCCACCAATCGCATACGTTGAAGAATGAATATCGAGGCTTCTGTCAGCCAATCTCCACCCTTGTGGGGGAGATGGCCGGCAGGCCAGAGGGGGGTGTTGAAGTGCGAACCCGTAAAAACACCCCGCAAATTCAGTAATTTATAACCCTAATCACAAAAATAGGTTGTTGAATATATCAATTTACAACCTCCGCCACAATTCGGCTTGGATGCTCGATCAATCTTCCGGTGTCGAAACCGATGCGGATACCTCATCGTGCGTTTTCCCCTTTATGCCTATGCTCTTGCCTTCGTTTTCATGAGCAGTGCCGTTGCCCACGCCGCCGATATCGTCGAGCCGCAATTGCATATTGCCAAGGGCGGGCCGGCCGCGCCGCAGGTGGCGCTGACGCTGGATGCCTGCATGGGGCAGACCGACAAGCGCATCCTCGATACGCTTGTCGAGCACAAAATCCCGGCCACGATCTTCATCACCGGGCGGTGGGTGAAGAACAATGCGCAAGCGCTTGATGTGATGAAGGCCCACCCTGATCTGTTCGAGCTGGAAAACCATGGGCTGAACCATGTGCCGCCGATAGACAACGTTCCCACCATGTACGGCATCAAGACCGCCGGCAGCCTCGCCGCGATCCGCGCGGAAGTGCAGGGCGGGGCGGATGTCGTGCGGGAGAATACGGGCAAGGCACCGCACTGGTATCGTGGCGCAACGGCGCGCTATTCGCTCGATGCGGTCAAGCTGATCGAGAAAATGGGCTACAAGGTCGCCGGCTATTCGCTCAATGGCGATATGGGCGCCTCGCTTCTGGCTCCCGTGGTGGAAAAGCGCATCGCCGCGGCCAAGGATGGCAATGTCATCATCGCCCATATCAACCAGCCGACCCGCTCGGCGGGCGAGGGCGTGGTGAAGGGCATTCTGGCCCTGAAAGCCAGGGGCGTGCATTTCGTCCGCCTGAACGATGTCCAGTCGTCGCAGACGCTCGATCCGGTCCACATGTCAAAGCCGGTAAAAACTCCTAAGATTACCGCCGCTGTGCAGTTGCGCGCAGTCAATTAAAGCGGTTTCTGTGACCGCTGGTGGAGTGGCGATGTTCCGGAATGGGTCCTCGGGTCAAGCCCGAGGATGACGACTGGAGAGGTTTCCGCCCGTCTTCAACGTTGGCGATTGGCGGAAAACATCCCCGCAATCGTCATCCTCGGGCTTGACCCGAGGACCCATTCCGGAGCGGTCCAAACGGAAAACTGCTTCGCACTTTTCGGCATCGTGCTTTAAAATATTGTATATGAATAGAAGCGCCAACGTTTCAATCTTAAACTGGACCGCTTTAATCTCCTAAGCCGGATCGCCGCCGAGCTTGCGCATGACAGCCGCATAGTTGTGGCCCAGGCTTTCGAACAGCGCGTTTTCGCCTTTGAGCGGCGCGAGCGACAGCGTGATGCCGTCATTGAGCAGCGTCACGAAGATGATCTGATCATAGGGATTGCCTGCAATGGCTATTGCGCCGATCCTCTGCGCCTCGCTGGTGTCGAGCGCGGGCATATTGAACAGAACCTCGCCGCTAACGAGTTTCGCCGCCTTGGCTAGCGCCCCGTCGAAGCCGTCGGTCAGCACATCCTGGGCGCCGAGCGCGAATTCAACTTCGACGGCCTCGAGCGTGGCCGTATTCTCGATCTGCAGCTTTTCCGGCGCTAGGCCGGTTACTGGGGCTCGATTCATGTCACATACTCCCGGACCGAATCCACTGAAGCCCCCGTATACACCATGCCTGCTATGACGCATTCTCGCAATGGCGCCTTTTTGTTCCCCCATGACATTTGATTCAGATGGGAAACAAAGGGTGTTCGTTGCCGCCTGCTGAACGGCTTTGACCGGGAACGCGCGGGCGGATAAAATCAGATAAAACAGAATGATGATTGCCAGAAGAGGGGCGGCCGAAGGTGAGGAAACTGCGTTATGAGCGGCGCAAATCGCGTTCTGCCGCCTGGTCGCTCCGGCTGGCGGCCTTTTCCGCCGTCGTTTTCGTGTTCTCCGCCCTCGGCCATCGGTTCCAGGCTATCGAGACGCCGGATTTCCTGATCCTTGCCGCTTTGGTCGCAGGGCTGGCGCTTCTTGCGCTGATGCTCGCGGCCAAGGGTTTCGTCGATCTCTGGCGCAATGGCGACAAGGGCGGCACGCGCTCCCTGTGGGGATCCGTGATCGCGCTTGCGGTGCTCTCGCCTTTTGCCGTGACGGCGTATCTGGCCTTCGTGACGCCGCCGCTCTACGACATTTCCACCGATCTCAGCACGCCGCCGCTGTTTTTTCGCGCCGTCCATGAGCGAAAGCCGGGTATGAATCCGATCGACAATGCTGCTGCACTGCGCGCCGCCATGCAGACGGCCGCATATCCGCAAGTGACCGGACGGCGCTATGACGGGTCGCCGGACCGCATCCTTGAAGCGGTCATGGCCGTCATCGATGCCGAGGGCTGGACCGCGACGGGCCGCTTCGGCGTGCCGGGCGAACAGGTTGAAACCATTGTGGAAGCCGTTGCACGCAGCTTCCTGCTCGGCTTCACCAGCGATATCGCCATCCGCCTGACCGATGAGGGGGAGACGACCTATGTCGATATGCGCTCCGTCTCGCGCTACGCAAAGCGCGACCTCGGCATGAATGCCCGCCATATCGCCGATTTCATGATGCGGCTTGATCAGCAGGTCAGCGGCGCTCCGTCCGAGGGGTGAGATAGGGAATAGGGGAATAAGGGAATAAGGGAATATGTTTATTGCCTATTTCGTCCACTTTCGTGAAAGGCGAATAGCACGAGCGGTCCAATACATACTCCCCTACTCCCCTATTCCCTATTCCCTATTCCCTATTCCCTTATCCCCCTATTCCCGGAACGAACACGCCGTCGAGCGCCGGATTGCCGTCGGTCGCCACGAGCCCGCGCGCGACGAGATCTTCCAGATGGGCGAGCACGGAGAGGCCGGCCGCGCCATGCAGGCGCGGGTCCGTATCGCGATAGATCGCCTTCACCATCTCGGGGATGGTGCGGTCGCCTTTGCGGATGCGTTCGAGAACGGCGCGCTCACGCATCCGGCGATGCATGCGCAGCCCGCGTACGAATGTCTTGGGGTTGGTCACCGAGCCGCCGTGGCCCGGCAGGTAGATACTGTCATCACGCGCGAGCAGCTTGTCGAGCGATGCCATGTAATCGGCCATTGCGCCATCCGGCGGCGCGACGATCGTCGTCGCCCAGGCCATGACGTGATCGGCGGAAAAGAGCACGCCGGTCCCTTCGAGCGCAAAGGCCGTATGGTTTGCGGTATGGCCCGGCGTATGGACGGCTCGCAACGCCCAGCCATCGCCCTCGATGACTGCGCCGTCGCCGATGAAAATATCCGGTTTGAAATCCATGTCGGCGCTGGCGTCGAGCACGTTGATCTCGCCGATATGCAACGGACGGGCAGGGCGGTGCACCCCTTCCGCCACGGTGACGGCGCCCAGCATCTCTTTCAGCTTTGCGGCGAGGGGCGAATGGTCGCGATGTGTATGGCTGACGAAGATATGGCTGACCGGGCGTCCGGCGATGGCGCGCGAGAGCGCTGCATAATGCGCTTCATCTACCGGCCCCGGATCGATGATCGCCAGCGTATCGCGCCCGACGAGATAGGAATTGGTGCCGTGAAAGGTGAACGGCCCCGGATTATTGACCGTGATTCGCTGTATGCCGGGTGCGACATCGACCGCATTGCCATGATCGGGAGCGAAGGAATTGTCGAAAACAAGCGCCATCGGGCAGGGAACTCTTCATTCTGTCATTGAGCGGGATGAGGAAAAGTGTGAAGCGGTTTTCCGCCCGCATCCCGCTCTTAACTCTTGGAATCGATCATGAACATGATCTAATCATATTGCCGGGTGGGCGTTTCCTTAATATACGGTAATCATCAACGGTAACAGCCGCTCCGGAGAATGAGCCCATGATCCCTGTCCAAACCCGTATCGCAAATGCTTCGCTGGCCGAACGATTCCTGCCGGAGGGTCAGCTTGCCCGCGCCTTCTGGTTCGTTTCGCTGGCGCTCGTCGGCACCGCGCTGCTGACGATCTCCGCCAAGATCAAGGTCGATCTCGTCTATGTGAATGTGACGATGCAGACCTTCGCCCTTTTCGCCATCGCCGCCGCCTATGGCTCGCGCCTCGCGGTCGCCACCGTCGCGCTCTACCTCCTCGAAGGCGCGCTCGGCCTGCCGGTCTTCACCGGAACGCCTGAAAAGGGCATCGGCCTTGCCTATATGGTCGGCCCGACCGGCGGTTATCTCCTTGCCTATCTCGCCGCCGCATGGGTCGTCGGCCGCGCCGCCGATCTTGGGCTTTCGCGCAATCCGTTCGCGCTCGGCGGCTTCATGCTCGCCGGCGAGGCGATCATCCTGGCCTTGGGCGCCCTGTGGATGGCCTATCTCTTTGGTCTCGAAAAGGGCCTCGCCTATGGCTTCGGCATCTTCATCATCGGCGATCTGGTCAAGCTGGCGCTCGCCGCCTGCCTGATCCCCGCCATCGGCGCGCTGTTCAAGCGCCGCTGAATTTAGCCAGTGACACGAAAAAGCCGGGCTTCATGCTCGGCTTTTTTGTTGACAAAAAGCAGCCCGGCCCGCTTCCCTCACGACAGAAATATCCAGAGGATTTCTCCATGCAGGCTTCCTATCCCCGTGATTTCATCGGCTATGGCCGCGACACGCCCGATCCGCGCTGGCCGGGCGGCGTCAATATCGCCGTGCAGTTTGTCGTCAATTACGAGGAAGGCGGCGAGAGCTGCATCCTCGATGGCGATCCGGCGTCGGAGTGCCTGCTTTCCGAAATCGTCGGCGCGCAAGCCTGGCCGGGGCAGCGCAATTTCAATATGGAATCGCTTTATGAATACGGCGCGCGCGCCGGTTTCTGGCGGCTCTGGCGCATCTTCACCCGCCGCAACCTGCCGGTGACGGTCTATGGCGTGACGCTCGCCATGGCGCGCAATCCGGAGGCCGTCGCGGCGATGAAGGAAGCCGATTGGGAGATCGCCAGTCATGGCCTGCGCTGGCTGGAATACAAGGATTTTTCGCAAGAAGAAGAGCGCCGGCATATTCTCGAAGCCGTGCGGCTCCACACCGAAATCACCGGCTCGCGGCCGCTCGGCATCTATCAGGGCAAGCCGTCCGTCAACACGCTGAAGCTGGTCATGGAGGAGGGCGGGTTCCTCTATTCCGCCGATTCCTATGCGGACGAACTGCCTTACTGGATCAAGGGACCGAAAGGACCGCATCTGATCGTCCCCTATACGCTCGACGCCAACGACATGCGCTTCGCCACCCCGCAAGGCTTTAATTCCGGCGACCAGTTCTTCACTTATTTGAAGGACAGCTTCGACATGCTCTACCGCGAGGGGGCCGAAGGCGCGCCGAAAATGATGTCGGTCGGGCTGCACTGCCGGTTGGCCGGGCGGCCGGGACGTGCGGCGGCGCTTGAACGTTTCCTCGATTATGTGACCAACCACGAAAAGGTCTGGGTGACCAAACGCGTCGACATCGCCCGCCACTGGCATGAACATCATGCCCCTGCGGAGCCCGCATCGTGAGGGTGGAAAGCCTCGGCGTCCGTCCTTTGACCAAAGAGGCCTTCGCCCCTTTCGGCGATGTGATCGAGACCGACGGCGCCGAAATGCGCCTCATCAACCATGGCACCACCGAGCGCTTCCACGATCTCGCCAATGTCGAAGCGACGGGCGAGGCGGCGTGGGTGCTGATCAACATCTTCCGCGGGCAGGCCTTCGCGCCGCCCATCGATATCGCCATGTTCGAACGTCATCCGCTCGGCTCACAGGCCTTCATGCCGCTTGAGCGGCGGCCATTTCTGGTGGTGGTGGCCGAGGATGAACACGGCCGCCCCGGCCGGCCGCAGGCGTTCCTGGCCGAGGGCCATCAGGGCGTCAACTACCGCCGCAATATCTGGCATCACCCGCTGTTGGCGCTAGAGCAGGCTTCCGAGTTCCTGGTCGTCGACCGCGGCGGCGAGGGCAATAATCTTGAGGAGTTCTTCTTCGAGGGTGTTGTTTATCGGATCAAAGGGATTGAAGTCGGGATTTGATATTCTTTCCTTCCCTTTTCATCCCTAGAACGGTTCCTGTTTTGATGGAATCGCGAGGCACACCCCCCTCTGTCCTGCCCGGCAGGGCAGAGGGGGGTATCTGTCCCGCCAACGTTTCTAGTTAAAATGAAATGCAGCCAAAGAATCGGCCCCCTCCGCAATAATCCTTGACGGCCTTAGCCCATCGTCGGAAGCTTCACCCCATGGCAAATTCGATCCGATTTTTTCTGAATGGTCAAAAACAGGATGTCGCCGTCCGCCCCGATATCACCGTTCTCGAATGGTTGCGATCAGGCCCACGGCTGACCGGCACCAAGGAGGGCTGCGCCGAGGGTGATTGCGGTGCCTGTTCCGTGCTGTTGGGTGACGCCTCGAACGGTGAAATCCGCTATCACGCGGCCAATAGCTGCATCATGACCATGGGCCAGATCGACGGACGGGCGCTGGTGACGGTCGAGGGGTTGAAAGGCGAAACGCTGCACCCGATCCAGGCGGCGATGGCCGAGAACGGTTCGTCGCAATGCGGCTTCTGCACGCCTGGTATCGTCATATCGCTTGCCGGGCTCGCGGCAAACGAGACTGCCGCCGACGATCATGCCATCCACGACGCGCTTGCCGGCAATCTCTGCCGCTGCACGGGATACCGGCCCATCGTGGAGGCAGCGCGCAAGGTGGTCGGCGACGGCGGCGCGTCCATTCCGGGGCCCACCGTCGAGGCTTTCGAGGAACTGAAATCATCGGTCGAAATAGCGACTTCTGGTGCCGTCTTTCACCAGCCGCAAACGCTCGATGATCTCCTAAAACTTCGCCGCGACAGGCCGGATACCGTGCTGCTCGCCGGCGGCACCGATCTCGGCGTGGCGCTTGCGGATTTCCACGGCGATTGGCGTGAAGTGATCTCGACCGCCCATGTGCGCGAACTGCGCCGCATCGAGGAGACGCCGGCGCATCTGAGCTTCGGCGCGGCGGTGACATGGGAGGAGGTGCTGGCGCATGTCGCCCCGCTCTATCCTTCGTTCGCCACCCTCATCCGCCGCTTCGGCTCGGCGCAGATCCGTTCGATGGGCACGATCGGCGGCAATATCGGCACGGCAAGCCCGATCGGCGACGGTCCGCCGGCGCTGATCGCGCTTGGCGCGGAGATCGAGCTTGCCTCGCAGGGCGGCAAACGCACCATGCCGCTTGAGGATTTCTTCCTCGACTACCGCAAGACGGAGCTGAAGCCGGACGAGGTGATCGCGTCGATCCGCATTTCCAAACCAGCGGGGGGGCAGGAATTCCGCGTTTACAAGATTTCCAAGCGTTACGATCAGGACATATCGACCGTCTGCGGTGCATTCTCGGTGGTGCGCGACGGCGGCATCGTCAAATCGGCCCGCATCGCCTTTGGCGGCATGGCGGCCATTCCGAAGCGTGTGCGAGAGGCCGAGGCGGCACTTGTGGGAAAGCGGCTCGACGCGGAAGCGGCGCGCGCCTGCGCCGCCGCCATTCGCGATGCCTTCGCGCCCTTGAGCGACTGGCGCGGCAGCGCGGAATACCGGCTGATGGTCGCGGCGAACCTTGCCGAGCGCTTCCGCCGCGATCTCTTAGGCGAGACGGTGGAGGTGATGGCGCTATGAACATCGACGTTCCGAGCCCTCAGGCCAAGACCGTGCAGCGCAGTATCGTCGGGCGCGGCATCGCGCATGATTCCGCTGCGCGCCATGTCGCGGGCGAAGCAGCCTATATCGACGACATGCCGGAACTGCCCGGCACGCTGCACGCCGCCTTCGTGCTTTCACCCATTGCCCATGGCAGGCTGAAGGGCTTCGATGCGAGTGCGGCGCTGGCGCTGGCAGGCGTTGCGGGTGTCTGGTCGGCTGGGGATATGCCCGGTGTCAACGATGTCGGCCCGGTCCTGCCGGGCGAACCGCTTTTCGCCGAGGAACTGCTCGACCATGAAGGCAGGGTGATCGCCGTCGTCGCCGCCGACAGTTTCGAGATCGCCTGTCGCGCCGCACGGCTGGTGAAGCTCGATATCGAGGAACTGCCGCCGGTTCTCGACGTCGAAGAGGCGCATGCCGCAAAGAGCTATGTCCTGCCGCCGCAGACCGTCTGCGAGGGCGATGCGGCAGGCGCGATCGCCGCGGCGCGCCATGTCTTCTCCGGCAAGCTCCGCATGGGCGGTCAGGACCATTTCTACCTCGAAACCCATATCGCCTATGCCATTCCGGGCGAGGGCGGCGACATGCTGGTCCATTCCTCGACGCAGCATCCGACCGAGGTGCAGCACCATGTGGCGCATCTCTTGGGTCTTCACGCCAATGCCGTGGAATGCCAGGTGCGGCGCATGGGCGGCGGCTTCGGCGGCAAGGAGAGCCAGGCGACGATCATCGCGGGTGCGGCGGCGCTGGTCGCCGCCAAGACGGGACGTCCCTGCAAGCTGCGGCTGAAGCGCCGCGACGACATGGCCGGAACCGGCAAGCGCCACGATTACGTCGCCAACTGGAAGGTCGGCACCGACGACCGGGGCCGTATTCTCGGGCTCGAAGTGGAATATCTGGCGCGGGCGGGAAACCTGCCCGATCTGACCGGCGCGGTCATCACCCGCACGCTGACCCACACCGATAATTCCTACTTTATCCCCAATGCCCGTTTCGTCGGCCACGCCTGCAAGACCAATACGGTTTCCAACACCGCATTCCGGGGTTTCGGCGGGCCTCAAGGCATTCTCACCATCGAGGCCATAATCGACACCATCGCGCGTGAGCTTGGCCGCGATCCGAACGAGGTGCGCCGCATCAACTATTACGGCGACGAGACGGGCGACATGACGCCTTATGGCCAGAAGGTCGAGGATAACCGCCTCATCGAGGTGACCGACGCCGTGCTCGCCTCCGCCTTCTGGCAGGAGCGCCGCCGCGAGATCGACGAACATAACGCCGCCGCGCCGGTGATCCGGCGCGGGCTGGCGATGATGCCGGTGAAATTCGGCATCTCCTTCAACCTGACCTCGCTCAACCAGGCCGGCGCGCTGGTCCATGTCTATCTCGACGGCTCGATCTTCCTCAACCATGGCGGCACGGAGATGGGGCAGGGCCTGTTCGTCAAGGTGGCGCAGGTGGTGGCCGAGGTCTTCCAGGTCGATCTCGACATGGTCAAGATATCGTCGACCGCCACGGGCAAGGTGCCGAACACCAGCGCCACCGCCGCCTCGACCGGCTCGGACCTGAACGGCATGGCGGCCTTCAAGGCGGCAAGCGCCATCAAGAAGCGCATGACGCAGGTCGCCGCGGAGCATTTCGGCGTCGACGAGGAGGGGATCGTCTTCCGCGAAGGCCGCGTCCATGCCGGAAACGAATCCATCTCCTTCCGCGATCTGGCGAAGATGGTCTGGGTCAAGCGCGTGCAGCTTTCCGAGGCCGCGCATTACGCCACGCCGAAGATCCACTGGGACGGCAAGGCGATGAAGGGCCGGCCCTTCTTCTATTTCACCTATGGCGCGGCGGTGGCCGAGGTCGCGGTCGATACGCTCACCGGCGAAACGCGCTGCCTGCGCGCCGATATCTTGCAGGATGTGGGCTCGACGCTCAATCCGGCCATCGATCTCGGCCAGATCGAAGGCGCCTTCGTGCAGGGCATGGGCTGGCTCACCTGCGAGGAGCTTTGGTGGGACAAGACGGGCAGGCTCAGGACGGTCGGCCCTTCGACCTACAAGATACCGGGTTCGCGCGACGTGCCGCCGCAATTCAACGTGCGTATCCTCGACGATGTGCCGAACCGCGAGGAAACTATTTTCCGCTCGAAGGCCATAGGCGAGCCGCCGCTGATGCTGGGCGTATCGGTATGGCTTGCGATCCGTGACGCCATCGCTTCCATCGCCGGCAAGGGCGTCGCGCCCGAACTCGATGCGCCCGCCACGCCGGAAAACGTGCTGCGCGCCATCACCGGGCTTGCTCATGACGCTTGATGAACTGAATGAGACGCCGCGCGTGAACTTTGTCGCGGCACTGGGCGGCATCTTCGAGCATTCCCCCTGGGTGGCCGAAGCGGTTGCCGATAAGCGGCCCTTCGACACCATCGAGGCGCTGCACGCGGCAATGGCGGAAACCGTCGCCACGGCAGGCCGCGACAAGCAGGTCGCGCTGATCCGCGCCCATCCCGATCTCGCGGGAAAGGCTGCGCGGGCCGGCGCACTCACCGAGGAATCGACCCGCGAGCAAAAGGGCGCGGGGCTGGACCGCCTGTCCGATACCGAGTTCGAGGAATTTCATCGCCTGAACGACGCCTACAAGGCCCGCTTCGGCTTCCCCTTCGTGCTCGCCGTGCGCGGCTTCGATGGCGGCGCCCACGATGCGCGTTCCATCCTTGCATCTTTCCGCGCCCGGCTCGATAACTCAACCGACGCCGAGATCGATGAGGCATTGCGCCAGATCGCCCGGATAGCGCGCCTGCGCCTCGATGATCTGATCCTATAGGGGTAACGAATGGGAAAGCTTTCCACGCATGTATTGGATACCGCCAATGGCCGTCCGGCGGCGGCAATGCGCCTGGAGCTCTATCGCATCCACAGCGACGGCAAGGCCGAGCTCGTCAAGCGCGCCGTGACCAATCTCGACGGACGTACCGACGATCCGCTGCTGGCGGACGGGGGATTGGAAGCGGGACGATACGAATTGCAATTCCACGTCGCCGAATATTTCTCAGGCCAGGGCGCGGACCTGTCCGACCCGCCATTCCTCGATCTCATCCCGATCCGCTTTGCCATCGCCAATGCCGACGGCAATTATCATGTCCCGCTGCTGGTCAGTCCCTGGTCCTACTCGACCTATCGGGGCAGCTAGATGTGAGCTGTTTTGATGGAAGCGAGGTCGCTTTAAATAGCAATGGCCTTAGTGTCTGAGCGCTGGTGAGGTGGCGATGTTCCGGAATGGGTCCTCGGGTCAAGCCCGAGGATGACGAACTGGAGAGGTTTCCGCCCGTCTCCAACGTTTACGATTGGCGGAAAACATCCCTGCAATCGTCATCCTCGGGCTTGACCCGAGGACCCATTCCGGAACGGTCCAAGCGGAAAACTGCTTCACATTTTGCGGCATCATGCGCTTCCTCTTGAAAATAAACCGCTCTACGACTTATCCCACACCTCACGCAGTCTCTTAGAATCCAGGGCGGAAAACAAAGAAGGATCCGCCCCTTGGAAACAACCGCCAATCTGAAACTGCCTTACATCCTGCCGAGCCAGGCGCAGAAGCATGTCACGCATAATGAGGCGCTGCGGGCGTTGGATGCCTTGGTGCAGTTGAGTGTCATCGGTCGCGGAGCGACGACCCCGCCAAGCGCCCCCCGGGAAGGGGACCGCCATATCGTCGCCGATGGGCCGCAGGAGGGCTGGAGCGGTCACGCGCATGATATCGCCGTCTTCCAGGATGGCGGCTGGGCCTTCTATACGCCATTGCCGGGCTGGATCGCCTTTGTCCTGGCTGAAAATCTGCTGGCCGTCTTCGATGGGGCGCAGTGGGCTCGTCTTTCCACCGGGGCGGCTGGGATGGTTGAAAAGCTCGGCGTCAACACGGCCGCCGACGATACGAACCGCCTTGCGGTCAAATCGGACGCCCTCCTTTTGAGCCATGACGATGTGACGCCGGGAACGGGCGATATGCGCGCAACGCTCAACAAGGCGGCCGTGGTCAACGATGCCGGGTTCATCTTTCAAACCGGTTGGTCTACGCGCGCACTTTCCGGGCTGCTTGGCGATGACGATTGGAAGGTGAAGGTGAGCCCGGACGGCGTCACCTTCTATGACGGCATCGTGGTGGACAAGGACGACGGGACGGTGAAGTTCTCCCGCGGGGTCCGCGATCCCAACTCGGGCCAGCTTACGACATCCTTGATCCCGGCTGTCACCAAGGACATCTGGCGGATCAATGTGAATACCTCTTCAGGTAGTCCCCGCACCTATGCCATCTCCTCAGTGAGGGAATCTGTCGTCACGCTGACGACCAATCAGGCCGAGGAGATTTTCTCCACGGATATGCGCGATGCGAGCATGGTCCGCGTCTGGAACGTCAGCAAGTCGCCTGCTCAATCGGCCTGGGTCAACTGGAACAATGCCGCCAATCAGATCAACGTCGCAAACATGGCCGATATCGCGACTTGGGAGGCGGGCGAGACCATCCGTCTTGGCGACCCCACCGGCATCAATGCCCTGAATATGATCGCCCTCGATATCAGCAATTACATGTTCAACAATTACGGCAGGGTATGGCGTCAGCGAGGTCTGCTTTTCTCCAATTCGGTACTGGGCGTAGGCGGCCCGGTCCGGATGGATTACTCCGGCAGCGGCGCGACCGGTACGGCCTTTGGCTCCGTGAGCAATGGCGACGGGTCGACCCAGAGCACGATGGTGAGCGTCTTCACCACTGAACGATCGCCCATCTCGAACTCCAACCTGCTCTTTATCCGGGAGACCATCATGGCGCCCGCCACGGCCCTTGCCGGCACCAGGCTGTGTCGGTTGGTCGGCATCTATGCCTGACCACGGCAAAGGGCGGGTTTGGTACGGGGAGGGCAAATAGCGTCAATGCGATGGGCCCTGCTCATGCGCTGCCGCTTCCATGCGCCGAGTGGCCGTGCTGTGGATAACGGGGGCGACAATGCCGGTGAAGCCCCATTTCATCGCCAAATCATATTTGAGACACAAAGGACGACAAAGGACCATTGAAACGTCGGCATGTGCAAATATGATGATTTCAACCGATGATTGTTACCATTGATCGTTTTATCTATTATAACGACATGCTGGTAGCAGCGATTCCAGCGGATCAACCGAGGACCGGTATCGGCCGGTTGGTATCCGTTATGGGGAATATGGTGAGGCGTGCCGAAAACGGAACCTGCGGCGGTGATGAATTTTAATCGTGTTTGCGGGAAGCTCTCGTTGCTTCCACGCTTTTCCAAGCAGCTGATTCTGGTTTCTGCGGATTTCGTGATCCTGCTTTTGAGCGTTTATCTCGCTTATGTGCTGCGGCTCGGCTTCGTTTTCACGCCGAACTCTGCGCAGTGCCTTCTCATGCTGACGGCTCCCGTCCTTGCAATTCCGGTTTTCCTGCGGTTCGGGCTCTACAGGGCGATCATCCGTTATCTGCCGGAGCGGGCGATCTGGCCGATTTTCCAGGCAATGGCGATCGGCTCCCTGTTCTGGATCACGCTCGTCTTTCTCACCGAGATGACGGGCGGAGAGGGCGTGCCGCGATCGGTGCCCCTGCTATACTGGCTGTTGAGCACGATCCTGATTGCCTCGAGCCGGTTCGGAGCAAAATGGTTGCTGCGGCTTGGCCGGAACGACAAGACCTACAGCCATTCCGCCTTGATCGTCGGGGCGGGCGAAGCCGGACGGCAACTGGCGACGGCCCTGCGCAGCCATAGCGATACATTCGTGCTCGGCTTCGTGGATCAGGATCCGGCGCTCTGTGGAATGGATATCGTCGGCCTGCGCGTCTATCCGCCTGAGCAGATCCAGAGCCTGATCGAAAATCACGGCATCACCGAAGTCGTCATCTCCGATCCAACGCTCGATAGCGCGCAACGCCGCATGCTGATCGCGCAGCTCAAAGGACTGCCGGTCAATACGCGCATTCTGCCGCCGATAGCCGATCTGACGCGCGGCAAATATCTGGTCAGCGCCCTGCGCAATATCGAGATCGACGATCTGCTCGGCCGTTCGCCCGTTCCGCCCGACGCTTCCCTCCTGCGCAGCATGGTGGAAGGAAAGGTGATCATGGTGACCGGCGCCGGCGGATCGATCGGCAGCGAACTCTGCCGCACGGTTTCCCATTGGTCGCCCGCCAGGATCGTTCTGTACGAGATGAGCGAATTCGCGCTCTATCAGATCGACCGCAAGCTCCGCGAGGAGGCGCGCTGCGAGATCGTGCCGCTTCTGGGCTCGGTGCTCGACCAGGAACTCGTCGAGCGCGCCATCCGTGAAAACGGCGTCGATACCGTCTATCATTGCGCCGCCTACAAGCATGTTCCCCTGGTGGAGGCCAATCCGTTCGAAGGCATTCGCAACAATGTCTTCGGTACCGCCGCCGTTGCCGAAGCCGTCCTGGCGACGGGGATCGAGCGCATGGTCCTGATCTCGTCGGACAAGGCGGTCCGGCCGACGAACGTCATGGGCGCAACCAAGCGCTGGGCCGAGTTCATCGTGCTTCACTATAGCAGAATGGCGGCGGCGAGCGGCCAGGACCAGTTCTTTTCCGCCGTGCGCTTCGGCAATGTCCTTGGTTCGAACGGTTCCGTCGTCCCGCTCTTTCAAGAGCAGATTGCCCGAGGCGGTCCTGTTACACTCACCCACGAGGACATGACGCGCTATTTCATGTCGATCAGGGAAGCTTCCGAATTGATCGTCCAGTCGGGAGCCTTATCGGAAACCGGCGATACCGTGCTTCTCGAAATGGGCGAACCGGTCAAGATCCGCGACCTTGCCGAAAACATGGTCCTGCTCGCCGGGCTGACGGTCCGCAATGAGAACAATCCGGAAGGCGATATCGCGATCGAGGTGGTCGGCATACGCGACGGGGAAAAATTGTTCGAGGAGCTTTTCTACGATCCCTCGGTCGCGGAAATCACCCGGCATCCAAAGATCATGAAAGCCCGGCACAACGGCATGATCGTCGCCGATCTGCCGGCGGAGCTCGAAAGACTGCGCGTCGCCGTCGCCGCCCGCGACGAGGAGCGGACGCGGCGCATCCTTTTCGGCCTGATCGCAACGGCAAGCGAGCTGCACAAATTGTCGGCCTGATCGGGCTTGCTTTAAAGAATTCCGCGCAAGCGCAACAAAAGTGCGGCCGTTGCGGCCAGGCCTATGACGGCGAAGATCGCCATCCCGGCAAGACCAGCCGTGGTTGCCGCGCCTGCAGCGCAGATCGCCAGGAGAATATCGAGCACCGCGACATGGCCTATGACGCGCAGCACCGGCCAGCCGGCGCGCCGGGCGATCTGATAGGCATGTTTCGAATGAGCGGCGAGGACATTCTCGCCGGCCACGAGCCGCATCACCAGCGTCGAGCCCGTCTCCAGCAGATAATAGAGCGGTAGCAGCAGGCCGGCGAGAAGCGCCGTCTCGCGCGCCACCATCAGGAACACGGCGCCTGCGAGGAGGCCGAGCGGCAGGCTGCCGGAATCGCCGAGGAATATCCGGGCAGGCGGCCTGTTGAAGAAGGCGAAGCCGAGGAGCGCGCCGCCGGTTGCCGCCGCGAGCGCGCCGCTTTGCGGGCCCGCCATGCCGAACACGGCAAGCAGCATGGCCGCAAGAAGCGGAATGCCGATGCCCGTCACGCTCATCAGGTCGAGCCCGTCCATGAAATTGGTCATGTTGATGAATGACAGAAGCGCGAACGCCATGAGCAATGCTTCCAGCCATTGCGGCAGAAGGTCTGGCAGCAGCCGGAAATCCGGGCCGAACCCATAGACGCAGAGACCGGCGGCGAGGATCTGCGCGCAAAGCCGCACGGCAACCGGAAGCGAAAGCCGGTCGTCTAAAAAGCCGGTCAACCAGAGAAGCGCCGCCGCAATCGAAACGCAGAGGAGAAAGCGTGCATCGAGGCCGGCCGCCGGCCCGAGCACCACCAGCACGCCGAGTGCCGCCGGAATAACCGCCAACCCGCCGATCTGGCGCGCTGGAGCCGTATGGTTGGAGCGCTCGTTTTGGGCGGCGGCCAGAAAGCCGGACGGCAGTGCTCTCGCCAAAGCCGCCAGAAGCAGCACGGCGGCTGCGGCGCTCGCCAGAAACGAAATGATCAAAACGGACGTGACGGGAAAGGACATGTTCAGAAAAGACATGGGGACCAGGCTCTCGCAGCATGAGAGAATGCCAGTAGCATTGGCCGTGTCGATGGAGCAAGTCCAGACGCGATCGGCCGCTGTCCGGACTTTTCGCAAAAACAAGCAATTACGGCATTTCGCGGAATCAAAGTCGGAGCAGCGCCGGCCGTTTCGCAGCCCTGTGGGAAATGCCTGTGGCAAGCGCCAAACTGTGAAAGACCTCCATTGCGCAAGGCTTCGCGAGCGGCTATAAGGCCGCCCGACCGCTCTGTCTTTTTCAGACATGCAACAGCGAGCGATGGGGCGTAGCCAAGTGGTAAGGCACCGGTTTTTGGTACCGGCAATCGCAGGTTCGAATCCTGCCGCCCCAGCCAAACTACGATTCAAATGCGCTCTTTCACCCCGGAGCGGGCTATGTCGGCCAATCCTCGTTGGGCCAGTCGCGTGATGTGTGGATCACGCGCAATATAGCGATGCACTCACGCCCCTCATTGGAGGCGATGGCGTAGGCGATGATATAAGGTAATTTGGGCGTACTCTTTTCGTAAGTTCCACTGACGCGACCAAGGCGACCGGTCGCCCTGGCAGCAAGACCTTGCACGACTTTTTCTATCTGGATGCCAACTCGTTCGGCGGCGGGCGGGTTGTCCTTGGCGATGTAACGTAGAATATCCAGAAAGTCTGCGCGCGCCTCGGGCGCCCAGATTACGGGGCGCATCAGTCTGCTGAGCTTATCGTGGTTTTTGCGTTCGCAATGATCTGCCGCGCTTCTCCCATTACTTCATCATGAGAAGCGACATTACCGGCTTTTACGTTGGCCAGCGCTTTCTCGATTCCCTCGACGATTTCAAGTTCGCGATCCACATAGGCAGAGACAGCCTCGGCGGCAAGAAAAGAGCGGCTGCGCCGTGTGCCAAGCGCAAGACGTTCAAGTTTGTCTTTTACGTCTGTGGAAACACGGATGGTCATGGTGGCGCTGGCGGACATGGCAAAATCCTCTTGAGGCGTTTGTGTACATTACAGCACTTCCGCGCACAAAGCCATACTTGAATTCGTCGGGAGCGCCATCACGCCGAAACCCGTTTAAACCTCTCCGCATCCACCATGAGCACTTTCATGTCCGCCGGAGGCGAGACGCAAAAAGTTCTAAATGCTTCCAGGAACCCCAGCCAGCGATCATGTCATCGTTCTCTCGGGAAGGGTATCGTAAAAACTTTTGCGAATGGGAAAAATCGCAACTGTAACACTTTGCAGCGCATAAAGTCGGAACATCGGCCTTCAGATTAACGCCCCATCTGTCTATGCCGATTCTTAATTCGCTTGCCCGAGACAAGACACTGCGGCCACCACCGTTGATAGTCCTGACTGATACAGCTATGTTATATCCCGATGGTTTTGGTGAGAGGGGGCTTTGATTAAATCTGTAATTATATTGCTAAGTTCAATGGTTGTGCTGGTGGCCTGTGTATCGTCGGAAAGACCTAAGCCTTCACTGATGCCAATATCTGCAACGACAGCTTACACTTCCGAGCAAGTTCATGCGATTTGTTATTCCGAGGGTCTCAATGTCCAAAGTGCGGTTCGGGCAAACCGTCCGACAAGTGTAGTCGTGAATACTTCGTCAGGTAGCGGCGGCTTTGCCGAAGGCTTCAATCGGAACTTCGACTCCGGTCCATCAGGTAGGAGGGAACGTGACGCGGCATATGCAGCATGCGCAGCGCGGCATGGATACGTTCTTCGTTGACGTAAACGCCAACACGATCAGCACCGCTTGAGAACTACAAGATTTCAACTCGGCATGGCTCCTTCATGTTGAATTGTCGGTCTGGCTTGCGCCTTGGCAGGCTTCGCAGCACGGATTTTACGGGAGATTATGATTTCTCTCCTGTGCACGCTTCGACCGGTTCAACTCGAGCATCGATTGCCACCGCGTATATCTCCAGCATTCATTCTCCAATTTGTTGAGATATCCGGAACTCCGCTGCAGGCCTGTTTCAATATTCCCTTGGGGATGAGAGCTGGGCTCAGACCAAACGCAGTTCAAACCGAGCAAGCCCATCCCCTGTGCAAAATCCAGTTCGGCTTTGACGTGCGGAGAGATTCTCCATAAACACCAATTACCAGAAATAAGCGGACTTGATTAAATGAATATATCGATGATCGGCACGGGCTATGTCGGCCTGGTCTCCGGGGTTTGTTTTGCGGAATTCGGGTTTCAGGTGAGTTGTGTCGATCTGAATGCCGGGCTGATCGCGCGGCTTTCGGCGGGCGAGGCGACGATCTTCGAGCCGGGGCTGGACGAACTGATGACGCGCAACATCCGCGATGGCCGGCTGTCGTTTACCACCGATCTCGCTGCGAGCGTGGCCGGGGCCGATGTGATCTTCATCGCGGTCGGCACGCCGTCGCGCCGCGGTGATGGCGAGGCGGATCTGCAATATATCGAGGCGGCGGCCGACGCGGTTGCGGCGGCGATGAAGCCCGGCGCTGTCATCGTCATCAAATCGACGGTGGTGGTCGGCACCAATGCACGCATCCGTGATCGTATCCGCGCCGCACGTCCCGGCGTGGAGTTCTCGATGGTGTCGAACCCGGAATTCCTGCGCGAGGGCTCGGCGATCGAGGATTTCATGCGGCCCGACCGCGTGGTGGTCGGCGTCGAGGACACGCGTGGGCGCGAGGCGATGCGCCGCGTCTACCGGCCGCTCTACCTGCGCGAGACGCCGATGGTGATGACGACGCTGGAGAATGCCGAGATCATCAAATATGCCGCCAATGCCTTCCTGGCGATGAAGGTCACCTTCATCAACCAGGTGGCGGACCTTTGCGAGAAGGCCGGCGGCAATGTCCAGGAGGTGGCCCACGCCATCGGCATGGACAAGCGCATCGGGGCGAAGTTCCTGCATGCGGGCCCCGGTTTCGGCGGCTCGTGTTTCCCCAAGGATACGCGCGCCTTCGCGGCGACGGGGCGGCGCTTCGATGCGCCGCAGACGTTGATCGAGGAAGTGGTGGCGGTCAACGAGACGCGCAAGCAGGCGATGGCCGCGCGCATTATCGAGGCGGCGCGCCAAAGCGACGCGGCCAGCGTGGCGGTGCTCGGCGTCGCCTTCAAGCCCAATACCGACGATATCCGCGAAGCGCCGGCGATCGATATCATCGCGGCGATCCAGAAGGCGGGGCTGACCGTGCGCGCCCATGATCCGGAAGCAATGGTGACGGCCAGGGCGGCGCTGCCCGGCGTCGTCTGGTGTAACTCGGCCTATGAGGCAGCGGAAGGCGCCGGCGTCACTGCGCTTTTGACCGAGTGGAACGCCTACCGCGCGCTGGATCTGAAGAAGATCGCCGGCCTCATGACCGGCAATGTGCTGATCGACCTGCGCAATGTCTACAAGGCCGAGGATATCGAGGGAACCGGCCTGGACTATAGATCGGTAGGCAACAGCAGCGCTTTTCCAAAGGCCGGGGAACACCACTGAGCCAGGACGGGCCGGCCGAAGGCGAGGCGGCGTTGCCGTAACAGGCTGAGGCGGCCGCAGGCAGCCGTAAAATAGCGACCAAGGGGGATACTGCACAAGCTCATCATACAGATCCCCTGCCTCAACGAGGAGGAGACGCTGGCCTGGGCGGAAATCGTGTCCGATAAGGGCACGAAGACCTGGAGCGGCTCACTTTCAGATGGAAACGCTGGCAGGACAGAGGGGGCGCCTCGCGATTCCATCAAAACAGGAACCGCCCTAAAGATGATCGCTGAATTATGCCCTTGCCCATAGTCTGCACGCCAGCGGACGCGATTGTCCGCCACCTGCATCACCCTGGAGTAACAATCCTGAGTTGAATCATCCGAAGGGATGCGGTCGTCCGGTTGTCTTTTCCAGGGAAAACGGCTAGACGGTGCTTTCTGATCGAATCCCGATATGAACTGCACTGGTTTTCGTGAAAATCGTTTACTTCCGACATTTCTCGAATCAATGATGTGACGATGAGTGGTTTGAAATTTGGTACAAGTGGCCTGCGGGGGCTTGTCACCGAGCTTGGCGATGACGTTTGCAGGGCCTACACGATTGCATTTCTGAAACATTTGCAAAGCCGGCATGCCGTGCCGGCCGACGGCCTTCTGCTTGTCGGCTATGATCTGCGCGCGAGCAGTCCGCGCATCGCGGCTGCCTGCATCGGTGCGGCCAAGGCTTTTGGCATGCGCGTCGAAAATTGCGGGCCGCTGCCGACGCCGGCTCTGGCCCTGCGCGCCTTGAGCTTGAAGGTTCCGGCGATCATGGTGACCGGGAGCCATATCCCCGCCGATCGCAATGGCTTGAAATTCTATCGTCCCGACGGCGAAATCGACAAATCCGACGAGGCGGGAATCCTGGCCTTTCTCGATCTTGAAAAGCCCGCGCCGTCCAAAAGCGGCGATGCTGCCCTGTCGGGCGATGCCTTGCGCCACTATGTCGAGCGCTGCTCGTCCTTGTTGGCGCCGGGTGCGCTTTCGGGCAAGCGGATCGGCGTCTACCAGCACAGTTCGGTCGCGCGCGACATCATGGTCGACATTCTGGCGAAAGCCGGCGCGGATGCCATCGGCGTCGGCCATTCCGATAGCTTCGTTCCGGTCGATACCGAGGCGCTTCGCCCCGAGGATATCGCCTTTGCCGAAAAGACCTGTCGTGAGCTCAAGCTGGACGCGCTCGTTTCAACCGATGGCGATGCCGACAGGCCATTGATATCAGATGAGAACGGCCATTTCCTGCGTGGCGACATGGTCGGGCTTTTGACGGCCCGCTTCCTCGATGCCGACGCCGTGGTGACGCCGGTGACATCCAACAGCTCGATCGAACATTGCGGATTTTTCGATTCCGTCTACCGGACCCGCGTCGGCTCGCCCTATGTCATCGAAGGCATGAACAGGGCAGGCGTCGATGGCCGCCGCTGCATCGTCGGCTTCGAGGCCAATGGCGGCGTTCTGCTCGGCACCTCGGTCGCCGTCGATAACCAGACGCTCGATGCCTTGCCGACGCGCGACGCCATGTTGCCGATCCTCAGCGTTCTTGGAATGGCGGCGAAAGAGGGGCTGTCATTGTCGCGGCTCGTCGACGGGCTGCCCGCGCGCTTTACCGGCAGCGGCCGGATAGAGCATGTGGCGGCCGATGAGAGCGCCGCCTTTCTGAAAAGCCTCGAGGATGCCGAAACCATGAAAGCATTCTTCGCCGATGCCGGGTCGGTTCGAGAAAGCGATCGCATCGATGGCACGCGCGTCGTGCTGTCGAGCGGCGAGCTCGTGCATTATCGCGCTTCCGGCAATGCGCCTGAATTGCGCTGCTATACGGAGGCCGCTTCCAGGGAGCGTGCCGCCGAACTGCTGGCATGGGGGCTGGAGCGCGCAAGACGCGCATTGGGCGACAAGGAGTTCTCTCGATAATGAAGATCGTACCGGTGATCATGAGTGGAGGGGCGGGCGCCCGTCTGTGGCCCGTTTCGCGGGAAAAGCATCCCAAGCCCTTCATCAGGCTGGCGGATGGAAAGAGCCTTTTGCAGCACGCATATCTGCGTGCCGCGGCGCTGCCGGATGTCGAGCAGATATTGACGATCACCAATCGTGAACTCTTCTTCAAGACCGAGGACGAATACCGCGAACTGGATGTTCCCGGGCTCGAATGCACCTATCTGCTGGAGCCGATGGGGCGCGATACGGCGGCCGCGACCGCCATTGCCGCGTTGCATGTGCAGCAGGTCTATGGCGACGATGCGATCATCACTCTCTTCCCCGCCGATCACATGATCCGCGACCTGGAGGCTTTTCGCGCGGCGGCGATCAAGGCGATCACCCTGGCGCAGGCCGGGCGGCTGGTGACATTCGGGATCGCACCGGAATATCCGGAAACCGGCTATGGCTATATCGAGGCAAATGGCGAGGATGTCGTCCGCTTCGTTGAAAAGCCCGATCTGGCGCGCGCCAAGGAATATATCGCATCAGGGCATTTCTACTGGAATTCGGGCATGTTCTGCTTTTCCGCCGGCACCATGGCGAAACTGATGGAAGAGCATTGTCCTGATATTCTGGAACAGTGCCGCAGGAGCCTTCTTGCCGCGCAGCAGTCGCCGGTGGCAAGCGGCACGCAGGTCGAGCTGGACCGCGATACCTTTGCGCAGGTGCCGAAAAAATCGATCGATTATGCGGTGCTGGAAAAAGCCGCCAATGTCGCGGTCGTCGGCTGCAATATCGGTTGGAGCGATATCGGTTCGTGGAATGCCCTGGCCGAGTTGACGGATCCCGATGATCACGGCAACCGGATCAACGGCGATACGGTGCTTTTCGGGGCCGAGAACTGTTATGTCCAAAGCTCCGACCGTCTCGTCGGCGCGGTGGGCGTGAAGGATCTGATCATCGTCGATTCGGCGGATGCGGTGCTCGTCGCGCACAAGGACCAGGCGCAGAACGTCAAGCAACTCTTCTCGCAGCTGAAGGACAATGGCCACGAAGCGCACAGCCTGCACAGAACCGTGCACCGGCCCTGGGGCACCTATACGGTTCTCGAGGAGGGTGAGCGGTTCAAGATCAAGCGCATCGAGGTCAAGCCGGGGGCAAGCCTCAGCCTTCAGATGCATCATCACCGCTCCGAGCATTGGGTCGTCGTCAGCGGCACGGCGAAAGTGGTGAATGGCGATCGTGAACTCATCCTGGCAACCAATGAATCCACATATATTCCTTGTGGAAACAAACATCGCCTTGAAAATCCCGGAATCATGCGCCTTGTGATGATCGAGGTTCAAAGTGGGGACTATCTGGGTGAAGACGATATCGTGCGTTTCGAGGATGATTACGGACGCAACTGACGGTCATCGCTTGAGCGATGGCGACCAATGAATTTGAGCGGGCAATAGACGCCTGTTGTCGCAGAATAATGGTTTTTGGAGACGGGATTTGACCAAAAAGGCATTGGTGACGGGCATTACGGGGCAGGATGGTGCTTATCTCGCGGAATTGCTTCTCGATAAAGGATACGAGGTCCACGGCCTTGCCCGCCGCTCCAGCACATCAGACGTCAATCTGACCCGCCTGGAGTGGCTCGGCATCGAACGTGATGTCAGGATCGTCGATGGCGATCTCCTGGACCTCTCGGGCCTTCTCCGGACGATGCGCGATATTGCCCCTGATGAGGTTTACAATCTCGCGGCGCAGTCTTTCGTGAAATCCTCCTGGCAGCAGCCGATCCTGACGGGGCAGGTCACCGGCATCGGCGTCGCCAATGTTCTGGAAGCCGTGCGCCTGCAAAAGCCCGATGCACGCTTTTACCAGGCATCGTCATCGGAGATGTACGGGCTTATCCAGGAACCGATGCAATCCGAAACGACGCCTTTCTACCCGCGCTCGCCCTATGCGGTAGCCAAGCTTTACGGTCACTGGCTTACCGTCAACTATCGCGAGAGCTTTGGTTTGCACGCATCCAGCGGTATTCTGTTCAACCATGAATCGCCGCTGCGCGGGATTGAGTTCGTCACCCGCAAGGTGACCGACGGCGTGGCCCGCATCAAGCTTGGCCAGGCGAAGGAGCTTCGCCTCGGCAATATCGATGCCAAGCGCGATTGGGGCCATTCGAAGGACTATGTCCGGGCGATGTGGTTGATGGTGCAGCAGGACGAGGCGGACGATTATGTGGTCGCAACGGGACGCACCACGACCGTTCGCGAGATGTGCCGGCTTGCTTTTGAGCATGTCGGGCTCAATATCGATGATCATCTGGTCATCGATGCCGAGCTTTTCCGGCCCGCCGAGGTGGAAGTGCTTCTCGGCAACCCGCAAAAAGCCAGGGAGAAATTCGGCTGGGAGCCGAAAATCTCGCTTGAGGACATGATTGTCGAAATGGTCGAGGCGGATCTGAAACGGCTTGAAAAATGAGCTTCAGCGCCGGAATGTCCGGCAATGGTGTCTTGAATGGTGCTTGAAAACCGCATTCTCATAACCGGCGCGAACGGCTTTGTCGGAACCTGGCTGCAGCGCGAGCTGGCAGCAAGGACGCCTGCCGGCGGACTATCCGTCTTTCCCGTCGGGTACGGAAGCGCGACCGGCCGGCGAATGGATATCACCGATTATCACGAGATAGCCGAGCTCATCCGGGAAACCAGGCCGACCGCGATCATTCATCTGGCGGCGGTGGCGGCCCCCAACGATGCCCGCAGGGCCTATCGGCGGGCCTGGGATATCAATGTGACGGGCACGCTGAACGTCGCCCAGGCGGTGATGGAGATCGCGCCCCATGCCCGCTTCATCTTTGCGGGAAGCTCCGATGCCTATGGAGAATCGTTCATCGAGGCGGGAGGCGAACCCGTTACCGAAAAGGCTGCCCTCAAGCCGCTGAGCGTCTATGGTGCAACCAAGGCTGCCGCGGATATTCTTGTGGGGCAATTGGCGAGCGAAGGCCTGAAGTCGATCCGTTTCAGGCCGTTCAATCACACGGGGCCGGGGCAGTCGGACGCTTATGTTGTACCGGCCTTCGCCAGGCAGGTCGCGGAAATCTCCGCGAGCTTGAAATCGCCGCTGCTTGAAGTGGGCAATCTCCTGGCGCAACGTGATTTCATGGACGTCCGCGACGTGGTTCGCGCCTATGCCGACGCAGCACTTGCCGATGTCCCCGACGCCTTCGGCCGCGCGTTCAATCTGGCATCCGGCAAACCTCGCCAGATACACGCCATTCTCGATGCTCTGGTCCAGATGTCCGGCCTGAAGATCGATATCCGCGTCGATCCGGAGCGTTTGCGCGGCAGCGAAGTGGCGGTTGCGACCGGAGATGCCGGCGCTGCCCTCGATGTCTTCGGCTGGAAGCCGGAAATCGCCTTCGAAACCACTTTGGCCGATGTTCTGGACGATTGGAAGCAACGCGTAGAGGCAGACCAACGCGCTGGAACAAGGCAACGCGCAGGGTCGGCATCATAATAATTCACACGGCAGGAAACGTCTCGGCCCGTGTTTTCACGGAAGGCAATTATTATGCTGCGTAGCATATGGCGCTATCGCCATTTTATCCTGACATCGATCCGCGGCGATCTCCGCGGACGCTTTGCGCGCTCGCGTCTCGGCGCATTCTGGTTCATCCTGCACCCGCTGGCGCAGGCCCTCATATTTTCGATCGTGCTGGCCGAAGTCATGCAGGCCCGCATGCCGAATATCGACAGTCAGGCGGCCTATCCGATCTATCTCCTTTCCGGGATGGCGGCGTGGGGCCTGTTCAGCGAGATTTTGAACAGGAGCATCGGGATTTTCATCGAGCAGGCGTCTGCGATGAAGAAGATCTCGTTTCCAAGGCTCTGTTTGCCGGTTATCATATGGGGCAGCGCGCTCATCAACCATGTGCTGCTTCTCGCCGCAATTGCGGTCATCTTCCTGTTCTTCGGTCATTATCCGGGTCTGGCATGGTTCTATCTCATCCCCGGAATGCTGCTGATTTCGATCATGGCCTTCGGGATAGGTGTGTTTTTGGGCGTTCTGAACGTCTTTGCGCGGGACGTGGCGCAGTTCATGACGGTTTTCATGCAGCTCTGGTTCTGGTTCACCCCGATCGTCTATCTCAAATCGGTGGTCCCTGAAAAATTCCGCTCTCTCATCGGGCTCAATCCGCTGACGCCGCTGGTCAATCTCTACCAGGATGCGCTTCTTCTCAACCAGGCGCCGTCCTGGTCCAGCCTGTGGCCGGCGATCGTCGTCAGCGGCGTTGCCGTGACCCTGTCCTTCCTGGTTTTCCGCCGCGCCAGCCCCGAACTCGTGGATGCGCTTTGATGTCGGTCATCCTTGACGTCTCCAACATAAGCAAACGCTACGCGGCATACCGCAGCAATCTGCAGCGCTTTGCCAACTGGTTCGGCGCCTCGATCCAGCCTGAAAGCGAGTTCTGGGCCAACCGCGACATTTCCTTTCAGGTCAGGCAGGGCGAAGCACTGGCGCTGATCGGGCAGAACGGCGCGGGAAAGAGCACGCTTCTCAAGATCATCACCGGCACCGTCCGCCCGACGAGCGGTTTCGTGACCGTGGCCGGACGCATCAGCGCCATCCTCGAACTGGGGCTGGGCTTCAATCCCGAATTCACCGGCCGCCAGAACGTCTACCAGGCCGGCGGCCTGATGGGGTTTTCTCAGGCGGAATTGACGGAACTGATGCCAATGATCGAGGATTTTGCCGAAATCGGCGCGTTCTTCGATCAGCCGACAAGGGTTTATTCAAGCGGCATGCAGGCACGTCTCGCCTTCGCGCTGGCGACGGCAAAACGCCCTGATGTCCTGATTGTCGACGAGGTCCTTTCCGTCGGTGACAGCTATTTCCAGCACAAGAGCTTCGACCGGATCAGGCAGTTCAAACAGGAGGGAACGTCGATCATCCTGGTCACGCACAGCCTGGGCGATGTGCGTGCGCTTTGCGACCGCGTGATCCTGCTCGACAAGGGAACCGTCATGAAAGACGGTGCACCCGACGAGGTGGTGGACTATTATAATGCGATGATCGCCGAGCGCGAAAACGCCAAGATGACCGTCGAGCAGAAGCGCAATCAGAACGGCTGGCTGCACACGCGATCGGGCACGTATGATGCCTATATCGGCAAAATTGAACTCTTGGATGCTAAATCCCGTTCACAGATAAACACCGCCACTGTTGGCCAGAAATTGATAATGCACGTCGAAGTTCACCTTAAAAAGCCGATACCGAAGCTGGTTCTCGGCTTAATGCTGCGTGATCGAAGTGGTCACGTCATCTGGGGCACGAATACGTGGCATACGCGCCAAATGGTGATGAACGGCAAAAGCAATGAGGCAATCAGCTATGATATTGCGTTTGCATGCAACCTTGGACCGGGCTCCTTCAGCTTTTCGACATCACTATCTGCATCCGATACGCACCTGGATCAAAATTATGAATGGCAGGATAATGTGATTGTTTTCGATGTTGTAAATACGAGCTTGCCGACTTTCATCGGAACGACATTTTTGGGCGCGGAGTTTCAGATTACACGATGAGTGGCAAAAGGACGTCTTTTGATAAGCAATATCGAGCATTTGAAGACCGCTTTCGCGGTTCCAGAGAAAGCGTACGCCACCGCTTGTCTGTTTATCTTCCGCTATTGGAGACACTCGAGCGCAGTCACCCAAACGCCCGAAAGGCGCTAGATCTCGGTTCCGGTCGTGGGGAGTGGCTCGGGCTCATCATGGAGAAGGGCTGGGAAGGAATCGGCGTTGATCCAAGCGCCGGTATGGCAAATTCTGCTCTTGAAGCTGGCATTCAAACAGTTGCGGAAGATGCGTTGACATTTCTAAAAAAGCAGGACGACCAATCATTTGGTTTGGTGACGGCTTTTCATATCGTGGAGCATTTGGAGACAGTCTATCTTCTAGACGTCATTAACGAAATTCAGCGTGTTCTGATTCCAGGTGGAGTCTTGATAATTGAAACGCCGAATCCTGAAAATCTAACGGTTGGAACCTGGTCTTTTTATATGGATCCAACCCATGTTAAGCCTATCCCGCCGCTTTTGTTACAGTTTCATGTTCAAACATCGGGAATAGAGAATGCGCATGTAATACGATTAAACCATGATGCTTCCGTAGATAATATGCGGCCGTTGGAAACGGTCATATATACATTGTTCAATGTAGGAATGGATTATGCTCTGCTGGGGCAAAAGAATCTGGAAGTGGAAAATATAAGTAGTGGGGGTCTGGAGAGATTTGTTGCTCTAAATGCACAGCATAGTCCGGCGGATTTGGAATATTTAATCGGTCAAATTCGTCTTTTTGAATCGGAGATAGATGATATCGTCCAATTGCGGGTTGGCGAAAAGGCACATTTGGCGGTAAGAGAAACTAATGATAGATTGGATGCATTAAGCAATGAATTAAACCACACAAAAAGAATTCTTGAATCTATATATAATAGCAAATCATGGAAGATATCTAAAGTTTTACAGAATATTTACCGATCTATTCCTTTTGTAGATAATGTTAACGGGCTATCTCACGCATTAATAAATAGATCTCATTCGGTTTTCGGGAATTTTTCACCTGCAAGGCGTCTTGCATCGGCTATATTGACGCCATTCCCACGTTTAAAATTCCGAATTATCAATTCGATACACAAAACTAACGGAGGTCCACTTGATATATATACCAATAAAAGAGGTGGATTTCACTACAAATCCTACGGCCATGAGGATTATAAAGTATTAAATCGGAATTTTTCTGAGACGGATGTTACTATATTGGGTCATTTTAGTGGGTCATATAGTCTGTCTTATATAAATAGATGCTTAGCATTGGCGCTGGCTGAGATTTCTGGAATGAACGTGCGTATCATACCGCATCACGGAAAGCCGGAAAACTCCATTATCGCACCATCCGACTCATCGACTAAAAGATTGAAAACCTTGATGGAGGCGAACGATCGCCAGCGTGTAGAGAAAATCAGTATAATCCATCATTATCCCGTTTTGGATCGTGACGTTACCGCGGGCAATCAGTTTATTCTCTTCTTTTGGGAAGAGTCTTTTATTCCAAATGATATTATGTCCAAGCTGGAGAAATATGATATTATTATAGCTCCATCCAGATTTGTCCGCAAAGTTTTAGAGGATAACGGCTGTCGCACGCCAGTTATTGTATTGCCTGTCCCGTTAGGCGAGGTTTATCCTTCGGACGTTAAAGTACCTAAGGAAAAATGTAAGAAAATTACGCTTTTACATGTATCATCTTGTTTCCCGCGGAAGGGCGTAGACGTTCTTTTGTGTGGATTTAATGAGTTGGCAAGGGATGACGAAGACATACAGTTGGTTATAAAGACATTTTACAATATACATAATGATATATTCAGCGTTATTGATAGATATGTAGATAAGGATATTAGAAGTAGAATAAATGTCGTATTTGATGAATATTCAACTGATGAAATGAAAGAACTTTATGACAGCTGCGATGCCGTCGTTCTGCCGTCGCGGGGTGAGGGGCTTAATCTGCCGGCTATCGAGGCTGGCATACGAAAGATTCCTGTGATCGCCACGAGCTATGGAGGGCAATTGGATTTCCTCAACGATGCGAACAGTTGGCTCATTCCATATTCTTATGGTGAGGCCCAATCGCATTTTTCCAGCGCTTATTCCTATTGGGCTCAACCGGATCTGGAAAGTTTTGTTGCTATCGTTCGTGAGGTCGTAGGGAGCATCAGGCGTGACGGTGAAGACCTCAACCGAAAAGCTGATGCGCTGTTCGACACTATAAACAGAACATACCTGTCAGGAGATTCGGCTGTTCGATTTATTTCATCTCTCGATGCCGCTTCCGGATATGAAAAGGAGCTTTCCGAGGGTGGTGTAACATTCGTTTCGACGTGGGCGGAAGCATGTGGAATTTCTGAATACACCGCAAAATTAGCCCGTGAGCTGAGAGGGCAGCATATAAACATAAATATACTTTCACCCACTTACGAAGTCGGCGATGACGTTAATTCTAATTATAAAAAGGTGAACGGCTTTGATGTTCTAAAGGGCTGGAAGAAGAATGTTGCTATGCGGCCATTTTCCTCCTCTCATATGAAATTTATGAAGGAGATTGTTTGGTTTCAACACCATTTTTCCTGGTATGAACTTGATGATGCATTCCTTAGAAATATCGAGCTTATAAAGAGTAGCGGGAGAATAGTTATTATAACCCTGCATACGACTGATGTTGTCGCCCGTTTTAGAGGGGAACGGATAGAATCATTAGTGAGATCTCTTGAGTTATTCGATCGCATTATTGTTCATAATATAAATGATCTGAACAATCTTGGTTTTGCTGGAGTTACGGATAATGTTACATTGATTCAGCAAGGGGTTTCTGAATCATATATAGATAAGGTTTCAGAGGAATTTAGTTATATCATTGGGTCATTTGGATTTTTGCTTCCTCACAAGAACGTATTAGCGATTATCGACGCATTTTCGGAGTTTATTGATAATACTGGTGATGGAGATAAGTACCGTCTGCGTCTTATGAATGCAGTACGCGGAGATGAGATTTCAAGAATGGAATACAAAGAGTGTCTTAGGAGTATTGAGAAGAAGAATATTGGCAGGCAAGTTGAATTCATTACGGAGTTTCTTTCGGAAGAAGAAGTTAAGTCATCTCTATCCGAATGCGATATTGTGATTCTTCCTTATTTGGAGAATATGGAATCATCGAGTGCGGCTGTTAGAACTTCGTTGGAAGCATGTCCTTTTGTGGCTACGTCTCCCGCGCGGCTTTTTGAAGAGGTGCGAGATATAACGATACCGCTCGGGAGCTTCGCAGCCGATGCCGTAAAACGTGTTCTCTTTGATTTCTATGTTAACCGCGATGAGGCGCATCTTCGGGACGTTTCTCACCGGCGTCGTCAATGGATATCCGATAACAGCTGGAGAGCCATCGCAAAAAGGGTCGGCGGTCTCATTACGGCGTTGCGGCATAAAAGAGCTCTGTCTGATCATTTGAGAACGAATGAAAATCGGCATCGACGCTCGTAATCTCGTTCCTGAACGAACGGGTATCGGCCGTTATCTCTTCGAGATGTGCCGGCATCTTGCGTCGAGGGGTGACGAGCTTTTCCTCTACCTACCGGAGAAGCCAATTTCAGCCTTGCCGCAATGGCCGGGAACGGCTGTTCGCATCGGTAATTATCCAGGAGGCGTCATGCGGATGATCTGGGGGCAGACGGCGTTGCCGCGCTTGGCTTCAAAGGACGAGGTCGATGTCTTCTGGGGCCCGGCGCACCGTCTGCCGCGGTTTCTCGATCCGAATATTCCCCGGGTGGTCACCATTCACGATCTCGTCTGGGTTCATGCCGCCGAGACGATGCGGCTCCGGACCTGGCTCGCGGAGCGCGTTCTGATGAAGCCCGCATTGGAAAGCGCGGATCGGATCGTTGCGGATTCCGGTGCGACCGCTGATGCTTTGAAGATGCTTTTTCCCCGCTGCGCCGGCAAGACGAGCATTATCTATCCCGGCTTGAGCGCGATCGGGCAGGGGGCTTCGAAAGATGTGCTGAAGGAACATCATATCGACCGTTCCTATGTGCTTTTTGTCGGTACGCACGAGCCGCGCAAAAACCTGCCGAACCTGCTCGAGGCCTATGCACGCCTGCCCGAAGAGATCAGGCGGAAGCTTCTCCTGGTCATCGCCGGCGGGCAGGGCTGGCGTCTCGGCGACCTCAGACAGCATATAGCGCGGCTCGGCATCGAACCTTTCGTTCGCCTGACTGGATATGTCTCGGACGACGAACTGGCGGGGCTTTATGCAAATGCACGGTTTCTGGCTATGCCTTCGTTTTACGAAGGGTTCGGCTTTCCCATCATCGAGGCGAATGCCGCCGGGATCCCCGTATTGACCTCCAATTCCTCATCCATGCCCGAAGTGGCCGGCGACGCCGCTCTGCTGGTCGATCCGGCCGATGTGCAATCGATGGCTGGCGGCCTGGCGCGACTGGCGGGGGATGATGCTCTCTATGAAAAACTGTCGGCAAAGGCGCGGGCGAATGCCGCGCGCTTCAGCTGGGAGAAGAGCGCCGATGAATTGCTGGCGGTTTTTCATGAAGCCATAGAACTCAGGGCGTCCTGAGATGCGGGTTCTGCATTTCTTCAAGACGTATTGGCCAGACACGTTCGGCGGCGTCGAGCGGACGATACATGCCATCGCCAAGGGCACCGCTGCACATGGCGTGGAAACCGAGGTGCTTTCGCTAAGCCGTCACCCCGGGGAAAACACCGTCGAGTTCGACGGCCACCGGGCCTATAAGGCGCGGCTCGATTTTGAGATGGCCTCGACCGGCTTTTCGCTGGAGGCCTTTAGCCGTTTTGCCGAATTGGGAAGCCAGGCCGACATCATCCACTATCATTTTCCCTGGCCCTTCATGGATATCGTCCATTTTGCCACGCGGTTGGACAAGCCGTCGATCGTCACCTACCATTCCGATATCGTAAAACAGCGACTGCTCATGTTGGGCTACAAGCCGCTCATGAACCGTTTCTTGAACAACGTCGACAGGATCGTCGTCACCTCGCCCAACTATCTGGAGTCGAGCGAGCATCTCCAGGATTTCAGGCCGAAAACCGCGATCGTGCCGATCGGGCTCGATCGGGCGGCCTATCCGTCTGTTCGGGAGGATATCAAAGCCGGATGGCGGGCCCGCCTGCCGGAAAAGTTCTTCCTGTTCGTCGGCGTGCTGCGATATTACAAGGGCGTCCATATTCTGCTGGAAGCCGCGAGGATGACCGGCTTTCCCGTGGTCATCGTCGGCGCGGGGCCGACGGAGCAGGATTTGCGCAAGCAGGCCGAGCGCCTGAATTTGCACAATGTCCATTTTCTGGGTGCTTTGCCCGATGAGGACAAGGTCGCATTGCTCGATCTGTGCTATGCGGCCGTCTTTCCATCGCATCTGCGTTCGGAGGCCTTCGGCCTTTCCCTCGTCGAAGCGTCGATGTTCGCAAAGCCGATGATCTCCTGCGAGATCGGCACGGGAACGAGCTTCGTCAATGCCGACCGCGAGACCGGCCTGGTCGTGCGGCCCGCCGATCCGTCCGCCCTCGCAACGGCCATGCAACTGCTCTGGAACGATCCTCGCCAGGTCCAGCGCATGGGATCGGCCGCGCTCAAGCGTTATGAGAAAAACTTCACCATGAAAAAGATGTCCGCAGCCTATGCGGAAATCTATGCCGAGCTGACCGCAGGACCGGTGAGGAAGAAACAGCGCTAAGCGGTCGCCGGGCGGCAACCGGAGATTGACATCGATCCTGCGCTGGTCTCCAATCCGACAATCGGAGAGAAAACGCAGGAGGACACTATGCCGGTTCGCGCAGCTTTGGGACTGATCGGTTTCCTTGCGGTTTCAGTTGCGGGTGGGATGCTCGCAGGCCATTCTCCCGCGTTGGCTGCGCAAAGCACCAGGCAGGTCGTCACCACTCAGGATTCGGATTATTTCGGATCGGATTTGCGCACCGAGCAGAATGTCTCGCTCCAGCAATGCGAGGCGGCTTGTGTCGGCGACAATGCCTGCCGCGCCTTCACCTACAACGTCAAGGCCAAATGGTGTTTCCTCAAATCCGATTTCAAGACGCTCAACCCGTCGCCCGGCGCGATAGCCGGAAAGGTGGTCGACGTGGCGGCGGGGCCGGATATCGGTGCACCCCCGGCGCTCGTCTTCCTCCCGGCGTCCGTCACCGATGATGCGCGCCAATATAAGCAAAAAATATCGGCCCTCGCGCAGCCGGATGTTGGAAATCAGGCCGGTGCGCCGCTCCCGCAAGCCACGCTTCCCGGCGGTGCCGCGGGCGGCCCGCTCGACGGGCCTATTACCGCTCTGTCCCAGACCCCTGAAAGCGAAATCCTGTGGCTGGAGCTCGCGCGCGCTGCACTGTCCGCCAAGCCTGCTCCCGGAGAAAGCTCAGCCGCTTATTCACGGGCCGCGACCTCGGCGGCGCTCAACGCTTATCAGCTTTCGCGCACGGCGGATGTGCGGGCCGAGGCGCTCGCCACGCTCGCCGCCGGTCTGGAAAAGCGGGCGCTCTATCGTCCGGCGCTCGATGCTTACAGGGCAAGCCTGGCGCTTGACCCTTCGCCGCCGGTAGCGGCTGCCTATGACGATCTCAAGGCCCGGCAGGGCTTCCGCGTGGTCGACAACACCATCGATTCCGACAATCAGACGCCACGCATATGCGTGCAGCTTTCCGAGCAGCTGGTGAAGGCGGGTGTCGATTACGCCCAGTTCGTCACGGTCGATGGCGCTGCCCCCAAGGCGATCGACGCCAAGGATCGGGAAATCTGCATCGAGGGGCTGGAGCATGGCAAGCGCTACAATGTGACCTTGCGCACCGGACTTCCCGATGCGATCGGCGACATGCTGGAAAAGCCTGTCGTGCTCAACCTCTATATACGCGACCGCACGCCGTCTGCCCGGTTCACCGGCGAGAATTTCGTGCTGCCGGCAACGGCGCGCCGCGGCATTCCGCTGGTGACGGTCAACACATCAGCTGCCGCGCTCAAGCTCTACCGCGTCAACGATCGCTCGCTGACCGAGGTGATGACCGGATCTCAGTTCCTGACACAGCTTGATGAATATACGGCGGCCAACATCAATCAGAACTTCGGTGAGCTGGTGTGGGAAGGCAAGCTCGACATCAAGCCCGAGCGCAACAAGGATGTGGTGACGAGCTTCCCCGTCGATGAAGCATTGCCTGAGCGCAAGCCCGGCGTCTATGTGTTGACGGCGATCCCCGACGGCGCGCCGGATAGCTCCGGCGCGCGCGCCACCCAGTGGTTCGTCGTCTCCGATATCGGTCTCGCCACCTATGCAGGCGAAGACGGGCTCAATGTCTTTGTCCGTTCGCTGGCAAGCGCAAAACCGCTCGCAGGCATGCAATTGCAGCTCCTGGCCCGCAACAACGAAATTCTGGGTACTGCGACGACCGATGCCGATGGGCGCGCCACATTCACCGCCGGCCTGACGCGCGGCAGCGCCGGTCTGGCGCCTGCCGTCCTGACCGCCAAAGGCGGCGATAGCGATTATGTCTTCCTCGACATGACGCGCGCCGGTTTTGATCTTTCCGACCGTGGCGTCACCGGAAGGCCGGTTCCCGGCCCGATCGATGTCATGACCTGGACGGAGCGCGGCATCTACCGGGCGGGCGAAACCGTGCACGCGGCAGCCCTAGCCCGCGATCACATGGCGATAGCGGTGGAAAACCTGCCGCTGACTTTTGTCTTTTATCGGCCCGATGGCGTCGAAGACAGGCGCATGGTGAGCGGCGGTTCGGCGCTCGGCGGCCATGTGGCCGAACTGCCTTTGCCTCAAAATGCCATGCGCGGAACATGGCAGATGCGCGTCTTCACCGACCCGAAGGCTGCCTCGATCGCCGACAAATCCTTTCTGGTGGAAGATTTCGTGCCGGATCGCATCACCTTCGATCTCTCCAGCGATACGAAGGAGATCGTCATCGGCAAGCCGGCGCGGGTCAATGTCGATGGCCGCTATCTCTATGGCGCTCCCGCTGCCGGGCTGACGCTGGAAGGAGAGGTGCATCTGAAAACCGTGCGCGAGCGCGACGGTTATCCCGGATATGTCTTCGGTCTTGCCGATGAAGAGGCAAGCAATGACAGCCGTATCGATCTTGGAAGCCTTCCCGTCCTCGATGATCAGGGCAAGGCGTCTTTCGACGTGAATATCGACGAAACGCCTTCCACCACGCGCCCGCTCTCGGCGGATGTCGTCGTGCGCATGCGCGAGAGCGGCGGCCGCGCCGTCGAGCGCTCGCTTTCGCTCCCCATCGCCCCTGATGGTCCGGCGATCGGCATCAGGCCGGAATTTTCCGGTAATCAGGTGGCGGAAAATTCGACGGCGGCTTTCAAGGTGATCGCCGTCGATCCCTCGGGCAAGCGCCAGGGCCTTGGCGATGTGAGCTGGTCGCTCATCAAGGTCGAGCAGAACTACCAATGGTATCGCAATGGCGATGCCTGGAATTACGAGCCTGTGACCTATACGAAGAAGGTCGCCGACGGAAAGCTCATGCTGACCGCCGATGGCGAGGCCGATATCTCGATTCCTGTCGCATGGGGACGCTACCGGCTGGAGGTCGAGACCGCCGATACGTCTGGTCCGGCAACGAGCGTCGAATTCAATGCCGGATGGTATGTCGAGGCCCGTTCGACGGAAACGCCCGATGGTCTGGAGATCGCGCTCGACAAGGAAAGCTACGCCGCCGGCGATGTGGCGAAACTGCAGATTTCGCCGCGTTTTGCCGGCGAGGTTCTGGTTACCGTCGGCGCCGATCGTCTGCAACTGGTCAAGACGCAGAGCGTGCCGGAAGAGGGCGCGACCATCGAGATCCCCGTGAGTGCCGATTGGGGTGCGGGCGCCTATGTGACGGCGGCTCTGTACCGCCCGGGCGACGCGCAGCAAAGCCGCATGCCGATGCGCGCCATCGGCATCAAATGGCTGAAGGTCGATCCGGGCAGCCGAAAGCTCGCGGTGGCGCTCGACCTGCCTGAGAAGACCGAGCCGCGCCGGCCGCTGAATATCCCCGTGCAGGTCGCAGGGCTTGGCGCTGACGACACGGCCTATGTCACCGTTGCCGCCGTCGATGTAGGCATTCTCAACCTGACGAAATATCAGACGCCTGATCCCGATGGCTGGTATTTCGGCCAGCGCCAGCTCGGGCTCGAAATCCGCGATCTCTATGGACGGCTGATCGACGGCTCGCTCGGTGTGATGGGACGTATCCGCACCGGCGGTGACGGCGCGCAGATGACCACCGAGGGAAGCGCGCCGACGGAGAAGCTGGTCGCCTTCTTCTCCGGCCCCGTCAAGCTCGATGCCGAAGGCAAGGCCAATGTCAGTTTCGACATTCCGCAGTTCAACGGCACTGTCCGTGTGATGAGCGTCGCCTGGACCAAGAGCGGCGTCGGGCATGCCGAGCGTGACGTGATCATCCGCGACCCCGTAGTGGTGACCGCCAGCCTGCCGGAGTTTCTGGCGCCCGGCGACCGTTCCCAACTGCGCCTCGATATCGCCAATACGGATGGTCCGGCAGGCGATTATATGCTCGGCCTCGACACTAAGGGACCGGTTGCGGTCGACCGGGCGAATACGCCCCAAAGCGTGCAGCTTGCTGCCGGCGGCAGGACGAGCCTGATCGTGCCGCTGACGGCGAATGCGCCGGGCGATGGCCGCCTGTCGGTGCGGCTCACCCATGCCGATGGCGTCAGCATCGAGCAGGCGCTGAACCTTCCGGTCCGCCCCTCGGTCCTGCCGGTGACCACGCGGCGCGAGGCGACGCTTGCGGCAAATGGCGGAAGCATCACCATCGATCGCGAGCTCCTGGCGGCAAGCCTGCTGCAGGGCGCCTCGGTCGGCGTCGGCGTGTCGCGCACGTCAGGCTTCGATGTTCCGGCACTTCTCATGGCGCTCGACCGTTACCCCTATGGCTGCGCCGAGCAGACCGCAAGCCGCGCCCTGCCGCTGCTTTACTTGAGCGAATTGTCGGCCAGTTCGGGCGTTGCCGAAGACCCTGACGTGCGAAAGCGCGTGCAGAAGGCGATCTACAGCGTTCTCGCCTATCAGTCGTCTACCGGCAGTTTCGGCCTGTGGAGCCCCGGTTCCGGCGATCTCTGGCTCGATGCCTATGTCACGGATTTTCTGACGCGGGCACGCGAGCAGAAATATACCGTGCCTGATGAAGCCATGGGCCAGGCGCTGGATAATCTGCAGAATGCCCTGTCCTACAATACCGATGTGAAGGGCCAGGGCAGCGATATCGCTTATGCGCTCTATGTGCTGGCGCGCAACCGTCGCGCCAATGTCGGCGATCTGCGCTATTATTCGGAAACGCAGCTCAATGATTTCCGCTCGCCCCTGGCCCGCGCGCAACTCGCCGCCGGGCTGTCGCTCTATGGCGATGCCCAGCGTGCGCAGAGCACATTCGCCTCCGCCTATGAGCTGGCGCGGACGGCGCCTGCCAATCCCGCCCGCAGCGATTACGGATCGGCATTGCGTGATGGCGCGGCGATGCTGACGCTCGCGGCGGAAAGCAGGCCGGTGCCGTCGCTGGTGCCGCAGATGGTCAATCTGGTCTCCTCCTTCCGCAAACAGACGACCTATCTCAGCACCCAGGACGATGCCTGGATGCTGCTGGCGGCCCGTGCGCTCCGGCAGGACAACGACAATATCGCGCTCGACGTCAACGGAACGGCGCACACCGGAAACTTTGCCGAAATGCTGAGCGGGCAGGAGGTGATCGACGCCCCGCTGACCATCGCCAATCGTGGTGACAGCCCGATCGAGGCGGTGGTGACGACGATTGCGGCGCCCGTGCAGCCGCTTCCCGCCGGCGGCGATGGTTTTGCCATCGACCGGCGCTATTACGCGCTCGACGGCAAGGAGGCCAATGTGATGGAGGCGCAGCAGAACCAGCGTTTCGTCGTCGTCCTGAAAGTCACCGAGGACAATGCCTGGCCTTCGCGCGTGCTGGTCACCGACCTGCTTCCGGCCGGCTTCGAGATCGACAATCCGAGTTTGGTGAGCAGCGCCGATCTGAAGAATTTCGAATGGCTCGGCCGGACCGAGACAGCCCATAGCGAGTTCCGTTACGACCGTTTCGTCGCGGCATTCAACCGCGATCCATCGAGCCCGCGTGAATTCACCGTGGCCTATGTGGTGCGCGCCGTGACGCCCGGCGTCTACGCCCATCCGGCGGCAAGCGTCGAGGACATGTACCGCCCGCAGCTTTCGGCACGTACGGCAACGGGGATGATGGAGGTGAAGACAGCACAGCCATGAGAACCGCTGAACACCCCCCTCTGCCCTGCCGGGCATCTCCCCCTCAAGGGGGGAGATTAGCTGACATAAATCATGCCGCCATTCTTCAACGTTTGCGATTGGTACTGAGCGTCTATGAAGGCCGATCTCCCCCCTTGAGGGGGAGATGGCCGGCAGGCCAGAGGGGGGTATTGTCCCGCCAGTGTTTCCATCGAAAATGAACCGCTCTAAAATCGCAGTCCTGACAGCCGCAGCCCTCATCACCACTATCGGCGCAGCAGCAGCCGGTCTGCTTGCGCTCGACAGGCTCTACCCGCCGCCGCTCGACGCGGCGCGTTCCGTCTCGGCGGAAGTGGTGGGCCGCAATGGTCATCTGCTCCGGGCTTTCGCCGCGGCGGAAGGGCGCTGGCGGTTGAAGACTGGCGTGGACGACGTCGATCCGCGCTTCATCAAGATGCTCGTCGCCTATGAGGATCGCCGTTTCTGGTCGCATCCCGGTGTCGATCCCCTGGCGTTGCTGCGCGCCGCCGGGCAACTGGTCACGAACGGGCGCATCGTTTCCGGCGGCTCCACGCTTTCCATGCAGCTTGCACGGCTGATCGAGCCTCGGGCTGAGCGCAGCATCGGCGCGAAGCTGTTGCAGATGGCGCGCGCCATCCAGATCGAGCGGCGCTTGAGCAAGCGCGAGATCCTCGAACATTATCTGACGCTCGCCCCCTATGGCGGCAATCTGGAGGGCGTGCGTGCGGCGAGCCTCGCATGGTTCGGCAAAGCGCCGCGCCGGCTGACGCTGGCCGAGGCGGCGCTTCTGGTCGCCCTGCCGCAATTGCCGGAAAAGCGTCGTCCCGACCGTAATCTGGCCGGCGCGCGCGCCGCACGTGACCGGGTGCTTGAGCGCATGGCCTCGACCGGGACGATCGATGCCGGCGAAATCGAGCGCGCCGCAGCGGAGGCTGTACCTTCGACCCGCCGGGCCTTGCCGGCGCTCGCCGCGCATCTGGCGAATGATGCCGTGCGCAAGGATCGGGCGTCACGCCTGCACAAGGTAACGCTCGACCGCAATGTCCAGCAGGGATTGGAGAACGTCGCCAGGGCGGCAGCGGCCAATCTCGGCCCAAAACTCTCCGTCGCCATGATTCTTGCCGATGCCGGCACGGGCGAGATACTGGGGGAGGTCGGTTCCGCCGATTATTTCGATGGCAGCCGGTCTGGCTGGATCGACATGACGAGGATTGCCCGCTCGCCCGGTTCTGCGCTGAAGCCGTTCATCTATGGCCTCGCCTTCGAGGATGGTCTGGTCATGCAGGAGACCGTCATCGAAGATCGCCCCGCCAGCTTCTCCGGCTACAGGCCGCGCAATTTCGACATGAGCTATCAGGGCGATGTCAGCGTCCGCGAGGCCCTGCAACTGTCGCTCAACGTTCCCGCGGTCCGGCTTCTCGATGCCGTCGGGCCGACGCGGCTGATGGTGCGGTTCCGGCGGGCAGGGGTGAACGCGCAATTGCCGCCCGGTGAAGCGCCCGGATTGGCCATTGGCCTTGGCGGTGTCGGCATGACGCTGAAGGATCTGGTGCAGCTCTATGCCGGGCTGGCGAATGGGGGGAAGGTGGTAATGTTGCGTGAGCATTTCACAGCGACAGAGAAACGTTCGCGGGGTAGCACCCCCCTCTGTCCTGCCGGACATCTCCCCCTCAAGGGGGGAGATTACGTCTTCATCAACGCTCGGCACCAATCACAGACGTCACAGAATGAGGGCGGCGAGTTATGTCAGCCAATCTCCCCCCTTGAGGGGGAGATGCCCGGCAGGGCAGAGGGGGGTGCGCCTAGCGCTTCCATCAAAAGTGGAACCGCTCAAAATGACGCCCCCCAAACCCTCCTCACCCCCGCCGCCGCATGGCAGGTGTCCGACATTCTCTCCGGCGTCCTCCCACCAAAGGGCAGCTTCCAGCGCGGCATCGCCTATAAGACCGGCACGAGCTATGGCTACCGCGACGCATGGTCGGTCGGCTTCGATGGCCGTTATGTGCTGGGTGTCTGGGTCGGACGGGCCGACAATGCCGCCGTGCCCGGCCTGACCGGCTATGGCTCCGCCGCACCGATCCTGTTCGAAGGTTTCGCCAAGTCGGGGCTGGCGATCACGCCTCTGCCGCGCGCACCCGCCGGAGCGGTCCGCATTGCACGCTCCGAACTGCCGCCGAGCCTGCGCCGTTTCTCGCAAAATCGGCTGGTCACGACAGGTCTGCGCGAGCCGGCACCGCAGATCGTCTATCCGCCGGAAGGTGCGCGGGTGGAACTGATGGCCGGTGCAACGGGCGAGACATCACCGCTGGTGCTGAAATTGCAGGGCGGCCGCGCCCCATTCCGCTGGCTTGCCAATGGCACGCCCCTGCCTGAAGCCTCGCGCCGGCGCACCACCTCCTGGCAACCCGATGGTGCCGGTTATTCCACCCTGACCGTCATAGACGCCGCCGGCCGCGCGGCGAGCGTGCGGGTGTTTGTGAATTAGGGGAGTAGGGCAATAGGGGAGTAGGGCAGTAGGGCAGTAGGGGAGTATGTTTATTGCCTTGTCACTGCTCGTTCCAGCAACATATTCCCTTATTCCCTTATTCCCTTATTCCCTTATTCCCTTATTCCCTTACTCCCTTACTCCCTTATTCCCCTCAATAGGGGCTCTCCACCTTCCCCGTCTCGACATAGACCGACTTGATCTGGCTGTAGTGAGAGAGCGCCGCGAGCCCGTTTTCGCGCCCGACGCCGGACTGCTTGAAGCCGCCGAAGGGCACTTCCGCCGGCGCCAGATTATAGGTGTTGATCCAGCAGCTTCCGGCCTTGATCTGCGATATCACCCGATGGGCGCGGGCGAGGTCCCTGGTGAAGACGCCGGCCGACAGGCCGAACTCCGTATCATTGGCGCGCCTGATCACCTCATCCTCTTCCGCAAAATCGAGGACGGCCATGACGGGTCCGAAGATCTCCTCGCGCGCGATGGTCATGTCGTCGGTGACATCGGTGAAGATCGTCGGCTCGACATAGGCGCCGCCTTCGAAGCCTTGCAGTTTCGGCTGCCCGCCGCCGCAGCTAAGCCGCGCGCCTTCGGCCTTGCCCTTGTCGATATAGGACATCACCTTGTCGCGCTGCGCATTGTTGATGAGCGGACCGAGATGGGTAGCCGGGTCGAGCGGGTCGCCGAGCCGGATGGCGCGCGTGCGCTCGATCAGCCGGTCGAGGAACCGCTGGCGAATGCCGGATTGCAGGAAGACGCGCGTGCCGTTGGAGCAGACCTGTCCCGTGGAATAGAAATTGCCGAGCATCGCGCCGCCGACCGCATCCTCCACATCCGCATCGTCGAAGACGATCAGGGGCGACTTGCCGCCGAGCTCCATTGTCGCGTGCTTCATATGCGAACCGGCCTGCGCCAGGACCTTCTTGCCCGTCGGCACGGAGCCGGTAAGCGAAACCTTGGCGACGAGCGGATGATCGACCAAGGCGGCGCCGACATCGCCAAAGCCCTGCACCACATTGAAAAGCCCGTCGGGAAGGCCGGCTTCCTTGTAGATCTCGGCAAGCGCCAGGGTAGAAAGCGGCGTATTCTCCGAGGGCTTGAAGATCATCGCATTGCCCATGGCGAGCGCCGGCGCCGATTTCCAGCCCGCACCCTGGATCGGATAATTCCAGGCGCCGATGCCGACGCAGACGCCGAGCGCTTCGCGGCGCGTATAGGCGTAGGCGCCGCCGAGCTCGATCATCTCGCCGTTGAAGCCGGAGATGACGCCGCCATAATATTCCAGCGCATCGGCCGCCGAGGCGGGATCGGCGACAAGCGTCTCCTGTATCGCCTTGCCGGTATCGAGCGTTTCGAGCCGCGCCACCTCCGCGTTGCGCGCGCGCAACAGATCGGCGGCGCGGCGCAATATCCGCCCGCGCTCGACCGGCTTGAGCGCGGCCCATGCGCCCTGTGCCGCTGCCGCAGCCTGCGCTGCCTGTTTGATGATGGCGGGTGTGGCGCCATGCAGCCTGGCGATCACCTCGCCGGTTGCGGGATAGAGGACATCGAGCGGCCGGCCCGACGTGTCCTCCACGAATTCGCCGTTGATGAAGTGCGATGCCTTGGGTTGCGCGCGCATGATGTGCTCCTTGTTATCGAGGGGAGTAAGGGAATAGGGGAATAGGGCAGTATGTTTATTGGTTTGCTCACAATTCATCCCAACAAAACATACTCCCTTATTCCCCTACTGCCCTATTCCCTTACTGTTCTACCGATCCGAAACCTGCCAATGCGGGTTGATCCATGGCTGCTGGTTCGACCGCGGCAGGGGATCGATACCGAGAATATGATCCGCCGCCTTTTCGCCCGTCATGATCGACGGCCCGTTGAGGTTGCCGTTGGTGATACGCGGAAAAATCGACGAATCCGCGACGCGTAAGCCTTCGACCCCGATCACCCGGCATTCGGGATCGACGACGGCGAAACGATCGTCCTTCGATCCCATTTTGCAGGTGCCGCAGGGATGAAAAGCGCTTTCCGCATGCTGGCGAATGAAATTGTCGATCTCCTCGTCCGTCTGTACATCGGCGCCCGGCTGAATCTCGCGTCCGCGATAGGGATCGAAGGCTGCCTGCCCGAAGATTTCGCGGGTGAGGCGCACGGCGTGGCGAAAATCCGCCCAATCGTCGGGATGCGACATGTAGTTGAAGACGATCTTCGGCTTTTCCAGAGGATTTGCCGAACGCAACGTCACGCTGCCGCGTGATTTCGACCGCATCGGCCCGACATGCGCCTGGAACCCATGGCATTCCGCCGCTGCCTTGCCGTCGTAACGGATGGCGGCCGGCAGGAAATGATACTGGATATCGGGGTATTCGACCCCTGGTTTCGACCGCACGAAGGCAGCGGATTCGAAATGGTTCGTCGCACCGTCGCCGGTCTTGAAGAACAGCCATTGCGCGCCGATCCGCGCCTTGGAAAACAGATTGAGCTTGGAATAGAGCGTGATCGGCTGCACGCACTCCTGCTGGATATAGACCTCCAGATGGTCCTGCAAATTCTGGCCGACGCCTGGCCGGTCGGCGATCACCTCGATGCCATGTTCCCTCAGATGCGCGGAGGGACCGATGCCGGAATGCATCAGGAGTTTCGGCGAGTTGATCGAGGACGCGGCGATGACGACCTCGCGCCGCGCTTTGACGATCTGGATTTTCTTCCCCATCTGGATCTCGACGCCGGTCGCCCGTTGATTCTCGATGACAATCCTGCGCGCCAACCCCTTGACGAGATTCATGTTCGGGCGCTTCAGCGCCGGTTTCAGATAGGCGTTGGCGGCAGACCAGCGGCGTCCCTGGTAGATCGTCTGCTCCATGGCGCCGAAGCCTTCCTGCTTCGAGCCATTATAGTCTTCGGTGACCTGGAATCCCGCTTGGCTGCCGGCTTCCACGAAGGCATGGAACAGCGGATTTCTGCGGTTGCCGCGCTGGACGTGGAGCGGACCGTCGGTTCCGCGCCAGCCTTCTTCGCCGCCCCCCTCTTTCTCGTGAAAATGCGAATTCTCCATGCGCTTGAAATAGGGCAGCACATCGGCATAGGCCCAGCCATGTGCGCCGCTCTCGGCCCAATGGTCGAAGTCGCGGGCATGGCCGCGCACATAGACCATGCCGTTGATCGATGACGAGCCGCCGATCACCTTGCCGCGCGGCGTGACGAGGCTGCGGTGGCCCAGATGCGGTTCGGGCTCAGAGGCGAAGCCCCAATCATAGGTGCTCATGTTCATCGGGAAGGAGAGGGCGGCCGGCATCTGGATCAGCGGGCCGATATCCGTGCCGCCGAATTCGATGACGATGACCGTATATCGGCCGTTCTCAGAAAGGCGATAGGCAAGCGCCGAGCCTGCCGATCCCGAGCCGATGATGACGAAATCCGCTTCCATAGCCGCCTCATTCGCCTCGCGGAAAGCGGGCGTTCTCTTCCAGGACATTGAGATCCATGTGGTTGCGCATGTAGCGCTCCGATGCCTTTTGCAGGGGCTGATAATCCCAGGGGTAATAGGCTCCGTTGCGCAGCGCCTCATAGACCACCCAGCGGCGCGCCTGGCTTTCGCGCACCGCCGCGTCGAAGCCGGTCATATTCCAGCGCGCTTTTATCCTGGCGGTGAATTCCGCCACCAGGGCTGCATGCGCCGGATCGGCGGCGAGATTGGTCAGTTCCTGAGGATCGGATTCAAGATCAAAGAGTTGCGGCGGATCGATCTCGCAATGCACGAACTTGTAGCGGCCCTCGCGCAACGCGACGAGCGGCGCATCGGAGCCCTCGGCCGCATATTCCATCGGCACGGCATCCGAGCGATTGGCGCCATCAAGCAGTGGCAGCAGGCTTTCTCCATCTGTCCACGGCGCGACTTCCGACAGGTCGATGCCGGCCAGTGCTGCGAGCGTCGGGGTGACATCGAGCGTGGAAGCGGGGTCCCGGATCAACTGCGGCACGACACCAGGGCCGGCGATCATCAGCGGAACGCGGGCGGAGCCCTCGAAGAAGCTCATCTTGAACCACAGGCCGCGTTCGCCCAGCATGTCGCCATGATCGGAAGCGAAGACGATGATCGTATCATCGAGCATCCGCGTTGAGCGCAGCACATCGAGGATTTCGCCGAGCTTGTCGTCGATATAGCTGATATTGGCGAAATATCCCTGCCGCGCGCGGCGGACATTCTCCGGCGTGATATCGAAATTCGCCTGGTCGCAGGCGTGCATCAACCGCTTGGAATGCTGGTCTTGTTTTTCGAATGGGATCGCATCGACCTTGGGGTCGAGAGCGGGCGAACCTTCATAGAGATCCCAATATTTCCGCCGCGCCACATAAGGGTCGTGCGGATGGGTGAAGGAAACCGTCAGGCACCATGGCCGTTTTGCCGCGTCCTCCGACTGGCGGGAAAGCTGATAGAGCTTCTGCGTGGCGTGGAAGGCGACCTCGTCGTCATATTCGATCTGGTTGCTGATCTCGGCGATACCGGCGCCGGTGACCGAACCGAGATTGTGATACCACCAGTCGATCCGCTCGCCCGGCTTGCGGTAATCCGGCGTCCAGCCGAAATCGGCCGGGTAGATATCGGTCGTCAGCCGCTCCTCGAAACCGTGAAGCTGGTCCGGTCCGACGAAATGCATCTTGCCGGAAAGCGCCGTGTAATAGCCGGCCCGGCGCAAATGATGCGCATAGGTCGGAATGTCTGAAGCGAACTCGGCCGCATTGTCATAGACGCGGGTGCGCGACGGCAACTGGCCTGACATGAAGGAGGCGCGGGCAGGGGCGCAGAGCGGCGAGGCCGTATAGGTGTTGGCGAAACGGGCTGAGCGTTCGGCCAGCGCCTTCAGGTTCGGCGCGTGCAGGAAAGACGCCGGTCCATCGGGCATCAACGTGCCGTTCAGCTGATCGACCATGACGATCAGGATATTGGGGCAAGGTTGGCTGCGATTTGTCATGTGGAGGCTCCCGAAGCGGCAAGTTTGACGGTGATGTAGTCTTCGACGAGCGCGGAGGCCGAGGTGGCTTCCGGGGCGTCCGCTCCGAGCGCATGGCGGATATAAAGCCCGTCGATAAGCGCGCCCGCGCCCTCGGCGATCAGCCCTGCCTGTACCTTGTCGGTGATCCGCGCCAGCGCCTCAGTGAGATTGGAATGAAGTCTGCGGGCATAGACGCGCAGGAGCCGCCGCGTTTCCGCCGATTGCTGCGCATGCACATAAAAGGTAAGCCATGCCGCAACAGTCTGCGGCGCGAACTGCGAGGCGGAAAAATTGACGGCGATGATGGCTGAAATCCTCTGACGCGGCGATGAGGCCTGGCGCAGCGCGGCGCTGAGATCGCGCCCCAGTTCGTGCAGCAAATGCCGCATCGTGGCGAGCATGAGTTGCTCCTTGCCGCCGAAATAATGATGCGCCAGCGCCGGCGAGACGCCTGCTTCATGAGCGATCTGCGCAACGGTCACGTCGAGCGATCCACGCTGACCGATGGTGCGGATCGCCGCATCGATCAACTCGCGTCTGCGCATCGGTTCCATTCCGATTTTCGGCATCGCCCTGTCGCTTTCCTGGTTAGATTTTCTCTAATGTAGGTTTGATTGACTGATCAATCAATAAAAATCGGAGATGACGACAGTTTACGATCCCACCCCCCTCTGGCTTGCCAGCCATCTCCCCCTCAAGGGGGAGATTAGCCTTCATGGACGCTTGGTACTAATCGCAGGCCTTGCAGAACGGGCGGCGAAGACCGTGTCAGCCAATCTCCCCCCTTGAGGGGGAGATGCCCGGCAGGGCAGAGGGGGGCTCTCCAGCATAGCCCTTGGAATGCCATCCACCACACTCTATAGAAAAACGATCAAACAACCGTCAGGAAGCACATCATGAACAATCCGGTTCTCGTTGAGGTTTTTCGGGGCGAAACGGTGGAAAGCCGCCATCGCGGGGCAATTGCGGTCGTCGATGGCGATGGACGCACGGTATTTTCCCTCGGCGATATCGAACGAGCGGTTTTTCCGCGCTCGGCGATCAAATCGATACAGGCCCTGCCTCTGGTCGAGACCGGAGCCGCGGACGCCCTTGGTTTCGGTAACGTCGAGCTTGCCATGGCCTGCGCCTCGCATTCCGGCGAGCCGGAACATGTCGCGCGCGCAGCTATGATGCTGGAACGTGCCGGACTGGACGTCTCGGCCCTCGAATGCGGTTCGCACTGGCCGTTCGACCAGCCGGTCTTGATCCAATTGGCGAAAAGCGGCAGCGAGCCGACGCCGCTTCACAACAATTGCTCGGGCAAGCACGCCGGCTTCCTGTCCACCTGCGTGCATTGCGGGCTGGAGACGAAAGGCTATGTCGCGCTCGGGTCGCAGATACAGGAGATGGTGCGCGAGGCCATGGAACAGGTCACCGGAGCGCCGCATTCCGTAGACCGCTGCGGAACCGATGGCTGCTCGATCCCGACCTATGCGATCCCGCTCAAAAGCCTTGCCAGCGGTTTTGCGAAAATGGCAACCGGCAACGGACTGATGCCTGAGCGAGCCAGGGCGGCCAGGCGTCTCATCGACGCCTGCATGGCCGAGCCCTTTTATGTCGCGGGGACCAACCGTGCCTGCACGGTGCTGATGAACATGGCGCCGGGCCGCGTTTTCCTGAAGACGGGTGCGGAGGGGGTCTTTTGCGGCGCCGTGCCCGAACTCGGGCTGGGCTTTGCGCTGAAATGCGACGATGGCGCGACACGCGCCTCCGAAACCATGGTTGCCTGCCTCCTGTCGCGGCTGTTCGCCTTCGAGCCTGAACTTTGCGCCAAATTCGACCGCTATTCGGGCCGCGAGATGAAAAACTGGAACGGCATTCCCTATGGGCTCGTGGCGCCGGTGGAGGCGTTGACGAAGGCCGAAATCGGCTAGATTCCCCTTGTTAGTCCGGGGTCCATGCCCTAAATTCGATAGATGAGCCGAGCTTTCACGAAGGAGCAGGATGACGCTCCCATTGATGTGGCCGAGCGTCCCATCAGTCCACACCGCAATCTGGTCACGCCGGAAGGGCTGAGGCAGATTGAAAGCGAGATTGCGGCACTTCAGGAAGAGCTGCGCAAGGCCAGTGACGAAAAGACCGACGATGAAGACGACAGCGGAGCCATTGCCCGCATCGCCCGCGACCTGCGCTATTGGACGACGCGCCGCGAAACGGCGGAAATCTCCGTGCCCGATCCAAAGAGCGATGTGGTGCGCTTCGGCATGACCGTCACCATCGAGAATGACGAGGAGGGCAAGGTCCAGACCTGGAAAATCGTCGGCGAGGATGAGGCGGACGCCGCACACGGCAAGATTTCGCATGTCTCACCGGTCGCGGTCGCCTTGTTCGGCAGAAGTGTCGGTGATGTCATCAGCGTCAACGACAAGGAATGGGAAATCACCGCGATCGGGTGATGAACTGTTGTCGCTATAACATTTCATTTTTAGATGGAAACGTTGGTGAGGCAGTACCCCCTCTGCCCGGCAGGGCATCTCGCCCTCAAGGGGGAGATTGGCTGACGTGACCCTTGGTGTTGATTCTGCAACATTTGCGATTGGGGGCGAGCGCTATGAAGGCTTAATCTCCCCCCTTGAGGGGGAGATGCCCGGCAGGGCAGAGGGGGGTACGCCTCGCGATTCCATTGAAACAGGACCGCTCTCCAGATCTAGAGCGTCCTTTGTGCGCGTCCATTAGGACGCGCGTAGGACGCGCGGCGCTCTATGGAGCAACCCTGACAGTATGGTCGCGGAAAAAGGCGGCGGCTCCGGTTTCATCGATTTGGCTGGCCGCGACCATGAGAACAAGTTGGATGATATCTTCTGGTTCGGCTTCAAGGCTGTATCCGTTGAAATAGAGAAAAAGATCAGCTGCCGCAAACCCCGTCCGTTTGTTGCCATCGACGAAAGGATGGTTTTTCACGATGCCGAAGAGATAGGCTGCTGCCAGCATACAAAGATCGGATTCCCCATAAGCCTGCTTATGGACAGGGCGGGCGAGTGCGGATTGAAGCATGGCTTCACTACGGATGCCGGGCGCCCCGCCATGAAGCCGTAGTTGTTCAATATGAAGCGCTTCGACGAACTCCTGCGAATGGAACTCGGTCATTTGGCGAGAACGCGATAGGCGGCCTCATATTTTTTCATACGCTCGCGGGCGATCCGCATTTTCTTTTCAAACTCTTCCGGATCTTCGGACGTGCGGCGCAGTTTCAACCCATCTCCTTCCTCGACAAGAAGCAGGGTATCGCCGGCCTTCAGATTGTGCCTGTCCAGCACGTCCTTCGGGATGATGAAACCTTCCGAATTTCCGATCTTGCGCAGGGTGACGTTCATAGCTCGATCTCCAATCGTTATAACACATGATATAACAATTGCGATTGTCTGTCTACAACCAGCCCTTCGCACGGAAAAAGAAAAGCGGCAGGATGGCGGAGACGACCATCAGGCCGAGCGCCATCGGATAGCCCCAGGATTCCCCCAATTCCGGCATGAAACGGAAATTCATGCCGTAGATCGATGCGATCAGCGTGGGCGGCATGAAGCCGACGGCCGCGACCGAGAAAATCTTGATGATGGCGTTCTGCTCGACCGATATCAGCCCGACGACGGTATCGAGCAGGAAAGTGATCTTGTTCGACAGGAAATCGACATAGTTTTCCAGCGACTGCGCGTCCCGCTCCAGCGATTTGATCGAGGCGCTTTTCTCCTTGCGGATGCCACTTGCCTGCATATTCGCCGTGACATAGACGAGCAGCCGGCTGATGCCCGCCAGGCTTTCGCGCACCTTGGAAAGAAATGCGCCCTGACGGCCGATCTGCGTCAGAAGCAGGCGGAAGTCCTTGTTGGTCATCGGGCGTTGATTGCCCCTGAGGTGGAAGATCGTCTGCGACGCCGTTTCGATTTTTTCCGCCACCGCTTCCAGTATATCGGCCAGCCGGTCGGTCGCCGCTTCGATGATCCCGAGCAGCACGGAGACGCCGCTGCACTTCGCATCGATCAGGCCGTTGCCGGGTTTCATGGCGCGTTCGGCATAAAGCGCGATCGCCTTCGGTTCGATATAGCGCACCGTGACAAGCAACTTGCCGGCCAGCACAAAGGAGACCGGCGCCGTCATCCGATGATCCTTGTCCACGGCGTAGAGAATGGGCGCGGTCAGATATTGCACGCCGTTTTCCATGTAGAAGCGGCTCGATTCCTCGATCTCGGCCATATCCGCGTCGGTGGGTATCGTTGCTCCGACCCATTTTTCGACTGCGTTGTCTTCTTCTGCCGTAGGATTGAGAAGGTCGATCCACAGCGTATTGTCGGGAAGCGGATTTCCCAATTTCGCCTGGACAAGTGTCAGATGGTCGTTATCGAGACAGTAGATACGGATCATGGAGTTCTCTGGCGAATGTCAATGACAATAGAACCCTATATCGATGAGGCTTTACGATAGAATAACGATGACACCGCAAGGCGATCACATATGAGTTGATGCGACGACGCCCCTCTTCCTTCTCCCACAAGGGGAGAAGGAAGAGGGGCGCGCTGCCATTGCCCTGCCTTCCAAGAGATCATTCAGAGACGCTCCAGCAGAATATCGATCAGACCTTCGGCAGCCTCGCCTATGACTGTGCCAGGCGGATAGATCGCCGTCGCTCCGGCGTTGAGCACGGCATCATAATCCTGCGGAGGGATGACGCCGCCGATCACGATGAGAATGTTGTCGCCGCCGCGCTTGAGCAACGCCTCCTTCAACTCTGGCACCAGCGTCAGATGACCGGCCGCAAGCGAGGAGATGCCGAGGATATGGACCTGGCTTTCGACGGCGAGGTCGGCTACTTCTTCGGGCGTCTGGAACATCGCTCCGACGATTGTCTCGAAGCCGAGATCGCCGAATGCTGTGGCGATCACCTTCTGCCCGCGGTCATGGCCATCCTGTCCCATCTTGGCGACGAGGACGCGCGGTTTTCCCTCCGCGCGTTTTTCGAAAGCCGCGACTTTCGCCAGAACACGCTCCACCACCTCGTTCTTGCCGATTTCCTTGCGGTAAACACCGGAAATGGTGCGGATCTCGGCGACATGGCGGCCGAATGCCTTTTCCAGCGCCAGTGAGATTTCGCCGACGGTAGCCTTGGCGCGCGCCGCCCTGATAGCGTGTTCAAGGAGGTTGCCATTGCCTGATCTGGCGACCCCGGTCAGTTGCGAAAGAGCGGTTTCGACGTTGGCGACATCGCGCGTGCCTTTCAATTCCTGCAGCTTGGAAAGCTGTCGGGCGCGAACCTCCGCATTGTCCACCTTCAGGACATCGACCTCGATCTCCTGTCCAGCGCGATAGGCGTTGACGCCGATGACGGGCTGTTCGCCGCTGTCGATGCGCGCCTGCGTGCGCGCGGCCGCCTCCTCGATGCGCATTTTGGCAACACCCTGCTCGATGGCGCTCGCCATGCCGCCGAGATTTTCCACCTCTTCGATATGGGTGAGCGCGCGAGCGGCCAGGTCATGCGTCAGCCGCTCGACATAGGCCGAGCCGCCCCATGGGTCGATGATGCGCGTTGTGCCGGCTTCCTTTTGCAGGATGAGCTGCGTATTGCGGGCGATCCGCGCCGAATGGTCGGTCGGCAGCGCCAGCGCTTCGTCGAAGGCATTGGTGTGCAGTGACTGCGTGCCGCCCTGTGTCGCAGCCATCGCCTCGATCATGGTGCGCATGATGTTGTTGTGGGGATCCTGCGCCGTCAGCGACCAGCCGGATGTCTGGCAGTGGGTGCGCAGCGATAGCGAGCGCTCATCCCGGGGCTGGAAGTTCTTCTTCATCAGCACCGCCCAGATGAGGCGGGCTGCCCGCAGCTTGGCGACTTCCATGAAGAAGTTCATGCCGACGGCCCAGAAGAAGGAAAGGCGCGGTGCGAAGCTGTCGATGTCGAGCCCGGCCGCCACGCCCGCCCGCGCATATTCGATGCCGTCGGCGATCGTGTAGGCGAGTTCGAGATCGGCGGTCGCCCCGGCTTCCTGCATGTGATAGCCGGAGATCGAGATCGAGTTGAATTTCGGCATGTTGGCCGACGTATAGGAGAAGATGTCGGAGACGATCCGCATCGAAGGCTGCGGCGGATAGATATAGGTGTTGCGGACCATGAACTCCTTGAGGATGTCGTTCTGGATGGTCCCGGCGAGATCCTTTTGTGCGACGCCCTGTTCTTCCGCCGCCACGATATAGAGCGCCAGGACAGGCAGGACCGCGCCATTCATGGTCATGGAAACCGTCATCTGGTCGAGCGGGATACCGTCGAAGAGCTGCCGCATGTCGAGGATGGAATCGATGGCGACGCCCGCCATGCCGACGTCGCCGGCGACGCGCGGATGATCGCTGTCATAGCCGCGATGGGTGGCGAGATCGAAGGCGATCGACAGGCCTTTCTGCCCGGCTTCCAGATTGCGGCGATAAAAGGCGTTCGATTCCTCAGCGGTCGAAAACCCCGCATATTGCCGGATCGTCCATGGCCGCTGGATATACATTGTGGGGTAGGGGCCGCGAATGAAGGGCGGCGTTCCCGGATAGCTGTCGAGCCAGGGCAGGGATCTCAGATCCGCCTCGCCATAGGCGCGCTTGACCTTGATGCCCTCGGGCGTCGCCCATCGTCCGGCAGCCGGCTTCGGCATCCTGGCTTTCGGCTCTTTCCAGCCGATCTCGGTGAAATCCGGGATCATTGCGGGGTCTCCGTTTCAGCTGGAAGAAATGTTGGCGGGACAGAGGGGGGTGTCTAGCGGCTTCATCAACCCAAAATCCCATCCAGCGTTTCGTCGATGCGCTGGAAGACCAGCGGTTCGCAATGCACCGCGCCTTCGTTTGGCAGCGGCTTGCGTTCGGCATCGAGCACCAGCACCGGGCGATCCTGCTTCGGCGGATAGACCGTCGTGCCGACGATCGATCTTTGGCCGCTGCGATAGGATGCCGCCCGCCTTTCGCGGGTTTCCGCGATCAGCGCCTGAAAGCTGCCATGCACCAGGCTCTTCAGAATGCCGCCTTCGCGCTCCAGCGCCTGGAATGCATTCCAGGCCGCTTCGCACAGGGCCTCCGTCAGCGCCTCGATCCCGCCGGAACCTGCGCCTGGATCGGCGACGAAGCCGAGATGGGATTCGTTCGCAAGGATGAGCTGCGTGTTGCGTGCGAGCCGCCGCGCTTGAGCGTCGGGCAGGCCATGCGTAATGGTATGCGGCAGGACCGATATGCTATCCGCTCCGCCGGCCGCCGCCGCGAAGACGGCAATCGTCGTGCGCAGGATATTGGTCTCAGGGTCGCGCGCGGCAATCATCCGCATCGAGGTTTCGACATGGATCGTGGCGGGAGAGGCTGGGATGCCGCAGGCTTCCTGCAGCCGGGCCCAGAGCCGCCGCAGCGCGCGCAATTTGGCGATGGTGACGAACTGATCCTGATCGGCGCAAACCGAAAAGCCGATATGAGGGGCTGCATGGACGATCGGCTGGCGTGCATCCTCGAACATTCTGAGATGTCCGATGGCGACGGACAGCATGGCGCCCAGCTCCTGCGCCTCCGTGGCGCCCGCATTGTGATAGGGGCGTCCGTCGGCTTCCAGCACGATGCCGGGAAGACCCGAGGCGAAAAAGCCCGATAGAGACTGCGGCAGCGAGGCTTTCAATGCCGCAATGCTCATGCGCAGCCATCCAGCCGAAGCGAGCGTCGCGGTCGGATCTATACCCAGCGAAAAGGTCGTGCGCGCCGGATCGATGCGTTTGGAGCGCATATAGTCGACGAACCAGTCGGCGCAGGACCGGCCATTGGGATGCGCATCGATCCGCAGGTGCAGACCGTCGAGCTTCACGCCTTCGAAAAGCTGGCTGATCGTATCCGGCCTGGCCGGAAGGCCATAGCCGAATGCGTTCTGCGCCCCCTCGAAGACGAGAGCCACGCCGTCGGCGCCGTTTTCGACATCCTCGATAAGCTGGCGATTGGCGCGGGACGGATCTGGATCGTCTGCCCGCTGAAGGATTCGCCAAGGGCGGTCCGGTTGCGAGCGCGGCAGGAGCTTGGCGTTTTTGGTGCGGTCGTAGAGCGCTTCGATGACGACCCCGTCATCGATATCCGAAACCAGCGCTCCCTCGAAACTGACGCCTTTCAGTGTTTTTTCGGCAAGCTGCACCCAGCGATCATAATCGACCGGAGGAAACCCCGCCTCCCTCAGTATGCTCGCGTCCATGCCTTCTCCCGTTCATGATGCTTGCACCGTGAGTGTAGGGATTGGCAATGGGATTCGCAATAAAACAAAAGCGGAGGGGATGCTCGTAGCATGAGGGAGCGGCGGCTCCCCCTCTCTTGCGATTTCTAACACTTAGCCTCCACTTCGCTACGCTCCGTTTCGGCTAAGATGTTGAAATCACTTTCTCTCCCGCAAGGGGAGAGAGAACGCTGCGCTATCGTCGCGCAAATCGCAGAAGGTCGAGATTGGCAAAAGCACTCATGCCAGCCCCTATCTCCCCCTTGGCGGGGGAGAAAGCAAATTCTTGGGCTTAGCTCTTTGCTAAGTCCTTAGAATTTGCAAGAGAGGGGGGGCTAGCGCCACCCCTCACACGAACTGGCTCAACCCCGGAATAGCATCGACCACGGCATCCACCGGACCCGAGCCTGCTTTCTCGCGCGCATAGGCGATGGTTTCCTTCGAAACCCCTGAAATCTCGCTCATGCCGAGACCCGCACCCATGAGCTGGGTGCCGAGCCCCATGACGCCGCCCATCATGCCGGACATGAAGCCGCCGCCCTGGCTGTCGGCGGCGGCAATGGCATCCTGTGCGCCGGGAATGGCTGCGACGAGGGCCGCGACCTTGTCGGCAGGACCTTCCTTTTGCAGAAAGGCGAGAATCATGCCGACCGCCTTGGTGGCCGTGGCGGGATCGATACCGACATTGGAAGTGATGCGCGCGACGAGTTCGTCCATGAGGTCCTCTCCAGAAATTTACGTTTACGTAATATGCATTCGAGGCACGGGAATGCAAGCCTGTCTTGGAAAGGGAGTAGGGGAATAGGGGAGTATGTTTTAGGTGCTTTTTTAACAAAAGCGTTTTGCCGCAAATAAGGACCGAGGCTTACTCCCCTATTCCCCTATTCCCCTATTCCCCTATTCCCCTATTCCCACTATACCCGAGGCAGGGCCGCAATTTGGAGAAGACGAGACATGCTCGCCGAAGACGCAGTTTTTCTTGGCGCAAGCCGAAAGGCCGACGACAGCTATCAGCAACCGGAATATCTTCAGCTGCAATACGGTAATCGCCATGGCCTCGTGACCGGTGCGACCGGTACGGGCAAGACCGTCAGCCTCCAAATTCTGGCGCAAGGTTTTTCCGACGCCGGCGTTCCGGTTTTCTGCGCCGATATCAAGGGCGATCTCTCAGGGATAGCCGCCAAGGGTGAGCCCAAGGACTTCCTTCTCAAGCGGGCCGAGCAGGTCAACCTCGATCCTTATGCGTTCGAGGCGGCGCCGACCATCTTCTGGGATATTTTCGGTGAGCAGGGGCATCCGATCAGGGCGACCATTACGGAAATGGGCCCGCTGCTTCTTTCGCGCCTGATGGACCTGACCAATGCGCAGGAAGGCGTGCTCAACATCGCCTTCCGCATCGCAGACGAGGAAGGCCTGCTTCTTCTCGACATGAAGGACCTGCAGGCGCTTCTGACCAATATCGCCGAGCGCTCCGCCGAGCTTTCGATCAAATACGGCAATGTCAATAAGACCTCCGTCGGCGCGATCCAGCGTTCGCTTCTCGTGCTGGAACAGCAGGGCGGCACGAAATTCTTCGGTGAACCGGCGCTCAGGATCGCCGATATCATGCGCACCACCACCGATGGACGCGGCATCGTCAATATTCTGGCCGCCGACAAGCTGATGATGAATCCGCGGCTTTACTCGACATTCCTCCTCTGGCTGATGTCGGAGCTGTTCGAGGAACTGCCCGAGGTGGGTGATCCGGACAAGCCGCGCCTGGTGTTCTTTTTCGATGAAGCGCATCTGCTCTTCAACGAAGCGCCGAAAGCGCTGCTCGATCGCGTCGAGCAGGTGGTGCGCCTGATCCGCTCAAAAGGCGTCGGCGTCTATTTCGTCACGCAGAACCCGCTTGACGTGCCGGAGACAGTTCTGGCCCAGCTCGGCAACCGCGTGCAGCACGCTCTGCGCGCCTACACCCCGCGCGAGACCAATGCGGTTAAGACGGCGGCCGATACATTCCGTCCCAATCCCGATTTCAACACCTTCAAGGCGATCACCAATCTCGGCACCGGCGAGGCGCTGGTCTCGACCTTGCAGGACAAGGGAGTGCCCTCCATCGTCCAGCGCACCCTCATGCGGCCGCCGGCCTCGCGCATCGGCCCGCTGACGCCGGACGAGCGGGCGAAGATCATCGCCGCGAGCCCGGTTGCCGGATTATACGACCAGATGGTCGATCCGGAGTCTGCGTATGAGATACTTCAGCGCAAGACGCAGGAGATTGCCGCCGCACAGGACAAGATCAAGGCCGATAGCCAGAGTGGCGGCGGTGGCGGCTGGGGTGGCGTTCTGGAAAGCGCTCTCGGCGGAGGCTCCAGGTCCGGGCGTCAGACGGTGGCGGAAGCCGCGATGAAGTCCGTCGTGCGATCCGTCGCCTCTTCGCTCGGCAGAGCCCTGGTGCGCGGCGTTCTGGGCAGCCTGAAGCGTTAGCGTTTCACCCCCTCTGCCCTGCCGGGCAGAGGCAGGGCAATTGCATATGGCGGATTTGCTCTCCTCTTCCTTCTCCCACAAGGGGAGAAGGAAGAGATGCGTCGTCGCATCAACTCCGTATGCAATAGACCTGCGGGCAGAGGGGGTGTTACAGCGCTGATGCCCTTAACTACATCACCAGAATCGGCGTCTTGTTCGGCACCCTGTCATAGAGATCGATGACGTCCTGGTTGATCAGGCGCACGCAGCCCGAAGAAACCGCCTTGCCGATGGACCACCATTCCGGCGAGCCGTGCAGGCGGTAGAGCGTATCCTTGCCGTCCTTGAAGATGTAGAGCGCGCGCGCGCCGAGCGGGTTCTGCAGGCCGGGCTGCATGCCGCCATTGGCGGCGCTGTACTGCGCCAGTTCCGGCTGCCGCGCGATCATATCGGACGGCGGCGTCCAAGTTGGCCATTTGCGCTTCCACTGGATGATGGCGCGGCCGGACCAGGAAAAGCCCTCACGTCCGATGCCGACGCCGTAACGGATCGCTTCGCCGCCCTCGCGGACCAGATAGAGAAAGCGGTTACCCGTATCGACAACCACCGTGCCCGGCCGTTCTCCCGTCGGGTCACGGACAATCTGGCGCAGATATTGTTTCTGCATCTTTGCGATGGGGATTGCCGGCAGCTGATAGCCTCCATCCTCCATCGGGCCGTACATAGCCACATAGGGACCAAAGGCCGAATCGACGCTTGCCCGCGGGGAGGTCGGCATGCCCGCCGCATTGACATCGATGACCGGAATGTCGCGGCGCAGTTGCGTGCAGCCGGAAAGGCCGGCTGCTGCGGTGGCGGTCAATGCCGTCAGGAACGAGCGGCGAGAAAGTGCATTTTCCATTGTAGAACCAGACTTGTGGAGGGAGGGCTTTATAAGCTTCTTTTGGTTAACGAATAGCAATCAGATCGTGAAAGTGTCGTTATCGCACGAGGAATATGGCCGCGAGCCGGTCGGAATCGGGCGCAAAGATGGCCCCGGCGATGCTGTTGCCTTCATGCAACAGATATGTCCGGAATGGCTATCTCATTGCTTCGGACTCATGTTCACATCTCGGTGATCGCGCGTTATGCCAGTTGCTTCAGATCCGGCAGTATCAGCGATGGTGCATAATCGAAATATTCGTCCGGCTGGTTGTTGCGGTTTATCCAGACGGTGCGGAAGCCGAATTTGGTCGCCCCCGCGACATCCCAGCGATTGGAGGACTGGAAGGAAATCGCGTCGGGATAAAGCCGCCATTCGGTCGTCACGAGATCATAGACCTCAGGAGCGGTCTTGAAGCGCCTGACGGCTTCGACCGAGAAGACGTCATCGAGGACGATATCGAGCGCGGCAGATTTCACCGCCGCATCCAGCATGGCTTGCGAGCCGTTGGAGAGGATGGCGAGCCGCGCGCCTCGTGCCTTCAGCGCCTTGAGAACGGCCGGCACTTCCGGATAGCAGTCGAGATGCCAATAGGATTCGAGCAGGGCGTCGCGCAGCTTGCGCTCGGCGCTAGGCACCTTGCTCAACGCGAAATCGAGGGCATGTTCCGTCAGCGTCCAGAAATCCACATAATCGCCCATCAGCGTTCGGACCCACGAATATTCCAGCTGTTTGGCGCGCCACAGTTCCGAAAGCAATTGCCCGTCCGGCCCGATCTTGTCGGCATGACGCCGCACTGCCGCATGCACGTCGAAAAGCGTGCCATAGGCATCGAATACATAATTGGAATAGTTCATGGCCGTCATTCCTCTCATCGTCGATTCGATCGGGACAACTGAAGGTAGCAGCTTGCGTCCCGTTGCCGCCAGAAGCCGAAATTATCGTCCGGTGGTTTCGATAATATTAGTTTCTCATTCCGGTCTTAAGCATTGCCCGGTGGAATGAGCCGGCCTATGTAGCTCTTGCACGATATTTCAGGCAGGTCATCGCCATGCCTGTTTGCAGTCAGATAAGAGGAGAGTTCCCATGGCTTTTGAATTGCCCGCACTGCCGTATGACTATGATGCGCTTGATCCGTTCATGTCGCGCGAGACGCTGGAATATCACCATGACAAGCACCATCAGGCCTATGTGACCAATCTCAACAAGCTCCTGGAAGGCTCGGATCTCCAAGGCAAGAGCCTCGAAGAGATCGTCAAGGAGAGCTACGGCAAGAACCAGGGCGTCTTCAACAATGCCGGCCAGCATTACAACCATATCCATTTCTGGAAGTGGATGAAGAAGGATGGCGGCGGCAAGAAGCTGCCGGGCAAGCTGCAATCGGCCATTGATTCCGATCTCGGCGGTTACGACAAGTTCCGCGAAGACTTCATCGCCGCCGGCACGACGCAGTTCGGCTCCGGCTGGGCATGGCTGTCGGTCAAGAACGGCAAGCTGGAGATTTCCAAGACGCCGAACGGCGAAAACCCGCTCGTCCACGGTGCGACGCCGCTTCTCGGTGTCGATGTGTGGGAACATTCCTACTATATCGATTACCGCAATGCCCGCCCGAAATATCTCGAAGCCTTCGTCGATAGCCTCGTCAACTGGGACTACGTTCTCGAGCTCTACGAAAAGGCGTAATCGGTTTCTCCGGTTTTATGTGAAGCTTTCCGAAAAGCCCCGGCTCTTGAACTGACCCCGTAAAGTTGGACAGTTTAAGCGCTGGCGGAATTTAAGGGCTGGGTCCTGTATTGCACAGGGCTCAGCCCTTTTAGTTATCCTGATGCGGTTCCTGTTTTGATGGAATCGCGAAGCGCCCCCGCTGTCCCGCCAGCGTTTCCACTTCAATGTGAAATGCTCTAAAGGTCAGTGCCTTCTGCAGGAGGTGGTCGGTATCCCGGCGTCATATTTGCTCTGCATCGTATAGAGCCAGCCCCGGCATTCCTCCATCGAGGTAAAGCAGCGGAAGCGGTCGACGGGCATGCGGGCATCATTGTCGCTGATGAAGGGCGATTCCTTCACGCCGTGGAATATGCCGACGAACACGCCACTGCCACGCGGCGGCGTATTGCAGCGTTGGCCGGCATATTCGCTTACATTCTTGAGGACCGCCGCTTCGGCGGTCGCGATGGGGGTGAACGATTGCAGGATCGCGGCAAAACCTATGAGAAAAGCAAAGCCTGTATATTTCATGGCTTTAAAACCTTCAAATGGACGAGGTCGCACATGATAACCGCAATTGTGTCGAAATGTTCCTGCGCCTTCGGACATAACGGAATATGGCTAATACTGCCCTACAGTTTGTCAGAAACTAGCTTGAAACAGCTTCCCCTCTAGTCGTCATTCTCGGGCTTGTCCCGAGAATCTACGACGGCATGATCTGTCAGAACGGTAATTGCTTTTCTTTTTCATGTAGCAGATTCTCGGGACAAGCCCGAGAATGACGACAGGACAAGGGGCATTGTCCAACCAGTGTTTCAATTAAACCATGACAACATTTAAGTGGCTGTTTTCTCTGTGACTTTCCCCGTGACCTTCAAAGCGAAGGCATAATTGTAGGCGACTTCCTCGAGCCTTGAGAAGCGCCCCGAGGCGCCGGCATGACCGGCATCCATGTTGATGCGGAAGATAACCGGGTTCTTGTCGGTTTTCAGTTCCCTGAGCTTAGCAACCCACTTCGCCGGCTCCCAATAGGTGACGCGCGGATCGGACAATCCGGTTTCGGCCAGGATCGGTGGATAGGCCTGCGCGCTGACATTGGAGTAGGGGCAGTAGGAGGCGATGGTGCGATAATCGGCTTCCGAAGTGACCGGATTTCCCCACTCCGGCCATTCGACCGGCGTCAACGGCAGGCTTTCGTCGAGTATCGTATTCAGCACGTCGACGAATGGTACCTCGGCAATGATCCCGCCGAAAGCCTTCGGCGCCAGATTGGCTATGGCGCCCATCAGCATGCCGCCGGCCGAGCCGCCATGTGCGATGATCCGGTCATGGCTGGTGAATTTCTCCGCGACCAGATGCTCCGCCGCCGCAATGAAATCGGTGAACGTGTTGATCTTCTTGTCGCGCTTGCCGTTCTCGTACCAGGCAAAACCCTTGTCCTTGCCGCCGCGGATATGTGCGATGGCATAGATGAAGCCGCGATCGACGAGCGACAGGCAGCTGATGTTGAAACTGGCCGGAATGGTCATGCCGTAGGAGCCATAGCCATAAAGCAGGCATGGGGCCGAACCGTCGAGCGGCGTATCGCGGGCGTAGAGAATCGAGACGGGAACGAGTTCGCCATCTCCCGCCGTCGCCAGCAGCCGTCTCGTCACGTAATCCTCGGGATTGTGCCCGGAGGGAACGTCCTGCGTCTTGAGCAGCGTACGCTCGCGCGTGCGCATATTATAGTCGAATTCCTGGGTCGGCGTCGTCATCGAGGAATAGGAGAACCGGATGATTTCGGTATCATATTCCGCGCTTCCCTGAAGTCCCAGCGAATAGGCCTCCTCGTCGAAGGCGATGGCATGTTCCTCACCGGTTTTGCGATTGCGGACGATGATGCGGGGCAAACCCTGGCTACGCTCGATCCAAACGAGGAAATCGCGGTAGGCGGTGTGGCCGAGGATAATGGTTCCGGGCTTTTCCGGTACCACTTCCGTCCAGTTTTCCCGTTCTGGAGCATTAACGGGCGCGCTCATGATCTTGAAATCCTTCGCGCCGTCTATGTTGGTCAGGATGAAAAAGACGTCGCCGCCCTCACTAAGATTGTATTCCACACCGGTCTCGCGCTTGCGCACAAGCCTTGGTTCGGCCGTGGGATCATTCGCCGGAATGATCCACTCCTCCGACGTCTCGTGATCGCCGATGGCGATAAAGACGAAATCATCGAGGCTGCTGCCGCTCACATTCATGAAGAAGCCGGGATCCTCTTCCTCATGGATCAGCCGGTCGTCCTTCTGCGTCGTACCTATTCTGTGATAATAGAGTTTCGACGGGCGGTGATTTTCGTCGAGGCGGGTATAGAAGAAACCCTCGCTCGCCGCATCCCAGACACCGCCGCCATTGGTATCGACGATGGAATCGTCAAGATCGGCCAGGGTGTCCAGATCGCGAACCCCGAGAGAATAAAATTCCGAGCCCTTGTCGTCAAAGCCCCAGACGAGACGCTTGTGGTCGGGCGAATGATCGGTGGAGGACAGGCGGAAATAAGCCTTGCCCTGGGCTTCCAGATCGCCATCGAGCAGCATGGTCTCCGTGCCGCCGTCGCGCGGCGTGCGGAAGAAACGCGGCTGCTCGCCGCCGGTCTTGAAGGACGTGCCATAGGCATATGGCCCATCCTTATATGGAACCGATGACTCGTCTTCTTTTATCCGCCCCTTCATCTCCGCAAAAAGCGTCTCCTGCAGGGCCTTGGTATCCTCCATCAAGGCGGCCTGATAGGCGTTCTCGGCCTCCAGATGCTTGCGGATATCAGGATCGAGAACGGAAGGATCCTTGAAGACCTCCTGCCAGTTCGGCGCGCGCAGCCACGCGTAATTATCGGTCCGGGTGATGCCGTGACGGGTATCGGTATCAGGCTTTTTAGCCGCAACCGGATAGGGCAGATCGGGAAAAACGGAAGATTTTGTCATCATAATTCCATGAAAATGAAACAGATCAACGCCTCGCTCGGATCATTCTCCAGGCGAGGCCAAATGGCTTGGATATCAATCCTCGTCGAATACCAACGCATGCCCGTTCATGCAATAGCGCAGGCCCGTGGGCGGCGGTCCATCGGGGAAGAGGTGCCCCAGATGCGCGTCGCAGTCGGCGCAACGGATTTCCGTGCGAACCATGCCATGGGAAACATCCTCGAATGCGTTGACGGCCTCGGGCTCGATCGGCTCGAAGAAACTCGGCCATCCCGTGCCCGAATCATATTTGGCTTCGGAGCGGTAAAGCGGCCGACCGCAGCAGACGCATTTATATGTGCCTTTCAGCTTGCTGTCGAAATTCGGGCTGGAGAACGCGCGTTCGGTGCCGTGTTGACGCGTGATCTGATATTGAATCGGCGTCAGCTGCTCGCGCCATTCCGCGTCGGTTTTGACCACCTTTAACGGCTTTGCCCGTGTCTGGGCCTTGGTCGTGCTCATGGTGATTCCTTTCGTGAAGCAGGTGCCGTCAGTATCTAGGTCCGACGGGCCGTTTCGACAACTGCTGCTTCGTCCACTGCGCCGCTGAATTATCTCGGAATAATTATTATGACGAAAAATGGGTTGGATTATTTCTGGCTGCCAGAAATTTGACGTAATGCTCCGCTTTTTGGTGAAAGCTACATCGAATGTTCGGGGGCTGTGTTCCACCAATGGCGTCGATTGACTTGAGATTATCTAAAATAGAGGCTGGCTCAAATATTGGGACAACTTATAGGGTGTATTTTACTGCTATCGCGCGCATGTAGAATTTGTTGTACAATCCAGAGTGTGTATTTTACTTTATTAAATATTGGAAAGAAACACCAAATTAGAGTACAAAGTAATTGACAGATCAGTTTTCCTTGGCGATATGGTCGCCTGCGCGGGATGGGCTAGGCACAGCCGAGTTGAACGATCTGTTGCCTTGCATAGGAAGAGTGGATGCGCCCGCGGAAATATCTCCGATATTTGCCGCGGGTGTATTAGAGGAAAAAAATTGATGGAACATCTTGAAATTAGCGATACTGGCGAGGACGTGCTTCTCGGTCTGACCGCAGAAGTTGTCGCCGCTTATGTGAGCAATAATCCCATTCGCGCAGGAGAACTTCCTGCGTTGATCTCTGAAGTCCATGCCGCTTTCGGGCGCGTCGGGGTTCGGGAAGAAGCGGTAGCGGTCGTTGAAAAGCCGAAACCTGCCGTTAATCCGAAGAAATCTGTTTCGGATGATTATATTATCTGCCTCGAAGACGGTAAGAAGTTCAAATCGCTCAAGCGCCATCTGATGACGCATTACAGCATGACGCCTGAACAGTACCGTGAGAAGTGGGATCTGGATCCGAGTTATCCCATGGTGGCGCCGAATTACGCGGCGGCTCGCTCGCAGCTGGCCAAGAAGATGGGCCTTGGCCGCAAGCGCAAGCGCACCTGAAGTTGGTTTGGCCGCGGCTGGACCGGTTGTCCCGGTCCTTCCGCGCGCATATAGAATTGCACAAAAGCGGCGCCCTAAGCGCCGTTTTTTCTTTTCCATGGAGCGCTCTCATCCGAGTGAAGACAGAGAGATTTCCGGCGCCGGTGCGACGCTAAGCTATCGCGCGTGCAGGCGTGATCGTGCGCTTTAATTTATCAAGTGCCTGTTTGAGAGCGATGTGACGATTGAGGTCATAGCTCCAGTGGCCGCATATCCCCTTTAACCGTTCGCGTTCGATCAGGCGTGTCAGGCGACAGCTCGCGGCGGCTTTCTCCTGCTGCGAAGCGGCAAACAACGCGTCGAAGTCGATGCCGCATAAGATCTGCAGCGCGGCGCGCTGCATGGCTTCTCCGCGCCGCTCTTCCTTCGATGCCAGAAAAGCCCGGCTTTCCATTGCGATATGATCACTGGTCATGATTTCTGTCCGTTGTTGATGGACGACCAGTCTCATTCCGTTGCGGAAGGTGTGGATAAAATTCCTACATTTTCTTCATCTTGGCCCCGGAGCCTGAAAAACCCCCTATGAAACACTGCATTAGGTGCAGATAGCGGAGGCAATCAAAAAACTTATCCTCGCAATTGCCAAGCCGGATATAAGAAGATATTCCTAATTTCAGCGAGAGGAAGAAGAATGTCTTCGGTGTTATCAGGTGTGATCCACACGCAATCCGAGGCTGTCGACGCCCTGATCGCAATGGCCGTGAAACATGGACGCTGCGTGGCGATCGACAAGCTTTCCTCGATCGAAGAGGGGCGCCGCGGCAGGTTGCCTCGCAGCCAGACGATCGAAATCTGCGATGCCTTCATCGATATTCTGGCTGCTTATTTCGGGGTTCCCGGCCATGAGTTGCGCTCCGGCGGCCGTTGCCGGCGCGAGGTGGCCAGGGTCCGGCAGATCGGCATGTATGTCGCGCATACGCTGTTCGGCCTGACGATGGCGGACGTGGCGCAAGGCTTCGCCCGCGATCGCTCCACGGTCATGCACGCCTGCCATCTGATCGAGGATATGCGTGAAGACAAGGAGTTCGATGCAATCCTTGCCGCCTTCGAACGTCTGTCCGCCGCCGCCTTTCTAGGCAAAGGGAGGAACAAATGACGAAGGATAAAGCGTCGCGCCGCATTCTCCGTTTCCTCGCCAAGACGAAGGCACGGTTGAGAATGGCGGCATTGCCGGATCATATATTGTTGGAAAGCGCCGAATGCGGCAGCATTTCGGCTCGCCATTCGCTTTTGCGAACGATGCAGCAAGCCGGTTTGATTGCCTTGCAGGGCGACATCGTGGCGTTGACGCCTCTTGGCCGAGAACGCATGCGCGCGACAGCGCGGCAACGTGCAACGGCTCCGTCATCCGGCGGGACCTTGGCCGGCCGGGACCTGGAAAACGTTGTGGTCGAGACCGATGGTGAAACGAGGCTCGTCGCTTTCAATCATGCCGAATCACCGCTCGGTCAGCTTTATCGGCGCAAGGGCACGGACGGAAAGCCATTCCTGTCGGTGGAGGAATTTGCGGCGGGCGAACGCCTCAGGTCCGATTTCACCCGCGGAAATCTGATGCCGAGGCTCGGCGCCAATTGGGAAACAAGCGCCGCAGGGCGCAATCGTACCTCCGGAAATGGCACGGTCGAACTGACCGATGCCGCGATGGCTGCGCGTTTGCGTGTCGAAAAGGCACTTAATGCCGTCGGGCCTGAGCTTTCCGGCGTGCTGATCGATATATGCTGTTTCCTCAAGGGCCTTGAAACGGTCGAGCGCGAACGCCGCTGGCCGGCGCGTTCGGCAAAATTGCTGCTGAAAGCGGCACTTGGCGCGCTCGACCGGCATTATCGCCCGCAAGGCAGCCAGTCGAAACCGGGGCGTGGAGGAATCGTCCAATGGGGAGCGGCTGATTACCGGCCTTCGGTAAGAGTCTGACGATCTGGGTAGCCGGTACTCAGATTATGCAGCACTCAAAGGTTAGAGCGTCCTTTGCGCGCCCAATTGGATGCGCAGCACTCTACGGTCTGTCATGGTTTAATTGAACCGCTGACAAGACAGAGGACCCTTTCCTATCGTCATTCTCGGGACAAGCCCGAGAATGACGGCCCGGCGAAAGCTGTTTGAAGCTAGCTCTGACAAACTCTAATGCCTTGCAGCGCTCGCCTCCGCGACGAGTGCGGCCTGCGCCTCGGCGCGGATGCGGCGGATCATGGCGCGCAGGCCGTTCGACCGCTGCGGTGTCAGATGCTCGTCCAGCCCGAGTGTTTTCAGAACGCTGTCGGGATCGATGGCGAGGATTTCCGATGCCTTCCGGCCTGAATAAAGCGCCAGCACGATAGCGACGAGGCCGCGCACGATATGCGCGTCGGAATCACCCAGGAAGGTGATTTCCGGGTCTTCGCCTTCGCCGATCTCGGTCTTGAGCCACACCTGGCTGACGCAGCCCTGCACCTTGTGCGCCGCATCGCGGGCATCATCCGGGTAGGGCTTGAGATCACGGCCGAGATCGATCACGTAGCGATAGCGGTCTTCCCACTCGTCGAGAACGTCAAAATCGGTAACGATATCGTCAATGGTCTGGGTCATGCGCTCACATATAGCGATTGGCGGCGGCAACGTCACGGGTAGAGGGATAATTTCCCCCGGGCAAGCCTCGGAAACAAGCCTTGGAAAAATGGCCGGCTCCAAAAAAAGAAAAGCCGCACGCGAGCAAGAATGCGTGTGGCTTTACCGGAAGTCCGGCAGTCTGGAGGCTAAAGTAATATCGGAAATCAGTTCTGGTGCTTCACGGTCCCGGTGTGCACCGCGTCCGTTTTATCAGCGGACTGGCGCGGCGCGGGAATTGGAATGGAGATGCCGTCAGCACTTTTCGGCATTGCGGGCATTTTCGCCTGTAAATCCTCGATCGTGGAGGAAACCGCTGCGGCAGTCGGCTCCTTGCCGAACCTGGCGCCCAGATATTCATAGGCGATGCGCGCGCCATCCTCCGCCTGTACGCCTAAGCTGGAGAATACAGCCTTCCCGGTCTCGCAGACGCTGGCATTGCGGGTGCAGAAAGAACTGAAGTCCGCCAGTGTTTTTTGCGCGGCGAAGAAGGTTTCGAGCGGTCCGGCTTTCTCCGGATCTTCGCTTTGCGCGCTATCGTGGGCCATGGCCGGATTGCTGGCGAGCGGGCTGCCGGCCTCCTGGTCATTCTTGCCGCCGTTCAGGTCACCGCTCAGATTTCCCAAAGGGGTGTGCGGGAGAACCAGAAAAGCCAATGTCAGCCAAAAGGCGGTCTTTATAAGAAAGCGCATATGCCTCCCCAATCTTCTATCTGCTTCGGCCGCATCCGATGTGCAGCCCTTATGGAGCAACCATGACAGACAGACAAAAAAATCCGATTGAAGGCACGAAGCAAATTTGATTCGAATTTGAACGATTTTCTCAAGGTTCCGTCAACTTATGCGTTTGCCATGAGGCGAACCGGTCCCGCTGCCGTCATGCTGCCGCATTTGGCAGACGATCGACAACCCTCTGTTTACCATACGCGGAAAAGCAGATGCCGGGCCCTCCGAATATGTGTTGTGCATGAGATCGAGAGAGAGCCTTTATCCATTCCTTAAAGCCTCGGCGGCAATCTGGCGGCTATATAAAGCCAAGGCCTTCCCCGGGGGCGTCTCAAGGTGTCACGGTGGGAGCCGGAAGCACGAAACGCATGTAGTGAGTACGGCATAGTGCACGCCATTCTTCTGAAAACGTTTGAATCCGCAGGTGTCCGTGTGCGTGGCTGCGCCTCGATGTTCGATGGCTATTGCCGCCGCTTGGTTCCTGCCGGACAGGCTGCCGACAAGGCGCAGGACAGGGCTGCGGACAAGCGGATGATCGCCGCTTTCTGCGCCATGCCGGTCGCGCTCGTTGCGGCTTTTGCGGCGAGCGGCACGATTTCCAGGGGCCTTGAAGCTGGCCTGGCGACAGCGATCTTCGTGGGCGTTGCGATGATCCTGTGCGCGCTATCCTCGCTCAGCATACGTCCCAGGCTTGTCGGTATCGCAGGTATCGCTGCTTATGGAGCCGGGATCAGCCTTGCCGGTTTCGGTGCGGCTCCCGCCAATCCCGCCTTGTGGGCGATGGCGGCCGCCATTCCCTTCGAAGCCTGGCTCGTCGGCCGCACCGGCCGTAGCGCGGCAATCGGCATGGGCGTGGGCATACTGGTTTTCGCCGCGTTGATCATGGAGGCTTCGCCCTTTGCGCCACAGGCTTCCCTGGCAGTGACGACGCTGGTGACGATATGCTATGTCGGGTCGCTGCTGGCGCGGGCTATGGGTGTCGTTCGCTTGAACGAGAACGATGTGCACCCGGCGAATGCCGATGATATCGAGAATGCCATCGACGGGGTGGTGATCCGCTTGTCGCCGGATGGCGTCATAAATTCGCTTTCGGTAAGGGCGCCCGAACATTTCGGTGTTTCCAGGCAGGTGCTGACGGGGACCCAGTTCATCGACCGCGTGCATGTTTCGGACCGGGTCCATTATCTCGGTCTCCTGGCGGACCTTCGAGCGCCTGAAAACGGCCAAAAGCACACCGCGAGCATCGAACTGCGCCTGCGCCGCGTCGGCCGCGATCTTGGCATTCATTCCGTCGTTTTCCGGCCTTTCCGGTTGGAAGCGGTCGCGATCAGGGAAAATGGCGTGCTGCGGGGCTTCACCATGCTCGCGCGTGACATCTCGGGCGAGCAGGCCTCGCGTGAGGCATTGCAGCGTGCAGAAGAGGCGGCGGAAAGCCTCCAGATATCGAAGAGCCGCTTCCTTGCCTCCGTCAGCCATGAACTGCGCACGCCGCTCAACTCGATCATCGGCTTCTCCGACGTGCTGCTGCATGAATTGATGTGCCGTTTCGAAAACGAGAAACAGCGCGAATATGTCGATCTCATCCATCAGTCCGGGACGCATCTTCTCCAGGTGGTCAACGGGATCCTGGAAGTCTCGAAGATCGAGTCCGGCACCTATCAGATTTCCCCCGAAGCATTCGCTTTCAGCGAGGCTGTCGGCATGTGCAACGGCGTGATGAGCCATCAGGCGGCAAAAAAGGGCGTGGTCCTGTGCGACCGCCTTAATGCCAGCGTCGGCGAGGTGATCGCCGACCGGCGCGCGGTTCGGCAGATCCTGATCAATCTGGTTTCCAACGCGGTGAAATTCACCGAAAAAGGCGGCTGTGTTACCATCGATGCCGGTGTGGAGAAGGTGAAGGATGCCCGCATGCTGGTCTTTTCGGTGGCGGATACCGGCATAGGCATGGCGGCGGGCGATCTGACCCGCCTGTGCCAGCCTTTCACGCAGCTCGACAACGCCTATACCCGTGCCCATGAGGGAACCGGTCTCGGTCTTTCCCTGGTCAAGGGGCTCGTGGAACTGCACGAAGGAACGATGGAAATCACCAGCCGGCCGGGCGAGGGGACCATCGTCACCGTCTGCTTGCCCGTCGACGGGCCGCGGACCGCTTCGAAATTGGCAAGCACTCAGGAACAGAAGGAAAAACCAGGAACGGTGGTCGATATCCATCGCATTCAGGCAGAAAGGCGTCATGAAAAGCACAAAGACGAGCAGGAAGGGGACGACTATGCGCAGAACCGTAAAACGGCGTAGCGTTGGCCGCCGCATCGCCGACGCGCTGTTGGCTACCGTATCCAGCGTGGCACTCGCCGCAGGCGATGCCATTGCGCGCAATCCGGTGGCGACCGGCGGCGCGACCGCCTTCCTCGTCACCCTCGGTTTCGTTTCCGCCAATGCGCTGTGGTATCAGCCTCAGGCGCATGGGGGCGTGTTTTTCAAGACGAGACCCGATCTCGTATTCAAGGCGGCGCCACGCACTGAAGACGTCCTCAACCAGGCACTGACACCGGCAACGCCCGCTCCAGCTACGCCACCCCTGCCGGAAAAGCGGGTAGACGTCAAACCGGCATACCAGGATCTGGCATCGCAGTCCGAACCCCCCGCTATCGCACCCGATGAAATACCGGTGCCCGCGCCGCAGCTTGCTCAGGATGGCGATCCGGAAATCGCCCAGCTGCAGCACAAGCTTGCCGCGCTCGGCTTTTATGAAGGGCCGATCGATGGTCTGCCAGGCCCGCAGACGCGCAAGGCGCTGGATAGCTGGCGCGCGGTTCAGGCAAAGGCCGGCATCCAAACGGCGTCCTTATCGAATAGCGCCTCGGATGATGAGGGTGAAATTGCCGAAGTGAGCGCTGTCGCCGTCCCGGTAACCCGGCCCAAGCGGCCGGACAACGGGATCGACCGGACGATGACCACAGCGGTCGTCGCACCACGCCCTACAGCCGCGGTAAAGTCTCAGATTTCGGTTTCGTCTCAGGAAATCGTGCGCGTGCAGGCGGGGCTCAAAGCCTTCGGCAATGATCTGATCACCGTCGATGGCGTGCCGGGCAAGACCACGCAGGATGCCATCCGCGAGTTCCAGAAGCTTTTCCGTCTGAAGGTGACGGGGCAGGTCGATGCGGAACTGCTCGCCAAGATGCGCGAAATCGGCCTGATAAGCTGATGAGTTCCCACTCTTGCGCCTGACATCGGATTTCTGGGTTTCGGCCCTTATGCGCCGGGTGAGCGGTGATGGCGGCTTCGCCACTCTCGCACGGCGCGGTTCCTCCGATGCGGGAGCGATCTTCATCAAGATGCGACAAGCCGACGGCAGGTACGATCTCTACGGTCCGGCACCGCAAACGGCTTATGATTCCGGCAAGCCGGACGAGCGTGTCTTTACCCGTGTCGGGCAGGATTTGGCCGAATGGGACGCCGATGAAAAACTGCGCAAGGAAGCGCGCTTCGATCCGGATCTCTGGCTGGTCGAAATCGAGGGATATGCCGGCGACGAGCCGCTATTTCCGATCTCGGAAGTTTAATGCCGGCACGGATGATACCCCCTCTGGCCTGCCGGCCAGAGGGGGTACTCCAGCATAGCGTTTCCACTGGAACGTAAAACGACCTAACGCACAACCTTCCGCAACACCATACCGTCGCTGTTTGCGGCATCGGGTATCGGCTCTTCATCCGCCGCGGAGGCCATCTCACGCAATTTCTGCCGCAGTATGGCGGTCATGTCCCCGGCTTTCCAGCGCTGGACGATGGCGAACGCCGTTTCCCGTTTGATGGAGCGGTAGATATGCACGAAATCGCGTAGCGCATTCTTGTCGCCCCGAATGGTGCCGAGCACGGCGGTCAGGATGAGGTAGCTGTCCTGCGCCGAAAGCCCCAGCGCCCTCAGCGCGATGGGCAGTTGCGAATCCGGCCATTCGCCGATGATCGACTGCGCATGCTCGAAGGAGACGCCGAGCATGTCGGCGAGCATGTTGCGGAAGAATACCGGATCGATGAGAAGCGCGGTGTCGATCATGTGATCGTCCGACGGCTTCCGTGTACCCTCGGTCAACTGGAGCTCCGAGACGAGATGCGTGGATGTCGCCTCACGCATGATCGAGCGCAGCGAATCATGCACATCACGCATCGCGTCGGAAACGGGCTTAAGGCGCGGAGACGGCTCCCGCATGGTTGTTTCCGCTTGCGCATCGGCGCGCGCCAGATGCCGCCTGACTGCCATCGACCGGTCGATCGCCGGATCGGCCAGGCTTTCCAGGAGGCTCTGGAGGATCGGATCGACCTGCTGGCGCCGGGCGATGGCGCGGGCATGCCCCAGTCCTCGCCTGCCGATGATGTCGACCAGATCGGCTGTTGTCAGGATGGGCGAGCGCAAAAGCAGCGGCGCCGCAATTTCGACAGCCTCGTCGCAGAGCGCCAGAACGAGGTTGCGTGGCGCATATTCCAGTTGCGACAACACCGCGGTCGCATGGCGTTTGCCGCGCGCCGTCGCATTTTCGAGAAGCGGCAGTGCCAGATCTTCGAGCTGCTGAATGTCGTTTCTGGCCGGGCGCGTCATCGCGGTAAATGCGGTGACGGCCGCCGAAAGCAGATCGTCGGCCTTGCCGCCGCTTGCCTTTCCGCTGCCGGACAGGACTTCCAGGGCGCGGAACTGTTCGTTTGTCACGCGAGGGTACTCCGGATAAATCGCAAGCAACACAACAATGGAAAGAGCAGGATTTACCGGCTCTGTTGCCCAATCTAGCGGAGAAGCCTTAGCAAGCTATTAACCATCGACGAGCCCCATCGCTTACATCGGCAGTGAAAGGCAGTCCGCGTCGCTCAGAAAATTGCGCACCGACGATTGCCAGCTTTGATCCGGTGTAAAACCGCGTATCACCACGAAACCCTCGCCGATATCTTCCTCGACCAGGATCGATTGCGCGGCGGCTTCCGGAAGGTCCTTCTTCAGATCGATCATCTGTATCGGATTGGCGATAACCAGGTCGAGCTTGCCGTCGGTGGAGGTGCGGTCGTTGAAGCTGTAGAGATTCTCTCCGCTGCGATTGTAGATCGAGACCGACCAGAAGGGCACGTTGCCCGCTGCGGTGACGCGCACCGGGCCGTCGAGGAGATCGAAACGGCATGCTGCTTCCTGGAAGAGCGGATCGTGAAGGCCGCCGCGCCCGTCCGTCTCCGTTTCGAGCACGTGGAAGCGGTAGGAGCCGCCATAAGCCGAAATCCGCGACCATGCATTGCGGTCCGAATAGACGGGAACGAGCAATAGCACTGCGATATGAACGATTCCCGCGCCGATCAGGCCGAGCAACAGGGCTTGGATCAGCCTGCCCATTCCCCGCTTACCCATGGCAGCCGGCCTCTTCCGCCACGAGACTTGCCCTAGGCATGACCAGATCGGAAAGTCCGGAGGAACTGGCGACGGGCGTGTCGTAAAAGGTCATGATGAGAACGAACGGACCGGAGCCCGGCACCGGCAGCCAATTGCCGGGCTGCGCCTTTGGCGAAACGGTAATGGTGAAGCTCCCATCTTCATCGCGCAGAATCTGGCGCGAATGGAGCGCGGGCAGCATGCCGGGTTCCGGGGGCAGGGGATGCAGGGACCGATCGGCGGCATAAAGCGTCCAGAAACGGGCAGGCGGCGTCGCTCCGCTGATGTGGTAGGTGCAGCGGCGGTCGAGCGCCCGGCCTTGGCGGTCGCGGTTGGCCTGGAAGATCAGACCTTCGGCTGCTCCCAGCGCCAGCGCTCCGTTTCTGGCGCCGTGCGCCTTGGCGTAGGGATCGGAATCCGGCGTGCCCGCAGCCGGATAGGCGTTCCACTGCCCGACTTCTAGAGCGCCGAAGCCACCGAAACGGTCGAGCGCATATTGCACGCTGGCCGCACCGCCGCCAATGGCGATGGCAAGGATCAGGCCTGTGAGAAGAATGGTTCGAAGCATCGGGCTAGAGCATTTCAATTTTAACTGGAAACGCCGGCGAGACAGCGGGGGGCGCCTAGCGATTCCATCAAAATAGGAAACGCTCTAATTTCAGATGCTACAGAAAAATATTTGCGCTGTGAAAGCATCATGACTCAAAGAGCCGAGAGCCTGGTGCGGCCGGTGGGCGCGGTCAGGGGAGGTGCACTCTTGAACAATTGGTTCAGTTCCCACAGCGCCTTCGTCGTCCCGCTGGAGAGAATGCGCGGCCGCTCGATGGGGCTTTCGTCTTCCGCCTGCGTTTTGCCCTTTGCGCCCTTGCCGGAGGCGATCTTCGCCGGATCGGGGAAGGACGTATCGATGCCGGGTATCGGTTTGAGATCGATATTCTGGTGGGCGTAGTTCATCATCCTCTGCCAGGTCATCGCAGGCAATACGCCGCCGGTCAGGTTTTTCATTGGTGCGTAACTGTCATTGCCGTACCAGACGGCAGCGGTGTAATTGCCGGTGAAGCCGACGAACCATGCATCGCGATAGCTCTGCGTCGTGCCTGTCTTGCCGGCCACGCGCGTCATCGGCAGCGCGGCGCGCCGTCCGGTGCCCCATTCGGGGACCTGCACCAGCATGGAGTTCATTTCGCTGACCGCCTTTTCCGACAATGCGCGATGCGGCTCGTCCCTGTCCTGTGACCAATCCCAAAGTACGTCGCCGCGCTGGTTCATGATCTGCGTGAAGGCGTGGCGCGTTCCGGCAAAGCCGCCATTGGCAAAAACGTTGAAGCCGGTTGCCTGATCCATCACCGTCATGCCGGAGGTGCCGAGCACCATGGTCTTGTGCGAGGAGATCGGGGATTCGATGCCCATGGCCTTGGTCAGCGCGACGATGGGCGCGGTCGTCAGATAATCCTTGGCAAGCCGCACTGGAACCGTATTGAGCGATTTGACCAGCGCCGTCGTCAGATCGACCCTGCCGGCATAGCTGCGCCCGTAATTGCGTGGCGACCAGTTGCCCCAGCTGATCGGCCTGTCAGAGACGACGCTTTTGGGCGTGAGGCCTTTTTCCATGGCCGCTGCATAGACATAGGGCTTGAACGACGAACCTGCCTGGCGTTGCGCCCTGGTGGCGCGGTTGAACTGGCTTTCGCCATAATCGCGTCCGCCGACGAGGGCGCGAACCGCCCCATCATTCTCCAGAACGACCGCCGCTGCCTGGCCGACCTGATATTCCTTGCCGTACTGGCGCAGATGGAATTCGATCGCCTCCTCGGCGGCTTTCTGGAGATTGCGGTCGAGCGTGGTCCGCACGATCAGCGAGTGCTGCGGCAGTTTGGCCGCCGTCTTCTTCACCTCTTCGAACGCCCAGTCGAGGAAATAATCCGGGCTTTCGGCCTTGCCGCGATCGACGACATTGGCCGGATTGCGCCTTGCTGCGACGACCTGTCCCTCGGTCATCAATCCACCCTGGACCATATTGGAGAGAACGACATTGGCGCGTGCACGCGCGGCGGGCAGGTTGATATGCGGCGCATATTTGGCCGGCGCCTTGAACAATCCGGCCAGCATTGCGGCTTCGGCGAGAGAGACGTCCTCGATGCTCTTGCCGAAATAGAATTCCGACGCCGCCGCGATGCCGAAAGTGCCGCCGCCCATATAGGCGCGGTCGAGATAGAGCTGGAGGATTTCCTTCTTGCTCATATTGACTTCCAGCCACAGCGCCAGGAAGGCCTCCTTGACCTTGCGCTCGATGGTGCGCTCGTTGGACAGGAACAGGTTCTTGGCCAATTGCTGCGTGATCGTCGAGCCACCCTGGACAACGTTGTTGGCGCGCACATTCTCCGTCATGGCGCGGGTGAGGCCGAGAAAGTCGATGCCGATATGATCGAAGAAGCGGCGGTCTTCCGTTCCAAGCACTGCCTTGATGACATGGTCGGGCAGTTCATCGATGGGCACCGCGTCGCGATGGAGGATACCGCGCTGACCGATCTCGTTGCCGTAGCGATCGAGGAAGGTGACGGCGAAATCATCCTGGGCGCGCCAGTCCTTGCGCGTTTCCTGGAAGGCGGGCAGCGCCAGCGCCAGGAGCAGCACCGACCCGCCGACACCGAGGGTAAGACCTTCATCGAGCAGTTCCACAACGAACCGGCGGAAACCTCTGACGCGGAACCGGCGGAAGAAAATCGTCGTGTTCTCCCAGAATTCGGCAAGCGCGAAACGCAGATTATAGAGCGCGCTGTCGACCCAGGCGTCGATGCCGATCAGCCGCGGGCTGCGGAACGGCTTGCGCGATCCGGGCGATTTTTGCAGCTTTTTTCTTGAATTACGCATGAACATCGGCTTCAGCGAGTATCGATCGCTTGGATCGTCTCATGCCCCTCTTCGCTCCATCCCATGTGGGGCGACATCGCGTTAAACGCGCCGATGAGCCACACCGCTACATTGAATTGTGTAGCATTTACACCAAAACGGCAAGCGCGGAGAGGGAATATGGTAACCATTCACATGAATGTTCCTTATCACCGCGTTCATGCAAGAAAATTTCCGATATAGGAAAATAATCCTTGACGCCGTGACGATGCTTTGGTAGGTTTCAGTTATCGTCACAAAATTGTATCCGGCGCCGGTAGCGAGGCGCGAACAGCCGCGCAGTCTTTACTGTTGCTGCCCGGCACTTTCACGGGATCATCATGACAACCAGGTCCGATACTGCGGGAAGCGCTTCCGAGCGCGCCTGTGCTGGCTATCGCCTGCACGGCAAATACGGCGTGCCTCATGCCGAGATCGCTTTTGTTCTGGGGGTGGAGGAACGCATTTACCTGAACCGGTTGCGCCGCGGGGGGATTGATCCCGATATGACCAAGCGCGCCGATGACCTGCCGCTCGATGTGGAGGAGATACTGGCGAATATCCGCAACGAGCTCGTGCGCCTGACGGAAGGCGGCAAGGTGCCTGACAAGGCGGCGGTCGATGCGCTCGGGTCTCTGGCACGGGCACTGAAGGCATTCATCGAACTGGCGCGCGAGAACACGGTGCAACCCGCGCCGGCCGCCGATCCGGTGGCAGTCAAGCCGGAAGAACTGCGCGACGCGCTGGCGCGCATCGACAGGAGGATCAACGAACTTGCAGATGTCCGGGCAGCCGAAATTATTCAACGTCGGCATGAAGGACAATTTGAAGGGCAATCTGGCGATGGCGGTGGACAGGGAGTGGTTCTGCCAGGGGCGTGATGCCCAGCAGCCGCCGATGGCGCCCTGGCGCACCTGGCTCATCATGGGCGGGCGCGGTTCGGGCAAGACCCGCGCAGGCGCCGAATGGACCGCCGGAATAGCGATGGGGCTTCCGACCATTGCCTCGGCGAAATCCGGCCATATCGCCCTGGTCGGCGAGACGCTTGCCGATGTGCGCGAAGTCATGGTGGAGGGGCCGTCGGGCATCCTGTCCGTCTCGCGCTGTGAGCGCCCCCGGCTCGAAGCGACGCGGCGGCGGCTGGTCTGGGAGAGTACGGGCGCGGTGGCGTCGTTCTTTTCCTCCGAGGACCCGGACAGTCTGCGCGGACCGCAATTCGATGCGGCGTGGTGCGACGAGCTGGCCAAGTGGAAACATCCGCAGGAGACATGGGACATGCTGCAGTTCGGCCTCAGGATCGGACGGTTTCCGCGTCAGATCGTGACGACGACACCACGCCCGGTCGGCCTGCTGCGTACGCTGCTTGCCGACAAATCCATACCTCTGACGCGGATGAGGACGGCTGAGAATGCCGGCCATCTCGCATCGGGCTTTTTGGAGGCGGTCGAGAGCCGCTATGCCGGTTCGCGGCTCGGGCGGCAGGAACTGGACGGCGAGCTGATCGAGGACCGCGCCGATGCGCTCTGGTCGCGTTCGTCGATCGAAGGGCTCGTCCGCAAGGTGGTTCCACCGCTCAGGCGCGTTGTCGTCGCTATCGATCCGCCTGCGACCGCGGGACGGAATTCCGATGCCTGCGGCATCGTTGCGGCGGGCATCGATCATGACGGTTTCGGCTGGGTTCTGGCCGATGAAAGCCTTGTCCACGCCAAGCCTTATCAATGGGCGCGCCAGGCCGTTGCGCTTTATCACCGCCTCGAGGCGGATATCGTCATCGCCGAAGTCAATCAGGGCGGCGACATGGTGGCGGCGGTGATTGCCGCCGAAGACCATAGCGTTCCCGTCCGCTCGGTTCGGGCGATGCGCGGCAAATGGCTTCGCGCCGAACCGGTCGCAGCGCTTTATGAGCAGGGCCGCATCCGTCACACCAGGCGTTTTCCGGGGCTCGAGGACGAGATGTGCGATTTCGCACCGGGCGGCCTTTCCTCCGGCCGCTCGCCCGATCGTCTCGATGCGCTCGTCTGGGCCCTCAACGAATTGATGCTGGGCAAGGACAAGATGCCGAGGATCCGAAGGATGGAGTAGTTTAGAGCCGTTCCTGTTTTGACGGAATCATTTGTGTTCTCACCCCCCTCTGCCCTGCCGGGCATCTCCCCCTCAAAGGGGGGAGATCAGGCCTTCATAAACGTGTGGCACCAATCGCAGACGTTTCAGAATGAAAGCGGAAAGCATTGTCAGCCAATCTCCCCCCTTGAGGGGGAGATGCCCGGCAGGGCAGAGGGGGGTATTTTGACCACAAAACCTCGAAATTTCCCTTTAAAAACAAGGAAAACCCCATGCCATTATCATGGCCGTGGCGCAGGCGTGCCGCGATTGCTCCCGCACGCACCGAAGCAAAGTCCGCCACGGGTTTCGTGGCGCTGCATGTGGAACAGAGCGCATCCTGGATCGCGCGCGATTATCCGACGCTGGCGCGCGAAGGCTTCATGCGCAACCCGGTCGTCCATCGCGCCGTGCGTATGATCGCCGAGGCGGCGAGCGCCGTGCCCTGGCTGCTTTATGAAGGCTCGACCGAACATGAGGCGCATCCGCTGCTCGATCTCCTGGCCAGGCCGCGCCGGGGATCGAACGGCGCCGCATTTTTCGAGATGCTCTACGGCCACCTGCTTCTCTCGGGTAACGCCTATGTCGAGCGTATCGAAACGGCTGGCGGCGCGCGCGAACTGCATCTTCTGCGCCCGGAGCGCATCACCGTCGAGACGGATGGTGAGGGGTGGCCGCAAGCGCTGGCCTATCGTTGCGGCGCGGCCAAGCGCATCGTGCCTCTCGATGGCCCGGCGGGCGGGCAGGCGCTGCATCTAAGCCTCTTCCACCCGCTTGACGATCACTATGGCTTTGCCCCGCTCGAAGCAGCCTTGATGGCCCTCGATATCCACAATGCGGCGGGCGCCTGGAACAAGGCGTTGCTCGACAATTCCGCACGCCCCTCCGGCGCACTGGTCTACGCGCCGAAGGATGGCGGCAATCTGACGGAGGAACAGTTCGCAAGGCTCAAAACCGAGCTGGAGGATGGCTATACCGGCGCGGCGGGGGCGGGTCGTCCGCTGCTCCTCGAAGGCGGCCTCGACTGGAAAGCGATGGGGCTTTCGCCGCGCGACATGGATTTCATTGAGGCGAAGAACGCCGCAAGCCGTGATATCGCTCTCGCCTTCGGCGTGCCGCCGATGCTGCTCGGCATTCCCGGCGACAATACCTACGCCAACTATGCCGAGGCCAACCGTGCCTTCTATCGCCTGACGGTATTGCCGCTGATCGCGCGCACCGCCAAGGCGTTCGGCAATTGGCTGGCGCCGCTCTATGGCGACGATCTGCGTCTGGAGCACGATTATGACCGCATCGAAGGACTTTCTGCCGAGCGCGATGCGCTCTGGCAGCGCATTTCCAACGCGTCCTTCCTGACCGACGAGGAGAAGCGGCAGGCGGTAGGGTATTGAACAGCGCTTGTCGCTAGGACACGATTTGTCCTTCACCTCACCCCTCATCCGACCGCTTCGCGGCCACCTTCTCCCACAAGGGGAGAAGGAAAGGCTCGCACGAACGCTTCTGCTAATCGCCAACGTTTGGTTTGGCCGGAGTCCAATGCAGTGCTCCTCCCTTCTCCCCTTGTGGGAGAAGGTGGCCGCGAAGCGGTCGGATGAGGGGTGTCTGGCACGGTAATCCCAAAATGGAGAACCCCCATGAGCGCGCTCAATGAACCGGGCTTGGTGGGCGATATGGCATGGATATGGCTGGCGAAGGCCGCAGGCGCTGTTGCCGGTTCCGCCGTGTCGCTCGCCTATATGCTGCCCAAGGGAAAGCAGGAGGCGGCGATCCGTTTCGCCGTCGGCATCATCTGCGGTCTGGTTTTCGGCGGAGCGGCGGGCGTCAAGATCGCCGAACAGCTCGCCATCGACGGGGATCTCGGCAAGGCGGAGCTCATGCTGATGGGATCGGCTGCCGCAAGCCTTGCGGCATGGTCGGCGCTCGGCATCTTCAACCGTTTTACCGAACGCATGAAGACCACAGCGCTTCCCGATTTCATTTCAGAAAAACAGAAGGAAATCCGCGATGAAGGCTGAGCAGGCGAAGCTGCGGCCAAAGCTGCAACTTGAGACGAAACTGGCCGGATTGGCGCTTGAGCAGGTGGATATCGACGGCAGCTTTTCCGGTTATGCCAGCCTCTTCGGCGAAGTGGATCTCGGTCAGGACATCATCGAGCCGGGAGCGTTCGCCAGATCGCTGAAGACCCGCGGCACGTCAGGCATCCGCATGCTGTGGCAGCATGATGCCAATGAGCCCATCGGCGTCTGGACCGTGATCAGGGAAGATGCACGCGGCCTCTATGTGGAAGGGCGCCTGGCCAAGGGCGTTCCGCGGGCCCGGGACGCGCTCGAACTGATGCGCAGCGGCGCGCTCGACGGGCTTTCCGTCGGCTTTCGCACGGCACGCGCCCGCAAGGAGGCAAGGACCGGGATCCGCCGTATCATCGAGGCCGATCTCTGGGAGATTTCCGTGGTCACGTTCCCGATGCTGCCTTCCGCGCGCATCAGCAGCGTCAAGGCCACGATGCTGCCGACAACAAGGGAATTCGAACGCTGGCTCACGCGGGACGCGGGGTTCAGCCGTAGCGAAGCGCGCATCGTGATCGCCAAGGGTTACGCGGCGGTCGCGGGCACGAATGCAGACGGGCGGGATGCCGTTTCTGCCTCACCCGAAACGCTGGCCGGGCGCATCCGCGCCGCCGCCAGACAAATTTCATGAGAAGGAACAACGATGCAGGAAGAAACAATTACGGCATCCGAGAAGAAGAGCGTCGAGATCAAGGCGATCGGCAGCGGACAGGACGTCGCCGAAGCGTTCGACGAGTTCATGTCGGCCTTCGATGCCTTCAAGCAGGCCAATGACGAACGGCTTGATAAGATCGAAAAGCGGGTCGGTCCCGATGTGCTGACGGTGGAGAAGGTCGATCGCATCAACCGCAGCCTCGAAGAGCAGAAGCAGGTGCTCGACCAGATGCAGCTGAAACAGGCCCGCCCGTCGCTTGGAAGCTCGCTTGGACGCGGCAACCCGGTCGCCTCGCTCGAACACAAAAATGCCTTCGAAACCTATGTCCGCCGGGGCGACGAACAGGCCCTGCGCGGCATCGAGCAGAAGGCGCATTCCTACGGTTCCGGTCCCGATGGCGGCTATCTGGTGCCGGCGGAAATCGAGACCGAAATCGGCAAACGGCTTGCCCGGCTTTCGCCGATCCGCTCTGTCGCTAGCGTACGGCAGGTCTCCGGCGCCGTGCTGAAGAAGCCGTTCTCCGTGAGTGGCCCGGCGGTCGGCTGGGTGGGCGAGACGGATGCGCGTCCGGAAACGGCGTCGGGCGTGCTCGCCGAACTGCAGTTTCCGACGATGGAGCTCTACGCCATGCCGGCCGCGACCGCTTCGCTTCTCGACGATGCGGCGATCGATGTCGAGCAGTGGATTTCGGCGGAAGTGGAGGCGGCCTTCGCCGAGCAGGAAAGCGCCGCTTTCATCAGTGGCGACGGCGTCAACAAGCCGCGTGGCTTTCTCGATTATGAAAGCGTTGCGGAAGCCGATTGGGAGTGGGGCAAGCTCGGTCATCTCGCAACCGGCGTTGCCGGTGGATTGCCGGCTGAAGATGCTTCCGATGTGCTGATCGAGCTCGTTTACTCGCTGAAGGCCGGCTACCGCCAGAACGCGAACTGGGTGATGAACCGCAAGAGCCAGGCAGCGCTTCGCAAGCTCAAGGACAATGACGGCAATTATCTCTGGCAGCCGCCTGCCGTCGTGGGAGAGAAGGCATCGCTGATGGGCTTCGGGCTGGTCGAAGCCGAGGACATGCCGGATATCGCGGCCGATACGAGCGCCATCGCGTTTGGCGATTTCAGCCGCGGCTATCTGGTCGTCGACCGCACCGGCGTCCGTATCCTGCGCGATCCTTATTCCGCCAAGCCCTATGTGCTGTTCTATACGACCAAGCGTGTAGGCGGCGGCATCCAGGATTTCGACGCGATCAAGATATTGAAGTTCTCCGCGTGAGTTAGGTGTTGCTACACCCCCCTCTGCCCTGCCGGGCATCTCCCCCTCAAGGGGGGCGATTGGCTGATACGGCTCCCTGCGTTCGTTCTACAACATCCGCGATTGATTGATGCCGAACGTTCATGACGGCGTAATCTCCCCCTTGGGGGGGAGATGGCCGGCAGGCCAGAGGGGGGTGATCCTCCAACAAGGATTCCCCATGACCATGCATTTAGTCACGCCGCCGGCGGTCGAGCCGGTGACGCTCGCGCAAACGCGCGCTTTTCTCAAAATCTCTACCGAAAGCGAAGACACACTCCTGGAACAGCTTCTGCGCACGGCGCGCGAGGTGGTGGAAAGCCAGACCGGGCTGGCGCTGATCAGCCAGACCTGGCGGCTCCATCTCGACCGCTGGCCGCGCTCTGGCCGCATCGCGCTTTTTCGCTATCCCGTGCAGGAGATCGTGGAGGCGAGGGCCTATGCTCCGGACGGAGCGCCGGTGGTGATCGGCCTGGGCGAGCGGCATCTCCACGAGGGATCGCGCCCGCAACGGCTTTATCTTAACCGGCGCTTAGGCTCGGCCGCGCTTGGCGGGCTGGAAATCGATTTCGTGGCGGGTTTTGGCGAAACCGGCGCGGACGTGCCGGACGCACTGAAACACGCCATCTTGACGCTTGTCGCGCATTTCTACGAATTCCGTGGTGCCTTCGATGGCGAGGCGCAGCCGGTCTCCTTCCCGCCGGCCTTCGACCGTCTGGTGGAAATCTGGCGCAGGGTATCGCTATGAACACCGTCTTTATCGATGCCGGACGGCTTTCGAGCGAACTGGCGCTCGAACGGATCCGTCCCGCCCCCGACGGTATCGGCGGCTACACGGAAAAAAGGGAAGAGGTTGCGACCCTATGGGGCCGTGTCGAGCCCGTCTCCGACACGGCGCGATATTTCGGGGCACAGCCGCTCGAAGAGATCACCCATCGCATTATCCTGCGTTTCCGCAACGACGTCGAGAGCGGCATGCGCCTGCGCAAGGGAGAGCGGCATTTCACGATCATTACCGTTCATGATCCTGATGAAAGCCGCCGCTATTGTCTGTGTCGCGTCAGGGAGGAGGGGCGATGAAATTGTCGATGGCCCTGACCATGGACGGTCTGATCCGCAGCTTGCGCTGGCATGGTGTCGAATTGCGGGAAAACGTGCCGGAACCGATGACGGATCGACGGAAGGAAGACGAACACGATGACGAGCGCCAATATGGAATTGCACAAGGCGATCTATCTCGCCCTTTCCGGTGATGCCGCACTGATAGCGAAATTGGGCGGCCCGAATGTCTACGATCACGTCCCCGCTGCCGCTGCCTTCCCTTACGTCACTTTCGGTCAGACGGCTGTCTACGATTGGAGCACCGACAGCGAAATCGGCGACGAGCATCTCTTCACCATCCATGTATGGTCGCGTGCGGGCGGCAAGAAACAGGTCCTGGAAATCATGGATTTGATTGCCACCCGGATGTCTGCCACCGCTCTGACGCTCGACCGGCACCGGCTCGTCAATCTAGCGCTACAATATTCGCAGGCGCGCAATGACGACGAACGCGACGGCTACCATGGCCTGCTGCGTTATCGGGCGGTGACCGAGGGGGTTTAGCGCTGGATACCCCTCATCCGACCGCTTTGCGGCCACCTTCTCCCACAAGGGGAGAAGGGAAGAAAGCTGCATGAGGCTAATCCCAATCGCAGACGCTGGTATTTTGCAGCATGGCCTATGCAATGCACCTCCCTTCTCCCCTTGTGGGAGAAGGTGGCCTCGCGAAGCGAGGTCGGATGAGGGGTATCTCTCTCCCTTAAGTCATTCCCACAACAGGAGAATTCCATGGCCGCCCAGAGAGGCAAGGACATATTGCTGAAGATCGCCCGCCCGGATGGCGAGTATGAGACCTGTGCCGGGCTGCGCGCCAAGCGCATCGCCTTCAATGCCGAGACGGTCGACGTGACCGATGCCGATGCCGCCGGCAGGTGGCGGCAGCTTCTCGGCGGCAGCGGCGTGCAGCGGGCCTCCATCACCGGTTCCGGCATTTTCAAGGACGCCGCATCCGACGCCCTTGTCCGCACCGCCTTCTTCAACGGCGATATCCTCGCCTGGCAGATCATCCTTCCCGATTTCGGCGCGTTGAACGGTTCCTTCCAGATCACCGCGCTCGAATATGGCGGCAATCATGATGCGGAGGTCACCTTCGAAATCGCGCTGGAATCGGCCGGATTAGTCACCTTCGGAGAGCTGGCATGATGGTGAACCGGCACCGTGGTGAAGTGGGTGCGGTTCTCGATGGCCGCGAATGGGCGCTCTGCCTGACGCTCGGGGCGCTTGCCGAACTGGAGGCAGCCTTCGAAGCCGAAGATTTGACCGCGCTCATTGCCCGGTTCTCCTCCGCCCGCCTTTCGGCACGGGATATGGTGCGCATCATCACAGCCGGTTTGCGCGGTGGCGGACACAGCGTCACCGAAGACGATGTGGCGCAGATGCAGGCCGATGGCGGCGCGGCGGGTTTCGCCCGCATCGTCAGCGAATTGCTGACGGTCGCATTCGGCGCTGCGCAGGCGGCTACGGCGAAGCCGGAAAGCGATTCCCTTTCAAACCCTTGAGTGCCGCAGTTGAACCAGAGCCTTTCCCATGGGCGACCATGATGCAGGCGGGGCTGGGGCATCTGCGGCTTTCTCCCGAAGCCTTCTGGTCCATGACGCCGCGCGAACTGGCGGCGGCCATGGGTCTTTCCGCGCGCGCCGCGAACGCGCCGTCGCGCCAGACATTCGACGCCCTCATGCGGGCATTTCCCGACAGGTGAAATATGGCTGAAAACGAGAATGTAACCGTCGCGATCGAGGCGGATACCAGCGCCTTCGACAAGGCGCTCGACGATTTGCAGAAGAAATCCGGCCAGTTCGGCACCAGCTTGACGGCGGCGTTGAAGGGAGCCGCGATCAGCGGGCGCGGCCTCGATGATGTGCTGCGCGGGCTCGCCACCAATCTCGCCGGCCTCGCGCTCGAAACCGGTTTGAAGCCGCTGCAGGGGCTGATGTCGTCGCTGTTCTCCGGCCTCCTTGGCGGCGTCGGCGGTGTTACACCTTTCGCCAAGGGCGGTGTGGTGTCGAGCCCGACCTATTTCGGCATGGCTGGCGGTTCGCTGGGTTTAAGCGGCGAGGCGGGCGCCGAGGCCATCCTGCCGCTCGCCCGCGGTGCGGACGGCCGCCTCGGCGTGGCAACCGGCACTTCGGGAAAATCCATGCAGGTCGTTTTCAACGTCTCGACGCCTGATGCCGCGTCATTCCGCAAATCGGAGGCGCAACTGTCCGGCATGCTGGCACGGACCGCACGGCGCGGCGCAAGGAGCTTGTGAATATCATGGCCGAGATATCTTCCTTTCATGATGTGCGCTTTCCCCTCGGTGTCTCCTTCGGCGCAACGGGAGGCCCGGAATGGCGCAATGAAATCGTAACGCTCATTTCGGGCCACGAGAAACGCAATGCGCGCTGGGCGCAGTCCCGCCGGCATTTCGATGCGGGAACGGGTCTGCGCTCGCTGCACGATTTGAGGGAAGTTCTGGCCTTCTTCGAAGCGCGGCACGGTTCGCTCCACGCTTTCCGGTTCCGCGATCCATTCGATCATCTCTCGAACGAGAATGGCGGCGAGGTACTGCCCGGCGATCAATCGATCGGCACGGGCGACGGCAGGACGACGGCTTTCCAATTGACCAAGAGCTATGGCGGGGGCGCTTATGTCCGCCCGATCACCAAGCCGGTCGCGGGCTCGGTCCGGATCGCCGTCGGCGGAGTCGAGATGATCGAGGGCGAGGCGCTCACCGTCGATAGCCTGACCGGCATCGTCACATTCACGCCCGAGTCGATCCCGCCTGTGGGCGCTTCGGTCACCGCCGGCTTCGTCTTCGATGTCGCGGTGCGTTTCGACACGGACCGCCTTACAGCCAGCATCGCCTCGTTCAAGGCGGGAGAAATTCCTTCAGTTCCCATTATCGAGGTGAAAGCGTGATTTGTCGGAATCACCAAGCGCCCTCGTCCTTCGAGGCTCCGCTCCGCTTCGCACCTCAGGATGAGGGCTACTGAAACGTCGGCGCCCTTCACCCTCATGGTGAGGTGCGAGCGAAGCGAGCCTCGAAGGACGAGGGTGAAGGGTCAAATATGGAAGGCTTTAAATCATGATGCCCATTCCTCAAGCCCTTGAATCACATTTGCAAGGGGTGGTGACAACCCATTGTTTCGTCTGGATCATTCGCCGCCAGGACGGCTCAGTCCTGGGCTTCACCGATCACGACAGGCGGCTTCTCGTCTCGGGCGTGACCTGCGAACCTCAGACAGGAATGACCGGCAGCGAGGCCAGTACCGCCCTTGGTCTTTCCGTCGACAGCGCTGAGATCGAAGGCGCGCTGTCTTCGCTCGCCATCGATCAGGCCGATATCGAGCGCGGCCTTTATGATGACGCCACGGTCGAAACCTATCTCGTCAACTGGTCGTCGCCGCAGGATCATGTGCTGCTGCGCCGCTCGATCATCGGAAAGATTACCTATGCCGATGGCAAATTTACCGCCGAGCTGAAGAGCAGCGCCGCCAATCTCGACAAGATCCATGGCCGCCGCGTCATGCGCAATTGCGACGCGGAACTGGGTGACCGGCGCTGTGGCGTCAACACCGGCGATCCGCGTTATTTCGCTGAAGCGGTGGTGGTCGCGACCGGCGACGCCGCCTTTCTGGCCTCCGGCCTTGAGGGCTTTCAATCCCATTGGTTCGACAATGGCCGCCTGACCTGGACTGGCGGGGCGAATGCGGGGAAGGTGGCAATTGTCGTCAGTCATGCACCCGCAGGCCACATTGTGCTGCGCGATATCCCGGCCGACCCCGTAGCGGTTGGCGATACGTTCTGTGTCGTCGCCGGATGCGACAAGAGCTTTGCGCAATGCCGGGCAAAATTCGCCAACACCGTAAACTTTCGCGGCTTCCCGCATCTGCCCGGAAACGATGCCGCTTACGCTTACGTCAACAGCGATGCGGAATTCGATGGGGAGCCTCTGGTGCCATGAAGGAGATGACAATTGCATCATCGGTCCTGCGCGAGGCGGACGGCTGGATAGGCACGCCCTATCGCCATGGCGGATCGTCGAAGGGCGTCGGCTGTGACTGTCTGGGCCTTGTCCGCGGCATCTGGCGCGCGCTCTATGGCGAAGAACCGGAGCAACCCGGCGCCTATGCACCGGATTGGGCGGAAGCCGGTGGCGGCGATCGGCTGATCGATGCGGCGCGCCGCCATATGGCTGAAAAATCGGTCGGAACAATGCAGCCAGGCGATCTCCTGGTGTTTCGCTGGCGTCCATCCGTCGCCGCCAAGCATCTGGGCATCTTCGCCCCGGAAAACCGCTTCATCCACGCCTATGAGGGCCATCGCGTCATGGCGTCGGTGCTCGTTCCGCAATGGCGCCGGCGTATTGCTGGGGTATTCGCGTTTCCGGCTCCAGCGCGCTGCGATGCCCCCCCCTCTGCCCTCCTGAGCATTTATCGAAGGGCGGGCATCTCCCCCTCAAAGGGGGAGATTGGCTGATATCGTTCTCCGCGTTCCTCCTGCGATGTCTACGATTGATGCTTCCCGTTCATGAAGGCGTAATCTCCCCCCTTGAGGGGGAGATGGCTGGCAGGCCAGAGGGGGGTGCATCGCAGCACGCTGCCATCTAACTGTGAAAGATATAATCCCCATGGCGACACTCGTTCTTCAGGCTGCCGGCGCTTACCTCGGCGGTTTTCTCGGCACGCTTGGCGGCACGATCGGTGCTGCGGCGGGTGCGCTGGGCGGCTATCTCCTCGATACGGCGCTGATCAATTCGACGCGCCGCACGGAAGGGCCGCGTCTGGCCGGAACGAAGCCGACGACGGCGGAAGAGGGCGCCGCACTTCCCTTCGTCTACGGCACCGCGCGCCTTTCCGGCACGCTGATCTGGGCGACCCGTTTCGAGGAAAAGGCGACGACGACCCGCCAGGGCGGCAAAGGCGGCGCGAAAAGCACCAATTACAGCTATTTCGCCAATGCCGCCTACGCCGTCGCGGCGGGCGAGATATCAGGCATCCGCCGCATCTGGGCCGACGGCAGGGAACTGGACCAGACCACCGTCGAAATGCGCATCTATCGCGGCACGGTCGACCAGATGCCCGATCCACTGATCGAGGCGAAGCAGGGCGATGGCAATGCTCCCGCTTATCGCGGAACCGCCTATGTCGTCTTCGAGCGCATGCCGATCGACGATTACGGCAACCGGCTTCCGCAAATCCATTTCGAGGTGATACGGCCCGTCGGCGCTCTGGCAAAGGGCATTACGGCGGTCGCGCTTATCCCCGGCTCGACCGAGTTCGGCCTTTCGCCTGATGTGGTGACGGACGAGCCGAAGCCTGGGGAAACGCGCTCGCTCAACCGCAACGCGTTGCGTGGGCTAAGCGACTGGAACGCCTCGATGGACGAATTGCAGGCGCTTTGCCCTGGCCTTGAGCATGTGGCGCTGGTCGTGCCGTGGTTCGGTGACGATCTGCGCGCCGGGGAATGTCGTATCCGGCCGGGCATTGTGGAGCCGAATGCCAGGCGGCCCAGCCAGGTCTGGCGCGTTGCCGGGTTGAAGCGAGGCGAAGCGCATCTTGTTTCCCGCAATGCGGTGGGCGCTGCCTATGGCGGCACCCCCTCCGACGAGAGCGTCATCGCCGCTATCCGCGATGCGAAAGACCGTGGTCTAAAAGTCACTATTTATCCCTTCATCATGATGGATATCCCCGCGGATAATAACCTGCCGTCACCTTATGGCGGGGAAACTCAGCCGGTTTATCCCTGGCGCGGACGCATCAGCTGTTTTCCCGGACCGGACCAGGAGAGAACCGCCGATCGCACGGTGATGGCGGCCAGCCAGATAACCGCCTTTCTCGATGGCGAATGGGGCTATCGGCGGTTCCTCAGGCACTGCGCCGGTCTGACAACCGCAGCCGGTGGCGTCGATGCATTCATCATCGGTTCGGAACTGCGCGGTCTGACGACGCTCCGCGACGAGGCGAACGGCTTCCCCTTCGTTTCCGGCCTCTGTGAACTCGCCGCCGAAATGCGCTCCCGCCTCGGCCCGTCCTGCCAGCTGACCTATGCGGCGGATTGGTCGGAATATTTCGGGCACCACCCGCAGGACGGCAGCGGCAACGTCTATTTCCATCTCGATCCGCTATGGGCGCATCCGACGATCGATGCGGTCGGCATCGACAACTACATGCCGCTGGGCGACTGGCGCGACGAGGACGACAGGCGTTTCGGGCCGGACAATCTCAGCGGCGCTTACGATATCGAGGGTCTTGTCGGCAACATTGCGGGCGGCGAAGGGTTCGACTGGTACTATGCCAGCGCAGCCGATCGCCAGAACCGTGTCCGCTCGCCCATATCGGATGGTCTCTCGGGCAAGCCCTGGGTCTTCCGCTACAAGGATCTGAAGAGCTGGTGGGAAAATCCGCATTATAACAGGATCGATGGCGTGGAAAGCGGGACGCCGACCGCATGGCAGCCAATGTCGAAGCCGTTCTGGTTCACCGAACTCGGCTGCCCTGCCGTGGACAAGGCTCCCAACCAGCCGAACGTCTTTCCCGATCCGAAATCCTCCGAAAATGCCATTCCGTATTTCTCCGACGGTTCGCGTTCCGATCTGGCGCAAAGCCGCTTTCTTGGCGCACATCTCGATTACTGGAACCGGACGGAAAATGGCGGCAATCCCGTTTCTCCCATTTATGGAGGAACGATGCTGGATACTCGCCGCATCTATCTTTGGGCCTGGGATACCCGTCCTTTCCCTGAATTTCCGCTCAATGGCAGTCTCTGGGGAGATGCCGATAATTGGCGCCTTGGCCATTGGTTGAACGGACGGATAAGCGGCGTTGCGCTCGATGATCTGATAGCGGCCATATTCCAGGATTTCGGCCTGGAGGCAGCAGATACATCGGCCGCCGACGGCTATCTCTCCGGTTTCGTCATCGCAGAACCATCGACCGCGCGCTCGGTTCTGGAGCCGTTGCTGGACCTGTTCGGCATCCATGCCTTCGAGACGAAAGACCAATTCGTCTTCCGCAGCGCCGCCAGGCTGTCCCCGTCGCTTCTGGTCGAGCATATCGTCCTGCCCGATAACGAGGGAGCTTCGATGACATCGATGCTGGAAGATCGCAATGATCTTCCAGGCACGGTGGAAGTGTTCTTCAGCGACCCCATGCGCAATTATCAGACGGGGAGCGCGGTTGCGGTGAGGAGCGAGGGTAAAGGGCAGGGAAGAGAGACGCTGACGCTGGCGGGTTCGATGGAAGCCGGACAGGCAAGGGCGTTGGCGGAAAACTGGCTGAGAAGATGCTGGGCGGGACGGCGAACGACAAGCCTTTCGGTGCCATGGGACCATGTCGGCCTGTCGGTCGGCGACACGATCAGCCCCTCCGGCGATGCCGAGGCTACGGAGTTCGTCGTGACCGCTCTGGAGGATGGCGCGGAGCGCAATGTCCAGGCTGTAGCCATCGCGCCGCATGTGCGCTTTCCCGATGTCGGAACATTGCCTTCGGTCCCGCCGGGGAATCCCTTCACCAATGACGGGAAGCCGTTTTTCCACCTGATCGATCTGCCTGCCTGGCCGGGAGCCGAGGACGCTGCAAGCCAGTTCCGTCTCGCCTGCTATGCCAGGCCGTGGCGCGGCGTTAGCGCATATGCATCACCACAATCGGATGGCTATTCCACGCGGACCCTCGTGGGCAGCAGGGCAATTGTCGGGGAACTGACGGCGCCGCTGCCGCCGGGCAACAGCGGCAGGTTCATGAATACGCAGGCCGTGGATGTGTTGCTTTATGCCGGAGAGTTACGTTCCCAGCCCAAGGCGCAGCTTTTCAACGGCGCAAATGCGGCTTTGCTTCAGGCGCCCGATGGAAGCTGGGAAGTGTTCCAGTTTCTCGAAGCTGTGGAAACAGCCGATAGCCAGTGGCGGCTGACCTGCCTGTTGCGTGGACAGCTTGGCACGGAAGAAGAGGCCGCCATGCCGAAGCCGGCGGGCACACCATTCGTGCTGCTGGATGATGCAATCGTGCCGGCGGGCTTGCAGGCGTCGGAGATCGGCCTGGCGCTCAACTGGCGGATCGGCACGGCCGGACGTGATTTTTCGGAGCTCTATTTCGATACGGTCGAAGCTGTCGGCGGCCTTAGGGCACTTCAACCGTTGAGCCCGGTGCATCTTGCCGCCAGGCAATTGCCGAACGGCGATATCGCCGCAAGCTGGATCCGGCGCGGCCGCATCGATGCGGACAATTGGTTCGGTACTGACATTCCCTTGGGCGAAGAGCAGGAAATCTATCAGGTCGAGATATGGCGGGGCGGTTCAGTGATACGGCAGGCGCAGGTGAGGGAACCGCTATGGAATTATGCCGCGGCGGACCGAACCGCCGATCTTGGTGGCCGCTTTGAACCATTCGAATTGGCGGTGGCAATGATCAGCGCCAGAACCGGGGCAGGCAGGTTCGCCCGTCTCACCGTTGATTTTTAATAACACAGAAAGGTGAACTTGAATGAACTCCGTCAAACCTTGGTTTCTGTCCAAAACCATATGGGCGTCCGCAGTGACGTTTGCGATCTCGATCGCAGGATTGCTCGGCCTTTCCACTGACACGATCGACCAGCAATCGCTCGTCGATATTCTCATGCAGTTTGCCACAGCCCTGGCGGGACTGGTTGCCATCGTCGGGCGTTTCAACGCGGATTCCAGGATTTCGTAAGCAACTGTTTAATGATATGCGGTAAAAGGCCTCGGCAATGGCCGTCGGGGCCTTTACCGTTCATTCATTGTTCAGCTAAAAAGCGCTATAGAAGGCGCCATGATGAAATATTTTTCTGTTCCCAAGATTATCGCCGCTCTGGCAGTGCTTGCCGTCGCATCCACTGCGCATGCGGGCAGCTTGCCGCAGATCGCTCCCCAAAAGGCAACGCTTCTGACGCGCGTGGCTGGTGATTGCGTCGCGATCGGGCAGCAGGTGGCCTCTTCACAGGGCGGGACCCTGACCAAGGCGACGCCGGCTGTGCAGAACGGCCAGGATGTTTGTGTCGTCGTCGTGCTGGTTCCCGGCCGCGATGGAGAACGTCCACGCCGTGTCGAGGTTGCGGTCCCCGCCAACTGACCGGCTCCGAAATTCTGTATCTGTAGTGGAGAGGGAACGGCGACATGCGCATCCTCATCGTTGAGGACGACAAGGATCTCAACAGGCAGATCTTCGAGGCCCTGGTTGAAGCGGGTTATGTGGTGGACCGCGCCTTTGATGGTGAGGAGGGCCACCATCTCGGCGACACCGAGCCCTATGATGCCATCATTCTCGATATCGGTTTGCCGCAAATGGACGGTATCAGCATTCTGGAGCGTTGGCGGCGCGATGGGCGCACCATGCCTGTCCTGATGCTCACCGCGCGCGACCGCTGGAGCGACAAGGTCGCAGGCATCGATGCAGGCGCCGACGATTACGTGGCCAAGCCTTTCCATATCGAGGAGGTGCTGGCAAGGCTGCGGGCGCTGATCCGCCGCGCGGCGGGGCACGCCTCCTCGGAACTGACCTGTGGGCCGCTGCGCCTCGACACGAAATCCTCCAAGGCCAGTGTCGATGGCGTCACCTTGAAGCTCACATCGCACGAATTCCGCCTGCTTTCCTATCTCATGCATCATATGGACCAGGTCGTATCGCGCAGCGAACTGGTCGAGCATCTCTATGATCAGGATTTCGATCGCGATTCGAATACGATCGAGGTCTTCGTCGGGCGCCTTCGCAAGAAGATGGGCCTGGATTTGATAGAAACCGTGCGCGGCATGGGTTATCGCATCAAGGCGGACCAAGCGAAGGAAGCTGAAAGCTGACGGCACTTCGCTTTATCCCGACCCTGCGTTCACTGGCGCTTCGTGTCGTCACCTTGTCGACGATCTGGGTCATCATAGCGCTTGTGGTCGTCGCCACCGTTATTTCCACCCTTTATCGCGAGGCAAGCGAACGCAGCTTCCAGCGGCTTCTTTCAGCACACCTCTTCAGCCTTGTCGGAGCCGTTAGCGTTTCTCCCGACGGCGAGTTGCAGGGACGGCCGGAACTTGGCGAAATTCGCTATTCCAGCCCGCTTTCCGGCTGGTATTGGTCGGTGGAGCCGGTTTCCGATAATTTGAAGGGGAGGCTCGAATCGCCCTCTCTGGCGGATCACGTCATACCGCAGATGCCGCTTGCCAAAGTCCCGTTCGACCAATCCTTCACAAGAACCTATACGGAGAAGGGCCTCAAGAACGAAGAACTTTCCGTCGTCGAAACGGAAGTGGTTCTCGACGCGGCGAACCGCGTGGCGCGCTTCCGGGTCATGGGCAATCTCAGCGAGGTGAAGAAGGAAATCCGCGATTTCCGCAATACGCTCTACACCTATCTCGGAATTTTCGGCCTGGGCAGCATTCTCATCAATGCAGCCATCATCCTGTTCGGACTACGTCCCCTCGACAAGGTGCGCGGTTCGCTGGCGGACATCCGCGAAGGCCGTTCGACGCGCGTTGACGGTACATTGCCGTTGGAAATCGCACCGCTGGCGCAGGAAATGAACGCGCTCATCGAAAACAATCGCCGCATCGTCGAACGCTCGCGCACCCAGGTCGGCAATCTTGCCCATTCCCTGAAGACACCGCTTTCCGTTCTGGTCAATGAAGGCCGCAGCATCGGCGGCAAAAAGGGCAGGGTGGTGGTCGAGCAGAGCCAGGCGATGCAGGTTCAGGTTCAGCATTATCTGCAGCGCGCGCGCATTGCCGCCCAGCGCGACAGCGTCGTCTTTCGCACGCCCGTCGTGCCGGTTCTGGAGCGGATGATCCGCGTGACCGCCAAACTCAATCCCGCCCACAAGATTACCTTCGACAACAATCTTCCCAACGCCATCTTTGCCGGCGAACGCGAAGATTTCGAGGAGATCATCGGCAATCTGATGGAGAATGCCGGGAAATGGGGGCGTTCAATGATAAAAGTGAGCCTTTCGCCGGCAGTTTTCGAGGCAAAGGCCGATATGCTGCCACATGCAGGCTTTGAGGTTCTCATCGAGGATAACGGCCCCGGCCTCGCGCAGGAAAAGATCAAGGATGCCCTCATGCGCGGCCATCGTCTCGACGAGACCAAGCCGGGAACAGGTCTTGGTCTTTCCATCGTGCAGGATACGGTGCGTGAATATGGGGGTACCTTGAAGCTGGAAAAATCTTCGTTGGGTGGCCTTGGGGCGCGGATCGTTCTACCCCTTGTTGAAAATTGATCCTCCGGTTGAAATTGATCCCCGGTTGAAATTGATCATTGTCTCAGGAGCGCATATCATTAGAACGCTTGACATAAGCTCCGACAAGCATTCGATTATTCATACCAAAAATGAAATTGAGATATCCATGAAGCTTGTTATTGCACCGATCGCGCTATCCATTGCCCTGTTCAGCCTGTCCGCATGCAGCACGATTACCGGCCAAAGGCCTGTCGTGAGCCCGAACACGGGCGCTCCGATCGCGGCGCCGTCGAGCGGCAATGTCGGCACGGGCATATTGGGTTCGTTGGGTAACGGTCTCCTCGGCCCGGCCGCCAGCCGTCTTGATCCGGCGGATCGCAAAAAGGCGCTCGAAGCTGAATATAGAGCGCTGGAATATGCGCCGGTCGGCCAGGTGACGAACTGGAAAGGCGCTTCAGGCCGGGAATCGGGGGAAGTTGTTGCGGCTCAGCCTTATCAGGTGGGTTCGCAGAACTGCCGCCAATATACGCACAGCTTTACCATTGATGGCGCGCCACAGACGACACGCGGAACCGCTTGCCGCAACCCTGATGGAAGCTGGACACCACTGACCTGAACGCAAGACGGCCCAGTTCGTCGGAATCTGTCAGTCTCCGGCTTTGCGGCGAATTGCCCTATCTGCCCCAATGGATGAAGGTTCCGGTTGGATTCAGGATGCCGGGCGATTATGTCTTCGCGCATGGAATTCTGGCTGATCGCTGTCCTTCTGACGTTCGCTGCGACACTTGCGGTTCTCCTGCCATTGACGCGGCGGAGGGCGGCTGACGCTGCGGACGGCCGCTATGACATTGAAGTTTATCGTGATCAGATGCGCGAGGTCGAAGCCGATGCCGGCCGTGGGTTGATCGACCCGCAAAGCGCCGAACAGGCGCGCGCGGAAATTGCCCGCCGTATGCTGAAGGCGGAGCGCGATGCGGAACTAAGCGGCCTGAAACTCCGCAGTGTAAAAGGCGCGCGCTGGATCGTTCTTTTGGCGGTTCTCTCGGTTCCGCTGATTTCGTGGAGCCTTTATGCGATGACCGGTTCTCCCGATATGCCGGCGCAACCCCTGGCCGAGCGCATGACCAGGAACCCGGCGGACGGATCGGTTGGCGAACTGATTGCCAGGGCGGAAGCACATCTGGCGCAAAATCCGGACGACGGGCAGGGTTGGGATGTGCTCGCGCCGGTCTATCTGCGCCTGGGGCGGCCGGAAGATGCGGTCAATGCCTACAGGAACGCGATACGCCTGCAAGGTGAAACGGCCGAACGCGCACTCGGCCTTGGAGAGGCGTTGGCAACCGTCGCCGGCGGAACGATTACCCGGGATGCGCAGGCCATGTTCGAGCGCGCCGCGGCCTTGGATCCCAGGGATATTCGGCCTCGTTTCATGATTGCCCGAGCGTTGATGCAGGAAGGTAAGAATGATGAGGCGGCGGGCCTGCTGCAAAGCTTCCTCGACGGCGCGCCCGCCGAAGCACCCTGGCGCAACCGGCTTGAGACCGCAATCGCTGAGATCAGGAACCGCAACGCTGCCGTCGCGTCGAACGGGCCTGATCAAGGAGATGTCGATGCCGTCGCGAAGATGAGCGCGGAAGATCGCGATGCGATGATCAATTCGATGGTTGCAAGTCTCGATGAACGGCTGAAGCAGAACCCGGATGATATCGAGGGTTGGAAGCGGCTCGTCAGGTCATATCTGATATTGAACCGGCGCGACGATGCGCTTGCGGCTCTCAAGCGCGGCAACGATGCGGTGGCGGAGGAAAAACGCGGCGATCTCGTGGCTTTCGCCAAGGGGCTTGGGTTGGAACTTACGGAGGCAAAGCCCCTTGAGCCGTAAACAGAAACGCCTTGCTGTGATCATCGGCGCGCTCGGCACACTGGCGCTCGCAATGGCGCTGGTGCTGATCGCGTTCGGTCAGGATATACGCTATTTTCGCACTCCCGCAGACCTGACCGCCGAGGACATGACGTCCGGCGCGCGGTTCCGTTTGGGTGGTCTGGTGCAACAGGGAACGGTTGTGCGCGGTGCTGGTACTGAGGTGCAATTCTCCGTTACCGACACGATCAAGAGCGTAAAAGTGGTCTATACTGGTATTTTGCCCGACCTGTTCCGTGAAGAGCAGGGCGTCGTCACCGAGGGGCGTTTCGGCCCGGACGGAACGTTTGTTGCAGACAGTGTTCTTGCCAAACACGACGAAACATACATGCCGAAGGACGTTGCCGACAGCCTGAAGGCAAAGGGCGTATGGCAAGGGAATTGATAGGGCGCTTGACAGGGATGTGGGATCGCAGATGACGGTAGAGATCGGGCAGTTCGCACTGGTGCTGGCGCTGGCGCTTTCCCTTGTCCAGTCAATCCTCCCCGTCGCCGGTGCCCGGTGGCGTAATGCCCCGATGATGGATGTCGCGGTGCCAACCGCCTTTGCGGTCTTTGCGCTGATCGCATTATCCTTCGCGCTACTGGTCCATGCCTATGTGGTCTCCGATTTTTCGGTTCTCAACGTGGTCGAGAATTCGCATTCGCAAAAACCGCTCCTCTATAAGGTCACCGGTGTGTGGGGCAACCACGAGGGCTCCATGCTGCTGTGGGTGCTGATCCTCAGCTTCTTCGGCGCTCTCGTTGCCTTTTTCGGCGACAATCTCCCCCCCGTTTTGAAAGCCAACGTCCTGGCCGTCCATGGCTGGATCGCCACCGCCTTTCTCCTGTTCATCGTCGCCACCTCCAATCCGTTCGCACGCGTTTCGCCTGCACCGATGGAGGGACAGGATCTCAATCCCATCCTTCAGGATATCGGTCTCGCCATTCATCCGCCGCTGCTTTATCTCGGATATGTCGGCTTTTCCGTGTGCTTTTCCTTTGCCGTCGCCGCCCTTATCGAAGGCCGGATCGATGCGGCATGGGCGCGCTGGGTGCGGCCCTGGACGTTGACCGCCTGGATGTTCCTCACCGGCGGTATCGCCATGGGCTCCTATTGGGCCTATTACGAGCTCGGCTGGGGCGGCTGGTGGTTCTGGGATCCGGTGGAAAACGCCTCCTTCATGCCATGGCTCGCCGGAACGGCGCTTCTGCACTCTGCCCTCGTCATGGAAAAGCGGTCGGCGCTCAAGATCTGGACGGTGCTGCTGGCGCTTCTCACCTTCTCGCTGTCGCTGCTCGGCACCTTCCTCGTGCGCTCGGGCGTGCTCACATCGGTCCACACCTTCGCTACCGATCCGGGGCGGGGCCTGTTCATTTTAGGCATCCTCACCCTCTTCATCGGCGGCTCTCTCGCTCTCTTCGCTTTTCGGGCGCAAAGCCTTTCCAGCGGTGGGCTGTTCCAGCCGATTTCGCGCGAAGGCGCGCTGGTCTTCAACAATCTGTTCCTGACCACGGCGACTGCGACCGTGCTGGTCGGCACGCTCTACCCGCTGCTCCTCGAAGCGTTGACGGGCGACAAGATTTCCGTCGGCGCGCCCTTCTTCAACATGACGTTCGGCCCGCTGATGATCCCGCTCCTGGCGGCCGTGCCGTTCGGTCCGCTTCTGGCCTGGAAGCGGGGCGATCTCCTTGGCGTGGCGCAAAGGCTGATGACGGCCTTTGCGCTGGCGCTGCTTGCTGTCGCGTTCATCCTTTATCGCACCTCTGCCGGCGAGGTGCTCGCCGCCTTCGGCATCGGTCTTGCGGTCTGGGTCATGGCGGGAAGCCTGACCGATCTGGCGCTCAAGGCCGGTATCGGCAAGGTTTCCGCCGCAACCGCGCTTGCACGCCTCATGGGCTTGCCGCGTTCGGTTTTCGGCACCGCGCTCGCCCATTTCGGGCTTGGCGTCACCTTGCTCGGCATCGTCAGCGTCAGCACATTCGGTACGGAACAGGTGCTCGGCATGAAGCCGGGCGATGTGGTTCCCGTTGCCGGCTACCAGTTGCGCTATGACGGACTCACACCGGCGACCGGGCCGAATTACACCGACAATGAAGGCCGGTTCGTGCTTCTGGACAGCGCCGCCAGGCCAGTCGATACGATCATCGCGGCCAAGCGCTTTTACCCCGCGCGCCGCATGCCGACCACCGAGGCGGGTATTGTCACGCACGGCGTCAATCAATTCTATGTATCCCTCGGCGATGACCTGGCCGATGGCGGCATCGTCGTGCGCATCTGGTGGAAGCCGTTCGTCACGCTGATCTGGCTCGGCGCGCTTGCGATGATGGCTGGCGGATTCATTTCGCTGCTCGATCGCCGCCTGCGCATCGGCGCCCCCGCCAAGGTAAAAACGCCGCGTGCCCGCCAGGCGGAGGCGTCGGCCTGATGCGATTGGCTGTGAAATCGCTGTTCATGGCCGCGGCGCTGATTGTGGCGGCAGGAACCGCGCACGCGGTGACGCCTGATGAAATCCTCTCCGATCCCGTGCTGGAACAGCGCGCCCGCACGCTTTCGGCGGAACTGCGCTGCATGGTGTGCCAGAACCAGTCCATCGACGATTCCAATGCCGAGCTTGCCAAGGATTTGCGGGTTCTCGTGCGCGAGAGGCTGCAGGCTGGCGATAGCGACCGCCAGGTGCTCGATTTCGTCGTGGCGCGCTATGGTGAATTCGTTCTCCTGAAACCGCGAATCGAAGCCAAGACCATTCTTCTATGGAGCTTTCCGATCGTGGTTCTGCTGATCGGCGGCGGGTTTCTTCTTTTCTCGGCGCGCCGCAAGCCAGCGGCGCAAATCCCTCCGCTTTCCCATGAAGAACGCCGGAAACTGGCAGAGATCATGGATGATAAAGGCAAGCAACAAGACTGAAACCTTACGAAACTTTCATGTTGCGGAAATTAACCGGTAAGGTTGATGGCAGTATGTCTAGTGCTCAACGGTCGTTTCTGTCTGATAATGCCCCTAAGGAGATTCCGATGCCGAAAGAAAAGTTCCCATCCGTATACCGCAAGACCCTTGTCGCAGTAGCGATGTCCTCCGCACTCGCCGGCGCGGTTCTGGCGACGGGGCCGCTCAGCGCTGTCGTATCCGCGCAGGCAGACCCCGTTAGGGTCGATGCTCCCGCGCAGCCGGGCTTTGCCGATGTGGTGGCAAAGGTCAGCCCCGCCGTCGTCAGCGTTCGCGTCAAGAGCGATGTACAGACGGCGTCCGATCAGGGGCAGAACCTCTTTTCGGGTCCAGGCTTCGACCAGCTTCCCGACGGCCACCCGCTGAAGCGTTTCTTCCGTGAATTCGGTGGCGGCGGCGATGGCCCATGGGGTCGTCCGGGCGGCAAGAAGAAGCGCAGCGAAAACCGTCCGGGCCGCATCCGTCCGGTATCGCAGGGCTCCGGCTTCTTCATCTCCGATGATGGCTATCTCGTCACCAACAATCATGTGGTGGCCGATGGCGATGCCTATTCGGTCGTTCTCGATGACGGAACGGAACTCGATGCCAAGCTGATCGGAACCGATCCGCGCACCGATCTCGCCGTCCTCAAGGTCGATGATGCCAAGCGCAAGTTCACCTATGTTGCCTTTGCCGATGACAACAAGGCTCGCGTCGGCGACTGGGTGGTTGCTGTGGGCAATCCGTTCGGCCTTGGCGGAACGGTGACGGCGGGCATTGTTTCCGCTCGCGGCCGCGACATCGGTGCAGGCCCCTATGATGATTTCATCCAGATCGATGCGGCAGTCAATCGCGGCAATTCCGGCGGCCCCGATTTCAATCTCAATGGTGAAGTGATCGGCATCAACACCGCCATCTTCTCGCCTTCCGGCGGCAATGTCGGTATCGCCTTTGCCATTCCAGCTTCGACGGCGAAAGAGGTCGTTGACCAGATCATCAAGACCGGCTCCGTTCAGCGTGGCTGGATCGGTGTGCAGATTCAGCCGGTGACCAAGGAAATCGCCGAATCGCTCGGCCTTTCCGAAAGCAAGGGCGCGATCGTCGCTGCACCGCAGGATGGCGGACCGGCTGCGAAGGCCGGCGTCCAGGCGGGCGACGTCATCACCGCAGTCAATGGCGAAACGGTTGAAGACCCGCGCGATCTCGCCCGCAAGATTGCGGCTATCGCGCCCGGAGAGAAGGCGGATGTGACGGTCTGGCGCAAGAACGCGGCCAAGAACATCGATATCTCGATCGATGCCATGCCTAAGGAACAGCAGCAGCAGGCGAGCACGGAAAAGCCGTCCCAGCCCGGCACGCCTGAAACGCTGGGTTCCTACGGCCTCACCGTCGTGCCCTCGGAAGACGGCAAGGGTGTCGTGATCACAGATGTCAATTCGGACAGCGATGCGGCAGACAAGGGCATTCGCTCCGGCGATATCATTGTCTCCGTCAACAATAAGCCGGTGAAGAGCGTCAGCGACATCAACGCTGCGATTTCGGATGCCGATAAAGCCGGTCGTCGGGCCGTGCTTCTGCAACTGCAGAGCAACGACCAGAGCCGCTTCGTCGCACTTCCGATCGCCAGGGGCTGATACGGCACACGGATGCCGGAGACCTGTATCCAGTCTTCCGTTTCCGGCATCCGGGGTTGAACATCAACTTGTGCCGTTTTGGGCAGCGTATCGGAAGCGCAGGGCAGCGGATCGCAATCGGTCCGCTGCCTGTTTTTTTTAACCTTGCTTCATCTCACTCTGAACGCAACTTTCCATCTATGGTCGTGCCATGAAGATTCTTGTCATAGAAGATGACCGCGAGGCTGCCAGATATCTGGAGAAGGCCTTTGCCGAAGCCGGCCATGCGGCCGATATCGCCGGCGACGGCGAAACCGGCTATGCCTTGGCCGAGAGCGGCAATTACGATGTGCTGATCATCGACCGCATGCTGCCGCGGCGCGACGGCCTCGCCGTCATCGCCGGTTTGCGCGCCAAGGGCATCGAGACGCCGGCGTTGATCCTCTCGGCGTTGGGGCAGGTCGACGACCGCGTGACGGGCCTTCGCGCCGGTGGCGACGACTATTTGACGAAACCTTACGCATTTTCGGAACTTCTGGCACGTGTCGAGGTCCTCAGGCGACGCTCAAGCCCGCGCGAAGCCGATACGATCTACCGAGTCGGCGATCTGGAGCTTGATCGTCTGGCGCATACGGCGCGGCGTGGCGGCACGGATATCGTTTTGCAGCCGCGCGAATTCCGCCTGCTCGAATATCTCATGCGCCATGCAGGGCAGGTGGTGACGCGCACCATGCTTCTTGAAAATGTCTGGGATTATCATTTCGATCCCCAGACCAATGTCATCGATGTTCATATTTCTCGGCTGCGCGGCAAGATCGAGAAGGGCTTCAAGACGCCGCTCCTGCACACGGTGCGCGGTGCCGGCTATGTGTTGAAGGTAGCAAGGCCCGGTCCCTCGGAAGGCCAGTCCGCCGGAGGCCTCTGATGAGCCGTTTCGCTGCCTTGATGCGCACGACGGCGGCGCGGCTGTCCGCGCTCTATCTCCTGCTTTTCATGCTTGGCGCCGTTGCGCTCGTCTTCTACATGACGAACCTGTCGGTTTCGCTCCTGACCAGCCAGACCCAGCAATCCCTGAACGAGGAAGTCGCCAGCATAGGCGCGAGCTATAGCCGTGGCGGCATTCCGCTGCTGGTGCGCATCATCGACAGACGCTCCCGCCAGCCGGGCGCCTATCTCTATCTGGTCGCCGATCCCGCAGGACGCATCCTGGCTGGTAACGTCGAAAGCCTGCAGCCTGGCGTTCTCGATAGCGATGGCATGGTCGAACGCTCGTTCACCTATCAGCGCTATGGAGAGCAGAACACCAGCGAAATTCACAAGGCCATTGCCGTCGTCATAGCGCTTCCCAACGGCATGCGTGTCCTCGTCGGCCGCGACCTTGGCGAGCCCGAGCGCTTCCGCGATATCGTCCGCCGCGCGCTCGTTCTGGCGCTCGGCATCATGGGTATCGGTGCGTTCCTCATCTGGTATTTCGTCGGCCGCCGTGCGCTGCTCCGCATCGATCAGCTCTCCTCCGCTTCCCAACGCATCATGGGTGGCGATCTCACAGGGCGCCTGCCGATCAGCGGATCGGGTGATGAATTCGACCGCCTTTCCGGCAGTCTCAACGCCATGCTGGGCCGCATCCACGAGCTCAATGACGGCCTTAAGCAGGTTTCCGACAATATCGCGCATGATCTGAAGACGCCGCTGACGCGGCTGCGCAACCGGGCCGAAGCGGCGCTGACGGGTGGCAGGCTGACGAAGGACTATCGCAACGCGCTTGAAGGCATCATCGCCGAATCCGACCAGCTTATCCGCACTTTCAATGCGATATTGATGATCTCGCGGCTCGAGGCGGGCTATTCCAGCGAAAACATGCAGATCATGCCCGTCGCCCCGATCTTGCACGATGTCGCCGACCTGTACGAGCCGGTCGCCGAAGATGCCGGCGTTTCGCTGTCGCTGGGCGATCTTGATGAGACACCCTTGCGCATCAACCGTGAACTGGTCGGTCAGACCGTTTCCAATCTTGTCGACAATGCCATCAAATATGCCGGTGGAGGCGAGGGGAGCAGCGCGACGGTCATCCTCTCGATGGAGCGACAAGACAGGAACATCCTGATCGTTGTCGCCGACAATGGTCCCGGCATTCCCGAGGAGCAGCATGGCCAGGTGACGGAGCGCTTCGTCCGGCTTGAGGAAAGCCGCACCCAGCCAGGTCTGGGCCTCGGCCTCAGCCTTGCCAAAGCGGTGATGAAATTGCACGGTGGCAGTCTCAGGCTCGAGGACAACAAGCCAGGCCTTCGCGCGGTTCTGGCGTTCCCCGTGCCGGAGAATGGTGGGTAGATGGAAACGTTGTGCCTTATGATCCCACCTCCTCTGCCTTGCCAGGCATCTCCCCCACAAGGGGGGAGATGGCTGATATGTTTGTGTTGCTTATCCTTCAACGTCTGTGATTGATGCCAACATCAATGAAGGCATAATCTCCCCCCTTGTGGGGGAGATGTCCGGTAGGACAGAGGGGGGTGTCTTGGGGCTGCATATGAAACTTTTTTTCACTCAAAAACTGAAACCGCTTATCCCTATCAATACTGCCATGGCGGCTGAACTTCTCGCCGATCTGCGCGACAGCGTTGTGCAAGCCGATTGCCCGAAGCTCGCGAAGCAACTCGATAATCAGCCGTCGGCAGCCTTCCTCTGTGCCGTGCTCGAACTGTCGCCCTTCCTCCGCGAGGTGCTGTTGCGCCGTCCGGGAATCATCGAGACTCTGTGTGAAACGCCTCTTGAAGCGCGGCTGGAACAGGTTTTCTCTGAAATTTCCGCTTCTTCGATAAGCGACGGCGTCACCGAAACCACACTCATGGCCGCGTTGCGCCGGATGAAGCAGGAAGCCCATGTGCTCATCGCGCTCGCCGATCTGGCCGGGCTGTTCGAAACCGCGCAAACCACCGGCTGGCTGACGCGGATGGCCGAAGCCTGCATCAGGGCGGCGGTGTGCTTCCTGCTGCGCGATGCGGATGAGAGCGGCAAGATCAAGCTTCCCGACCGCGCCAAGCCCGAAACCGGCTGCGGCTGGATCGTGCTGGGGATGGGCAAGCTCGGTGCGCATGAACTCAATTATTCCTCCGATATCGATCTGATCGTCTTCATCGATGAGACGAGCAAGGCCATCGGCGATCCGCTGGATTGCGTCGAAACCTTCTCGCGCCTCACGCGGCGTCTGGTCCGCATCCTTCAGGACCGCACGGCGGACGGTTACGTCTTCCGTGTCGATCTGCGGCTGCGGCCGGATCCCGGATCGACCCCGCTCGCCATTCCCGTCGAGGCGGCGCTGAATTATTATGAGGGGCGCGGCCAGAACTGGGAGCGCGCCGCGATGATCAAGGCGCGTCCGGTGGCGGGCGACATCGAGGCCGGCCGAAAGGTTCTGGCCGAACTCGCCCCCTATGTCTGGCGCAAATATCTCGATTATGCGGCGATTGCCGACGTACATTCTATCAAGCGCCAGATCCATGCCCATAGGGGACTTGGCGACATCGCCGTGCGCGGCCACAACGTCAAGCTCGGCCGTGGCGGCATCCGCGAGATCGAGTTTTTCGTCCAGACGCAGCAACTGATCGCGGGCGGCCGCTTTCCCGAATTGCGCGGCTCGCAGACGGTCGCCATGCTGGGCAGGCTTGCCGAGCGTGCCTGGATAACACCCGATGCCCGCGATGCGCTTGGCCAGCGATATGCCTTCCTGCGCGATATCGAGCATCGCATCCAGATGATCGCCGACGAGCAGACGCATGTCCTGCCCGAGGATGACGAAGGTTTTCTTCGCGTCGCCCGCATGATGGGATATGCGAAGGCGGAAGATTTCTCGAAGGATTTCCTCGCCGCCCTCGCCACCGTCGAAAACCATTATGCCGCGCTGTTCGAGCAGGCGCCGGAGCTTGGCTCCGAGACCGGCAATCTGGTGTTCACCGGCGATGTCGATGACCCCGGCACGCTTGAAACCCTGTCGAAGCTGGGCTTCCAGCGCCCCAGCGATATCTGCCGTGTCATCCGGACCTGGCATTTCGGCCGCTATCGCGCGACCCGGTCGGCGGAAGCCCGCGGACGCCTGACCGAACTGACGCCGGCATTGCTGAAGGCGTTCGGCGAGACAAAGCGGGCGGACGAGGCGCTTCTGCGTTTCGACGAGTTGCTGAAGGGGTTGCCGGCCGGCATTCAGCTCTTCAGCCTGCTTCAGTCCAATCCGCCCTTGCTCGGCCTTCTGGTGCTCATCATGAGCGCAGCGCCGCGTCTGGCCGATATCATCACCCGTAAGCCGCATGTCTTCGACGGTCTGCTCGATCCGGCGATCTTTGCCGAAATGCCGACCAGGGCCTATCTCGAAGAAAGGCTGGAAAGTTTTCTCGGCAATGGCAGGCTTTATGAGGACATACTCGACCGCCTGCGCATTTTCGCAGCCGAACATCGTTTTCTCATCGGCATTCGCCTGCTGTCAGGCGCCATAGACGGACAGCGCGCCGGCAGGGCGTTTTCCGATCTCGCCGATCTGATGATCGGCAAGGCGCTCGCCGCCGTTCTGGAGGAGTTCGGCCGCCGCCATGGCACCGTCGCCGGCGGCAGGGTCTGCATTCTCGGCATGGGCAAGCTCGGCAGCCGGGAGCTGACGGCGGGCTCCGATATCGATCTGATCCTTCTCTATGACCATGACGAGGATGCGGAGGAATCCGACGGCGAAAAGCAGCTCGCCCCATCGCAATATTATATCCGCATGACGCAGAGGTTGATCGCAGCCCTTTCGGCCCCGACCGCGGAAGGTGTCCTCTATGAGGTCGATCTTCGCCTGCGGCCGTCAGGCAACAAGGGACCGGTGGCAACCCATATCGCCGCTTTCGGCAAATATCAGCGCAAAGATGCCTGGACCTGGGAACACATGGCGCTGACGCGCGCCCGGCCCGTCGCGGGCGATGAGACGCTTCTGGCGCATATCGCATCCGAGGTCGATGCCATCCTGGCCCTGCCGCGCGATGCCGCGAAGACGGCCAAGGACGTCGTCGAGATGCGCGCGCTGATCGAAAAGGAAAAGCCGCCGCGCAATCTTTGGGATATGAAACTCAAACCGGGCGGCATCATCGACCTGGAATTCCTGGCGCAGTTCGCTGCGTTGACAGGCAATGTGGAGACCAAGCGCCGCTCGACGGCGACCGAGGATATTCTGGCTCATCTCTCGCATTCCTTCGCCGAACCTTCGGTCAGCGACGAACTGGTCGATGCGCACCGGCTCTACACCCGCCTCAGCCAGACGATCCGGCTCTGTCTGACCGGCGAGGTGGAAAGCGACGATCTTCCACCGGGATTCGCCGACCTGCTGTGCCGCGCCGCCGATCTGCCTGATCTCCAGCGTGTGGAAATCCACCTGGAACAGGTTGCCAAGACCGTGCGCAAACACTTCGATGCACTGCTGCGCCAGGCAATGCGGAAGGCTTAGGTGGAGGCCCCTCTGCCATAAGGTTTGACAGGAGCGCGCATGGCATTCATATGTGCCCATATGGTCATCTTCAGTTCGAGGGTCGCCGATGAAAACCTTCACTGTGACTAAAGCCAAATCGCACTTCTCGGATCATTCGAGCGTCGCAGCCGACGCCTTCCGGGACTTCTGGGCCGATAAGGACGATATCGATCTGCAGGCCCCGGAAGATGTACCGGCCGAGGGCGTGGCCAAGAGCAATTCGGATTGAACTGGAAGCGCTGGTGGGACAACACCCCCCCTCTGGCTTGCCAGCCATCTCCCCCTCAAGGGGGGAGATTACGACTTCATTGAGCGTGGCACCAATCGCAAACGTTACAGAATGAAGGCGGAAAGGACTGTCAGCCCATCTCCCCCCCTTAAGGGGGAGATGCCTGGCAAGGCAGAGGGGGGTGTTGTCTCGCGATTCCATCAAAAACAGGAACCGCTCACATCTAGGTGTTTGACTTTACGCGGCCGCACTCTCGCTTCTAACCGGATTGACCGGGATCCGGACCGAGACGATCGTCCCAACGCCCTCGGCTGAGCGGATTTTCAGCGCCCCACCGTGCAGTGACACCAGCGAGCGAGAGATCGCCAGTCCCAGGCCGGAGCCGGCATGGGATTTGGTGAACTGGTTCTCGACCTGCTCGAAGGGATGGCCGAGCTTTTTCAGCGCCGCTTTCGGAATGCCGCAGCCCGTGTCTTCGATCGTCAGGATCAGCGCGCCGGAGGTCTTGCGGGCCCGCACCGAAATACGGCCGCCTTCCGAGGTGAACTTCACCGCATTGGACAGAAGATTGATCAGCACCTGCTTGATCGCCCGGCGGTCGGCATTCAGCGTCATCGTCTCGGCGATCTTGGTCTGAACCTCGATCTTCTTCTCCTGCGCCTGCAGCGATATCACCCGGACGGTTTCGCGGATCAGCGGACAGAGATCGATTTGCTCCGAATCGAGCGAGAAATGTCCCGCCTCGATCTTTGACATGTCGAGAATGTCGTTGATGACGTTGAGGAGATAGGCTCCGCTGGTGTGGATATCGCGCACATATTCTTCATAGCGGTCCGAACCGAGCGGCCCGAACGTCGCTTGCTGCATCATTTCCGAGAATCCGATGATGGCGTTGAGCGGCGTGCGCAGCTCATGCGACATGTTGGCGAGGAACTCGGATTTCGCCCGGTTGGCGCCCTCGGCGCGTTCCTTCTCCACCGCATATTTGCTGGCGAGCTCGGAGAGTTCGCGCACCCGGTCCTTTTCGCCTTTGCGGGCAAGGCTCAGATCGTGGATCGTCGCCATCAGGCGGCGTTCGCTGTCGACCAGCCGCTCCTGATGCAGCTTGAGCTGGGTGATGTCGGTGCCGACGGAGACGAGGCCGCCATCCTGCGTGCGCCGTTCGTTGACCTGTAGCCAACGCCCGTCCGCAAGCTGGCGCTCGAAGGTCTGCGCGCCGCTGCGGTCGTTTTCATTGGCCATCCGCCTTTCGAGCGAGACAGACCGGATCAGCGGCTGGATCTCGCTGCGAGTCACGCCCGGCACGAGGGCGGCGGCGGGAAGCCCTGCATATTCGTTGAATTTGCTGTTGGACATCACCAGGCGGTTATTGGCGTCCCAAAGCACGAAGGCTTCGGAAATATTCTCGATGGCTTCGCGGATGCGCATGTCGGCTTCCGCTGTCTGTTGCGCGAACCGGTGCTGTTCGCTGACGTCGAAGGCGATGCCCACGAGATGCAGATCGCCTTCTTCGGCGATTTCGGCACGCACCCGCATCCATACCCAATAGCCATCGGCGTGGCGCATCCGGAAAACCTTGTCGAGCTGCCTTATATCGCCCGCCACGGCTTGCGTGGCGATCGCATAGAGATCGCCGTCCTCGGGGTTGATGATCGCCGCCACGTCGCCGAAGGATAGAATGGCGTCATGCGCTTCATAGCCCAGCATCTCATACATCGAGCGCGACCAGTACATGCGGCCGCGCGCCATGTCCCAGTCCCACAGGCCGCATCGCCCCCTGGCGAGCGCCAGGTTGATGCGCCGCTGGATCTGGTCGGATATCTGGTCGGCATCCCGCGCACGCGCCGCCTGGCTGAAATAGGCATAGAGGATCGCCATCATCACGCCTGCCGTGCCGGCGAAAAGCGTGATGTTGAGCGATACGATCCTGCGCCATTCGGCATAGACCGTCTCTGTCGGCTCCACCGCGAAAACGGCGAGATTGCCGTTGCTGGTGCGGTTGAGCGAGGCCAGCGCATCCTCGCCATTCAGTTTTATCTGCATGACGCCGGCCCGTTCGCCGAAAAGGAACAGCGGCTGGCCGTCCATGACGGCGCTTTCGATATTCTTGCCGCGCAATTCCTCCATGCCGGATGCGGTGATCACGACGGAATTGCTGTCGGCCACGGCGATCCGCACTGCCGGGGAAATGAGGCCCCTGGAACGAAAATCGACGATCAGGTTCTGTAGTTCCATCGACGAGAGGCCGTCGGCGTTCTGTCCATCGTCACGCGCATTGGCCATGCGGTCGATCATCGCCGATATATGGCTCGTGGAAAGGGCGAGCGCGGAACGGGTATTGCGCTCGATATCGTCGCGCCACGCCATGAGCGACAGCACGCGGGCGATGGCGAGAATGATCAGGAAAATGATGATCAGCGTCGGGATGGAGCGGCGCAGCCAGGGTTCGAGCGTCAGCAGCTTTTGATAAGCGGGACCGGCGAGCAGGCCGGCATGACCGGAAACCCCGACCTTCGACCTCCTCTTCTTTGAGGCGTAATATCGCCCCTTCGGCGCGTCATACGCGTCCGCATTTGCCATCCTGTGGCCCCTCTGCATTAACTCTTCCGATGAAACTGATTCGGGACGCCGCACATCCGAACCATGGCCAATGAATCAAAAGTGATTCGGCCTGTCCAGTCTTTTCGTTAAAATTTAATCAAAATAGAAAAGTGATTCGCAGCGTTTCGGCTTTTCGGGCCGAATCGCGAAGGTTTGTGCAAACTTCACGTTCGAATGGAACGCTGGCGCGGTGATACCCCCCTCTGGCCTGCCGGCCATCTCCCCCTCAAGGGGGAGATTAGGCTATGAGTTCCGCTTTCGCCAATCGCCAACGCCACAGAATAAAGTTCCGTCCTTGATGTCAGCCAATCTCCACCCTTGAGGGGGAGATGCCCGGCAGGGCAGAGGGGGGTGTGAAGAAGCGCCAGCTTCGCCGTCTGGCCGGATTACCCACAGCACCGAAATTGCAGAATTTCTACCCCAGCGTCCGCTCGACGATATCCTTGACGTCGGCGGAAAGTTTCTCCGTGCCCGCGATTTGGGCAAGGGCGGCGCGCGCATGGTCGCGCCGCACCGGCTCGAGCGAACGCCAGGACCGGAGCGCGGTCAAAAGCCGTGCCGCGAGCTGCGGATTTTCCACATCGATCTTCAGGATCGTATCGGCAAAGAAGCGGTAGGCCGCGCCGTCCGCCCGGTTGAAGCCGGTCTGGTTGGCGGTGGCGAAGGCGCCGATGAGTGCGCGGGCGCGATTGGGATTGTCGAGCGAGAAAAGCCTGTGGTGCATGAGCGCCTGCACCGTATCGAGTGTGGCAGCGCCGGGCCGGGTTGCCTGAACGATGAACCATTTGTCCATCACCAGCGGATCGCCGCCGAACCTCTCCTCGAACGCTGCAAGCGCCTGACCGGCACTTTCGCTATCGCCGAAGCGGTGGACAAGCACGCTGAGCGCCGCTGCCCGGTCCGTCATATTGTCCGCGGCGCGGTATTGCGCCTCAGCGCGTGAGGGACTTCCCTCCGCCACGCTCAGATAGTCGAGAAGACTGTTGCGCAACGCCCGGCGTCCAGCGCTTGCCGCATCGGGCGAAAAGGTCCCGTTATTTGCAAGCGCATCGTAAAGCGCTGCGAACGGCCTCGCATGAGCCCCGGCGATTGCCTTGATCAGCGCATCGCGGCTCGCCAGCACGGCATCCGGATCGATATTGTTGCCGATATCGCGGGCGATATCGCTTTCGCCGGGAAGTGTCAGGCAGAGTGCACGGAAGGCCGCATCGAGCCTTTCGTCGGCCGTGATCTCACCGACGAGGCCGACAATATCGGTATCGATGACCGGCGCCTTGCCGCCGCGCACCCGTTTGACGCCTGCGATGAGCTTGGCCGTGAGAAGCTTGGTCAGCGCCTGCCAGCGCCCGATCGGATCGCTGTCGTTGAGCGCCAGGAACATCAGATCGTCGCGCGGCAGTTCGCTTGCCAGCGTCACCGGTGCGGAGAAACCGCGCAGGAGCGAGGGAACCGGACGCTCCGTGACGCCGGTGAAGCGCACCGTCTCCTTGCGCTGGCGCAGATGGATGACGTCGGCGGCCACTTCCGCACCCGTCGCCGATGCCGGCGCGATCTCCTTGCCATCAGAACCGATGAGCCCGAATTTGATCGGGATGTGCATCGGCTTCTTGCGGCTCTGGCCGGGCGTCGCCTTCAATGATTGCTCGAGCTCGATGGCGAAGGTCTTTTCCGCGGCATCGTAATCATAGCTGACCGAGAGGTTCGGCGTGCCGGCCTGCTCGTACCACAGCGCGAACTGGCTCAGATTCTGTCCTGATGCATCCTCGAAAACCCTGACGAAATCCTCGATGGTCGCCGCTTCGCCGTCATGGCGCTCGAAATAGAGGTCCATCCCTTTGCGAAACAGCTCAGGCCCGAGAATGGTGCGGATCATGCGCACGACCTCCGAACCCTTCTCATAGACCGTCGCCGTATAGAAATTGTTGATCTCGCGATATCGGCGCGGGCGCACCGGATGGGCGAGCGGCCCGGCATCCTCGGGGAACTGGTGCGCCCTGAGCGTCTTCACCTCGGCGATGCGCTTGACCGCGCGCGAACGCTGATCCGCAGAGAATTCATGATCGCGGAAGACGGTCAGCCCTTCCTTCAGGCAGAGCTGGAACCAGTCGCGGCAAGTGATTCTGTTTCCTGTCCAATTGTGGAAATATTCATGCGCGATGACCGCCTCGATGCCCGCATAATCCGCATCCGTCGCCGTCTCGGCATCAGCCAGCACATATTTGTCGTTGAAGACGTTGAGCCCCTTGTTCTCCATCGCGCCCATGTTGAAATCCGAGACGGCGACGACATTGAACATTTCGAGATCATATTCGCGCCCGAAGACCTCTTCGTCCCATTTCATCGAGCGCTTGAGCGCGTCCATGGCATAGAGCGCGCGCGGTTCCTTGCCATGTTCGACATAGATGGCGAGATCGACCTTGCGGCCTGACCGGGTGGTGAAGCTGTCGCTGATATGCCCGAGCGAGCCGGCGACGAGCGCGAAGAGATAGGAAGGCTTGGGATGCGGATCGTGCCAGACGGCAAAATGCCTGCCGTCAGCGAGATCGCCCGTTTCTTGCCGGTTGCCGTTGGAAAGCAGGACCGGCGCTTCGGCTTCCGAGGCCTCGATGCGCACCGTATAAATCGAAAGAATATCCGGACGGTCGAGGAAATAGGTAATGCGGCGAAACCCTTCCGCCTCGCATTGCGTGCAATAGACGCCGCTGGAACGGTAGAGCCCCATGAGCTGCCGGTTGGTCGTCGGATTGATCTCGGTGACGATCTCGACGGTGAAACGATCCTGCTCGGGCAGTTGCGTGATTTCCAGCCGTTCCGGCGTCGCCTGATAGCCATTGTCGCCGAGGGCTGCGCCGTTGACGGTGAGCGCGACCAGATTCAGGTCGTCGCCATCGAGAACCAGCGGCGCAGAGGCTTCCACGCCCTCCCGGCGCTCGATCGACAGGATCGCGCGCACGATCGTTCTTTCAGGATGGAGATCGAAGACCAGCGAGATCTGCGGGATCAAATAGTCCGTCGGACGATAATCCTCGAGGCGGAAAAGCTGGCCAGTATCCGTGCGCATGTGTCGATTGGTTCCTGAGTGAGCGGCATTCCTCCATTTTCCTATCGCTCTTTGCCGGACCGCACAACAACGCCCAGCGACTTTCCCAGTCGATGCGCTGGATGAAAATCGCATTCATGCTCTGGCATTCCAGTCAAATGAGGCATATGGAAAGGTAGTCGCGCCCGAGGGGAAGGCGCGGCGCGTCGTAAAGCAAGCCTTGGGAAAACTGCGAAGCGGTTTTCCCAAGGCTTGCGAATAAAGTTAAATCCTGGGGACAATTGCCTTGAACGCTCCCTCGCGTCCGGAGCCTTCCGAAATCCGTGCCGAACCCAAAGTCATGATGGGTATCGGTTTCAAGGTTGCATCCGTCTGCGTCTTCGTGGCCATGTCCAGCCTGCTTAAGGCTTCTGAAGGCATCCCTCTCGGCCAGCTCATCTTCTTCCGCTCGTTCTTCGCGATTTTCCCCGTCATCATTTATCTCACCTTCACGCATCAGCTCTCGGGCGTGTTCCACACCAAGGAGCGATTGAGTCATGTCTGGCGCGGGCTGATCGGCGTCTCCGCCATGAGCTTCAGCTTTTTTGCGCTGACCAGGCTTCCGCTGCCCGAGGCAATCGCCATCAACTATGCCTCGCCGCTCTTCGTCGTGGTGTTCAGCGCCATCCTGCTGCACGAAACGGTGCGCATCTACAGGTGGAGCGCGGTGGTGATCGGACTGGTCGGCGTGATGGTCATCCTGTGGCCGCGGCTGAGCGTTTTTTCCAGCGGCCAGCTTGGCATGGATGAGACGCTGGGAGCCCTGTCGGCGCTGACCGGCGCTGTTCTGAGCGCTATTGCCATGCTTCTCGTCCGCCGTCTCGTCCAGACGGAGCGCACCCCCACCATTGTCATCTATTTCTCGCTCACGTCGACCATCATAGGGCTTTTGACCCTGCCTTTCGGCTGGGTGATGCCGACGCCGGCGCAGGCCCTGATGCTGATCGGGGCGGGGTTCGCCGGCGGCATAGCGCAGATATTCCTGACGCAGTGCTACCGCTATGCGGAGATGTCGACCATCGCGCCTTTCGAATATACCTCGATGCTGCTCGGCCTCGCCATTGGTTATCTCGTCTTCGGCGATGTTCCGACAATGCAGATGATCATCGGCGGCACCGTCGTCATCGGCGCCGGCATTTTCATCATCTACCGCGAACATCGGCTTGTCGTCGCCGAGCGCAACCGCCGAGCCCTGGCGCTGAGGGATTAGTCTTGGGAGCGGTTTAGAAAAGCTGGCGCGGTGATACCCCCCTCTGCCCGCCCTTCGACAAGCTCAGGAGGGCAGAGGGGGGGTATGATGAAGCGCCCCGCCCATCCGGTTGAATAATCAATCCTGAGCCGGCGTTGTGTCGCTGCGCGGATCGAACTGCAGCGTTTCCGGCGTGTGCTGCTTTTCCGGGCTGTGGAACTGGAATTCCGTCTTCTGGTCAACCACGATCGAGATGCTGCGCCGCTGGATGCGCCACAAGGCGTGTGCACCATAGGCGATATAGCAGACCGCCATGGTGATGAAGAGGCCCGAAGGGCCGACGGCGTCCATCAACCGTCCGGCGACCTGCGGTCCCGTCATGCTGCCGATGCCGTAAACGATCAGGAGACCACTCGATACTTCCACGAATTCGCTCGCATCGGCCGAATCATTGGCATGGGCGACGTTCAGGCTGTAGATCGGGTAGAGGACCGATCCGAACAGGAACATGAGGAGGTAGATCGTCCATCCCGGCCCCGGATATATCACGACCATCGCCAGCGACAGCACAAGGCCGATGATGCCCGCCACCACCATCACATAGCGCCGGTCGACGAGATCCGAGGCACGGCCGAGCGGATACTGGAATATCGCGCCGCCGATCATGGCGGCGGCGAGCATCGTCGCGATGCCGAGCGTGGAAAGCCCGATCTGTTCGCCATAGATGGCGGCGAGGAAATTCCACGAACCCGCGATGATCCCGGCGATCAGCGAACCGACCACGGCGGCCGGCGAACGGCGGTAAAGCCCCTTGAGGTCGAGCGAAACCTGAGTCAGCGGCTTGGGCGACTGCGCGTTGGAAAGTGCGGTCGGGATGAGCGCGCTCGCATAGATGAGCGCGCATATGATGAACAGGGTCTGCGTGGCCGGATTGCCGAAGGGCAGGATATATTGCCCGATGAGCAGCCCGACCATCGAGACGATCATATAGATCGAAAACACCATGCCGCGCGTGTCGTTGGTGACGCGCTCGTTCAGCCAGCTTTCGACGATCATGTAGCCGCCGGCGAGCGAAAAGCCGGCGATCGCACGGAACATCATCCAGGCGACCGGCTGCGTCACCAGTGAATGCAGCAGCAGCGACATGCTGAGCAATGTCAGGAGCACCGAGAAGACCCTGACATGGCCGACGCGCCGGACCAGCCGGGGAATGATGAGGCAGCCTGCGGTGAAGGCCAGCGCATAGGTGGTGCCGATCCAGCCGATGGTCGTCGGCGTCCAGCCTTCGAGGCCGGCGCGCAGCGGTATGAGAATGCCGGCAAGCCCGCCGGCCACCAGCATGAGAAACGTGCTGAACAGCAGCGCGGCGATCGACAGGAGATAGCCAGCCATGGGAGTCCTCTAAATATTGAGGAGGGACGATAGAGGACGAAATCACCGGCCGAGCGAGAGATTGCGACGCGGCCAGAGATGTTTGCGGCACCATTTTCGGCGGTTTTACGGCAACTCGTGCCGAATACCCCGATTTATTGCCCGAATTCCCTGAGTTTCATCTTTACCGCAAGAAAATCCCGCCAGGCGAAACGCTTTTGCGCCGGGCTCCGGAGCAGGTAGGCCGGATGCAGCGTCGGCATCACCGGGATCACCTTGCCCGATGGCGTCGTATGCGTCTTCCAATTGCCGCGCAGCCGCAAAATGCCGGCCTCGGCGCCGGTCAGCGCCTTGGCGGCCGGGCCGCCGAGCGTCACCAGAACTTTCGGATCGGCAAGCTCGATCTGGCGTTCGATGAACGGACGGCAGAGCTCCGTTTCGAGCGGCGTCGGCGTCCGGTTGCCGGGCGGACGCCAGGGGATGGTATTGGCGATGTAGACGTTCGGCCGCTCCAGCCCGATTGCGGTAAGCATCCGGTTCAAAAGCTGGCCGGAACGCCCGACGAAGGGGAGGCCCTCCATATCCTCGTCTCGCCCCGGCGCTTCGCCGATGAACATGATGTCGGACGAGGGATCGCCATCGGAAAAGCACATGTTCTTGGCCGTGAATTTCAGATTGCAGCCGTCGAAAGCCGAAAGGCGTTCCCGCAGCTCTTCGAGGGAGGCGGCCGTGCTGGCGGCTTCGCGGGCAATCGCCACCTGCGCCTCGTCGGGCACAACCGATCGCGGCGTGGCGGGGGCAGGGGCTGTAGGTCGGGAAGCCTGGGCAGGCGCGGGCGAAGGCGACACGGAGGAATTGTCTGATGCGGCTGGCTGGTGCGCCGCCTGCTGCTGTCCGCTATCCGGGCCTGCCTGGGAAGCCGCTTTCGGCCTTGCAGCTTCGACAAAACGGTCGATCGTATCATCGGATACAGGGCTATCCACGCCCGCCTCCGCATAAAAGCGGATCAGCCCTTCCACATCCATCGGTTTCTGCTGCTTTCCCATGGCGAACGACATCTCCATTAGAGCATGATCCCGAAAAGTTGCAGACTTCCAGGTAAGATCATGGGGCTAATGAGAGTGAGGTGGCAAATTGCGCCGTACAATGCAAGGGGCGGGGCGAGAGCCGGGCAGTGCAGGACCGAAAATCCGCCTCAATGTTGACGTTTACGTCAAGGTAAAATATCAAATGGACCGATGTCGTATTGACCCGGACAATTGGCCGCATATGACCCGATGCCCAACTCTGTAACAGGATAGGCTAACGCTGTCACGAAAGACGGTTGCGGGAACAGGCCGTCACGGAGGAATAAATGAGCGAGGCGAACGAGCTTCCGGAACGCGAGAGCCCAGAGAGCGAAAGCCCAGAGCGCGAGAGCATGGAATTCGACGTGGTCATCGTCGGAGCCGGACCTGCGGGGCTGTCGGCGGCGATCCGTCTCAAGCAGATCAATCCGGATCTTTCGGTCGTGGTCCTGGAGAAGGGCGGCGAAGTCGGCGCGCACATCCTTTCCGGCGCCGTTATCGATCCGATCGGGATAGACAGGCTCATTCCCGATTGGCGCGAGGACAGCGACCATCCGTTCAAGACGCCCGTCAAGGACGATCATTTCCTGGTGCTGGGCCCCGCCGGATCGGTGCGCCTGCCGAATTTCCTCATGCCGCCCTTGATGAACAATCACGGCAATTACATCGTCTCGCTCGGCAATGTCTGCCGCTGGCTTGCAACGAAAGCCGAAGCGCTCGGCGTCGAAATCTATCCGGGCTTTGCCGCAACCGAAGTGCTCTATGACGACAAGGGCGCGGTGGTCGGCGTCGCCACCGGCGACATGGGCGTGGAGAAGAACGGCGAACCCGGCCCCGCCTACACGCGCGGCATGGCGCTGCTGGGCAAATATGTGCTGATCGGCGAAGGCGTGCGCGGTTCGCTCGCCAAGCAGTTGATCGCCAAATTCAAGCTCGACGAGGGCAAGGAGCCGGCGAAATTCGGCATCGGGCTGAAGGAGCTCTGGCAGGTCGATCCCGCGAAGCACAAGGCCGGGCTGGTGCAGCACTCCTTCGGCTGGCCGCTCGACATGAAGACGGGCGGCGGTTCGTTCCTCTATCATCTCGAGGACAATCTCGTGGCCGTCGGCTTCGTCGTCCATCTGAACTACAAGAACCCTTATCTCTCGCCCTTCGAGGAATTCCAGCGCTTCAAGACGCATCCGGCGATCCGCGGCACGTTCGAGGGCGGCAAGCGGCTTTCCTACGGCGCGCGCGCCATTACCGAAGGCGGCTGGCAATCAGTGCCGAAACTCTCCTTTCCGGGCGGCGCGCTGCTTGGCTGCTCGGCGGGCTTCGTCAACGTGCCCCGCATCAAGGGTAGCCACAATGCGATGCTGTCGGGAATGCTGGCGGCCGAGCATGTCGCCGAGGCGATCGCCGCCGGCCGCGCCCATGACGAGGTTTCGGCCTATGAGGACGCATGGCGCGGCAGCGAGATCGGCACCGATTTGAAGAGGGTGCGCAACGTCAAGCCGCTCTGGTCGAAGCTCGGCACCATTCTCGGTGTCTCGCTCGGCGGCCTCGACATGTGGATCAACACACTGACCGGCGGATGGTCGCCCTTCGGCACGCTGAAGCACGGCAAGCCCGATTACAAGACATTGGAACCGGCGGCCGAGGCGCAAAAGATCGATTATCCCAAGCCCGATGGCGTCCTGACCTTCGATCGTCTGTCCTCGGTCTTCCTCTCCAACACCAACCATGAAGAGGACCAGCCGGTCCATCTTCAGGTCCGCGATATGGAACTTCAAAGGACGTCGGAGCTCGATGTCTATGCCGGCCCGTCGCAGCGCTATTGCCCGGCCGGCGTCTATGAGTGGGTGAAGCAGGATGGCAAGGATGTCTTTGTCATCAACGGGCAGAACTGCGTCCACTGCAAGACCTGCGATATCAAGGACCCCAACCAGAACATCAACTGGGTCCCGCCACAAGGCGGCGAGGGGCCGGTTTACGTCGATATGTAGGCTGCAAGGGCTAACGCTTATGGTGTTATAGCCTCCCTTGCTGGTTCGCTTTACCGAGATGCGGCACCACCACCTCTCTCCCTTCTCCCCTTGTGGGAGAAGGTGGCCGAGCGTAAGCGAGGTCGGATGAGGGGTCGATGCCGCGCATATCCACTCGCCGCGCCGCCATCGAGGCGGCTTGCTCGCCACCCCTCATCCGCCTTCACTTCGTTCAGGCACCTTCTCCCACAAGGGGAGAAGGAAGGAATGGCAAACGCTCTCGCCCCACCCCTCAATTCATGACGGTCTGCGTCCCGTCAACCTTTTCCCGCGCCGGCTGCGGCACGAAAAAGTCCAGCCTGACCGGCAGATGGTCGGAGCCGACGGGACCAAGCGTGGTAACCCCGGCGATATCGATGCCGCTGCTTGCAAGCACCTGGTCGAGAGGCAGGCCGATATGGCGCGTGAGACCTGTGGGTAATGCCCAATGAAGCCAGGTCGGTCCGATCCCCGAGACATGGTGCGTTCCGGAGGCCGCCTCGATCTGGCGCACGGCGTTGCTCCATGGCGCGGCGTTGAAATCGCCCGCGATCAGCATCGGCTCGCCCAGCCGCGCCAGATGTGGCAGCAAGAGACTTATCTGCTTCGGCTGTTTGAACGGCCAGGGCCATGACAGGTGCAGTGCGACAACGGAAACCGGCGCGCCGCCGAGATCGAAGCGCGCGAATGCCATGATTCCGTCGCCGACGCATCCCGACTGGCTGCCTTCGGCAAACGGGCGGCGCGAGAAGATGTCCACGCCCCATGCGAAGGGACCCTTCCTGCAATGCTGGCGATAGGGATAGCTCGCCTCCAGCAGTTTCAGCCTGGGCTCCCATTCCACCGAGACTTCCTGCAAGGTGATGATGTCGGGCTTTTCGCGCGCTATCAGCCGCAGGACCTCCGCCGAATCAGGATTGTCGTAACGCAAATTGAGTTGCAGGAGGCTGTAGCGCGGCTCGTCGCTTGCCGCCCGGGCACTCGTAGCACCCGACAGGAACCCCTGCGTCACGCCGAGCGTCGTCGCAAAGGCTGTCACGGCGAGAAGCAGGATCATTGCCGCTTCGCGCCACATGGCGGTGAAAAGCAGCGGCAGGGCCGCTATGCCCATCAGCACCGCAATATGGGCGCGGAAATGCGCGAAGGAATCGAAGGCCGGATGCAGGCCGCCGAGAAAGCCCAATACCAGCGGCACGGAAAGCAGGAGCGCTGCCGCGAGAAGCAGCCATGTGAAAGGGGAGGGTTTCTTCTTATCGGTCATATCGCGCAATAAGAGTGTGATTGCGGCCCGATCATGACAGGCCTACTGGAACGCCGTCTCGAAGAAGCTTCTGAGCTTGCGCGAATGCAGCCGCTCCGGCGGCATGGCTCTCAGCTTCTCCAGCGCGCGGACGCCGATGCGCAAATGCTGCGCCACCTGGCGTTTGTAGAACTCCGTCGCCATCCCCGGCAATTTCAGCTCCCCGTGCAGCGGTTTGTCGGAAACGCAGAGCAGCGTGCCATAGGGAACGCGGAAGCGGAACCCGTTGGCGGCGATGGTGGCCGATTCCATGTCGAGCGCCACGGCGCGCGATTGCGACAGGCGCTGCACCGGGCCGCGCTGGTCGCGCAATTCCCAATTGCGGTTGTCGATGGTGGCGACCGTGCCGGTGCGCATGATCCGCTTCAGATCATAGCCTTCGAGGCCGGTGATTTCCTCCACCGCCTCTTCCAGCGCCACCTGCACTTCGGCAAGTGCCGGCACCGGTACCCAGATCGGCAGATCGTCATCGAGCACATGATCCTCGCGCACATAGGCGTGCGCCAGCACATAATCGCCCAGCGCCTGGCTGTTGCGCAGGCCGGCGCAATGGCCGAGCATCAGCCAGGCATGCGGCCGCAAAACCGCGATATGGTCGGTGATCGTCTTGGCATTGGAAGGGCCGACGCCGATATTGACCATGGTGATGCCCGATTGGTCGTGGCGCACCAGATGATAGGCGGGCATCTGCGGCAAGCGTTGCAGCGCAACGCCGACGGATGGCGCATCGTCCCCGGCAAGGGTGACGAGATTGCCCGGCTCGATGAATTTCTCGTATCCGCCGCCGCCCTGCGCCATCAATTCGCGCGCATAGGCGCAGAACTCGTCGATATAGAACTGGTAATTGGTGAAAAGAACGAAATTCTGGAAATGCGCCGGGCTTGTCGCCGTGTAATGCGAAAGCCGGTGCAGCGAATAGTCGACGCGCTGGCCGGTAAACGGCGAAAGCGGCATGACTTCGCCCGGCGCCAGTTCGTAATCGCCATTGACGATGCGGTCGTCGGTCGCCGTCAGATCAGGCACATCGAAGAGATCGCGCATGGGCCTGGAAAAGGCCTCCGCCACCGAGGCTTCGATATAGGTTCCCTCGAGGAAGGCGAAATGGATGGGGATGGGAACCAGCGATTCCCGCACCGTGACCGGGACGCCATGATTGCGGATCAGGAGCTTGATCTGCTCATGCAGATAATTGTCGAACAGATCGGGGCGGGTGATCGTCGTCGAATAGTCGCCCGGGGCCGAGACATGGCCGAAGGCAAGGCGGGAATCGACATGGGCGAAGCTCGATGTCGAGAGGCGCAGTTCGGGATAATAAGCACGGAAGCGTTCCGCCTCGATCTCCTGCCGAGCCACCTTGTCGAACGCATCGCGCAGGAAGGCGGTATTGCGGTCGTAGAGCGCGCGCAGGGCATTGACCGCCGCGCGGGCATCGGTGAATTGCTCGGGCTCCTGATGGGGCGGCGTGTGTATGCCTGAATGATGCAGATTGCCGATTCGATTTTCCATGGCCCATTATAAGGAAGAGTTCGTGTCAGAAAAGCTATCCGACACGTTGCAGGCTGACAAAGAGCACCAGGCCGGCGCCGTTGACGCCGGGCGCCTTGACCGCCTGGACGGCGGTGAAAACGCCGATCGGGCCGATGATGACGGCTGTGAACAAAGCCATGCGAAACAGGATGGCAGCGGCGGTGAGCATGTTGGCGATCATTGGCCTGGCCTTGCTTGACTGCCGGCTGTCGTGCTCGGCTGCACCGGCATGACGGATGAAACCTCGATGATCGGCTTCAGCGCGTTGGCCTTGCGAACTTCATGGATGATGCCGGCCGTGAGGATGGCTAGCCCCATGAGAAAAAGGCTGAAAATGGTGAAGCGGCGCAAAAGCATCGGACAATCCTCGTTTGGATGATCCAACAGATACCCGGTGCCGGCTGAATACATGCTGAGAGCGGCGTTCATCCGCCGTTCAAACACATTGACGTGAGGTAAACGGGGGCATTCTGCTCTTGCTATCCAGGGCGCTGCTTATATTTGTTAGGTCCATTGTATCCGCCGCCTCATCTTCAGGAGATTCTCATGACGACGCAGACAAAGCCGATCGAGCTCTATTATTGGCCGACGCCCAATGGCTGGAAAATCAGCATCATGCTGGAGGAACTGGGCGTTCCCTACGAGATCAAATACGTCAATATCGGCAAGGGCGAGCAGTTCGAGCCATCATTCCTGAAGATCGCGCCGAACAATCGCATGCCTGCCATCATCGATCCGGAAGGACCGGGCGGCGAGCCGATCTCGGTCTTCGAGTCCGGCGCCATCCTGCAATATCTCGGCCGCAAATTCGGCAAGTTCTATCCCGCCGACGAGCGCAAGCGTGTCGCGGTCGAGGAATGGTTGATGTGGCAGATGGGCGGGCTTGGCCCGATGTCCGGGCAGGCAGGCCATTTCCGCCTCTATGCGCCGGAGAAGGTGCCCTATGGCATCGAGCGTTACACCAACGAGGTCAACCGCCTCTATGGCGTGATGGACCGGCGCCTGGAAGGCCGCGATTATCTGGCCGATGATTATTCCATCGCCGATATCGCCTGCGTCGGCTGGGTCAGCGCCTATAAGAACTACGACCAGAAGCTTGAGGATTTCCCGAACCTGAAGCGCTGGTTCGAGACGATGACCGCGCGTCCCGCCGTCAAGCGCGGCATGGAGCTTGGCAAGGAAGAGCGCGAAAAATCCAACCTGGCCAACGACAAGGAAGCCCAGAAGGTGCTATTTGGGCAGAAGGCGCGGTAGAGCCTTTCATATTTAAATGAAAGCACCCTATGAATACCCCCCTCTGGCCGGCAGGCCAGAGGGGGGTACGATGGCGCACAACCCGCCTGAATGTCTCTCGCCTTACTACTGCCGCGCCAGGCTCTCGCTCTTGCAGATCAGGCCGCCCATGACGCATCCTGCAAGCGACAGCGTATTTCCCTTGACGTTGGCCTTGCCCGAATAGGTCTTGCCTTCATCGAGCTTGTTGACCTTGCCCTTATATGCGCCGCCGGTGCCGGCCATCGAGCCGATGGACTTGCCCTTGTATTCGCCCGTCATCACCGTCCCGCAATAGGTAGCGGAGCCACAGGCTTCATATTTGATGATGGTGCCGTTGGAGCGCTTCCAGGAGCCGACGATCGGCTCCTCGGCAAATGCGGGTCCTGCGGCGAGCGTCAATGCGGCGGCTGCAAACAGTATTTTGCGGATCATCTGGTTCCTCCCGATCATGGGGCCGGCCCGGCAGCTTCTCCTTCTGCTCGCAGCCTCCCTTACGCAAACGTAAAAGTAAATGAAATACCGTGCGAAAGGAAGTCATACGCGGCCGGTTGCGAAGATTTTCCCAGGAGCAATCAACATCAGGCTGCGATGCCAACCGAATCCTTGGTTAGCATTGGGTTGATTTCGACAGAGACAATTTTATGCGAATTTTCCATAAAACCCCGCAGAACCGGGATCCCCATGTTTAACGGAATCCGAAGTTTACCTCCCGTTCGGATTTCGTTTGGTCCGCATTAATCATGCAGCTTAACGGCCGTTTCAAGCCTCTCTGGCAATCTCGAAAGCATCGGAAGAACACCCGGCGGCGACAAAAAAGCCAACGAAAACGGGATGTTCTCGGGACAGGGACAAGGACTTGAGCAATGGCACGATTTGAATTGCATAGCGCAGAACTCGGCACCATGGGCGCATCCGCACAGGCCGATATCCTCTTCGAAATGGGCATGATGTACGCCGCCGGACGCGACTGCGACGTCGATGTCGTCGCTGCCCATAAATGGTTCAACATCGCTGCGATCAAGGGCAGCGAACGCGCCGCAACACTGCGCGGAGAGCTTGCCGCCGGCATGAGCAAGACGGAATTGGCCAGTGCATTGCGCGCCGCCCGCGATTGGATGACGACGCACTGAAACAAAAGAACGTGGTTATTCCGAAAAACGGACGAAAACCGCGGATAAAGACAGAATTGGCGGAAAATAACAGGGTTTTCGCAAAGGCCGCGACCGGTGACATAACATCGGCGCGGCCTTTTCTGCTTTATCGATAGCTCTCAACCAGTCGCGTCTTCGGCGAAACGCACCAGCGTCATGCCCTCGCGCACCTGTTCGCCCTCCGCGACGATCTCCTCGATCGTCCCGTCATGCGGCGCGGCGATGGCGTGCTCCATCTTCATGGCTTCCAGAATGAGGAGCGGTTGCCCCTTCTTCACCATGTCCCTGGCCGACACCCGCACCTGCTTGACTGAACCGGGCATCGGCGCGGTCAGTCTTTCGCCCGGCAGCGCCTCGGTTTCGGCCTTTTCGAGCGGATCCGGCAACGCAAAATGATGCGATGCGCCATCGGCAAAGATGGTCACGCCGTCCACTGTTCGTGCCGCCGTGGCGCGCAGGAAAAGGCCGGGACCCGTCAGGAGAAAGCCGCGCCCTTCGCGCCGCAGCCGCACCGCCACCGATTGGCCGTTCGCCGACAAAGTGAACCGCTCAGGCCCGTTGATGGCGATGGCAAAGCGCTCCACATCCTCTACGCCGCCAATATTGACCGGATAGGCGAGGGCGTTGAAATGGCTGTAGCCGACAATAGCGCTCCACGGATCGTCCGAAGGGGAGCGGTCGATGAGCCCGCTCGCGATGAGCGCCGCTAGTTTGTTTGCTCCCAGCGATATTTCAACAGGCGCGGTGAGCGCATCGATATCCCTTTCGATCAGGCCGGTATCGACATCGCCCGCCGCGAAGCCTTCATGCTCCGTCAACCGGGCAAGGAACGCAGCATTGGTCACCGACCCCGCGATCTCCGTCTCGCGCAAGGCACTTCCGAGGGCGGAAAGCGCGGCACTCCGATCCTTGCCGTGGACGATGATCTTGGCGATCATCGGATCATAGAACGGCACGATCGCGTCGCCCTGGCGCACGCCGGCATCGATGCGCAGCGTCGCATCGCCTCCCGCCGTTTCGGCAAAGCGCAAATGCGTCAGCGTGCCGATGGCGGGCAGGAACCCCCGCGTCGGATCCTCCGCATAAAGCCGCGCCTCGAAGGCATGGCCGGAAAGCGCGATGTCCGCCTGTTTCAGCGGCAACGGCTCTCCCGCCGCCACGCGCAATTGCCATTCAACCAGATCGAGGCCCGTGACCATCTCCGTCACCGGATGCTCGACCTGCAGCCGCGTGTTCATTTCCATGAACCAGAAGGCATCGGGCTTCAGCCCGTTCGAGACATCGGCGATGAACTCCACCGTGCCCGCGCCACGATAGGAAATCGCCTTCGCCGCCTTCACCGCGGCTTGCGTCATCGCCGCGCGCATGGCGTTGCTCATATCGGGGGCAGGGGCTTCCTCGATCACCTTCTGGTGCCGGCGCTGCAGCGAGCAATCGCGCTCGAACAGATGCACCGCATTGCCATGCGCGTCGCCGAAGACCTGCACCTCGATATGTCGGGGGCGGGCGATATATTTCTCCACCAGCACATGGTCGTCGCCGAAGGCGCTCTTAGCCTCGCGCCGCGCGCCGGCCAGCGCCTCGGCGAAATCATCGGGGTGATCGACGCGGCGCATGCCCTTGCCGCCGCCGCCGGCCCGCGCCTTGATCAGCACGGGATAGCCGATCTCGCGCGCCTTGGTGGCGAGCACCACCAGATCCTGCGCCTCGCCATGATAGCCGGGGACGACCGGCACGCCGGCCTTTTCCATCAGCCGCTTGGCGGCGTCCTTCAGCCCCATGGCGCGGATCGAGGCCGCCGACGGGCCGATGAAGACCAGGCCCGCACGTTCCACCGCCTCGACGAAATCCGGGTTCTCCGAGAGAAAGCCATAGCCGGGATGGATCGCCTCGGCGCCCGCCGTCTTCGCCGCCTTGATGATGCGCGAGGCTTTCAGATAGCTCTCGGCGGCAGGCGGCGGGCCGATATGCACGGCCTCGTCGGCGAGCTCCACATGAAGCGCGCCGGCATCCGCATCCGAATAGACGGCGACGGTGCCGATCCCCAGCCGCCGCGCCGTGCGGATGATGCGGACGGCGATCTCGCCGCGATTGGCGATGAGGATTCTGGAGAACATGTAGGCTGCTCCTTAAGTCTCTTCCGGCTGTCCGACAGGACGGCCAGTTGGAATATTTGCAAGGAAAGTCCGCACCTCAGCTGGATCGTGCAGATGCAACATCCGGACATGCGGTGGGGCCGACCGGATAAGCCGGAGCGCCTTGACCCTGCCGCCCCGCCTGTATCCGGCAACCCATTTGATGAAATCCCAATCGAAGCGTTCCGGGCATCCCTCGGCCATATCGGGGCGCGTGCGCCCGTAATGGCACAATGTTCTAAGGGCAATCCGCCAGAGGCGGCGCACCGTGCCGATATCGAGGAAGATCAGCGTATCGGCGCGGGCAAGCCGCGCATCCATCGTCGCGCTATGGTTCCCCTCGAAGACCCATTCCTCGCTTTCCGTGGCCTTGAGCGCGAGCGCGGTCGTTTCCTCGGGTCGCCGCTGCACCCAGCCGGCTTTCCAGAACATCGGATCGATATGGATGACCGGCAGCCCGGTCTTGTCTCCGATCTGCCGCGCCAGCGTGGATTTGCCAGAGCCCGCGCCGCCGATGATCATCACGCGTTTCATGCAACCTCGTTTTGCTCGGAAGGGAGTCGGGGAATAAGTGAGTAGGGGAGTAGATTTGATAGCAAAACATATTCCCCTACTCCTCTATTCCCACGTTCTCACCGCGTCATCGAGACGAGCGAGAACAGCGCGCCCTGCGGGTCCATGCAGCCGGCAACCCAGGAGCCGCCGGGCACTTCGATCGGCTCCATGACCACCTTGCCCTTGTGCTCCTTCACCCGCGCCAACGCTGCATCGAGCCCGTCCACGTTGAAATAGAACTGCCACAGGGGCGCGGGCACGTTCTCCGGCTTGGTCATCACCGCGCCGCACATCTTTCCGTCGATCGCGAAAAGCTGATAGACGCCCATCGGGCCCATATCCATGGCCTGATCCTTGGTCCAGCCGAACTGGCTGGAATAGAAATCGAACGCGCTTGGCCCGTCTCCGGCACAGAGTTCGTTCCAGCCGACCGTTCCGGGCGTGCCCTCGGGCAGCGGCGGCTGGCCTTCCATGCTGGGCGTCATCAGCATGAACATCGCGCCCTGCGGATCGGCGACGACGGAGAAGCGGCCGACTTCGGGAATATCAGCCGGCTCGCGGTAAACCCGTCCGCCCGCCTTGCGCAGGCTTTCCGTTGCGGCATCGACATCTTCCGCATGGATATAGGCAAGCCACATCGGCGGCTGGCCCATGGCCTTCGCCTCGTCGGGGAGCGTCATCAGCCCGGCGACGCCGGTCTCGCCCGATTTGACGATCACATAGGGCATCTCCCCCGGCCAGCGTTCGGTATTCCAGCCGATCACCTCCTTGTAGAAGGCCTCGGCCCCCGCGAGGTCCGATGTCATCAGCTCATACCAGATGAATTTCGATTGCTTGGGCATTTCACGCTCTCCCTAAGTCCTTGGATTGATCGACGTTGTGCACCCACATTCCTTACACGGCAATATTACACTGAGAATGTCTACGCATCATCTCTCCTGACAGAAACAGGCAGAACCCTCCCTGACAAGATGGCAAGAAAATGCCAATTGACAATGCGATCCAGGGAATGTCGGTGCGATTGAATAAAGAGCTGGATCGTGCTTATTTTCCGCTGAAAACTTTTGCCTTTTTAAGGTTTATGATGTCCGCTCTTTGGTCAAATCCTCTGTCGGCTATTGCATATTTGCTTCTCGCCATAGCCATTGTCGCGATGCTTTTCCGGGCGAAAAACATCCCGCTTGCGGCCGCTATCGTATCATTGATAGCCGCTCTCCTTGCCGGCATCCTTTCATGGACGGGTGCCGCCGCATTGGCTGTGTTTTCGGCTTTGTGTATCTGGCATTTCAGCTTGTGGAAGAATTTCACATCTTCGACTTTCCCCTATGCCCTGGTGTTTTCGGGCGTACTGGTCCTTCTGGCGACCGTGGCCTTTGCGGGACATATCGTTCCGGGTTTTGCGAACGTGAAAATTCTGGACCACATCAGAGTTTCCCCGGTCTCCGCGCCCTTCACCATGTATCTTAATTACGACAAGGTGTTCTCGGCCTTTGTTCTGGCCTCTTGCGGAAGGCTCTTCTGGGCCGGCAGTCCTATATCGATAAAGCCGCCGGTGGGCAGGGCGCGGGCTACCGGAATTGGCGCGCTGGTTCTCGGCGCGTGCCTCCTTGTCATCATTCCGATCTCGATGGTTGCCGGATATATCGCGTTTGAACCGAAGGTCATGCCTGTCCTATGGCTATGGGCCCTCAACAACTTTCTGTTCGTCACGTTTGCGGAGGAAGTTCTGTTTCGCGGGATGGTGCAAGGCAGTTTCTCCAGGGCTTTTGCGCGATTTGGGTGGTCGCCCTATATCGCGCTGGCGATAAGTGCCGGGCTGTTCGGGCTATATCATTTGGAAGGCGGCTGGAGCTATGTGGCACTGGCAACCCTTGCAGGCCTGTTCTATGGTACGGCCTATATGAAAACCGGACGAATCGAAGTGGCGATGAGCGTGCATTTTCTGCTGAACCTTGTGCATGTGCTGTTGTTCACCTATCCGCGGCTGGCCTGAAACCCCTCATCATGCATCTCATGAAGCGCGTTTCATATGTTTTGGGAATGGGATTGTGCCTTGGCTTTACACCAACGGCGCAGGCACAATGGAAGCCCGTCGAGCGGATCGATACCTATGCCGTCAACGGCAGGACCGGCATCGATCTCTATCGATCGATCGGTGAGCACGGCCCCAAGGTCAGCCTCGGCCGCACCATCGCCTACACCACCTTCGACCTGAAATGGTCGCGCAAATACGTGCCCGAGGGCGGCGGATGCCGGCTTGCCTCCGCGCGCCCGCACCTCATCATCATCTACAAGCTGCCGAAACCCTCAGGCCCGCTGCCGCCCGAAACGCAAAGGCTCTGGGATAAATTCATCAAAGGCATCACCGCGCATGAGCGGGTGCATGGCGAAATGATCCTCGACATGGTGAAGAAGATCGAGGCCACCTCCATCGGCCTGACGGTGGCGGATGATCCCGGCTGCAAAAAGATCAGGCAGGAACTCACCACCCGCCTCGCCGCGCTCTCCAACGAACAGCGCCGCAAAAGCCGCGAGTTTGACAAGGTCGAGATGAGCGACGGCGGGAATGTGCATCGGCTGATTTTGGGGCTGGTGAATGGGTGAGGGGTGCAACGTTAGTTGCCCGAAGCGAACTTGCGGGTTCCTTGTCGATAAGGCCCGTCGTATGTAAATGTCCGGTGATTGAAATGCTGCGTTCAGGTGACGCCCACCGCGCAGGCTATTCAAAGGGGCATTCGGTTATGGTCGAGGCTGAGGCATTAAAAATTGTTCAGAAAGCTTTCATTGGGTTCTCCAAGAGGGCTGAAAAAGTATCGTCTGATATATTGTATAGTACATATGTAGATACAGAGCCTCTTTCAGAAATATTGATGACGAGTAATAATCAAATTATATATGGACGTAGAGGGACTGGAAAGACGCATGCTCTGATTTACCTCTCAGAGGAGGTAAAAAAGAAGGGAGATTTTCCGATTTATATTGATCTTCGGTCGATCGGATCGGACGGTGCTATATACAATGATTTATCCAGGACTGAGTCAGAACGAAGTGTAAGGCTCATCCTAGATGTCTTAAGGGCAATTGGTTCGGAGCTTTGGGCCATCGCTATAAATTTTTTGGATAAAGGAGGAAATTCTGAGCAAATATCGAGCCGGTTGGATGATTTGGACGCAGCCTTCTCGGAAGTTAAAATTCTTGGGGAGATTACTACGAAACAGGCGGCAGTAGAAAACTCGCACAGCTCGGCAGGAGCATCAATAGATGCTTCGCTCTCCCAAAACGGGCCAAAATTTGGCGCGAATGTATCGGGCAAAAGGAAGTCTAGTTCTAGCGCAGAGGTAGAAAAAACCGCTGTTGGACGTGAAGTTTACTCTGTGCATTTCGGTCGAATTCAAAATAGTCTGCGAGGATTAATTGATGTTTTGGGTAAACCAAGGATATGGATTCTGATTGATGAGTGGAGTGAAATACCAATATCGCTGCAACCTTATTTGGCTGATCTTTTAAGACGAACGATTTTGCCTATAAATCATTTTATAATTAAAATTGGGGCTATTGAGCATAGATCCAATTTTCATATATCTCGCCCCAATGGAGAGTATATTGGACTAGAATTGGGGGCAGACATTTCAGCCGATCTAAATTTGGATGATTTTTTAGTTTTTGACAACGATCAGGCGCGATCCGTATCTTTTTATAAGAACTTACTGTTCCGTCACTTGGAGGCGTCAGAAGGTGGGCATGGTTTGCGTGATGCGGACCAGCTTATCCAGTTTGTTTTTACCCAGGTGACGGCGTTTGAAGAATTGGTTCGCGCCTCTGAAGGAGTGCCTCGGGACGCTCTTAATCTCGCTTCGAAAATAGCAGCAAAAGCTTTTGGCCGGACTGCAAGCGTTGCAGACATTAGAGTTGCTGCGCGTGACTGGTATCAGAACGATAAAGCATCGGCTGTGAAAGCAAACGTTGAGCTGGCTTATGTTTTAGATCATATCATAAATAGGGTTATCGGTGAAAGACGTGCTAGGGCATTCTTGGTTCCGGCAAATATCAGAAATGAGTTTGTTGATAGATTATTTGACTCTAGGATAATACACCTACTGAAGAAAAATATATCATCTCACGATACTCCGGGAATAAGATACGATGTATTTAAGATTGACTATGGATGTTATGTCGAATTGATAAATACGCAAAAAGCAACATTGGGGCTTTTTGAGGCTGACGACGGAACGTTTGTTGAGGTTCCTGCAGATGACTATCGTTCCATTAGGCGCGCGATACTAGATCTCGATGATCTAGCAAAATTTGAGCTGGTAGAGGGTTAGGTGCAGCTTTTTGACGGCGCTCCTAACGGGCATATTGATTTGCAATGCGGGCCGCTATCGTTGTTTACTCCCTCTCATACCCCTGCGTCGTCGCCTTATCGAATCCAAAAAAGATGCCGTCTCCGGCATCGCATTCCGGTTCAGAGACGATGGCCTCGGCTTCGATTTTCGTGATGCCGCAGCAAAGGCGCTCAGTCGTCTTCACCCCCTTCTGGCCTGCCGGCCATCTCCCCCTCAGGGGGGAGATTAGCTATGCGGAATGACGGTTCTTCATCCTGCAACGTTGGTGATTGGCTGCCTGCAGTGATCACATCCAATCTCCCCCTTGAGGGGGAGATGGCCGGCAGGCCAGAGGGGGTGTGCTTCGCTTCCGACGAAACGAGACGCCTCACATCCTAAACACCCCAAACTTCGTCTCCTCCACCGGCGCATTCAGCGCCGCGCTCAGGCTCAACCCCAGCACATCTCGCGTTTTCGCCGGGTCGATGATGCCGTCGTCCCAGAGTCTGGCCGACGAATAAAGCGGGTGGCCCTCGCGTTCGTATTTTTCGAGGATGGGGCTGCGGAATTCGACTTCCTCGGCGGCGGACCATTGGTCGCCGCGCCGCTCGATCCCTTCGCGCTTGACCATGGAGAGCACGGTCGCGGCCTGTTCGCCGCCCATGACCGAGATGCGCGCGTTCGGCCACATCCAGAGGAAGCGCGGCGAGAAGGCGCGGCCGCACATGCCGTAATTGCCGGCGCCGAACGAGCCACCGACGATCATCGTCACTTTCGGCACCCGGGCGGTCGCCACCGCCGTCACCAGCTTGGCGCCGTCCTTGGCGATGCCGCCCGCCTCATAGGCGCGACCCACCATGAAGCCGGTGATATTCTGCAGGAAGACCAGCGGAATGCCGCGCTGGCAGCACAGTTCGATGAAATGCGTGCCTTTCAGCGCGCTTTCGGAGAAGAGCACGCCATTATTGGCGATGATGCCGACGGGCATGCCGTGCAGATGGGCAAAGCCGGTCACCAGTGTCGTGCCGTAATTCTTCTTGAACTCGTCGAACTCGGAACCGTCCACCACGCGCGCCAGAAGCTCGCGCACGTCATAGGGCTGGCGCAGATCCGTCGGCACGATGCCGTAAAGCTCTTCCGGTGCATAAAGCGGCGGCGCGGGCTTGCGAAGCTCGAGCCCTATCTGCTTCTTGCGATTGAGGTTCCTGACGATGCGCCGGGCGAGCATCAGCGCATGCTCGTCGTCCAGCGCATAATGATCCGCCACGCCTGATAGGCGCGTATGCAGTTCCGCGCCGCCCAGCTCCTCCGCCGTCACGTCTTCGCCCGTCGCCGCCTTGACCAGCGGCGGACCACCGAGGAAGATCGTCGCCTGGCCACGTACCATGATCGTCTCGTCGGACATCGCCGGCACATAGGCGCCGCCCGCCGTGCACGAGCCCATCACTACGGCGATCTGCGCAATGCCGGCGGCGCTCATATTGGCTTGATTGTAGAAGATGCGGCCGAAATGTTCGCGGTCGGGGAACACCTCGTCCTGGTTGGGCAGGTTCGCGCCGCCGCTATCGACCAGATAGATGCAGGGCAGATGGTTCTGCACCGCGATCTCCTGCGCGCGCAGATGCTTCTTCACCGTCAGGGGATAATAGGTGCCGCCCTTCACCGTCGCATCGTTGACGATGATCATCACCTCGCGCCCCTCGACGCAACCGATCCCGGCGATCAGTCCGGCGGAGGCGATATTATCGCCATACATGCCGAAGGCGGCGAACTGGCCGATTTCGAGAAAGGGCGAGCCGGGGTCGAGAAGCCGCACCAGCCGTTCGCGGGGCAGGAGCTTGCCGCGCGAGACGTGCCGCGCGCGTGCTTCGTCCGGGCCGCCTTGTTCGACCTCCGCCGCCTTGGTGCGTATGTCCTCGACCAGCGCGCGCATGGCTGCCGCATTGGCGGTGAATATCTCGGAGGAGGGGGAGATCTGCGATGTCAGTCTTGTCATTTCCTATGCGCTCTCCGCAAAGATTTCGCGTCCGATCAGCATGCGCCGGATCTCGCTGGTGCCGGCGCCGATCTCATAGAGCTTGGCATCGCGCAGCAGGCGCCCTGTCGGATAATCATTGATATAGCCATTGCCGCCCAGCGCCTGGATCGCTTCGAGCGCACACCAGGTCGCCTTTTCCGCCGCATAGAGAATGCAGCCGGCAGCGTCCTTGCGCGTCGTCTCGCTCCGGTCGCAGGCCGCCGCCACGGCGTAGACATAGGCGCGGCAGGCGTTGAACGTCGTATAGATGTCGGCAAGCTTGGCCTGCATCAGCTGGAATTCGCCGATCGCCTGGCCGAACTGCTTGCGCTCATGGATATAGGGCACCACGGCGTCGAGGCAGGCGGCCATGATGCCGAGCGGCCCGCCTGCCAGCACCACGCGTTCGTAATCGAGGCCGGACATCAGGATCCTGACGCCTTCGCCTTCACCGCCCAGCACATTTTCCACAGGCACCGCGCAATCCTGAAAAACCAGTTCGCAGGTATTGGAGCCGCGCATGCCGAGCTTGTCGAGCTTCTGCGCGGTGGTGAAGCCCTTCATGCCCTTTTCAATGAGGAAAGCCGTAATGCCGCGCGTCTTGGCAGCGGGATCGGTTTTGGCATAGACGACCAGCGTCTCGGCATCCGGCCCGTTGGTGATCCACATCTTGTTGCCGGTGAGGAGGTAGTGATTGCCTCGCCGCTCGGCGCGCAGCTTCATCGACACCACGTCGGAGCCGGCGCCTGGTTCCGACATGGCGAGCGCGCCGACATGCGCGCCGGAGCACAGATCAGGCAGATATTTCGCCTTCTGCGCTTCGTTGCCCCAGCGATTGATCTGGTTGACGCAGAGATTGGAATGCGCACCGTAGGAAAGGCCGATGGAAGCCGATGCGCGCGAAATCTCCTCCATCGCAACCACATGGGCAAGATAGGTGAAGCCGGAGCCGCCATAATCAGGGTCGGCGGTCATGCCGAGCAGCCCCAGTTCACCGAACTCCCGCCAAAGCTGCATCGGGAACGCATTGGTCCGGTCCGTCTCGGCGGCAAGCGGCGCAATCCGCTCGCGGGCAAAACGCTGCACCTGATCGCGCAACGCTTCGATTTCCTCAGGCAGACCGAATCTCAGGCCCGACGCATACATGTTTTCCTCCCTGTGATCGGCTGAAGGCGAAAGAGCGAGTGGTTTCCTCGCTGTTCGCTTTACCACGGAACCAGCCTGATTTCGATCAGCCTGAAATCGGGCTTCCATGTCTCCTGTGGGCGCTCCTTATACCTCGAATGCTCCTCTTGCATCGTCTCCGAACAATGGAACGAAGCCGCTCTTCGTTCAGCCCGTCCAAGCCTCGCATGTCGCCCGCTTGACTGTGCTCCGCCAAGTCAAGGCGCAAGTCAATCTGCGATATATCCGCGATTTTGAAGTGTGAAGTGAAATTTTACCTTGAATGCACGCAGTAATTGACAGGAAAAAGGGCCCGGTGCACTGTCGCAGCACCTCGAGAAGGAGAAACGGGATGCTTATTCGATCCATCGCAAGTCTAGCCGGTGCAGTCGTCATTATTGGAGCGGCCGCCCTGACCATTTCATCACCGGCCAACGCGCTGTCGATGAAGGAATGCAGTGTCAAATATCAGGCCGCCAAGGAATCAGGGTCGCTGGGCGGCAAGAAGTGGAATGATTTTCGCAAGAGCGAGTGCGGATCGGACGACGCCGCCGCTGCGCCAGCGACCGCTCCGGCGGCTAAAACTGCCGCAGCCCCGGCTGCTGCCGCTTCCGGTAAGGCATTGGGCATGATGGAGTGCGGCGCGAAATATGAGGCCGCGAAAGCAGCCGGCGCGCTGAATGGCCTGAATTGGAATGGCTTCCGCAAGGCCGAGTGCGGCCCGGGCGCCGATCCGGTGGCTTTGAGCACCGATGGCAGCAAGGAACCACCTGCATCGACCATGAAGGCCCCGCAAGGCGTAGCCTTCCCAACGGTCGTTTCCCCGCAATTCTCGAACGAGTCGGCGGGCAGGGCACGTATGCATACCTGCCTCCAGCAATATCATGCAAACAAGGCCAACAACGCGCTTGGCGGTCTGAAATGGATCCAGAAGGGCGGCGGCTATTACAGCCTTTGCAATGCGCGGCTGAAGGGCACGTCGTAAGTTCGATAGGCAAAATCCAGTAAAGCGACGTGCCGCATCAGGGCGTCGGCTATGGAAGAGAAAACGGGGCGCTCGTGACCCGTTTTTCTTTTGAGGCGGTTCACTTCCAGATCTTAACTGGTGTAAGGCCAGACGATTCCATCAAATTGGGGATCGTTCCAAGCGTCTACGAAGAGGCCTTCGGCCTCAGAACACCAATCAAGGCAATAACGAGCCATCCCGTGATGAGCAGCGTTCCGCCGAGCGGCGCGGCATAGGGGAAGAGCCTCGTGCCGGCGATGTCTCGCATCACCAGATCGCCCGCGAAAAGGATGAGGCCGGCGAGCGTGGTCCACCCGCCGATCCACGCCGCCATCCTGCCGGGCGCAAGCACTGCCAGCACCAGCAGGGCCGGTGCATGGGCAAGCAGGATCGGCGCGACCGTGCCGAGATTGGCGCTGCCGCCATGGGCGGAAGCCGCATAGGCGGCAAGCGCCGCCGCACCGCTCAAGCCCCCGGCGAGGGCGAAAGGACGATAGGGTTCCAGGCGCATATTTCTTGATCCTCGTTCAGGATGTTTTATCGGCTGCCGCAAGGGCAAGCGGCAGTCTTTCCTCGAAGAGATCGAGCTCGGAGCGAGGGCCGACGCTGATGCGGATACAGCGGTCGAGGACCGGCGCTGCCGGCTTGCGCACGAAGATGTCGCGCTCGATCAGCTCATCGAGAATCCGTCGCGCAAAAGCGCCGTCGCGCCCGCAATCGATAGCGACGAAATTGGTGGCGGAAGGGATGGCCTGAAGCCCGTTCGCCGCCGCGATTTCTTCGATGCGCTGACGTGCGGCGCCGATCTCGCCGACAACTTGGCGGAGATAGGCCTGATCGGCCAGCGCGGCGAGTGCTGCCGCCTGCGTCATGCGGCTGACCCCGAAATGGTCGCGTATCTTGTCGAACGCGGCAATCTGTTCAGGCGCGCCGATGGCATAGCCGCAGCGCATGCCGGCAAGGCCGTAAGCTTTTGAAAAGGTTCGCATCCTCAACACGTTCGGGCGCCCCGTATCGAGCGGCGGAATGGCGCTATCCGGCGCGGTTTCGCCATAGGCCTCGTCGAGGATGAACATCGTGGTTTCGGGCAGGGCGTCGATGAAGGACTGGATCTCGCCAGCGTCCAGCCATGTCCCCATCGGATTGTCAGGGTTGGCGAGATAGACCAGCGGTGCTTTTTCGCGCCTGACCGCATCGAGCAGGGGGCCGAGATCACCCCTGTCATCGCGATAGGGGACGGTGACGAGCCGTCCGCCGAAACCGGCGACATGATAATTGAAGGTCGGATAGCCGCCGAGGGAATTGACCACCGCATCTCCGGGATTGATATATTGCCGGACGATGAGCCCCAGCAGGCAATCGACACCGGCGCCGACGGCCACATTACGCGGCGAAACGCCGAGATGGGCGGCGAGCGCCTGCTTGAGATCGTGATTCTCCGGGTCGCCATATTTCCAGACATCGCCCGCCGCATCCCGCATCGCGGCGATGACCGAGGGGGCGGGGCCGAAACCGCTCTCATTGGCCCCAAGCCGTGCGACGAATGGCCGGCCGCGATTGCGTTCCAGCGTTTCGGGGCCGACGAAAGGGACAGTGGAGGGGAGGCTGTCGACGAGAGGCGTAAAATGCGGAGCGGTCATGGAATGGATGATCCGGAATTCGGCAAAGGTGACGCGCATCTCGCTATCACAGATCGGGCTGGAATGACCATAGTTGAGGTTGAGATGCATTTGTGGTGGAAACTGCGCTTCGTCACACCCCCCTCTGGCCTGCCGGCCATCTCCCCCACAAGGAGGGAGATTAGCTTTCATCGATGACGGAGCTTATTCTGCAGTGCTGCCGATTGGTTGCCAACGAGGATGACAGCCAATCTCCACCCTTGTGGGGGAGATGGCCGGCAGGCCAGAGGGGGGTGCGACGAAGCGCACCTCGTCCGGCCGGCCAAGTGATTCCACCAAACTGCGAACCACCCTCGCGTTAATGCCCTCAACCTCAACAGAACCTACCGGATCTCCAGAACCTTCACACATGAATCGAGATCGTTCGTCGCCAGATGCGCGTAGCGCATAGTCATCTGCAATGTCTGGTGGCCGAGCCACATCTGGACGCGCCTGATGTCGATCCCGCCGCGCACCAGGCGCGAGGCGCAGGTATGGCGCAGAATATGCGGCACCACCTGATCATCGGCACTGAGTCCCACATCGATCTTCGAATCGTTCCAGATCGCGCGATAGCGGACCTGGTTGAGCATGGAGAACGGACCCTTTAGCCCGATATGCGGCATGTCGACGGCCTTGCGCGCGCGCTTCGTCAGCGGCACGGTACGGCTGCGGTTGGATTTGGTCAGCCAGAAGGTGACGCGGTGGTCCTGGATATCGTTCCAGGTGAGGCCGATCGCTTCGCCGAGCCGGCATCCGGTATCGACGAGAAACACCGAAAGACGATAGCTTTCCTCGCAGCGGCTCTTGATCGCCGCGAAAAGACGCTTTTCCTCGTCATGTTCGAGGAAGCGGATTCGCCCCGCCCGCTCTTTTTGCCGGATGAATTCCGGCAGGCTGAAGATATCCCCCATCTTGTACGCCTTCCGCAGCAGTTTGCTCAGCGCCGCCATCTTTCTATTGATGGTTGCATTGCTGTTGCCGCGTTCACGAAGCGTACCGATGATCCGATCGAGCATTTCCTGGCTGAAGCCGCTGAAACGCTCCCCCTTCAGTATCTCGTCAATTTCGCCGAGAAACGACCGCACATTGTATTTGTGTGAGCCGTCATCCCAGAGAATGCTGATATACCGCCCGGTCAATTCGGCGAGCGAATGCTGGTTGACAAGCCTGTGGGTCGTGCATTGAGACGATGTATACTGCAGATTGTAACCGATGATCGGCGTATACATCTCGCCGCTTTCAGCGGCTCTGTCTTCCAAGATACTCATTATCCCCCCAGCCGTTCTGCCCGGCGGAAAGCATTAGTGAAACAATTGAAGAAATACAAGATAAGGTCGCTAATCTTTTGCATCGACATACCCATTGGCTGTTGCAAATGGACTTGCCCCTCACAAGCTGATGATTTCCCCAACTCTCCTGAGTATCGATCCCTTTCGTCTGGTCCCCACCAGTTCTGTCAGTCATTCGCCCACGCATGCGTGAACACAGTTCCAAAACGAAAAACGCCAGCGGTGTTACCCGCTGGCGTTCTATGGTCTTAAAGCGTCATCCGATTAGAACGAGCGCTGGAAGCGGATCATGCCGCCCCAGACATCGTCGTCAGTGCCGGACAGATCTTCCGAAGCCTTGTAGTACAGGACTTCCGGGGTGATCGTGAAGCCGGGAACGAGCTGGTAAGCAACGTTGGCTGCAACGGCGAGCTGTTCAGCATCGTCGAAGGAAACCTGCGCGTTGAAGGTTGCCTTGTCGGTCAGCTTGTAGCTTGCGCCAACCCAGCCGGCCCAGTCACCACCCCACGAAGCGTAGAAGTTGTCGCGGAAGTGAGCGTAATCGCCATCCGACTGCCAAGCACCCATCACGAAGATGGAGAAGGCATCGGTGATGTTAACGTCAGCGCGAACCTTGGCGGCCCACTCTTCATAGTTGGAGTCGTAACCGGCGACGGCGCCGATCGAACCCCAGCCCTGAGCCCACTTCAGACCGCCGACGATATGCGGCGTGTAGCTGTCGATGGTGTACTCTCCTGCACCCTGTTCGAGCGAGACAATGGCAGAGATGCCGTTGCCGCCGGTGAAGGTGTAGCTGATGAGCGTGGTGTCGTAGCCGTTCGGCTCGATCACGTCATCGTTGATGACGTTGCCGGCGTAGCCGAGGAAGGTACGGAACGCGGTTTCGTCCTTACCGATGCGCAGGCCGCCCAGTTCGATATAGGCGAAGTTCAGCGTGACGTCGTCGTTCGAAGCGAATGCGCCGTAACCGAAACCATTTCCGTCAGCGTCTTCGAAACGAGCGTTGTCATTGTTCGTGTCCCACTGGAAGCGGGTCTCGGTGTAGGTGCGCAGCGTGCCGAGTTCGGTTTCCGAAGCGGTGTGCGTGCGCAGCGTGAAGCGCAGGCGCTTGCGCCAGGTGTCATTGTAATTGATGTCACCGTTGTCCCGGAAATCCTTGCGGTCGAGACCCTGTGCACCGAGCGCGTCGCCGGCGCCCATGTCGTAGCGCAGATATCCGGAGATACGCAGGCAGGTTTCGGTACCGGGGATGTAGAAATAGCCGGCGCCATAAGCATCGCAGACGCGGACATATTCAACGGGTTCCGGCTCGGCATAGACGACAGCGTCGGCAGCACGAGCGCCGGAGACTGCGACGAGAGCCGCAGCGGAGCCGAGAAGCAGGCTCTTGATGTTCATTTCTGACCTCCAGTCAAAGTTAAAAATGGGTCTGGGCATTCTGATTTGGCTGAAGGACAACCTGCTCCCCATCCCCTACGCGAAAAAGTCGCCCCGAAGCGCTCCTTCTTCCTGAGTGACCATACTCACCGGGGTTGGCGTTTCAACACCCAATAACATCCGGCGGGGGGCCGGCTGGCGCTATGCCAATCCGCTGTTGCAGAAAAGTCACGAAATTGCCCCAGACATGGCAGCTTCTTCACTGCTCTTTAATATTGGTTACGCCGGATTCATCTTCCTTAACGCCCAGAAGGGCCCGCAATTTGCGTTGTCCGGCGGGAATCAGTGCGGCTATCGGTGTGCTGATCATGTTTATCCACAGCATCGGCCCGGTTGCGTCCAACGTCTCGCATTCCCCAGCTATGCCGGATTCAGTGTGAGAATCTGCTCTCCGGTACGATGAACGCCCAATTTGGGCCGCGGAGTGGCCACATTGCCGGGGCTCCCAGCCATTTCCCGCAATCAATCAAGGCCTATCCGGTGAAAATCAGGAATACTGCCCGCAAATCGCTTGAACTGCCGTACTTTAACGGCTATCTCGCCCGTACCGGAGAGGTGGCCGAGTGGTCGAAGGCGCTCCCCTGCTAAGGGAGTAGACCTCAAAAGGGTCTCATGGGTTCGAATCCCATCCTCTCCGCCATCTTCCCCTTATATCCTTCAAATCTGCCTCCATCTCTGCACGCTCGTAAGGGCTATCGCCAGGGATGGAATCGCAGCGATTCCATCCAAGATTCTCCCGATGATTCCCGTGCGATCGGCCGGCTTTCGCTCTTTCGAGCACGTGATGAGGCCTGGCGGCTCCCGAGCCGATTCCCGCGCTAATTTTACCTCTGAATCCTATCACATTGATTTCATTGATATTTACGCGCCTCCCGCGGTTATTGACTGGAGGTCAGAAATGAACATCAAGAGCCTGCTTCTCGGCTCCGCTGCGGCTCTCGTCGCAGTCTCCGGCGCTCGTGCTGCCGACGCTGTCGTCTATGCCGAGCCGGAACCCGTTGAATATGTCCGCGTCTGCGATGCTTACGGCGCCGGCTATTTCTACATCCCCGGTACCGAAACCTGCCTGCGCATCTCCGGATATCTGCGCTACGACATGGGTGCCGGCGATTCTCTCGGTGCGGTTGGCCGTGATCGTTTCCGCCGCGATGGCAGCGTCATCGAAGGTGACGACACCTGGCGCAAGCGCCTGCGCTTCGCGCTGCGCACGCACACCGCCTCGGAAACCGAGCTCGGCACGCTGCGCACCTACACCGAGACCCGCTTCCAGTGGGACACGAACGATAATGACGGCGCTTATGCTGAGAACGACGACGTCGAGCTGAAGTTCGCCTATATCGAACTGGGCGGCCTGCGCATCGGTAAAGATGAATCCGCGTTCCGTACCTTCCTCGGCTACGCCGGCAATGTCATCAACGATGACGTGATCGAGCCTCTGAACTACGACACCACGCTCATCAGCTACACCTTCACCGGCGGCAACGGCATCTCTGCCATGGTGTCGTTCGAGCAGGGTGAAGGCGACTACACGATCAACGATTATGTGCCTCACATGGTCGGCGGTGCGAAGTGGGCCCAGGGTTGGGGTTCGATCGGCGCCGTCGTCGGTTACGACAGCATTATCGAAGAGTGGGCCGTCAAGGTTCGTGCAGACCTCAACATCACCGACGCTGCCTCCATCTTCGTGATGGGCGCCTGGCAGTCCGAGGGCGATGCCATTGCATTCCGCGAAAACTTCTACGCTTCGTGGGGCGGTGACTGGGCCGGCTGGGTTGGCGCAAGCTACAAGCTGACCGACAAGGCGACCTTCAACGCACAGGTCTCCTATGACGACTTCGATCAGCTGGCCGTTGCAGCCAACGTGGCTTATGAACTCGTCCCCGGCTTCACGATCACCCCGGAAGTCCTTTACTACAAGGACCTGGTTACGAATGTCGATGGCGCCGGCGTCATCACCCAGAGCGACGATGCATGGGGCGGCATGATCCGTTTCCAGCGCTCGTTCTAATCAAATCCGGCCGATCCGGTCCGGACTGGTTAAGTGGAATCCGGCAGCTTCGGCTGCCGGGTTTTTCGTTCTGGCGTCATTACTACGGTTGCCGGTTAAATTGGCGGGCTGTCTCCCGTATCCATGTCATCTGCCATGCCCGATCCTCTAAACTTGATCTCCAGGCGTTTTTCAGCGACAGTTCCGCTTCCCTGCTTCGGTGCGTATTACCGTCATATCGCAGGAGGCGTTCTCGTACGATGCGTATAACAGCATGTTACGGAACAGGAGAGGGCGGCTTTGAAAAATTGGTTCTGGCCCGGCGTCACCACCACGGCCTTGCTCACGGTGCTTGCCGTGTGGTTCGGTTCGGGGCGTGTCGAGAATGATCTCGCATCCCGGACGTCAGCAGCTCTCGCCGGCGATTATTCCTGGGCGTCGGTCGATCTCGACGGACGCGATCTGACATTGAAGGGCGTGGCGCCCGACGAGCGGGCACAAGCTGCCGCCGCCAAGATCGCCGCCGCGGTACCAGGCGTGCGCAGCGTCGAAAACCGGGCCGTTCTCCCGCCGCTCGCCGAACCCTTTTCATTTCGTGCCGTCAAGACCGACGATGGCGTCATCCTTTCCGGCAATGTCCCGCCAGGTCCGGCTCGCGCCGATATCCTCACCATCGCCGAACGCGCCATGCCCGGCATCCGCATCACGGACGAAATGGCGATTGCGCGGGGTGCCGCGCCAGGCTTTCCGGCGCTCGCCGGCTTTGCCGTTTCTCAACTGGCCGATCTCTCCTTGGGAGAAGTGTCGATCAGCACTCTCGACTATTCGATCAAGGGCAGGGCGGCTGGCTCTGATGCCTATGAAGTGCTGGTCACGGCGGTCGCCGGTGTGCTGCCGGGCGAAGGAAAACTCGTTTCCGCGCGTATAGTGCCGCCTGCGCCCGAGACCCCGGGGGCAAATAACCAACCGGATGACGAGTCGGGCGAGCAGGCACCAGATAATCCTATTGTTCCTCCTTCGCCTGATTGACTTGGGCGGAGAAAAGCGTTCGAATTCATTTCTATATCTTTTGGCCAATAGAGAATCGCGAGGACCTCCGATGATGTATCTTATCAGTACATTCTGGTTCGTTTTGCTTATCGCCTTCGCGGTAGGACTTTACGTGGGATTGACCACATTCGGAAGAAAACGCGCCTGACGGGATTTTCGGATGTAAAGGGCGGACGAAGACTTTAGTATCCGTCCAATGACTTGCCCATGAGTTAATCGTCGTCGTTGTGCTGAAGGCCTGGCGCCTTAAGGAGATGCCCGTATGCTGCTGCTCATTATTCAATTGGCCATATTGATTGCCGTCGCGTTCGTTCTGGGTTGCCTTCTCGGATCCTTGATCAAGCGTTTTTCCGCATCGGGGGATGCGCGCACGGCTGCCGCGTCGTCCGCCCTGGCCTTACCATATTCTCCCGAAGTGCCGGCTTCCGACGCGAAGGCTGGAGCGGCGGCGTCCGCGAAAGCGGCCACGCCGTCTGTTGCCTCGGGCGCAAAGCCTAAAGCAAAGGCAACGACAACTGGGCCAAAGACAACCGGCAAGACGGCCAGTAAGCCGGCGGCTAAATCGCCCGGAGCGAAGGTCGCAGCGAAGGCCACGGCAGCGTCTGCCGCAGCGAGCACGTCGGTGAGCGCCGCCGCAAAACCGGTTGCAAAACCCGCCGCTAAAGCCAAATCGGCTGCCAAATCAGCCCCATCTGCAACCGTCACCGAAGCGCCGCCGAAAGCGCTCAAGGCCGCGCGGCGCGGCAAGCCCGATAACCTCACATTGATAAAAGGGGTGGGCGACGAGCTGGAGAAAGAGCTGAACGCCGCCGGTATCTTCCACTTCGACCAGATTGCCGCATGGACCCCTGCGGAAGTCGCCTGGATCAACAAGAAAATCGGCTTTCCCGGGCGTGCCGAACGGGAAGATTGGGTGAGCGAGGCGGCTGTGTTGGCGCGCGGCGGCAAGACAGACTTCACCAAGCGCGTGGAAGCCGGAAAAGTCGCGACCAGCCATGCGACAAAAGGCGGGGCAACAAAAGGCGGGGCCCAAAAAGGCGAGGCAAAGACAGCCGCGGTCAAAGCCGAAGCAGCCGCCACGCCGGCCAAACGGTCGCCTGCCGCCAAGCCCGCTGCTTCCGCCGGAAAGCCTACTGCAAAGACGAGTGCCGCCAAAGCCGCAACGGCAAAAACGGTTTCATCGAAGACGACCGGCGGCGCTGGCGCAAAGCCAGCCGCGAAGGCCGCTTCCGCGGTAAAGACGGCGGTCGCGAAGGTTGAAGCGGTTGCGGAATCTGCTGCCGCTGCCGCTACGAAATCTGTAACCCCGAAACCGGCAGCCAAGAAGCCTGCAGCCACCAAACCGACAGCCAAGAAAACGACGCCGAAACCCAAGACGTGAATCTAAGCTCGTAAGAGCGCTGTAAATTCTTGAATTCTATGCATCGGCCCGAAAACCGGAAACGGTTTTCGGGCCGATGCATTGAGGCATTTCACTTAAAGCGGAAAAGCTGGGGCTTGTAATACCCCCCCCCTCTGCCCTGCCGGGCATCTCCCCCTCAGGTGGGGAGATTGGCTATGAGATCCGCTTTCGCCAATCGCCAATGCGGCAGGATAAAGCTCCGCCATTGATGTCAGCCAATCTCCCTCCTTGAGGGGGAGATGCCCGGCAGGGCAGAGGGGGTATTACAAGCTCAACGTCACCGGATGGCGTTTGAAGTCGCTGTTGTTTTGCCTTGAATGATGAGACACGGGCACGAGCGTAAGCTCCCCCGAACCAACTCCGCCTCCTCAACTCCGCCCCTGGATAAGATCCTTTTCGATGTCCATCTTGCCGTAGAGGCGGGCTTTGTAGACTTCGTAATTCTCCATCACGCGCTGCACGTAGTTGCGCGTTTCCGTGTAGGGGATGCGCTCGATCCAGTCGACGATCTCGTCGATCGGCTTGCCGCGCGGATCGCCATATCTCTCCATCCACTCGCTAGCCCGGCGCGGCCCGGCATTATAGCCGGCGAAAGTCAGGATATAGGAGCCGTCGAAACGGTCGATCTGCTCGCCGAGGAAATGCGAACCGAGCGTCGCGTTATAGGCGGCATCGGTGGTCAGGCGTGGCTTGGAATAGCTCATCCCTGCGCGCTGCGCCACTTCCTTGGCGGTTGTCGGAAGAAGCTGCAGGAGCCCGCGCGCCCCGGCACTCGAAACTGCGGAGACGTTGAACTCGCTTTCCTGCCGCGCGATGGCATAGGCCAGCGCCTTGCCTGATCCCTTGATATCGGCGCTGTCGGGAATGGCGCCGGTCGGATGCGACAGTGCGCCGACATCGAGCCCGCGCAGCGCCGCTGTCTTGCCGACCCTGAGCGCCAGATAATGATTGCCGTTGCGCTCCGCCATGACCGCCAGCAGCGCCAGTTCGCCCGTATTGTCGAGTTCCTGCGCCAGATCGCGGTAAAGCATTTCGGCGCGTTTGCCATAGCCGATCGCCTCCAGCCGCCGGATCGCCTGCACGGCTGCGCGCCGCTCGAACTGTGTGCGGTCGCTATCGCTTGGCTTGGGATAGGGCAGTTCCAGCTGCGTCTCGCCGAGCTTTGCGGCGGCGAGCTGGCCGTAAAAGGTCGTGCCGTAATGCGCGGCGCGGCGGTAGTAATTGCGGGAATCTCCGCCGCCACCGGCTTCCGCCGCGCGGCCCAGCCAATAATAGGCGCGTGAAGCCGAAATCGGACGCGAGGAAATCTCCGCGATCCGTGCGAAATGACGATGCGCGGTCTTCGGATTCTTGAGCTCCCGCAGCGCATACCAGCCGGCATGGAACTCCGCTTCCGCTACCATGGCCGGTGTCTCGGCTGCATGGGCGGCAGCGAGACGATAGGCGATCTCGGGCTTGCCGATGTCGAGAAGTTCACGCGAGAGCACGCGCCGCTCGGTCCACCACGCATCGGGATCGACCAGGACGGCTGCATCGCGCGGTGCCTTCAGCATCAGTTCGGCGGCGTCACTATAATGTTCCCTACGGCGCAGATACTGGATTCTCGCGAAAATATAGGCCGGGTTCGAATGCCAGGAACTGTCGACGGCGGCGAGTTTCTTCGCTGCATTGGACGATTTCTGCGCGACGGCGGCAAAACCCTCATAGAGCGATTGCGCATTTGCCAGCTTGGCGACGCGGCCCGCCGATTGGATGCGATTTGCATAGAGCATCTGCAGCATGCGGTGCAGATGATCCTCGCGCGATAGCACCTGTCCGAATTCCTTCACGATGCGTTGCTCATCCCCGGAATCGAGTTTCTCTTTGCGCCACGTGGGAGCGAGAACCTGTCGCGCTTTGGCGGCGTTGCCTTCCGCCAGGTGGGCGCGAGCGAGAACGATCATGCCTTCCGTGGTCTGCGGCTTGGTATTTCCGAATGCCGCTATCACCACCCTCGCCGGAGAATTTTCCCGGTAAAGCGCGTATTCCGTATTGCGGCGCAGTGCCGCCATGCCCGGCCAGCCTTGCAATTCCTCGGCGGCCTGCGCGATGTCCGCGCTCGATACGTCGTCGGCTCCCGAAAGTCCGATCGCCCAGGTCAGGATCTGGCGGTCGAGCGATTTGGGCGGCATACCATTGCGGATCGCCATGGCTCTTCCGGCATCCTTGCCGTAGAGCGCATCGAGCCCGGTTTTCAGGGTGCCGCCGATGGCGCCCGGCTGCTGTGGCTGAACGATGCCTGAGGTGATGACGGAATCGGGCAAGACCAGCGCCGATGGTATCTGTCGCGTCGCTGTCGGCGCGAAGGGACGGACAAACGGTATCGGCACGTTCTCCGGCTGCACGGGAAAGGCCTGTGCGAAGGCGCTCTCCGGCGGGCCGCCGGCCATCACGCAGCCGGCGAGGAGGGCGTTACGCCAGATCGTCCTTCCAGAAACAGCTGAACGCATGAACCAGACCAGATCAGAATTCGGATATTGACTCAAGGATTGGTTTTCGCTCGTTGCCTGTTTGTTTGTGGAGGCCAGCGATACAGGCCCCCGATGATATCGGCGATCAATGAAAGCAATGTTAATGAAAGGTTATCGGAACCGCCATTCCACGCCTCTTCGGCACTATGTCAAACTTCTGTCAAATGCACTTGCTCCAGACCTGTGGCAAGACTATGGTGCAGCGCCTTGCGGCTGGCTTTATCTGCCGCACTCGTTTTTGCGCATATGATCTGGGAGTTCACCGATGCTGAAGGGGTCCATTACGGCACTTGTCACGCCATTCGATCGTAATGGCGCATTTGACGAGAAAGCCTTCCGCGCCTTGGTGAACTGGCAGATCGACGAAGGCTCGAATGGGCTGGTTCCGGTCGGCACCACGGGCGAATCTCCGACGCTTTCCCACGCGGAACACAAGCGTGTCGTCGAGGTCTGCATCGAGGAGACGAAGGGCCGCGTTCCGGTCATCGCCGGTGCAGGTTCCAACAATACGCGTGAATCCATCGAGCTTGCCCAGCATGCCGAAAAGGCCGGTGCGGATGCAATCCTCGTTGTGACGCCGTATTACAACAGGCCGAGCCAGCGCGGCCTCTATACCCATTATTCGCAAGTCGCCAAGGCGGTATCGCTGCCGGTCATCATCTATAATATTCCCGGCCGCTCGATCATCGACATGACGCCCGAGACGATGGGATCGCTTGCCCGCGACCACAAGAACATCGCGGGCGTCAAGGATGCGACCGGCAAGGTCGAGCGCGTTTCCGAACAGCGCATCACCTGTGGCAATGATTTCATCCAGCTTTCCGGCGAGGATGCGTCGGCGCTCGGTTTCAACGCCCATGGCGGAATAGGCTGCATTTCGGTGACGGCCAATGTCGCCCCGCGCTTGTGTTCGGAATTCCAGCAGGCCTGCCTCGCCGGCGACTTTGCCACGGCGCTTGGTATCCAGGACCGGCTGATGCCGCTGCACAAGGCGCTCTTCATCGAGCCCAATCCGGGCGGGGCGAAATATGCCCTGGCGCATCTCGGCAAGATCGAAGATACGCTGCGCTCGCCGATGGTGCCGATCGAGCCCGAGACGGCCGAGCGCATCGATCTCGCCATGAAGCACGCGGGGCTGATCAATTAGAGCAAGTCCAGGAAAAGTGTGTAGCGGTTTTCCGTCCGGACTCGCGTGAAAACAAATTGTTGAGCGGTTTTCCAATTCCATCAATAGGAAACCGCTCTAATGTTCGGCGGTAGCCGGCCCTATATAAAGCATCATGAACAAGCCAAAAAATGCTCCAGCGCGCAAGTTGATCGCGGATAACCGCAAGGCGCGCTACAATTTCGAAATCCTCGATACGCTCGAGGCTGGTCTCGTGCTGCAAGGCACCGAGGTCAAGTCGCTGCGCTCCAACCAGGCCAATATCGCCGAGAGCTATGCGAGCTTCGAGAATGGCGAGTTCTGGCTGATCAATTCCTATATCCCGGAATACACCCAGGGCAATCGCTTCAATCACGATCCTCGCCGTCTGCGCAAGCTCCTGGTGAACCGCCGCGAAATGGCGCGACTTTCCAATTCGATCGATCGCGAGGGCATGACGGTCGTGCCGCTGAAGCTCTATTTCAACGATCGCGGCCGCGCCAAGCTGGAACTGGCAGTGGCGCGCGGCAAGAAGCTGCACGACAAGCGTGAAACCGAGAAGAAGCGCGACTGGAATCGCGAGAAATTCCGCCTCCTGCGCGACAAAGGATAGTTCATTGAAGGGAGTAGGGGAGTAAGGGAATAGGGGATGTCTCTTGCCGAAGAATAAGAGATAAGGCTTACTCCCTTACTCCCTTACTCCCTTACTCCCTCATCCAGAAAATCTCGCGCCGATTTGAATACGTCGCGAAACATGCTCTCCGTCAGGACACCGGTATTGGTGTTGTAGCGCGAGCAATGATAGCTCGAGAAAATCCGGATATCATCGACCACGCCCATCCGGCCATGGCCGAACGGGTATTTCGATACCGGCTTGCCGAGCGCGCGGACGGTCGACTGGTGCGCGATCGTGCCGAGCGTGACGATGGCGCGCAGATGGGAAAACCGTCGGATGACGGGCGTGAGAAACTGCCGGCAATGGTTGATCTCGGCACCGACCGGCTTGTTTCCAGGCGGCACGCAGCGCACCGCATTGACGATTCCTGCGCCGACCAGTTCCAGGCTGTCGTCCGGCCGCGCCTCGAATTTTCCGCGTGCAAAACCGAAATCGCCCAATGTGCGGTAGAGCAGATCGCCGGCATAGTCGCCTGTAAAGGGGCGTCCCGTGCGGTTTGCCCCGCGTAGCCCCGGCGCCAGCCCGACAATCAACAGTTCGACGGTTTCATCGCCTCCGACAGGGAGAAAAGGCGGGACCGGCGCATTGTGCCAGTCAGGCTCCTTTTCGCGCCATTCGGCAAGGAAGGCATGCAGACGGGGACAGATTGCGCAGTCGGGCGAGGGTTCGGAAATCATTCCTCTTAATGACGTGGCCAAGCCCGGTATTCAATAGTCACGGTGATCAATAGTCGCCGTCGCCGTCTTCGGCTTCCTGGCGTCGCACCGGACGTTCGGAAGGATCACGGCCGATCTCGCTTTTCAGCGAAGCCAGATCGATGAAATGATCGGCCTGACGGCGCAGATCATCGGAAATCATCGGCGGTTGTGTGGTCAGCGTCGAAACGATGCTGACCTTACGGCCCCTGCGCTGCAGCGCTTCGACCAGCGAGCGGAAATCGCCATCGCCGGAGAATATGACGAAATGATCGACGGTATCGGTCAATTGCATGGCATCGACAGTCAGTTCGATATCCATATTGCCCTTGACCTTGCGGCGGCCGGTCGAGTCGGTGAACTCCTTGGCCGCCTTGGTGACGACCCGGTAGCCATTGTAGTCGAGCCAGTCGATCAGCGGACGGATCGAGGAATATTCCTGATCCTCGACCAGCGCCGTATAGTAATAGGCGCGAAGCAGATAGCCACGCTTCTGGAAGGCCTTGAGCAATTTACGGTAGTCGATATCAAATCCGAGCGTTTTGGACGCGGCGTAGAGATTGGCGCCGTCCATAAAGAGCGCGATCTTCTCGCGGGAATCGAACATGCTTCAAATATCCATTCTTGCGGTTCCGCACGCGCTGAGGGGGCGACCGACTGAAATATAGGTGAGTGAAGGCAAATGGCGAGTAACCATGCCATATTCTTGTTGTACGATGCGGATAAATAGAATCCAAGCAATTGCAGGTTGTCTGGAAATCGACTGCACTCATTTATACGTGTAAAATCTGTGTGGCCGCTGTACAACCCTGTATAGGGATCGCAGTTCCCGGCATTCATTATGTGCCGGATAGCGTCGGAGGTGTGGTCAAAGAAGCGACCCGAGATGCGATAAGGCGTCACGCTCATGCCGCTTTTGCTTGTTTTTTGCAGGCGTAAGCGCTATGTGCAGGAAAATCCCGTCAATCGACTTGAAATATGAAAGGGGCATCCAATGGCCCGCGTCACCGTTGAGGATTGCGTCGACAAGGTTGAAAACCGGTTTGAGCTGGTACTGTTGGCAAGCCACCGTGCGCGCCAGATTTCGCAGGGCGCTCACATCACCATCGATCGCGACAATGACAAGAATCCGGTCGTGGCTCTTCGCGAGATTGCGGACGAGATGCTGTCGCCCGGCGATCTGAAGGAAGATCTGATCCACTCGCTGCAGAAACATGTGGAAGTGGATGAGCCGGAGGCCGTCGCTCAGCCGCAGTTGACCGGCAGCACCGAGGAAGTCGCCGTCGAGGTCGCCGACACGGCGGAAGAGGAGATCGTTTCGTTCGACCGCATGTCGGAGGAAGAACTTCTGGCCGGTATCGAAGGTCTCGTCGCTCCCGAAAAAAGCGACGACTACTGATAGAGGAAAGATACGCTTTTTTCGCTGCGGTGCTTGATCGTTAGAGCGTATTTACCCTTTCAATGTCAGTTTCGACATGCGTCGCGGCCCGAAGCTGCGGCGCATGTTTGCGTGATAGGCTCGTGTTGCGTGTCTCCGGCCGGAGGCACAAAAATCTTTCTATCACTTTGGAATATCGCATGGTGATGCAGGTATATTGCGATGCCGTGGCCTTAATGAGGAGAGCCAATAGATGATGCGCCAGTACGAGCTTGTGGAACGCGTCCAGCGCTACAAGCCAGACGTCAACGAGGCGCTCCTCAACAAGGCCTATGTCTATGCCATGCAGAAGCATGGCAGCCAGAAGCGGGCCACCGGCGATCCGTATTTTTCCCATCCGCTCGAAGTCGCAGCCATTCTCACCGACATGCATCTCGACGAGGCGACGATCGCGATCGCGCTCCTGCACGATACGATCGAGGATACGACCGCGACGCGGCAGGAGATCGACCAACTGTTCGGCCCCGATATCGGCAAGCTGGTCGAGGGGCTGACCAAGCTGAAGAAACTCGATCTCGTCTCCAAGAAGGCGGTGCAGGCGGAAAACCTGCGCAAGCTGCTGCTGGCGATTTCCGAGGATGTTCGGGTGCTGCTGGTCAAGCTTGCCGACCGGCTCCACAACATGCGCACGCTCGGCGTCATGCGCGAGGACAAGCGTCTGCGCATCGCCGAGGAGACGATGGATATCTATGCGCCGCTTGCCGGCCGCATGGGCATGCAGGATATGCGCGAGGAACTGGAGGAACTGGCGTTCCGCTATATCAATCCGGAGGCGTGGAAGGCCGTTACCGACCGTCTTGCCGAGCTTCTGGAAAAGAACCGCGGCGTCCTGCAGAAAATCGAGCACGATCTCTCCGACCTTTTCGAGAAGAACGGGATCAAGGCCAGCGTCAAGAGCCGTCAGAAACAGCCCTGGTCGGTCTTCCGCAAAATGGAGACCAAGGCGCTTTCCTTCGAGCAATTGTCGGATATTTTCGGCTTCCGCGTCGTCGTCGATACGGTGGAGGACTGTTATCAGGCGCTGGGGATCATCCACACCACATGGTCGATGGTGCCGGGGCGGTTCAAGGACTATATCTCGACGCCGAAGCAGAACGACTATCGCTCCATCCACACCACCATCGTGGGGCCGTCGCGCCAGCGTGTCGAGCTTCAGATACGCACGCGCGAGATGGATGAGATCGCCGAATACGGCGTCGCGGCCCATTCCATCTACAAGGATCGCGGCAGCGCGGAAAATCCGCATGTCATCTCGACCGAAACCAACGCCTATACCTGGCTGCGCCAGACCATCGAGGCCTTGGCCGAAGGCGATAATCCGGAAGAGTTTCTCGAACATACAAAGCTCGAACTCTTCCAGGATCAGGTCTTCTGCTTCACGCCCAAGGGGCGGTTGATCGCCCTGCCGCGTGGCGCCACGCCGATCGACTTCGCCTATGCCGTGCATACCGATGTCGGCGACTCTTGCGTCGGCGCGAAGGTCAATGGACGCATCATGCCGCTGATGACGGAACTGCAGAACGGCGACGAGGTGGAGATCATCCGCTCCAAGGCGCAGGTGCCGCCCGCCGCCTGGGAGGCGGTCGTCGTCACCGGCAAGGCCCGCGCCGCCATCCGTCGCGCCACCCGCTCCGCCGTACGCAAGCAATATTCCGGGCTGGGAATGCGTATTCTCGAGCGCGCTTTCGAGCGTGCCGGCAAGACGTTCTCCAAGGACAGCCTGAAGCAGGGCCTGCCGCGCCTCGCACGCAAGGACATCGAAGATGTGCTGGCCGCCGTCGGGCGGGGCGAATTGCCGTCGACCGATGTGGTCAAGGCCGTCCATCCCGATTATCAGGATACCCGGGTAACCCTGCAAAGCCCGGCCAATAGGGGCGAGAAGGGTTGGTTCAATATCCAGAACGCAGCCGGCATGATCTTCAAGGTGCCCGAAGGCGGCGAAGCGGGAGGCGGGACCGAAATCAAGGCGACAGTAGCTGGCGCCAAGCGGGAAGGTGGCGGAAAGCGCGCTTTGCCGATCAGGGGGACGAGCGGCGATCTGCCCGTGCGCTTCTCGCCGGAAGGTGCTGTGCCGGGCGACCGCATCGTCGGCATCCTGCAGCCGGGCGCAGGCATCACGATCTATCCGATCCAGTCGCCGGCGCTCACCGCTTATGACGATCAGCCGGAGCGCTGGATCGACGTGCGCTGGGATATCGACGAGCAGATGAAGGAGCGTTTTCCGGCGCGCATCAGCGTCTCGGCGATCAATTCGCCCGGATCGCTTGCCGAGATCGCGCAGGTTTCTGCCGCCAACGACGCCAACATTCACAATCTGTCGATGGTGCGCACCGCGCCGGATTTCACCGAGATGATCATGGATATCGAGGTATGGGATCTGAAGCACCTCAACCGCATCATCTCGCAATTGAAGGAAAGCGCCTGCGTCAGCGACGTGCGACGGGTGAATGGATAGATGTCCCATCGCCTGCCCGTCATTCTCGGGCTTGTCCCGAGAATCTGCGACAAGGAAACGAAAAGGAATTACCGTCCTGAAGATCATGCCGTCGTGGATTCTCGGGACAAGCCCGAGAATGACGGCGAAAGTCGAAGCAGTTTCATACTGGTTCTGACAAATCCTAAAATGAAAAACTATAGGAAACACCCATGAACACCGAGGACGTGCTGGCCGTCTTCCGCGAGGCGGGAGCCATTCTGGAAGGCCATTTCATCTTGACTTCCGGTCTGCGCAGCCCGGTCTTTCTCCAGAAGGCACGCGTTTTCATGCATGCCGACAAGACCGAAAAGCTCTGCAAGGCGCTCGCCGAGAAGATCGGGGCGGCAGGACTGGGGCAGATCGATTACGTCGTCGGCCCGGCCGTCGGTGGGCTTATTCCCGCCTATGAGACGTCGCGGCACCTGGGCGTACCGGCGATCTGGGTCGAACGCGAAAACGGCGTCTTCCGGCTCCGCCGCTTCGCCATCCCCGAAGGCGCCCGGGTTGTGATCGTGGAAGATATCGTCACCACCGGCCTTTCTATCCGCGAAACCATCGATTGCCTGAACGAGTTGAAGGCCGATGTGCTGGCAGCCGCCTGCATCGTCGACCGTTCAGCAGGGAAGGCCGATGTCGGAACAAGGCTGATCGCGCTGGCCGAATATGAGGTGCCGGCCTATGCGCCGGACAATCTGCCTCCCGAACTGGCGGCGATACCGGCCGTCAAGCCGGGAAGCAGGAATATTTGAAGGGAGTAGGGGAATAAGGGAATAAGGGAGTAGGCAATAGCAAGTATGCTAAATAGCCTTGCCCGCTCATCATCAACACATACTTCCCTATTCCCCTATTCCCCTATTCCCCTATGACTTCCGCATATCAGGCAGGAACACCGTCAACAGCCCGAGCAGCGGCAGATACGAGCAGATCGTGTAGACGAACGATATGCCCTTGGCGTCGGCAACGATGCCGAGAACGGCCGCGGCGATACCCGCCATGCCGAAGGCGAAGCCGAAGAACAGCCCTGCGATCATGCCGACGCGGCCCGGCACCAGTTCCTGCGCGAAGACGACGATGGCCGGAAAGGCCGAGGCAAGGATCAGGCCGATGATCACGGTCAGGACGGCAGTCGTGGGAAGATCCGCATAGGGCATGGCGAGCGTGAAGGGCAAAACGCCGAGAATCGAGAACCAGATGACGGCGCGCGAGCCTATTCTGTCGCCGATCGGGCCGCCGAGGATCGTGCCGAGGGCGACGGAGCCGAGAAACAGGAACAGGAGAAGTTGCGAAGTCTGCACCGAAACGCCGAACTTGTTGATCGTGTAGAAGGTGTAATAGCTCGACAGGCTCGCCATGTAGATGTTCTTGGTGAAGACCAGCAGCGCCAGCACCGCAAGCGAGATCGCGACCTTGCCGCGCGGCAGCGGCAATGTCCGGTCCGGCGCCGGACGGTTGGCGTTGGCTGTGCGGTAGCGCGTGTACCAATTGCTCACCTTCCAGAGAACACCCATCCCGAGCAATGCGGCGAGAGAGAACCAGGCGACGCTCGCCTGGCCGCGCGGCAGGACGATGAATGCCGCGAGCAGGGGACCGATCGCCGTGCCGAAATTACCGCCGACCTGGAACAGCGATTGTGCGAGGCCATGGCGTCCGCCCGAGGCAAGACGCGCCACGCGCGACGATTCGGGATGGAAAATCGAGGAGCCGAGACCGACGCATGCGGCACCCGCCAGAAGCATCGAATAGTGCTGCGCCGAGGCGAGCAGGATCAATCCGATGAGGGTGCACCCCATGCCGGCGGGCAGGGAATAGGGCATCGGCCGCTTGTCCGTATACATGCCGACCATAGGCTGCAGGATCGAGGCCGTTACCTGAAAGGTGAAGGTCAAAAGCCCGATCTGCCAGAAATCGAGATGATAATCGGCTTTCAGCATGGGATAGATCGCGGAGAGCAGCGACTGCATCATGTCGTTGAGCAGGTGGCAGAAGCTGACCGCGAGGATGACGGTGAATGCCGTCGCATCGGCGGCAGGGGTGACGGGTGTATGGGCCGCGGCAGTGGTATCGGTCACGCTATGCTCCAAGGAATTGCTGCACCATGGCGGGGCCAGATGCGAGCGTCGTTTTGCGAAGGTCGTTTTTATAGAAGTTGCAGAGAACCCGCTTTCGTGGTTTGGTCCATTTCTTTCGCGAGTGGGCCATCCCATGTCATCGATAACACCACCCCGTTTCATGCCCGCGTCCATTACGGGTGACGAACTCGAACGTCTGCATGAACAGCGCGTGCTCTGGCTGGAGGAGATCGAAGGCCCGGTAGTGGCGCTGCCGACCGAATATCCCGATGGCCATCTTGTTCCGCGCCACAGCCACAGCCGCTCGCAACTTCTCTATGCCCTGGCAGGCGTGGTGCTGGTGACGACCGATGCAGGGCGCTGGATGGTACCGCCCGAACATGCGATCTGGCTTCCGGCGGGCGTTCATCACGCGGTCGAAATACTCGGTGCGGTCAGCATGCGCTCCATCTATATCGCGCCGGATGCGACCATTGGCCTGCCGACGCATCTTCACGTGGTGGCGCTCACCGATCTGATGCGATGCCTCATCGTGGAAGCGGTTATATCAGACGACAATCCGCCGCCGGGCAGCCGCGGTGCGCTCGTGACCGGGTTGCTCCTTGACGAGCTGCACAATCTGCCGGAACGACCGCTGGGCTTGCCTTTTCCTGCGGAGCCGCGTCTTTCGGCGCTCTGCCGCCGGTTTGTCGAGAAGCCGTCGCCACACGCCACCATCGATGAATGGGCAGCAGTGCTCGCCATGAGCCGCCGTTCCTTCACGCGCAGCTTTCAACGCGAGACGGGCTTGAGCTTTTCGGTCTGGCGGCAGCAGGCCTGCCTCTTCGCCGCCTTGCCGCGCCTTGCCGATGGCGAACCGGTAACGAGTGTGGCGCTTGATCTCGGCTATGAAAGCGTGCCGGCCTTCACCACCATGTTCAAGCGCATGCTGGGCGTTTCGCCGCGATTCTACCTGAGTGGAACGCTTGCGCAGCGCCAGCAGCCTTCCTGATGAGTTTTCGAATGAAAAATAATTCCAATTGTTTCCGCCACGCCGGACGGGTATGAGACCGGAATGCTTTTTCGACGCCGCAAACCGGTTAGCCCATGGGAAAGACTGCGCACCTATCTTTGGCCGCGGCGGTCTTTCTCGCGCTCGCTGCGCTACATGGGTAAGCGCATCATGCGCATCACTGCCTCGCCGCATGCGATTGCGGCTGGATTGGCCGTGGGTGTTTTCTCGGCTTTCACGCCATTTTTCGGCTTCCATATCATCATTGCGATCGTTCTCGCCTATATCTTCGCCGGAAACGTTGCCGCCGCGGCCTTGGGGACGACGGTCGCCAATCCGCTGACCGTCCCGGTCATCTGGGGCGCGACCTTCGAATTCGGACGCTTCATGCTGACAGGCGATTTTTCCTCCGCGCATCCCCCGGTGCATCTCGGGCGGATGCTGGAACATTTCAATTTCCACGATATATGGGGCCCGGTGTTGAAGCCGATGCTGTTCGGCTCGACGGTACTCGGTCTTTTCTTCGCCCTGATCGTCTATGTCGTGACAAGATGGGCGATTGGCGCCTTCCACCGCAAGCGACGCGAACGGTTGGCCGCGCGCGCCAATGACAACAGCGATATCGGTGCCCTGAAATCGGAAGCGTTCGGCGCATGATTATCGGCATCGGCAGCGACCTCATCGATATCAGGCGTGTCGAAAAGACCCTCGAACGGCACGGCCAGCGCTTCACCGACCGTGTGTTCACACCGATCGAACGGGCAAAGTCTGATCGGCGTGCCCAGCGTGCCGCCTCCTACGCCAAGCGTTTCGCCGCCAAGGAGGCCTGCGCCAAGGCGCTCGGCACCGGCATGTCGCGCGGCGTGTTCTGGCGGGACATGGGCGTCGTCAATCTGCCCTCCGGCAAGCCGACCATGCAATTGACCAACGGCGCGGCGGCGCAGCTTGAACGGATCATCCCAGCCGGCCATATTGCCGCCATACATCTGACAATTACCGATGATTTTCCTCTCGCACAGGCGTTTGTCATCATTGAAGCCCTGCCTGCCTAGTTTCTCGTCGTCACCGGCCGGCAAACGACCTCGGCGAGGTCGCTAATCTTCAGGCATCAGCCGATCGCCGGATTGCTTCACGCAATCGTAACGGCTAATAGAACGCGTTATTGCAATCGGAGAACTAATGAGCGTGTCCGACAAGAGCGAAGTGAAAAAATCCGGCGGTCTGGGTGAAACCCTGAGCGTCGTCGTGCAGGCTCTGGTCCTCGCATTGATCATCCGAACGCTTCTGTTCCAGCCTTTCAGCATTCCGTCGGGCTCAATGCGCCCGACGCTGCTCGAAGGCGATTATCTGTTTGTTTCGAAGTTTTCCTACGGTTATTCGCATTTCTCGCTGCCCTTTTCGCCTGATCTGTTCTCTGGGCGTATATGGGCGAGCCAGCCCAAGCGCGGCGACATCGTGGTCTTCAAGCTGCCGAGCGACACTTCGATCGACTATATCAAGCGCGTGGTCGGCCTGCCGGGTGACCGCATCCAGATGCGCCAGGGCGTCCTTTACATCAATGACGTCCCGGTCAAGCGCGAGAAAGTGGGCGAGATCAACAACCCCGACATCACCGAGCAGAACCGTCCGGTCGCTGTCTACCGCGAGACGCTGCCCGATGGCGTCAGCTACGACACACTCGATCTTGCGCCCAATTCGATCGGCGACGACACCCGCGTCTTCGAGGTTCCTGCCGGCCATTATTTCATGATGGGCGACAATCGCGACAATTCGCTCGATAGCCGGTTCACCGTGGGCTACGTGCCCTTCGAGAATCTCGTCGGTCGCGCCAACCTCATCTTTTTCTCCATTGCCGATGGCGCAAGCCCGCTGGAACTGTGGCGCTGGCCGGCGGATATCCGCCTCGGCCGTCTGCTCACCTCGGTCAATGCGGAGCCGCATCTCGTAAACGGAAACTGATCGGTGGCGATTGGCATCAGTGAATATCCGCTTTCTGGAGCTGCGCATGGCTGGTAAAGTCGACATCGCACAGTTTCTCGAGGAAAAGACCGGGCACAAATTCAACGATCCTGCCCGGCTCGAACGGGCGCTGACCCATTCGAGCGCCCGCCAGAAAGCAGGCACCAATTACGAGCGGCTCGAGTTTCTGGGCGATCGCGTGCTGGGGCTGCTGGTGGCGGAAATGCTGTTTGCAGCTTTTCCGAATGCCGATGAAGGCGAATTGTCGGTCCGCCTCAATTCGCTCGTCAATGCCGAAACCTGCGCGTCGGTAGCCGATGAGATCGGCCTTCACGTCCTGATCCGCACCGGCGCGGACATCAAGGCGCTGATGACCGACAAGCGTCTCTTGAATGTCCGGGCCGACGTGATTGAAGCGCTGATCGCCACCATCTATCTCGAGGGCGGGCTTGAGGCGGTACGGCCGTTCATCCAGCGCTATTGGGAGCCGCGCTCGCGCGTCACCGAAGCGGGCCGCCGCGATGCCAAGACCGAATTGCAGGAATGGGCGCACCAGCAGGGCGGGGTGCAGCCTGTTTATCTCATCAAGAGCCGCACCGGACCGGATCATGATCCGCAATTCACGGTGAAAGTGACGGTGCCAGGCTTCGATGCCGCTGTCGGAGTGGGACGATCCAAGCGGATCGCCGAGCAGAATGCGGCTGTGGAAATATTATATCGTGAAGGCGTGTGGATGCGTCCGGAAGAAGGAACACTATGACCGACAAATCCATTCCGACGAGCGAGGGGGAAACCAGTGAACCGACGCGCTCCGGCTTCGTCGCGCTGATCGGGGCTCCGAATGCGGGCAAGTCCACCCTCGTCAACCAGCTCGTCGGCACCAAGGTTTCGATCGTCACGCACAAGGTGCAGACAACCCGCGCGCTGGTACGCGGCATCCTGATCCATGACCGAACGCAGATCGTCCTGATCGATACACCAGGCATATTCCGCCCGAAGCGGCGCCTCGACCGCGCCATGGTGACGAAGGCCTGGGGCGGCGCGCGCGATGCCGATCTGGTGCTGGTCATCATCGATGCGCAGGGCAGCAGGCTGAACGAGGAGGCCGAGGCGATCCTCGAAAGCCTCAAGGAGGTGCGCCAGCCGAAGATCCTCGTCTTGAACAAGGTGGATCGTGTCGATCCGCCGTCACTTCTCAAGCTGACGGCAGCCGCCAATGAAAAGGTCGCCTTTGATCGTACCTTCATGATCTCGGCGCTCACCGGCTCCGGCTGCAACGATCTGCGCGACTACCTCGCCAATGCGCTGCCGGAAGGGCCGTGGTATTATCCCGAGGACCAGATTTCCGACATGCCGATGCGCCAGCTCGCGGCGGAAGTGACGCGCGAGAAGCTCTACCTGCGCCTGCATGAGGAACTGCCCTATGCCTCCACCGTGGAGACGGAGCGCTGGGAGGAAAAGAAGGACGGTTCGGTGCGCATCGAACAGGTCATCTATGTCGAGCGCGAGAGCCAGAAGAAAATCGTGCTTGGCCACAAGGGCGAGACGATCAGGTCCATCGGCCAGGCAGCACGCAAGGACATCGCCGAAATGCTGGAACAGCCGGTGCATCTCTTCCTTTTCGTCAAGGTCCGCGACAATTGGGGCAACGATCCCGAACGCTACCGGGAAATGGGACTTGATTTCCCGCATTAGGGCCTTTCACATAGTAATAGAAACGCTGGTTCTAGGCGCCCCCTCTGGCCTGCCGGCCATCTCCCCCACAAGGAGGGAGATTACGCCTTCATTGATGGCGAACTCTATTCTGCTACGTTGGCGATTGATGAAAGCGGAACTCACATCCAATCTCCCCCCTTGTGGGGGAGATGCCCGGCAGGGCAGAGGGGGGAAAGAGCGTCAATCGAACGGGAACCCTCTCTCATGGAATGGCGCGACGAAGGTATAATCCTCGGCACGAGACGGCATGGCGAGACGAGCGCTATCGTCGAGTTGATGACCAGCGCCCATGGTCGGCATCTGGGCATCGTGCGGGGCGGACGCTCGCGCAAGATGCAGCCGCTGCTTCAGCCGGGAAACCGGGTCGATGCCTTATGGCGCGCCCGGCTGGACGAACATCTCGGCACCTTCCAGGTCGAGCCCCTGAGCTTTGCCGCCGCGCGTCTGATCGAGATGCCGGTAGCGCTCTACGGCATCCAGCTTGCCGCAGCGCATCTGCGCCAGTTGCCCGAGCGCGACCCGCATCCGGGCCTGTTCGAGACGCTGGCGCTGATCATCGAGCATTTCGACGATCCGCTGGCGGCGGGCGAATTGCTGCTGCGCTTCGAGATCATGATGCTGGAGGAACTGGGTTTCGGCCTCGACCTGCAATCCTGCGCGGCCACGGGAAGCCGCGAACATCTCACCTATGTTTCACCGAAATCGGGCAGGGCGGTATCGCGCGACGCGGGAAAGCCCTGGGCCGACAAGCTCCTGCCGATGCCGGATTTCGTTTCGAGCAACCGGGTCCGCGCCGTCTCGGTCGCCGAGATCGATGATGCCTTTCGCATGACCGGCTATTTCCTGACGCGCCACGTCTGGGAGCCGCGCGCCCAGACAGCACCGGAGGCGCGCGCCGGCTTTCTGGCTGCGTTGGCGAAAATATCGGCGCCGCACCCCTGAAGCAGGTTTATTCCGCCGGCTGGAGGGCAGGCCGCTCCACCGCATGTTCGCGGATCGGCCAATGCACGGCCGCGGCGAAGAGGCCGAGCGCGACGCCGAACCACCAGACCGGATCATAGGAGCCGAAACGGTCATAGAGATAGCCGCCGAGCCAGACGCCGAGGAACGAGCCGATCTGGTGCGAGAAGAAGACGATGCCGCCGAGCATGCCGAGATAACGCGTACCGAACATGATGGCGACCAGCGCATTCGTCGGCGGCACGGTGGAAAGCCAGAGCAGGCCCATCAGGCCGGAGAAGATCAGCACCGACATCCCCGATTGCGGCAAGAGCAGGAAGGCGGCGACGAGAACCGAGCGCGCGAGATAGAGCATCGTCAGGAAGATTGGCTTGGACGTGCGCTGGCTGATCACGCCGGAGGCGAGCGAGCCGATGATGTTGAAGAAGCCGATCAGCGCCAGACCCCAGACGGCATATTGCGGCTCGATACCGATATCGGCGATATAGGCCGGAAAATGCGCGGTGATGAAGGCTACCTGAAAGCCGCAGACGAAAAATCCTGACGTGAGCAGCAGATAGCTCTTATGGCCGAGTGCCTCGCGCAGCGCCGCGCCGATCGACTGCTTGTAGGCGCTCTGGCTGATGCGTCCGCTTGTCGAATTGCCGCGCAGCGGAATTGCCAGAAGTGGGATCACAAGCATGGCGATGCCCATATAGACCAGCGCATCCGACCAGCCGTAGCGCTCGATCAGGCCGAGGCTGATCGGCGCGAAGACGAACATGCCCGCCGAACCCGCCGCCGTGCCGAGACCGAAGACGAAGGTGCGGTTTTCAGCCGAAACATTGCGCGCGAAGGCCGACAGCACGATGCCGAACGAACCGGCCGCAACGCCGAGCCCGACGAGAATGCCGCCGCCGACATGCAGCATGGTCGGCGAATCCGCATGCGCCATCAGCATGAGCCCGCTCGCATAGAGGATCGCCGAGAGAAGCAGCACGCGCCATGTGCCGTACTTGTCGGCGATTGCGCCGAAGAATGGCTGGCCCGCGCCCCAGAACAAATTCTGCAAGGCCATCGCGAGACCGAATGTCGTGCGGTCCCAGCCCTTTTCCGTCAGCATCGGCAATTGGAATATGCCCATGGCTGAACGGGGCCCGAAGGTCAGAAGCGCTATCAAACAGCCAGAGGCGATGATCAGCCAGGGCAGGGCGGTTTGCTTCGTGGCGGGCGAATGGACCATGTCGATATCCTGGAGCAACAAAGGATGTGGAGCGGTTCACCACTCCAGTGTGGAGATAACATTAGCCGATCGGACACTTCAGACAAACGAATTGGTTTGAACATCCGTTCACTGGATTTGATCGTTTGGATCGTCAGATGTTTTCAGCGTAGCGGCGGTGGCATCGGTGAGGCATGGATTCCTGTGCTTGTCATAGGAATCCATACCTTGACATCGCCGTTGCAACCACGGTGCAAGATGAAGTCATCAGACAGCGCAAAACTTTTATGACAGGGCGGCTTGCAGCAGGCCGAAGATCGCCTTATGTGTTTTCCGAACGGCCTCAACGACATTGCCGTTTTTCTTTTAGTTACATATATGCTCAATATGAGTATAAATGCCGGGAGGGCAGGACATGACGACGAATGCAGCAGCAATCCGCGCGGTGTCGCATGCGGGGAAGTCCGCCGCCGAGCGATTCGGCGTCGTGGATATGCCCTCACTCGATTTCACGCCCGAGGTGGCGCGCGAGACCGAGCATCTCTATGAGCGCGTGTCACATCATATCCCGCGCATCGAATGGCCCGTCTACGCGCCCTATGTCGCCGCGATCAACCGGCTGAAAAAGCAGCGCAATGCGGTCATTCTGGCGCATAATTACCAGACGCCCGATATCTTTCATTGCGTCGCCGATATCGTCGGCGACTCGCTGCAACTCGCCCGCGAGGCGACCAAGGTTGACGCCGAGATCATCGTCCAGTGCGGCGTGCATTTCATGGCCGAGACGTCGAAGCTGCTCAATCCGCATAAGACGGTGCTGATCCCCGACATGAAGGCCGGCTGCTCGCTGGCCGAGTCCATTACCGGCGCTGATGTGCGCCTGCTGCGCGAGACCTATCCGGGCGTCCCTATCGTCACCTATGTCAACACGTCGGCCGATGTGAAGGCGGAAAGCGATATCTGCTGCACGTCTGCCAACGCCGTCGAAGTGGTCGAAAGCTTCGGCACCGATCGCGTGCTGTGCATTCCCGACGAGTTTCTGGCGCAGAATGTTGCCGCGCAAACCCATGTGAAGATCCTGACCTGGAAAGGGCATTGCGAAGTGCATGAGCGCTTCACGGCGAAGGAACTCGTCGCCTATAGGGAGGCCGATCCGTCGATCCAGATCATCGCCCATCCCGAATGCCCTCCGGAAGTCGTCGCCATCGCCGATTTCGCCGGCTCGACCAGTGGCATGATCGATTACGTCAAGAAGAACCGCCCGCCGAAAGTGCTGCTCGTCACCGAATGCTCGATGGCGTCGAACATCGAGGCTGATGTGCCGGACGTGGAATTCCTCAAGCCCTGCAACCTCTGCCCGCACATGAAGCGCATTACGCTGCCGAAGATATTGGAGAGCCTGGTGTTCATGCGCGAGGAAATCCATGTCGATCCGGCATTGGCTGCGCGCGCGCGTATGGCGGTGGAGCGGATGGTGAATTTGAAGAATTGATGGGGTGAAATGTTGGCTGTCGCTCACCCCCCTCTGTCCTGCCGGACATCTCCCCCACAAGGGGGGAGATCACGCCTTCATCAAGGTCGGCGCCAATCGCAAACGTCGATGATTGAACGACCACCCACCTGTCAGCCAATCTCCCCCCTTGTGGGGGAGATGCCCGGCAGGGCAGAGGGGGGTGTTCGTATAGAGCCGAGGGTATCCATCCATGCCCCCAGATAACATCATCATCGTCGGCGGCGGTCTCGCCGGCCTGTTCTGCGCGCTGAAGCTCGCCCCCCGTCCGGTCACCATCCTCGCCGCAGCCCCCATCGGCCGTGGCGCGTCGTCTGCCTGGGCGCAGGCGGGCATCGCCGCCGCTGTTTCGCAGGGCGATACGATCGAGCAGCATCTGGCCGACACGCTGGCGGCGGGCGACGGCATCGTTGACGAGAAGATCGCAGGGCTGATGGTGAGCGAGGCCGCTGACCGCGTGCATGATCTACTCCGGTACGGCGTGCCTTTCGACCGCGATCTCGACGGCCGGCTGCAGGTTTCGCGCGAGGCGGCGCATTCGCAAAGCCGCATCGTGCGGGTGCGCGGCGACATGGCGGGCCGCGCCATCATGCAGGCGCTGGTCGATACGGTGCGTCGCACGCCGTCGATCCGCGTGCTGGAGGGTTTCGTCGCCGAGGAGATCGCCATGGAAGGCGGTCGCGTCTCGGGCATTGTCGCGCGTGGTGACGCCGGAAAGCGCGCCAAGCGCCTCCATCTGCCGGCCCATGCCGTGGTGCTCGCCTCCGGCGGCATCGGCCATCTCTACGAGGTGACGACCAACCCGTCGGAAGCGCGCGGCGGCGGTATCGGCATGGCCGCGCGTGCCGGGGCAACGCTGGCCGATATGGAGTTCGTGCAGTTCCACCCGACCGCGCTCAATGTCGGCAAGGATCCCGCACCGCTGGCGACCGAGGCGCTGCGCGGCCATGGCGCCACGCTGGTCAATGATCGCGGCGAACGCTTCATGCTCGCCATCGACCCGGCGGGCGAGATGGGCCCACGCGACGTGGTGGCGCGCGGCATCTTCGCCGAGGTGATGGCGGGCCGGGGTGCTTGGCTCGATTGCACGACCGCCGTGGGCAAGAGCTTCCCCGAAGAGTTTCCAACCGTCTACGGCTATTGCCGCGAAGCCGGCATCGACCCGGTCACGCAACCGATCCCGGTCATCCCGGCCGCGCATTATTTCATGGGCGGCGTCCTGACCGATGCCGACGGCCGCACCTCGCTCGAAGGTCTCTGGGCCTGTGGCGAGGCCGCTTCCACGGGTGCGCATGGCGCCAATCGTCTCGCCTCCAACTCGCTGCTCGAAGCGGTGGTCTTCTCCGCCCGCATCGCCGCCGATATTGACGGGTTTCTGCCGAAAGCCGGCAGCGGCGACTGGGCCGATGGCTCGGTCAGCGACGATGACGCGCAAACCACGGCGGATACCAAGGCGATGACCCTGCTGCGCAAGACCATGAGCGCGCGTTTCGGCGTCATCCGCGACCGCGCCGGCATGCAGGAGGGGCTGCGCATCATCGTCGGGCTCGAACAGGCAAACCGCAACGCCGCCTTCGCCAATACGCTGACCGCGGCACAGCTCGTCGCCGTCAGCGCGCTTCGCCGAGAAGAAAGCCGGGGCGGGCATTTCCGTGACGATTTTCCCGAGGCAATGCCCGAATGGCAGCGCCGTTCCTACCTGACCCGAGCCGAAGCCGACCGGCTCACCCACGACTATCTGGAATTCGCCTGATGACAGCAGCCAAAGCCAACCCGCCCGTCCTGCCGCGTTTGATGGTGGAGGAGGCGGTGCGCGCCGCGCTCGCCGAGGATCTGGGCCGCGCCGGTGATATCACCACCTATGCCACGATTGCCGAAGATGCGCGGGCAAAGGCGGTTCTCGCCAGCCGCGAGACCGGTGTCGTGGCGGGGTTGGCCTTCGCCGAAACCGCCTTCGCGCTGCTCGACCCGGCGGTGAAATTCACGGCCCTCGTCAGGGATGGCGAGCGAGTGGAGCCCGGCCAGATGATCGCCCGCGCCGAGGGCAGCGCCCGCGCCCTCCTATCCGCCGAGCGGGTGGCGCTGAATTTCCTGATGTATCTGAGCGGCATCGCCACCTACACCGCGAAGTTCGCCGATCTCATCGCCCATACCGGCGCGAAGGTCTGCGACACGCGCAAGACCGTGCCCGGCATGCGCGCCCCAGCCAAATATGCGGTGCGCTGCGGCGGCGGCGCCAATCACCGCTTCGGGCTCGACGATGCGGTCCTGATCAAGGACAATCACATCGCGGTATCAGGCGGCGTGGCAAGGGCCATCGAGGCGGCGCGCGCCTATGCGGGTCATCTGGTCAAGATCGAGGTCGAGGTCGATACGATCATCCAGATGGAGGAAGCGCTGTCGGTCGGCGCGGATGTGATTCTTCTTGACAATATGTCGCCGGAACTTCTTGAAAAAGCCGTGAAAATCAACGCCGGCCGGGCTAGGCTCGAAGCCTCAGGGAATATCTCCTTCGACACGATCCGGGCTGTTGCGGAAACCGGCGTCGACTATATCTCGACCTCCAAGATCACCATGGCCGCGCCGACGCTCGATGTCGGGTTAGACATAGAGATCAGCTGATGAAAGTTATTTCGACCATTGCGGAGATGCGTGCGGCGCTGAAGGACGAACGGCTGGCAGGTCGCACCATCGGTCTCGTGCCGACGATGGGCTATCTCCATATCGGCCATCTGGCGTTGGTTCGCCATGCGCGCCAATCCTGCGACGTGACCGTGGCGTCGATCTTCGTCAACCCGACGCAGTTCGGCCCGAATGAGGACCTGTCCACCTATCCCCGCAATCTCGAACGCGATCTCAAGCTGCTCGAAGCCGAAGGCGTCGATTATGTCTTTACGCCCGATGCGGCGGAGATCTACCGCCCCGGCGCGGAGACCATCGTCGAGACGACGCATCTGTCGCGCATCCTGATCGGCCGCATCCGCCCCGGCCATTTTCGCGGGGTAACGACTGTCGTCTCCAAGCTCTTCAACATCGTCCAGCCCGAACGGGCCTTCTTCGGCGAGAAGGATTATCAGCAACTCGCCATCATCCGCCGCATGGTGACTGATCTCGATATCCCGGTCGAAGTTGTCGGCGTGCCGACGGTGCGCGAGGAGGACGGGCTTGCCTGCTCCTCACGCAATGCGCTTTTGACGCCGGAGGACCGCAAGGCGGCTGTGGTCCTGTCGAAGGCGGTTGCGGCTGCCGAGGCGCTAGCTGCTGGTGGGGAACGCTCGGTGGCGGCTATCCGCAAGACGATGCTGAAGGTGCTGGAAGCCGAGCCTCGCGGGGCGGTCGAGGCGGTGGATATCCGCGACGCGGAGGATTTGTCGAAGGTTGCGGGAAAGTTTGATAAACCGGTCGTCGTGCTCCTCACCGTGCGTTTCGGCAAGGTGCGATTGATTGATCAAAGGGTGATAGGTTTATAGCACTGGCTGGAGTGCCCCTCATCCGCCTGCCGGCACCTTCTCCCCGTAAGGACGGGGAGAAGGACGAAGCGGCAACGTCTATGCCTCCCTCTCCCCGCTTGCGGGGAGAGGGTAAGGGTGAGGGGCATTCCAGATGGCCCAGAGTGTATGGATAATATTGGAGAAACCCATGAGCCAGGAAATCGTCACCCGCCGGATCACCGCGCCGGATATCCGCGCGCGCAAGGGCGGCGAGCCCATCGTTTCACTCACTGCCTATCACGCCCACACGGCGGCGATCGTCGACCGCTATGCCGATTTCATGCTGGTCGGCGATAGCCTCGGCATGGTCATGCATGGCATGGATTCGACCGTTGGCGTCACGCTCGACATGATGATGGCGCATGGCCGCGCCGTCGTTCGCGGCTCGAAACGCGCGCTGGTCGTGGTCGATATGCCGTTCGGCACCTATGAGGAAAGCCCGTCGGAAGCCTTCCGTAACGCCGCCCGCATCATGAAGGAAACGGCCTGTGGCGCGGTGAAGCTGGAAGGCGGCGCGCGCATGGCCGAAACGATCCGGTTTCTCACCGAGCGCGGCATTCCTGTCATGGCCCATATCGGGCTCACCCCGCAGGCGGTCAACACCATTGGCGGCTTCAAGACGCAAGGCCGCGATCCTGCCCATTGGTCGGTGATCAAGGCCGATGCACAAGCGGTGGCGGACGCCGGCGCGTTCGCCGTGGTGCTGGAAGGCATCGTCGAGCCGCTTGCCGCCGAGATCACCCGCGAGGTATCCATTCCGACCATCGGCATCGGCGCGTCGAAGGAATGCGACGGCCAGATACTGGTGCTCGAGGACATGCTCGGCCTCAACCCGAAACCGCCGAAATTCGTCAAGCAATATGGCGCTGTTGGTGCGGCAATCGAGGATGCGGTGAAGGCCTATGCCGACGACGTCCGCACCCGCACCTTCCCGACCGACGAGCAGATCTACAAGCTGAAGAAATAACCTGCTGCTCAGAGCGCTTTCCGGTAGACGATGAACGAGGAGCGCGGCGTGATCGTATCGTAGAGCGAGCGGGCAGGGGCGTTATACTCCTGCGTGTGCCAATAGAAGCGGAAGGCGTTTCTGGCCCGCGCCGCCGCCTCGACGCCTTCGATCAGCTTCCTGCCCGCCCCGCCACCGCGCGCCGCCGGATCGACGAACAAATCTTCCAGATAGCAGTTCGGCCGATCGCTCCATGTCGAGGCGTGGAAGAGGTAATTGGCAAAGCCTGTGATTTCGCCATCGCGTTCGGCGACAACAGCCTTCACATCGGATTGAGGATCGAGAATGCGCTTCCATGTCGTGGCGACCGCCGTTTCCGGCACGCTTGCCCGGTAGAACGCATTATAGGCGGCAAACAGGGCACGCCATCTGGTTTCGTCATCCGCACCAACTGGCCGGATGATGGTCTCGATGGTATTTTCGTTCATGAATGAAGGCTCCCACGGTATGGATGGATAACCCGATCTATATCCCGATTTAAGGCCAACGAGAAAGGGCCCAGCAGAGTGATCCGCTGGGCCCTTTGACCGGTGGTTGGTGCGCTTTTCGTTCAGTGCGCCTGCGTCGCCGGCTCATGCGCCGTCTTTTCCGGCGGCACGGGGATTGTCCCCTCACCGATATGCTTCAGCGGCTTGTTGCCCGATAGCTTCCGCAGCAGCACATAGAACACCGGCGTCAGGAAGATGCCGAAGGCCGTCACGCCGATCATCCCCGCAAACACCGCGATGCCCATGGCCTGGCGCATTTCCGCACCCGCGCCCGTGGACAACACGAGCGGCACCACGCCCATGATGAAGGCCAGCGAGGTCATCAGGATCGGGCGCAGACGCAGCCGGCTCGCCTCGATCGCCGCTTCCTTCGGCGACATACCGCCGAATTCAAGTTCGCGCGCGAACTCGACGATCAGGATGGCGTTCTTCGCCGATAGGCCCACCAGCACGATCAACCCGATCTGGGTGAAGATGTTGTTGTCGCCCTTGCTGAGCCACACGCCGACAAGCGCCGCCAGAAGACCCATCGGCACGATCATGATGATGGCCAGCGGCAATGCGAGGCTCTCATATTGCGCCGCCAGCACCAGGAACACCAGCAGCAACGCCAGCGGGAAGATGATGATGCCTGAATTGCCGGCGATGATCTGCTGGTAGGTCAGGTCCGTCCACTCGAAGCTGATACCCTTGGGCAGGGTTTCGGCGGCGATCTTTTCGATCACCTCCTGCGCTTGGCCGGAGGAATAGCCCGGCGCCGCGCCGCCATTGATGTCGGCGGAGAGGAAGCCGTTATAGCGCACCGCGCGATCCGGCCCGGCGCTGGGATTGACGTCGAGCAGCACCGAAAGCGGGATCATCTCGCCCGAGCTTGAGCGGACCTTCAGCTTGCCGATGTCTTCAGGATGCGCGCGATAGGCCGCATCCGCCTGCATCCGGACCGAATAGGTGCGTCCGAACTGGTTGAAGTCGTTGACATAGAGCGAGCCAAGATAGACCTGCAACGTCTCGAACACATCCGTCACCGCCACGCCCAGCTGTTGCGCCTTGGCGCGGTCGATATCGGCATAAAGCTGCGGCACGTTGATCTGATAGCTCGAGAACAGCCCCGCCAGTTCCGGCGCGGCATAGGCCTTGGCGAGGAACGCCTTGGTCGCCTGGTCTAGTGCTTCATAGCCCAGACCGTTGCGATCCTCGATCTGCAGCTTGAAGCCGCCGATCGTGCCCATTCCCTGTACCGGCGGGGGCGGGAACATGGCGATGAACGCTTCCTGGATACCGGCGAACTTCTGGTTCAGCTGCATCGCGATGGCGCCGCCCGAAAGCTCCGGCGTCGTGCGCTCCTCGAACGGCTTGAGCGCCAGGAAGACGATGCCCGCGTTCGACGAGTTGGTGAAGCCGTTGATCGACAGGCCGGGGAAGGCGATTGCGTTGGCGACGCCCGGCTGCTCCATCGCGATGGCGCTCATCTTGCGGATCACCTCATCCGTGCGGTCGAGCGTTGCCCCATCGGGCAATTGCGCGAAGCCGACCAGATATTGCTTGTCCTGCGCCGGAACGAAGCCGCCCGGAACCGCCTTGAACATGACGAAGGTCATGCCGACGAGCACGAGATAGAGCCCCATGATCAGCGTCTTGCGCGAAAGAATCCGCCGTACGCCGCCGCTATACGCGTTGGAGCTTGCGCCGAACACCCGGTTGAAGCCCCGGAAGAACCAGCCGAAGACGCGGTCCATGCCGCGCGTCAGCCAATCCTTGGGCGCATCGTGGCGGCGCAGCAGGATTGCCGCCAGCGCCGGAGAGAGCGTCAGCGAGTTGAAGGCCGAGATCACCGTGGAGATCGCGATGGTGAGCGCGAACTGGCGGTAGAACTGGCCGGTCAGACCCGAGATGAAGGCAAGCGGCACGAAGACGGCGACGAGCACCAGCGCAATCGCCACGATAGGTCCGGAAACCTCACGCATGGCGCGATAAGTCGCCTCGCGTGGGCTCAGGCCCTCTTCGATGTTGCGCTCCACATTCTCCACCACCACGATGGCGTCATCCACGACGATGCCGATGGCGAGCACAAGGCCGAAGAGACTGAGCGCGTTGATCGAGAAGCCGAAGACATACATCACCGCGAATGTGCCGATGATGGACACGGGAACGGCGACGAGCGGGATGATTGAGGCGCGCCATGTCTGCAGGAACAGGATGACGACCACCACCACCAGCGCGATGGCCTCGAGCAGCGTATGCACGACCGCGTCGATGGAGGCGCGGACGAACTGGGTCGTGTCATAGGCAATCTCGTATTTCACGCCTTCCGGCATGGTTTGCTGCACTTCGTCCATCACCTTCCTGATTTCGTCTGAAATCTGGATGGCGTTGGAGTTCGGCGCCTGGAAGATGCCCATGCCCACCGCCGGCTTGTTGTCGAGCAGCGAGCGGAGCGAATATTCGGAAGAGCCCAGTTCGATGCGGGCGATATCGCTCAGGCGCGTGATCTCGCCATTCGCGCCTGATTTGACGATGATGTTGCCGAAATCCTCGACGGTTCTCAGCCGTCCTTGCGCGTTGACGGAAAGCTGGAAGTCGAGGCCGGGAACGCTCGGCGCAGCACCTATGGCGCCCGCCGCCGCCTGAATGTTCTGTCCGCGCACGGCCTGTGCCACGTCGCTTGCCGAAAGACCGCGCCCGGCCACCTTCTGCGGATCGAGCCAGATGCGCATGGAATAATCGCCGCCGCCGAAGATCTGCACCTGGCCGACGCCGTCGATGCGCGCTAGCCGGTCCTTGACGTTCAGCACCGCGTAATTGCGCAAGTAGGTGAGGTCGTAGCGATTGTTCGGTGAAGTGATATGCACGACCATGGAGAGGTCGGGCGAACTCTTGACCGTGGTCACGCCGAGACGCCGCACTTCCTCCGGGAGGCGCGGCTCGGCCTGGCTGACGCGGTTCTGCACGAGCTGCTGCGCCTTGTCGGGATCGGTGCCGATCTTGAAGGTCACGGTCAGCGTCATCAGGCCGTCCGTGGTGCCTTGGCTCGACATGTAAAGCATGTCTTCGACGCCGTTGATCGCCTCCTCGATCGGTGTTGCCACCGTTTCGGCGATGACGCGCGGACTGGCGCCTGGATATTGCGCCCGCACCACGATCGACGGCGGCACGACCTCAGGATATTCCGAAATCGGCAGGGCGCGGAGGCCGAGAAGACCGGCCACCAGGATCAGGACCGACAGCACGCCTGCGAAGACGGGACGGTCAACGAAAAATCTGGAAATATTCATGTCACGTCCCTCTGGGAATGTGATTTTGCGTAAAGAACGGGCTTGCGACGGAAGCACTCTCCCGTCGCAGCGACGTCATCCAAAATTTAAACTTGCCTTGAACGAAACGGCGGCTTCCCACCGTTTCGCTCAGGGATATCAGCGTTGGGCGGTAGCCAGCGCCTGTTTGTCCGGGGCCATGGCGACCGCCTGCGGCTCAACCACCGCACCGGCGCGAACCCGCTGTAATCCATTGATGACGATGCGCTCACCCGAATTGATGCCGCTTTCGACGATACGCAGGCCTTCGGCCGAGGCTCCCAGCGTCACCTGGCGATAGGCGAGCTTGTTGTCGGCGTCGACGACCAGGACGAATTTCTTGTCCTGGTCCGTTCCGATCGCCCGCTCGCTGATCATCAGCTGCCGCTCGGCCTTCGGCTCACCCATCCGCACGCGGACGAACTGGCCGGGGATCAGCCGGCCGTCCGGATTTTCGAAGACGGCGCGGACGCTGACGGTGCCACTTGCCGTATCGACCTCATTGTTGATGAGCTGCAGATGACCGCTGATCGGCGTGCCGGCATCGCTTGCCGTGCCGATCTGCACGGGGATCTGCTCGACGGCCGGTGCGCCGTTTTTCCCCGCGGGGAGCTGCGCCAGCGCGCGTGCCACGAACTCCTCGTCGACATCGAAGCTCGCATAGATCGGGTCGACCGAGACCAATGTCGTCAGAACAGGCGAACCGGAACCTGCCGCCACCAGATTGCCGGTCGTGATTTCGAAACTGCCGGCACGGCCCGCAATGGGAGCCCGCACCTCGGTATAGCCGAGATCGAGATGCGCCGACTGCAGGGCGGCTTCAGCCGAGCGCAGGCTTGCTTCCGCCTCATGCGATGCGCTGAGGCGCTGATCGAGGTCGCTCTGCGAGACGGTGCGGGAAGCGACGAGTTTGCGCCCGCGTTCCAGTTCGAGCCTCGTCAAATCCACGCGCGCCCGGGCGGACTCGACCTGGGCCTCGGCGCGCGCCGCCGCCGCCTCGAAAGGCGCCGGGTCGATGGTGACGAGCAGATCGCCCTTCTTGACCAGCGCGCCTTCGCGGAAGTGAACCGATTGAATGGCTCCGGCGACGCGCGAGCGGACTTCGACACGGTCGACCGCTTCGAGACGGCCGGAAAACTCCTGCCATAGGATGACATCGCGCGGTTCGACAGTGGCGACCGATACCGGTATTGCCGGGGCAGGCGCGGCGGCCGCACTCGATTCAGCCTGTGCGCGGCCGGGCAGATCAGTGTACAAAGCTGTACCGGCAACCGATGCAGCAAGAGCAAGACCGACACCCCAAAGGAGCCGGCGGGGGGTAAATATCGTCATGGTATTCTCCGTAACGGCGCTTGACGCCGGTGTAGTTAGACAATTTGGTTTAGTGGACTTGGGGTTCCTGTCTCCTGGAAGAACTCGGTGAAAAAGCCTCGGACAGTCTCTCCCCATTCCGGCTGAGTGCCGGTATAATTGCTGTAGGCAGCCGGCCACCCGGTCTGGCCGGCCAGGATATGTTCATGGACGACGACGTCTGCTTCTCTCAGACGCCGTGCATAGTTCACGCTCTCGTCGCGCATCGGATCATCCTCTGCGCTGACCACCAGCGCGGGAGCAACGCCGGCAAGGCGCATGCAATAGCTGGGCGCCGCATAGGGATGGCAGGCCTTGCTGGCAAAGCCGAGATAGCGGTTCCAGCCATCCACCCACCGGCAGTTCGTCACCGGCATGTCCGCCTTGCGGAACGATCCCGTTGCCATGCACGGATCGAGCATCGGCGAGAGCAGGATCTGCCCCTGCAGCCCGCCCATGTGGAGGTCGCGGGCCTTCAGCGCCAGTCCGGCGGCGAGATTGCCGCCAGCCTCCTCGCCGGCGACGTAGAGCGGAGACTTCTTGTCCGCGAGCCTGGCGCGTCCTTTGCACAGGCACCCCAGAAGCCCGAACGAGAACTGGAGCGCTGCGGGAAACGGCTGTCCGGCAGCATGCGTATAGTCCGCCGCCACCACGACCGCGCCGGCCTCGGCGAGCAGCGTCGCAACCTGTTGCCCGGTTTCCAGCGAGCCGCCGAGAAACGCGCCGCCATGCAGGTGCAGCACCAGGGGCGGCGCCTTCGCAAGGGCGCAGCCGCGATAGATGCGCACCGGCACGGGGCCGGCATTGCTATCCAGCATCTCCTCTGTCCAGACCGTTCCCATAATATTCGATCTCCGTCTTTGCGGCTTTCATCCCGGGTGGCTGCCCTGGTGGCCGCAAAGACAAATTGTTGACGTTCCTCTTCGCACAGGCCTCCTGACACCATTTTGTCAGGAGCAATGCTGCAGAGCACAATGTCGCCCTAAGATGGTATTGTTTTGTGCGGGAAAAAGTCCCAACTTTGTCACAACACTGTTTCTGTGGATGAATAATGAACCACAAAAATTCGCATTATCGGCCAGGAGAGTAGTGTGGATCAGCTAGCCGCCATGCGCGCCTTTGTCCGGGTCGTGGAGGCGGGCAATTTTTCGCGCGCCTCGGAATCACTCGCCATGCCCAAGGCAACCGTTACCAAACTGATCCAGGGGCTGGAGGCGCATCTGCGTACCAAACTCTTGAACCGGACGACGCGTCGGGTGCTGGTGACCCATGACGGCGCGCTCTATTACGATCGTGCGCTCCGGCTTTTGGCCGACCTCGAAGAACTGGACGGCAGTCTGGCAACATCGCAGGCGCTGCCACAGGGGCGGGTGCGGGTGGAAGTATCGGGCGCGCTGGCAAATCTCATCATCATTCCTGCATTAGGGGATTTCTACGCCCGCTATCCCGATATCCGCATCGATCTCGGCGTATCCGATCGCCCGATCGATATTCTGGCGGAGAATGTCGATTGCGCAATCAGGGCAGGCGACCTCACCGATCAGTCGTTGATTGCCAGGCGCATCGCACAGATGAGTTTCGTCACCTGCGCGGCTCCGTCCTATCTCGCGAAATTCGGAGAGCCGAGGCATCCGCATGATCTGGAGCGGGATCACTATGTCGTCGGTTATTTCCGTGCCCAGACGGGTCAGCAGCTCCCCCTAAGCTTCGAACGGGATGGGGAACGGCTGGAGGTGCACGGGCGCTACATCATTGCCGCCAATGAGGCGGTCAGCTACGTCACCGCCGCGGAGGCGGGAATGGGGATCATCCAGGCGCCTCACTTGATGACCAGAAGGCCGTTTCTCGATGGCACGCTGCAGCCGGTTCTCACCGACTGGAAGAGGGAGCCCATGCCGATCTTCGTCGTCTTTCCGCCGAATCGGCATTTGAGCAGCAAGGTCCGGGCATTCGTCGACTGGGTCGCCGATCTCTTCGCGAAATCCGGGATCGACGGGCGATAGCCGCCGGGCAACTTTTTTCGATACGCGGCGAAAGCATCGTCTATATTCGCATCCAGCTTATCGGAAACAGCAGAGCGAAACGAATGCCGTCACATGAGTTGTTTATCGCCTTTCTCGTCACCACGGCGATCTTCGCCTTTGTTCCCGGTCCGGCTATGCTTTATGCTGCGGCGCAGACCATGGCGCGCGGCCGATGGTCCGGCCTGATGGCGGCTTTCGGCATTCATCTCGGCGGCTATGTCCATGTGATCGCGGCGGCTGCCGGGCTGTCGGTGCTTTTTCATGCCGTGCCCATGCTCTACCTCGTGGTCAAATTCGCCGGCGGGGCCTATCTGGTCTGGCTGGGGATTTCGCTGTTCCGCGCCAAGGCACATGGGGAGGAGACGGCCATGCCGGGCACTTTGCCCCAACCTGGACCCAAATCCGGCCGCCGGGCTTTTCTGGAGAGCGTCACGGTGGAGGTTCTCAACCCCAAGACGGCGATCTTCTTCATGGCCTTCCTGCCGCAATTCATCGATCCCTCGGCCGGATGGCCCGTCTGGATTCAGTTCCTTCTTCTCGGAACCATCGTCAATCTGATATTCTCCTTCACCGATGTCGCTTCCGTGGTGCTGGCGGGCGCGGTGATCAACCGGTTGCGGCGCTCGGGTAGAGTACAGCGCCTCATGCAACGGGCGGGCGGTGCACTGATTGTCGGTCTCGGCATCCATCTCGCCTTCCATAAAGGCTGATTACGCCAGGGTGCCGGTGTGCATACCATCTGATTTTGAGCTATGGTGACCAACAATCCGGCTGCTCATCTCGGGAACAGGCAATGGCGATTTATCTTCTCGCGCTCTTGATCGGTATCGTCGCGGGGCTTCGGGCAATGACCGCTCCGGCAGCAGTAAGTTGGGCCGCCGGCAAAGACCGGCCTGCGGCACTGATAGAAGATGCCGTCGCCATGGTCGCAGCGATCCTGATCGTGAGGGCGGTCTGATGACGAAGCAGTTCGATGCGATTATCATCGGAGCGGGGCAGGCGGGTCCGTCATTGGCCGGCCGTCTCACCGCCGCCGGCATGAACGTAGCGCTGATCGAGCGCAAGCTGATCGGCGGCACCTGCGTCAATACCGGCTGCACGCCGACCAAGACGCTGGTCGCCAGTGCCTATGCCGCCCATCTGGCACGCCGGGCCGCGAGTTACGGCGTGACCGTTTCAAGCGATGTTAAAGTCGACATGAAGGCGGTCAAGGCGCGCAAGGACGCTGTTTCGGGCAAATCGCGCAACAATCTGGAAGGCTGGCTGGGTGGCATGGAGCGCTGCACCGTCATCCGCGGCCATGCGCGTTTCGAATCCGCGCACGAGGTCAGGGTCGGCGAGGAACTGTTGTCGGCGGACCGCATTTTCATCAATGTCGGCGGCCGGGCGCTGGTGCCCGATATGCCCGGCGTCGGCGAGATCGACTATCTCACCAACACCTCCATCCTCGATCTCGACACCCTGCCGCGCCATCTCGTCATCGTCGGCGGCAGCTATGTCGCGCTGGAATTCGCGCAGATGTACCGCCGTTTCGGCAGCGCCGTGACGGTGCTGGAGAGAAAGCCGCATCTGATCGCCCGCGAGGACGAGGACGTCTCCACAGCGGTCAAGGATATTCTCGAAGCGGAAGGCATCCATATCCGGCTCAATTCCGAATGCATCAGCTTTTCGCCGCGGGGAAGCGATATCGCAGTCGGCGTCGATTGCCAGTCCGGCGATAAGGACGTGCTGGCCTCGCATGTCCTGCTGGCGGTTGGGCGACAGCCGAATACCGACGATCTTGGTCTCGACAAAGCCGGCGTCGAAACGGACAAACGCGGCTATATCACGGTGGACGACCAGTTGCGCACCAATGTCGCCGGCATATGGGCGCTCGGCGACTGCAACGGCAAGGGCGCCTTCACCCACACATCCTACAATGATTTCGAGATCGTCGCCGCCAATCTGCTCGATGACGATCCCCGCCGCGTCAGCGACAGGCTGCCCGCCTACGCGCTCTATATCGATCCGCCGCTCGGCCGGGTCGGCCTCAGCGAAGCCGAGGCGCGCAAATCAGGAAAGCGGCTGCTGATCGGCACGCGCCCGATGACCAGGGTGGCCCGCGCCGTCGAGCGCGGCGAAACGCAGGGCTTCATGAAGATCATCGTCGATGCCGATACGCATCAGATTCTCGGCGCATCCATTCTCGGCGTAAGCGGCGACGAGGCCATCCACTGCATTCTCGACATCATGTATGCCAAAGCGCCCTATACGACGCTGCAACGCGCCGTGCATATCCATCCGACGGTTTCGGAGCTCATTCCGACGGTGTTGGGCGAGTTGAAGCCGGTGGATGGATGACGACCAACTGCCCTTCACCCCCTCTGCCCTACCGGGCATCTCCCCCTCAGGTGGGGAGATGCCCGGTAGGGCAGAGGGGGGTGAATGAAGCCCACGACCCGTAAAACTACCTACCGAACCCCCACCCGCAGCCCCGGCGCCGGGCGTTCCTCCAGCACCTCATGCCGAAACCGATAGAGCGCGGCGGGGCGGCCGCGGGGCTGCGTCAGCGTTGCGCCGGTCGGTTCGACCAGTTCCGCGCTTTCGACCAGGCGGCGGAAATTCTGCTTGTGCAGATGGCGGCCCGAGATAGCCTCGACCGTTTCCTGAAGCGCGGTCAGCGTGAAGCTCGGCGGCATCAGTTCGAAGATCACCGGGCGATATTTGAGCTTGCCGCGCAGCCGTGCGATGGCCGTCGCCAGAATGCGCCGGTGATCGAAGGCCATGGCCCGCCCAAGTGGTGCGGAAAGCGGAGGATAGGACGCATTGCCGTCATTGAAGGCTTCCTCGACCAGTCCTGCCTCGTAAAGAAGCTCGTAGCGTTCGAGCACGCGCTCCTCGTCCCAGGGAACGCCATCGAGGCCGAACGCCAGCCGCAGACGCATCAGGCGCGGCAGGAGACGCTGCATCGGCGGCTCCGCCTGTGCCGGTTTTTCCCTGTCTTTGGCCCAGCGCGACAGGGCGGGCAGGATGATCTCGTCGATCAGCGTCGGCTTGCCGCCGCGCCAGTCCTCCCACGGCAGGAAGCCATACCATGCGCGCCAGCGCCCGGATTGCATCGAGGTAGGACTCTCATTATGGGCGATTGCAGCGCGGGTTAGCGCGAGATAGCCGACCGAGACGACATGCGCCCCGTCCTCCGCTGAAGTCTTGTAGCGGCCGCGGTCGCCGAAGGTGTAGAGCTGTTCGACATAGCCGAGTTTCAACCGCGTCTGTTCGCTCACCCAGGCCCGCAGGCCGGTTTCGAGCGTGCGGTGGGCGAGGGGATCGAAGGGACCGAAAGGCAGGCCATCGAGTGCCGAGGCGCTGGTCTCGGGCGCACAAAGGATCAGCGGATCGTTCTCCACCACCGCGACGATCGCCGCGCTGAGGCCAATTTCGACGGCTGTGGCGGTCGGTGGCATCACACCCTGATACCTCTATATGGAGGTGCCGCGGCGGCGATACCCCCCTCTGGCCTGCCGGCCATCTCCCCCTCAAGGGGAGAGATTACGCTTGTGTCAATGTTCAGCGCCAATCGCAAGCGTTGCAGAATGCGAGCCGAAAGCCGTGTCGGCCGATCTCCCCCCTTGAGGGGGAGATGGCCGGCAGGCCAGAGGGGGGTGTGAAGGCGATTCCATTTGAACATATCGCTCTACACCTCCAGAGGCAGGACGAAGGGGACGCCCTCGAACGCCTCCGCGCCCCGGCCGATCGCATTGACTGCGTCGACCATGCGCCCGCCGCGTCCGAGCAGATCGTCGGCAAGCGAAACCAGGCGGATGTTCGGCGTCGCCGATGGTGCGCGGGTGCGCAGAAGACTGGCAAGCTCGACAGTGTTCATGTCGGGATTGAGTGCGTTCGCTACGATATAGGCGGCGGCCGTCGAGCGTGAGATGCCGGCAAAACAATGAATGAGCAGCGGCGCCTGCCGATCCCAGCGCCGGGCGAAGTCGATGAGCTTTTCCACATGCTGGGTAGCCGGCAGCGTCATCCCCGGCATGTCCTGCACGATATCGTTGAAGCCGAGAAACAGATGGCGGTCCGCTTCGATGCAGTCCGGCCGCTTGATCAGCGTGCCGATATTGATCAATGAAACCATAGCGCGCGGACGAAAGGTCTGCGCGGCTTCGCCAAGGCGAGAGAGCGGTGAGACGACGATATGCGGCATCAGCACTCCTGTTTTCCGCCTCGCGCCGTGTCGAGCGCGAAGAAACGGTCGAGAAAATCCTTTTGCACGTTTTGCGTCGCGCGCGGAAAAAGGTCCAGCCCCTGCGGGTCGATTCCGCGCGGCCGGCCGAAAAACCGCACCGCTTCGCCCTCCGAAAAACCCGCAAGCCGCGTCGCCTCGAAGAATGCGGCGATCTGGTCAACCCGCTTGATCTGTGCCTTCAACGGCGCCGGCATCGCGGCAGGCAGCGAAAAGCGCAGATGGACCGCTACCTGAAGCCGCGTTTCGATCGCCTTGTAGCCGCCGCCGACCACCGCCTTGAAGGGCGATATCATGTCGCCGATGACATATTCAGGCGCGTCGTGCAGTAGCGCCATCATCCGCCGCTCAGGCAAAGCGTCCGGCTCGATCCGCGAAAAAATCTGCTCCACGAGAAGCGAGTGCTGCGCGACGGAAAAGGCATGGTCGCCGGCGGTCTGGCCGTTCCAACGCGCCACGCGCGACAGCCCGTGGGCGATATCGGATATCTCCACATCGAGCGGCGAGGGATCGAGCAGGTCGAGCCTGCGCCCCGACAGCATGCGTTGCCACGCCCGCGACTTGCCGCTTGCGGCCAATTTGTCCGCGGCCATCAGGCGTTCTCGGATGCCTGTTCGGGAAAGCCGAACCGCGCGGCAGGTGGAATGGCGAGCACCACCGCCACATCGCCGACGAGGATCGGCGTGCCTGAAACCATCGCATCCTTCACCCGGTCGATGCGAACCAGAGCCAGCGCCTTGTTGCCGGACACACTGCCGAGCGTGCCGATCTCGCGCCCGCCTGAAGTGAGCGGCGTGCCCGTGGCGGGCAGGTCCGCACCGCCCGTTGCGATCAACACGCGCCGCCGCGCGGTACCGCGATGCTGCATCCGCGACACCACTTCCTGCCCGATGAAGCAGCCCTTGCGGAACGAGACACCGCCCGTCTGGTCGAGATTGACATCATGCGGAAAGACATTGCCAAGGGTGAAATCGCAGCCGCCTTCCGCCACGCCATGGGCGATCCTGAGCGCCGCCCACTCGGCTTCATCGGTTGCATCGGCGATTTCGCCATAATGGCGCAGAACCTTCATTTCAGCGGGAAAACGACCATCGAGTACGGTTGAATCATCGTGTGAGGAAACGGAATCATTTCCCCAGGAAACGCTGACAAATGATTCATTCTGCAATGAAATTTCCGCTTTCGACCGCAGCCGGTAAAGCGTCAGCCGCTTGGCGAAATCCGCCGCATGGCTGGCGGCAAGGTCGAAGAGCAGCCCGCCTTCCACGCGCGAGACGAGAAAATCGAACATGATCTTGCCCTGCGGCGTAAGCAGCGCGCCGGGTTTCATCTCGCCTTTCCCGAGATCATCGAGATCGGTGGTGATGATCGCCTGCAGGAATTTCTCGGCATCCTCGCCGGTGGCGCGGACGAGCGCCCGCCCGCTCAGATTGACGGGCCGTGTTGTCGATTGGACCGGTGCTGCCATGCGTTCACCCTTGCCTTTCCTTCCCTTGTTACGTAAGCCGCATATCGAGAGGCCGCAAGACGGAGAAAACCAGATGGCAGAGACTTTCGACACGATCCTGAAGGGTGGCACGTTGGTCAATCAGGATGGAAAGGGCCTCCGCGACATCGGCATCCGCGACGGACGCATCGCCGCGATCGGCGGTCTCGACGGAAAGTCGGCTGATGTAACGATCGATTGCACCGGCCTGCATATCCTCCCCGGCGTCGTCGATAGCCAGGTCCATTTCCGTGAGCCGGGCCTCGAACACAAGGAAGATCTCGAAACCGGATCGCGTGCCGCCGTTCTGGGCGGGGTCACCACGGTCTTCGAAATGCCCAACACCAAGCCGCTGACCACCTCCGCCGAAACGCTTGCCGACAAGGTGCGGCGCGGCCGCCACCGGATGCATTGCGATTTCGCCTTCTGGGTCGGCGGCACGCGCGACAATGCCGGCGATGTGGCCGAGCTGGAGCGCCTGCCGGGTGCAGCCGGCATCAAGGTGTTCATGGGCTCATCCACTGGCGATCTCCTGGTCGAGGATGACGAGGGCGTTCGCTCGATCCTGAAGAACACGCGCCGCCGCGCCGCCTTCCATTCGGAGGATGAATTCCGCCTGCGCGAGCGCGAAAACCTCCGTATACCGGGCGATCCTTCGAGCCACCCCGTCTGGCGCGATGAGATCGCGGCACTTTCCTGCACCGAGCGTCTGGTACGTATCGCTCATGAAACGGGCGCGCGCATCCACGTGCTGCATATCTCGACCGCCGAGGAAATCGAATTCCTTGGAGGGCATAAGGACGTCGCGACCTGCGAGGCGACGCCGCATCATCTGACGCTGGATGCCGAGGATTACAAGACGCTCGGCAACCTCATCCAGATGAACCCGCCGGTGCGCGCGGCGCGCCATCGCGACGGCATCTGGCATGGCATCGGGCAGGGCGTGGTGGATGTGCTCGGGTCCGACCACGCACCGCACACGCTTGAGGAAAAGCAGAAGCCCTATCCGGCTTCGCCCTCGGGCATGACCGGGGTGCAGACGCTGGTGCCGATCATGCTCGATCACGTCCATGCCGGGCGGCTTTCGATCGAGCGTTTCGTCGATCTGACCTCGCACGGCCCGAACCGGATTTTCGGCATGGCGCGCAAGGGCCGCGTCGCCGTCGGCTATGACGCCGATCTGACCATCGTGGATCTCAAACGGCGCGAGACCATTACCCATGCACAGGCCGGGTCGCGCGCCGGTTGGACGCCTTATGACGGCAAAACCGTCACCGGCTGGCCGGTCGGCACCTTCGTCCGTGGGCTGAAAATCATGTGGGAAGGCGAGATCGTCACGCCGTCGCAGGGCGAGCCGGTGGAGTTCCTCGAAGCGCTGCCGAGGGCCTGACCCAAAGCGGGAGAGAGTGCATGTACATCGTCAATCTGATTTACGTGAAGCCTCTGACGGAGATCGAGGAGCACATCCGGCTCCACCGCGAATTTCTCGATGTCTATTATGCCAAGGACATTTTTCTGGCATCGGGTCCCAAGAACCCGCGCGATGGCGGCATCATCCTGGCGAGCGGCAAGGTGAGCCGCACCGAACTGGACAATATTCTTGCCGAGGATCCGTTCCAGCAGCACGGACTTGCGCGCTATGATATTACCGAGTTCGAACCCAACAAGCATCACGGCGCCTTGAGCGGCATTCTCTAGAGATTGTCATGGGTTAATTGAAATTCTGGCAGACAACGCCCCTGTCCAGTCGTCATTCTCGGGCTTGTCCCGAGAATCTACAGCGGCATGATCCGTCAGAACGGTAATTGCTTTTCTTTTTCATGTTGTAGATTCTCGGGACAAGCCCGAGAATGACGGCCAGAGGGGAAGCTAAGCTCCAGTTCCGAGAAAATTGACAGCCATGCACGACAGGAAATTGCTTTCGGCCATCGGTTTCGATGCCGATGACACGCTTTGGCAGAACGAACAATTCTTTCGGCTGACAGAGGAGCGCTTTGCGTCCTTTCTGGCCGATTACGCCGAAAAGGAGCATCTGACCCAGCGGCTTCTGGAAGCGGAAAGACGCAATCTCCAGCTTTACGGCTTCGGCATCAAGGGCTTCACCTTGTCGATGATCGAGACCGCCATCGAAGTGACCGAGGGCCGCGCGCCGGCGCATGTGATACAGAAGATACTGGATGCAGGGCGCGAAATGCTGAGCCATCCTGTGGAAACCATGCCGCAAGTACGCGAGACGCTGGAACGTCTCGCCGGCACCTACCGCATGATCATGATCACCAAGGGTGACCTGTTCGATCAGGAGCGCAAGCTGGCGCAATCCGGCCTGGGCGAGTTCTTCGACGCGGTGGAGATCGTCAGCTTGAAGGACGCGGCGACTTATGAGCGTGTCTTCGCCCGCTATGGCGACGGCGCGGCGCACGCCATGATGGTCGGCAATTCATTGAAGTCCGATGTCGTTCCCGCAATCGCCGCGGGCAGCTGGGGCGTCTATATTCCACACGATCTGACATGGGCGCTCGAACATGCCGAAGAACCGGTCGAAGCACCGCGCTTCAGGCGTCTCGGCCGGATTTCCGAACTGGTCGATCTGGTGGAAGCGTTGAAGTAGGCGCTATAGCGATTCATTTTTAAATAGAAACGCTGGCGCCGTAACACCCCCCTCTGCCCTGCCGGGCAGAGGGGGGTGTTACGGCGGTCAATCCCCAGCCACAAAAAACTGCCATTTCCCGTCCGGGCTGATGCCGATACGGTAGAAGATATAGGCGCCGAAGGTCTTCATGTCGTCATAATCGCCGGCGGTGATGATCTGATAAAGCTCCACCATCTGCGGCGGCGTCAGCTTGTCAATCGGGTAGGCGAAGAAATACGGCCAGACATAGAGCTCGTTCGATCCGCCTGCATCGAGATGGACATAGCCGGTCTCGAGCAGATCGACGAGGATAGCCAACACTTCCTGACCGTCATTGTCGCCGGAAATCCCCTTGAGATAATCGATCGGGTCGCCTTCAAAGCCGCTGAGCGAGAGCGCGGTCATGTCGTCTCCGGTGCCGATCAGCGGACGCAATGCTTCGACATTGCCTGATTTGGCGGCTTCGAGAATGCGCTCGCGCATCTGCTTCACCGCTGCCGGCAATTCTTCGACATCATATTGGACCACCGGCGGCGTACCGTTTTCCTTGACCTGCGGCCGCGCGGGATCGACCATCTCCTCAGTGTTTTCCGATGGTTGCGACGGCACTTGCTTGAGCGGACCGGGCAGGGGGATCTGTGTTGCCGGATCGGTATCGTCCGTGGCGCTTTTCCTTGGAGCTTGTGCCGGTTCCGGCTGGATTTCGCTCAACGCAAGCCGCTGCAAATCCTCTTGAGGTCGCCCATCCGCCAGCGCCGTCGCGCCAGTCAGGAAAACGAAAAGACCAAGCGTCACAAGACGCGAAAAAAACTGCGAAACTGGCGGGAGAAGACGGATCATCATCATATGTTGTCACAGAAAATCAGCAGGCGGAAGATGCCTGCATGGTTTATCCCAATCTGGGTAAAGCCCGTTCGAAAACCCTGCCGAGAACCGGGCAAAATCGCTACAGCATCGGCCCGAAAATCGGAATCGATTTTCGGAAAGCACGATGCGTAGATTCAAAGGCTTGAGACGCGTCCTTTGTGCGTCCAATTGGACGCACGGCGCTCTAGCCGCGCGTCCGGTCTGCGATAAGTCCTGGGGATTTCGGGCGGGGTCATACAAAATTCCGGGGCGTTGCGGCGCATCATTGCGAGCCCGCCTGCAATTCCCGCGTGCTATTGCAGGATGCGGTCGGTGAGAAAATCACCTGAGATGATCTGCTCGCGCATCTTTTCGATCAAGGCCAGCGCGCTTTCGTCGCCCGCGTCACGAATGAGTTCGGTCAGTGCCGTCGCAAAGGCCGCTTCGGCCAGAATCTCAGGTTCGATGCCTTCCGAAATGCCATCGGCCCAGACTTCGTTCTGATATTCGATCGCGGCAAGCTTCTTCTCGCGTGCGATGAGTTCGTCGAGATCGGTTGGAGCTTGTCCCATCCATTCCACCTTGGCGTATGCCGGTTTTTTCTCAAGGGCCCTGAATCCATCGATGAAGTCGTCATCGCTTTGCAGGGCTGAAGTCTCGTCTTAGCCTGAGGCCTTAACTTAATGTCCCGTTAACAGATTACCACCAATTTTAATCGACTGGCGGCATCAATGATTTCAACAGTTAACGCCGTCTTAATTTCCATAACGCGCGGCGATCTCGTTCGACAAGCCTTCTCCTTCCTTCATATAGCGGTCAATCGCCGCAACCGACGAATCGGTACAGCTCGAATATACCTCGCTGAAGGCCCGATACCCACGGTTGAAACTGGAAATGATCCGCGCTCGCCTGGGCTTTTCGGGTTTTTCCGCAGCAATTATGGCATTCATGCGGTCCCGCCACTCGTTTCCCGGCTCGCCGCACAGGTTGCGCAGATAATGGAGCGAGCCCAGGATCTCGGCCAACCGGATCAGTTTCGCTTCATAAGGCGGTTCGTTCACCGTTGCCGCTGCTGCCGGCAACGCTATCAAACCAGCCATCACGATCGCTATCTGCCATGCACGCTTCAAAAAATATCCTCGATCCTCTCCGCTGGTTCCTTATTGGCGCGAAACAAAAGCCGCTTCAAGGTGTTAATCTGGAAGAAGCTTAACGCAAAGGCATGGTGATAGAGGTTAGCGCTGAGCATCTACGGCTTGTGTGCGGTGTAGATCGCGGTAACAAAATTCCGGCGAACGCTTCCATTGAATTCCCGCTCCGCTATGCGGGCTATGTCATCCAGGAAGCATACCCGCTCTATTTCAGGCAAGCGGGCGACCGGCGAAAAAGTCGCGGTCAATTCCAGCACTTGCCGGGTGCTCAACACAGGACTCCACCGGACTTTTTCATAAACGGTTTCTGTAAAAGACGCCTTTTCGAGTTCGGCGAGACGCTTGTCTCTTTCGAGCGCAAAGGGCGTCCAGCCTGCGACCGGTGTGAAAGACTGCGCTCCAATTTTTTTAAACAGAGATTGTGTTTGGCGCTGAAAATCATCCATGTCGTCCGGATCGCCAAAAACGGTCCACCACATCGCCCATTTTCCCCCAGAGCGTAGAAGCCGGAACGCCTTTGCAAGGGCAATCTCCGGGGAAAGCCAGTGCAGCGACATTGCCGCTATACCGAGTTCGAATGAACCGGCGGGCAGTTCTATATCCTCGAATGGATGCCGATCGATTGTCAGCCGAGCGGCATGCTTCTTCAACCGGACATCAAGAAATGCGGCAAGACGTTCATCCGGCTCGATTGCCGTCACCCGGCAGCCATAGTCCAGAAGCGGCTCGGTGGCTTGGCCTGTACCCGGTCCAATCTCAAAAACGTCAACGTCAGCACCGCAGGTAGTTTGCAGAATCTCAAAGACGCGCGCTGGATAGCCCGGCCGCGCTTGGTGATATGCTTGCGCGTTCGTCCCAAAGATGCTCCTGCCCAGTTCGGGATTGATTTTGAGTGGAATATTTTCTTTGCCCGGGTTCATCGCATCCATCATAGAACTGGAATTTAAAGAGCTGCTCTAAACAGTGCCCGACGATAGCTCCGAAAAGCTCAGGCCAATGCCCCGCCATCTTCGATCCTGACAATCTCGCGGGCGGCGGCGAGCGTGCTTTCGGTAATGCGGACTTTCGCCATTTCGTCGACGTCGAGCCACAAGACGGCCGCCGCATCGTCGGCGGCGACAGCCTCGCCGGTGACGCCATAAGCGCGAAAGACGGCGAGATGATAGCTCGCCTCATAAGAGCTGCCGCTATCCCGGCTGAGATCGACGGTGACGAAATGCGTGAGCTTTTCCGCCATGAGCCCGGTTTCCTCCATGAGCTCGCGCCGGGCCGCTTCCTCTGGCGTTTCATCGGCCTCGCGACGTCCGCCGGGAAAGGCGAGCCAGCCCTTCCAGGGTTCGCGTCCGCGTTCCACCAGCAGAAATCGCCCGTCGCGGCGGCAGATCAGTGAAACGCCATGGATGGGTTGGGAAATAGCCATGGGGCATGGCGTATGCCGCTCAGGCGTCGTTGGCAAGCCGGAATTGAGGCCGGATTTCACGAGGCTCAGACGACGCGCCGCTTGACCCGGGCGGCAAAAAGCTGAACATCGCCCGTCATGTGCGGACGATTTTCACTAACGGCAACCAGGCAGGAGGTCGAGGCGCTCCTGGCCGCGATCATCGGCGAAGACTTTCCGCCGCGTTACAATATCGCGCCGACGCAGCCGATCCTGACGGTGATAGCGGGCGAAACGCCGCCGCCGGGCTCGAACCGCCCGGACCGGGTAGGCCAGCTCGTGCGCTGGGGCTTCATTCCGGGATGGGCCAAGAACCCGAACGATTTTCCGCTGATGTTCAACATCCGCAGCGAAACCGCGGCGGAGAAGAATTCCTTCCGCGCGGCACTGCATCATCGCCGCGCTCTGGTGCCGGCCTCCGGGTTCTACGAATGGCGGCGCGAGGGGCGCAACAAGGCGCAGGCCTATTGGGTGCGGCCCCGCCATGGCGGGCTGATCGCCTTTGCCGCGCTCATGGAAACCTGGAGCAGCGCCGATGGTTCGCAGATCGACACGGGTGGCATTTTGACGACGAGCGCCAATGCGACGCTGCGCCCCATCCATGAGCGTATGCCGGTGGTCATCCAGCCCGAGGATTTCGGCCTCTGGCTTGACTGCAAGCACAACCTGCCGCGCGACGTGGCTGGATTGATGCGCCCCGCCGAGGCGGATTTTTTCGAGGCCGTTCCCGTATCCGACAAGGTCAACAAGGTGAGCAACGTCACGCCTGACATTCAGGAGCGCGTCGAAGAGGACTTGACGGCGAAGGCCGAACAGCCAAAGAACAAGAAGAAGCCGGAGCCGGAAGATGGTTCAGGCGGTCAACTCTCGATGTTCTGATCTCGTTCTCGCCCGATTTTCAGGAAATTCCGTAATGGTCTCAGCTGCTCTCTCAGGCTTCCTCTTGGGCGCCTCGCTCATCATCGCCATCGGAGCGCAGAACGCCTATATCCTGCGCCAGGGTCTGCTGCGCCAGCACGTCTTCGTTCTCTGCCTCATCTGCGCCCTGTCCGATGCGCTTTTGATTACCGCCGGCGTGGCCGGCCTGGGCACGTTGCTTGCGCAATCGCCGGGATTGATCGCGGCGGTAACGCTCGGCGGCGCGGCTTTCCTGTTCTACTATGCATTCGTGGCGTTTCGCCGCTCGTTCAACCCTGAGGCAATGGATACCAAGGGCAAAGGCGAGGCGAGCCTGAAGGCGGCAGTCGCCACTTGTCTGGCGCTCACCTTCCTCAATCCGCATGTCTATCTCGATACGGTGCTGCTCCTGGGCAGCCTCTCGGCCCGCTTCGAAGGGGCAAACCGCATTGCCTATGGCGCTGGCGCGGCCGTCTCGTCCTTCGTCTGGTTCTTCGGGCTCGGCTATGGTGCGCGTCTGCTCCAGCCGGTCTTCGCCAGGCCCGCGGCGTGGCGCATTCTCGATTGCCTGATCGGCCTCGTCATGGCCGGGATCGGTATCAGCCTGTCAACCCGATTTTTTGTCGGTTAGGATCGATGTCCGGCGGTTGTCGTTGCGCGCGTCCGAATGGCTGCGTGGTGCAGCGAGCAGAGCTGCGACGAGCGCCGCAGGGCCGATCTCGCGATAATGGTCCGTCAGCCTGTCAGGCCGCAGTGTTAAGACTTTCTTGCTCATTTTAAGTTCCTTCCTCGTATGACAATCCCTATTCTTCGGTGGAATCAGACTGAAAAAAGGCTGTTTCTCGCCGCTTTTGAGGAATTCGGGTTAATCCTGCTTAACCATGCGCCCTGTTGCAAAAATGCAGCATTGTCGGGCTTGTCCTGAGTCAACGAGCCAATCCATTAAAAGTTCGAAACGATTTCCAGCCCGGACAGCCAGCCCGGACAAGATGAGAGTCGCTGTCACACATGCTGCATCTTTGAATTGCTCTTGACGGCGAAGGCGGAGGCGGGGATAAGTGCATCCCATGAAAACGCCATCCGCAACGACGATTTGTATTTGTGTGATCATTATCGGCTAGCAGCTGCTGGCCCGGCCGTTTTCGTCTCCTTAATCAGCTTGAAAAGATGACAAACGCACCGGCCAGTCGGCCAGAGCAATGTTTGCCTCGGCTTGCCTCGTTTAAAGAGGATTGGGCTCAAGAGGAATTGGCTTAGGGGATTTTGCATGAGCGAAGCAGCGCCGAAACTGCGCCTTTACAACACTTTGACGCATGAAAAAGAGGTTTTCGCCCCGATCGACGCGGATAATGTGCGCATGTATGTCTGCGGGCCGACGGTCTATGACTACGCCCATATCGGCAATGCGCGTCCCGTCATCGTCTTCGATGTGCTGTTCCGCCTGCTGCGCCATCTCTATGGCGAGGAGCATGTCACCTACGCGCGCAACATCACCGACGTCGACGACAAGATCAACGCCCGCGCCGCGCGCGACTATCCCGACCTACCGCTGAACGAGGCGATCCGCAAGGTGACCGAGGCGACGAACAATCAGTTCCAGGCGGATGTCGCCGAGCTCGGTTGCCTGGAGCCGACCCATCAGCCGCGCGCCACCGAACATCTGGATGGAATGCGCGCCATGATCGATCGGCTGGTAAAGCGCGGTTTTGCCTATGTCGCCGAAGATCACGTACTTTTCTCCGTCGCCTCGATGAACGGTGCCAACGGGCTGCCGCGCTATGGCTCGCTTGCCCGCCGCTCGCTCGACGAGATGATCGCCGGCGCCCGCGTCGACGTCGCCTCCTACAAGCGCGACGAGATGGATTTCGTCCTGTGGAAGCCGTCGAAGGACGGCGAACCCGGCTGGCCTTCGCCCGCGGGAATAGCGGTTCCCGGACGTCCCGGCTGGCATATTGAGTGCTCGGCCATGTCGATGGCCAAACTGCTGGAGCCCTTCGGCGGCGGCCTCGAATGTGACGATCCCGAAAAGAACGTCTTCGACATCCATGCCGGCGGCATAGACCTCGTCTTCCCGCACCACGAAAACGAACTCGCCCAATCCTGCTGCGCCTTCGGCACCGGGCGCATGGCCAATATCTGGATGCACAACGGCTTTCTTCAGGTCGAAGGCCAGAAGATGTCGAAGAGCCTCGGGAATTTCGTGACGATCAATGAGTTGCTCGCGACTGATAAGTTCGGCGGCCGCAAATGGCCGGGCGAGGTGCTGCGGCTCGCCATGCTGATGACGCATTACCGCGAGCCGATTGATTTTTCGGTCAGGAAACTGGAGGAGGCGGAAAGGATCCTCCTTAGATTCTTCAGGAAAATTAAGGCTTTCGACCTAGCTATGATGTCGAGAGATCAGGATGAGGGTGCACTCGCTTCCCCGGATGCCAAGCGTCCACCTTCTACCGTTGCTGACGCGCTTCTCGACGATTTGAACACAGTTTCGGCGGTGAAAGCTATCCACGATCTGCGCGCCGATGCGGATGTAGATGGAGCACTGCAGCTTTTAGGAATAAATTGGCGTTCATATCTGCAAACGGTAACCGAATGGTCCAAACATTCACCTGAACTGCCGGAGATTGAAGCCAGCATAGAAGCTCGTCTTTCCTTCATCAGTGAAAAGAATTTCGCCGAAGCCGACCGCATCCGTGATGAGCTTCTGAAACAGGGCATTCAGCTCAAGGATGGCAAGGACCCGGCCACCGGCGAGCGCGTGACCACATGGGAGGTCAAGCGGTGAGCACGTCATCTCACCCCCCTCTGGCCTGCCGGCCATCTCCCCCACAAGGGGGGAGATTGACCATCATCGTCGTTGGCAGCCAATCAGCAGCGTTGCAGAATAAAGCTCCGTCATCAATGAAGGCTAATCTCCCCCCTTGTGGGGGAGATGGCCGGCAGGCCAGAGGGGGGTGCTCTTCCGCCTTGTTCACGGCAGACTGTGTCCGCAATAGGCACACCAGGTAGGCCATGATGGTATCACACGCTCGCATTTCCAGCCGTGCGCGCAAGAATGCGAAATCGATGCGCAGCAAAATGACCGACGCGGAACTGAAACTCTGGAATGAGATTCGGGCACATCGGCTCATGGGGCTGGCCTTTCGGCGGCAAATGCCGATTGCCGGCTATATTGTCGATTTTGCCTGTCCATCATCTCGTATCATTGTGGAGCTTGACGGCTCACAGCATGGTCAGGACCAGGAAGTGGCCGCCGACGCGGAACGGACAAGAAGGCTGGAACAGGACGGCTGGACCATCCTGCGTTTCTGGAACGATGATATCCTGCGCGATATCGATGGCGTCTGCCGGCATATCGTGACGGTTGCCGATCCCAAAACGGAGGAGATATCGCAATGACCCTCGACAACAAACCCTTCCACACCGGTGGATGCCAGTGCGGCGCGGTTCGTTTCCGCGTCGAAGGCAGGCTGGGCGATGGCTCGATCTGCCATTGCCGCATGTGCCAGAAGGCGTTCGGCGGCTTCTATGCGCCGCTCGTCTCGGTCCGCGAGACGAGCCTGACATGGACGCGCGGCGAGCCGAAGCGTTTCCAATCCTCCAATCACGTCAAGCGCGGCTTTTGTGCCGAGTGCGGCACGCCGCTCACCTATGAGGCGCCGGATGGCGTCGCGCTTGCCATCGGCGCTTTCGATGCGCCGGAAGAGATCGAGCCTGCCGTACAATGGGGAATGGAGGGGAAATTGCCCTATGTTGACGGCCTCTCGCGGCTTCCCGGATATACCACGATGGAAGACACACAATCCGCCGATTTCCTGAACACGCTCGTCTCGTATCAGCACCCCGACCACGACACGGACCGTTGGCCGCCCTCGTGACAACTTCCCTGAATTGGGCCAAAGCAGACAGAGACCGGGCTCTTGAGGAGCGGAAATAGTGAAAAAAGAACGTATCTACCTCTACGACACCACGCTGCGGGACGGCCAGCAGACGCCCGGCATCGACTTCTCCGTCGAGGACAAGAAGGCGATCGCCGCCATGCTCGACGAATTCGGCGTCGATTATGTCGAGGGCGGCTATCCCGGGGCGAACCCCACCGATACGGCTTTCTTCAAGCGCAAGCAGACGGCGCGCGCCAAATTCGTCGCCTTCGGCATGACCAAGCGGGCAGGCGTTTCCGCCTCGAACGATCCGGGCCTTTCCGTCCTGCTGCAGGCGGCTTCCGACGCCATCTGCTTCGTCGCCAAGAGCTGGGATTACCATGTGAAGGTGGCACTCGGCTGCACCAATGAAGAAAACCTCGAGGCGATCACCGCGTCCGTCACCGCCGCCCGCATGGCCGGCAAGGAGGCAATGGTCGATTGCGAGCATTTCTTCGACGGCTACAAGGCCAATCCCGAATACGCCCTTGCCTGTGCCGCCTCGGCCTATGAGGCGGGCGCGCGCTGGGTCGTGCTATGCGACACCAATGGCGGCACGCAGCCGGGCGAGGTGGCCGAGATCGTCAACGCGGTCAAGAGAGTGGTGCCCGGCGAGAGCCTCGGCATCCACGCTCATAACGACACGGAGCAGGCGGTCGCCGTCTCGCTCGCCGCCATCGACGCCGGCGTGCGCCAGGTGCAGGGCACGCTGAACGGCATCGGCGAGCGCTGCGGCAATGCCAATCTGGTGACGCTCATCCCGACGCTGATGCTGAAGCCCTATTGGGCCGACCGTTTCGAAACCGGGATCAGCGCCGAGGCGCTTGGCAAGATCACCCGTCTGTCGCACACTTTCGACGATATCCTCAACCGTGCGCCGCTCGAGCAGGCTGCCTATGCCGGTATTTCGGCCTTCGCGACCAAGGCCGGCATCCATGCCTCAGCGCTCATCAAGGAGCCGGCGACTTACGAACACGTGCCGCCGGAAACGGTGGGTAACCGCCGCCGCCTCATGGTTTCGGACCAGGGCGGCAAGTCCAATTTCATCGCCGAGCTCGAACGCCGCGGCATCAAGGTCGCCAAGGATGACCGGCGCCTCGACACGCTCATCGCGCTCGTCAAGGAGCGCGAGGCGGCGGGCTATGCCTATGAAAGTGCCGACGCGAGCTTCGAGCTTCTGGCGCGCGGCGTGCTCGGCACTATTCCGTTGTTCTTTAGGGTCGATTCCTTCCGCTGCATGGTCGAGCGTCGCTTCGACGCCGCAGGCCAGGTCAAGACGGTCTCCGAGGCGATCGTCAAGATCGAGATAGACGGCGAGTTGCGCATGTCGGTCGCCGAAGGGCACGGGCCGGTGAACGCGCTCGATATCGCGCTGCGCAAGGATCTCGGCCGCTACCAGAGCGAGATAGAGGATCTGGAGCTGGTGGATTTCAAGGTGCGTATCCTCAATGGCGGCACCGAGGCCATCACCCGCGTCCTGATCGAATCGCACGATGCAACCGGCGCCCGCTGGCGCACGGTCGGCGTCTCCGACAACATCATCGATGCATCCTTCCACGCGCTGATGGAATCCGTCGTCTATAAGCTGATGAAGAACCGCGAAATGGCCGGGCAGCTCGCAGCGGAATAGGATCGATCAACGGAATTGATGCTTCAATCAGCATAATTGAATGGATTTCACATCGACTTGGGCGCAAGAGCCGGATAGTCGCCTTGAAGTGGAGACGCTAGTTCTAGAGGTCGTCATGTTTTATTGAAACACTGGTTGGACAATGCCCCTTGCCCTGTCGTCATTCTCGGGCTTGTCCCGAGAATCTGCGACAAGGACAAAGAAAAGCATTTACCGTTCTGACAGATCATGCCGTCGTAGATTCTCGGGACAAGCCCGAGAATGACGGCCAGAGGGAAGCTGTTTCAAGTTAGTTCCGACATGCTCTAGGGCAAGAAACGGGTGATTCCATCAAAATTAGGAACCGCTCTATGACGAGGCAATCCTGAATGACAGACAACACCCTTGCCCATGCCCCGATGTCGGATGGCGCTCGCGGCTTCATCTTCGCGCTTGCCGCCTATCTGATGTGGGGCTTCCTGCCGCTTTACATGAAGCTGGTGACGCATATTCCCGCTTCCGAGGTGGTTGCCCATCGCATCGTCTGGTCGGTTCCCGTTGCCGCCATTCTGCTTTTCCTCATCGGGCGCACGGCTGACATCACCGCCGCGCTCCGCAGTCCGCGCACGCTGATGATGGCCTGCCTCACTGCCGGCCTGATCACGCTCAACTGGGGCATCTATGTCTGGGCGATCTCGGTGGACCGGGCGCTCGAGACGGCGCTTGGTTATTATATCAACCCGATCCTCAATGTCGTTCTCGGTGCGCTGTTTCTCAAAGAGCGGCTCAATCGGGCGCAGATGGTGGCGGTCGGTCTCGCGGTCGCCGCCGTCGTCCTGCTCACCGTCAAGGCCGGTGGTCTGCCATGGGTTTCGCTGGCGCTGGCGCTGAGCTTCGGCTTTTACGGCTTTCTGCGCAAGACGCTGCCGATCGGCCCGTCGCAGGGCTTCATGCTGGAAGTGCTGATCCTGTCGGTCCCGGCGCTGGGCTATATCATGTGGCTGATCGGCACAGGCCAGGACCATTTCGCCGCCGGCAACGGTTGGAACGTGTTCCTGCTGCTGATGGCCGGGCCGGCGACGGCCGTGCCGCTCATCTGCTATGCCTTCGGCGCGAAGCTCCTGCGCTACACCACCATCGGCATCATGCAGTATATCGGTCCGACGATCATCTTCCTGATCGCCGTGTTCTGGTTCAAGGAGCCGTTCTCGACGGTCCAGTTCGTAGCCTTCGGCCTCATCTGGGCCGGGCTTGCGATCTATACATGGTCGAGTTTGGCGGAAGCGAGGACGAAGGGGGCGGTTTGAGGGCGCCGTGTCTACCGCCCCGGACCGCCGATCCGTCGGACGATGAGCAGAACGATGGCCGAAATCGTGAGAGCGAAAATGGCCACGATCCAGAAACCGTGCCGCTCATCGGCAAAGGGGAGCCCTGCGGTATTCATGCCGAAGAAGCCTGATATCACCGTGGAGGGAAGAAGGACGGCGGTCATCACCGAGAGCACATAGAGAAGCTGGTTCGACCGATGGGCAAGCTTGGCCATCAGCTCTTCCTGCAAAAGCCTGGCGCGCGCCTGCAACTGCTCGCCTTCCTGGTGCAGTGCGCCGGCGCGCTGCGAGAGGTCTTCCACGATATCGCCAAGTTCCTCCGGGAATTCCTTGCGGTGTGTCTGTTCCAGATGCCTGAGCAGATTTGCCGTAATCGAGAGATAACGGTGCGAGGCGACGATCTGCCGCCGGACGGGCGCGAGCCGCTCGCTTTCGCCCTGCCATGCATCGCCGACGATGTGGTCCTCGATGGAATCGAGCCTTTCGGAGAGTTCCGAAAGCTGAAGCTTCAGCCGTTCGAGGAAGCGGCGCATGATGCGTTCGAACAATCTCGCCGGAGAGGCCGGTTTGAAAAGGTCCTGGTCGAGCGCCTGGCGGATGTCATCTACCGATTGAAGCGGATGCTTGCGGCCGCTGACGAAACGATCGTCGCTGAATGAAAACCGGAAATAGCCCGGTGCACGCCCGTCGCCATAATGTTCGTGCTGCATATCCGGCATTTCGCCGAACAGCCATCCATTCTCGTATTCGATGTAATATCGGTCGGAACTCGCCAGCAAGCTCTCTTTGATGAAGGGCGGCAGCGCGCTTTCCGCCCCGATGGCTTTTCGTCCACGCGTATCGGTCAAGGAATAGTTGGTCCATGACCAATGCGCATCATCCGTCGTGGTCCGGTTGCCGGACGCGTCGAATGCGTAGAAGGCGACGATGCCCGCATCGCGGAAAAAAGCTGTCGGCCCCCGAGTTTCCGAATGGATCGCCACTATTCCCTCTCCATTCGCCCCAGGGGAGTTGCATTCAAGGAGATTACATCCGCCCGATGACCGCCTCGTCGCCATCCGATGGTTTAGCGGTCGCGGTGCCGAGAATGGCCGGCACGATATCCTCGGCGCGCTCGACGATCAGCGGCTTCACCAGATGCGACGTATGGACGAAGCCTTCGGTTCTCATGTGATCGAGAAGCGATATCATCGGATCCCAGAACCGGTTGATATTGGCGAGGACCATCGGCTTGTTATGATGGCCGAGTTGCGCCCAGGTCATCATCTCGACGATTTCCTCAACCGTGCCGATGCCGCCGGGAAGCGTAACGAACGCATCGGAGCGCTGGAACATCAGATGCTTGCGCTGGTGCATGTCGTCGGTGACGATCAGCTCGTTCAGCTGGCTGAGCGCATGTTCGGTGGCTTCCTTGCTCATCAGGAATTTCGGGATGATACCCGTCACCTTGCCGCCGGCCGACATGACGCCGTCGGCAACAGCGCCCATGATGCCCTTGGTGCCGCCGCCATAGACGAGCTCCAAGCCATGTTCGGCGATCGAGCGCCCCAGCGCCCTGCCGGACTGCTTGTAGAGAGGATTGAGGCCCGGAGACGAGCCGCAGTAAACGCAAATGGATCGAATCTTGTTCATGTCTGGAAGTAGGGCAGTTTGCCTCGAAACCGTCAACCCGAAACCACTAGGCGGCCACTTGGCCGCAACTAGCGCGAGGACCCTTTTGCGCCGGCCCCAAGATGGTTCTATAGTAGGTGTGGTTCCATATTAAGGCGGATACGGAATATTAACGAACTGCAAGGCCTCCCACATTCTTGTAGGTCCGATCAAAAAGCTGTAGATCGAAATGAAAAGGGACCGGGGAAATGCAGAAAAACTATTATGCCCTGTTTGGTTTTGCCGCGGTCATCGCCGCGGCCGGGATAGCCGCTTATCTCGGCGTCCTTCCGGGAACCGCACCGAAAGCACCGCCTCAGCCGCCCGTAGCCACATCCGTCGCGCCGCAGGCTGATGCGCCGCAAAGCACATCGCCAGCACCCGATGCGGCGCCCACAGCCGACCAGCAGGCGGGCGTCACGGTTCCGTCCTTCGATATATTGCGGGTCGAGCCTGATGGTTCGGTGGTCATCGCCGGCAAGGCCGAGGCTTCCTCCAATGTCGATGTCATTGCGGGATCGTCCGTCCTCGGATCCGCCAAGGCCGCCGAAAATGGCGATTTCGCGGTGGCGCTCGATCAGGCGCTGAAGCCCGGCGATCATCAATTGGTGCTGCGTGCGACCGGTACCGACGATAAGGCTGCGACATCGGCGCAAACGGCGGTCGTCTCCATACCGGATAAAAGCGACGGACAGGTGTTGGCGCTGGTCGAGCAGCCGGGCCAGGCAAGCCGGATGATCACTACGCCGCAGGCGCAGAGCCCCGCCGCCGCTCCGCCTGCCGATGCGCAGCAGGACGATGCAGCTACTGCCCCGCCGCCATCATCCCCCTCTCGACCGTCCAACCAGCAGCTGGACACGGTGCAACAGCCATCGGATCGGGCGCGCACCGAGCCTGCGCCAAATCCCGGGTCGGCAACAACTGAAACTGAACCGCAACAGGAGCTTTCCGTTACGGTGGAGGCCGTCGAGATCGAGGGTGATACAATCTTCGTCGCGGGCAGGGCCGTGCCGGGAAAACGCGTCGTCGTCTATGCCAATGATACGCTTCTCGGCAGTGCTCCCGTCTCGCCGACGGCTCGTTTCCTGGTGCAGAGCCAAATTCCGCTTGCCGTGGGCGATTACATCATCCGGGCGGATCTCACGGAAAAGGATGGTACCGTGATCGCCAGCGCGCGCGTTCCGTTTCGGCGTGAGGCGGGAGAGAATATTGCAGCCGTTGCTCCAAAGGCCGGCAGGATTGCCGCTGGAGCGCAAACGGATGAAGCCGCTAAAAGCGATGCGAAAGCCAAGCCGCTCGCCCAATCGCTGGAAAACGTCGACGGATCGGTCATCATCCGCAAGGGCGACAATCTCTGGACGATTTCGAAGCGCACCTATGGCAGGGGCACGCGCTATACGACAATCTATCTCGCCAATGCAGATCAGATAGAGAACCCCGATTTGATATTGCCCGGCCAGGTTTTTTCAATGCCGAGGAAGCCGCTGTCGGATGAAGAAGCGCAACGCCGATTGAACGCACAGAAGTAGATTTAATCGCTCCAGCGCGCGCGTAAAAGCTTGCGGTCACGCCCTATATCGTATATCGCCGATTTACGATGAAAGATTGCTTCAGTCCAGATTTTGATCCGCTTGCCGCCAATGCAGAGGATGCTCGCGCTGCGCGCATCTATGCTGCGCTGGCGCATGAGGCGCGTCTGCGCATCCTGCGCCATCTCATCCTTCAGGATGCCTGCTGCTGCAAGGAGATCGTTTCGACCGTCGATCTTGCGCAATCCACCGTCTCGCAACATCTGAAGGTTTTGGTGCAGGCAGGACTGGTCGATTATCGGCCCGAGCGCCAGTCATCCCGCTACAGCGTCAATAGCCAAGCGCTCAATGCGATCCAAACTCATTTGAACGGCCTGGTGAACGACCTTGCCGATTTCTGCTCAGGGCAGCGGAAATAAAGCTTCGAGATCATGTCAAACAGAAAAAAATCAAAAACCGTCTCCGCCGAATCCGGCCAAACCCTGCAGACGATCCGCAATCTCTGGCCCTACATTTGGCCGGCCGGCCGGCCCGATCTCAAGATGCGCGTCGTCTGGGCGACATTCTATCTGTTCATCTCCAAGATCGTGCTGATCCTCGTTCCCTATTTCTTCAAATGGGCGACGAATGCGCTGAACGGCAAATTTCAGGCGCCCGATTATATCCCGGCGCTGTTCCTCGGCGCGGTCATGCTGGTCGTCGCCTATAATTTTGCACGGATCGTCCAGGCCGGGTTCAATCAGCTGCGCGATGCGCTTTTTGCCAGCGTCGGCCAATATGCCGTGCGCCAGCTCGCTTTCAGGACCTTCGTGCATATGCATGAGCTGTCGCTGCGTTTCCATCTGGAACGGCGCACCGGCGGCCTCTCGCGGGTCATCGAGCGCGGCACCAAGGGCATTGAGACCATCGTCCGCTTCACGATCCTCAACACGCTGCCGACCATCCTGGAATTCGCGCTGACGGCTGTCATCTTCGCCTTCGCCTATGGATTCTCCTATCTGGTGGTCGTCGCCGTGACGGTCTGGCTCTATACTTGGTTCACCATCAAGGCGAGCGATTGGCGCATCAATATCCGCCGCGATATGAACGAATCCGATACCGACGCCAACACCAAGGCGATCGATTCGCTGCTCAATTTCGAGACCGTCAAATATTTCGGCAATGAGGCCATGGAGGCTAGGCGCTTCGACGGAGCGATGGCGCGCTATGAGGTAGCCGCAACCAAGACCTGGACCTCGCTCGGCTGGCTGAACTTCGGCCAGGCGGTGATTTTCGGCGCCGGCATGGCGATCATCATGGTGATGTCGGCACGCGCCGTGATTGCCGGCACCCAGTCGCTGGGCGATTTCGTCTTCATCAACGCGCTGTTGATGCAATTGTCGGTACCCCTCAATTTCATCGGCTTCATCTATCGCGAGGTGCGCCAGGGGCTCACCGATATCGAGCAGATGTTCGATCTTCTCGATGTCGACCAAGAGGTGAAGGACAAACCGGACGCCAAACCGCTCATTGCCACCGACGGCGCGATCCGCTTCGACAATGTGCTTTTCTCCTATGATCCGGCGCGGCCCATCCTCAAGGACATCAGCTTCGAGGTTCCCGCGGGCAAGACCGTTGCCATCGTCGGCCCTTCGGGCGCGGGCAAATCCACGATTTCGCGGCTGCTCTTCCGCTTCTACGATATTCAGGGCGGCGCCATCACCATTGATGGGCAGGATGTCCGCGACGTGACGCAGGAATCCTTACGCAAGGTCATCGGTATGGTGCCGCAGGATACGGTGCTGTTCAACGACACCATTGCCTACAATATTCGTTATGGCCGCATGTCGGCGACAGAGGAGGAGGTCGAGCGCGCAGCCGATCTGGCGCAGATCTCGCACTTTATCAAGCTCCTGCCGGATGGCTATCAGTCCATGGTCGGCGAGCGCGGGCTGAAACTCTCCGGCGGCGAAAAGCAGCGCGTCGCCATCGCCCGCACGATCCTGAAAGCGCCGCCGATCCTCATCCTCGACGAGGCGACCTCCGCCCTCGACACGGCGACCGAGCAGGAGATCCAGTCGGCACTCGATATCGTCAGTGAGGGCCGGACCACGCTCGTCATCGCGCACCGCCTGTCGACGGTCATCACGGCCGACGAGATCATCGTGCTCAAGGACGGCGTGATCGCCGAACGTGGCACGCACCGCTCGCTTTTGCACAAAAAAGGCCTTTACGCCTCGATGTGGGATCGCCAGCGCGAAGCCACCGAAGCCGAGGAGCGCTTGCGGCAAGTGCGCGAGAAGGACGAAATGGGCCTGTTGAACCGCGGCGTACCCGCTGCGGAGTGAGTGAGGCTGGAATTACCAAGTCGCACTGCAATACCCCCCTCTGGCTTGCCAGCCATCACCCCCACAAGGGGGGAGATTACGCCTTCATAGACATTGGGCACCAATCGCAAATGTAGCAGAATGGACGTGGAACCTGATGTCAGCCAATCTCCCCCCTTGTGGGGGAGATGCCTGGCAAGGCAGAGGGGGGTGAGAGGAAGCGCGCTAACCTTCTCACCTAACAACAAACACAACTCACCGAATCATATTTGCCCAAAGCCGTATTCTCCACTAAGGAGTGGGGGAAAATCGAGGAATGACAGATGAGCCTGTTCGATACCGTCCGCAACACATTCGTGCCGATCCACCGCGAAGGATATCCTTTCATCGCGGCCTTCTTCGTGGCGTCGCTCATTCTCGGCTGGTTTTGGGATCCGCTGTTCTGGATCGGCATGGTTCTCACCATCTGGTGCATCTATTTCTACCGCGATCCCGAGCGGGTGACGCCGACGGACGATCGGCTGGTCATCAGTTCGGCGGACGGCAAGGTTTCCTCCGTCGGCCCGGCGATCCCGCCGCGCGAGCTCGATCTCGGCGACGAGCCGATGACGCGCATCTCCGTCTTCATGAACGTATTTTCCTGCCATGTGAATCGCGCTCCGGTCAGCGGTCGGATCACCAAAATCGCCTATCGTCCGGGCCTGTTCCTCAACGCGGATCTGGACAAGGCGAGCGCGGAAAACGAGCGCAACGGTCTTTTGATCGACAGCCCCAACGGAACGGTGGCAGTGGTGCAGATCGCGGGTCTCGTGGCGCGGCGTATCGTCTGCTGGACCAAGGAGGACAATCTGCTGGCGACGGGCGAGCGCTTCGGTCTGATTCGTTTCGGCTCCCGCGTCGATGTCTACCTACCGAAGGGCGCCGAGGTACGCGTTGCCGTCGGTCAGACGGCGGTTGCCGGCGAAACCGTCCTGGCCGAGTTCGGCAGCAACAGGCCCGCACCTGCCGTTCGGATCGCCTGAGCCCATGGAAACGCCGTTTCCACCATTCGAGCCGAACGGCCCCGCCGAGGGCAGGGGACCACGCCTTTCGCAGATACCGATGCGGATGGTCGTTCCCAATGTGATCACGGTACTGGCCATCTGCGCCGGGCTCACCGGCGTGCGGCTCGCCTTCGAGAACCGTTTTGAACTGGCCGTGTCGATGGTGCTCATCGCCGCCTTTCTCGACGGCATAGACGGGCGCGTCGCACGGATGATGAAGGGCACGTCCAAATTCGGCGCTCAGATGGATTCGCTCGCCGATATCGTCAATTTCGGCGTTGCGCCGGCTCTGGTGCTTTATTCCTTCATGCTCGATCAGGCGCGTGCCTTCGGCTGGATCGCCGCGCTGCTCTATTGCATCGCCTGCTGCCTGCGCCTGGCCCGTTTCAACGTCATGCTCGACGACCCGCGCACACCGCCTTGGCAGAGCAATTATTTCATCGGCGTGCCGGCGCCTGCGGGCGCCATGCTGGTGCTGCTGCCGGTCTATCTAGGCTTTCTCGGGCTTGCCCCGACGCGGGTGCTGGCCTTCAGCGCCTCGATCTATACGGTCGCCATCGCCTTCCTGCTGGTCAGCCGCTTGCCGGTCTATAATGGCAAGACGGCAGGGAGCCTCGTGCGGCGCGACATCGTCATGCCGCTCATCCTGTGCGTGGTCATCTATGTCGCCTTCCTGATGAGCTATACCTGGGAAATGCTGACACTGACCGCACTTGCCTATCTGGTTTTCCTGCCCTTCAGCGTCGCTGCCTGGCACAAGCGCATGGCAGCGGAAATGCAGGAGACGCCGGAAGCGACGCCTGAAAGCCCGGCGGGCGACAAGGGTACAATTTGAGACGACACTACGCAGTGTCAACGATCAGAGACAGCATCGCGCGCTTCCTCTCACCCCCTCTGGCCTGCCGGCCATCTCCCCCTCAAGGAGGGAGGTTAGCCTACATCAATGACGGCACTTATTTTGCAACGTCTACGACTGGCAGCAGCGTAAATGACAGCGTAATCTCCCTCCTTGAGGGGGAGATGGCCGGCAGGCCAGAGGGGGGTATTCCAGCGCCAGCGTTAGCCAGACTGATACTCACCCCGGCAACCGATAACTAAGAAACCGGTCCTCGCGCACGTCGAAAAGCTGCCCGGTGACATCCATCGCCGGGTCCGCCAACGCCACGATCTTCTCCGCCACGTCCCTCGGATGGGGCAGGGTGTCCGGGTCCTCGCCCGGCATGGCCTGCGCCCGCATGGCGGTGCGCGTCGCGCCGGGATTGACCGAATTGATGCGCAGTTTCATCTGCCTTGTTTCTTCCGCCCAGCTTCGCGCCATCACCTCGACAGCCGCCTTGGATGCCGCATAGGGGGCCCAGAAGGCGCGCGCGGAATGGGCGACGCCTGACGAAAGCAGGATAGCGCGGCCCGCATCCGACTGCCGTAGCAGCGGATCGACGGAGCGGATCAGCCGCCATGTGCCTGTCACATTGACCGTCATGACCCTTTCGAAGGTCTTGGCCTCGACATGGCCGATCGGCGTTATGGTTCCAAGGATGCCGGCATTGGCGACCAGAATGTCCAGTTTCCCCCAGCGCTCGTGGATCGAGCCGCCGAGCCTGTCGATCCCCGCCATGTCGGTCAGGTCGAGCGGCACCAGCGTGGCGCTGCCGCCGAGCGCCCTGATCTCGTCGTCGAGCTCTTCCAGGCCGCCGACCGTGCGGGCGACGGCGATCACATGGGCGCCGCGCTTTGCGAGTTCGAGGCTGAGGAAATAGCCGATGCCGCGCGAGGCGCCAGTCACCAGCGCCAGCCGGCCATTCAGATCGATGCTCATGCTTGTCCTGCTATTGAAGGGGGATACTGTTCGCTCGGGTGTTGATTTACCCGTTGCTCGCTATCAGCGAAAGACTGTGAACGTTGCTCAGGCTTTCCTGGTCGAGGAGGCGGGTCGGATAATCGCCGGTGAAATAATGATCGGTGAATTGCGGGGCGCGTGGATCGCGCGGCTTGCCGCCTACGGCGCGGTAAAGCCCGTCGATCGACAGGAACGCCAGCGAATCGGCGCCGATATAGCGGCACATCGAGGCCAGGTCCGCGTGCTGGTTGGCCAGCAGCTTGTCGGCCTGAGGCGTGTCGATGCCGTAGAAATCTGGATGATAGATCATCGGGCTCGCAACGCGCAGATGGACCTCGCTCGCGCCGGCATCGCGGATCATCTGCACGATCTTGAGCGAAGTGGTGCCGCGCACGATGGAATCATCCACCAGCACCACGCGCTTGCCCTCGATCACCGCGCGATTGGCGGAATGCTTGAGCTTGACGCCGAAGGCGCGGATCGATTGCGTCGGCTCGATGAAGGTGCGCCCGACATAATGATTGCGGATGATGCCCAACTCGAAGGGAATGCCGCTCTCCTGTGCAAAACCGATGGCCGCAGGCGTGCCGCCGTCGGGAACAGGGACCACCACATCGGCCTCGACCGGAGCTTCCTTGGCCAGATTGATGCCCATGTTCTTGCGCACTGAATAGACATTGCGGCCGCCCACCACCGAATCGGGGCGGGCGAAATAGACATACTCGAATAGGCACAGCCGCTCGGGCTGCCGGTTCTGCGGCTTGATCACCTCCGTGGTGATCGACCCATCCGGCTGGATTTCGCAGATCACCACTTCGCCGTTCTCGACGTCGCGAATGAATTTCGCGCCGATGATGTCGAGCGCGCAGGTTTCGGACGCGAAGATCGGCTTGCCGTCGAGCTCGCCCATCACCAGCGGCCGGATACCGATCGGATCGCGCGCCGCGATCAGCTTGGTGCGGGTCATGGCGAGCATCGAATAGCCGCCCTCCATCTGCCTGATCGCATCGATGAAGCGGTCGCTCGAGGATGCGGAGCGCGAGCGCGCGATCAGATGCAGCACCACCTCCGAGTCGGAGGTGGACTGGCAGATGGCGCCTGCGGCAATCAACTGGCGGCGCAAAGTCAGCCCATTGGTGAAATTGCCGTTATGCGCGATGGCGATGCCGCCGACCTCGAGTTCCGCGAAAAGCGGCTGCACATTGCGCAGTTCCACCCCGCCGGTCGTCGAATAGCGGGTATGGCCCATCGCCATGTAGCCGGGCAGCTTCGCAAGCGTCGCCGGGTCGGTGTAATGATCGCCGACGAGGCCCATGCGCTTTTCAGTGTAAAACTGCTGGCCGTCGAAGGTGACGATACCTGCCGCTTCCTGCCCGCGATGCTGCAGCGCGTGCAGCCCCAGCGCCGTCAGGGGCGCTGCATCCGGATGGCCGAGAATCCCGAAAACCCCGCATTCTTCATGCAGACTGTCGTCGTCCAGTGAGAAGGGCGTCTCATTACCAAAAGAATCGATCATTGCCGCAAGGCCTTTCGATTGCGGTTAGAGGATCACGATGATTTCTGATTGCATCAATCAAAATTCAAGACGTGATAGATTCCAATAAAGGAGAGCGGGAGATTGCTCGTCCCGCTCTTGGCAGATGCTATCTAGCACAAATGAGGCAATTTTTGAAAGCGATCCCTTTGTCGCGCCCAATCAAAAACGCCCAAACTCATAAGAACCAGAACTACTCAGTGGTGGCGCCGTCAGCCGGAGCCTCTTCCTTGTTTTCCGGAGCTTCCGGTTCGGCGGTGCCTGAAGGCGCACCCGTCTTCGGCTTGATCCGGTTCAAAATGGTCGATTCCGGGTCTTCCGGCAGCAGATTGACCAGTTTCTGCCCCAGCGAATCGAGAAGCGGCTTGGATTTCGCGTTGGCGATCCAGCCGGGCTGGTCCGCCGCGACGAGCCAGTTGAAGAACAGCATTGCCACCACCACCAGGAGCACGCCGCGCGCCGCACCGAAAACAAAACCGAGCGTGCGGTCGAGTGCCCCGACACGGCTGTCGATGATGAAGTCGGCTATCTTCATCGTGATGACCGAAACGATGATCAGCGTGACGATGAAGACAGCCCCCGCCGCTGCGATCGTGGCGATCGTATCATTGCTTATATAAGGTCGAACCAGCGGAACAACAGGGGTGTAGAAAAGATAGGCGGCGATTGCCGCCGCGGCCCATGAGGCGACCGAGAGCACCTCGCGGGAGAAACCGCGCACCATGGCGAGCACGGCGGAAACCAGCGTGATCCCCAGAAGAACTCCGTCAAGCAGCGTAATTGGCATCTTGGCCCACCTCAATTCTGCATCGCCCGGCCCTGCGTTCGCATGTTCGAACACGGAGCCCCTTCAATTGCCGCGGGTCCAAACGGACGCGCAAAAACGCTTTGTACTCTTCGGCAGGTCCCGGCTGAATATGGTGCGAAACTGCCGCCATTTTCCGAACCTGCCCTAACACTTTGAAACCAGACATGATCTTTTCTGGAAAATCTGTCAACTTTCCGCTGATCATATGCTAGTCGCGCGGTCTCTTTCCCGGGCCGGACGCTACTATGCGGGCCACAAGGTCCGGCAGCGACGCGGTTTCGGTCAGAGGAAAGCTCCGATCTTTCGGCAGTTCCCCGCTTCCCCCTGGAAGCACTGCCTGCCGGAAACCAAGTTTTTCCGCTTCCTTGAGCCGCTGCACGGCATGCGCCACCGGACGGACGGCTCCAGAAAGACTGACTTCGCCGAAATAAACACAATCGGCGGGAAGGGCAATACCGGCGATCGAGGAAACAAGCGCCGCCGCAACGGCGAGATCGGCAGCCGGCTCGCTGATGCGATAGCCGCCGGCAACGTTGAGATAGACGTCGTGCTGGCCGAAACGGACCCCGCAATGGGCCTCCAGCACCGCGAGAATCATCGAAAGACGGTTGCCGTCCCAACCGACGACGGCGCGTCGCGGCGTTCCGAGCGTCGAAGGAGCCACGAGCGCCTGGATTTCCACGAGGACGGGGCGGGTGCCTTCCATTCCGGCGAAAACCGCAGCTCCAGGCGACTTTGCGTTGCGCTCTCCGAGAAACAGTTCGGATGGATTCGATACTTCCCGCAGGCCTATATCGGACATTTCGAATACGCCGATCTCGTCCGTCGGGCCGAAGCGGTTCTTCACCGTGCGCAGGATGCGGTAGTGGTGGCCGCCTTCGCCTTCGAAATAGAGAACCGCGTCGACCATATGCTCGACGACGCGCGGTCCGGCGATCTGGCCTTCCTTGGTGACATGACCGACGAGCACGACCGCTGCTCCCGTCTGTTTGGCGAAACGGATCATCGCCTGTACGCTTGCGCGCACCTGCGTGACGGTACCGGGCGCCGAATCAGCCATATCGGTCCACAATGTCTGGATCGAATCGATGATGACCAGATCGGGACGCCGGGATTCGGAAATCGTCGCCAGAATATCTTCGACATTGGTTTCCGCGGCAAGTTCCACCGACGTGTCGGCGGCATGCAGCCGTTGCGCGCGCAATCTGATCTGCGCCACCGCCTCCTCGCCCGAGACATAGACGATGCGATGGCCACGTCGCGCCAGCGCGGCGGCAGCCTGTGTCAGGAGTGTCGACTTGCCGATGCCGGGATCGCCGCCGACGAGCAGCGCCGAACCGCGGACGAAGCCGCCGCCGGTCACCCGGTCGAGTTCGGCGATCCCCGACTGAATGCGCGGCGCATCCTCGATGTCGCCCGAAAGCGTGGTCAGCGCCACGGCACGGCCCTTGCGCGGCGTCTTGCCCGGTCCGCCGCCGATACCGCCCGACGTTCCTTCCTCGACAAGCGTGTTCCACTCGCCGCAGGCGTCGCATTTGCCCGCCCAGCGCGTGTGCACCGTGCCGCAGTTCTGGCAGATGAATTGAATGCGCGCCTTGGCCATCAGCGGAGCGCTTCCCCGCCGATATAGCGGCGGTGATAGCGTTTTCCCAAGCCGGTCAGAAGCTCGTAACCTATGGTGCCGGCAGCGCGCGCCACATCATCGAGCGCAATGTTGGGCCCGAAGAGTTCGATATGATCGCCAATGCTAATTTCGTCTTCCGGTACTTCGGTCACGTCGAAGGAGGTCAGATCCATGGTGACGCGTCCGAGCACCGGAACACGCCGTCCGGCGATGAAGCCATGGGCGCCTTCCGCAAGGGCGGTCCGCAGCGGTACGCCCGATCCCGAGGCGGAACGCGGATAGCCGTCGGCATAGCCCGTGGAACAGACGGCGATGCGCGTATCGCCGTCAAGTGTCATGGTCGCGCCATAGCCCGCCGTCTCGCCCTTGGCGGTGCGGCGGATCTGCACGATCCTGGTTTCGGCGGTGACCACCGGCTTCATCGGATTGGCCGTTCCGCCGACCGCTTCGCCGCCATAAAGCGCGATGCCGGGCCGCGTCAGGTCAAAGATGTAATCAAGCCCGAGAAAAATGCCCGCCGAATTCGCAAAACTTGATTCGATATCTCCAAAAGCAGCGCGAACCTTCTGAAAAGATTCGAGTTGTTGCCGGTTCTTGTCACTGGACGGCGTGTCGGCGCAGGCGAGATGGCTCATCAGAAACACCGGGCGCACGGATTTCGCGGTTCCGGCAAAGCCGATGGCTTCGTCAGGCATAAGGCCAAGCCGGTTCATGCCGGTATCGACATGGATGGCGCAAGGCTTGCGCCTGCCATGCTTGGCCCAGATCGCAATCTCATGATCGGAACCGAGCACCGGAATGAGATCGGCATCGGTGAAGGCCGGAGCCGCATCGTCGAACAGGCCGTTCAGCACGAAAATGCGTGCTCTTGGTGCGGCATGGCGCACCCGCAGGCCTTCTTCGGGAAGCGCCACGAAAAAATTCTCGCATCCCGCCGCGGTGAGGGCAGGGACGATTTGTGCGATGCCGCAGCCATAGGCATCCGCCTTGACCACGGCGGCGGCGCGTCCCGGCCGCGAGCGTGCGTCAAGCGACTTCCAGTTGTCGACAAGCGCGTCGAGATCGATGGTCAGCCGCCCGCCGGCCAGAAGCCGGTCGGCGCCTGTTGTCAGTACCGGCCGTTCCAATGATGTCGATGTCAATTTGGGCTTAACGCTCATTCAAACCGTTCGGGCAGATGCGATTCCTCGGCGAGATCCGTAAAGCGCGTGAATTCCGCCTGGAAGGCGAGCTTGACGGTGCCGGTCGGCCCGTGACGCTGCTTGGCGATGATGACTTCGGCCTTGCCGCGCGCTTCCTCCATATCCGCCTGCCACTTGAAATATTCTTCCGTTCCGGGCTTCGGTTCCCGGTTCTTGATGTAATATTCGTCACGGAACACGAATAGCACCACGTCGGCATCCTGCTCGATCGAGCCGGATTCGCGCAGATCCGAGAGCTGTGGCCGCTTGTCCTCGCGGCTTTCGACCTGGCGCGAAAGCTGCGAAAGCGCAATGATCGGAACGTTCAATTCCTTGCCGAGAGCCTTGAGCCCGGTGGTGATCTCTGTGATTTCCTGCACGCGGTTTTGTGACGAGGCCTTGGACGAGCCGGTCATCAGCTGCACATAGTCGACGACCAGGACGTCAAGGCCGCGCTGGCGCTTCAGGCGGCGTGCGCGTGCGGCGAGCTGCGCGATGGAGATGCCGCCGGTCTGGTCGATATAGAGCGGGATCTTCTGCATCATGTGCGAGCAGGCGACGAGCTTTTCGAAATCGGTCTCGGTGATCTCGCCGCGCCTGATCTTCGAGGATGAGATCTCCGTCTGCTCGGAAATGATACGGGTCGCAAGCTGCTCGGACGACATTTCAAGCGAAAAGAACCCGACCACGCCGCCATTGACCGCCTTGATCGAACCATCAGCCTGCTGTTCGCCCTGATAGGCGGCGGCGATGTTGAAGGCGATATTGGTGGCAAGCGAGGTCTTGCCCATGCCGGGGCGTCCGGCAAGAATGATAAGATCGGAGGGCTGCAGACCGCCCATGCGGGCATCGAGCGAATGGATGCCCGCCGACATGCCCGACAGATGCCCGTCGCGCATGAAGGCGGCATTGGCCATGTCGACGGCGGTCTTGACCGCGTCGTTGAAGGACTGGAAACCGCCATCGTAGCGGCCCGTTTCGGCCAACTCGAACAAGCGCCGCTCGGCATCCTCGATCTGGCTGCGCGGCGCCATGTCCACCGGCGCGTCATAGGCGATATTGACCATGTCTTCGCCGATGGTGATGAGCGCGCGGCGCGTGGCGAGATCGTAGATGGCGCGGCCGTAATCCTCGGCATTGATGATGGTCACGGCCTCGGCGGCGAGGCGTGCCACATATTGGAAGACCGTCATGTCGCCGACCTTCTCTTCCGCCGGAAGGAAGGTCTTGATGGTAACCGGATTGGCCATCTTGCCGATGCGGATGAGATCGGATGCGACTTCGAAGATCTTGCGGTGCAGCGGTTCGTTGAAATGATTAGCCTTCAGGAAGTCGGATACCCGATAGAAGGCGTCGTTGTTGATCAGAATCGCGCCGAGCAGCGCCTGCTCCGCTTCAATATTGTTCGGCGCCTCGCGATAAAGCGTGCTGCTCCCGTCACGGGATCCATCTCGTGCCCCATCCCGCGCTTCGTCGAGTTTGCGTATTGTCGCTTCTGCCATGATTCTCGCTTCGCCCCTTATCCGCGTCGAGGTAGCGCCGGAACGCTGGAGAATGCAATGCGCAACCCGATCGATTCGGTGGAGAGCAAAAAGCTATACCATGATTCACAGCGATTCACAGTTTCCCGCGCAAACTGGAATATCGAGGGTTGACATGGGAACTGTTAAATGGAGCGTTGGCGCTTCGTCACGCACCCCCCTCTGGCCTGCCGGCCATCTCCCCCATAAGGAGGGAGATTAGCCTTCATCGAGGTTCGGCACCAATCGCAGACGTTGAAGATTGAATGCCCCCGCTTATGTCAGCCAATCTCCCTCCTTGAGGGGGAGATGGCCGGCAGGCCAGAGGGGGGTATTCACCGCGCCAATGCCTGCATTTAGAATCACCGCTTCTATTTCCCCGCCGCCCCCCGCGATGGCGCCGGTATCTCCGTATTCGCTCCCCTCGGTGCGCTGTCGAGGCGTTTGAGGCGTTTTTCCTCCGCCTCGATATAATTGCGGGTAAGCGGCACGGCGTCCTGGCGGTGAGCGATCTGGATCTGGAACACCATCATGTTCTGCCAGCGGAACGCGCTTTCCGATGCGGCGAGGTAGAATTCCCACATGCGGCAGAAACGCTCGTCATAGATCGATTTGGCGATCTCGCGATTGGCCATGAAGGCCTCGCGCCAGGCTTTCAGCGTTTCGGCATAATGCAGCCGCAGGATTTCAATATCGGTCACGACGAGGCCGGCCCGCTCGATATGCGGCAGCACTTCCGAGAGCGCCGGTATATAGCCGCCGGGGAAGATATATTTGCGGATGAACGGATTGGTCGCGCCCGGTCCGTCGCTGCGCCCGATGGCGTGGAGCAGGAACACGCCGTCGCGCTTGAGGAGCCTTGCGGTGTGCTCGAAATATTCGGCGAAATGATTGACGCCGACATGCTCGAACATCCCCACTGAAACAATGCGGTCATAGGGCTCCTGCAGCAGGCGGTAATCCTGCAGCTTGAACCGTGCCGTGCCCGAAAACCCTTCTTTCGCCGCGCGCTCGTTGGCGACGGCATGCTGCTCCTGGCTGAGCGTGACGCCGGTGACGTCGGCTTGCAGATATTTAGCCATATAAAGGCCGAGGCCGCCCCAGCCGCAGCCGATATCCAGCAGCGTGTGTCCCTCCTTGATCAGGAGCTTGGCTGCGATATGCCGCTTCTTGACGAGTTGCGCTTCGGCGAGCGTGGCTTTCGGCGTCTCGAAATAGGCGCAGGAATATTGCATGTCGGGATCGAGGAACAACCGGTAGAGATCGCCTGAGAGATCGTAATGATGGCGCACATGCCACGAGGCGCGGGTGATCGTGTTGATCTGCTGCAGCCGCCGTCCGGCCCGCCTTGCGCCGTCGAGCGCCCGCATCCATGGTTCCTTGGCGGCGATCGGCCCGGCATTCTCGAAGACGAGCCGCAGGAGCGCATACATGTCGCCTTCGAGAAAGTCGAGATCGCCGGCCATATAGGCTTCCGCCAGCTTGAGCTCTGGGTTGAGCGCAATGGCGCGTTCGGCCCTGCGTGACTTGATGCTGATATGCACGGGGCTGCCGGTTTTGTCGCCGAACCGATGTTTGACGCCTTCAGCGTCTGTAACCGTTAGATCTCCCGCCTCGATCAGATGATTCAATACAGTACGTAAAAGAGCATTCATCGACCAATCTCCACAAAACAAGATCGGCCCCGGCTTCAGGTTTTCCGGACGATGCGGAGACGGGTACCCGCCGCGCAGACCGCACCATCCGCGTACCCTTTGTCGGGCCACGAAAATGATAAGATAGGCGCTTTTTTGTGTCTGAAAAGCAAAAACGCCCGGCATTGAGGCCGGGCGTTATCATTTATAGTTTACTGAGCCGGCTCAAACACCGGAAGAAGAATAAAGAAGAATACGCTTGTTCAATCAGGCGTTGTCTTCGTTCTCCAGATCTTCATCGTCCAGGATTTCCTCGGCAAGAGGCTCTTCCTCGATACCGTAGATCGCTTCTGCGGAGGTCAGGTCTTCGCCCTTGGTCTGACGTTCGGCTTCTTCCGTGGAACGGGCGATATTGATGGTAACGGTGACTTCCACTTCCGGATGCAGGGCGATGGCGACCGTGTGCAGTCCGATGGTCTTGATCGGCGTGTTGAGCTCGACCTGATTGCGGCCGACGGAGAAGCCTTCGGCGGTCACGATGTCGGCGATGTCGCGGGTCGAGACAGAACCGTAGAGCTGACCGGTTTCACCGGCTGAACGCACGACGATGAAGTTCTTGCCGTCGAGCTTTTCGGCAACCGCCTGGGCTTCGCTCTTGCGCTCGAGGTTGCGGGCCTCGAGTTGGGCGCGCTGTGCTTCGAAGCGCTTCTTGTTGCCTTCATTGGCGCGCAACGCCTTGCCCTGCGGCAAAAGGAAATTGCGGGCGTAGCCGTCCTTGACTTTTACGGTGTCGCCCATTTGGCCGAGGCGGGAAATGCGTTCAAGCAGAATGACGTCCATTGGTAAGTCCTTTCAGTGTCGTCTGTCAGTCAATCGGGGTTTTGGGTGAGGTTTTCGACACCGGAGCGTTGCGCGACGTGTCGAACAATCCGGCGATGAGGAAGAGAAAAAGCACGAAGGCGAAGATCACGACGGCAAGATAGGCGAGCCATAATGCGAAAGGCCGCCATGGCGCGCCGCGCGTGCGATAATGCATCATGGCGAAGCCCGCCAAAAGGAAACCGGCACTCAGTGCTCCGCCGACCGCCGCCGCCGCATGGCCGAGCCCGCCGTCGATGAAGGCGAGGACGAGGCAGATGGCGAAGACGGCAAGTGCGATACGCGGCATTCTCAGCGTCGCGGGCCAATCGTCACGCGGACGACGCAGCCGGCCGGAAAGCGCAGTAAGCCGCAATGCCAGATAGAGATTGGCCACAAGCACCAGGACGCCGGTTGCCGGCTGAATGGCGGGAAGAGCCGCGACCATGAATGCAGCGAGGTTTTCGCGCATCTCGTTGCTGGCGGTGAAATTCGGATCAGCCTGGGAAACGCTTGCCACGATCGCATTGGCGACTTCGCGCGCCAGTTCCTCGCCAAAGCCGATGATGATCCCGATGATGATGAAGCTTGCCGCCACCATCAGCGCCAGGCGGAAGATGATGTCGGAGAGGGGATACCAGACCAGCGTGTCGGATGGACCGCCCATTTCATCTGCCGGCCGGGCGAGCCCCGCGAGATAGGCGCCCGTTGCCGCGGGAACGATGCTGGTCAGCGCCACGAGGAGCGCCGCCATCGGCGCTGCGACGAGTGCAACGGCAATGCTTGCGACAATGGCCGAAATGAGGCTCGCGGCGGTGCCCCAGCCGAGAGCAGCGATGAAGATCGGCAATGGCGTGAGGAAATAAAGCAACATCGCCACGCCCGATTGGGCGATGACGCCAGCCGACATCAGCGCGGCTGCAAGCCCCGCCAATATTCCAACGCCGATCGATGTGCCGTCGAATTTCATTTGCTCGCTGTCCTGCTGGTTCTCATGGTCCGGGCGAACCGGAGGTCCATGGACCTTGAAAGCAGTTAGAGGTGATGGCCCTGCCATAGCACCCCAACTCGGGATTTTATTTCTCCAACCGCGCCCATCGCGGAAAGAGGAAAGAATTGGGAATAGGGGAGTATGTGAGTAGGGGAGTATGTCTATTGTAAAAACATATTCTCTTACTGCCTTATTCCCCTACTCCCTTATCTTCTTACTTGACGATGTAAGGCAGCAGGCCGAGGAAACGAGCGCGCTTGATCGCCTTGGCGAGTTCGCGCTGCTTCTTCTGGCTGACGGCCGTGATGCGGGATGGAACGATCTTGCCGCGCTCGGAAATATAGCGCTGCAGGAGCTTCACATCCTTGTAGTCGATCTTCGGTGCATTGGCGCCGGAGAACGGGCAGGTCTTGCGCCGGCGATGAAAAGGACGCCGGGTCGGGATCTGGTTGATGTCGACCATTATACGGCTCCTTCACCAGCTTCGTTGTCGCGCGGACGGCGCGGACGGTCGCGATCACCATCACGCGGACGGCGCGGGCGGTCGTCATCGCGGCCGAAACGGTCGTCGCGTTCGCGGCGGTCGTCACGGCGGGCGAGCATGGCCGACTGGCCTTCCTCATGTTCGTCGACGCGGACCGTGAGAAAGCGCAGCACGTCTTCGTTGATGCGAAGCTGGCGTTCCATCTCGCTGACCGCCGCCGCCGGAGCGTCGATGTTCAACAGCGAATAATACGCCTTGCGGTTCTTCTTGATCCGATAGGTAAGGGGACGCAGTCCCCAGTTTTCGATACGCCCGACCTTGCCGCCATTGGCCTCGATGACACCCTTGTACTGTTCTACAAGAGCATCGACCTGCTGCTGCGTTATATCCTGTCGGGCAAGGAGCACATGTTCGTAAAGAGCCATTGTCTCTGCCTTTCTTCATATTAGCATTGCAAGACACCAGCGGCTAAGCCTCTGCGACTTCTCTCATGCCGGATAACCGGAGAAGAAAGGGCGCGGGGTTGAGACGATCGAGAGCGGAGACACGGGAGGCTGAAGCACTTTAGACTTCGACGGATCATGCGCAATTAATTGCACAATCCGGCCCTCCGTTCAGCCCCCAACTGACGCCGAGCAATGAACGGGCGGCTTATATGGGTTTTTGTCCCAAGATGCAATGCCACATATTTCTGCACCCGAAATGGCAAATCGGAAACAGGAAAACGCCGGCGGTATGCCATCGTATTCTGCATGGATTCGATCGATTTCGCGCCCATGCAGGGGTTTTAGCCCCGTCATACTTGACTTCTGCGTCGCCGATGGTCACACCGCGCGCCAATATTGAATATTGCGTAAAGACGCTGGAGACCAATAATGGCCATAGCATTTACATTTCCGGGGCAGGGCAGCCAGACGGTCGGCATGGGCAAGGCGCTTTCTGAAACCTTCGCCGAGGCGCGTGCGGTGTTCGATGAGGTGGATGATGCGCTGGGCGAGAAGCTTTCCGCCACCATGTTCGAAGGACCCGAGGAAACGCTGACATTGACCGCCAACGCTCAGCCCGCCCTGATGGCCGTATCGCTTGCCGTCATGCGTGTGCTCGAGGCGAAAGGATTTTCACTGAAGGACAAGGTGGCTTATGTCGCGGGCCATTCGCTCGGCGAATATTCGGCGCTTTGCGCGGCCGGAACCTTTTCGCTGGCCGACACGGCGCGGCTCCTGCGCATTCGCGGCAATGCCATGCAGCGCGCCGTTGCCGTAGGCGAGGGAGCGATGGCGGCGATTATAGGCCTGGAGCACGGCGATGTGCAGACGGTCTGTAGCGAGGCTTCCGCCAGCGGTGTCTGCCAGGTCGCCAATGACAATGGCGGCGGCCAGATTGTCATCTCAGGATCGAAGCCGGCGGTCGAAATGGCCGCGAAACTTGCCACCGATATGGGCGCCAAGCGGGCGATCATGCTGCCGGTCTCCGCACCTTTCCATTCGGCGCTGATGGCGCCCGCCGCCGACGCGATGCGCGCGGCGCTGTCGGAGGTGAAGATGAGTGATCCGGTCGTGCCGCTCGTCGCCAATGTCCGAGCCGCTCCGGTGACCGATGCACATGAAATCGCCTCGTTTCTGGTCGAGCAGGTGACCGGTCAGGTCCGCTGGCGCGAAACCGTCGAGTGGTTCGCGGCAAACGGCGTCACCACGCTTTATGAAATCGGTTCCGGCAAAGTGCTGACCGGTCTCGCGCGCCGTATATCGAAAGACATAACCGGAACCGCCGTTGGAACGGCGGAAGAAATCGAAGCCGCGCTTGCCGCGCTTTAAAGCATGATCCCGAACCGAAGGTCAGCGTCAGCAAAAAATTGCGGACTTCCAGGTAAGATCATGCGGTTAAGACAAAAGAGAATTGACCGGAAGGAAACGCGATGTTTGATCTTAACGGCCGCAAGGCTCTTATTACAGGCGCTACCGGCGGTATCGGCGAAGCGATCGCCCGTACCCTCCATGCTCAAGGAGCCATTGTCGGTCTGCACGGAACCCGTGTCGAGAAACTGGAAGCCCTGGCCGCTGAACTCGGCGAGCGGGTGAAGATATTCCCGGCCGATCTTTCGGATCGCACGGAAGTCCAGGCGCTCGGCGAAAAGGCGGAGAAGGAACTCGAAGGCGTCGGGATCCTCGTCAACAATGCCGGCATTACCAGGGACGGCCTGTTCGTTCGTATGAGCGATGCCGATTGGGACGCCGTGCTGAACGTCAATCTCACATCGGTGTTCAACCTCACTAGGGAATTGACCCACCCTATGATGCGTCGCCGCTATGGCCGCATCATCAACATCACCTCGATTGTCGGTATCACCGGCAATTCCGGTCAGGCGAACTATTGCGCATCGAAAGCCGGACTGATCGGCTTCTCCAAATCGCTGGCGCAGGAAATCGCCAGCCGCAACGTAACGGTCAACTGCGTGGCGCCTGGTTTCATCGAATCGGCCATGACCGACAAGCTCAATGAAAAGCAGAAGGACGCCATCATGGGGGCAATCCCCATGAAGCGCATGGGCACCGGCGCGGAGATCGCCGCGGCCGTGGCCTATCTCGCCAGCGAGGAAGCTGCCTACGTCACCGGGCAGACATTGCACGTCAATGGCGGTATGGCGATGATCTGATCGCCAAAAGCAAATTTGCCCGCAGAACAGTCTCAAACGGGCCTATATGCAGGCAAAATGCGCTTTGCGCGGGCAAGGAACCGTGTTAAGGCGCGCGCAGAACTGGCGTGCGGCGTATCTCTGCAGCTCCAGTCCTGTTCCGAGAGGAATATCCACAGGGGTATCCGTTGCACCGTGAAAGCGGCAGGTAACAGGTATCTTATAGCTTGATTACATCCACCCATGCCGCTAACCAAGGCAGGGAAACAACACACAGGTCGAGGTTCGGACATGAGCGACACCGCAGAACGCGTCAAGAAAATCGTTGTTGAACATCTGGGCGTAGATGCCGACAAGGTCACGGAAGGCGCAAGCTTCATTGATGACCTCGGCGCAGACAGCCTTGATACTGTCGAACTCGTCATGGCTTTCGAGGAAGAATTCGGCGTCGAAATCCCTGATGATGCCGCTGAAACGATCTTGACCGTCGGCGACGCCGTCAAGTTCATCGATAAGGCTAAGGCCTGATTTTAAGGCGGGTTGTTCGGGCTGGACGACTTTCCGTCTCCAGCCCGGATTCTCTTTGCTGAATGTGCTTTTACGCCTGATGCCCCGACCTATGGGTTTCGGCAAATTGCCTATATAAACAAAGCACGAAAATGGCATTGTCGGCATTGAAGGGTAGAATATGAGGCGTGTCGTAATCACTGGTCTGGGGCTGGTGTCGCCGCTGGCAAGCGGCGTCGAGGAAACCTGGTCGAGGCTTCTGGCAGGCAAGAGTGGCGCACGCCGCGTGACCGAATTCGAAGTCGACGATCTGCCATGCCAGATCGCCTGCCGCATTCCGGTCGGAGACGGCACGGACGGCACGTTCAATGCCGATCTGTTCATGGAGCCGAAGGAACAGCGCAAGGTCGATCCCTTCATCATCTATGCGATGGGCGCCGCCGATCAGGCGCTTGCCGACGCAGGCTGGGATCCCGAAAGCGATGAGGATCAGATCCGCACCGGTGTCATGATCGGTTCGGGCATCGGCGGCATCGAAGGCATCGTCGAGGCCGGCTATACGCTGCGCGACAAGGGCCCCCGCCGCATTTCTCCCTTTTTCATTCCCGGGCGTCTGATCAATCTCGCCTCGGGCTATGTTTCCATCAAGCACAAGCTGCGCGGGCCGAACCACGCGGTCGTCACGGCGTGCTCGACCGGGGCGCACGCCATCGGCGATGCGGCACGGCTGATCGCTTTCGGCGATGCCGATGTAATGGTGGCAGGTGGTACGGAATCGCCGGTGAGCCGCATTTCCCTTGCGGGATTTGCTGCCTGTAAGGCACTTTCAACCGATCGTAATAATGATCCGACCCGCGCATCGCGTCCCTGGGATACCGACCGCGACGGTTTTGTCATGGGCGAGGGCGCCGGCGTCGTCATCCTTGAAGAACTGGAGCACGCCTTGGCGCGCGGCGCCAAGATCTATGCCGAGGTGATCGGCTATGGTCTTTCCGGCGATGCATATCACATCACCGCGCCGACCGAGACTGGCGAAGGCGCGCAGCGCTGTATGGAAGCGGCCCTCAAAAGGGCGGGCGTCACACCCTCCGAGATCGACTATATCAATGCGCATGGCACCTCGACCATGGCCGACACGATCGAGCTTGGCGCCGTGGAACGCGTTGTTGGAGATGCCGCATCGAGCATTTCCATGTCGTCGACGAAATCATCGATCGGGCACCTGCTGGGGGCCGCCGGCGCGGCCGAGGCCATCTTCTGCACGCTGGCCATTCGCGATAATGTCGCGCCCGCGACACTCAATCTTGACAATCCGGCCGTTGACACCAAAATCGATCTCGTTCCGCACAAGCCACGCGAACGCCGGATTGATACTGTATTGTCGAATTCTTTCGGTTTTGGGGGCACAAACGCGTCGCTGGTCCTGCGCCGCTATCAGGCTTAGTCCACGGTCGCGTCGTCCGTGCTTTTGCCGCAATCGCCTTCGGCCTTGAGACAGTGATGCTGTGCCCAAAGAGGATGGGAACTGAGGTGATCGAGTGAATTCAGACGCGAAATCCGAGAACGAGAAAGAGCCCCCGGAGAAGCAAGCTTCGGAGCAGGTTTCGACCGAACGGACTGAAGCCGCGCCGGTGCAAAAGCCGATCGTGCCTAAATCCGCGAGTGAAGCGCTGCGGCCCGAACCTGGAACGCCGCCCCCGCTGCGTCGGCGTTCGCGGCATGCGCGCAGCCAGATCGTCGTTTTCGCCAATTTCATGCTGTCGCTCTTGGTGCTGGCCGTTATCGGCGCATCCGTGCTCTTCTATTTTGGCAAGCTGCAGTTCGATGCGGCAGGGCCGGCTCCGGCCGCGAGCACCTTTCTCGTCAAGCGCGGCAGCGGTATCGTGGAGATCGCTGATAGCCTGGAGCGGCGCGGCCTCATCTCGGATGCGCGTATATTCCGATATGGTGTGCGCGCCTATGGCCATGAGAAGGATATGAAGGCGGGCGAATACGAGATCGCCGCGCATGCCTCTATGCGCGATATCATGGAGACCCTGCGCAGCGGCAAGTCGATCCTGGTTTCGCTGACGATCCCGGAAGGGCTGACGGTCCAGCAGATATTCGAGAGGATCGCCGCCAATGATGCTCTGGCTGGCGATATGCCGGAGACTTTGCCCCCGGAGGGCAGCATGTTCGCGGACACGCTTCGCTTTACCCGTGGCACAATGCGTCAGGAGATCATCAGCAAGCTTCAGGCCGAGCAAAAGAGCTTGATCGATGAGATCTGGGCCAAGCGCAGCCCCGATCTGCCGTTGAAGGACGTCAATGAGTTCGTGACGCTTGCCTCCATCGTCGAGAAGGAAACCGGAGTTGCCTCTGAACGCCCGCATGTGGCTTCCGTTTTCGTCAACCGGCTTCGCAAGGGCATGCGTCTCCAATCCGACCCGACCATTATTTACGGTCTGTTCGGCGGCAAGGGAAAACCCGCCGACCGTCCGATCTTCAGGTCGGATATCGACAAGCCGACGCCATATAATACCTACATCATCAATGGCTTGCCGCCGACACCCGTTGCCAATCCGGGGCGCGCCGCACTCGAGGCGGTTGCCAATCCGCTGGAGACCAATGATCTCTATTTCGTCGCGGACGGTACCGGCGGCCATGTCTTTTCCGCCACGCTGAAAGAGCACAATGACAATGTCCGCCGCTGGAGATCGGTCGAGCAGCAGAAAAAGGACGAAGCCGCCAAAGCCGCGAAAGACGCCGCTGATGGCGACGTCAAGCCGGAGCAGCCGGGCCAGTAGGTAGGTAGAGCGCATCGGCCCGAAGCCGGAATCGGTTTCGGAAAGCACGATGCGCAGTTCAATAATTTCCAGCGTCCTTGTGTGGCGTCCCAAAGGGCGCACGGCGCTGTAGCGGCTCGGAGAGCGGGGACAAATGATTCTGCAGAGCATGACCGGTTTTGCCCGCCATGCCGTCGCGTATAGCGGCGGCAAGAAGGATGGGGAAGGTGATGCGCGCATCGTCTGGGAGGTCCGTTCGGTCAACGGCAAGGGGCTCGATGTGCGGTTCCGGCTGCCGCCGGGCTTCGAGGGTATCGAACCGCAGGTCCGTGCCACGCTTTCGCGCCACTTTTCACGCGGCAATTTCCAGGCGGTACTGACGGTCGAGCGGTCGGCGGCCCAATCGGATGTCGCTATCAACGAAGCCTATTTGGCCAATGTGATGGCGGCCGGCGAGCGCCTGCGTTCTCAATATGGGCTGGCACCGGCAAGCGTTGACGGCATTCTGGCATTGCGAGGCGTTCTCGATCAGCCGCAGGAGGCCGAGGACGAACAGATGCGGGGCCAATTGGAGGCCGCGATCGTGAAAGCGCTCGATCGCGCGCTTGCAGCGCTCGGTGATGCCAGGCGCACGGAAGGCGGCGCCATCGGCGCCATCCTCGCCGGCCAGGTCGATACGATCGCAGCATTGGCTGCGCGCGCCCGCAGCGATCCTTCCCGCGGTGTGGAGGCGATCCGTGCGCGCCTTGCCGCACAAATTGCGCTTCTTCTCGATGCCGCAAGCGGGCTCGACGAAACGCGGCTCTATATGGAAGCGGCCTTTCTGGCCACCAAGGCCGATATCCAGGAAGAGCTCGACCGGCTCGACACCCATGTCGCCTCTGCCCGCAAGCTGATCAGCGAAGGCGGTCCCATCGGGCGCAAGCTCGATTTTCTCAGCCAAGAATTCAATCGCGAAGCCAACACGCTGTGCTCGAAATCAAATGCTGCCTCGATCACCTCGATCGGGCTTGAGCTGAAGGCGGTCGTCGATCAGTTTCGCGAACAGGTACAGAATCTGGAGTAATCGTCATGGCCACTTCCTCCGTCGAAAGCACGGTGCAGCGCCGCGGCCTCATGATGGTGATTTCCTCGCCGTCGGGCGCCGGCAAATCGACCATCGCCCGGCTTCTCCTTGAAGATAAGGAGATGGACTTGGCGCTCTCGATCAGCGTCACGACCCGTCCGCGCCGCGCCAGCGAAATCGCGGGCATGCATTATCATTTCATCTCGGTGCGTGAGTTCGAGCGGCTGCGCGACAGCGATGCGCTGATCGAGTGGGCGGAGGTCCACGGCAATTTCTACGGCACCTTGCGTGAGGCCGCTGAGAACGCCTTGGCCGAAGGCCGCGACATGCTGTTCGATATCGATTGGCAGGGTGCGGATCAGTTGCAGGAAAAGATGCCCGCCGATGTGGTATCGATCTTCATCCTGCCGCCGACGATGCGCGAACTTCAGCAGCGTCTCAATCGCCGTGCGGAGGATGCAGCAGACGTGATAGAGACGCGGCTGCACAATGCGCGGCTCGAGATCCAGAAATGGAGTAAATACGACTATATCGTCATCAATGAGGACCTCAACCGCTCCTACGCGGCGGTAAAGGCGATCGTCTGTGCCGAGCGTCTGCGCCGCGATCGTCGTCCCGGCTTATTCGATTTCGTCAACACGCTGCTTGAGGAAAACCCGGCGCTTTGAAGCGCGTCAAAGCGCATTTGTCAGCGCGACAAACTCTTCGACACTCAACGTCTCTGCCCGGCGCGTCGGGTCAATACCCACTCTTCCCAGAAGGGCCTCGCCGCCAAGCGATTTGATGCTCTGGCGCAGCATCTTGCGCCTCTGGCCGAAGGCGGCCTGCGTCACCCGGCCGAGTTTGGCTGCATCGCAGGGCAAAGGTGCGCTGCGCGGCACGAGATGCACGACCGACGAGGTGATCTTCGGCGGCGGGGTGAAGGCCTGCGGCGGCACGTCGAAGGCGATCTTCGCCTCGCTCCGCCATCCGGTCAGAACGCCGAGCCGGCCATAGGCATCGCTTCCGGGACGCGCGACGATGCGCTCGGCCACTTCACGCTGGAACATCAGCGTCATCGATGCATAAAAAGGCGGCCAGGGTTCGCTCAAAAGCCAGTTCACCAGCAATTGCGTTCCGACATTATAGGGCAGGTTGGCGACGATGCGCGGCTTCTTCCCATCGGTGGCGAGCTTGGCGAAATCCTGCTCCAGCGCGTCGCCGCATATGATTTTCAACCGCCCCGGATAATGCGATGCGATCTCGTCCAGTGCCGCCAGACAGCGTTCGTCGCGCTCTATTGCCGTCACCAGCGCCCCTTGTGCCAGGAGGGCGCGCGTCAGCCCGCCTGGGCCTGGGCCGACCTCGATCACCGGCTGGTCCTTCAGATCGCCGGCCTGCCGGGCGATCTTCGCGGTGAGATTGAGGTCGAGCAGGAAATTCTGGCCGAGCGACTTCTTCGCCATCAGGCCATGGCGCTCGATCACGTCGCGTAGTGGAGGCAGGCTGTCAATGCTCATGCATTGCCGTGTTTTGTGCATTATCGGCCAGACGGCGCGCCAGCAGCAAGGCTGCGACAAGGCTGTCGGGCCGTGCGATGCCCTTGCCGGCGATATCGAAGGCCGTACCATGGTCGGGCGAGGTCCGGATGAAGGGTAGCCCCAATGTGACATTGACCGTTTCGTCGAAGGCAAGCGCTTTGGCGGGGATCAATGCCTGATCATGATACATGCAGATCGCCGCGTCGTATGAGGCGCGTGCGGGCTTGTGGAACATCGTATCGGCCGGCAACGGACCACGCACCGCGATGCCTTCCGCAGTCAGCGCCTCGACGGCAGGGCGGATGATGGCATCGTCTTCCCAGCCAAGCGCCCCGCCTTCGCCGGCATGAGGATTGAGGCCCGATATCGCGAGCCGCGGCTTGGCGACGCCGAATTTTTCCTTCAACTCGCGGGCGGTGATGCGCGATACGGCAATGATCTCTTCGGTTGTCAGAGCGCCTGGCACCTCGGCAAGCGGAATGTGGATCGTCACCGGCACGGCGCGCAGATCCGGTCCGGCCAGCATCATCACCGGCTTGCAGGCCGTCTTGGTGTGTTCTTCGGCAAGTGCTGCCAGGAATTCCGTATGGCCGGGATGGGAAAATCCGGCTTCATAGAGCGGCTTTTTGGCGATCGGACAGGTGACGACCGCTGCAGCCCTCCCATCAAAAGCGAAACCGACCGCCCGTTCGATAGCTTCGATGGTACCCGCTGCATTTTCCGCAAGCGGTATGCCTGGACGGTTGATCTGCGCATTCTTCAGCGGAACGACTGGCAGAAAATTGGGAAAAAGCGCCACAGCTTCCTCGGGCCTGCAGGTTTTCAAGGCGACAGCCTCGCCAAGACTTTCCGCCCGCGCCGCAATCAGATCCGGATCGCAAATGAGGAAAAACACCGGCATGTCCGCCGCCTTGCGCAATTTCCATGCAGCAATGGCTATTTCCGGCCCGATGCCGGACGGATCACCGCCGCTGACGGCAAGCGGCAGCATTCAGCGATTGACGATGCGGGTTTTCTCCCGCAGCTCCTTGAGATAGTCGTCGCTGACTTTTTCCGCTTTCTGCTCGCCGCCCTGCTTTTTTTCCGCGTCTTCCATCGAGAAGACCAGTTGGGCGACGCGGTCGTCCGATACCTGTCGCGTCGAGCAGACAGCCAGGAATTCGACACCCTTTTCAGTGTCATGCACCGGTGTCGTCTGGCCGACCGATGTCTTCTTGACGTCATCGGCCCAATCGCCCGGCAACCGTGGCTCGATGACCCGGGGGAGATCGCGCACCGTCACGTCGATAATGCCCTTGGCAAGCTGGCGCGTGGTCTTGCAATTCTGGAAGCGCGAGCGGAAAGCATTGGCTTCCTGCCGGCGCTTGCCGATGATTGCGCTGCGCTTGTCGGCGGGAATAACGAATATCACCTGTTGCAGGAGATATTCGGTCGCACTCGGCTTGGTGCCGCCCTGTTGACGCATGCGCTCGACAGCCTCTTGTTCGCTGATCATGCCCGTCTCGCGCATCCGCGTGCTCAGGACCCGGTTCCAGCCCATCTGCACCATGATGAAGGTCTTGAAATGCTCGGGCGTGACACCTGCCTTGTTGAGGACCTCGGAAAGCTGCGCCGGCGTCAGCTTGTTGCGCGACGCAAATCCGGCAAAGGCTTTATCGATTTCCGCGTCGGAGATGGAGATGTTGCGTCGCTTCATCTCCATGCGCTTCAGCATATCATCGGTCAGCTCCCTCTGGGCGATTTGCGTGAGATTGCCCTTCTTGCGCTGCAATTTGAGGAATGCCGCCCGACGTTGGATGTCGTAACTGGTGATCGGATTGCTGCCGACCAGGACCTTGATTTCGTTTGCGGCGGCGGGATGCAGTGAAGCTTCACCGCCGAGAATCGCAACGCTCATGGTGGTTGCCAGCACCGCAGCGAAAAGTCGCTTGCTAAATTTCATCTTGTCTCTTCCCCGATTTTTGAAAGCCCATTCTGGCAAAATAGCCAGTGAACTTCAAATCGTTCGCATAATTCACGCAGGTTTCTGCATCTATAGATGGCGCAGTGCGGCGAAACGATGACGTTGGCTGTTTGACAATTCCGTTATGGACTATCGCGTGAATGTCGACGAACTGGTGCCGAGATCGCCCAGCGTGCGGAACGAAATGTTGAAGCCGACCCCGTGCGATGCTTCCTGTTCGCCAGGATTGCGGGTCTGCATATAGGTCATCGAGTAGGTGAAGCATTCGTCATCATAGGCGAGGCCGGATGATGCGCGGACGAGTGTATCCGAAACGAAATCATAGGTGCCGGAGCCGAATACGCGCCAATTATCGGTCACCTTGGTCGAGCCTGACACCGTGATTTCCTGCCGGTCTTCCGGATAGCCATAGGCCGGTTGCGCATCGATGAAGGCGTATTGCATGGTAATGCTGGCACGCTTCCAGCTCTTCCGCGCTTCCAGCTCGCCGCGGCGCACCTCGAAGCTTTCTTCGTCGAAGCGTCCGCGCGCCGCAAAGGACAGACCCGTCGAGTTCGACAGGCCGATCATGCCGACATAATCCGAACGTGCCGTTTCCAGGCCGGATTCGATGCCGACATTGACGAAATCACTCTCGGCGAAGGAATTCACGCCGCCCAGATGAAAGGATTGGCCTGCCAGGCCATAGACTGCCCAGTCATTGCCGAAATTGCCGGAATAGCGGACGCCGAGATTGGCGCGGTGACCACCTTCGACGCGGTCGTACCCGGAGAATTTGTCACGCTGGAACAGCGACGTCGCATCGAAGACGAAGCTCTGTGCATCTTCGTTGGGAAGCTGGCCGGCATAGCGCTCATTGTTGCGCAGGAAGACTTGGGCCATGGGCTCGATGATATGGGTCGTGCTCGTCGTCGAGAACAGGATGGGCCAGCGCATTTCCAAGCCGGCCGTCGCCATGGCGCGGAAAGCTTCGGAACGAACAACGTCGGCTGTGCCATTCGAATCGAAATCGGTATTGACGCCGATGCCGTCGCCGCGCAGCGCCAGAAGCGGTGTGATGATCAGGCCACCCGGCGCGATGAAGGTGCGCTTCCATTCCGCTTCGCCCGTCAGGCGGCCGCTGCTGCCGTCGAGCCCGGTGATGCGGTTATAGGGTGTCGTCGTAAAGTTGGCATTCTCGCGGTAAATACCCTGCACGTTCATATCGAAGTTCAGTTCGCCGCCATAGACGGGTTCCGGCGCGGTGTAGGAATAGTCGATGCTCGGCAGCACCCAGGGCTGCTTTGAATTAACTTCGGTACTGTTTGGGTTATCGCTTGAAAGGACGCTTTCCTGCACGTTGAATTTGTAGAAATGCAGGTCGAAATAGTTCCGTCCGCTCAAGCCGGTCAGATAAATCTCGGATTTCAGCGTTGACGTACTATAGTCTTGCAGACTGTATGTGCGGCTGAAATTCTTGTCCGATTGGGCAATCACATCCCAGCCGAAAGTCCAGCGCGGGTTGATCTCGAACTTGCCCTTCGAAGCGATCATGCCGCGATCGGTATTCTCCCGGTCGATGGTACGGGCATCGAAATCGCCAGGCTTCATCTGGTGAATGCCGGCTGCACGCAGATTATAGCTGCCGTTCTCCAGCCGGTGACGCCATTCCACTTCGTTCAGGAAGCCCTGCTGGGTATAGGCGGTGTTGGAGAAGGTCACATCGTAATTGGGCGCCAGATTCCAGAAATAGGAATTGCGGATGCCGAAGCCCAACTCGTCCTTGTATCGGAAGCCGGGGAACAGAAAGCCGCTCTTGCGCTTGACCGTCGGATCCGCCATCTCGAAGCTTGGCAGATAGGCAAGCGGCAGACCGAACATCTCGAATCGCCCGCGCTCGAATCGCACGGTTTTCTTGGCGCCGTTCCAGATGATCTTGCGCGCCTTGATCTGCCACAGTACCGGCTTTTCCGGGTTTTCGCGGCAGGGCTCGCAGGCGGTGTAGACACCATTGTTGAAGGTGGTGATTTCACCATTGCTGCGTTCGGCGCTTTCAGCGGCGAACCGGGTGTTGTCCACCGTCTCGACGCGTAGGCCGTTGACGAAGCCGTCGCGGAAATCGTCCGTGATATCCAGATGGTCGGAATAGATGCGGTTGCCGTCGCGTTCGACAATCTCGACATTGCCTTCCGCAGTCATCCTGTTGGTGCGTTGATTATAGACGACCTTGCGGGCGACGAGGTGATTCCCGTCATATTCGATCTGTACGTTACCCTGCGCGGTGACGGTCTGCGCGTCATTGTCATAGACGAGTTCATTCGCCTGCAGCACCATCCTGGCGTTGGGGTCGGTCTGGAACGAACTCGAGAGATCGCTCTGCGTCTGCGCATGCGAGACGGATAAGGTAGGGGCCACAAGGACGCACGCCAACGCTGTCCCGCGCAAGAACCACGCGAGCCGCGCCGGTAACACCGTGCGGGCTTTACTCAATCCCACTAACCATCCTCCTTGTGCAGTAAAAAGGAGACCCCGAAAAACATGGCGATCAAGACGGGGACCCATGCTGCCACAAAGGGTGGCACAAAACCGGCGGTTCCAAACGCCTTGACCAGAACTGTGACGACATAAAGCACGAACCCGGCGATCACGCCACCCAGAATCATCGTTCCGGATTGACCAAATCGCACAAATTTAAGCGACACTGTTGCAGCGATGAGCGTCATCGCCATCAACAGTGCCGGCAATGCCAGCAGGGATTGGAATTGCATGTCGAAAGCATTGGCGGAATAGCCGAAGGATTTGGCGACTTCGATCTTGCGGCGCAACTCGAAAAACGGAATGGTTTGCGGCGCAGCAAGCTTTTCTTCAACGAATTCAGGACGTAGCTGAGTCGCGATGCGCATTGAAGCAATTTTCTGCGGCTCTTCGGCCAGTGCGAATCGCCTCACATCGTTGAGTTGCCAATAACCGTCTTTCAGTTGCGCGGTTTTCGCGTCGAAGCGCTCCTTGATCGTCTTGTCGCTACCGAACACGATGAACGTCGCGTCCACCAGCGTGGCGCCACGGTCGAGAATGCTTTTGGCCCCGATAATCGTCTCGCCCTCATCCGTTTTCTGACGCAGCCAGGGCACGCGCTGCGCCGAAACATCGGTGACCTTGCCGCTCGTCCACGATGCCTGGATTTCCTCCGCCTTGGAGAAACCGTAGGCGGCAAGCGGATTGAGCAGCAGTATCGTGGCAAGACCGAACAGGAATGCGCCAAAACAGGCGGGCAGGAGAAATTGCCAGGCGGAAACACCGACCGAACGCGCCACCACCAACTCGTATTTGCGGTTCAGCGAGATCAGCGTCGACATAGCCGAAAACAGCGCAACGAAGGGAATCATCTCCTGCATGATGAAGGGGATGCGCATCGCCGAAATGCCGAGAGCGCCCAATACCGAATAATCCGGCAACGCCGAGAGTTTGCCGGCGTTCTCGGTGAAATCGAGCAGCAGCGCCAGCGCGAAGATACCCAGGAGAAAATACAGAGTGATCTTCACATAGCGCATGAAGAAATAGCGTCCGAGGGTCCAGCCGATCATCGATCGCCTCCCGTCCGGTTTTGACGCTGCCCCGACAGCCGAGCCGAAAAATCGGCGGCGAAATGGCGGAGCGCCTCGAAGCGGTCCTGCAGCATGTCGGACCATTTGGCAGGCAGGGACAATCGCCGGCCTGTCGCGATCAGGTAGATCGCAATCAGGCTGACCCCGAGTGGAATCGCATACATGAGATAGATGAAATCGGTGCTTTTATCGGCGCGTTCGCCAGCGAAATAACCCGCCCAATAGACGCCGAGCGATAGGGTGATGGCGGAAAAGGAAGCGGAAATGCGTGCTTCACGGTGGGATCGCGAATCACCCGCAACCGCCAGAGAGATCAGGGCGAAGACGAGCGGGTAGAGCCATTCGGTGAAACGCTTGTGCAGTTCCGCCGTGAAGCGCAACGGCTTTCGCTGGTACTGTGGATCGTTGGGATTTGGGTTCAACAGATAGCTGAGCGGCCGGTCCTTGGCATAGATCACCGTCTCGTCGGCCGCCGCGGCGAATTCGCTCAGGTCGAACGCATAGGTGTTGAACTTGATGATCGAGACGTTGCCGGTCTTCACGTCACGGCGCTGCACCTCGCCATTTTGCATCAAGAGCACATCGGTATTGCCTGTGTTGGCGACGAAGCCGTCCACGGCATAATAGATGAGGTCGACATTGGGGTCGCGCGAATCGGCGATGAACAGCCCACCGATTTTTCCGTCGTCTCTGCGCTCGGCGATCTGCACATAGAGATTATCGCCAAGCTGCCGGAACGTGCCCTCCTGAATGACGACGTTGATGAGGTCGGCGCTCGCATTGGCGATCATCGCGCGCATGTTCAGCCGGGCATAGGGATCAACGAAATTCGCGACCAGGAACGAGACAACGGAAACCGCAAGCGCCAGCAGCAGAATCGGGCGCAACACCGCCGAACGCGGGCTGCCCGACGCATTGATGACCACCAGCTCGGAATCCTGGTTCATCGTCGAAAGCGTCTGGGTTATCGCGATGACCAGCGCGAACGGCATGACCAGCGGTATGACCGAAGGCAGGAGCAGCGAACTGAACTGCAGGATCGTCTGGAAGGTCTGGCCGCTCGTGGTCAGGAAGTTGATCCGCTGCAGAACCTGCACCGTCCATGTGATGCCGACCGCCGCCGACAGAACGGCGAAGAACATGAGGGCGACGCGGCGCAGGATGTATAACTCGATCAACCGCATTTAGGAGTTACATCCTGATCCTGTTTTTCTGGTGGCATATCCTGTCCCCACGGAGGACCCAATAGACGGATATGTCCCATTTTGACTGCCTATGCTACCCGTCCTTGGCTAAAAATAGGCGAAGAAACACAGTAAACTGATTACTAAAGCGTGATCGATTGCGCCTAGGCCTTGCCGTTTCGTCAGGTTCGTTTCACATGAAGGAGACAAATTCGCGACTCTCCGTCCAATTCCATGTCTCATTCCGGAGTTATCATGTCCAAACGTCCTTCCATCGGCTTTTCCGAATTCTCCGCCCCTGAAAAGGGTACCGCTATCGTATTGGTCACGCAGGATGGCAAATTTGCCCGGGAAGCCGAAGCCATTGGCGGCGCCTCGCTGATCACCCGCCTGCTCGACATATCCGATTTCAAGGGCAAGCTCGGCAAAACAGTGGAAACGATGGCGCCCGAGGGTGCCGGGGTCGACCGCGTCGTTCTGGTTGGTGTCGGCGATCCGGCGAAGCTTGCCAATGACGACTGGATCAAGGTCGGAGGCGCCGCTTTCTCCAAGATCGGCCATGCGAGCACGGCTTCCGTCACGCTGGCCTTGCCGGACGTGCAGCTTTCGCCTGAAAATGCCGCCGATTTCGCTTTGGGCATGCTGCTGCGCTCATACCGGTTCGACAAATACAAGACCAAGAAGAACAACGATAATGGCGCGGAGCCGAAGGGCGGCGTGAAGATCTCGCTGCAAGTTGACAGTCCCTCTGCCGCCAAAAAGGCTTTCGCCGATGCGGAAGCCGTCGCCGGTGGGGTAAAGCTCGCGCGCGATCTGGTCAACGAACCGGCGAATGTCATGGGGCCGGTTGAGTTCGCCGAAGAGGCGGTCAGGCTCGAAAAGCTTGGCGTCAAGGTCGAGATCCTGACCGAAAAGGAATTGAAGAAGCTCGGCATGGGCGCGCTTCTCGGCGTGGCCCAGGGCTCGGTCCGGCCGCCGCGCGTCGCCATCATGGAGTGGAACGGCGCCAAGCAGAAGGAGAAGCCCGTCGCCTTCATCGGCAAGGGCGTCGTCTTCGATACCGGCGGCATCTCGATCAAGCCGGCAGCGGGCATGGAGGACATGAAGGGCGACATGGGTGGCGCCGCTGCGGTCACCGGCCTCATCCATGCGCTTGCCGCGCGCAAGGCCAAGGTCAACGCCATCGGCATCATCGGGCTTGCCGAGAACATGCCGGATGGCAACGCGCAGCGTCCCGGCGATATCGTCACCTCGATGTCGGGCCAGACGATCGAGGTGCTCAACACCGACGCGGAAGGCCGGCTCGTCCTGGCCGATGCGCTCTGGTACGCCAATGATCGTTTCAAGCCGCGGTTCATGGTCAATCTGGCGACGCTGACCGGTGCGGTCATGGTCGCGCTTGGCCAATATCATGCAGGCCTGTTCTCCAATGACGATGAACTGGCCGGCCAGCTCTTTGCTGCTGGTCAGGCGACGGGCGAAAAGCTCTGGCGGATGCCGCTCGGTACCGAATATGACAAGCTGATCGATTCCAAGACCGCCGACATGAAGAACATCGGCGGACGTAATGCCGGCGCGATTACCGCCGCGCAGTTCCTGAAGCGCTTCGTCGGTGATACGCCATGGGCGCATCTCGATGTCGCGGGAACGGCGATCGGGGCGCCTTCCAATGAATATAGCCAGTCCTGGGCTTCGGGCTTTGGCGTCAGGCTCCTCAACCGTCTCGTCCGCGATCATTTCGAGGGCTGAACGCACGCTTATGGCTGAAATCCTGTTCTACCACCTGACCGAGACGACGCTTGAGCAGGCGTTGCCCGGTCTCGTGGAGCGTTCGCTGTCGCGTGGGTGGCGGGTGGTGATCCAGACCCTCACCGACGAGCGCCGCGATGCGTTGGACAACCATCTGTGGACATGGTCCGACGCTTCGTTTCTGGCGCATGGAACGGACGGGGAGCCTCACCCAGCCGAGCAGCCGATCATTCTAACCACCACGGACGCCAACCCCAACGGTGCGACGGTGCGTTTCGTCGTTGAAGGCGCAGATATCAGCCGGGCAGGGGACTACGAGCGCCTCGTCGTCATGTTCGACGGTCACGACCAGGAGCAGCTTGAGCGCGCACGGGTGCAATGGAAAGCGCTGAAGGGTGATGGTCATCAACTGACCTACTGGCAGCAGACGCCGGACCGCCGGTGGGAGAAGAAGGCGTGATACGGTAGCAGGTATCATACCAGCGTCTGCCCACTGCGTGCCCCTCATCCCCCTGCCGGGACCTTCTCCCCGCGAGCGGGGAGAAGGGACGAAGCGGCAACGTCTATGTCCCCCTCGCCCCGTTTACGGGGAGAGGGTTAAGGGTGAGGGGCAGGCGCGCGGATTTGATCGAAATCGGAACCACTCTCAATCAGCCCGCCATCGCCGTCTCATACTCCGCCGAAAGCGCCATCCACTTCTCCTCGGCGTTGGCGAGTTCCGCCTTCGCCTTGGCGATATCGCGCGTGATTGCTGTGACCCTCGATGCGTCCTGTCCATAAAGTTCAGGATCATCGAGTTGCGCCTGCATCTCTTCAACTTTTTTCGTCAGCTTCTGCACCGTAGCATCGGCTTCATTGATCTTTTTCTGCAAGGGCTTCAGCGCTTCCCGCTTCTGCGCGGCAAGGCGGCGCTGGTCGGCCTTGGAGATTTTCGGCGCCTGATTGGCGGATTTTGCGCCACCTCCGCCGGAGCGGCTGTCGGAGAGCACCAGCGAGCGGTAGTCTTCGAGATCGCCATCATAGGGCTTGACCTCGCCGCCGCGCACCAGCCACAGCCGGTCCATCGTCGCCTCGATCAGATGCCTGTCATGGGCAATCAGGATGACGGCGCCGTTGAAACCGTTGAGCGCGTGGACGAGTTCCTCGCGGCTGTCGATATCGAGATGGTTGGTCGGCTCGTCGAGGATTAAAAGGTTCGGCCCGTGGAAGGTCGCCAGCCCCATCAGGAGCCGCGCCTTTTCGCCGCCGGACAGATCCTTGGCCGGCGTCGCCATCTTTTCGGTGGAAAGTCCCATCCGCGCCACGTGGCTGCGCACCTTCGCCTCCGGCTGGTCGGGCATCAGCTTGCGCACATGCTCGATGGCATTGTCCTCGGGGATGAGATCGTCGAGTTGGTGCTGGGCGAAGAAGGAGACCTTGAGATTTGGCGAGATTGTCAACCCGCCCGTCTCGGGCTTGAGCCTGCCGCCGAGAAGCTTGGCGAGCGTCGACTTGCCGTTGCCGTTCGAGCCGAGCAGCGCGATGCGGTCGTCATTGTCGATGCGTAGGGATAGATCACGCAGGACAGGCTTGCCGGGGGCATAACCGACATCGGCGTTTTCGAGTGCGATGATGGGTGAGGCGGCCTTCTTCTCGGCATCGGGAAAGGTGAAGGGCTGGACGTGCTCGTTGATATGGGCCGAGATGGGCTTCAGCTTCTGCAGGGCCTTCAACCTTGACTGTGCCTGGCGGGCCTTGGAGGCCTTGGCGCGGAAACGCTCGACGAAGGCTTCCATGTGCTCGCGCTGCTTTTCCTGCTTGACGCGCTGCTTCTGCTGCAGCTCGATCATCTCGGAGCGCTGGCGCTCGAACTGGTCGTATCCGCCGCGCCAGAAGGTGAGCTTCCTCTGGTCGAGATGCATGATCGAATTGACGGCGGAGTTGAGCAGGTCGCGATCATGGCTGATGAGGATGACGGTGTGGGGATAGCGACGCACGTAATCCTCGAGCCAGAGCGTGCCTTCCAGATCGAGATAGTTGGTCGGCTCGTCGAGCAGCAGCAGGTCCGGCTCGGAAAAGAGCACGGCGGCAAGCGCCACGCGCATCCGCCAGCCGCCCGAAAAGGACGAGGCGGGGCGGCGCTGCGCTTCGGCATCGAACCCGAGGCCGGAAAGGATCGCGCCGGCGCGCGCTTCCGCCGAATGCGCGTCGATATCGGCAAGGCGCATGTGGATATCGGCGATGCGGTGCGGATCGGTGGCGGTCTCGGCTTCGGCAAGCAGCGCGGTGCGCTCCTTGTCGGCGCTCAGCACGATCTCGATCAGCGCATCTTCCGTTCCGGGCGCTTCCTGCGCCACCTGGCCGATGCGCGTATTCTTGGGCATCGAGAAATCGCCGGTCTCCGGCGCAAGCTCGCCGGTGATGACACGGAAGAGGGTGGATTTGCCGGTGCCATTGCGCCCGACGAATCCGGTCTTCGACCCCGATGGCAGCGTCACGCTGGCGTGGTCGATCAAAAGGCGTCCGGCTATACGCACGGAAATGTCGTTCAATATAAGCATGACCGCGCTTTTGCACGGGAAGCGCCGGTTTCGCAAGATGCCGATAACAGCTTCTTGGAAAACCCGATCAAAAGATTGCGTTCTACTGGGGTAGCAAGGCCAAAACCAAAGCTTCAGGCGAAAATGCGCCCCGTCTCCGTCCTCTGAAACCGGCTGAGATCGAGGGAAGGTGCTTCATGCCCAAGCGCGGTCAGCATGGCATGCACCTGCCCACGGTGATGAGTCTGATGATTGAAGACATGCGAAAGCGCCGGCGCCAGCCTCTGGCTGACGGTACGCACATCGGTGACTGTAATGTAGGTGAAGCGTCCGGCGATGGCCTTGCCGTCCAATCCGTCCACGAAGGCGATGATGCGGCGGTCCTCTGCCTCGCGCGCGGCGCGTAACGCAGCCGGATGCTCGAAAAGAATGGTGTCGAGGGTTTTCGGATGGTCACCTTCGCCGGTGAAGCGCTTCATCCAGACCCGGTCGGCTACCATGATATGGTTCAGCGTCCCATGAATAGATCCAAAGAACGCAGCCATGTCGCGGCGATATTCTTCATCGGACAGTTTCGCCGCAGCATCGTAGACGAGGCCGTTCGCCCAGCTGTTATAGGCGGCAAACATCTGGAAATTCTGCTTCATGATAGTCGATCTCCCAAGACCTAGCGCCCTCCAGGAGGCAGGCTTGAGGAGACATACATCATAAACCTGTCTGTTTCGATATGGGATGGTCATTAAGTGCTGACCCGCGCCTGTCTTCGTGCCGCCTCTTGGCAAGGCGGCGGTGCGCGGCTATAGAGCCGTCACTTTCCCTCAATCAGCAAGACAAGGTTTCCGATATGGCGAGTGAACGCACTTTTTCAATGATCAAGCCGGATGCGACCAAGCGCAATCTGACGGGCGCGATTACCCAGAAGCTCGAAGAGGCAGGCCTGCGCGTCGTTGCTTCCAAGCGCGTCTGGATGAGTCGACGCGAGGCCGAAGGCTTCTATGCCGTCCACAAGGAACGCCCGTTCTTCGGCGAACTGGTCGAATCCATGACGTCGGGCCCGACGATCGTGCAGGTCCTGGAAGGCGAAAACGCCATCGCCAAGAACCGCGAAATCATGGGCGCGACCAACCCTGCCGATGCTGCCGAAGGCACGATCCGCAAGAGCTTCGCGCTTTCCATCGGTGAGAATTCCGTCCACGGCTCGGACGCACCGGAAACCGCGGCCCAGGAAATCGTCTATTGGTTCGCCGGCACTGAAATCGTCGGCTGATTTTCCCGATACCGCCGGAAACTTCCAGGCTCGTCGGTTCAGGCGGGCTTGGCGCAGTTCATAAAAAATATTTCTATACGGTTGCGGGCAACATGAGCGCGCAACCATGGAAGCGTATCGATTGCGGGCATGAGGAGAACTGTGAAGCGGTTTTCCGCCCGCCTTTGTCCGGGATACGCTTCGGATCGTATTTCAATGCTACAGCCGATGCCGTTTTGAGGCCATTTTTTCGCCCGCATCAAGAACTAGCTTGTGCAAGCTGATTTCCAATCAGAATCATAATCTGGGAGTTCTGAAAATGAAGATTGTTGCCGTCATGGTCTCATTGTTTTTGATAGGAATCGCCACAGAAACATCATTTGCTGGCTCTGGTGGAAACGGCGGTGCTGGCGGGCAGGGTGGATCTGGCGGTCGTGACGGGCAGTCCGGAATGCCAGGATGCGATGGAGGGACAAACCCATCTCCTGATGGCAAATTCTATATTCCGGGGACCAGACAGGAATGCAATCCCAGTAGCGAAGATAGAAAAAAACTAGATATTCAGTCGACACCCAAGACGAAGTAATTGGCCTGTCGCCGGTCTGTTGGGCAATAGCTTACTGGAGTAAGGCAAAAGGGTTGGAGCGGTTTGCCGATTTCATCGAAATCAGGAACCGCTCTATCGGGTTTTGTCTTTTCACGCATCCTGCGCGAGGCGCAGGATTTCCTTGCCGTTTGCGTCAAGCAGGATCAGCTTGTCCATTTCGATCTTGTATGCATGGGTCTTGCCCAATGCGTCGAAGAACTTGCTTTCCTGGTTCATCAGCGCCGGCGGGCACTGCATGTAGGTCGAACCAATTTCGGCGAAGGAAAGTGAACCAGCGGAAAAGGATGCTTTGGTGAAATAACGGTTGCAGCCGCTCGAACCGCTCACCTCGCCATCGTCACCGATGGTCAGTGTCGTCTGGGCATTGTCGACGACACCATTGCCGTAGATATCTTCCACAAGCCATGACGAACCTTCGATCGGGCTGTCCTGGGCCGTATCGGCATTCTTCCGCACCACGACGACATTGATGCTGACCGGCTGCTGTATTTTCTGTGGATCGATACGGTATTGCTGATCGTTGACGAACCAGAGCGTATCGCCGGCGGCGATACGGGCCTGCAGCACATAGGTGTGGCCGGGGATGATATTCTCGCTGTCGAAATCCAGAGAAAAGGGGATAGGCCCGTTGCCGATGGGCGAAACCCGCGTTTCGGCCAGGATTTTTGCTCCTGTGTCGGCGAGGGAAACATCGGCAAGCTGCACATGCAAATCGGCTTCGGGCGGCAACGCGACCTTCACACGGTAGACGACATCGCCATGGATGGTCTTTTCCGCCGCCACTCCGGCAGTGGGCAGCGACGCTGTGAAGAACAGGGCGGAGCCGGCGAGTACGGCAACGCCCGCTACCGCCGCTCCCATGATTGAAATCCATCCCGTCGGGATGCGCCGCATGATCTTTTCCCGATATTATTGTTGATCTTTGAATGACGTAGAATCAGCCGCCGTACGCCGCGATTCTCCACCCCCCATGGAATGGTGAATGTTCATGTGGAAATTGTGACATTGCAAGCTTTTGGTCATTACTTGCCGGTGTTTCCGATGATTTTTATCGCGTCCAGCGCGTTTTCGCCTCGTCATCGCTGATTTTCGCTTCGATCCACCCGCCTTTTCCGCCATCGCGACGATGTTCCTTCTTCCAGAACGGCGCGCTGGTCTTCAGAAAATCCATCAGAAAAGAGGCTGCCTCGAATGCGGCCTGGCGATGCGCCGAGGCGGTCGCAACGAGAACGATATTTTCACCGGGCAGGATTTTCCCGTGACGGTGAATGACACGCAGCCCGGAAAGCGGCCAGCGTTGCAATGCCTCCGCTGCGATCTGGCCGATCTCGGCTTCCGCCATACCCGGATAATGCTCGAGCTCCAGCGCGGCAAGCATCGTACCTTCGTCTCGGCAAAGTCCGCTGAAGGTCACCACCGCGCCGATATCGGTTCGCCCCGCCGTCAACGCCGCGATCTCGCGCGCGATGTCAAAATCCTCGCGCTGGACGCTGATATGTGGGACGACAGAAGCATTCATCTCAGCCTCCGGTCATCGGCGGGAAAAGCGCGATCTCGCGCGCGCCGGCGATAATCTCGCCATGGTCGACATGCTCTTGATCGATGGCGACGCGGATGACATCAGAATATTCGAGCGCCGCCTCATATTCCTCTCCGCGCGTTTTCAGATGGCGGAGAAGTTCACCCACCGTGCGGACATCGGCGGGAAGCTCGATTTCCTCTTCCGGCTTACCGATGCGCTCGCGCACCCATGCGAAATAGACGAGTTTGGTTGTCATAGCCTCAATCAATCACGTGTTTCAGCCCGGCGCGGAAATAATCCCATCCAGTATAGAGCGTGACGAGCGCCGATATCCAGAGAAGCGTGATGCCGATTTCGGTAGTATGGGGAAGAAACTTGTCGCCTGCATGGCCGGCAAGCAGAAAACCGACTGCAACCATCTGCATGGTGGTTTTCCATTTTGCCAGCGTGCTGACCGGCACGCTGACTTTCAACTCGGCCAGATATTCGCGCAGGCCCGACACCAGGATTTCACGGCACAGAATGATGATCGCGGCCCACAGCGTCCATCCGGCGATCGTGCGATCGGCGGCCAGCAGCAGGAGACACGCCGAGACAAGCAACTTGTCGGCGATGGGGTCCAGCATTCGGCCGATGGTGGAGGTCTGCTTCCAGATCCGGGCCAGATAGCCGTCGAAGAAATCCGTAATGCTGGCGATGACGAAAATGGTGAGCGCGGTCCACCGTGCGGTATCGCTGGATTTCAGGCTTCCCTCGACAAAAAAGCACAGAACCACCAGCGGAACCGCAAGAATGCGCCCATAGGTGAGGATATTCGGTAGGGATAGGGCGTTTTTCCGCATTTCGGCAGATCTCCCGCCACGGGATTCGAGCGAAATCGCGCGGCATTCGTGAATGTTGGGGACACATCAACAGTGATGTGAACAAAAAATCAACAGCTAGCTCCGACGCGAGAAGCCAAATGTAGGGCAATCCATGTTTTAATAGGATCGCTTGGCGCCCCCGTGGTTCGAGGCTTCGCTTCGCTCGCACCTCGCCATGAGGGCTCTTGGAACGCTGGTGGTCCCTTCACCCTCATCCTGAGGTGCGAGCGGAGCGAGCCTCGAAGGACGAGGGTGAAGGTGTGTGGAAACATTCGCTTCACCTCAGCTTTCCTCATGAAAATGGTCGCGTATGGCGCGGGCCATGGCTTCCGAAATCCCTTCCACCTGCATCAAATCCTTGACCGCGGCGCGGGAAATCGCCTTGGCGGTACCGAACTGATGCAAAAGCGCGCGCTTGCGCGCCGGCCCGATACCGGCGATCTCATCGAGCGGGTTCTTGATCATTTCCTTCTTGCGCCGTGCGCGGTGCGTGCCGATGGCGAAACGGTGTGCCTCATCGCGAAGCCTCTGGATGAAATAGAGGACGGGATCGCGCGGTGGCAGGGTGAAGGATGGCTTGCCCTCGACGAAGAAGCGTTCTCGCCCTGCATCGCGATCGATGCCCTTGGCGATGCCGATGGAGGTGACCAGCTTGTCAATGCCCAGTTCCGCCAGGATGCCGCGCACCGCACCCACCTGACCCTGGCCGCCATCGATCAAGATGAGATCTGGCCAGGCCGGAAAGCCTTCGCCCGATATATCCCCGTCTGTTACATCGATATCTTCGGCGCTGTCCGCATCGGCTGCCTTCTGTTCTGCAGGCATGCCGTGCTCCTTGACCAGCCGGGCGAAGCGCCGTTCGATCACTTCGCGCATCATGCCGAAATCGTCTCCCGGCGTGATGTCCTCAGAGCGGATATTGAATTTCCGGTACTGGTTTTTGACGAAGCCTTCCGGTCCGGCGACAATCATGCCGCCAACGGCATTGGTGCCCATGATGTGGGAATTGTCGTAGACCTCGATGCGGCGCGGCACCCGCGCCAGGCCGAAGGTTTCGGCAAGTCCCTTGAGCAGCCGTGTCTGCGACGAGGTTTCGGCGAGCCGGCGGCCAAGCGATTCCCGTGCATTTGTGAGCGCATGATCGACCAGGAACTTCTTCTCGCCGCGCTGCGGTACATTGACTTGGACCCGGTGGCCCGCCCGCGTCGAAAGCGCCTCGGCCAGAAGCTCCTGATCCTCCACCTTTTCCGAAAGCAGGACGAATTTGGGGCAGGGCTTGTCGTCATAGAATTGCGAAAGGAACGCGCCCAGCACTTCCGCGCCGGACAGCGATGCGTCGGCCTTGGGGAAATAGGCGCGGTTGCCCCAGTTCTGGCCGGTCCGGAAGAAGAACACCTGAATGCAGGTCAGGCCGCCTTCCAGATGGATGGCGAAGACGTCGGCTTCCTCCACCGTCTGGGGGTTGATACCCTGATGGGTCTGCACATGCGACAAAGCGGAGAGACGGTCGCGGTAGACGGCGGCGCGTTCGAAATCGAGATGTTCGGACGCTTCGCTCATCGCCGTTGAGAGATGCGCCTTCACCGCCTGGCTCTTGCCCGACAGGAAGGCCTTCGCCTCGCCGACCAGTTCGGCATAGTCTTCGTCGCCGATCTCCCGCGTGCATGGCCCGGAGCAACGCTTGATCTGGTAGAGAAGACAGGGGCGGGTGCGCACTTCGAACACCGAATCGGTGCAGGTGCGAAGGAGAAAGGCGCGCTGCAGCGCATTGATCGTGCGATCCACCGCGCCGGCGGAGGCGAACGGGCCGAAATAATCGCCCTTGCGCGAGCGTGCGCCGCGATGCTTGAAGATGCCCGGCGCGCGATGGTCGCCCGTCATCAGGATATAGGGAAACGATTTGTCGTCGCGCATCAGCACGTTGAAACGCGGCCGCAGGCGTTTGATGAGGTTTGCCTCGAGCAGCAGCGCTTCGGTTTCCGTACGGGTGACGACGAATTCCATCGTCGTCGTTTCGCGGATCATCCGCGCGATGCGGTTGGTATGCCCGCCAAGCCGCGCATAGTTCGAAACGCGCTTCTTCAGGCTGCGCGCCTTGCCGACATAGAGCACGTCGCCCGCCTGGTTGAACATGCGATAGACGCCCGGGCGGTTGGGCAGCCGCTTGACAAAGGCGTTGATGATATCCGCGCCGCTCAAGCCTGCGATCGCCGCATCCTGTTCTTCGAGCGCTGAATCCCAATTGATGGCATCGGTGAGGGCGGACCCGCGCGTCTTGACGATTTCCTCCACGTCGAGCGCCTCGCCCCCGGTTTCGGTTTCTGTCTCGTCAATGAGGAAACCGGCGATATCGTGCTCGCTGCCGCTGGCAGGCGAATGATCGCTGGGGAGACCGGGTTTCTCCCCGGAGGATTCGGGTTTCTTCGAGTCGTTCATTCGGAAATTCCCAGGATATCCGGTGTCTGCCACGCCAGATGCTGGCCGCCGTCAAGCGCGAGCATCTGGCCGGTTACGGATTTCATCTCCCAAAGATAGCGAATCGTAAGGCCGAATTCGGACAGGGCAGGCGCTTTCTTCAGGAGGGTCGCATCGATCTGCCGCTGGAAATCCCGGTGGTCCTGCCGTTCGCTCGGCAGCGTCGGGCCAGGGCCGATGGCGTTCACACGGATGCGGGGAGCGAGAGCCTGCGCCAAGGTGCGGGTCGCGCTCCATAGCGCGGATTTCGAAAGCGTATAGGAGAAGAAGAGCGGATTGGTCTTCCAGACGCGCTGGTCGATCAGATTGACGATCAATCCGTCTTCGCCTTCCGGCAGGGCGTCCGCCATGCTCTCGGCGAGGAACACCGGCGCTTTGAGATGAAGGGCGAAGTGCTTTTCCCATTTATCGTCGGCAAGGGTGCCGACGCGGTCGTCGAGAAAAACGGAGGCATTGTTGACCAGAAGCCGGACAGGGCCGAGCTTCGCCTGTACCTGGCCGATCAGGCCACGCACGGCATCCGTATCGCAGAGATCGGCCTGGACCACCGCCGCCCGGCCGCCATCCGCCTTGATCGCCGCGGCAAGCTTTTCGCCTTCGCTCACGGAGCCGTTGCAGTGGATCGCCACCGCAAAGCCGTGCGCCGCCAAATCCTCGACGATTGCCTTGCCGATGCGTTTGGCCCCGCCGGTGACCAGGGCCACGGCTGGCGCAACAAAAGCGGCAGGTATTTCGGAATTCACGGTAAACGATTCCTTTCTGAGCCTTGACGTCCCACGTGATGCCATCGCGCGAAGCAAAATGCAGCCGATTTTCGATTGAAAAGACGGCCAAAGCCCGGGATTACTGACAAAATGGCGTCCCCGTCTCCCGCCGGAGCGTTGATCCTAGGGATTAATCCGCCGCCAGTTCCTTCATATAGGTGCCTGTCTGGCATGTTGCCATATTGCAACATCGCAATTCCGCCATGTTGTCGACAGGTTCTTTCCACGGAAGCGGACATGTCGCGCCGCATTTGGGCACGATGTTCCGCCTCGTAAACAGCGCGTTTTCTGCGAGGCCACATCCTCTCTCCCAAGTCTGGAAAGCGCGCCCGATTGTGAAAAAGAATAAAAGGAGAATGCGCATGCGCACTCTAAAGACACTCTTCCTCGCTACGGCTGCGCTGCTGCCGCTTTCCGTTTCCGCAATGGCTGCTGACGCGATCGTCGAACAGCCGCCGCAACCAGCCGCTCCAATCATGGCCGCTCCCCAGAACACCTGGGCCGGCGGCTACACCGGTCTTTATCTCGGCTATGGTTGGGGCAAGTTCGGCACCGACGCCGTAGGCGAAATCAAGGACAACGCTCCCAAGCTTGGCGGCTATGCCGGCTGGAACTTCCAGCAGGACAACATCGTCTACGGTATCGAAGGCGACGCAGGCTACTCCTGGCTGAAGGAAAGTTCCGGTGGCATCGAAGCCAAGCAGGGTTTCGACGGTTCGCTGCGCGCTCGTGTCGGCTATGCCATGGATCCGGCCCTCCTCTACGTCACGGGTGGTGTTGCCGGCTCGCAGATCAAGCTTGACGATGGTCTCGATGATGAAAGCAAGTTCCGCGCTGGCTGGACTGCCGGTGTCGGTGCTGAAGCCTTCATCACGCAGAACATCATCGGCCGCGTCGAATATCGCTACGCCGATTTCGGCGACAAGGACTACGATCTAGGCGGCGGCACCGTTAGCTCGGATCTGAAGACCCACGACATCCGCGTTGGTGTTGGTTACAAGTTCTGATCCATCACGGATCGAACACGGAAAAGCCGGGCAGTTTGCCCGGCTTTTTTGTTGCTTGCGTGTCCCGAGGGGCGCGCTTGCTCTATTTCGGCAGCAGCGCCGCCAGTTCCGGATGCAGTTCGCCGAATCGCTTGAACCAGCGCTTCAGCTTCGGTCGGCCCTTTTCCCATTGTCCCTCGAAACGCAGATTGAGATATCCGAGTGTCGCCGCAAGCGCGATATGGCCGGCGTGCAGTTTGGCGCCGACGCGCGGCGGGGCGGCGTTGAGGAGATCAAGCGCCCGCACGGCCTTGCGCCATTGCATATCGAGCCAGGGCTGATGGATCTTCTCTGCCGGATGAAAACGGCGCTCATAGACATGCGCGAGCAGGGCGTCGCACAGGCCGTCGGCCAGTGCTTCCAGCCTTTCGGCATCGAGCCGCTTTTCGGCATTGCGCGGGAAAAGCTTGTTGCCGGAAATGCGGTTCAGATATTGCGTGATGACGCGGCTGTCGAAGACGGTCTTGCCGTCGTCGGTGATCAATGTCGGTATTTTCCCCAGCGGATTGGAGGAGATGAGGATTTCCGGTTCGTCATTGGTATTGACGACCACCGCCTCGGCGGGGACGCCGGCATAATGCGCCGCCATCAGGACCTTGGCGCTGTAGGGCGAGGCGGAAGCGTAAAGTATTTTTGTCATGGAACTGGAAACTCCTGGGATTTATCTCGATGTAGCGACGTTATTTTCCCGCACCGGCAGCGCAAGCCAGGCGGGCTTCTGTTAACGCACCGGCGGCATGGTGGCCGAGCGTCTGCGGCAGGCATCCGCATCCACTTCTCCGCAATTGCGGAATTGTAGGTCCTTCGTCATGCATATCCGCACGTCCTGCAAATATCCTCCCTCGCAGGTGACCGCGATGCCACCTGCCGGAAGGCCCGGATTGGCCGTGACAAAGGCTTTCTCGACCAGGACCGGATCGATATCGCGGCTGACCTGGACATTGCGGAAGCTCGCCGGAATCGAGACGGTTTCATAGGCGCGCCGCAGCGTTGAGAAATAATCCGATTGCGAAAGCCCGGTGCAGCTTCCATGCCTGCGCCATTCATGAATGATCAGTCCCGTCGAAGGCATGATGTCACGAACGCTCGAAATCATCTGGCGCGGCACATAGCGGTCATCGATTGCGCAATCCTGCGGGTAACCCTTCTCATATTGCGGCCATAGGCCATGAACGATGAAGGAATAGGGCCGGCCGGAAGAGCATTGCTGCCGATCGGCGCGCGAACCTTCCGAGGCGCAATAGCTGGGCGACCAGGAAAGCGAAAGCACGTAGAAATCAAAATCCCGTCCGTCCTTTGGCTTCGATTCATTATTTGCGAGGGAGGAGTTCGCCCCGCTGTCCTGAAGCGAAGAATTCCCACCATCGGCTCCGGGGAGGGAACGCGGCCCGTCATTGTTGAGGAGAGAATAAAGAAACCATGCAATGGCAGCCAGAACCGCCAGCGTCAAAAAGCTTCTTCCCTGCATCCGCCCCCCTGAATGCTGCCCTTAGAGCATGATCCCGAAAAGTTGCAGACTTCCAGGTAAGATCATGCGGCTAAAACAAACACTGAGAGCAGGATGCCGGATTCGATTTAATTGCATCCTGCTCTCAATGCCGCCCTGCATGCCATATATCCGGCTTAGCGCAGGACGCGGCAGCCGGCATCATAGACTTTCCAGCGGTCGAATCCGGCCACGCAGAACTCGACATTGTCGCCGATCGAGGCAAGCCCCTGGCCCTCCTCGATAAGATACCAGACCGGGCGCCGCTCTCCGTCGGACAGCATGGCGGTTGCGCCGCAATAATGACGGGTGATCTCTGAGGGCCGCTGCGCTGGCTCAAAGCGCTTCTGATAGACATCGCTGAAGGCGGAAATCTCGACCATCGGCAGGTTGGGAACGTGGGTTACCTGATAGCTGAAGCGCGAGACGATGGTTTTCAGCACCCGCTGGTCGCCGCATATGCCGCCCGTATCGCCGTATGCAGCGGCCTCGCTCGCGAAAAAATCGGCTGCCTGAACGGGCGTGGAAGAAAGTCCGCCCACAGAAAGAACGGTTGAAAGAGCAAGTGCCGCAGCAGAAAGCATATGGTTGAATTGTCCGAAGCGCTTCATTGTCCAATTCCTGTCCCAGTAAATTTCCTACCAAAGTCAATATAGCCGCAATGTCCGCTACAGATCGGCTCCGGTCAAGACGCAACCTGCTCGCCACGAACCCACTCTAGCGTGAACGATCCGGCTTTGGCTTCGCCGAGCAGGTTAGTGAGGCATGGAAGCAACAGTTTCATCTCGGCTTCCAGCGTATAGGGCGGGTTGACGACGATCATGCCGCAGCCATCGAGCCGCGGTTCGGGCGAGGGAGGACGAATCGCCAACTCCAGCCGGAGTATCTTTGCGATATGCGTCTCGTGCAGCTTCGAGATGAAGCGCTGTACCTCCTGGCGGTCCTTGACGGGATACCACAAAGCGTAGGTTCCGCCGGGAAAGCGCTTATGTGCCTTGACCAGCCCATCGACCAGCCGGTCGAACTCACCGGCAATCTCGAACGGCGGATCGACGAGGACGAGGCCGCGCTTTTCCTTCGGCGGCAGATGCGCGCCGAGCGCCAGCCAACCGTCGAGATGGATGACGCGCACCTGATGGTCCCCGACAAAGAGGGCCGAGAGTGCCCTGGCATCATCGGGATGCAGTTCGATGGCCGACAGGCGATCCTGCTTGCGCATCATGCTGCGCGCCAGAAGCGGTGAGCCGGGATAGGTTTTCACACTATCACCGGCATTTTCCGCGCGGATAATATCGAGATAGGGCGCGAGAAGCTCGGCCGCATCCGCTGGAATGGCACTGGCATCGTCGAGCAGACGGGCGATGCCCTGCTGCCATTCGGCGGTCTTGCCGGCCTCGGTTCCCCTAAGATCGTAGCGGCCGATGCCGGCATGGGTGTCGATCACCCGGAACGCCTGCTCCTTGCGCTTCAGATATTCGATGATGCGGGTGAGGACGACATGTTTGACGACATCGGCGAAATTCCCGGCATGATAAGCGTGGCGATAGTTCATGACAGTGCTTTTTCCATGCCGGTCAGGGCACTGCAAGCGCTTCTATCCGACCCCCGCCGGATATGCCATAGATCGCCCTCCGCTTTCGCGGTCTTCTCCTGATTCTGGTGATGCGCCATGTCTGGCACGGTTGTCCTCATCGTCCTTCTGGCCGCATTTCTTAATGCGAGCTGGAACGCGGTCGTCAAATCGAATGGCGACAAGTTTCTCAATGCGGTCATTGTGGTCGGCGCGGCTGGCCTCATCGCCCTGCTTTTTCTGCCATTCCTGCCTGCGCCTGACCGGTCGAGCTGGCCCTTCCTGGCGACATCGATGGTGCTCCAGATAATCTATCTCTGCCTCGTGGCCGCGGCCTATGAAAGCGGCGATATGAGCCAGGCCTATCCGATCATGCGCGGCACGCCGCCGCTTCTGGTGGCGCTCGCCAGTGGACCCTTGATCGGCGAGGTGCTGCCGCTGCCGCGCTGGATCGGCATCGCCTTCATCTGCTGCGGTGTGCTGGCTCTCGCTTTCGAGGCACGGCGGCGCGCCGGCATCGGCAACGGGCGGACCACCATGCTTGCCCTCGTCAACGCCGTCTTTATCGCGTCCTATACGCTGGTGGACGGCATCGGCGTGCGCAAGTCGGGCGCCCCCGCCGCCTATACGATGTGGGTTTTCCTGCTCAATGCCTTGCCGTTGGTCCTCTGGACGTTCGCCATGCACGGGCAGCGAATCTGGCCGCATCTGCGCAGCCGTCTGCATCTGGCGTTCATCGGCGGCGTGGGAACGCTCGGCTCCTATGGCCTGACGCTGTGGGCGATGACCATGGCGCCCATTGCCGTGGTTGCCGCCCTGCGCGAGACCTCGATCCTGTTCGCGATCGTCATTTCGGCGATTGTCCTGAAAGAACGCATCGGCCTCCAGCGTGTTGTCGCAGCGGCACTGATCGTCATCGGCACGATGATCATCAGGCTAAGCTGAGCATGATCCCGAAAAGTTGCAGACCTTTGGGAAAAGATCATGCGGCTAGAAATCCTGCTTTAGAATCATTTTGAGGTGAGCCCGAGCTTGCGATATGGATAGATCATGAACAAACACGTCCAGCATATCGGGCATTCCGCCTGCCCGCACGATTGCCCCTCCACCTGCGCGCTCGATGTGGAGGTGCTGGATTCAGGCGTCATCGGCCGGGTGCGCGGCGCGAAGGACAACAGCTATACCGCTGGTGTCATCTGCGCCAAGGTTGCCCGCTATGCCGAGCGAATCAACCATCCCGACCGCCTGTTGAAACCGCTCATCCGTGCCGGCGGCAAGGGTGACGGCGTGTGGAAGGAAGCCTCCTGGGAGGCGGCGCTCGATCTCGTCGCCGAGCGCTTCCTCAAGGCTGAGGCGGAGTTTGGGTCGCAGAGCATCTGGCCCAATTATTACGCCGGAACCATGGGGCTGGTGCAGCGTGATTCGATCCACCGGCTGCGCCACGCCAAGAAATATTCCAACCAGTTCGACTCATTCTGCACCAATATGGCCTGGACCGGCTTTTTCGCCGGCACAGGCAGCCTCACCGGCGTCGATCCGCGCGAGATGGCAAAGGCCGATTGCGTGGTGATCTGGGGCACCAATGCGGCGGCCACGCAGGTCAATGTGATGACCCACGCGGTGCGCGCTCGCAAGGAGCGCGGCGCCAAGATCGTCGCCATCGACGTCTATGAGAACGCCACTGTCCGTCAGGCCGATATGGGCATCGTGCTGAAGCCCGGCACGGATGGCGCGTTTGCCTGCGCAATCATGCATGTGCTTTTCCGCGACGGCGTTGCCGATTGGGACTATCTAAACGCCCATACCGACGATCCCAAGGGGCTGGAGCGCCACCTGCAAAGCCGCACCCCGCAATGGGCATCCGCCATCACTGGCGTTCCCGTCGAGGAAATCGAGGCTTTTGCCCGACTGATCGGCACCACCAAGCGAACCTTCTTCCGGCTGGGTTACGGTTTCACGCGCCAGCGCAACGGCGCGGTCAACATGCACGCGGCGTCCTGCATCCCTGCCGTGTCGGGCGCGTGGCTGCATGAGGGTGGCGGCGCGTTCCATTCCAACTCCGGCATTTTCCGGATGGACAAGTCCGAGATCGAGGGCAAATCCTTCAAAGACCCCGATATCCGCTATCTCGACCAGTCGAAGATTGGCCGCATTCTCACCGGCGACCTGGAAGCGCTCAATGGCGGGCCGCCGGTCGCCGCGATGCTGATCCAGAACACCAATCCGGCCAATGTCGCGCCGGAACAGCGCCTGATCCGCAAGGGCTTCATGCGCGATGATCTGTTCGTCGCCGTCCACGAGCAGTTCATGACCGATACGGCGAAGCTAGCCGATGTGGTGCTTCCCGCGACCATGTTTCTGGAGCATGACGACATCTATCGCGGCGGCGGCCAGCAACACATCGTGCTGGGACCGAAGCTGGTCGAAGCGCAGGGCGAGGCGCGGCCCAATCTCTTCGTTCTCAACGAATTGGCGAACCGTCTCGGCGTCGGCCATTACGAGGGCTTCGGCCTCGATGAAAAGACCCTGATCGACAACATGATGCGCGCGAGCGGATTGCCCGGTTTTGACGAGCTCAAGCAAAGCCGCTGGCTCGACATGCAGCCCGATTTCGATAGCGCGCATTATTTGAACGGCTTCAACTGGCCGGACCGCAAATTCCGCTTCAAGCCGGACTGGACCGGCAGCCCGTCGCCCAACAGGCCGCCACGCTCCATGGGGCCGCAGGGGCCTTACGCGGACCTGCCGGAATTCCCGGATCATTGGCAGGCCATCGAAGTGGCGGATGCCGAACACCCCTTCCGCCTCGCCACATCGCCCGCACATCATTTCCTGAATTCGACGTTTTCGGAAACGCCGACCTCTGGCGCCAAGGAAATCCGCCCGCAATTGCTGATCCATCCGGACGACGCGGCGCGTTTGGGCATAGCCGATGGCGACCGGGTGGAAATCGGCAATAAACGCGGCGAACTGGTGCTGCACGCCAAAGTGCAGGATACGCAACGCCGCGGCGTGGTGATCTCCGAAGGACTGTTCCCGAACGCCGCCTTCGAGCGCGGCGAGGGCATCAACATCCTCACCGGCGCGGATGCAGCAGCCCCTTATGGCGGCGCGGCGTTTCATGACATCAAGGTGTGGGTGCGGCGGGTGAATTAGCCGGGCAACACTCTTGTTTGTCGTACATTTTTGTGCGAAATTATCTGTGGAGGCGAAGGGGGCACACAGATGAAGCGGGAACAGTTGCTCCGGCAACTTCGCAAGCTTGCCCGAAAGGAAGGCAAGTTTTTTGAAATTATAGCGAACCGGGGCAAAGGCTCGCACATCCGCGTGACCCTCGGTGACAAGACGACAACGATCAAGGATGGCGAACTGACCCGGACATATGTGAGCATCGTGTTGAGGCAATTGGGAATTGAGTGATTTCCGCTGTTTCGGGCATCAATTTAGAGGAGATCGATGGATGGACTACATCTATGGAGCGCTATTGGAGTCCGATCCCGATGGCGGATTCGTCGTGACATTTCCAGACGTGCCTGCAGCAAACACGCATGGCGAGAATCGCGCGGAAGCGTTGACCAACGCAGCCGAAGCGCTCGGGTTGGCGCTGCGAGGCTATTTGCAACAGGGAAAGGAACTCCCGCAGGCTGTAACCAATACGACGGATGCGGTTGCCGTCCCGGCGGACGATGCAATGAAGCTCGCGCTCGTGCAGGCGTTCAACGCTGCCGGAATCTCAAAAACCGAATTGGCGCGCAGGCTCGGCAAAGACGAGGTTGAAGCAAGGCGAATTCTCAATCCGGACCATCCGACAAAATTCCCCGCCATGCAGGCAGCGCTGGCTGTGCTCGGCAAAACAATCGTGGTTTCGGTCCGCGACGCCGCTTGAATTCCTTCACAGGCTAAAAGGTGGCTTTCACCCCACCAGATCGTCGAGCGTGATATTCAGCGCTTGCGCGATCTTCCGCATGGTTTCGACCGCCCCATCCCGCCGGTCTCGATCTGCGAGAGATAAGCGGGCGCGATATCGGTTGCTTCGGCAAGCATCTTGGCGGACATGCTCCGATGCTCCCGCCAGAGCAATATAGCAGGCAGAATTGCTTCGCCAATGCGTTGCGTCAGAACACGCCGAAAGAGAGCCTGTCCGCTTCGCCCAGCCCGGAATAAACAATCCCGCCATCCACCATGCGCGCCTTGCCCTCCGCCACCAGTTTCAGCGCCAGCGGATAGAGCCTGTGCTCCATGCTCAGCACCCGTGCGGTAAGCGTCTCTTCGGTGTCGTCCGGCTTCACCGGCGCCACGCCTTGCGCGATGATCGGGCCGCCGTCCATTTCGGCGGTGACGAAATGCACCGTGCAGCCATGGATGCGCATACCGGATTCGAGCACGCGGGCATGGCTGTCGAGGCCCTTGAAGAGAGGGAGAAGGGAAGGGTGGATGTTGATCATCCGGCCTTCCCATTGGCCGACGAAATCCGCCGACATCAGCCGCATATAACCGGCAAGGCAGATCACATCCGGTGCGATGCGGGTAAGCTCAGCGTTGAGGGCCGCTTCATGCGCGGTACGCGAGGCATAATCCTTCTGCGGCACGGGCGTCGCCTCGATGCCATGGCTCCGCGCCACTTCGAGCCCCGCCGCATCGGGCTTGTTCGAAAGCACGGCGACGATTTCCGCAGGATAGGCGGGGTCTTTGCAGGCCTCAATCAGCGCGGTCATGTTCGAGCCGCGCCCGGAGATCAACACTGCGACGCGCTTCTTCATCATCTAAAGCGCCAGCGTGCCGTGATAGACGACGCCCGCATCGGCACGCGGGATCATCTGGCCCAGCGTCACCACCTTCTCGCCCTCGGCGGCCAAAACCGCCGCGACCTTCGCCGCGTGTTCCGGCGAGACGACAACGATCATGCCGATGCCGCAATTGAAGGTGCGCAGCATTTCATCGCGCTCCACGCCGCCAATCCTGGCGAGCCAGGAGAACACAGGCGGCACGTCGATGGCCGAGAGGTCGATTTCCGCCGCAAGCTCGGCGGGCAGCACACGCGGAATATTGTCGGGAAAGCCGCCGCCGGTGATGTGCGCCAGCGCCTTGATGCCATCACCCGCACGGATCGCCGCAAGCAGCGGCTTCACATAGATGCGTGTCGGCGTCAGCAGGGCCGCCCCAAGCGTCGTGCCGGGCGCGAAAGGCGCGTCTGCGTCCCAGCCAAGACCCGAGAGATCAACGATCCGGCGCACCAGCGAGAAGCCGTTGGAATGCACGCCCGAGGACGAAAGCCCGAGGATGACGTCTCCATCGGCGATATCGCCCGCCGGAAGCAGCCGGTTGCGCTCAGCGGCGCCGACTGCGAAACCGGCGAGATCATAGTCGCCGTCGCGGTACATGCCCGGCATTTCCGCCGTCTCGCCGCCGATCAGCGCGCAACCTGCCTGCCTGCAGCCATCCGCGATGCCCGCGACAATCGCCGCGCCCTGGTCCGGATCGAGCTTGCCGGTGGCGAAATAATCGAGGAAGAACAGCGGCTCCGCGCCCTGCACCACCAGATCATTGACGCACATGGCGACGAGATCGATGCCGACCGTATCGTGACGCCCTGCGTCGATGGCGATCTTCAGCTTGGTGCCGACGCCGTCATTGGCCGCCACCAGCACCGGATCGGTGAAGCCTGCCGCCTTCAGGTCGAAAAGCCCGCCGAAGCCGCCGATCTCGCCATCCGCGCCGGGACGTCGCGTCGAGCGGACGAGCGGCTTGATCTTCTCCACCAGGAGATTTCCGGCGTCGATGTCGACTCCTGCCTCTGCATAGGTCAAACCATTCTTGCCGGTAAGGGGCTTGCCAGTCATCGCTTACTCCGATGCGCCATTCCGCGGTCGGCTCGCTGGTGGCCTGCTGGCGACCTTGGGGCGAGATATGCGGAAACGGATAAAATTCTTGCTGGTGCGCGCAATGGCACGAGTTTGCCCGTCCCGCAAGGCCGATATGGGCGCGCCTGCCAGAAAAGCCCGGAAAAACAATGTTGATTTACCGATGATCCGGCGGCGATTTCGTCGCGGCACCCCATATAGAGTAATGCGAGAACCCTTGACCGTGGCTCCGGCAACGGCCTATCTCATCAGATAGCTCGAACGGACGGTACTTTATCAGCATGGCAAAGACACCGGTGAAACCCAAGCCTGACTCCGATATTCATGTCGATGTACAGGTGAATACCCTTGCCGCCAACGTACGTCGCCAGGCTGTGTTCTGGCTCGGCGCGATGGTGGTGTTCGTGCTGTTTCTGGTGATGTTCAGCTCGATACTTCTGCCGTTCGTGGCGGGACTGGCGCTTGCCTATTTCCTTGATCCCGTCGCCGACCGCCTGCAAAGACTGGGGTTGTCGCGTCTTGCCGCGACCGTGGTGATCCTGGTCATCTTCCTGGTCGTGTTGGTTCTGGCGGTCATGATCATCGTGCCGGTACTCGCGACGCAGCTGACCGATTTCATCGCCAGATTGCCGAGCTATATTACTCAGCTCCAGTCGCTCATAGCCGATCGGAATTCGCCCTGGCTGAAGAAGATCATCGGAGTCGACAGCTCCGTTATCCAAGACAATTTGAGCGCCTTACTCCAGCAGGGAGCGGGTTTCCTCTCGACTTTGTTCCAGTCGCTGTGGAATTCCGGCAAGGCGTTGATCGACATCGCAGCCCTTTTCGTCGTTACGCCCGTCGTCGCCTTCTACATGCTGCTCGACTGGGACCGCATGGTCGAGCGCATCGATTCATGGATACCGCGCGACCATCTGCACGACGTGCGCGAGATCGCGCGCGAGATGGATGCCGCGATTGCCGGCTTCATTCGCGGGCAGGGCACCGTCTGCATCATCCTGGGGACGATCTATGCGGTCGGCCTCACCCTTGTGGGGCTGAATTTCGGCCTTTTGATCGGGCTCTTCGCCGGGCTCATCAGCTTCATTCCCTATATCGGCTCGCTGGTCGGTCTGGTGCTGGCCATCGGCGTAGCACTTGTCCAGTTCTGGCCGGACTGGATCATGGTCGGCGCAGTCGCCATCGTCTTCTTCATCGGTCAGTTCATCGAGGGCAATATCCTGCAGCCGAAGCTCGTCGGCTCGTCCGTCGGCCTGCATCCGGTCTGGCTGATGTTCGCGCTGTTCGCCTTCGGCTCGCTCCTCGGTTTCACCGGCATGCTGATTGCGGTTCCGGCCGCTGCTGCCATGGGCGTGCTGGTGCGTTTCGCGCTCGGCCGCTATCTGCAATCGCCGATGTACCGCAGCCGCCATAAGGACATCGAGCATATGAAGCGGGTGAGGGGACATGCCGGAGATGCGGCGGGAGACGCTGAATGAGCGCAACTCTGGCCGCTTTGAATGACGATATGGACAATATGGCATGACGACCGCTTTGCCCCGTCAATTGCCGTTGGCGCTCGGCCATGAGCCGGGCTATGGGCGCGACGATTTGATCGTCGCGGGATCGAACCGTGCCGCTGTCGACATCATCGACCGGTGGCCGAACTGGCTTTCGCCCGTCGTGGTGCTCGCCGGACCGACAGGATCGGGCAAGACCCATCTTGCGGCGATCTGGAATGCGGCCTCGGGTGCCGCTGTCCTCGACGCCACCGATATCGGACCGGAGGCTTTTGAAAAGGCGTCGAGCAGGCCGGTGCTGATCGATGATATCGGTGCGGTGTCTTTCGACGAAACAGGCCTTTTCCATCTGATCAACACGGTTCGCCAGGCCGGCACGTCGCTCCTGATGACGTCGCGCCGTTGGCCGGCGAACTGGCCGATCACGCTGCCGGACCTGACATCCCGCCTGAAGGCGGCGACGGTCGTGGAGATTTCGGAGCCGGACGACACACTTCTGTCCGCTGTCATCCATAAGCTGTTCGCCGACCGTCAGGTCGCCGTCGAGCCGCATCTTGTCAGCTACCTCGTCAGCCGTATCGAACGCTCGCTTTCGACCGCCAACATGATTGTCGAGCGCCTCGACCGGGTGGCCCTGGAGCAGAAATCCCGCATCACCCGCACACTCGCCGCCAATGTCCTTGCCGCGTTCGAGGACGGGCAGAGCGATGGCAGGGACTGACCTCACCGCTATATCAAAACGGCATTCCTACCATTTGTGCGCGTAGTTCGCCCCGAAGCTCTGCGTGCCATTGTCGGCTGTGATGTCGTTCATGGATGTCACGAGATTGACCTTGCCGAATATCTTCTGCTGCGCCCCGATGCTGGTGTGCCAGCGCGGATCCGTATCGGTTCGTCTCGTCCGTGCGGTGAAGGAGGTCCTGCTGCGGTCGAACGAAAGCTGGAATGCTTTCGTCGTCTGCCAATGGCTCTCCTTTGTGGTGGAACCGCTGTACCACATGGAATAATGGTCGTTCACCTGCGCTGTAAGGCTGTCGGCGAGGGTCCATTTGCGCCGTGTCGACATGCCGATGCTGCCGCTGCCATCCTCCGTGCCCAGCCGCAAATTGAGATCGGCGCCGTCCCAGCCGGCAAAACTGGACGACGGCAGCTTGACTGAGCTCCATAGGGCCGACGGCGGTGCTGCCGGCGCACCAAGCAGATGCGGGTCCTGAGCCGCGCCGGCAAAACCGATCTCGGTGCCAATGGACGTATCCCAGCCAAGCGGAAGCCGCGCACCAAGCCTCATGAGATAAGCGCCGTTCGCAGTCCGCTTCGGATTTGCGATCACCGGCGCGATATCGGAAGCCTGCACTTCCTGCGCGCTGAGCGACAGCAAGGTGAAAACGGCGGCTGCGGTGGCTGCAATTCCTGCATGGTGAAAAATCGTCATGCACAGTCCCTTCCGGTTGCTTCCGGCAAACAGATCATTCCCTGATGATGAGATGCAAAAACACACAGAAATACCATTCACACCCCCGCCCCGTTACAGTGCCGCGGGGCGTTCGTGGATAGTTCATTCACGTAATGTTTCGCTGCGTTATACTATGCGATGCGCTGGGCTTCAACCCCGGCCCGAAAAACAAAAAATGAAACAAACAATGGGGCCGGACAAGAAAACAAATCGGCGCTATTTGCCTTTCACAGGCATAGGCGGCGGGTTGGGCGCTGATATTTCGGGCTTGATCGGTGTCTTGAATATCGACCCCGTTATGAGCGACCGCGGCTGTGAGGTCGCGAGCATGTCTTCATGCACCCAGCCGATCATGGCGGTCGACGGCACGACGACGCGATGCCATTTGCCGGTTTTGCCGTAGGAGCGCATTTCGCGGCCCTTTTCGACCGTGCCGACGGACGCCGCCTTGTCCCAGGCCCGCTTTCGGATGGTGATCCGTTTCCTGGCATAGATGACGGAAGGTGTGGTGTCGGGCGAGGCGCGGCCGGCCGGGATATTTCTTGCCGCGCGCTTCGTCTCGCCCGATTTGGCGAGCGGAGCTTTGCTGAACGGAGCGGGTGGCTTTACCGCCGCCACTTGCGTGGTGGCGTTGCCGGACGAAGATGGGCGGGAGGAAGACGGATTCGAGCCGACTGGAGCAGAAGGACGGGGAATGTCGTTCTGGCTGGGCGCCGCTTTTGCCTGCGCCCTGTTCGTTATCGTCTCTTTCGGCCTGGAAACCTTCGCGCCGGCCTCCTTCTGCGTCGAAAACTGGCTGAAAAACCGGGAGAAATCCGTCCTCGAATGCTTGCCTTCATAAGTCGACCACCAGCCCGCAGCCCCCATGGCCAGAATGGCGAGAAGGGTGATGCCCGATGCGGGCGAGCGCTTGGACGAACGTCTTTTCCTGGCCATGAGGATTTTTCCCGCCGGTTAATACGACAAAGGCCGGGTGGGCCCATTCTTGAGGGAAGACTATCAGCCGTTTCTTCGCATTTGGTTACCGGGAGGTGGCAGGGCCGGGCAGCGCTGGAATGGACCTCGAGAGATTGGTGATCCCGGCTGGATTCGAACCAGCGACCATCGGCTTAGAAGGCCGGTGCTCTATCCAACTGAGCTACGGGACCTATCGGGAAGCAGTACACGCTCGTGGCAAGCTGTTCAATGCGCCGTTTAGTGCGTCCAGGGCTGCTGGCGGTCATATTTGAAATTGTCGGAATAGGAGAGCTTGCGCCGTTTCGTTTCTTTCGGCTCTTCGAGGCGATAGGCGATGCCGCTCTTCTCGGCATAGGCGACGGCTTCTTCCCTGGTATCGAAGAAAAGTTTGATCTGGCTCTTCATATCGCCGGAAGAGGTGTAGCCCATCAGCGGCTCCACCTTGCGCGGCATCTCCGGCTCGAATTCCAGAAGCCATGACGTCGTTTTTGCCTTGCCCGACTGCATCGCGGTCTTGGCGGGACGATATATGCGTGCAACCATATCCAGACACCTTCGAGGCTGCTTGAAGCATTGGTCGGAGCGGCAGGATTCGAACCTGCGACCCTCTGGTCCCAAACCAGATGCGCTACCAGGCTGCGCTACGCTCCGCCACTTCAGCGAATGTTGATTTCCCTAGAGATTTCGTCTCTCTAGCGCAAGAGGGAAAACGATGCATGCGAACAGAAAGTGAAAAGCGAGGCAAAATACCTCGATGAGGCCCGGCTTGCGGGTAGACCAGGTCTCTGTGCATGTGGAACATCCCGGGGCGGACTGTGCTCTTGAAGACGGAAGAGCTGCACAAACCGGAAAACTCTATTCGGCAGCTGCGGCCGCCGTGAGAGCATTTTGTAGATCCGCGATAAGATCCGCCGTATCTTCCAGCCCGATCTGCAGCCGCATAACCGGTCCTGGATAATCGGTCCTGCTGACGGTGCGGTCGGCAAGGCTGACTTGCAGGGCAAGGCTCTCATAGCCGCCCCAGGAATAGCCGAGGCCGAAGAGCTCCAGCGCATCGAGGAAGGCATGCGCCTTCTTCATGCCGCCGCCATTGAGCACGACGGAGAAGATACCGGACGCGCCGCCGAAATCGCGTTTCCAGATCGCATGGCCTGGATGGCTTTCGAGGGCCGGATGCAGCACCGAGGCGACGCCCGGCTGCATCTCGAGCCAGCGGGCGATCTCAAGCGCGCTCTTCTGATGCGCTTCGAGCCTGACGCCCATCGTGCGCAGGCCGCGCAGGATCTGGTAGGCATCATCAGGGCCGACGCAGATGCCGAGCGTGCCATTGCCTTCCTTCAGCGCCGGCCAGCAGCGTTCATTGGCCGATACGGTGCCGAGCAGCACGTCGGAATGGCCGGAGGGATATTTCGTCGCCGCATGGATGGAAATATCGACGCCGTGATCGAGCGGCCTGAAATAGACCGGCGTTGCCCAGGTATTGTCCATCATCACGATGGCATCAGTCTCATGCGCCTTTGCCACGATGGCCGGGATGTCCTGCATCTCGAAGGTGTTGGAACCAGGTGATTCAGTGAAAACCACCTTGGTATTGGGGCGGATGAGGGCGGCGATGTCGGCGCCGATGGCCGGATCGTAATATTCCACCGCGATGCCCAATCGTGTCAGCATGGTATCGGCGAAATGCCGGGTGGGATTGTAGATCGAATCGACGAACAGCACGTGATCGCCCGCCGACAGGAAGGCGAGGAGAGGGACGGCGACGGCGGCAAGACCCGAGGGCACGAGAATGGTTCCAGCCGAACCTTCCAGCGCGTCGATCGCCTGGCAGAGCGCATCGCTGGTCGGCGTGCCGCGCGTTCCATAGGTGTATTTCTGGTTCCGAGTCGCCAGCGTCTGCGCGTCGGGAAAGAGCACTGTCGAGGCATGGACAACAGGCGGATTGACGAAGCCGTGATAATCGCGCGGATCGTAGCCGCAATGGGTCAGGCGTGTGTTGATGCCGAGCGACGTCTTCTTACCCGAGGGCTTTTCCATCAATGTTTCTCCTACGCAGCCATATCCGGCCATAAACGAAAGCGTGGCCCGTCGATAATCCCGCCGCGCCCTTCTTGCAACACTTGACGCAGGGCAGGCGATGTCGCATTTACGCGCCGTGAAATGCAAATGCGACGATGCAGACAAAAACAATTGCTTACAGCGCCAATCTCCGCCTTGCGCTCCGCTCGCTCGCAAGAGGCTTGAGATCTCCGGTACCCTCCGATGCTCCGTCTCCATGGACCTGGTCCATGACGGTTGCCATTATCCTGCTGCTGCCGGTGCTTTATCTTCTGCATCCCTATGACGAAGCGATCCTGCGTGCCGCTTCGGCCAGCGATATGCCGGGACTCTCACTTCTAAGGGACCTGACGGATGTCGGCCGATCGCTGCTCTATCTCACCATCGCATTCTGCGTCATGCTGTGGACCAGCGGTAGAGACCGGCGGACGCTGGAGGCCCGGCTTTATACATTACAGAGCCAGGCAACATTTGCATTCGCCGCTATCGGACTGAGCGCGGTCATCGTCTACATCATCAAATTCGTCATCGGGCGGGCCCGGCCGGCGCTGATCGACACGCTCGGGCCTGATTTTATCGAACCTTTCCACGGTGGTCATCTCTATAGCAGCTTTCCCTCCGGCCATTCGGCAACGGTCGGTGCGATCACGGTCATTCTGGCGCTCTGGTTTCCACGTTGGCGGCTCCCCGTTCTCGTCGCCACCCTCGCACTGGCCTTCAGCCGCATCGCGGTAGCAGCGCACTATCCGACCGACGTGGTTGCCGGCTTTTCCATAGGCTTTCTGTTCACCCTGTTTCTGGCCCGATTTCTGGCAAACAGAAATCTTGGATTTTCGATGATCCTCGGGAAAATATTGCCGAAACGCCGTGTCTTTACCCGGAGATAGGCGGCATATCGGCCTATAGACGGCCCGGATATCATATTTCTCCCGATGAAGACGATTCTTGTCTTTCGATTCTCACCTCAAGACAGTGCTGCTTTGGTTGTATAATCGCTAAAAGCCTTGACCGGAGCGGAATAATCGCCTTCGATGTCCGGGTGAATGGGAGCACGGCAGACATCTTGATATCTAGGTATTCGCTTGGGATGGATACCGAATTTCTGCGTGGTGCCCTTTAAACGGGAACAAGGCAACACAAAAAGGGTAATAGCCAAATGTATAAGACTGTTCTTCAAGGTGTCCTCGGCGTAGCGGCGCTTGCAGTGACTGCCACGGCGGCCTCCGCGGGTACGCTGGACGACGTGAAAGCCAAGGGCTTCCTCCAGTGCGGCGTCAATACCGGTCTCCCCGGCTTTGCCTCTCCAGACGACAAGGGTGATTGGTCAGGCTTCGATGTCGATTATTGTCGCGCTGTCGCCGCCGCGATCTTTGGCGATCCCACCAAGGTCAAGTTCACGCCGCTGACGGCCAAGGAACGTTTCACCGCGCTGCAGTCGGGCGAAGTCGATGTCCTGATCCGCAATACGACCTGGACCATTAGCCGCGATACCTCGCTCGGCCTCGATTTCGCCGGTGTCAACTATTATGACGGCCAGGGCTTCATGATCAACGCCAAGAAGCTGTCGGGCATCAATTCCGCGCTGCAGCTTTCGGGTGCTTCGGTTTGCGTTCAGGCCGGCACGACGACCGAGCTTAACCTCGCCGACTATTTCAGCGCCAACAAGATGGAATACAATCCCGTCGTGTTCGAGAAGATCGAAGAGGTCAACGCCGCCTATGATGCGGGCCGCTGCGATGCTTACACCACTGATCAGTCTGGCCTCTATGCGATACGTCTGGGATTGGCCAACCCCGACGACCATGTCGTGTTGCCGGAGATCATCTCCAAGGAGCCGCTTGGACCTGCCATTCGCCAGGGCGATTCGCAGTGGGCCGATGTCATTCGCTGGACGCATTTTGCCCTGCTCAATGCCGAAGAGGCTGGCATCACGCAGGCCAATGTCGAGGAAATGAAGAATTCGGATAACCCCGACATCAAGCGCATGCTTGGTTCCGAGGCGGACACCAAGATCGGTACCGATCTCGGTTTGAGCAATGATTGGGTTGTCAATGTCATCAAGGGCGTCGGCAACTATGGTGAGATCTTCGAGCGCAATATCGGCACGGCAAGCCCGCTCAAGATCGCACGCGGTATCAATGCCTTGTGGACAAAGGGCGGCCTGCAGTACGGCATGCCGATCCGCTAAGCGCGGGTTCTTCGCATGAGCGAAACGGGGAGGTGGTATGGCCGCCTTCCCGATTGGCCATGCCGGCGCGGAATCGGTTTCGGAATGCATGATGTGCCGTTTCAAAAACGAACAGCGTCCTTGTTGTAGCGTCCTGAAGGGCGCACGGCGCTGTAATGAAATTGGGAACAACAAAAAAATAAAATGAGGGGTACATGGCGTCTCAGGATATTGCAGAATCCGGCCGTGAAAGCCCGGGCGTATCATTTCTATACGACCCGAAAATCCGTGGCATATTCTATCAAGCCGTTGTTTTTATTGCGATCATAACGCTGATCTATTGGATCGTCGGCAATACGGTTGCAAATTTGCAGCGTTCGAACATCGCGTCGGGCTTTGGCTTTCTCAAAGGCCGCGCCGGTTTCGATGTCAGTCAGTCGCTGGTTCAGTATACCAGCGATTCCACCTATGGCCGGGCGCTTTATGTCGGCTTCCTGAACACGCTTTACGTGGCTATCATCGGTATCGTGACCGCCTCCATTCTCGGGTTCCTGATCGGCATCGGGCGGCTTTCCCAGAATTGGCTGATCCGCAAGATCTGCCTGGTCTATGTGGAGGTCTTCCGCAACATTCCGCCGCTTCTGGTCATCTTCTTCTGGTATTTCGGCGTTTTGTCGGTGTTGCCGCAGGCGCGCGAAAGCCTTTCCCTGCCGTTCAGCAGTTATCTCAACAATCGCGGTTTCTCTTTCCCCGCCCCCGTATGGGGACATAATGCCGGGTTGATCGGCATCGCGCTCATCGTCGGGCTTGTGCTTTCGTTCCTTGTCGCCCGCTGGGCGCGAAAGCGGCAGATGGCGACGGGGCAGATATTCCCCGTTTATCGTACCGCTGCGGCGCTCATTCTGGGGCTGCCTTTGCTCGCCTTCGTCGTCACCGGGTTTCCGCTGTCGTTCGATTTGCCGAAGCTCGGCACGTTCAATCTGTCCGGTGGAGCGCAGGTGAAACCGGAATTCCTGGCGCTTTATCTGGCGCTTTCCTTCTATACGGCAGCCTTCATCGCCGAGACGGTGCGCGCCGGCATCCTGGGCGTCAACAAGGGGCAGACGGAAGCCTCCTATGCGCTCGGGCTTCGTCCGGGGCAGGCGACGCGCCTTGTGGTGATCCCGCAGGCATTGCGCATCATCATTCCGCCGCTCAGCAGCCAATATCTCAATCTGACCAAGAATTCGTCACTGGCCATCGCCATCGGCTATCCGGATCTCGTCGCCGTGGGCGGAACGATCCTCAATCAGACCGGCCAGTCCATCGAGGTCGTAGGTATCTGGATGGTGGTCTACCTGGGCATAAGCCTGATCACATCAGGCTTGATGAACTGGTTCAACGCCAAAATGGCCCTGGTGGAGAGATAAGATGGCAAATCCCGACCTAAGCCTCAATCTCAGTTTTGTGCGGACGGAAATGGCGGGCGCCACGCCTCCGCCACGCGGCGAACGTGGCCTGGCCAATTGGCTGCGGACCAATCTGTTTGCCACACCCGTCGATGCCGCCTTGTCGATCTTCGCCATCCTTCTTCTTGTCTGGTTTCTGCCGCCGATCATCAATTGGCTTTTCATCAACGCCGTGTGGACGGGCCCGGATCGGTCCGTCTGTTCCACGACGGTCCAGGGCGGCATCCAGCCGGAGGGCTGGTCCGGAGCGTGCTGGGCCTTCGTCAATGCGAAATTCCAGCAGTTCCTCTATGGGCGTTATCCCTTCGAGGAGCGTTGGCGCGTCGATCTGGTGGCGGCGCTCTTCGTGCTGCTTTTGATCCCGCTTCTCATTCCCAAGGTGCCACGTAAGGGATTGAATGCGATCGTCTTCTTCTTCATCTTCCCGATCGTTGCATTTTTCCTGCTGGTCGGCGGCTGGTTCGGTCTTCGCTATGTCGAAACACCGCTCTGGGGCGGGCTTCTGGTGACGCTGGTTCTTTCCTTCGTCGGCATTGCCGTTTCCCTGCCGCTCGGCATCGTTCTGGCATTGGGGCGGCGTTCGCAATTGCCCGTCATCAAGCTGCTTTCCGTCATCTTCATCGAGATGGTGCGTGGCGTGCCGCTGGTGACGGTCCTGTTCATGGCAAGCGTGATGCTGCCGCTTTTCCTGCCACCGGGCGTCACGTTCGACAAGCTCCTGCGTGCGCTGATCGGCGTTGCCCTGTTCGCCTCCGCCTATATGGCGGAAGTGGTCCGCGGCGGGCTGCAGGCGATCCCGAAGGGCCAATATGAAGGTGCCGACTCGCTTGGCCTCAATTATTGGCAGAAGACCTCGCTGATCGTTCTGCCGCAGGCACTCAAGCTGGTCATCCCCGGCATCGTCAATACCTTCATCGGCTTGTTCAAGGATACGAGCCTCGTCTATATCATAGGCATGTTCGATCTGCTGGGTATCGTCCGGCAGAACTTCGCCGATGCGAACTGGTCGTCGCCGCAGACACCGGCGACAGGGCTGATCTTTGCCGGTTTCGTCTTCTGGATTTTCTGTTTTTCGATGTCGCGCTATTCTATTTTCATGGAGCGGCGGCTCGATACCAGCCACAAGAAATAAGGGAACTTTTTAATGAAAACACAACACAGCGTGGTCGATCCGGAAGAGATCAAGGTCGATCCGTCCCGTATGCAGATTTCCTCTACCGACGTAGCGGTCGAGATCGTCAACATGCACAAATGGTATGGTGATTTTCACGTGCTGCGCGATATCAATCTGAAGGTGATGCGCGGTGAGCGCATCGTCATCGCGGGTCCATCAGGGTCGGGAAAGTCGACCATGATCCGCTGCATCAACCGGCTGGAGGAGCATCAGAAGGGGAAGATCATCGTCGATGGCATCGAACTGACCAACGACCTCAAGAAGATCGATGAAGTGCGCCGTGAAGTCGGCATGGTGTTCCAGCACTTCAACCTTTTCCCACATCTGACCATCTTGGAAAACTGCACGCTCGCGCCGATCTGGGTGCGCAAGATGCCGAAGAAGAAGGCGGATGAAATCGCCATGCACTATCTCGATCGCGTCAAGATCCCGGAACAGGCCAACAAATATCCGGGCCAGCTTTCCGGCGGTCAGCAGCAGCGCGTGGCGATCGCCCGCTCGCTCTGCATGAACCCGCGCATCATGCTGTTCGACGAGCCAACCTCGGCTCTCGACCCTGAAATGATCAAGGAAGTGCTGGACACCATGGTGTCACTCGCTGAGGAGGGCATGACCATGGTTTGCGTCACCCATGAAATGGGCTTTGCGCGCGAGGTGGCGAACCGGGTGATCTTCATGGATCAGGGTCAGATCGTCGAGCAGAACTCGCCGGCGGAATTCTTCGACAATCCGCAGCACGAGCGCACCAAGCTGTTTTTGAGCCAGATATTGCATTGAAGTCGTTCAGGTAGAGGTGTTGGCGTTATAATAGCCCCCTCTGCCCGGCAGGGCAGAGGGGGGTGTAACCGCGCCAATCTACTCGTTTGACCGAAACCCCGTTCCGTCATACCCATAAAGCCAGTCGAGATCGGCCAGAAAACGCTCCGGAGGGCGCGACCGCAAAAACATGTTGCGGCCAAGCGCCAATGGTCCGGCGGTATGATAGGCAAACCGGTTGAGAGACCCGCGCCTGGCGACGCTCGCGACCCGCGCCAGCCGCTCCTTGTTGAAACGGGCGAGCGCCGCCGGCCAACCCGCTTCGTCGCGGGATAAAGCTACTGCGAGCGCACAGGAATCTTCGATCGCCATTGCCGAGCCCTGGGCCGCGAAAGGCGTCATCGCATGCGCGGCATCGCCTAGGAGCACTATCCGGTCGCCTAAGATAAAGCGCGGACGGTTGATCTGGAAAAGTGGCCAGAATGTCCATTCATCCGCCGCTGCGCGGATGATGGCGTGGATGGCGCTGTGCCAACCGGAGAAGGCGGCGGCGAGCGCGATACTGTCGCCCTTCGAGGACCATTCCCGGCCGGGGTCGCGTCCCCTGGTGATGGCGACGAAATTGAAGAATTTTCCGGCCTTGACCGGATAGATGATGAAGTGGACGCCACGACCAAGCCAGGCCGAAACGCTGATACTGTCCGGCAGCGCTGTCTCGAACGCCTGAGGCAGGGCTTCGCGTGGCAGGCTGGCTCGCCAGGCGATGTGGCCGGTGAAGGTTGTGCTCCGGTCGTGTTCTACCGCGGCGCGCCGTGCCGACCATACGCCATCGCAGCCGAGAAGCAGCGCACCGCGATGTTCCTCGATGCGGTCTCCGGCGTCGATCTGCACTATTGCTCCGTCCCCGCCGGCGCGATGCGAGACGACGCTTGAGTCGAGCCTGAGCGCAATGGCGGGGCGCTCGCTGACGGTGGCAGCCAGTGCCGCCTGGAGATCGGCGCGGTGACAGACGAGATAAGGTGCGTTCCAGCGCGTCTCGGCAGCTTCGCGCAACGCCATGCGCAGGAGGGGCCTACCGTTCGTGCCGTCCTGCAGATAGAGCGCGTCAGGCAGCACCGCCTGTGCCATCAGGCGGTCGAGAACGCCGAGGCGGGCAAGCAGGCGGGTCGCATTGGGGGCAAGCTGAAGACCGGCGCCGACTTCCGAAAACCGCGGTGCTTTGTCGAAGATGGCGACCGAGAAGCCCTTTGCCTCCAGCGCCAGTGCCGCCGTCAGCCCGGCAATGCCAGCTCCCGATATGATGACGTGTTTTGCGGCGGGAACTGTCATGATGTTATATTGCCAGCCGATGCGCTGAGAACGGCCCTTTCGTTGGCTTCACGTCGAGCCGAAAAATCCTGCCTGCGGCATTCAGGCAGCCTTTTCGGCGTTTTCGACATAAAGGCAGCCCGCTGGAATGGTTTCTGTCGGGCCGAGGCTCGGATTGTAGCGGTAAAGCGTCGAGCAATAGGGGCAGACCATCTCCGTCTCCTCGCCCATGTCGAGATAGACATGCGGATGGTCGAAAGGCGGATTTGCGCCGACGCACATGAATTCCTTGACGCCGATTTCGACGACGAGGTGACCGGCATCATTGTGGAAATGAGGAATACCGTGATCGGACATGTTGCGCTCCAGCGTCTTGAGCGCCGCGCGTCATACGCGCAAAGGACGCTCCAACCATTTTTGAACTTGACGACGATCCCGTTTGAAAGTGACTTCGTTCCCCGGGATCATGCTATGATCAGCGCGTGTGTTACCGCGATTGATCTCTTTTCGGAAGCGATTTGTATCAATTCGGAAGACATTTCAAGCCAAGTGCTATCAAACTGTCATAAGATTTTCATAGGTTTTGTGGCCGATCCGGGCCGTTCTGGATATCGGCCGGACAGAACCGGAGTATGGGTGAGATGAACGAAGCGAACATGACAGAGATCGAGAAAGCCGCCACCAGGATCGAGCAGGAGGCGGCCGCCGCGCCGCGTGAGCCTTCCTTGCTGGAAAGCGCGGACCGTTTCGTCAATCGCGAATTCTCCTGGCTGCAGTTCAATCGCCGCGTGCTGGAGGAAGCCCGCAACGAAAAGCAGCCGCTGCTGGAGCGCTTGCGTTTCCTTTCCATTTCGGCGGCAAACCTCGACGAGTTCTTCATGGTTCGCATCGCCGGGCTTGCCGGGCAGGTGCGCGCCGGTATAGCCACGCGTAGCGCCGACGGGCGCACGCCACAGGAGCAACTCGATTTCGTGCTGGAGGAGGTCAGCAATCTCCAGGCGGCGCAACAGGACAATCTGCATGCACTGCTTGACGAGCTTTCGCGTGAAAATGTCGAGATCGTCAAATCGGATGCGCTGCGCAAGAACGAGAAGATCTGGCTGGAGAATCATTTTCTCGAAACGATCTTCCCGGTTCTGACCCCGCTGTCGATCGATCCGGCACATCCGTTCCCGTTTATTCCAAATCTCGGATTTTCCATCGCCTTGCAGCTTGCCCGCCGGGCCGACAACCAGCCGATGACGGCGCTGCTGCGCTTGCCCGTGGCGCTCAAGCGCTTCATCCAGCTTCCCGCTGAAAACGGACGTTGCCGGTTCATCTCACTGGAGAATGCGGTCAGCCTCTTCATCGGCAGGCTTTTCCCCGGTTATGAGGTGAAGGGCGCCGGCACGTTCCGTATCATTCGCGACAGCGATATCGAGGTCGAGGAGGAGGCGGAGGATCTCGTCCGCCTGTTCGAAAGCGCGCTCAAGCGCCGCCGCCGCGGCCAGGTCATCCGCATTGAGTTCGACAGCGAGATGCCGGAAAATTTGCGCATTTTCGTTGCCACCGAACTGGCCGTGCCGGAAAACCGCATCAGCGTCCTCAAGGGCCTGCTTGCGCTCAACATGATCTCGGAAATAGTCTCCGTCCCGCGCGGCGATCTGAAATTCGTCCCCTACAATCCGCGCTTCCCCGAGCGCATCCGCGAGCATGGCGGCGATTGCTTCGCTGCCATCCGCGAAAAGGATATCGTCGTTCACCATCCCTATGAGTCCTTCGACGTCGTCGTGCAGTTCTTGCGCCAGGCGGCCGCCGATCCCGATGTGTTGGCGATCAAGCAGACGCTCTACAGAACCTCGAACGACAGCCCGATCGTCCGCGCGCTTGTCGATGCGGCGGAAGCCGGAAAATCGGTGACGGCGCTGGTCGAGTTGAAGGCGCGCTTCGACGAGGAGGCCAATATCCGCTGGGCGCGCGATCTGGAGCGGGCCGGCGTCCAGGTCGTCTTCGGCTTCATCGAGTTGAAGACCCATGCAAAGATGTCGCTGGTGGTCCGGCGCGAGGATTCAAAGCTGAGGAGCTATGTGCATCTCGGCACCGGCAACTACCATCCGATCACCGCGCGCATCTATACCGACCTTTCCTTCTTCACGACGGATCCGGACATCGCGCGCGACGTGTCGCATATCTTCAACTTCATCACCGGTTATGCACAACCTGCGGAAGAAATGAGCATTGCCATTTCGCCGCTGACGCTGCGCGACCGAATCCTCAGACATATCGATGATGAAATCGCCCATGCGAAAGCCGGTCGGCCCGCCGTCATCTGGATGAAGATGAACTCGTTGGTCGATCCACAGATTATTGATGCGCTCTATCGGGCCAGCATGGGTGGTGTGGAAATCGAATTGGTGGTGCGGGGCATATGCTGCCTGAGGCCGAAGGTGCCAGGCCTTTCCGACAACATCCGGGCCAAATCCATCGTCGGCCGTTTTCTTGAGCACAGCCGCATTTTCTGCTTTGGCAACGGCCATGACCTGCCCTCGGAGAAGGCGATCGTCTATTTCGGCTCGGCCGACATGATGCCACGCAATCTCGACCGCCGGGTGGAGACTCTGGTGCCGATCACCAATGCGACGGTGCACCAGCAGGTGCTCTCGCAGATCATGCTTGCCAACATCATTGACAACCAGCAGAGCTACGAACTACTTGCCGATGGTACCTCCCGTCGGATAAAACCTGCCGAGGGAGAAGAAGCCTTCAACGCGCAGGAATACTTCATGACCAATCCAAGCTTGTCAGGGCGCGGCAAATCGCTGAAATCGTCGGCGCCCCGCCTGATTGCCCATCGCAAGCGTGCCAGAGCCGAGAGAAACAGGACCGCATGAGTCTCCCACTGGCTCAGGGACGTCTGAAGGGGCGTCAGCCTGTCGCTGTCATCGATATCGGTTCCAACTCGGTCCGTGTGGTCGTCTATGAAGGCATCGTCCGCTCCCCGACGGTGCTTTTCAACGAGAAGATCCTGTGCGGCCTCGGAAAGGGACTGGCCAAGACAGGTCGCCTCAATGACAAATCCGTCAATAGTGCACTGCGCGCGCTGCGGCGCTTCCGGGCGCTTGCCGAACAGGCCGGGGCCTCGTCGCTGCACGCGCTGGCGACAGCCGCCGCGCGCGAGGCGGAGAACGGCCCCGCATTCATCACCGAGGCCGAGGCCGTTCTGGGTGAGCACATCCAGGTGCTCTCCGGCAAGGAGGAGGCCTATTATTCCGCGCTCGGCATCATTTCCGGCTTTCACAATCCCGACGGAATCGCGGGCGATCTCGGCGGCGGAAGCCTGGAACTGGTCGATGTGCGCGGCCATGCGATAGGCGACGGGATCACGCTTCCTCTCGGCGGGCTCCGCCTTCAGGACCTTTCAAACGGAAAACCTGCGGAAGCCGCGAAGATCGCCCGCAGCCAGATGGCGAAGGCAAAGCTGCTGGAAAAAGGCGAGGGGCGCATCTTCTACGCCGTCGGCGGGACATGGCGAAATCTCGCCAAGCTGCATATGAGCGCGAGGCATTATCCGCTGCATATCATGCACGCCTATGAGATTGACCCCCAGGAGGCGCATAATTTCCTGCTTCGCGTCGCCAAAGGCGATCTCGATCACATGCGCGGCATCGAAGCGGTATCGAAAAGTCGCCGGCAGCTGCTTTCCTATGGAGCGGCGGTGCTCCTGGAAACCGTGCGCCGGATGAAGCCGAGCAAGATCGTCTTTTCGGCACTTGGCGTGCGCGAAGGCTATCTTTACTCGCTCCTCTCCAAGCAGGAACAGTGGGTCGATCCGCTGCTTGCATCGGCGGAGGAGATGGCCATTCTTCGCGCCCGTTCACCGCGTCATGCCCATGAACTTGCGGACTGGACGGAAAAGGCCTTTGCCATGCTGGGGTTCGACGAGACCGAGGACGAGGCGCGTTACCGCAAGGCTGCCTGCCTGCTCGCCGATATCAGCTGGCGGGCGCACCCCGATTATCGCGGATCGCAGGCGCTCAATCTCATCGCGCATGGCTCGTTCAGCGGCATCGATCATCCCGGCCGTTCTTACATGGCGCTTGCCAATTATTTCCGTCACGAAGGGGTGGTGGACGATGCCGTGGCGCCGGAGATCCTGAGCCTGACCACGCCGAGGCTTCGCGAGCGGGCAAAGTTGCTCGGTGCACTCCTGCGCGTCGTCTATCTCCTGTCGGCGTCGATGCCCGGCATCATCCCCCATCTGCAATGGCGCGAAACGGAAAATGGTGGCCTCGAACTGTTGGTTCCCAAGAGCCACGCCGAACTGGTGGCCGAGCGGCCGGAAGCTCGCCTGCAGCACCTGGCAAAGCTGGTGGGGCGGGAACTACATCTGAGGGTGGGGGATTAACTTGGAACGAAAAAAGTATTCTGGTTGATCGCCGCTCCAGCCTTCTTGTGTCCTGATCAATCTGCCCGCACTATGCCGTGAGTATCTGCAACAAAAGGGTTGTGAGATGGGCGGAAGAATCAAGGCTTTGCTATGTGTAGTCGCATTTTATCTGATCTATAATTACGGACAGTCCTATGTTCTGCCTCGTATACCTATAGAATCCCCAGCGTTTTTTCATTATCTGGATGGCCTGACAGGTTATCCGACCCTGATGTCCCGCATCAAATCTTTTCTATTCTGCCTTATCCTTTATATCGTCTTCACGGTTCTGCTGGAGCGTGAAAGCTGGAAAAGCGCTTTTCAACTGCCTGTTTCACTGAGCGTTCCTCTGAAAGGCGCGGGTTTTGCGCTCGCCCTCGGGGCAATCGCGCTATTTTTGCCCCAAGCGCTCGGCCTGCTCGACATTAAAAGTGCCACCCTGACTTATCCGGAAATGGCCGCTACCGTCCTTGCTTGGCTGATCGCGCAGGTTTTCAACGCGACGAAGGAGGAATTCATTTTCCGCGGCTATATCTTGCGCCGCCTGGCGGCCACGTTCAATGTGCACGCTGCGGTGATCGTTTCTTCGCTTGTTTTCGGCGCTGGCCACATCGCGCAATATCATTTCGCGGGATTTGTTTTTGCCGCAACTGCCGGCATAATCTTCGGCTATCTCTACATTTTCTACCGCAACATCTGGATTCCGATAGGTTTCCATGGTGTGTGGGATATCATGTCCCATACCGTGTTGGGCAGATTTTTCGATGTCCAGGCCGGCCCATTGGCGGTTTGGTTTGGCGGCACCGCCGGCTCAGCTCAGATCGCATTTCTTGTAGGGTTGAACGTCATATTCCTGATCTGCTTCTTCATCTGGAAACGGCTTTGGCTTCTGCCGCCACATTTTGATGGCAGTGCGCAGCGGCGAAGAACTTGAAGCTCTGCCGCCTCCGGCTCAATCCAGCGGAACCGCCGTGATGCGCCTGTTCTCGAACTTGATGCCGATCTCGCCGCCGATGAGTTTCAGCGCCTTTTCACCGAAGACCTCTCTGCGCCAGCCACGCAGCGCGGCGACGTCGGCATTTTCCCCCTCGGCAGCGATCCTGTCGATATCGTCGGAATTGGCGACGATCTTGGCAGCGACACCATATTCCTCGGTGACGAGCTTCAAGAGCACCTTGAGGAGATCGGCCGCAGCACCGGCACCTTCCGGCGAATGCGAATGCTTCGGCAGGCGCGGCATCTGATCCCTTGGTATCGCCAGCGCCTCGTTGACGACGGCGACCAGCCCGGTGGCCTGCGTCGAGCGCTCCCAGCCCTTGGGTATGGTCCTGAGCCTCCCGAGCGCCTCGGCGTCCACCGGTTGCTGCTGCGCGATTTCATAGATGGTGTCGTCCTTGATGACGCGGCCGCGCGGCACGTTGCGCTCGCGCGCCTCGCGTTCGCGCCAGGCTGCTACAGCCTGCATCACCGCGAGTTCCTGCGGCTTGCGTAGCCTTGATTTCAGGCGCTTCCACGCATCGTCGGGGTGAAGGTCATAGGTCTCCCGCGCGGTCAGGATGCCCATCTCCTCCTTGACCCAATCGGAGCGGCCTTCCTCTTCGAGCTTTGCTTTCAGGTGCAGATAGATATCGCGCAGATAGGTGACGTCAGCCAGCGCATATTCGAGCTGTTTTTGCGAAAGCGGCCTTCTGCGCCAGTCGGTGAAGCGGGAGGACTTGTCCAGATTGACGCCCGTCACCCGATTGACCAGCTGATCATAGGAAATTGCATCGCCGAAACCGCAGACCATGGCGGCAACCTGCGTATCGAACACCGAATCCGGAATGAGATTGCCCAGATGGAAGATGATCTCGATGTCCTGCCGCGCGGCATGGAACACCTTCATCACCTTCTCATTGGCCATCAGCGCGAAGAAAGACGACAGATCGAGCCCAGGCGCCAGCGCATCTATCAGCGCCGTGTGGTCGGGCGAGGCCATCTGGATGAGGCACAGCTCAGGCCAGAATGTCGTTTCCCTAATGAACTCGGTATCGATGGTAACGAAATCGGATTTCGAAAGGGCGGAAACGGCCTCTACGAGGCCTTCGGTGGTCGTAATCAGGTTCATGAATTTTTCTATAACCAATGCAAAAAGATTTGTCGCGCGCGAATGCGCATTTTGTCTTTATGAAGGCAGGGTTGGCCTGACGCCTTGACAAAACCAAGCCAAAATGCGCTTGTCCGCCGGAATTTTCAGCGCAGCGTCCTGCGCGTCATTTCCTTAATTTCAGAGGCAGACATCATGCACCGTTACCGCAGCCACACCTGCGCAGCCCTTCGCAAGTCGGACGTCGGCTCGACCGTCCGCCTGTCAGGCTGGGTTCATCGCGTTCGTGATCATGGCGGCATTCTTTTCATCGACCTGCGCGACCATTACGGCCTGACGCAGATTGTCGCCGATCCTGATTCTCCGGCGTTCAAGGTCGCCGAAACGCTTCGCAGCGAATGGGTGATCCGGGTCGACGGCGAGGTGAAGGCGCGCACGGACGAAACCATCAATTCCGGTCTGCCGACGGGCGAGGTCGAGATTTTTGCCCGCGAGATCGAAGTGTTGTCGACGGCGAAGGAATTGCCGCTGCCGGTGTTCGGCGAGCCGGATTATCCCGAGGATATCCGCCTCAAATACCGCTTCCTAGACCTGCGCCGCGAGACGCTGCACAAGAACATCATGAGCCGCACCAGCATCATCGCCGCCATGCGCCGGCGCATGGGCGAGGGGGGCTTCACCGAGTTCTCGACGCCGATCCTGACTGCATCCTCGCCGGAAGGCGCGCGAGACTTCCTCGTGCCGAGCCGCATCCATCCGGGCCAGTTCTATGCGCTGCCGCAAGCGCCGCAGCAATATAAGCAGCTCATCATGATGTCCGGCTTCGACCGCTATTTTCAGATTGCGCCCTGCTTTCGCGATGAGGACCCGCGCGCCGACCGCCTGCCGGGCGAGTTCTACCAGCTCGACGTCGAAATGAGCTTCGTCGAGCAGGAAGACATCCTGACGACCATGGAGCCGGTGCTCAAGGGCGTGTTCGAGGAGTTTGCCGGGGGCAAGCCGGTGACGCAGAAATTCCCGCGTATTGCCTATGATGAAGCCATGCGAAAATACGGCACCGACAAGCCGGATCTGCGCAACCCGATCGAGATGAGCAACGTCTCCAAGCACTTCCGTGGCTCTGGCTTCAAGGTCTTCGCCAATATCCTTACTGCCAGCGAGCAAAACCAGATCTGGGCGATCCCCGCGCTGACTGGTGGTTCTCGCGCATTCTGCGACCGGATGAATTCTTGGGCGCAGGGCGAGGGCCAGCCGGGTCTCGGCTATATATTCTGGCGACTCAGCCCGCTGCCTGCTGAAGCGCAGAACGACCCACATCATCCCTTGGCGCGCTTAGCGGCATCACAGAGAAAGTGGTTCACGCAAACCTTCGAAATGAACGAAGAGAGTGGTATTCAGTACTGGCGTCAGGATGGAAAAGAGGAAGGCGTATCGCAACAGCCGGCAGGCAAGCTGTATTGGGAAGCTGTTGGACCCGTTGCCAACAACATTGGCATTGAAAGAACAGAGGCTATTCGTCGTCAACTGAATCTAGGTGGTAACGACGCCTGCTTCTTCGTCGCCGGCGATCCGAAGAAATTCGTCGCCTTCGCCGGGGCCGCGCGCACCCGCGCGGGCGAGGAACTGAACCTCGTCGACCACGACCGGTTCGAACTGTGCTGGATCATCGATTTTCCGTTCTATGAGTGGAACGAGGATGAGAAGAGGGTGGATTTCGGCCACAACCCGTTTTCCATGCCGCAGGGCGGCATCGAGGCGCTGGAGGGCGCGGACCCGCTTTCCATCAAGGCGTTCCAGTACGACATGGTCTGCAACGGCTTCGAGATCGCCTCCGGCGGCATCCGCAACCATCTGCCCGAGACCATGGTCAAGGCATTCGAGATCGTCGGCTTCGATCGGGAAACGGTGGAGGAGCGCTTTGGCGGCCTTTATCGCGCATTCCAGTACGGCGCCCCGCCGCATGGCGGCATGGCGGCGGGCGTCGATCGTATCGTCATGCTGCTCGTCGGCGCGAAGAATCTGCGCGAGATCACCATGTTCCCGATGAACCAGCAGGCCTATGATCTATTGATGAACGCGCCGTCCGAAGCGTCGCCGGCGCAATTGCGCGACCTGCATATCCGGCTCAGCCCGGTGAAGAAAGACGCGTAGAAGCGCCCGCAACCGATTCAGATGATTACAAAAAAGCCCGGCAGAGATGCCGGGCTTTTTTATGGGGATCATATTGTAGGACGGATTGACGCTTCATCTCCCCCTCAAGGGGGGAGATTGGCTGACACAAACCTTGGCATTCATTATTCAACGTCTGTGATTGCTGGCCAACCTCTATGAAGGCGTAATCTCCACCCTTGAGGGGGAGATGGCCGGCAGGCCAGAGGGGGTAATCGTGCCAGCATCTCCAAAACCGCGCTGCTTATTTATTCGCCGTCACCGTCACCCCAAGCACATCCGGCAGCTTTTCCGGCTGTGCCGAGCCAGTGGCCATCAAAATGGCGACGGGAACAGGAGAGGGCGGGGTGGCGCGGATTTCGAGTGATTTCGGATTGTCGAGATAGGCGCTCACAGCCTCGGTCACCTGGCTTGCGAATTTGGCATTCTTCAATTGTCCGGCGAACAGCGGCAGAACCGCCTTCATCTGATTAACGAGAACCGAGCGCTCCGTCCCTTGCTGATTGGCGAAATAGTCGAGAACCTTGTTGGTGAGCGAGGCATCGTCGAAACGAACGGACGCGCCGCTGACCGTCAATTGCTGCAGCAGGCCGAGCATCGCAAGCCCTCCCGCGTCGCTGTCCGGATTGTCGGCGAGCGTTGCCTGCGCCTGTTGCAACCCCTTGATGAAGTCGAGCGTGTAGCCGCCGATATCGAATGTCATGCCGAGCTTGCCGCCTTCGTCCATGACGAGATCGAACTGATCGAGCTTGAAGCGTCCGTCGGTGATCGACCAGCTTCCCTTGGAATCGATACGGCCGTCGATCTTCTCGTAGCCCAGCGCCGTAAGCGTCTCCTTCGCCTTCGAAGGTTCGGCCTTGCTCAGATCGATGGCGATCTTGTCGACATCCCAGGTGTAGTTGATGGGAGAACCCGCCGTATAAGGCGAGATCGTCGCCACGATATCCTGCAGCGTGGCGATGTCGTTACCTGCCTGATTGACGGTGATCTGATCGATTTCGGCCTTCTGGTAATAAAGAATGCTGGCGAGCGGATCTGTCGAGCCCTCGGCCGCAAGATGCATATTCTCGAGTTCCATGCCCTTGATCGAGATGCTCGTTCCCTCGAAGGGAAGGGTCATATCCGGCACGTTGGCCTGACCGATATCGTAGCCGCCGTCGGCGGCATCGGAAACGTCGCTGAGCGTGATATCGCCGACATTGAAGGATTTATCCTGAGCCGCCACGCCCGGCGCCCTGATGGATGCGCCCTTCAAAACCACCGTCGAACCGCTGGTTTCCACGCTTTGGTAGCTGATCTGGCCGCCTTGCGCTGCATAAAGTTCCTTCACGCGTTCGGCCACGGCATTGCCGTCGAATGCGAGGGCTGATCCGGCCATTAGCAATGACAGCGCGGACGCTCCCGCAAGAGTGCGTGCCGTTGACTTCAGCGTTGATATGACGGGCATGTGGTCTTCCTTGTTGGTCGATAAGGCCGCTTTTCTACAGTATCTGTCCCGGAATCGGAATTGGTTTTCCGAAAGTACGGTGCGCATTCAATTGCTTGCAATGTTCGATAATGACATAAACTGCGTGGATTGACCTGCACTCTCGTTTTCCAAAAACCGTAACAGGTTTTCGGGCCGATACGCCAGCCAAACCCGATTCCGGTGAATTATGCGGAAAAACACGGCCCCAAGCCTGTGATTGCGCCATATTGACTTGCTGCAGAATCACCCGTTTGCTAACCCCGTTTCATGGGAAAAAGCCTGATTCCGCCGGGTGGCGGCGACGACAACAATATTGAGCCGGTCGACCTGAAGTCGGCGCTCGAAGAGCGCTATCTCGCCTATGCGCTTTCGACCATCATGCACCGTGCGCTTCCCGATGTGCGCGATGGTCTGAAGCCCGTGCATCGGCGCATCATGCATGCGATGCGGCTTCTGCGCCTCAACCCCGATGCGGCCTATGCGAAATGCGCCCGCATCGTCGGCGACGTGATGGGCAAATACCACCCGCATGGCGACCAGGCGATCTATGATGCGCTGGTGCGCCTGGCGCAGGATTTCGCGGTGCGTTATCCCCTGGTCGACGGGCAGGGCAATTTCGGCAATATCGACGGCGATAATGCCGCCGCCATGCGCTACACCGAAGCGCGCATGACTGAAGTGGCGACGCTGCTTCTCGACGGCATCACCGAAGACGCGATCGATTTCCGCCCGACCTACAATGAAGAGGACGAGGAGCCGATCGTTCTTCCCGGTGCCTTTCCCAATCTTCTGGCAAACGGTTCTTCGGGTATCGCCGTTGGCATGGCGACGTCCATTCCGCCGCACAATGTCGCCGAACTCTGCGATGCGGCACTTCATCTGATCAACAAGGCCGATGCGACCGTCGATGAACTGGTCGCCATGGTGCCGGGACCGGATTTCCCGACTGGCGGCATCCTGGTCGAGCCAGCGGAACAGATCCTCGAAGCCTACCGGACCGGGCGCGGGGCATTCCGTCTGCGGGCGCGCTGGCACAAGGAGGATGGCGGGCGTGGAACTTGGGTCCTCGTCGTCACTGAAATTCCCTATCAGGTGCAGAAATCGCGCCTGATCGAGAAGATCGCCGAACTGCTCATTGCCAAGAAATTGCCGCTGCTCGACGATGTGCGTGACGAATCGGCAGAAGACGTACGCATCGTCCTGGAGCCGAAGAACCGCTCGGTCGACCCTGAACTGCTGATGGAATCGCTGTTCAAGCTGACCGATCTGGAGAACCGCTTTCCGCTCAACATGAACGTGCTGTCGCATGGCAAAGTGCCGAACGTTCTGTCGCTGCGCGATGTGCTGAAGGAATGGCTCGAGCATCGCAAGGAGGTGCTGGTCCGCCGTTCGCGTTATAGGCTCCGTGAAATCGAGAAGCGGCTGGAGGTGCTTGGCGGTTATCTCGTAGCCTATCTCAATCTCGATGAGGTGATCCGCATCATCCGCGAGGAGGATCATCCCAAGCAGCAATTGATGGACACGTTCAGCCTGACCGACAATCAGGCCGAAGCAATCCTCAACATGCGCCTGCGTTCGCTGCGCAAGCTCGAGGAATTCGAAATCCGCAAGGAGTTCGATGGGTTGACGACTGAAAAGACGCAGATCGAGGAGCTGCTGGCCTCGGATGCCAAGCAATGGCAGACGATCGGCTGGGAAATCGCCAATGTCCGCAAGAAATACGGGCCCGATACGCTGCTCGGTAAACGCCGCACGACATTCGCCGAAGCGCCGAACCGCGATCTCGATGACATCCATCATGCGATGATCGAGAAGGAGCCGGTGACGATCGTCGTTTCGGAAAAGGGCTGGCTGCGCGCGATGAAGGGGCATCTGGCCGATTTTTCGACGCTGACCTTCAAGGAGGGCGACAAGCTCAAGCTCGCCTTCCATGCCGAGACGACGGACAAGATCCTGATCTTCACCACCGGCGGCAAGTTCTACACCATCGGCGCCAACACGCTGCCGGGTGGACGCGGCCATGGCGAGCCGATCCGTATCATGGTCGACATGGAAAACGATCAGGATATCGTGACGGCTTTTGTGCATGACCCAGCGAGCCGGCTGTTGCTTGCCTCGCATGAGGGCAACGGCTTCATCATAGCCGAGGCGGAAACGGTCGCCAATACCCGCAAGGGCAAGCAGATCATGAATGTGAAGACGCCCGACGAGGCCAAGATCTGCAGCCGGATCACGGGCGATCACGTCGCCATCGTCGGCGAAAATCGCAAGCTGCTGGTCTTCCCCCTCACGGAAATCCCGGAAATGGGCCGGGGCAAGGGCGTGCGCCTGCAGAAATACAAGGATGGCGGCGTTTCCGATCTCCGCACATTTGTGATGGATCAGGGTCTGACCTGGCAGGACGCCGCCGACCGCACCTTCACCCGTAGCAGGGACGAACTCGCCGAATGGATCGCCGCCCGCGCCACCGCCGGACGCATGGTGCCGAAGGGTTTTCCGAGGTCGGGGAAATTCTCCTGATTTTGACTTCCACCGCGTCGGCGACGTAGAATAGCTTGAAATCAAGCGATTTCATTCAGAAACCGCTACAGCGGATAGCGCGGGAGATTGGTCCGGGCGCGGTGCGCATCGCGCAATTGCCAAAGCGAGTGCACGACGAGGGTGACGATCAATATCAGCCCGCCGACCAGGCTCTGGCGGCTTGGCGTCTCGTAGAAGATGATCCACACCCAGATCGGCGCGAGAATAGTTTCCAGAAGATAGAACATGCCCACCTCGGGCCCGGAAATATATTTCGGTCCCGTGGCAAGGCAGAGGAAGGCGATCGGCATCATGATCGCGCCATCGAGGAGGATCCATTTCGGGTCGGCGATCGCATAGCCCGAATGGGTGAGAACCATTGACCCGGCCACCACGAACGGGATGCAGGTGGAAAGGATCGCCGTCAGCCCCATATCCTCGCCGGTCGAACGGCTGATCGTGATGGCGCAGGCCATCAAGAACGCAGCCACGACCGCGACCATGTCGCCGATCCAGTTCCCCGACGAAATGCCTTCGCTGACGATGATCGCCACTCCGACAAGCATGAAGAACATCGCGACAAGCGTGACGGGCTTCGGCCGTTCCCCAAGGAATATCCAGGATAGGAGGGCCGCGAACATCGGATTGAAGGCCAGAATAAAGACCAGATTGGCCGTGGAGGTCAGGAAGACGCCGGAGAGGAAGGCGATGGAGGAAAGGCCGTAGAGGAGGCCGACGAGATAGCCGGCCCTGGATGGAACGAGCGGCCTGGCTTTTCCGCTCACCAGCGACCAGATACCCCAGATGACGAGGGCTGCCGTGAAGGTGGTGATACTGCGCACCATCAGAATCGACCAGCTATTGCCGTCGGCAAGCTTGATGAGCGGGATGTCGAATGTGAGGAAAAGACCGCCTATGCCAGTGATGATCAGGCCCTTGCGGTGGTCGAGTTGTGGCGCTGGCACGAACGAACTCCTCCAGATTCGTGAAGAAAAGCGTGCAGATTCGCACCGCCGCCTGCGTGTCTATCAAATTCGCGAGATGTTGTGAGGATGTTTCTGGAAGCCGGTAGCCGTCAGTCGCGCCGTTCCCAGCCCTTGGGACCAAGCTGCTCCTGCGGCTTGAAGCGGATCTTGTACTGCATCTTGCGGGATCCCTCGACCCAATAGCCGAGATAGACATGCGGCAACCCATGAGCGACCGCGCGCTGGATGTGATCGAGGATCATGTAGGTGCCGAGCGAGCGATCGGTGAAATCCGGATCATAAAAGGAATAGACCATCGACAGGCCGTCCGACATCACGTCGGTCAGCGCGACCGCGAGCAATTCGCCTTCGCCTTTCTGGCTGATGAAAGAATCCGGCCCGCGGCGGCGGTACTCGATGATCTGCGTGCTGACATGCGTATCCTCCACCATCATCGCATAGTCCAGAACGGTCATGTCGGACATGCCGCCCTTGCGGTGGCGCGCATCGATATAATGGCGGAACAGCGAATATTGTTCGGTCGATGGCTCCGCCCTGTGGCTATAGCCGATCAGATCGGCATTGCGTTTCCATATCCGCTTCATCGAACGGTTCATCGCGAACTCAGCCGCCAGGATACGCACCGAGACGCAGGCGCGGCAGGTTTCGCATGCCGGCCGGTAGGCGATGTTCTGCGAGCGGCGGAAGCCGCCTTGTGTCAGGAGATCGTTGAGCTCATTCGCCTTTTCACCAACCAGATGCGTGAAGACTTTCCGCTCGAACTGACCTTCGAGATAGGGACAGGCCGAAGGAGCGGTCAGAAAGAACTGCGGTGATTGTTGCGGTTGGTGAGTCATTCAACATCCGGTACATGCAAAGCCCATCCCAGCATGAACCCGCCGTGGAAAACGTCAATAGAAATCAATCTCTCAGGGGTTTCGATTGCCGGAAATTTGAACGCGACCGCCGTCTGCAGGCATATATCAGCGATCAGTACGGACCACGACAGTGCCCAAAAGCAGGTCGTGCAGGGTTCTCTTGCGGTCGAGAAACAGCGATGCCAGTAGAATCAGCGGTGTCAGGATCACATTGCCGGCCCAGAACAGCACCGTATGGACGATCGCCAGCATGCTGTCGACAGGCTGGCCATCGAGCCTTTCGAGCTTGACGCCCATCATCTGCATGCCTTTGGTCGCCTGGCGCGACCCGCCCATGGTCAGTGCGACATAGCCAAGCGCCACGACGGGCACCATGATGCCGTAGAGCATCCAGCCAAGCCCGAGCGTCGCGACGCCGAGAATGGCGATGATGATGGCGACGGGAATGCAGAGCAGGCCGACCAGGATATAATCGATCAGGAAAGCGAATATACGGCGCGTCCGCACACCCCTGTAGAGGCGCCGGTCATCGAAGCGCGTCGGGAGGATTTCGCCATTCAGTACATTATCGGTCATCTCAGTTTCCCGTTAAAATCGGTCCGTCTCGCTGGTTCATACATGATCCAACGAGACGAAAATGGGAAATGCGGATGGCTTTTTCAAGAAACCGCCCCGGCAGGCAGCTTCTCGTGGTTAAATGTCGCGTGCAAGCCTTTCCGCAACCTCGACGGCAAAATATGTCAATATACCGTCGCAGCCGGCGCGCTTGAAGGCAAGCAGGGTTTCCATCATCACCCGCTCCTCGTCGATCCAGCCATTGGCGCCCGCGGCCTTGATCATCGAATATTCGCCCGATACCTGATAGGCGTAGGTCGGCATGGCGAACGTGTCCTTCAGGCGGCGGGCGATGTCGAGATAGGGCAGGCCCGGTTTGACCATGATCATGTCGGCGCCCTCAGTCAGATCCTGTTCCGCCTCGCGGATCGCCTCGTGGCTGTTCGCCGGATCGATGTAATAGGTCTTCTTGTCGCCCTGCAGCAGCCCCAACGTGCCGATCGCCTCGCGGTAAGGGCCATAGAAGGCGGATGCAAATTTCGTCGCATAGGACATGATGGCGACGTCCTGGAAACCGTTGTCGTCGAGCGCATCGCGGATCGCGCCGATCCGCCCATCCATCATATCCGAAGGGGCAATGATGTCGGCGCCGGCCTCGGCCTGCGCCAGGGCGCCGAGCACGACCATCTCCACGGATTCATCGTTGACGATCAGGCCGTCGCGCAGGATACCGTCATGGCCGTGGGTCGTGAAGGGGTCGAGCGCTGCATCGGTGATGATGCCGATTTCCGGCACTTCCTTCTTGATGGCGCGCACGGCGCGATTGATGAGATTATCAGGATTGGCGATATAGGACCCGTTCACATCGCGGATTTCCAAACTCTCGCGCGGGAAGGGTGCGATCGCCGGAATGCCAAGCTTTGCTGCCTTTTCCGCCTGCCGCACCGCCATATCCACCGAAAACCGCTCTACGCCGGGCATGGCGTCCACCGGTTCGCTGTGATTGTTTCCCTCGCACAGGAAGATCGGCCAGATCAGATCGTCGACGGTCAGGCGATATTCCTGCACCAGCCGGCGCGACCAGTCCGCCTTGCGCAACCGGCGCAGCCGGCGGCCCCGGGTGATCTCGTCGACGCTGCGGTTTCCGCCCGTTTGCCTGATTTGGGAAAAGGCTTTGTTCATATTCCGTCTCCCTCGCGAGACTGTATAAGTAGGTAGGACCATGGCGGTTTATCACGGGAAGAGCAGTCAAACCAAGTCGATTGGCCTGTGCGCCATTGACGCGGACGCTTTCCCTTTCTACCCCTTTCTAAACGGGAGTCGGATGTGGAAGTCGATTTTGGCGGACAGGGCGAGATAGTTTTCGAGCGAAGGGGACGCGCGGGACTGGTCCGCCTGACGCGCCCGGCAGCGCTCAATGCGCTGACGCACGGCATGGTGAAGGCTCTCAGGCGCGCGCTCATCGCATGGGAGGCCGATCCGCAGGTCGCCTGCGTCATTGTCGAAGGTGAGGGGCGGGCCTTCTGCTCGGGCGGCGATGTGGTCGCCGCCTATGATGCCGGCCGCAACGGCAGCCCGCCTTACGAGTTTTTCGCCGACGAATATCGTCTCAACGCCCATATCGGCCGCTATTCAAAGCCTTACGTCGCTTTTCTCAACGGTATCGTCATGGGCGGCGGCGTCGGCATCTCCGTGCACGGATCGCATCGTGTGGTGACGGAAAACACGCTTTTCGCCATGCCGGAGGTCGGCATCGGCTTTTTCCCCGATGTCGGCGGGAGCGCCTTCCTGCCGCATCTCGCCCATCATTTCGGCACCTATCTCGCATTGACCGGCAACAGGATACGCCAGGGCGATTGCCTGGGGACCGGGATCGCAACCCATGCAATCGCCGCCGAAAAGATCGAACGCATCAGGTCCCTGCTGATAGACACGGGCGATGTCGGGGTAGCTTTCAGCGATACGGCTAATACGCCCAAGCCCGAATTCGAAACCGATGCGCAGACCAGGCAGCTGATCGCACGATGCTTCGGCGAAGCGACGCTGGAAGACTGTATCGCGGCGTTGTCGAAAATGGCGCAAGACGGATCGGTAAAGGCCGGCAGCGAGGTTGCGCAGAACATCCTCTCCGTTCTGGAAAGCCGCTCACCGACAAGCCTGCATGTCACCTTCAGGCTGATCGCCGAGGGCAGGGCGCTCAAGATGGATGATTGCATGAGGATGGAATACCGCATTCTCAACCGCATGCTCCAGGGCCATGATTTTTATGAGGGCGTGCGCGTCGCGCTGATCGACAGGGGCAGCAAGCCGCATTGGAAGCCGGCCAGGCTGGAGGACGTCGCGCCGCAGGATGTCGACGCCTATTTCATGCCGCTCGCGGAAAGGGAACTAACGCTGCCATGATGGAGGAGCATTTGCGTCAGCGCATCGAGCCGTCCCTTGCCGAAACCGGCTTCGTCTGGTTCATGCGGCTTCTGGCGATCTATTGTCTGGCGCTGGGCGTCGCCTATTGGATAAGGCTGATCGGTTTGCATCAGGGCCTGCTCTGGCGTTTCGATCTGATGCCGTGGCAATGGCAGACGGCAGCGGTTTCGCTGGCGGTGCTGTTTCCGGTGGCGGCGACAGGCTTGTGGATGCGTGCGCCGTGGGGCCCGGTCATCTGGTTCGTCGCGGCTTTGATCGAGACGTCGATGTATACCGTCTTCGAACGCATCTTCGCCGCCAATCCGATGGTCGGCATCACCAATCTCCTGATCCTGCTTCTCTATATCGCTTTCCGGGTGGTTCTCTTCTTTCAGGCGCGTAAGCTTCGAAGGGGCTGACGGGCATCCTGGTCTCCCGTGTCTGTGGGCTCCACCTTGGCCGCATGGGCGCAGGTGTAAGCGATTGTTAAGCCTGAAATTGCTTCTTCTTTGGTAAGCTACTGTTAAGTCTGTGTTTTAATTCGAATTTTATGCGTGCCCGATATTGTCCCTCTCAACGGTGAGAAAAAAACACCGACACAACAGAGAGGCTAATACAATGATCAACACCCAGCGCAAGACGGGCGCAGAAGCGCGCCTGCCCAATGAAGAAACAGCTCTCCGCACGCTCTATCTGGAGGCGCTGCAACTCGTGGAACGCCTGCATCGCCGTCTGCTCGATGTGGTCAAGGACGAGTTCGACCGCAACGGCCGCAGCGATATCAATGCCGTTCAGGCACTTCTGCTTTTCAACATCGGCAATGCCGAGCTGACGGCGGGCGAGCTGCGCAGCCGCGGCTATTATCTCGGATCGAACGTGTCCTACAATCTGAAGAAGCTTGTCGATATGGGCTTCATCCATCACCAGCGCTCCCGCGTCGACCGCCGCTCGGTGCGTGTCAGCCTGACGGAGAAGGGCAACGAGGTCGCGGAACTGGTTGCCGGCCTCTATGAGCGCCACATTTCTTCGATCGAACAGGTCGGGGGCATTCGCGCCGAAGAATTCCAGAACATGAACAAGTCGCTGCAGCGTCTCGACCGCTTCTGGAACGATACCATCGCCTACCGCATGTAATCGTTTTCCGGGCTGGCTGGCGGCTCCATCCATGGCCTGCAGACGTTGCAGAAAAGTCACATAAGCAGAAGTCCGGCTTGTCAGTCGGGCTTTTTGCTTCTGACTTTCGGCTTTGGCGTCTGATGGGGGCGCGGCGACATGATTAAGCCATAAACGCGGGCTTATGCGAAGAAGACGAACGCGGAGAATTTCGCGCCATGTCCAAGGGCAGAAGTTCCTGCGCCATTGCGTTCCCGGCCAAAGTCTCCCGAGAGTGGCCCGAGTATGGGATGCCGGAAAAGCAGTTGCCGTTTGTTAACGTTGCCCTTGGTATTTTGCGAACCCTATCCCGTCCTGATCGACGGCTTGGAGAAATTTGCACACGATGAGCAATTCAGGGAAAATGCCGATGACGAATCTGCGGAAGAATCTCGAATCTTCCAAATTGGACCGCCGCCTGTTCCTGCGCGGCGCTGCAACCGCCGGATTATCGGTATTCGCCACGGGCGCGTTTGCCCAGCCCATCATCAATGATGTTCTTGCCGCTCCGCGGCGCGGCAATTGGGACGATCAGTTCGATGCCCGCGCCTCCGACGCCCAGAAGGTGGCCTCGAACCAGCCCATCATGAGCCCGGCGACTGTCTCCTATGTGCAAAACGCCATCGGATATTACAGCAACATCGTTGCCCAGGGCGGCTGGCCGAATGTGCCGGCCGGCGCGAAGCTGCAGCTCGGCGTTGTTGATCCGGTTGTGTCCGTCCTGCGCAAGCGGTTGATCATCGCCGGCGATCTTTCTGAAAGCGCGGGGCTCTCCAATTCGTTCGATACTTATGTCGATGCAGCGGTCAAGCGCTTCCAGAGCCGTCATGGCTTGCCGGCCGATGGCGTGATGGGGCAGTTCACCTACGCGGCGATGAATGTCAGCGCCGATGTCCGGCTGGGCCAGCTTCAGACGAATTTGCAGCGCCTCAGCGAACTCGCCAATGTTTCCGAGCCTCGCTTCGTCATGGTCAATATCCCTGCCGCACAGATCGAAGCGGTGGAAAACGGCCGGGTCATGCAGCGCCATACCGCCATTGTCGGCAAGATCGACCGGCAGACGCCCCTTCTCGTTTCCAAGATCCACGAGGTTATCCTCAACCCTTACTGGACTGCGCCGAAGTCGATCATCCAGAAGGACATCATTCCGCTGATGCGCAAGGATCCGACCTATCTTACGCGCAACAAGATCCGGCTCTACAACTCGCAGGGCCAGGAAGTTCAGCCGGAGACGGTCAACTGGACCACGGAAGAGGCTGTGAAGCTGATGTTCCGCCAGGATCCCGGCAAGATCAACGCCATGTCCTCGACCAAGATCAATTTCCATAATTCGCATGCGGTCTATATGCACGATACGCCGCAGAAGACCCTGTTCAACAATCTCATGCGTTTCGATTCGTCAGGCTGCGTTCGCGTCCAGAACGTGCGCGATCTCGATGTCTGGCTGTTGAAGAACACGCCAGGCTGGGATCGTCAGGCGATTGAGTCGACGATCAAGTCCGGCGCCAGCACCCCGATCCAGCTTGTCGATCCGGTACCGGTGCATTTCATCTACGTCTCAGCCTGGTCGACAGGCGACGGCGTCGTTCATTTCCGCGACGACATCTACGAGCGCGACGGCGCGTCCGAGCTGGCGCTCGGCACGAATACCTAGTCACATGGAACGAAAGTAGGCATCATTTTGTTGGGCTTCTGTCCTAAGGAGCAGGAGTTTGATTGATGGTCGGCAGGCAAGCGGATGTCGTCGTTCTGAGCGACGCGGATAGGAACTTCCTCG
>NZ_PVBR01000002.1 GCF_002980495.1 Phyllobacterium phragmitis
GCCTTCACATCCCGTAATGAAGACGCCCAAAGTTCAAGCGTCGCCTCGATCGAGGCACATGTCATCCATGATCTCCGAACCATCAAAACCCATGGATTCAGACCGCGAAAGAAATTGAAACTGTAATGATAGTGATAAGAACTTTGCGGAATTGGCTGTAACTCTGGCCGAGAGGCCGGTTAACGGCTTCCACTCATGGCGTGATGGCGAGGACTTGATCGAACTCTTCAAGCACATACGGTTCGGCTACTACCAGGATTTCCCGTTGGAAGACCAACTCATGGGTGCGCTCCAGGATGGCCTCATCTCGATGCTGGCGGATGGAATGGATTCCGAAGATTTGGAAAAGATATCCGAGCGGTACGGGATCGAGTAAGACCTATAAATTGAGCTGATAGGAAATCGGCAGCCAGCGGTAGCCTCCATCCTTTTTCTCGACAAACCCAAGGGAAGGGAACGACGTGTGGTAGCCAGCGACGGGAAGCCGGTCAGTCGCAACCATGTCGTAAATGCGCCGTCTGGTTTCCGCACCCTTCGCTTTATCCATATCAAAGAAGGCATGCCACTCGGGGTGCGCTAGCGATGCTACCTCATGATGTGCGCAATCACCCCACACGAACAGCTGCTTGCCCTGGCTTTCAATGTGGAAGGCTAAGTGTCCTGGGGTGTGTCCGTAGGCTTCAACGGCGTGAATGCCGGGGGCAACCTCGTCACCCGGTTTGATAAAGCTTATACGTTCGGCCAAAGGAGCAACGTTCGTCGCGAAGAGTTTGGCCGACACATATTCGTTGTCGTCGGGAGCTGCAGCGAGACGATCCTCGGACGACCAAAAATCAAACTCCGCATCTCCAATTACATATCGAGCGTTGGGAAACAGCGGTTCTCCCCCCTCCATCAAGCCACCAATATGATCGGGGTGCGCATGGGTCAGGACCACGAGGTCGATCTGCTCGGGAGCAAATCCGGCCGGGTCCAGCAAGTTAGCAAGCCAGCCGCCATGTGGCCGCGGGACGAAGCCATCCGCGCCGTTGCCGGCATCAAAAAGAATGAGCTCTTTGCCGGTGTTCACGATCGTGGGGGTGAAACCGGGTTGGAACCTCCTTTCGGGAAGCAAGCTCTGTCGCATCAGCTCTTCGATTTCCGCCTGCGGTCGATCTTGCCCGACGATCGGCCAGGGTCCATCGATCACTGCACCGGCATCGAGAATATTGGTTACTTCGAACTCGCCGAGTTTGAATCGATAGTGCGTGGGCATTGACGGACCAAGTGGCATTGCGGCGCCATGTGCTGCCGACGCGAACAGGCCGAGTATCGCCGGAGCCACTGTCAATGTAGCAGCCGAGGCGAGAACTTTTCGTCGAGATAAGTTCGAGCGAGGTAGAAGCATGTGCGGTATCCTCCGTAGGCACTGATCCCTGCAAGAACGGTTCCACTTGCCGGCAAAGTGCTTCACCGTGCCACCATTCCATTTCTGCACGGTTCGCTTACACTGCGTACCGCGACCAGGATGAGGGCCCGACAGTCGCAAGCAATGGGAGGTTAGCTGTGCCTACTCCAGATGGCTTGTACGAACGTGCTGCCGTAAGACCATCGCTCCGTCCCTTTTGGCATGTGGACGAAATGCGCACCTTCTTCGTAGGGCCGCTTGAATACAATGGGCTTCATCAGCATGGGGCGCCCGTTTACCTAGCCGGAATGTACAGCAAATTCGGGTTGCGAATCCACGGAGGTCGTTGGCATTGGTGCCGCACAGCCGTCATTCCCGCCGGAGTGCTTCACGAACTTGATCTCGCCGGGTATCCATTGGCGGTCTTATATGTTGAGCCAAGTGTCGGTGGTGTCGACGCGCTCGTGCCACTATCCGGCGATGGTTGGGAAGTGGACGGCGTCCTTATTGGCCGCAGCGGCGAGTTCTCGATCGTGCGCGAGCTGTGGGAGGACAACGCCAGCGCAAGATGGGCCGGCCAGGCACTAGACGACTTACTCGCCTATTCCAAACGGCGAGCCGCCAAGTGCATAGATCCGCGCGTATCTGCCGCCGCTGATTACCTGCGAATGCACTCAGACGAGCTCACGCCCGTGATGAAGCTGGCAAGGAAGGTGGGCTTATCCGCGTCCCAGTTTCAGCGTGTGTTCACTCGGGAGGTGGGTGTGCCTTTCCGTCGCTACCGTGCATGGAACCGAATGCGCGTAGCCATAAGCGAGATTGCGAACGGAAGCAATTTTACAACAGCCGCCCATGCAGCGGGCTTTGCGGACCAAGCACATTTCACCAATGATTTCCGTCGGACTTTCGGTGCACCGCCATCAGTCAGTCTTCTTGGCCTCAGGAATGTTGCGTACCGTGAGTAGGAGCCAACCTCCGGGTATTGGCATTATAGCTTCGGCATCCTTGGTTCTATGAAGTGGCCACAGTGGCCCACCCCAATTTCAGGCGGTCGAACACGTCACCGACACGACCATTGCTGAGCTTACCGCGATACCCTGCTGAACTGATGACTATGTGGCCGGTATCGCACCCTGCGTCCAATGCTGCCAACAATACGCCAGACATCTTGGACCGGATCGAGCTGGAACCACAGGACGAACAGGCGCTGAGGCAAGCGATGAACGACGATCGGAAGCTCACCATGGACGAGGAGTATCTCAGGGTCTGCCTGTCACTGGCTCGGGATAGGATCTCGAAGGAGACGCTGGTTCGCATGACCTCCAAAAACTGGCAGGACGCCGAGAAGGCGAGACAGGAAGCTGCAGAGCTCGTAATCGGTGAAGTGCTGAGGCATGTGCCCGTCGCGTGCAAGCCGGCCCGAAGGGGCCACAGCATCGGCTACTATCCCAGAGAGGGTGAGGATTGACACGGATCGTCGCTTCAATACCCCTCAGGGTTCCTCAAAGAGCGTTCGAGGGAAACAGCGTCGTTGAAAAACCCGCTGACAAAATTGTAAAATTTCGCGTTACACTATATCCAAAAACTACCATAAGTAATTGTTTTACTAGAAATTTTTGGTAGCGGAGGAGGGATTGGAACCCCCGACACAAGGATTATGATTTGACTCAGGGACTACCGCATTCAGTTGTAGAGTGCCAAAGGTCAGTTCGCTGAGTGATTGAACGTATTGATGAGTAAAGCTCCAAACTGCGTCGAGCTCCTTCATGCTTCCGCATTCAAGCTAACCGCCTTTGAAGACCCTTTGAAACCCAGCAGGCGTTCCCATATTCGCAATTGCGGCGGATCCGGCGATGCGTTCGGATAAGTGTCAATCACATCGCGCAGCACGAGATAGCTTCCGGCTATAGTTTGGCGACGTGCTGGCCGCCAGGATGCGACAGGCGTTCGCATGGACTAGCGGTAACTGAAAATGTCGCGCGGGAAAAAGCTGCGTTCATGTTTCCCGGTGGGATGGTCGGGTTGATCGCGGCTCGGTTACATCCACTGGGGATCATCCCGTAGGTCGATTCTCGATGACCTTTCGAAAGGTCAGCGAGACGCGTCGTCGGCGTGCGATTTTGGTCCCGTCGACGATATCAAACTTCCGAGCGGGAATTTCATGGGTCCAGTCGTAGCGGGCGGCCCCTTTCAGAACCAGAACGGAGCAGGGTTCCAGAATAGCCGACTTTCTCTCTCCGCTTTGCTGGTTTCGAAAAAGCATTTCGCACGGCGACAGCAAACTGAGCGAGGCGATCGTGTCTTCAAAGCAGGGGATGCAATCCACATGGGCGCTGATGCCTTGCGCAGGTTCATATTCGTTGACAATCACCTGATCCGGCACCTCCGTGAAATGACCCTGTCCCACCAATCGGGCGCCGAGAACGCTGAGCCACGACGGCAAGGGGCCTAGAAAGGCATTCGGCAGCACCGTCCGTGCCCGATAATCATAGCGATAGCCAAAATGCTGCACCCGGCGCTTCAGCTCCGTGCTCCAGGCCCGTTGGTCCAACAAGGCAGTCAACCGCGCCTCTTCCGCTGGAGATAAAAAATTCCGCACATACTTTGCCCCGGCGGGCAAATCGAGATCGAGGTCGCTCACGGCATGATCCATTTCTTCGATCGGCTCGGCTCGAAAACATAGGTGACAAACTCATCGTCTTGGTCGACCGCTGCTACGCCGTCCTCTTTCGTTTCACATGAGTATAGCCGGGATAATCGGAAAACTTGAACGGATGAGCCCGAGGTGGTTCATATCCGTTCCGCTTGGCAGCGCTGTCCATATCAAATGCGCCATCATAGTGCGGACTGTTTACCACGGTAATTGCGACTTGGCCTTTATAGGAAAGATGGCTACCCGCGCTTCCTAAAACGCGCCGCACAAGAACATGATTTGGATTCCTGCCGTAAAGAGGTTCACGGCTGCCGACGTTTGGGAACTGAAACACGATCAAATCGAAGCGAACAGGGCCAAAGAATTTTGTCAGATCGGTTGCATCAACACCGGAGAGAACCTTAATCCCTCGACGGCGTAAGAACCTGGCGTTCTTGGCAGCGGTCTCAGAATAATGAACCTCCTTTTCAAACGTCGTGGAGACCATATCCACATTCTGCTCCGCCAACTGCGCAAGGGATACTGAAAAACTTAAGTTGCCTTCACCAAGAAGCAGGGTGCCCCGATCCGAACCTTCTCGGAGAAATCAAAAGAAGTCTTTGAGTCGAGAATGCGTTTCAGCTGAAGTGCCGAAAACATGCAGCGTCTCCAGGCCGCCTTATACAGCACTTCATGCTGGATCTTCTCAGATTGGTTTATCATTCTTCCCCTCGCTCGAAATAGACGTGGCGCAGTATCGCATGGTGCCAGGTGGCGAGGATAAAAAAATATCGAACGAAGCAATTTTCAATTTTGATAGGGGAGAAAGATCAGGCTAACGGCCTGTTTGAACTTGTTCTTTCTGCTTGTGTCCGTTGGAATGGTGCATCGCGCGTGCAAATTCAACCCGGTTTTATCCCCATCCTTTGGAACGCCGCATCGAAGTCACGGCACGTGAACCTGGGACGGAATAGCTATGCGAATCGCGGGGTTGGTCGGAGGCCTCAACTCCTGAGAAGGTGAGCCATGACAAGCAAGACGACCAACAAGTATTCTCCAGAGAATCGCAACCGCGTGGTTCGCTTGCAAGAGGATCTACGTGACCTGATCGATCGATATGGAGCGCTGTAGTGTGCCATTCGCTTCACACATGATGAATGGATGCAGAAACTCTATGGTGATGATCCTCCCGAGCAGGAATTTTCCGAATATGCCAAGCGTGTTTCCTCTGTCATGGAGGAATTGTGGCATCGGTGTCTTTGCGTTGGTGCGGACGTCATTCTTGATTTTGGCTTTTGGTCTCGCGGGGAGAGAGATCGCATCCGAACGACGATCATTGAGATTGGAGCCGATTTCAAGCTCTATCGCTTGACTTGCTCCGACAACGTGGCATGGGAACGCATTCAGGCCCGGAATGCCGCGTTGGATAGCAGCCTGTATATCGCAGAAAATACCTTTTCCGTACTCAAAGCTCGTTTCCAGCCTCTTGACGACGACGAAGCTAGAATCGAGGTGCCGCAGAACTTCCAACTAAACGGAATTTCTGCGCAGAATTCAGTCGCATAACTTTGAATTTTGCGCCCTGCGACAGCAAGCATTCCACATTTCAGTTAAGGGCTGGCTCAAAGGCCGCCCCGCCGTAATTCAAGATCGCCGCATCAAAGGGAGCTTTGGGGAAGTTTGCGAACGGAAAGGCTCCCCCTTCCATCTCGTCAGATCTGTTCGCAGACAGCGGCGAAGGCGGCGGCTTTATCGAGGATGGCGACGAAGCGCTCGCCGGCAATCTCCACCGGCCCTGAATTGTCGAGCGTGATCGCCGCATCGCGCTCGGCGATCGCCTTCGCGCTTCGCCGCAACCGCGCTTCGATCGCCGCCGCATCCTCGCGCCCCCGCATGGCGAGACGGCGCGCCAGCACCTCCGGCGCGGCACTGAGATGGACAACCGTCACATTGGCATAAACCGAACCAAGCTCACCGAGCATGCTGCGCGAGACGTTGGCAATGACCACCGAGCCGTTCTCCACGTGATGGTCGACTGATTTGGGCAGCGCATAGCGCAGCCCATGCGCTGCCCAATGCAGGCTGAAGGCGCCGGATTGCAGCGCCGCGGCAAAAGCCTGCTCGTTCAGCGTATCATGCTCCTCCGCGTCACCTGCGGCAGTGCGCGTCACGATCCGGCGGACGAAGTGGAACTCGGGGCGGTGCCGCACCCGCTCGCGTGCATAGGAAAGAATGGTGTCCTTGCCCGAACCGCTCGGCCCGACAATGGCGACGAATACACCGTTTCTCAGCGGCCGCGACTCACCCATGGCCCGTTCTATCAACCCTGTCGCCATCATATGACCCGATCTCCCTGGCGCCAGACCGTCTTGACGACAGGCACATGATCATCGACCCGCACCCGCACCAGATCGGCGCGTTTGCCCACGGCGATCTCGCCGCGATCATCGAGCCCGACCGCCTCGGCGGAATTCTTCGATACGAGCTGCATCGCTTGCGGCAAGGTAATGCCGTCGACGACATCGCTCAGAAAGAATGCCGATTGCATCAGGCTGAACGGAATATAATCGGAGGATAAGATATCGAGACAGCCGTTTTCGGCCAGCTCCCGCGCCGAGACATTGCCCGAATGCGATCCGCCACGCACCACGTTGGGCGCGCCCATCAGCACCGATAGCCCCGCCTGCTTGGAGGCGGCGGCGGCCGTCAGCGTGGTCGGGAACTCCGCCACCCGAATGCCCTGCTCCACCGCTTCCTCGACATGGGCGGCGGTGGCATCGTCATGGCTCGCCAGAACGATGTTGCGTAGCCGGCAGGCCTGCGAGATCGCCGCCCGGTTGGCGGCTGAATTGCGCTCGGAATCGGCCATGCGCCTTTCGCAATAAAGCCGGAACGCCTCCTCCGATACCTTCAGCTTGCGGATATAATAGGCACGGTAGGTTTCCAGATCGATGAACTGGCGCTGACCCGGCGCGTGATCCATCAGCGAAGCCATGCGCACCCGGTCATATCCTTCCATGCGTGAAAAGGCTTCGAGGCAGTCGGGCGCCGAAACCTCACAGCGCAGATGCAGGAAGTGCTCGGCGCGCAGCCGCTTGTTCCGCATGCCGTCCGAGATCGCGTCGGCCAACACCCGCATATCCTCCACGCCCACCTCCGCCTCGGCATCGAGGCCGACGCGCAGCGCATCGAAAACCGTGGTGATGCCGGAGGCGGCGATCTGCGCATCATGCGCCTGGACCGCGGCGATCGGGTTCCAACGCACCTTCGGACGTGGCGCGTAATGGCCCTCCAGATGATCGGTATGAAGCTCGATCAGCCCCGGCGTCAGGAAGTCGCCTTCCATGTCCTTGCCGGCAGCCATCGACCCTTCGGAAATGTCCGCGATTTGCCCGTCCCGGATCAGTACGGAACCTGCAAGCACCTCGTTTTCCAGGACGATACGGGCATTCTTCAGTATCAATTCATGGGGCATGTCATCTTGCATGTCAGGCACTTTTCTTGCGACCGGCTCCAGTCCCGGATCCAGTCAATGAAGGCATGGCCAGCGGGTGTAGGGAATGAACCTCGAACGGCGCACCGGGCCTGGTTTCGATGAACAGCGCCAGATTGGCGATATCGACCGGCTCATTCAGAACGGGTTCGAAGAACTCGTCCAGTATGCGCGCAACACGAAGTCTATCCTTTTCCTCGACACGCCCCGTCAAAGTCATGTGAAAGCGAAAATCCTCGAACGCGTGAGGATACCCCCATTGCTCGAGATTTCTCAACTGGGAAATACTTAAAGTTTCCGGCCGCCGCCGGGCCTTCTCCGCATCGCTCGCCGGCGCGCGAAAACGATCGAAGGCGACGACGACATCATTCGCCAACTGATCAAGCTCCGGCAACGGCTCATCCGGCACCAGCGCGAAGAAATGTCCGAGAGCCGCAACCTGGAGACGCGGGATCGTCACCGGACCGGCCGACGACGCAAAATGCATCAATGCAGACAGCAGATCCCGTTCGGTGAATTTTTCATCGAGCCTAAAAGGCGCTTTCAGCGTCGCATGGAAGCCATAACGGCGCGGCTCCACTGTCAGCCGTGCGATCTCCTCCGTCTCGAACGAGCGGATTACCGGGGTTTTCACCGCCTCGCCGCTGAAAGGATTGCGGCCAAGCCAGTTGGCGGCCACCTTGCTGAGCGGATCGCCGGATGGCGGCGTGAAATAGATCGCGTAGCGCATGACCGATTCCTTCATTCCACCCTTTGTTACACGCCGAATATGACAAGCCAACAAAGGAGATCGATGCAAGCCGCGTTCAGACATCCACATATCAGTGCAACTGCGCACTGGCCTTTTGCCTTCCGCCTGACTATGGAAAGGCAACCAGAACCTAGGGGTAAGGAAAATTGAGCGGATTTGCATCTATCGGCGAGTGCATGATCGAACTTTCGGGAGCCACGGGCGACAATTGGCGCATGGGCTTTGCCGGCGATACGTTCAACACGATCTGGTATGTCCGCGCCCTTGTCGCGCCCGAGTACCCCGTCGACTATGTAAGCGCCTTCGGCGATGACCCGTTTTCCGGGAAGCAGCGCAGCTTCTTGGCTGACAATGGCGTCGGTATAGCCAAAAGCCCGATTATATCAGGTGCCCGCCCCGGCCTTTATGCGATCACGCTCGATGGCGCCGAGCGCTCCTTCACCTATTGGCGCAGCGACGCCGCCGCGCGCCAGCTTGCCAGTGACCGTCAGGCGCTTTCCGCAAGCCTGGAAGGCCGTGATATCGTCTATTTCTCCGGCATTACGCTTGCCATCCTGGCCCCGGCCGATCGGCAAACCATGTTGGAAGCTGTCGCAATTGCACGCCAAAGTGGCAGTAAAGTCGCCTTCGACCCGAATTACCGACCGAGGCTTTGGGAAAATATCGAGACCGCACGCACCGTCATTGGCCAGGCCATCCGGCTTGCCGATATCGCGCTTCCGACCTTCCCCGATGAAAAGGAATTGTTCGGCGATGCCACGCCCGCAGCCACGGCCGCACGCATCGCGGCTTCAGGCGTGAAGGAAATCATCGTCAAGGACGGCACCGGTCCGGCTCTCGTGGCCGCTCAAGGTCGGGAAGAATGGGTGGCCGCCGTGCCAGCCAACGCCGTCGATACAACAGGGGCCGGCGACAGCTTCAACGGCGCCTATCTCGCCGCGCGCCTTCAGGAGATTGCCCCCGCCGAAGCAGCAAAACGCGCCCACTGCGTGGCCGCGCGCGTCGTCGAGTTCCACGGCGCACTTGCCCCGATGCAGGAAGCCCACGATGCTTTCGAAAAGCTGTGTGAAGCGTAAGCGGCGGTTGCGCCGGAGCTTTGTAATAACCCCCACCTGCCCGTCTGGCCGAATTCAGATCAGACTCATCCCTTGCTGAAGCTGTAATGCGTCGTCTGCGAGTAAACCTCGCCCGGACGCAGCACGGCCTGCGGAAAATACGGAAAGCTCGGCGAATCAGGCCATATCTGCGGCTCGAAGCACAGACCGGCATAATTGTCGTAGGGCTTGCCCGTCAGCCCCACCGCCGGACGCGCCAACGTATTGCCTGAATAGAACTGCACGCCGGGCTCGGTGGTCAGCACATCGAGACGGACACCGGATTTCGCGCCCTTCGCCGCTGCGCACCATTTGAGCGACCCGCGCTGGGCGGCGAGACAGAAATTATTGTCATAGACGATCTGTTCGCCATTCCTCTCCCGCCGCACTGGACGAAATTCGCGAAAATCATGGCTTGTGCCTTCGACAGGCAGAACCCGGCCGTCCGGCATCAGCGCCTCATCCGACGGCAGATAGGCCTCGGCCCCGACCATCACCTGATGATCGAGAATGTCGGTTTCGCCGCCATCGTCGAGATTGAAATAGCTGTGATGGATGAGATTGCAGATCGTCGGCTTGTCGGTCACCGCCTCGAGCCGGACGACCAGCGTTCCGCCTGGGCTCAGCATATAGGTGCAACTGACGTTGAGATTGCCGGGAAAGCCCATCTCGCCGTCGACGGCAAGGATGGCGAGCGTGACGTAATCCGGCCCCGTGCCGGTCACCCGCCAGACACGCTTGCCCAATCCCTTGCGGCCGCCATGCAGATTGTGCTGGCCGAGAAAATTGCGGTCGACCGTATAGCTATTGCCGTCAATGGTGAACGTGCCGTTGCGGATACGGTTGGCCGATCGGCCGGCGATCGCCCCCATATGCGGCGAATGCGCAGGATAATCCGCGAAATCCCGATAGCCCAGGACCAGTGGATGCGTATGGCCCTCGAGCCGCAGGTCCTGAATGGCCGCGCCCCATGTGAGGACTTTCGCAGTCAGCCCCCCGCCGGACAGCGTGATGCGATGAACCGCTTCGCCGTCCGGCGTCGTTCCAAAAATCTCTGATTTCACGATGTTTAAAGCCCCAGCCCGCCGATGCAGACATATTTTGTGTCGAGATAATCCTCGATGCCCTGATGCCCACCTTCCTTGCCGAGGCCGGATTCCTTCAAGCCGCCGAATGGTGCTTCGACCGTCGTGATCACGCCCTCATTGACGCCGATCAGGCCGTATTTCAGCCCTTCCATCACCCGGAATGCACGGCCGAGATCCTGCGTATAGAAATAGCAGGCAAGGCCATATTCGGTGTTGTTGGCGAGATCGATGGCTTCCTGCTCGTTCCTGAACTTGTAGACCGGCGCGACCGGGCCGAAGATTTCCTCCCTGGTGAAGCGCATGCGCGTCTTGGCGTCGGCGATGACGGTCGGTTCGAAATAGGTGCCGCCGAGCGCGTGGCGCTTGCCGCCGGTCAGGATCTTGCCGCCCTTCTTCTCGGCATCGGCGATCAGTTCCTCCACCTTTTCCACCGCCTTCTCGTCGATCAGCGGCCCCTGCTGGGTATCCGGTTCGAGCCCGTTGCCGACCTTCAGCTTCTCGGCTGCCGCCGCGAACTTCTCGACGAATTTATTATAGACTTTCGACTGCACGAAGAAACGGTTGGTGCAGACGCAGGTCTGCCCGGAATTACGGAACTTCGCCGCGATCGCCCCTTCCACCGCACGCTCGATATCGGCATCGTCGAAGACGATGAATGGCGCATTGCCGCCAAGCTCCATCGATACCTTCTTGACCGTGTTGGCGGCCTGCTTGATCAGGATTTTGCCGACCTCGGTCGAGCCGGTGAAGGTGATCTTGCGCACCAGCGGATTGCGCGTCAGTTCGCCGCCGATCTCGGATGCCGAGCCCGTCAGGATGTTGACGACGCCCTTCGGGATGCCGGCCTCTTCGCAGAGCACCCCCCATGCGAGGCCCGAATATGGTGTCTGTGTTGCCGGCTTGGCGACTGCCGTGCAACCCGAGGCGAGCGCCGGCCCGATCTTGCGGGCAAGCATCGAGGACGGGAAATTCCAAGGCGTGATGGCGGCGATCACGCCGACCGGCTCCTTCGTCACCATGATGCGCCGATCGCGCCAGGGCGATGGCACCACATCACCGTAGACCCGGCGCGCTTCCTCGGCATACCAGAGGATATAGGCGGCGGACATGCCGACTTCGCCCTTGGCCTCGGCGAGCGACTTGCCCTGTTCGAGCGTCAGGAGCTCCGCCAAGGCATCCTGGTTCTCGATGATCAGCTCGTGCAGCTTGCGCATCAGCTTGGCGCGGTCGTTGGCGGAAGTCTTCTTCCAGCCCTCGAATGCTTCCGCCGCAGCTTGAATTGCGCGCGCCGTCTCCGCCTTGCCGGATTTCGGCACGGTTCCGATCTTCAGGCCCGTCGCCGGGTTGATGACATCGATGGTCTGACCGGAATCGGCCTCCACCCACTCACCGGCGATCAGATTGGCCTGTTTCATGAAATAGCTGGTCTTCTGAAGCATTGCTCTTCTCCTTGAGGCATGCTCGGCGATATCAGCCGATCTTGCGCCCTCGTCCAACGTCCGGAATTTTTTCGAAGCGATTATGGTGAATGTCAAGCACGAGTATCCAGCGCCGGCGGATGGATTGTCCACCCTCCCCGCCGCAGAATGGCGCGCCCGGTAATCACGTTTTGCTTAACAGATCAGCCGAACACATGCGCGGCGATCGAAATCCACAAACCGAGCGTCAGTACGGACATGCCGGTGGCGATGACCATCGAGGTGGATGCAAGCGCCTGTCCGGTACCGAAGCGGGTTGCGATCAGATAGGAATTGATGCCGGAGGGAAGCGCCGCCGCTGTGACGACGACCTTCGCGGTCAGCGGCGGAAGCTGCAACCCCCAGGCCACGGCCAGGACGATTGCCGGCATCAGCATCAGTTTTATCGTCGCGGTGAGGAATGCGGCGCGCACATTGCCGGAAATGCCGAATTTCTTCAGCCCCATGCCCATTGCGAACAATGCGAGGGGACCGGCGACCCCGGCCAGTGTATCGATCAGGGTCGACGCGAATTCCGGCAGTGAGAAGCCGGAAAAGCGCCATGCCCATCCCGCCAGTATGCCGATGATCAACGGATTGCGCAAAAGGCTTCGAAAAAACGTCCTGAGCGTAGCCGCCAGATGGGTTTCGCCTTTCGCCACCCCGTCGCGCCGCATCGCCCACTCGTTGAGCGCGATGGAAGCCGCCATCATCAGGGGCAAATGGACCGAAATGATGAGCGAGATGATCACCACGCCTTCCTGGCCGGATATGCCCAGCATCAATGGCACGCCGAGGAAAACCAGATTGGAGAATGCACCCGATACGCCGGCGACCACACCCGCACGCCGGTCGCGGCCGAACACCGTGCGGATGGTCCCGTGCGATGCGAGCCAGGCCCCGACCACCCCGGAGAAATAGGCCACCCACAGCGCCCACGGTGCACTGCCGTGGAAATCCGCCGAGATTATCGTGCGAAACAAAAGCAGGGGCGTCGACACGACGAAGACGAACTCGGAAAGCCCGTCGCCCGCAGCCTCGCTCAACACCCGGAAACGGGCCACCGCATAGCCGATAAAAATAATGCTGAAGATGATGAATATCGTTCCGGCGAGTCCCATCTAACCCGGATATGATCTGGCGCCGTCCGATGCAACCGGGAACCGGGGGAAATCCTCTTAGCAAACAGTTTACTCAACCCGCATAAATTGCCGCGCGCGGGGCCCAAGCCTTTACATCTTTCCCTAATGCGCGAAAAACGCTAGACACGCGCGGATTGATCAAAAAATGCCGCCAGCGAACGGCGCAGGAAAAGGAACTCTAAATTGTCATCCACGTTCGACAAAGTCGCCGATATCATCTCTGAAACCAGCGAGATCGACCGCAGCACGATCACGCCGGAAAGCCATACTATTGACGATCTCGGCATCGACAGTCTCGATTTCCTGGATATCGTCTTCGCCATCGACAAGGCATTCGGCATCAAGATTCCGCTCGAAAAGTGGACCCAGGAAGTCAATGACGGCAAGGTTCCGACGGAAGAATATTTCGTCCTGAAGAATCTCTGCGCCAAGATCGACGAGTTGGTAGCCGCGAAAAAGGCCTGATCGACTGGAGGCCGGTTTGATCGGAAGCCCCGGGCGGCGGGAAAAAGCGGCGGGAAAACATGCAGAACAATAAAGTCCTCATCACCGGTATCGGTATCGTGTCCTCGCTCGGCGAAGGGCTCGATGCCCATTGGAATGCGCTTTCGGGAAAGCCAGAGCCGAAGCTCGAAACCGAGACATTCGCGCCCTATACCGTACATCCGCTGGGCGAAGTGGACTGGAACCTGCAGATCCCAAAGCGCAGCGACCAGCGCCAGATGGAAACCTGGCAGCGGCTGGGAACATATGCCGCCGGTCTCGCGCTTGAGGATGCCGGCATCAAGGAAGACGAGGCCCTGTGCTCGACCATGGACATGGTGGTCGCCGCCGGTGGCGGCGAGCGCGACCTTGCGGTCGATACGCTGATCCTCGCCGAAGGCCGCACCAGCAATGATCGCGGCGTGATGTTGAACCAGAAGCTCTCCACCGAGCTTCGCCCGACGCTGTTCCTGGCGCAATTGTCCAACCTGCTGGCGGGCAACATCTCCATCGTCCACAAGGTCACCGGTTCGTCGCGCACCTTCATGGGCGAGGAAAGCTCAGGCATTTCCGCCATCGAAACCGCTGCCGCGCGCATCCGCTCCGGCCAGAGCACGCATGCGCTGGTCGGCGGCTCCTACAACACGGAGCATTTCGACATGCTGCTCGGTCACGAGCTCGGCGGCTATCTCAAATCGGATGGCTGGGCGCCGCTCTGGCAGCGCCAGGGCAGCGCCGGCGGCGGGCTCGTCCCTGGATCGGGTGGCGTGTTCCTCGTCCTTGAAAGCGCAGAGCATGCCGAAAAGCGCGGCGCTCGCGCCTATGCCGAAATTCAATCGATCACGAGCGGGCAGATCCGGCGCGGTCGCGACGATTTGAAGACGACGGTCCAGACGATGCTCGAAAAAGCCGCCGACGGCGATGAAGCATCTTTCATCGTTTCCGGCGCATCCGGCGCGCACAAGCCGACATCAGCGGAAAAAGCGGCACTCGACGCCCTCCCCGGCGCTGCCGCGCGCGGCATATCCGGCGTCACCGGCCATCTGCGCGAGGCGCAGTTCCCGCTTGCGGTGGCCCTTGCGGCAATCGCCGTTTCGAAAGGCGAGGCTTTCAGCCCCCTGGAGGAAAGCGAAAAGCCGCTGGACAAGCCGGTTTCGGCCGCTATCGCCACCACGATCGGGATCACGCGCGCCGAAGGCGTCGCCCGCCTCGTCAAAGCCTGAGTGGAGCAAGAGCAACCGATGACGAAATATACAGATCATCTTGGCCGTCCGATCGTCGCCGTCACCGGTATCGGGATCGTGTCCTCGCTCGGCCAGGGCAAGGAAGACAATTGGGCGGCATTGACCGCCGGGCGCTCGGGCATCCATGAGATCACCCGCTTCCCGACGGAAAACCTCAACACCCGTATCGCTGGCACGGTCGATTTCCTGGCGGAAAGCACCGCCGGCGCAACACCCCTGTCGGAAAAACTCGCCGCACTTGCCGCCGAAGAGGCGATCGCGCAGGCCGGCCTCCCGATGGATGATTTCGGCGGCCCCCTCTTTCTCGCGGCCCCTCCGGTCGAACTCGACTGGAAAAGCCGTTTCGCGCTCGACCGGACGACGATCGAGGATGGCGATACGAGTTACGAGTTGATGCTCGCCTCCTGCCGCCGCAAGCCGCTCCCGGATTTCTTCAACACCACCCAGTTCGGCTATATCGCCGAGCGCATCGCCGATACCTTCGGCACGCGCGGCCTGCCGATCACGCTCTCGACCGCCTGCGCCTCCGGCGCGACCGCCATTCAGCTCGGCGTCGAAGCGATCCGGCGCGGCGAAAGCGACCGCGTGCTTTCGATCGGCACCGACGGTTCGGTTTCCGCCGAATCGCTGATCCGTTTCTCGCTTCTCTCCGCGCTTTCGACGCAGAACGACCCGGCGCACAAATCCGCCAGACCCTTCTCCAAGGACCGCAGCGGCTTCGTCATGGCCGAAGGGGCTGGTGCGCTGGTGATGGAATCGCTCGAAAGCGCTCTGGCGCGCGGCGCGAAAATCCTCGGATTCCTCCAAGGATGCGGCGAAAAGGCCGATGATTTCCACCGTACCCGCTCCAAGCCCGACGGCTCTCCAGCCATCGCAGCGGTACGGAACGCACTGGACGATGCCGGTCTGACCACAGATCAGATCGATTACATCAACGCGCACGGCACCTCGACGCCGGAAAACGACAAGATGGAATATCTGGCGCTTTCCACGGTGTTTGCCGACCGCACCAGCTCGATCCCGACATCCTCCAACAAATCGATGATCGGCCACACGCTGACGGCCGCGGGCGCCATTGAGGCCGCATTCTCGCTGCTCACGATCCAGACCGGCACGTTGCCGCCGACGATCAATTACGACAATCCCGATCCCACCATCCTTCTCGATGTGGTGCCCAACGAGAAGCGCGAGGCGAAGGTCTCGACCGTTCTCTCCAACTCCTTCGGCTTCGGCGGACAAAATACCTGCCTTGTCATGGCGGCAGAACCGGTCCTTTAAGGGAGTAGGGGAATAAGGGAATAAGGGAATAGGTCAGTAGGGAATGTAAGCCGAACATATTCCCCTATTCCCCTATTCCCCTATTCCCCTACTCCCTTTTAAAAAAAGAAAGACTCATGCGCGCATTACAGCTTATCGAAGACCGCCGCCTGGAACTGACCGACGTCGCTCCGCCGCCGCCACCCGGCCCCGGCGAGGTGACGGTGCGCATCAAAGCCGTTGCGCTCAACCATATCGATGTCTGGGGCTGGCGCGGCATGGCTTTCGCCAAGCGCAAGATGCCGCTGGTCATCGGCGCGGAAGCCTCCGGCGAAGTCGAGACGCTCGGACCTGGCGTATCGAGCGTCCTGCCCGGCCAATTGGTTTCGATCTATGGCGCGCAGACCTGCGGCCTCTGCCGTCCGTGCCGCGAAGGCCGCGACAATCTCTGCGAACACGTCTCGGGCGTCCATGGCTTTCATCTCGACGGATTCGCCCAGGAGAAGATCAACCTCCCCGCCCGCCTTCTGGTTCCCGCCCCTCCCGGCGTCGATGAGATCGGCGCAGCCGTCGCGCCCGTCACCTTCGGCACCGTCGAGCACATGCTGTTCGACAATGCCAGGCTGGAACCCGGCGAAACCATTCTCGTGCAGGCCGGCGGCTCCGGCATCGGCAGCGCGGCGATCCAGCTCGCCAAGAAGATCGGCTGCACCGTCATCACCACGGTCGGCTCGGATGACAAGATCGAAAAGGCCAAGGCGCTCGGCGCCGATCATGTCATCAACTACCGCGAGGACCGCTTCGAAGGCGTCGTGCGAAAACTGACCAAGAAGAAGGGCGTCGATGTCGTCTTCGAGCATGTCGGCAAGGATACCTGGGCCGGTTCCATGCTGTGCCTGAAACGCGGCGGCCGCCTTGTCACCTGCGGCTCCACATCGGGTGTTTCAACGGATATGAACCTGATGATGCTCTTCCAGCAGCAGTTGAAGCTGATCGGCTCCTTCGGCTGCCGCATGGAGAACATGGCCGACGCCATGCAGAAAATGGCGCGCGGACTGGTCCATCCGGTAATCGATACGGTGGTCGGCTTCGAGGAAATCGATGCGGCGCTGAAACGCATGGAAGGCCGCGACGTTTTCGGCAAGATCATTTTGCGTGTGAATTAGTTGGCTTCAGGCGGAATCACTTGATGAACACCCCCCTCTGCCCTCCCGGGCATCTCCCCCACAAGGGGGGAGATTGGCTGATATTGCTCTCGGCGGTCCTTCTGCAACATCTGCGATTGATGCCGAACATCTATGAAGGCCTAATCTCCCCCCTTGTGGGGGAGATGGCTGGCAAGCCAGAGGGGGGTGGACGCTTATCAAAGCGAGCCCGGAATTCATGCTGAGCCTCAATCAAAAACTCACCATCTGGCGCTATTGGCAAAAGCTGCGCCGTGCCAATTATTGGCTGTGGGCGCAGGCGGTTTTTCTCATCCTTTGGCTCCTGCGCCGCCTGCCGGCTCGAAGCGCTATCGAGTTCACGGCAAAGGCGGGGCGGCTCATCGGCCCCTATACGCCGCGCCATCGCATTGCCATTGCCAATCTGCGCAGCGCCTATCCCGAGAAGCCTACCACCGAGATCGAAAAGATCGCCGGCGATATGTGGGACGGCATGGCGCGGCTTTTTGCCGAATACATCTTTCTCGACGCGGTTTTCGATTATGATCCGAACGCGACCGAGCCGGGGCTGATAGAGGTCCAGGGTGCCGAGATCTTCGAGCGGCTGCGCAACGAGAAGAAGCCGCATGTCTTCTTCACCGCCCATACCGGCAATTTCGAGCTTCTGCCGATCTGCGCCGCAACCTTCGGACTGAACGTCACCGCCCTCTTCCGCCCGCCGAACAACCCCTTCATCGCACAACATGTGCTGCAGGCCCGACACACCAATATGGGCCATCTGGTGCCTTCCAAGGCGGGAGCCGCCTGGTCCCTCGCCCATGTCCTCGGCGAAGGCGGCAATGTCGGCATGCTGGTCGACCAGAAGTTCCGCCGCGGCGTGCCCTCGACCTTCTTCGGGCGTCCGGTGAAGACAAACCCGCTTCTCGCCAAGCTTGCGCGGCAATATGATTGCGATGTCTATCCCGCCCGCTGCATCCGCTTGGCCGGCGGGCGCTACAGGCTGGAACTCCATGAGCGCATGGAACTGCCGCGCGACGAGAAGGGCCAGGTCGATATCAACGCCACCGCACAGCTTCTCAACGATACGGTCGAGGCATGGGTGCGCCAATATCCGGGCCAGTGGATGTGGTTCCACAAGCGCTGGGGCTAAATCCCGGTTCTTGTGGCGCGTTTCTAATACACGACGACGATCCGCGTGTTCTTCGGCCCTGCTTTGCGAACCATGCCATAGAGCTTTGCTGCATTTGCGGGATTGAGCCTTACGCAGCCATGCGATGCCGGACGTCCCAGACGCTTGGTCGCGTTGGTCGCATGGACCGCATAGCCGCCGCGGAAGAAGATCGCATGCGGCATCGGCGTATTGTCGTATTTCTTTGAATACCACATGGTGTACATCCGCTTCGGACGATAGCTCCCCGTAGGCGTTTCAAATCCGTTGCGCCCCGTCGAGACGCGCCAGTTATAGAGCACGCGCCCGTTCTTCGACACCGTCATCGTCTGATCGGTAATATTCACTTTAGCCACGAGCTTGGACGCAAATCCTTCTGCGGATGAGAGAAGACAAACACCCATAGCCAGAGAAAAAATCAGGAATATCTTTTTCATACATTCACTCTTACCCCTATACCCAACCCTTTTATGGCAGCGTGAATGACGCTTATGAAAATAATGTAAATAGATATACGCTCCATCATGAGATTTCACTTAAAGGAACGTTTCGAAATATTCATTTTACACATGGAAACCATTGTCGAAATCTATACACGCCATACGATTGACTGTTCTGCTCCAGTCCTGGTCCGACCATGCCCCCCAATTCAGGCCCCGATTCGACATTGAGCCATTGTTTCCTGTCGTGTAAGGGTGCGATAAATCGTGGGGGCACAGGCATGATCTTCAGGACATTCCGGATATTGGCCAGAACATCAGCGCAGAAATATATAATGTTCGCGCTCGCAGCGCTGCTGCTGTCGAGCATGAACGCATCAGCCGCACGATCCGATCTCATCTTGGGAATGGTTCTCGAGCCGCCGCATCTCGACCCGACCGCCGGCGCCGCCGCAGCCATCGACGAGATCGTCTATGCCAATATTTTCGAGGGATTGACCCGCATCGGCCCGAACGGCGAGACGGAGCCGGCGCTCGCGAGCAGCTGGGAGATTTCGCCCGATCAGAAATCCTATGTCTTTCACCTGCATCAGGGCGTCAAATTCCACGACGGCACGGCGTTTGATGCCGAGGACGTGAAATTCTCGCTCGACCGCGCCCGCGCAACCGATTCCACCAATGCCCAAAAAGGCCTTTTTGCCGTCATTGACCAGGTGGAAATAATCGATCCCGCGACGGTGAAGGTGACGCTGAAATATCCCTCCGGCGATTTCCTCTACAATATGGGCTGGGGCGACGCGGTGATCGTTGCGCCGGAAAGTGCCGCCGGAAACAAGGAAAAGCCTGTTGGTACCGGCCCGTTCAAATTCCAGAACTGGGCCAAGGGATCGCAGATCGTCCTCGTCGGGAACCCCGGTTATTGGGGCTCGAAGCCGGCGCTCGACAAGGCGACATTCCGCTTCATCCCTGATCCCGCCGCCTCGACGGCCGCATTGCTGGCTGGCGACGTGCAGGCATTCCCCTCCTTTCCCGCGCCGGAAGCCGTGTCGCAGTTTCAAGCCGATCCCCGGTTCCAGGTGGTGATCGGCACGACCGAGGGCGAAACCATCCTCGCCGAGAACAATGCGCGCCCACCTTTCGACAACCCGAAAGTGCGTCAGGCCATCGCCCATGCCATCGACCGCAAGGCAGTCATAGACGGCGCGATGTTCGGCTTCGGCACCCCCATCGGCTCGTTCTTTCCTCCGCACCACCCGGCCTATGTCGACCTGACCGGTGAGCGGAAATACGATCCTGAACTGGCCAAAAAGCTGCTTGCCGAGGCAGGCTACCCCAAGGGGTTCAAGACGACGCTGAAACTGCCGCCGCCGACCTATGCCAGGCGCGGCGGCGAGATCATCGCAGCGCAGTTGCGCGCCGTCGGCATCGACGCGCAGATCATTCCCGTCGAATGGGCGCAATGGCTGGACCAGGTCTTCAAGGGCCGGGATTACGACCTCACCATCGTCTCGCATACCGAGCCGAACGATCTCAATATCTTCGCCCGTGACGACTATTATTTCAATTACCGCAACCCGGCCTTCAAGGCGCTGATCGCCCAGATCGAAGCGACTACGGACGATGCAAAACGCAATGCGCTCTACCAGCGTGCGCAAAAAATCCTTTCCGACGATGCGCCGGTCGCTTTCCTGCTGCAGTTTCCCAAGCTCGGCATATGGGACGCGAAGCTCCAGGGCCTGTGGAAGAACTATCCCATACAGGCAAACGATCTGACGGCCGTGAAGTGGACGGATTGAGTACGTATGGTTCTGAAGCCTTCATATTTAGACGGAAGCGCGCTACGGTGACACCCCCTCTGGCCTGCCGGCCAGAGGGGGTGTTTGGCCGGGGACGCTGTAAGGCGAAAGGCATTTCATGCTCCTCTATGTCGTGAAACGCCTCGCCATAGGCCTCCTCACCCTGTTCGTCGCATCCCTGATCGTCTTCGCCGTTCTGGAGGTGGTTCCCGGCGATCCGGCGCGCCTCATGCTCGGCATAGGCGCAAGCGAAGACGCGATTGCAGCGCTCCGCGATCAGCTAGGCCTGAACCAGCCTTTGCCGCTACGCTATCTCTCCTGGGTCGGGCACATGCTGATCGGCGATTTCGGACGCTCCTACACCTACGGCGTACCCGTGAAGGAACTGATCGCCGAACGCGTTGCCGTTTCGCTCCCCCTTGCGATCATGGCGCTTCTTCTTTCCACGGCGATCGCTATTCCGGTCGGTCTGTTCGCGGCGGCACGGCGCGGCCGCGCCTCCGACATGGCGGTCATGGGCGTCACGCAGCTCGGCGTCGCCATTCCCAATTTCTGGTTCGCCCTGCTGCTCGTCTATGTTTTCGCCGTCACGCTGCGGCTCGTGCCGGCGGGCGGCTTTCCCGGCTGGGCGGCCGGTATCCGTCCGGCACTTCAAGCGCTGATCCTTCCAGCCATTGCGCTCGCCCTGCCGCAGGCGGCGATCCTCGCCCGGGTGACGCGTTCGGCGCTGATCGAAACCCTCTCCGAAGATTATATCCGCACCGCCCGCGCCAAGGGGCTGACGCGCTCCGCCGTTCTCTACCGTCATGCCCTGCGCAATGCCATGATCCCGGTCCTCACCATCCTCGGCCTGCAATTCGCCTTTCTTCTGGCCGGCACGATCATCATCGAGAATGTCTTTTACCTCCCAGGCCTCGGCCGGCTGATCTTCCAGGCCATCACCCAGCGCGACCTGATCGTCGTCGAGGGACTGGTCATGCTCCTCGTCGCAACCATCATCCTCGTCAATCTGATCGTCGATCTCCTCTATGCCGTCGCCGATCCCCGCTTGCGGAACCCGCGATGAACGGGCTGACGATCCACCAGGCGCTGCGCAACCCATCCCTAGCCATCGGGCTGGCGATCACCTTGGCTGTCGCCGCCACAGCACTCCTCTCCTTCGTCTGGACGCCCTATGACGCGACCGCCATCGATATCGCGGCAAAACTGCAGGCGCCCTCGGCCACGCATTGGCTCGGCACCGATCATTTCGGCCGCGATATCCTTTCCATGATCATGGTCGGCAGCCGCAACTCCATCGCTGTGGCGCTCCTTGCCGTCGGCATAGGCGCCGGCCTCGGCATCCCGCTCGGCCTCTCGGCTGCTGCGCGCGGCGGCTGGCTCGACGAGATGCTGATGCGCTTCAACGATCTCGTCTTCGCCTTTCCAGCCCTTCTGTCGGCCGTCATGATCACCGCCATATTCGGCCCCGGCGCTTTCAACGCGATCATCGCCATCGGCATATTCAATATTCCGGTCTTCGCCCGCGTGGCGCGCGGGGCAGCGCTTTCGCTCTTGCGGCGCGAATTCATCCTCGCCGCGCGCGCCGCCGGCAAGAGCCGCAGCCGGATTGCGGTCGAGCACGTCCTGCCCAACATCGCCAATCTCCTGATCGTCCAGGCGACGATCCAGTTCTCGCTCGGCATATTGGCGGAAGCCGGTCTTTCCTATCTCGGGCTCGGCGCTCAGCCGCCGATGCCGAGCTGGGGGCGCATGCTGTTCGAAGCCCAGACCATGATCGGCTTTGCCCCGCATATGGCGCTTTTCCCGGGTCTCGCCATCGTCATCACCGTGCTCGGCCTCAACCTCCTGGGCGACGGCCTGCGCGACGTGCTCGACCCAAGATTGGAAGGGCAACGCTGATGGCCCTCCTGGAGATCGAACGCCTGTCCGTCTCTATTCATGGAACCTCCATCCTCCGGGATATGCATATGACGCTCGAACAGGGCATGGTGCACGCTCTGGTCGGTGAATCCGGCTCGGGAAAGACCATGACCGCGCTCGCCCTGATGCAGCTTCTGCCGCATGGCGCCGCGATGAAAGGTCATATCCGCCTCGCCGGCAAGGATATTGCCACCGCGAGCGAGAGCGAGATGTGCCGCCTGCGCGGCGCCGAGATCGGTATGGTGTTCCAGGAGCCGATGACCGCGCTGAACCCGGTCAAGACCATCGGCGAGCAGGTGGCCGAGGGCATACGCTGGCACACCGGCGCAAGCCGTGCCGACGCGGAAGAACAGGCGCACGCCATGCTTGATCGCGTCGGCCTGCCCCCTGCCCGGTTTCCGCTCGACCGCTATCCGCACCAGCTCTCGGGTGGCCAGCGCCAGCGCGTGGTGATCGCCATCGCCTGCGCCATGAAACCGAAACTGCTCATCGCCGATGAGCCGACGACGGCGCTCGATGTCGTTCTCCAGGCACAGATCCTCGATCTCCTGAAAGACCTTGTAGCCGAAAACGACATGGGCCTCCTGCTCATCTCGCACGACCTCGCCGTCGTCGCCGACATGGCGGACCGCATCACCATCCTGCGCCGGGGCAAAGTGATGGAAAGCGGCGAGACCATCCGCGTCCTTTCCGAGCCCGCCGATCCTTATACGCGTCGGCTTGCCGAGGCTTCGCTACACATGCCGGAGCGCCCAGCGCAGAAAAAGTCCACCACTGCTCCGCTCCTCTCCGTCAACAATTTGACACGCGAATATCCGGGAAACCGCATCGGGCTTTTCAGCCGCGCCGAGCCGACACGCGCCGTCGATAATGTTTCCTTCGGCATCGCCGAAGGGCAATCGATAGCGCTGGTCGGGCGTTCCGGTTGCGGCAAGTCTACGCTGGCGCGCATGGTGCTGGCGCTCGACCGCCCGACATCGGGCGAAATCCGGCTCGACGGCCAGCGCATCGACAACCTGCCTGACGACGCGCTGCGCCATGCGCGGCAGAAGATGCAGATCGTGTTTCAGGACCCCTATGGCTCGTTCGATCCACGCCAGAAGGCCGAAAGGCTGGTGGCGGAGCCGCTGCATCTTCTCGACCGCAAGCCGACGCCGGCGGAGCGGCGCGAACGCGTCGCGGCGACACTGGAGCGCGTCGGCCTCAGCCCGGACGACATGGACAAATATCCGCACCAGTTTTCCGGCGGCCAGCGCCAGCGCCTCGCCATCGCCCGCGCCATCATCACAAAACCGAAGCTGATCGTCGCCGACGAGCCGGTTTCCGCGCTCGACGTATCGATCCGCGCCCACATTCTCGATCTCTTCGCCGATCTCACGGCAAAACTCGGGCTGGCATGGCTGTTCATCACCCATGACCTCAACGTCGCCCGCGCCATGGCCGGCCATGTCATCGTCATGGACGAGGGCCGGATCGTCGAGCAGGGCCGGACCGACGACGTGCTGCAAAGCCCACATTCGGATGCAGCCCGCGCGCTGATCGCGGCGACTCCAGATTTGCGCCGGATATTATCGGGAAAGCTCCGGGAACAGGGCTAAAACAACAACCCTATCAAGCAAAAAACCAGAACAAGGGCGGTGAGAATCGTCATGGAAAACCAGAACAGCCTCAGCGCCGCCTCGATATCGCCAGCGCCGAGATTGCACTTGCCCGCGCCGTTGATCATCGGCTCATTGACGATATCGCCCGCATAGACACGCGGACCGGCCAGAGCCACGTCGAGAGCGCCGGCATAGGCCGTCTCCGGCCAGCCGGCATTGGGAGAGCGATGCAGCCGCGCATCGCGCATCATCACGCCGAACGAGCGCATTGCCGCCGCCCGCCCCCGCTGCAGCCAGGCAGCCAGCACGGTCAGACAGCCGGTCAGCCGCGCCGGTATCCAGTTCGCTGCATCGTCGAGTCTCGCGGCAAACCGGCCGAAATCACGATAGCGCGGATTGAGATGGCCGATCATCGAATCCGCCGTGTTCAGCAGCTTGTAGGCAAGCAAGCCCGGCAGTCCCAGAAGCAGATACCAGAAGACGGGCGCGACCACGCCGTCGGAACTGTTCTCCGCGAGGCTTTCAATAGCAGCGCGACTCACGCCCGTCGGATCCAGTGATTGTGGATCGCGCCCGACGATCATCGACACGGCGCGCCTGCCGCCCTCAAGCCCCTCTTCCCTCAACGACGTGGCCACATGCGACACATGATCCGCAAGGCTCTTCTGCGCCAGCAGAACCGCCACCAGCGTGATCTCGATCAACGCCCCGAACCACGACATATGCCGCAGCAGGCTGGAGAGCAGCATGCCCACGATAAGAGCGGTAAGCAGCAATGCGGCCATGGCCAGCGCACCGTTTCTGCGCCGCTCCGCCGAGGTCCGGCGTGCATCATTATAACGGTCGTCGATAAAGGAAATCGCCTTTCCGAACAGGACGACAGGGTGCGGGATGACGCGCCACAGCCGCTCTGGATCTCCTAAAAGCCGATCAGCGACGAGCGCGAGAAACAGGACAAGAAGCTTTATTTCCATTGGCTTGACCGGAAAACATGAATCAGCATCTCAGCGGCACGCATCTGTCAGAGCCTGCTCCAGACGTTCGAACCCGGCCTCGTCGACGGCAAGGCCGATACGCAGCCAATCCGGGGCGTAGTCGAATTTACGCACCAATATATGCTGGCGGCCCATATGATCATGAAGCACATGGGCATCCGGATGGCGAATGAGCGCGAATAACGCGGTCCCGCCGATCTCTTCGATGCCCGTTCGCTCGAATATGGTAGACAACCGGGCACGGCGGACAGCAAGACGCGCGCGAAACCCATCCAGAACCGGACCGCGCTGGAATGCGTGGGCGGCAATCGCCAGCGCCGGGCCGGAAACCGCCCAGGGACCGAGCCGTTCCGCCAGTTTTTGCGCAATAGCTGCACTGGAAATCGCAAACCCAAGTCGCAAACCCGCAAGTCCGAAAAATTTTCCAAAGGATTTCAGGAGAATCAGATTGTCGCCGCCTGCCCGTGCCGCGACGCTGATTTCCGGACTGGCATCGGCAAAAGCCTCGTCTACGACCAGAAAGCCGCCACGCGCCTCAAGCCGTTGCGCCAGCGCCAGAATCTCGTCGCCGGGCACGACGCGGCCATCAGGGTTGTTCGGATTGACCACCACGGCGGCTTTCGCTGTTTCCGGGATGGAACCAATGTCGGAGCAAGGCAGGACACGCCAGCCCGCCCGCGCAAAAGCGGCATGATGCTCCTGATAGGTCGGGGAAAGAATGGCCACTTCGCCGGGGCTTCCAAGCTCCGGCACGATCTGGATCAGCGCCTGCGTGCCCGGAGCAGCAATCACAGCGGCTTCGTCTGCCACACCATAATAGCCTCGCGCCGCCGCGAGCGCCCGGCTTAGAAGCGCCTCATCCGGCAGCCTGTTCCAAACCTCGGGCGCAATGGCAGGCAACGAAAAGGCTTCCGGATTGATACCCGTGGAAAGATCGAGCCAATCCGCCCGGGCGCCGCCGAAGCGAGCCATGGCGCGGTCGAGCGCACCGCCATGTTCGATCGTCATATGTCGTCTCCGGCGCCATCCCCGGCGATATCGATCAGATGCATGAAGGAACCCGCTACCGATCCCACGCGCAAACCGGCTTGGCCGATATCCGTATCCGCCGCGTCAGCCACTTCAAAAAGCCTGTCCGCCGCCCCTTCCCTGACGATGCTGGCATAATGAAACTCATGCCCCCGCAGCGGCATGTTCCAGAACGATCCGGCAAGCGGCGTCAGCTTGCGGTAGCCGAGATGCAGCTTGCGCTTGGCGAAGCTCGTTTCGACAGGCAGAAGGCCGAGCATTTCATGCCGCCGCCCTTCCGCGTCCTCTATTCCCGAGCCCAACACCATATAGCCGCCGCACTCGCCATAGATGACGCTGCCCTTCGCCGCGGCCTGCCGCAATCCGTCCCGGAACCTCGATGCGGAAGCCAGACGCCCACCATGCAGTTCGGGATAGCCGCCCGGCAGATAAATGGCATCCGCATCCGGCGCAGGCGCTTCATCGGCAAGCGGCGAGAAAAAGCTAAGTTCTGCGCCTCGCCTGCGCCAGCCGTCGAGAATATGCGCATAGGAAAAGGCGAAGGCATCGTCGCGCGCCACCGCGATGTGCTGCCCCAGCGGCGGAAGCCGCGGCACGTTGGCCGCAGCCACACCAGCCTGGACCTGGCGCGCGATCTCCTCGAACCGTGTCAGATCGAGCCTTTCGGCCATGATTCGGCCCGCCTGTGCGATGAAGGCTTCGAGATCGCCATGCTCGCCCGCCTGTATCAACCCGAGATGGCGTTCGGGCAAATGCAGCGCCTCGTCACGCGGCACGACGCCGAGAACCGGAATGCCGAGCGGCTGAAGTGCCGTGCGCAGCATAGCCTCGTGCCTGGCGCTGCCGACCCGGTTCAGCACCAGCCCCGCAATGAAGACATTGCGCCGGAAATCGCGGAACCCGCTGACGAGAGCCGCCACCGACTGCGATTGCCGACTGCAATCCACCACCAAAATGACCGGCAGTCCGAGATGGATCGCGAGATCGGCGGCGGAGCCGGTCCCGTCGACGGCGCCATCGAACAGGCCCATCATGGCCTCGACGGCAAGAAGCCTGGTCCCTTCGGTCATACGCGAGGCGAGCGCGCTGATCAGTTCCGGTCGCATCGCCCAGGGATCGAGATTGAAGCATTGCACCCCACTCGCAGCCGCGTGAAACGCCGGATCGATATAGTCCGGCCCGGCCTTGGCCGGCGCCAGCGCGACACCCCTCTCCTTGAGGGCCCGCAACAGGCCGAGCGTCACCGTCGTCTTGCCCGAGCCCGAACAGGGGGCGGCGATCAGAAATCCCATCATTTGGACGGTTTACCCCGTTTCCTTGCCGTGGCGAATCTCGCGATTCTTCAGCGGATCGGCAACGAGCATACGTCCGTTGGCCGCGCCCATCCAGTCGAGCGCGGCGCGAAACCGCACCACCTCGCCGACGACGACGATGGCCGGAGGCGCGAACCCCGCCGCTTCCACATCCGCCTCGGCCTGGCGCAACGTCGTTTCGAGAACCCGCTGTTCGGCCGTGGTCGCATTGCAGATGAAGGCGACGGGCTCGTCAGGCGAACGTCCGGCTGCGATCAGCCGTCCGGTGATCAGGCCGATATGCTTCATCGCCATATACATGACGATGACAGGCGATCCCCTGGCGATCGCCGCCCAGTCCATGGTGTCGGGCACGACGCCCGTCGCGTCATGCCCGGTGAGGAAGGTGACGCTTTGATTGACGTCGCGATGCGTCGCAGGAATGCCGGCATAGGCAAGGCCGCCGATACCAGCCGTGACGCCGGGCACGATGCGGAACGGAATGCCGTGCTCGACCAGCATCAGCGCCTCCTCGCCACCGCGCCCGAAGATGAAGGGATCGCCGCCCTTCAGCCGCAGCACGCGCTTGCCCTCGCGGGCGAGTTCCACGAGCCGCAGCGAGATGTCGCGCTGCTTTGGCGAAGGTTTACCGCCGCGCTTGCCCGCATAGACGAGGGCGGCCCCTTCGCGCGCCATGGCAAGGCATTCGGCATCGACCAGCGCATCATAGACGATCACATCCGCCTGTTCGAGACCATTGGCAGCGTGCAACGTCAATAGCCCGGGATCGCCCGGTCCGGCGCCGACCAGCCAGACATGGCCCGGCTCGAAGACCGGCAAGGCCTTGCCTTTTCCCGCTGCGCTCATTTTTGCCTCCTGTTTCGCCTAGACTTGGGGAGTAAGGGAATAGGGGAATAAGGGAGTATGTTTTTTTAGCAGACCTACTCCCCTACTCACTTATTCCCTTACTCCCCTAATTACCTTGCTCTATAAGGCGCATATGAGCGACGAACCAGATGCCGGGACAAGAAAAACAGGTCCGGGAGAGCCCCAGAAGCCGCTGCGGCGCGGCTGGACGACCGGCGCATGCGCGACCGCGGCGACCAAGGCCGCGCTGACCGCGCTCATCACAGGCGAATTTCCCGATCCGGTCGGCATCATCCTGCCCAAGGGCGAAGTGCCGTTCTTTCCGCTGGCGCTCGAAGGGCTCGGTGAAGGCTACGCCATGGCCGCCATCGTCAAGGATGCCGGCGACGACCCTGACGTGACCCATGGCGCGACGATCATCTCCACCGTCTTTCCCGCCGAGCCCGGCAGCGGCATCATTTTCGCCGCCGGTGAAGGAGTCGGCACCGTCACCCTACCCGGACTGCCGATCCAGCCCGGCGAGGCGGCGATCAACCCCGTTCCCCGCGCCATGATGTGCGCCATCTGCGAGGAGATTTGCGCCGAATACGATCTTCCCGCCGATCTGGTCATCACCATTTCCGTCCCCGATGGCGAGGAGATCGCCAAAAAGACATGGAACCCTCGTCTCGGGATCGTCGGCGGCATATCCATCCTTGGCACGACGGGAATCGTCCATCCCTTTTCCTGCTCGTCATGGATTCACTCGATCCATAGCGGCATCGATGTCGCTCGCGCAGCAAACCTCACCCATGTGCTGGGTGCAACCGGCTCCACCTCCGAGGACGCAGCCCAGAAGATCTACAACCTGCCCGAAATCGCGCTGCTCGACATGGGCGATTTCGCCGGCGGACTGCTCAAATATCTGCGTGTTCATCCCATCGAAAAACTCACCATCGCCGGCGGCTTCGCCAAATTGACCAAGCTTGCCCAGGGTGCACTCGACCTGCACTCGTCGCGAAGCCAGATCGATATGCAATTCCTCTGGGCTGAAGCCGAAAAGCTTGGTGCTGACGCGGCGATAAAGGAGCGGATTCTTTCTGCGAACACCGCGCAGGAAGCGCTTGAAATGACTCAAGGAATAGGCATCGACCTTGCCCGCCCGATCGCCGAACGCGCCCGCACAACCGCGCTCGGCGTCCTCAGAGGCGCGCCGGTCGAGGTGGAAGTCATCGTCACCGACCGCAAGGGGAATATTCTTGCGCGGGTTTAGATTCTTTCAGATGAAATCGCTCGGCCATTACCCCCCTCTGCCCTGCCGGGCATCTCCCCCTCAAGGGGGGAGATTGGCTGACATTAATAACGGAGCTTTATCCTGCTACGTCGGCGATTGGCGGCAACGGTACTCACATCCAATCTCCCCCCTTGAGGGGGAGATGCCCGGCAGGGCAGAGGGGGGTGTCTCGCGACCGGCACTCATTTATAAGTGAACCCCACCATCCTCATCCTCGGCGGCACCATGGAGGCGGCCGAACTCGCCAGACGCCTCGCGCCCCAGCCCTTGCGAAGCATCACCTCACTCGCCGGCCGCACGCGCAATCCCGCAAATCTCGACGGTGACGTACGCAGTGGCGGCTTCGGCGGTGCGGAAGGTCTCGCCCGATATATCGAGGCGGAGGATGTGACGCTGGTGGTGGATGCCACCCATCCCTTCGCCACGCAGATCTCCCCCAATGCGGCAAAGGCAGCAGAACTAACCGCCCGGCCCATCATCCGGCTCGAACGCCCGGCCTGGCAGAAGACCGAAGGTGACCGCTGGCACGAAGTCGCCACGCTCGAAGATGCAGCTTCCGCTATTCCCTCAGGCGCGCGCGATATGCTGGCGCTTGGCCGCCAGCATATCGCGGCCTTTGCCGCGCGCCATGACGTCCACTTCGTGGTACGCATGATCGATCCGCCCGAAGCACCGCTCGATCTCGCCTCCTACGAGCTAGTGCTCGCCAGACCCGGCAAATGCGGGGATGAGGAAGTCTTCCTCCGGGAGCGGCGCATCACCCATATCGTCTGTCGCAACTCCGGCGGCACCGCCTCATATGCCAAGCTGAAAGCCGCACGCACGCTGCAAATTCCGGTCATCCTCATCGCGCGTCCACCACAATCATTCGCCAATGCCGTGGGCGATATCGAAGCGGTTCTCGATTTCATCGAGGCGCACACCGGCTTACGCCTCGCCTGAAGCCTCGGTAGGCGTCGAGTTGCGCAGGGCGTGGATATGATCCTTGTGATAAAGTGCCGAATCCCTGAAATTCTCTGGCGCCAGCCCACGCCCGACGAAAATCATCGCGGTGCGCGCCAGCTTCGCCTCCCTCACCTTCTCCCCGATATCGGCAAGCGTTCCCCTGACGAACTGCTCATCCGGCCAGCCGACGCGATAGGCGACGATCACCGGACAATCCGGCCCATAGAGCGGCGTCAGCTCGCGCTCGATATGCGCCATGTTGCGGATCGAGAGATGGATCACCAACGTCGCGCCCGAACGCCCAAGTGTCGCCAGATCCTCGCCTTCCGGCATCCCGGACGATTTCATCGAGGTGCGCGTCAGGATCACAGTCTGGTTCACCTCGGGGATCGTCAGTTCCTGTTTCAGTGCGGCGGCGGCGGCGGCGAAGGCGGGAACGCCCGGCGTCACCTCATAGGGAATGTTCAACTGATCGAGCCGCCGCATCTGCTCGGCCATCGCGCCATAGATCGACGGATCGCCCGAATGCACCCGCGCCACGTCATGGCCCGCCAGATGCGCCGCCTGCAACTCCGCGATGATCTCATCGAGCGTCAGGACCGACGTGTCGATCACCCGTGCGCCTTCCGGCGCGGATGCAACCACCTCCTTCGGCACCAGCGACCCGGCATAAAGGCAGACCGGGCAACGCTCGATCAGCCGCAAGCCCCTGACGGTGATGAGGTCCGCCGCCCCCGGACCGGCGCCGATGAAATGAACGGTCATGGCTGGAACACCCCCCTCTGCCCTGCCGGGCAGAGGGGGGTGATTTGGCGCATATGACCTTTTTCCATAGAAAACCCTATTACCCACGGCGATGGCGACCGTCACATGTTGCGAGCGCATTTTCGGCACGACCAGCCGCGCGCCCGGTCCCGCCCCCGCCAAGGCCGCGCTCTCCGCCACGCCATGGCAGCCGACGGCGCGATAGACCGCATCGGATGGATTTTGCAGGCGCGGCGTCTCCTCCTCGAGCCGTTGCGCATCAAAAAACATCGCTTCCAGCCTGAAATGCTCCGCCAGCGCCTGAACCGCGGGTTCCGTCATCTTCCTGTCGAGCGAGAAGATACCTCCCAGAGAATCGACGCCAAAGCCCGAAACCTGCAATGCCCGCTCCGCCAGCCCGATCGCTTCGGCCGCTTCGGCACCGCGCTCGCAGCCGACGCCGAGCGCCAGGAATGGCGTCTTTTCGTCGGGAGCCCGATCATATTCTCCTGATGCCATCGAAATTCTCCCCACCGAACAGCGCCGAACCGGCCCCGTAACTGCATTGGTCACGAAATATTGTTTCTGCTAATCTCCGCGTTGCGAATCGGTCGCTTGCGTATGTGTTCTAAGGAACTGCTTTGCAATAACTTCCGCCGCAATCGGCATAGAGGGGGCTCTATCTGATCATTTTACGGTTTGTCGATTTCAATTATTCTCCAAGGAGGAGATTATTATGAAACTCAATGCACCTACGCAGGTTGTCTTTTTCATCAGCCTTGTGATCGCCATTATAGCGCTGATATCGTTTTTCGGAGCGCTCGCCTTCATTCCCGTCGCCGCTTTCTGGATTCTGGCGGTCGCCTATGTGGTGCTCCTCGCCGGATGCGTGCTCAAGAACATCTGACAAGCGGCCACGGTTCCGTCGTCATACTCTGATTGCGAGCAGCACCGCGCCGCTCGCAATCGGCAGAACCCCGAACGTTTAGAACTCTATTCCCTTCTGCGCCTTCACGCCGGACCGGAAGGGATGCTTGATCATTTCCATCTCGGTGACGAGATCGGCGAATTCGATCAGTTCGTCCTTGGCGTTGCGCCCGGTGATGATGACGTGCTTCATGGCTGGCTTGGCGTTGAGCACCTCGATGATTTCCTCGACCGGCAAATAATCATAGCGCAGCACGATGTTGAGCTCGTCACAGAGCACTATGTCATGCTCATCGTCGAGGATCATGGCTTTCGCCTGTTCCCAGGCGTCCCGCGCCATGGCGATATCGCGGACGCGGTCCTGCGTTTCCCAGGTGAAGCCCTCGCCCATGGCGGAAATCGTCACCTGCTCGGGGAATTTCTCCAGCACCCAGCGCTCGCCCGTGTCCCATGAACCTTTGACAAACTGCACCACGCCGATCTTCATGCCGTGGCCGAGCGCGCGGAACACCACGCCGAAACCCGCCGTCGACTTGCCCTTGCCCTTGCCCGTATTGACGATGACGAGACCCTTCTCGTCCGTCTTGGTGGCGAGAATCTTGTCGCGCGCCGCCTTCTTCTTCTTCATCTTGTCGGCATGACGGAGGTTCAGTTCCTCCTCGCTCAACCCGGCAAGTTTCTCTGATTTTTCAGCCATTTGGCATCGCTCCCTGAATCAATTTATCAGCATTTGCTACTTTAGTAAGATCAAAACGGGCGGAATTTGATCGCGGCGCCCACAGCCCCCGGTCGATCGCCTCGGCAAGCTTTTCAGCCATCTCCGCCAGCGCGGCGGGATTTTTCTCCGCCAGAAAATCATGCACATGGCCATCGGCGATAAACGCCTGATAGACCGCCTCGAAATGATGGTTCGCCACCGCGCCGGTGGTTGCAGAGAAGGCGAAGAGATAATCCACCGTCGCCGCCATCTCGGATGCGCCCTTGTAGCCATGGCGCATCACGCCCGCGATCCATTTCGGATTGACGACGCGGGCCCGCACCACGCGGCTGATCTCTTCTTCCAGCGTGCGGATGACGGGGCGCTCAGGCCGCGAATGATCATTGTGGTAGATCGCGGGGCGCTTGACCGTCAGATGCTCGACCGCCGCCGCCATGCCGCCCTCGAACTGGTAATAATCGTCGCTGTCGAGCAGATCATGCTCGCGATTGTCCTGGTTCTGGATCACCGCTTCGACGGATTTCAGCCGCTCTTCCAGAAGGCCGCGCTCAGCCTTCCCCTCCTCGCCCGCGCCATAGGCATAGCCGCCCCAGACGAGCCACGCCTCGGCCAGATCGCCCCGATCCTGCCAGCCCTTCTCATCCATCAGCGCCTGCAAGCCCGCGCCATAAGCGCCCGGCTTGGAGCCGAAAACGCGGTAGCCAGCCTTGCGCCGCGCCGATTTTTCATCCTCGCCCTCGGCCTTCAGGCGAGCTTCCTCGCGTCGCATCCGTGCGGCAATCGGATTGTCGGCCTCATCCTCATCAAGCGAACCAACCGCCCGCACTGCTTGATCGAAAAGCGCAATCTGGTCGGGAAAGGCATCGCGGAAGAACCCGGAAATGCGCAATGTCACATCGACACGCGGGCGGCCAAGCATCGCCAACGGCACGATTTCATAGCCGGTGACCCGACGCGAAGCCATGTCCCAGACCGGCTTGACGCCGATCAATGCCAGCGCCTGGGCGATATCGTCGCCGCCGGTTCGCATGTTCGACGTGCCCCATGCCGTCAGCCCGAACGAGGTCGGCCATTCGCCATGATCCTGCGTGTAGCGGGTGATGAGCAGTTCGGCGGATTTTTTACCAAGGTCCCAGGCAGCCCGCGTCGGCACCGCACGGCTGTCGATGGAAAAGAAATTGCGCCCCGTCGGCAGCACATCCGGCCGCCCCCGCGTCGGCGCCCCCGATGGGCCGGGAGCCACGAACCGCCCATCGAGCGCGGTGAGCAAGGCACCAGTCTCCGCTGGGCCACATGCTTCCACGGCAGGCCGCAGATGCGCGGCGATGCCATCGAGCACGGCGCGCGTGGCGCTCCACTCTTCAGGGCATTCCACCTCGCCGCCCACGAACTTCGCCGCCAGAAGCTCAATCCGCTCGACCGTATCGCCGGTAATCCGCCATGGGTCGATAGAGATTGATTGCAGGATTTCGGGCTTTGGGCCGGTCCATGGGGCGGACATATCGCAGTCGAGGGGATCGAACGAGGCATCCTTACGAACACCCCCCTCTGTCCTGCCGGACATCTCCCCCACAAGGGGGGAGATTGGCTGACATAAAACTCCGTTCTCATTCTTCAACGTCTGCGATTGGCCTAAATCTTGATGAAGGCTAATCTCCCCCCTTGTGGGGGAGATGGCTGGCAAGCCAGAGGGGGGTGCTGCCACGCACGACACCCCCGCATCCCCCGCAATCGCCCGCTGCAAGCTCATATCCGCCTCTCCAGACCCCCGCGGCACCCGCGCCAGCGCCACCAGCAAATCCGTCAACAACCGCCCCTCAGGCGATTGCCCGAACACATGCAGCCCATCGCGGATCTGCATTTCCTTCAAATCGCATAGATACGCGTCGAGCTTTTGCAGCGCCAGATCCTCGCCGTCATGCTCATGAATCCCCGCATCATGATCCAGCCCGATATCGCGCACCAGATCCAGTATCTGCCCTTTCAATCGCCGCAAGCGGCGCGGGTCCACACCCGCCGCCTCGTAATATTCATCCACCAGCGCTTCCAAATCCTTCAGCGGCCCATAGCTCTCCGCCCGTGTCAGCGGCGGGGTCAGATGGTCGATGATGACGGCGGCGGAGCGCCGCTTGGCCTGCGTCCCCTCGCCGGGATCGTTGACGATAAAGGGATAAATATGCGGCACCGCGCCGAAAACGGCTTCCGGGTAGCAAGTCTCCGACAGCGCTAGCGCCTTGCCCGGCAGCCATTCCAGATTGCCATGCTTGCCCATATGCACGATGGCATCCGCCTCGAACGCCTCGCGCAAGTGAGCGTAGAACGCGAGATAACCATGCGGCGGCACCAGATCGGGCGAGTGATAGCTTTCCTTGGGATCGATGTTATAGCCCCGCGCCGGCTGGATGCCGACCAGCGTTTCGCCAAACCGCGCCAGCGGCAAGGCAAAGCCACGCATGTCATCAAGAAAGAACGGATCGGCCTCCGGCGCACCCCATCGCGCCATAACCTCATCCTGAATCTTAAGCGGAAGCTTTTCAAAGAAGTGCTTATATTGATTCAGGGAAAGCGTTTCGCGGATTTCCCGCCCGTCGGTGGCCGCATTGGTCGGACCGGCCATGAGATGGCCGATCAGCGCATCGCCGCCATCGGGCAAATCGGCAACCGGATATCCCGCCGCCTGCATCGCCTGAAGCGCCTCCAGCGTCCCCGCTGGCGTATCCAGCCCGACGCCATTGCCCAGCCGCCCATCGCGGTTCGGATAATTCGCCATGATGATCGCAACCCGCCGCGCCGCCACCGGTTTGCGCCGCAACCCGGCCCAGCGCGCCGCAAGTTCGGCCACGAACGCCACGCGATCAGCGCGCGGCTCATGCGTGACGATATTCGCCTCGACCGCCTCATCATAGCGTCGCGCTGATTTGAACGAGACAGCGCGCGAAAGCACCCTGCCATCCACCTCCGGCAGGGCCACATTCATGGCGAGATCGCGCGCGGACAAGCCCTGCGGCGAAGTCTCCCAGGCCTCCGCCGTCGAGCCGGAAAAGATCGCCTGCAACACCACCGCGCCGCGCTTTTCCAGAACCGTCGGCTGACGGGCCGCGCCGGGCGCGGAGACGGCGAAACCGGTGGCGTTCAGCACCACATCGGGTGAAAGCTCGGCGAATATCCCGTCAAGTGTGGCCACGCAAACCGGGTCTTTGAGGCTCGATACGAACACCGGGAGCGGGTTCAGGCCCTGAGAGAACAGCGCATCGATCAGCGCCTCGACGCCTTTCGTCTGGCCACTTTGTACGAGGGCACGGTAGAAGCAGATTCCTACTACCGGACGGTGCTCACCCCCCTCTGCCTTGCCAGGCATCTCCCCCACAAGGGGGGAGATCAGGCCTTCATTGGGGTAGGCACCAATCGCAGACGTTGAAGAGTGAGCACCAGCCGCCGTGTCAGCTAATCTCCCCCCTTGTGGGGGAGATGGCTGGCAAGCCAGAGGGGGGTGAGCCGCCCACTCCCCCACCGAAACCACCCCTCGCCCCGGCCACCAAACACCCGCCTTCAGCAGCGGCGACGCCTCCGCCGGCTTCTCCCCCCGCCCCAGCAACGCCGCGCAATAATCCAGAAACCCGCGCGCGTTCAGCGCCCCACCCTCAATAAGATAATGCCAAAGCGCATCGCGATCCCCCACCGCAACCGTCGAAAACCGATGCAACCCCGCATCGGGCTTGTCATCACCGGGAAGCACCGCAAGCATGACACCATGATTGACCGCACAGGCATGAAGCGCCTCCAGCCCATAGGGCCAGTAGCTCTCACCCCCGATGACCCGCACCACGATCAACCGGGCGTACCGCGCGGTACGCTCAATGTATGTATCCACCGACATCGGATGGGCCAGCGCCATGATGCTGGCGAGCCGGAGCGTCGGCCCACTTTCAGCATACGCCGCCGCAAGGCTCGCAAGCTCCGTATCCGCCGCTGACAAAAACAGGATATCGCCCGGCGACTGACCCAGATCAACCGCCTCGCCGCCCTCCGTGATGGTTCCCTTTTGTGCGAGAAGAAGGTGCATTCGTAACTTTCTTGTTTAATGACCGGCGCCAAGCGCCCTCGCCCTTCGAGGCTCCGCTTCGCTCCGCACCTCAGGATGAGGGCTACAGAAACGCCGGGCATCCTTCACCCCCAGGATGAGGGCTCTTGAAACACCGGCACCCTTCACCCTCAGGATGAGGCTATTGAAACGCCGGCACCCTTCACCCTCATGGTGAGGTGCGATTGGAGCGAAGCGGAATGAGCCTCGAACCACGGGGGTGAAGGGCTGAGTTCACACCGCCGCCGCTGTCACCGCCTTCTCGATCGCCACATTATCAATATCATGCAGCCCAATCACCACCAGCCGCGAGGCCCGCGCCTCGTCCGCCTCCCATACCCTGTCGAAATAATGCTCGATACGCGTTCCCACCGCCTGCACCACGAGGCGCATCGGCTTATCAGGAACATCGACAAAACCCTTGAGCCGCAGGATATCATGCCCCGCAATCACGCCCTTCAGCTTTTCGACAAAAGCCTTCGGCTCGCAAACCGGCCCAAGCCCGACGACGAAGCTTTCGAACTCATCGTGGCTGTGTTCCTCACCCGCCTCATGCTCCATTTCATGATGCGATCTGCGGTTGGCGATATCAGTCTCCGTGCCGACGCCAAGACCGAGCAGCAGCTCCGCGCCGAGCTTGCCGAAGCTCGCCGGAACCATGTTCGGCACCCGATTGGTGCGGCTTGCCACATCCTCGCGCACCTTTTCAAGCTCGACCAGATCGATCAGATCGGCCTTGTTGAGCACGATCAGGTCGGCGGCGCGGATCTGGTCCTCGTAGAGCTCCTCCAGCGGGCTGTCATGGTCGAGCGCATCGTCTTGCACACGCTGCGCATCCACCCTGTCATGGTCGTCGGCAAAGCGGCCCTCGGCCACGGCGGCGGCGTCGATGACGGTGATGACGCCATCGACCGTCACCTGCGTCTTGATCTCCGGCCAGTTGAACGCGGCGACCAGCGGCTGCGGCAGAGCGAGGCCGGATGTCTCGATGACGATATGGTCCGGCCTGTCGGCCCGGTCGAGAAGCTTGGTCATCGTCGGAATGAAATCATCCGCCACCGTGCAGCAGATGCAGCCATTGTTCAACTCGATCACATCCTCCTCACGGCAAGTCTCGATGCCGCAACCCTTCAAGATGCCGCCATCGACGCCCAGATCGCCGAACTCGTTGATGATCAGCGCGATGCGTTTTCCATTGGCGTTTTCAAGCAGATGGCGGATCAGCGTCGTCTTGCCCGAACCCAGAAAGCCGGTGATCACGGTTGCCGGTATTTTTTGTCCCTGCATGGGGATTATCCCTTCATCTTGAGCGGCAATCCCGCCGCTATGAAATAAACGTCGTGGGCGGCGGCAGCTATCGCCTGATTGAGCCGCCCCGCATGGTCGCGAAATTCCCGCGCCATGCGATTATCAGGCACGATGCCAAGCCCCACCTCGTTGGAAACGAACAGAACCGTACCCGGCAGTTCGGTTATCGCTGAGCCAAGCCGCGCGGTCTCCGCCGCGATATCGCGCTCGGCCATCATCAGATTGGTCAGCCACAATGTCAGGCAATCGACCAGAACAGCGCGCTGCGGACCGGTATGGGCTGCAAGCACGCCGGTAAGATCGAGTGGCTCCTCAACCGTCGTCCAGATCGAACCGCGACGCTCTTTATGCGCCGCGATCCGCTCAATCATCTCGTCGTCATAGGCCTGCCCTGTCGCGATATAAACCGCTTCGAGACCCGACTGCTCGACAAGCCGCTCGGCAAAGACCGATTTGCCGGAGCGCGCGCCGCCAAGGACGAGTGTGGTTTTTCCGGGCACTGTTAGAGTCTTTCGTTTTTAGACGCTGGTGGGGCACAGCACCCCCCTCTGCCTTGCCAGGCATCTCCCCCACAAGGGGGGAGATTGGCTGACATGCTCTCAGCGCCCATTCTACAATGTCTGCGATTGGTGCCTTCGCTCATGAAAGCTAATCTCCCCCCTTGTGGGGGAGATGCCCGGCAGGGCAGAGGGGGGTTGCCTCGCGCTTCCATCAAACAGAACCCTCGATTTCCGCCGCCGCATACCGCTGCAACATCCAGCCCAGCGCCAGCCCGAGCACCGCCCACATGAAGAGATTGGTCGCAAGCGATGCCACCGCATATTCCGAGGCGAGCACGGCTGGAACGGGGGACGAAATGTCCCCAGCCTTCGGCGCGCCATAAAGATGCGGCGCGACGATTGCGGCGAGGCCGATCAGCTTCGCCCAAATCTCCCGCCGAAGCGCAATCAGATATAGCCCGACTGCCGAGAGCAGCACCGTCGCCACCCACCAGACCTGCCGCTCACCAAGATCGGCGGCGGGCATGGCAGGCAATTCTGGCGCAAGGCCGAGCGATGGCGCAAAGGCAAAGACGAAGAAGCCCGCAAGCCCCCAATAAATGCCGTTGCGCGCCGTGATCCGCCGACCCAGCAACAGCGCCACGCCGCCAAGCGCCAGCGCAAAACCAGCGCCCGCCACGAGATTGGCAAGGATGGTGTTGCCCAGACGCCCGAACGGCAACTCAGGCCCCGCCGCCTCTTGCTCAGTCGCTTCATGGCTATGAGGGACAGTAACACCAGCGCCATGATCATGGCCGCCCGCCGCATCCTCGAAAGTTTCGGCATGGATGATGAGCGGCACGGTGCGCAGATACATCGCCGGCGTCACGAGGATGCCTGCGAAGAGGCCGGCTACGACGGTAGCCAGCAGATATTTGACAAGCATGATTGTCTCCTAAAACGTCTCAGTCCTTCACCCTTGCCCTTCGAGGCTCGCTTCGCTCGCACCTCGCGATGAGGGTGAAGGAAGCTGACGTTCCAGTAGCCCTCATGGTGAGGTGCGGAGCGTAGCGAAGCCTCGAACCACGAGGGCGCGTGGCGGTGATTCTACCGTCTTAGTGGCAGGGAAACCCGTAGGAGTGGCGCGTATCGTGCGCCGAATCATGCAGCGCGTCGGAATGCGCGAGACCGACGCCATAGATCAGGAACGCGCCGAGCAGCAGCGAGACGACAGCCGTCGTCAGCCGTGTTGCGAGCGGCAAAGCCAGCGATTGGGAAAATTCAGTACGTGCAGCCATGACAACCTCCGTGCAGGCAGCAGGGGAAAACTCCCCAGGGGGTGCGGGCATCATTGCCCTATACGTCCGGCAGGTCTCCTGGCTCGCGGGTCGCAGGATCATTGCCGCCTTCCCGGTTTCCCAGTGGCTGCCCGAGGTCTCCCCCAAGGCGATGGCATGAACCCTATCCGCTCTACAGTCGCGGGGTCGGCTGCGATGAGGACGCCCTGTGTGGGTCCGTCCGTCGCATTCCCTTTTGATCCCTGAGCATGATCCCGAAAAGTTGCAGACTTTTCGGATAAGATCATGCGGCTAACGAATACTTGTCGGCCTTCGGGAACCAAACGTATGGTGGCACAGTATGATTTATGGGAACCGGCGTCAACGTACAGAAAGGCTGGATCAGCCTGCCGAGAGATTAAAAAGCGCATCCACATCGAGACATGCAGAAAGCTCCTCAGCCACCTCGTCCAGTGCCCGCTCCACCTCGGCGCGGTAGGAAACCGTGCCGCCGGAAACACCGAGAGAATTGAGGAGCTTCGCTCGAAACGCATCGGAGCCGAAAAGCCCGTGCAGATAGGTGCCGAAGACCCGTCCGTCGGCCGAGGCCGCGCCATCCGGCGCACCATTGATCAGCACCGGCGCGCGACTGCAATCAGGGCCATCGGTGCGGCCGAGATGAATTTCATAACCGTCGAGCGGCACGTCGAAGATAAGCGACTGCGCGCAAACATTGCGCACCGTCTTTTGCCTCTCCATCACCGTCTCGATATCGAGAAGCCCCAGGCCCTCCGTCTCCCTGATACCGCCTTCTATTCCATCCGGATCACGAACGATGCGCCCCAGCATCTGATAACCGCCGCAAATGCCGATGACATGGCCGCCGCGTCGCAGATGCATGTGCAAATCGCGGTCCCAGCCATTTTCGCGAAAGCGCGCGAGATCGCCGATGGTCGATTTCGAGCCCGGAATCACCACGAGACCGGCATCGGCGGGCAGCGGCTCGCCGCTCCTGATCATCACGACCTCCACTTGCGGCTCAGCCTTCAGCGGATCGAGATCATCGAAATTGGCGATGCGGTCGAGCACCGGCACGGCGACCTTCAGCGCCCTGCCCTCGCCCTTGGCAAGCCGTTCCAGCACCACCGAATCCTCCGCCGGCAGCCGCGCCGCAGCCTTCAGCCACGGCACCACGCCGAAGGACCGCCAGTCGGTGAAACCGGCGATCGCCGCAAGGCCGTCATCAAAAAGCGAGACATCGCCGCGGAACTTGTTGATGAGATAGCCGGCGATCATCTGCCGGTCGTCTTTGCAAAGGATCGCATGGGTGCCGACGATGGAAGCGATGACGCCGCCCCGGTCGATATCGCCGACCAGCACCACCGGCACGCGCGCCCGCGTCGCAAAGCCCATATTGGCGATGTCGCCGTCGCGCAGATTGATCTCGGCCGGCGAGCCGGCCCCTTCGACGATGACGATATCCGCGCCTGCGCGCACCTCTTCCCACGACTGCATCACCGCATCCATCAATTGCGGCTTGAGGCGCTGGTATTCTCTGCCCTTCGCGTGGCCAACCACCTTGCCCTGGACGACGATCTGGCTGCCGGTTTCCGATTGCGGCTTGAGCAGGACCGGGTTCATATGCACCGAGGACGGCACGCCGCAGGCAAGAGCCTGCAGCCATTGCGCCCGCCCGATCTCGCCGCCATCGTCGCTGACGGCGGCATTGTTCGACATGTTCTGCGGCTTGAACGGACGCACCGATAATCCGCGATGGCGCGCCAGCCGGCAAAGCCCGGCGACCAGCACCGTCTTGCCGACATCCGAACCGGTTCCCTGGAGCATGATGGCGCGCGTCATGCCGCTTGCCTAGCCCATCCGCGCCATCCTGCCTAGAGCGAGTTATTCGAAGGAAGCGTTTGCGCGCCGCCTCCATTGCTCTAGATTGAATCATCAAAGGCAAGGCACAATGGGAGGAGACCATGGACGCCGCCGTCGATCCATCCGCCGGGCAGTTCGAACTGACCGAGGAACAGCGCGCCATCCAGGACATGGCGCGCAGTTTCGCCCTCGACCGCATCGCGCCCAATGCGCTGCAATGGGACCGCGAGAGACATTTTCCCGCCGACGTCATCCGTGAAGCCGGCCCCCTCGGCATGGGCGGCATCTATGTCGGCGAGGATGTCGGAGGATCGGGACTGAAGCGCATCGATTCGGTAGTGATCTTCGAAGCGCTCGCCGGCGCCTGCCCCACCTTCTCCGCCTTCATCTCCATCCACAACATGGCGGCGTCGATGATCGATCTTTTCGGCAATGAGGAGCAGAGGCATCGTTTCCTGCCAAAACTCGTGTCGATGGAATGGCTAGCGAGCTATTGCCTGACCGAGCCTGGCTCCGGTTCGGACGCTGCGGCGCTGCGCACCCGCGCGATCCGCGACGGCGATCATTATGTGCTGAACGGCTCGAAACAATTCATATCGGGTGCAGGCGACAGCGACATCTATGTGACGATGGTGCGTACCGGCGAGGACGGGCCGAAGGGCATTTCGGCGCTGGTCATCCCGAAGGACGCGCCGGGCCTCTCCTTCGGCGCCAACGAACACAAGATGGGCTGGCACGCGCAGTCGACCCGCCAGGTGAACTTCGACAATTGCCGTGTCCCTGCGGAGAACCTTTTGGGTGAGGAAGGCTCAGGCTTTAGCATCGCCATGGCCGGTCTCGATGGCGGACGGCTCAATATCGCGGCCTGCTCGCTTGGCGGCGCCCAATCGGCGCTCAACAAGGCCATAGACTATACCGCGCAGCGCAAGGCTTTTGGCCAGACCATCAATCAGTTCCAGGCGCTCCAGTTCAGGCTCGCCGACATGGAGACGGAGCTTTCCGCCGCCAGGCTGCTGCTCTATGCGGCGGCAACCAAGCTCGACCGCAAGGCGCACGACGCCGGCAAATGGTCGGCCATGGCCAAGCGCTACGTCACCGATGCCGGCTTTTCGGTGGCCAATGACGCGCTGCAGCTTTTCGGCGGCTATGGCTATCTCCACGATTACGGCGTGGAGAAACTGGTGCGCGACCTGCGTGTCCACCAGATCCTCGAAGGCACCAACGAAATCATGCGCGTCATCATCGCCCACCAGATGATCGGCCGCTGACCGCATTCGCATAATTCAGGGAGAGTAAAGCACATGGCGACCATCGCATTCATCGGCCTCGGCAATATGGGAAATCCCATGGCGGCCAATCTGGTCAAATCAGGGCATTCCGTACAGGGCTTCGATCTCCTGCCGGGAAACCTGAGGATCGCGGCTGAAAGCGGCGTTACGGTCATGGCCAGTGCCGCGGCCGCCGTATCCGGCGCGGAAGTCGTCATCACCATGCTGCCGGCAGGAGGGCATGTTGTCTCCGTATATGAGGACATCGCGCCAAAGGCGCTAAACGATTCGCTTTTCATCGATTGCTCGACCATCGACGTGGAATCCGCGCGCAAGGCGCATGAGATTGCCGGGCGGTATCATTTGTTGTCGATCGATGCGCCGGTTTCAGGCGGCGTCGGCGGAGCCGCGGCGGGTACGCTCACCTTCATGGCCGGCGGTTCCAACCAGGCCTTCGCCAGGGCCGAACCGATCCTGCAGCCAATGGCCGGCCGCATCGTCCATTGCGGAGAAGCGGGCAGCGGCCAGGCGGCGAAGATCTGCAACAACATGATCCTCGGCATTTCGATGATCGGCGTCTCAGAAGCCTTCGTGCTGGCCGAAAAGCTCGGCCTGTCGCATCAGGCCCTGTTCGATGTCGCCTCCACCTCCTCCGGCCAGTGCTGGTCGCTCAATACCTATTGTCCCGTTCCGGGCCCGGTGCCGGCCTCGCCCGCCAACCAGGCCTACAAGCCCGGCTTCGCCGCCGCTCTGATGCTCAAGGATCTGAAACTGGCGCAGGAGGCAGCACAGGCGGCCAACGCCGCGACGCCGCTCGGCGCGCATGCTGCGCAACTCTATAATATGTTCAACGCACACGGGCACGGCGGCGACGATTTTTCCGGCATCGTGAATTTTTTGCGCGGAATTTTGCCCGAAGCCACCGGGACGGCTGCAAAAATATCAGAAAAATGACCGGATTTAGATTTGCTTAAGCTCTTGCTAACTCAACGGTAACGATGTGGCGCTAAAAAGGGAGCCGAGACGGAACGACACCGTCTCTCCGCTCCGGATCAGGTACTGCGTACCGGAGCTGTAAAATTTCCGCCGTCGTAGTGTTTGGCGGAAGCGCCATGCGTAATTTGGCAAAGCCGTGCTTCTCCCCAGGGACAGCACGGTTTTTGCCATTTTACGCTGAGCGGCACGAATCATCCTGGCCCTCGCGTAATGCAGAACCGCCGCTCACAGGCAGCGGTCTTCGTTCCGTCGGGCCGTTTTTGGCCACAGATTTCCAGTGGATTCTTCGGTGCGTCGATTCGGCGCGATTTCCGCCGCTTTCCCGCTCAGCCTGCCGAACCTCTCCAGACCACGGACACACGCGATAACAACGACCGCGAACGGTTGCGATCATCGCGATTGTCACGCCGTTCGGTTGCATTCCAGGAAATATGAACGCGGTCGTTCCGATTGAAGATGTAAAGCATGGTCGCACTCCGGCGAAGATTGTCTTTACAGCGCCTTGCGTCCTTTAGGACGCACAAAGAAAGCTGCAAGCGTTTGAATCGGCGCATTGTGCTTTCCCGAAACCACTTCCGGCTTTCGGACCGATGCGCTACAAATTGTAATGCGCCAATTCCTATTCGACGGCTGCCGTAAAGCCGTCGCGCCTTGTCGCTTTTAAGCTACTCCGCTCACAATTTGCGCATGCCAAAGATACAGATTTATGCATACCGCCCAAAGACGCCTCATTCGCACTTGCAACAAAAAATTGGCGTTTCGACCCTTGTTTTTCTGATCGCGATGGCCAATCCTTAACAAAGACGCCGGTAGCGGGGGCTTGTGATGGGCATTTATGCGTGCCCAACCGGGAGTGTGTCGCTATCCGGACATCAACCGTCGTCAATAAGACGCTAATCTGCCAAGCAAGGAGATTGCATGGATACGGGAAAAAAATGCCGACTGGCCATACAGTATGCCAGCGGACATAGAAAATTTTTGTGCTGTTGCGAATGGGAGAACATCTAATGAAGAAGCTTTTCGCTTCCACGATTCTAGCTGCCGGTATCGTCGGACTTTCCAGCGCTTTTGCCACCATGGCATCGGCCGCCGAATGCGGTGAGGTAACGATTGCCAATATGAACTGGCAGTCGGCCGAGGTTCTGGCCAATCTGGACCAGATCATCCTTACCGAAGGTTATGGCTGCACCGCAGAACTCGTTGCCGGCGATACGGTCCCGACCATCACCTCCATGGTGGAAAAGGGAAAACCTGACGTCGCGCCGGAAGGCTGGATCGACTTCCTGCCGGATGTGGTCAACCAGGGTAAGAAGGACGGCAAGATCATTTCCGTCTCGAACTCGCTTTCCGAAGGCGGCGTCTCGGGCTGGTGGATACCCAAATATTTCGCTGACGCCCATCCCGATATCAAAACCATTCCCGATGCGCTGAAGCATCCCGAGCTCTTCCCCGCCCCGGAAGAACCCGGCAAGGGCGCCATATACAATGGCCCCTCCGGCTGGGGCATCACACGCGTGACAGCGCAGTTCTTCAAGGCCTATGAGGCCGAGAAGGCAGGCTTCGTGCTGGTCGATACCGGATCGGCCGCCGGCCTCGATGGCTCGATCGCTAGGGCCTATGAGCGCAAGGAGCCCTGGATCGGCGCCTATTGGGCGCCGACAGCGCTTCTCGGCAAATACGAGATGGTCAAGCTCGGTCATGCCGCCACCTTCGATGAAGCGGAGTGGAAGCGCTGCAACACGGTCGAGACCTGCGCGGATCCCAAGCCCAACGAATGGCCGAAAGATAACGTTGAGACTCTGGTGACCAAGGAATTCGCCGACCGCGCGGGACCGGCACTCGATTACCTCAAGACCCGCTCCTGGACCAACGAAACGGTCAACAAGCTTCTCGCCTGGATGACCGACAACCAGGCCACGGGCGAAGCCGGCGCGAAATATTTCCTCAAGAACAATGAGGATCTCTGGACCAAATGGGTCTCGCCGGAAGCCGCGGAAAAAATCAAGGCTGCCGTCATGTAGTCAGACACTCGGGCGGCGGAGCAATCCGCCGCCCGTTTTGCTGATCACGCACGAGAACAATCCTGCCGCCGGAGCGGTCATCAGACCGTCCCCGATGACATCGGATACTGTCTGCATTTTTTGATGACTGCACCGGAAAAAGCCGCAGAATGGGCCCCTCCGCAGAATAGGGCCAAAAAGGAGAAATAGCGTTTAATGGACTGGCTATACCGCTTCCCGCATATGGACGATAGCACGCTCACGGCGTTGAAAAAATCGATTGATGGGGGCTTTCGCGCGTTCACCCGCGCCTATGGCGACGCGATCGAATCCTTTTTCGACCCGCTGCAGTATTTCCTCATTCATTCCGAGCGGTTCATGACCACGACGCCGTGGCCGATCATCATCGCGCTCATCGCCGCCATCGCCTGGTTCGCCAGCCGCAACTGGAAAATCGTTGCAAGCGCGATCATTACGCTTCTCCTCATCGGCTTCTTCGACATGTGGAACGATACGATGAAGACCGTCTCGATGATCTTCGTCTGCACCGTCCTCTCCATCGCCGTCGGCATTCCCATCGGCATTCTCATGTCGCGCTCCGACCGTTTGCAGAGCCTCATCAATCCGGTTCTCGACGTGATGCAGACCATGCCGAGCTTTGTCTATCTCATTCCCGTCGTCATGCTGCTCGGTATCGGCCGCGTTCCGGGGCTGATCGCTGTGGTGGTCTATGCCATTCCGCCCATCATACGCCTCACCAATCTCGGCATAAGGCTCGTCGACAAGGATGTTCTCGAGGCCGCCGACGCCTTCGGCTCGTCCAACTGGCAGAGGTTGAAGAACGTGCAGATGCCACTCGCGCTCCCCACCATCATGGCCGGCATCAACCAGACCATCATGATGGCGCTCGCCATGGTCGTCATCGCCTCTATGATCGGTGTCCAGGGCCTCGGCCAGCCGGTTCTCAAGGCCATCGCCAACCAGTATTTCACGCTTGGCATGTTCAACGGCCTTGCCATCGTCGGCATCGCCATCATCTTCGACCGCACGAGCCAGGCCTACGGCAAGCGCCTGCAGAAACATCTGGAGACGGTCCATGGCTGAAGCAAGCGCACGCGGCACCGGCATCATCATCAAGAATCTCTACAAGATCTTCGGCAAGAATCCCCAAGCCTATATAGAAGCCGTCAGGAACGGCATGTCGAAGACCGAGCTCAATGCCGAGCATGGCCATGTCCTTGGCCTCAAGGACATCAATATCGACATGCCGGCAGGCTGCATCCAGGTCGTGATGGGGCTGTCGGGCTCCGGCAAATCCACGCTGATCCGCCATATCAACCGGCTGATCGATCCGACAGCGGGCGAAGTGCTCGTCGACGATACCGATGTGGTCAAGATGAACGAGAACGAGCTGCGCCAGTTCCGCCGCCACAAGACGGCGATGGTCTTCCAGAAATTCGCACTCCTGCCGCACCGTACTGTTCTGGAAAACGCCGTCTACGGCCTGGAAATCCAGGGCGTGCCGCGGGAAAAGCAGCTTGAAGCCGCTGGACGCTGGATTGCCCGGGTCGGCCTTGAAGGCTTCGAGGACAATTACCCCAACCAGCTTTCCGGCGGTATGCAGCAGCGCGTCGGCCTTGCCAGGGCGCTGACCAACGACGCGCCGATCCTGCTCATGGATGAGGCCTTCTCGGCGCTCGATCCGCTCATCCGCATGGATATGCAATCCGTGCTGCTCGACCTTCAAAAGGAAATCAAGAAGACCGTCGTCTTCATTACCCATGACCTCGATGAGGCGTTGCGCCTCGGTGACCGTATCGCCATCCTGCGCGATGGTGAGATCGTCCAGCAGGGCACTGGCCAGGATATCGTGCTCAAACCGGCCGACGATTACATTTCGAGCTTCGTCAAGGAAGTCAATCGCGGACGCGTCATCATGGTCGACACCATCATGACGTCAGACATGCGCAATGGCGGCACCGGCCTGCCCTCCGTCGCCACCGGCACGATCCTCGAACATGCGGCAAGAATCATGAGCGAGGAGCATGTCAGCGAAATCCATGTGCATGACGACAAGGGAAAGCCCATCGGCCATATCGATATGCAGGCCGTCATCTCCGCCATGGTCACGCCCATTTCCCACGAAACCAGGCAAGAAGCCGCGGAATAGATACAGCGCCGAGCGTCAATCAGCGCAGGCAGCGGAGCCGACACGCAGATCGCCGGCTCCGCTGTGCCCGCATTGTCTTCAAGTCTTTTTTACATCGGCCATTCCGTCATTGTATTAATGACAAGATTCTGGGAAAAGGCTGCCGGCACGTTTTGCCGATGCGGGGGAGCATCATATCTATCCAGCAGATAGCGATCATGCATCCCAAGAGATGAACAGTTTTGATGAATCTGGACCGGACATTACCCATCACCTTTCCCCGGCGCGTGCTCGGCATGCATCCGGCCTTGCTGTTCGTCTTCTGCTATTTCGCTTTTCAGGCGCTTTTCATCACCTTCATCTCCAATGGCGCGGGGCTCGATGACGCCGAACAGCTCGCCAATATCGGTTATCTCGACTGGGGCTATGGTGGTTCGCAGCCGCCGCTCTATACATGGATCACCAATCTGGCGGCCTTGCTGATCGGCACCAGCCTTCTGACGTTGCAGATCGTCAAATTCGGCCTTCTCGCCAGCATGTTCGCCAGCGTCTATGGCGGCATGCGCCTGCTCGGTCTGCCGCGCAATGTCGCCGCCGCCGGCATGTTGGGTCTGTTCCTCATCCCGCAGATCGGCTGGGAATCGCAGCGCGCGCTGACCCATTCCGTCGCCGGCACGACGGGTTGTGCATGGGCTTTCCTGGCTTTCGCCTGGCATATGAAATCGCGTTCCGCCCTGTCGGCGGCCCTCTTCGGGCTGACGATGGCCGCCGCCTTCCTCGGCAAGTTCAACGCCAGTTTCTTTCTCCTCACCCTGATCATCACAGCCATGACGATCGCGGATTACAGGAAGGTGCTGCTGTCGCGCCTTTCCCTCGTGACGGCGGCGGTATCAGTTTTTTGCCTTGCACCGACCGGTTTATGGATGCTGCAGCACAAGGACAGCGTCATCGCCCGCTCGGGAAAATTCGAGATCGGCGCCACCGGCGATTTCCTGCTCGACCGGGCGCTCGGCCTCATGCGCCTTTTCGAGGTCAGCTTTCTGTTTTCCATCCTCGCCGTCGCCATCGCCGGTATCATATTCATCGCCCATCGCAACCGCAAAAACCCCGCGCCTATCCCTGCGATACCGGGTGAGCGGTTCCTGCTCCGTCTTATCCTCGTCGGCTTTGCCGTGGTTTTTGTCGGCGTCTGCCTGACCGGTGCAACCAATGTGAAGGACCGCTGGCTCCAGCCCGTGCTGTTCCTGCTTCCCGCCAGCCTCGCCTATCTCCTCCACCGCTACCGGCTGACCGACCGCAGCCTGTTCGATTTCGGCATCGCCAGCATCATCGTGGCGTTTGTGGTAACACCCGTGCTTGCCGTCAATCTGACCTATGGCAGCCGCAACGACCCGCCCATCGGTCAGCTCGATTATGCTGAATTGTTCAAGCAGGTGCGCGACGCGGGTGAATTCTCCACCGTTCTGGCTGATTTTCCGCAGATACCCGGTAATTTCCGGCTGTATGATCCTTCGCTCAAGGTGGTTCACCCGGAAACGCCTGATGCGGCGTCGCGGATCGTCAAGCCATTGCTGGTGCTCTGGTTCGGCGGCGATCAGCCGCCGGAAAAGGTCACCAACATTCTCCAGGCGGCGAATATCGAACTGCCATCCGACAAAATCGCCACGACCGAACTGCCCTACCGTACCCATCTGGACATCAAACTTCCGGTGCATTACGTGATCATCGATTAAGTGCGCCTGCATCTCGGCTTTCCTCCTGCATTCGGCAAAATCATTGACCTGATATAAAGACTTCCTTATATCTTTATCTAACCTCAAATACTGGAAACTCAGTCATGAACGCCGCCTCTTCATCGAACCCGCTGGCCGATCTCATCGCTGAAAAAGGCGTGCTGCTCGCCGATGGCGCGACGGGCACAAACCTCTTTGCCGCCGGGCTCGAAGCGGGTGAAGCCCCGGAACTCTGGAACGAGACCAATCCGGACAAGATCGAGGCGTTGCACCAGGGCTTCATCGATGCCGGTGCCGATATCATCCTCACCAATTCCTTTGGCGGCACCAGGCATCGCCTCAAGCTGCATCACGCTCAGGACCGGGTTTTCGAACTCAACAAGCAAGCAGCCGAGCTCGCGCGCGCCGTTGCCGACAAGGCCGGCCGCAAAATCATCGTCGCCGGCTCGGTCGGGCCGACGGGTGAACTGCTCGTGCCGCTCGGCGCGCTCACCTACGAGGATGCGGTCTCAGCCTTCAAGGAACAGATCGAGGGATTGAAGGCCGGCGGCATAGACGTCGCCTGGATCGAAACCATGTCGGCGGTAGATGAAATCCGCGCTGCAGCCGAGGCGGCGACCTCGCTCGGCCTCCCCTATGTCTACACCGGCTCGTTCGACACAGCCGGTAAGACCATGATGGGGCTCCACCCCAGGGACATCCATCATGTCGCGGACGGGCTTTCGGAAAAGCCGGTGGCGATCGGTGCCAATTGCGGTGTCGGCGCCTCCGATATCCTATCGTCGCTTCTCGACATGACCGATGCCGATCCCACCGCGACCGTGGTGGTCAAAGGCAATTGCGGCATACCTGAATTCCGCGGCTCGGAAATCTATTATTCCGGAACACCGGAATTGATGGCGAACTATACCCATCTGGCCGCCAATGCCGGCGCCAGGATCATCGGCGGCTGTTGCGGCACATCATTTGAACATCTGGCCGCGATGCGCAAGGCGCTCGACAGTCACGTCCAGGGCCCGCGCCCGACGGTCGAAACCATCATCGAGACCATCGGCCCGATGCGCAACAAGATTGCCGGAGACGGCAGCGCTGCCCCGCGGCGCGAACGGCGCGGCCGTCGGGGATAGAGAGCCTTTCTAGATGGGAATTCGCACCAAACGCCCTCGTCCTTCGAGGCTTCGTTCCGCTTTGCTTCACTGCGCACCTCAGGATGAGGGCTACTGCGGCGTTGCCGACCCTTCACCCTCATGGTGAGGTGCGACCCTGAGCCTGTCGAAGGGGAGCCTCGAACCACGAGGGTGAAGGGTGCTCATCGTTTCCATGAACCGCTATTTCAGCCAGCCCTCATGAACGCCGCCATGTGAAAACGTTGTTGCGCGGTTTCATAGGCATATTCCCGTCCGACCGGACAGGCGAACCGAGCGAGACAACCGCTATAACGGCAAGCTGCCCCGGCATCCGTCCGCAGATAATTCCGGCAGATGTCGACGGCAAAGCCGGAGCAGTCGAACGCATCCACCGGGCAGGCCGAAAGGCAGGGTCTGGCGGCGCATCGCTCGCATGGATGACCGATATCATCGCCCGTGGGAAAGCCGACCTCCTCATCGAACAACAATGCGCCGCGATAGGCATGCCACAGTCCGTAGACCGGATGGATCAACAGGCCGAGCGGCGATGGCTGCAAGCCCTCTGCCCTTTTCGCCCATTGCTGGAATGGCAGCCATGGCTTGTCTGAAGGGAAAACTGCCCGCGCGCCGAGCTTTTTCGCCGCCTCGCCCAGCACCTGTTTCGACCAGCAATCCAGCGGATCGGTCTTGCCCCTGCCCTCATCGGCGTGCCAGCGTGCAAAATGCGGCCAGATCGACGATCCAGCATGGCCGGCGAGCACCACGCTACGCGCACGCTCCCGCACCCGGCCCGGCGGCGCATTCTCGCCATCGCCGAAAACAAAGCCGCCACGCGGAACGAGCCCGAAGGGTTCCAGCGCGGCGGTAATTTCATCTATTGAAGGCGAAGATCGCCCGGTCATTTTTTCCCACGACCCGTTATGGCCGAACCCCAGACCTCGTCATGGATCAGATCGGCCACTTTAGCCCGGCCGCCTTCGGGCTTCTTTCATGTGAAGGCGTCGGGCATCGAGGCTTTCTTCTCCGTGATGAACGCCTTCAGCGCCTCGTCGATCGCCGGATCGAGATAGGGTCCTTCATAGGTTTCCAGCCAGCGGCGCGCCAGATCGTTGGCGCGCTGGTCGGCGCGCTTTTCGCCCTCGGCCAACCATTGCTCGTAGGAATTGTTGTCGGCGATCGAGGAGCGGTAGAACGCACTCTGGAAATTGGCCTGCGTGTGTGCGCAGCCGAGATAGTGGCTGCCGGGGCCGACTTCGCGGATCGCATCCATCGCCTGCCCGTTTTCCGACAGATCGACACCTTCGGCTAAGCGCTGCTGCATACCGAGCTGGTCGATATCCATCATGAATTTCTCATAGGAGGATACCAGCCCGCCTTCGAGCCAGCCCGCTCCATGCAGCACGAAATTGGTGCCGGCGAGCATGGCCGCGTTGAGCGTGTTGGCGCTTTCATAAGCGGCCTGCGCATCGGGAAGCTTCGAGGCGCAGAGCGAACCGCCGGTACGAAACGGCAGGCCGAGACGTCGGGCAAGCTGTGCCGCGCCATAGGAAACGAGCGACGGCTCCGGCGTGCCGAAGGTCGGCGCACCCGACTGCATGGAAATCGACGAGGCGAAAGTGCCGAAGATCACCGGCGCGCCGGGGCGGATCAACTGGGTGAACGATGCGCCGGCCAGAACCTCCGCCAGAACCTGCGTCAGCGTTCCCGCCACCGTCACCGGGCTCATGGCGCCGGCAAGGATGAACGGCGTGACGATGCAGGCCTGGTTGTTGCGCGAATAGACCTTCAGCGCGCCGAGCATGGTTTCGTCGAACACCATCGGTGAATTGGCATTGATCAGGCTGGTCAGAACCGTGTTCTGATCGACGAAATCATCGCCGAATAGGATCTTGCACATCGCCACCGTGTCTTCGGCCCGCTCCGGCGCCGTCACCGATCCCATGAACGGCTTGTCCGAATAGCGCATATGCGCATAGACCATGTCGAGATGGCGCTTGTTGACGGGCACGTCGACCGGCTCGCACACCGTTCCGCCGGAATGATGTATGGACGGCGCCATATAGGCGAGCTTCACGAAATTATGGAAATCCTCGATCGTCGCATAGCGGCGGTTGCCGTCGAGGTCGCGCACGAATGGCGGGCCGTAGACGGGCGCGAAAACGGTTGCGTCGCCGCCGATTTGCACCGAACGCGCCGGGTTGCGCGCGTGCTGGATATAAGTCGAGGGAGCGCTCTTGAGCAGCGAGCGGCAAAGCCCTTTGGGAAAATGCACACGCTCGCCCTTGACGTCGGCGCCCGCTTCCTTCCACAGCGCCAGAGCCTCGGCGTCATCGCGAAACTCGATGCCGATCTCCTCGAGAACGATATCGGCATTGGCTTCGATCAGCGCCAGCCCTTCCTCGTTCAGCACCTCGTAGACCGGCACCTTGCGGGTGATATAGGTCAGCGATTTACCCGGACCGCCGCCGGAGCGCGCCGCGCGTCTTGCCGCCGCCCCGCCGCTGGCACCGCGCCCGCGGCGCCCGCCGCGTTCTTCACCGGTTTCGACAGATGCTTCCTGGTCCATTTTTTTCTCCTGCGTGTAGATTACGCAGTCTCCCTTTCGCACATACGGATATCCGATACCACTAGCCTAATCCCGACGGCGGAAAGAACGTTCCCGTGTGCGCCAAACCGTGGCGCGTTAAAGACAGTATTCCAGTCGCTTTCACGTTTTGCGAAGTCGCTTTTGAGCAATGGATTTTTGCGGCTTGCAGGCTATGTAGTGAAAATGTGATTGGCCCTATTCAAATATAGGGCTCAGGTGAGGAAATGCGCTTATGGCCGACGATGAAATCATTCTCTCCGAACTTTCCGACGACGAACTCGTGCAGCAGATGCATGACGACCTCTATGACGGCCTGAAGGAGGAAATCGAGGAAGGCACCAACATCCTCCTCGAGCGCGGTTGGGTGCCTTACAGGGTTTTGACGGAGGCGCTCGTCGAAGGCATGCGCATTGTCGGCGAGGATTTCCGCGACGGCATATTGTTCGTTCCCGAAGTGCTGCTTTCAGCCAATGCCATGAAGGCGGGCATGTATATCCTGCGCCCCTTGCTCGCCGCCACCGGCGCGCCTAAACAAGGCAAGCTGGTGATCGGCACCGTTAAGGGCGACATTCACGATATCGGCAAGAACCTCGTCGGCATGATGATGGAGGGGGCAGGCTTCGACGTCATCGACCTCGGCATCAACAATCCGGTGGAAAACTATCTCGCGGCGATCGAAGAGCACCAGCCCGACATTGTCGGCATGTCGGCCCTGCTGACGACGACCATGCCCTATATGAAGGTCGTCATCGACACGATGAAGGAAAAAGGCATTCGCGATGATTACGTCGTTCTCGTCGGCGGCGCCCCGCTCAACGAGGAATTCGGCAAGGCCGTCGGCGCCGATGCCTATTGCCGTGATGCGGCTGTCGCGGTCGAGACAGCCAAGAGCTTCATGAAGCGCAAACACAATCTGCGCACCGGAACCGCGGGATAATGCGGATAGCGCAACCGGGATAGCGCGGTTTGAATCATCAAGGGCGATCCCCTTTTGCAGCGGATCGCCCTAAAAATAACCATCCCAAAAACCTGCCGGAAAACCTGATTGGCCTTTCGGATATGATGCTAACCAAAACAGCGGCCAGATAGCGGCCAAGTAGCGACCGGGCGTGAAGGCGTTTGGCATTTGGCCTTCATGCCCCTAAATCCTATTGTACGCTGTCTTCAACTGCCTGAGCGGTACCGCGAACATCCTTGCCCACGCCGCGCACCGTATTGGCGCAGGCAGCAAGCGAAAATGCACAGAGAATGATAACCAACGGCGCAACGCGTGACGGTTTCATGGACGGTGTCTCCCGATCTGATATAAAATGACGACAATCTGCGGAATCACATCCGCATCAAGAAGGTAGCGTGATGAACGCGCTTGGCAAGCTGAAGTTTGAACCGCCCAAAACGCCGCAACCGGAGAGGCTGCGCGTGATCGCCTGCGGCATGATCGCGCGTGAAATCCTGGCGATCCGCGAACAGTTCGGCCTCGATCATGTCGAATTGAAATGTCTTCCCGCCATCTATCATCATTACCCCGATAGAATCGCCCCCGCCGTGGAACGGGCGATCAGGCGCGCCAGGCGCGAAGGCATAGAGCGCATTTTCATCGGATATGCCGATTGCGGTACCGGAGGCGCGCTCGATAAAATCTGCGATAAATATGGCGTGGAGCGCATTGCCGGACCGCACTGCTTCTCCTTTTATGTCGGCAACGAGGTTTTCGCGGAACGCTGGGACGACGATATGACGTCCTTCTTCATGACCGATTTCCTCGCTCGTCAGTTCGAGGCGTTTCTGGTCAAGCCACTCGGCCTCGACCGCCATCCTGAGTTGCGCGACATGTATTTCGGCAATTATTCCAAGATGATCTATCTGGCGCAGACGGACGACCCCGAGCTCTCGCAGAAAGCAGAGGAAGCGGCTGCATTCCTGGGACTTGCCTATGAGCGCCGCTTTACCGGCTTCGGTGACCTTGTCTCCGCCATCAGACAGGCAGGCGGTGGAAATTCGCCGCCGGCATATTCGTGATCGTCTTTAATTCATTTCTTACACGCCGCGACCGCAGCGCCGAACGGCTTCCCACATCGAATTCCTGTGTTCGCCATATTCTAATTTTCGTCGCCGGAGTTTCGTGTCATTGAATTACCATCAGAAGCAGGCGATATGCAGGGCATGAACGAAAAGCCTCATCCCATATCCGGGCCAATATCCGGACAGGAGATTTCCGTGCCGGTAACCGGAACAACCGGCCCCGAGCAGCCCTCCGGCTTTTCCGACAGGCGGTCGCTGTCCCAGGTTTTCGAGGATCTGGCGAAAAACGCCAATGGCCCGATCAGTTTCGGGCAGATCGAGCAAGCGCTCTCCGACCGCAGCTTCGCCGCGCTCCTCACCTTCTTCGCATTGGTCAATCTCCTGCCGCTTCCGCCGGGAACCGGCATCATCACCGGCATTCCGCTGGCGCTCATTTCCGGCCAGATGGTGCTGGGCTTCGAAACGCCGTGGCTGCCGCGCTTCCTGCGCCAACGTTCCATGACGCAGGAGCGCTTCCGCCAGCTCTCGCAAAAAGGTGTTCCCTGGCTCAAGCGCATCGAACGCTTCATCCAACCGCGCGTGTGGCCTTTCACCCCGCGTCATGGCGACCGTTGGCTCGGCCTCCTGACGCTGGTCCTCGGGCTTGCCGTCATCTTTCCGATACCGCTCTCCAACTGGCTGCCGGCATTCGCCACCGCCATCATCGGCGCCGCCCTCACCGAGCGCGACGGCATCTTGATATGCATCGGCATTCTGATTGGCCTGATATCCCTGGGCATCATCGCCGCAGTGCTGTTCACGGCCGGAACGCTCATTACCAAACTGCCCTTTTGATCCTGCCCTTCCGATCCCGATCGGGGACGTTTTACCGGTGACGCAAACGCGATAGCCCGCCACGTCGTTTTTAAGTGGCCCGACGTCGCCGCGCAGCAAGCCCAGCCCTGTAATTCCAGCGATGCTGGCAATATGGAGGATGAAACTGCATGGCCGATCTCGTTGTCGTCTACTGGCGGGACATACCCGCCCAGGTGATCGTCAAAAAAGGGCGGCAGAGCGCCAAGCGCGAATTGCCGCTGCGGTTCACCGAGGCGATCGACATGTGCGCCATGCGCGTCGGAGCACAGGATACCGACGCCTATCTCGCTGAATGGCGGCGTGGAACGCCCTTGGCCGTTGGCGACGACCTCGAAACAGAAGCTAGCACGGCGCTGGAGCGCCTCGACCGCGAATATCATCAAGACCGCCTCGTGGCGCTCGTAAAGGCAGGTGGACATGACCATTCATGAATTGAAATCCCGTGAGGCAAAGACCATGAGCCACATCGGCGCATCCATTGAGCTGGCGCCGAAGCAGGTGATCGAATCGCAGGATCTGCCCGGTCTGTTCCCGACCGGCAGCCGCGTCTACATCACCGATATCGGCACTGATACGGTCGATACGCTGACGGCCGCCGCCAAGCGCGTCAGCGATCTCGGCTACAAGCCCGTACCGCACTTCGCCTGCCGCCGCCTCACGACCAGGACAGCGCTCGAAACCCGCATCCGCCGCTCGGCGCAAGAAGCCGGCGTCACCGATGTTCTCGTCATCGGCGGCGGTCTGGATCGCCCGGCCGGCGACTTCAATTCGACCATGCAAGTTCTCGAAACCGGTTTCTTCGATCGCTACGGCATCACCGAGATGGGCGTCGCCGGACATCCCGAGGGAAGCCCGGAATTTTCAGAAGCGGTCGCCATGGAAGCCCTGCGCCTGAAAAAGAATTTCGGCGAGCGCACCGGCGCCAAGCTGCGCGTTGTCACCCAGTTCGGCTTCGACGCCGAGCGCTTCATCGCCTGGGCGGAAGGCCTGCGCGAAGCCGGCGTCGACCTCCCCGTTCATCTCGGCGTCGCCGGGCCGGCCAAGATCACCACGCTCATCAAATATGCCGCCATGTGCGGTGTCGGCAATTCGATCACTTTCCTGAAGAAAAACGCCTTCGCCCTGACCGCCCTTGCCACCACCCATTCGCCGGAAGGCGTCGTCGGGCCGATCGAGCGGCATGTGCTGGATAATCCGCCAAGCAACATCAAGCAGGTCCATGTTTTCCCCTTCGGCGGCATCAAGAAAGCCTCGGAATGGCTGGTCGAACGCGGCTCATGGCCCAGTTCCGAGCCCAGCTCCGGGAATGTGAACGCCTCCGTCACCGCCCCCGTCGCCGCCGTGCAATAAGGAAACGTCCATGACCCGCACCATCGTCGCCTCCGCGACAAGAGAAATCGTCATCGGTTTCGATCAGCCCTTCTGCGTCATCGGCGAGCGCATCAACCCGACGGGGCGCAAGAAGCTTGCCGCCGAAATGGTCGCCGGTAATTTCGAGACGGTGATCAGGGACGCGCTGGAGCAGGCAGCCGCGGGCGCAACCATGCTGGACATCAATGCCGGTGTCACCGCCGTCGATCCCAACGCGACCGAACCGGACCTGATGGTGCAGACGCTGGAGATCGTGCAAGGATTGGTCGACCTGCCGCTTTCCATCGATTCGTCGGTCAGCGCGGCAATAGAGGCCGGGTTAAGGGTCGCCAAGGGCCGACCGCTGGTCAATTCCGTGACGGGCGAACTGGAAAAGCTCGAAGCGATCCTGCCGCTCATCAAGAAATACAACGTGCCCGTCGTGGCGATCTCCAATGACGAGACCGGCATTTCCGAAGACCCCGACGTGCGCTTCGAAGTGGCGCGCAAGATCGTGCGCCACGCCGCCGATTACGGCATTCCGGCGCATGATATCGTGGTCGATCCGCTGGTCATGCCGATTGGCGCGATGGGAACCGCCGGGCTTCAAGTCTTCCGGCTGGTGCGCCGCCTGCGCGAGGAGTTGGGCGTCAACACCACCTGCGGCCTCTCCAACATCTCCTTCGGCCTGCCGCACCGCCACGGCGTCAACGCCGCCTTCATCCCGATGGTGATCGCCAGCGGCATGACATCAGCCATCATGAACCCCTGCCGCCCGCAGGAAATGGAAATGGTCCATGCCGCCAATGTGCTCAACGGCGCCGACGCCAATTGCGGCAAATGGATCAACAAATACCGCGACCATACGCCGAACAATGCCGCGAATGCCAATGCTGGGCAACCAGTGTCGGGGGGAGATGGAAACGGTCGCCGTCGCGGCGGACGCGAGGCAAGGCGCGGGGTCATGGCGTAAGACATTACTGGTTTGGCGTCCCTTCACCCTCGTGGTTCGAGGCTCGCTCCGCTCGCGCCTCACCATGAGGGTGAAGGGACTGCGCTTTAAATAACCCCAATCCTGAGGGTGAAGGGGCGTCGAGCGCTTGCTTCATTGGCCCTATCCCTGCTTCTCTACGCAGGAGTAAGCCCGAAGCGGCACGTCAGTAGTCCTCATGGTAAGGATGAGGGTGAAGGGCGCGGCGCTCCGGTAGCCCTCATGGTGAAGTGCGATTGGAGCGCAGCGGAATGAGCCTCGAACCACGAGGGCGCTTGGCGCCGACTTCGAGATCAGGGTTTGGGTATGAGATGACTGCGTCGGGACAATTCAGGCAATCCCTCATAATCGAGAGCGATCAGCGCTTCTTTTTTGCGCCGCGACCAGCCCTTGATCTGTTTTTCTCGCGCAATAGCGTCCTTTACAAGGTCATAGGTTTCCGAGAATACGAGTTCCACGGGCCGTCTGTTCCACGTATAGCTCTTTTCATCCGGCAAATTGTTATGTTCCCACACACGGGCTTCAACCGGCTGCTTCGTGATGCCAGTGTAATAGCTGCCATCAAGGCAGCGCAGGATATAGACAGTTGCCTCAACCATTATGCCCCTCGTCCTTCGAGGCTCTCCTTCGACAAGTTCAGGATCACACCTTAGGATGAGTGGCATAATAGCGCCGCCCGAAAGCACTGCAACAGGTAAGCCGATGAGCGATCCCCTCGTCCTCTTCATGCCCTCCGGCAAGCGCGGCCATTTCCCCGTCGGCACGCCCGTCCTCGACGCCGCGCGCGCCCTCGGCGTCTATGTCGAAAGCGTCTGCGGCGGGCGCGCCACTTGCGGGCGCTGTCAGGTCGAGGTGCAGGAGGGCCGCTTCGCCAAGCATGGCATCATTTCCTCCAACGACCATATCTCCGAAATCGGCCCGAAAGAGCTTCGCTATGCCGAAAAGCGCGAGCTGAAGCCCGGTCGCCGCCTCTCCTGCTCCGCCACCATTGAGGGCGATCTCGTCATCGATGTGCCGCAGGATGTGCAGGTCAACACGCAAACCATACGCAAGGACGTCGATACCCGCGTGATCGAGCGCAATCCCGCCGTCCACATGTGTTATGTCGAGGTCGAGGAACCCGACATGCACAAGCCGCTCGGCGATCTCGACCGGTTGAAGAGCGCGCTGGAAAAGGACTGGGGCTACAGCAACCTGCATGTCGATGCCCACCTCCTGCCCCATATCCAGCAGATTCTTCGCAAGGAAAAATGGGGCGTCACCGCCGCCATCCACCATGACGAGGAAACGGACCGCCCGACGCTGATCGCGCTCTGGCCCGGCCTCAAGAACGAGGCCTATGGCATCGCCTGCGACATCGGTTCGACCACCATCGCCATGCATCTGTCCTCGCTGCTTTCGGGCCGCACGCTGGCCTCGGCGGGCGCATCAAACCCGCAGATCCGCTTCGGCGAGGATCTGATGAGCCGCGTTTCCTACGTCATGATGAACCCCGACGGGCGCGAGGCGATGACGCTGGCCGTGCGCGAGGCGGTGAACAGCCTGATCGACAAGGTCTGCACGGACGAAGGGATTTCACGCAGCGACATCCTCGACGCCGTCTTCGTCGGCAATCCGATCATGCACCATCTGTTCCTGGGCATCGACCCGACGGAACTCGGCGGCGCGCCCTTCGCGCTGGCCGTCTCCGGCGCGGTGCATCTGAAATCCTCCGATATCGGCCTGCCGATGAACCCCGGCACCCGCGTCTACATGCTGCCCTGCATTGCCGGCCATGTCGGGGCCGACGCCGCCGCCGCAACCCTTGCCGAAGGCCCGCACCGGCAGGACGAGATGATGCTGCTTGTCGATGTCGGCACCAATGCCGAGATCGTGCTGGGCAATCGCCACCGCACCGTCGCCGCCTCCTCGCCCACCGGTCCCGCCTTTGAGGGCGCGGAAATATCGGGCGGCCAGCGCGCCGCGCCGGGCGCCATCGAGCGCGTGCGCATCGACAGCCAAACGCTGGAGCCGAAATTCCGCATCATCGGCGTCGAGCAATGGTCGGATGAGCCGGGCTTCGCGCAAGCAGCCTCCCGCACCGGCATCACCGGCATTTGCGGCTCGGCAATCATCGAAGTGGTGGCGGAGATGTATCTGGCGGGCATCATCTCGGAGGATGGCGTGGTCGATGGCGCGCTGGCCGCGCGTTCACCGCGCATCACCGCCAATGGCCGCACCTTCTCCTATCTGCTGCACGAGGGCAGTCCGCGCATCGCCATCACCCAAAACGACGTGCGCGCCATCCAGCTTGCCAAGGCAGCACTTTATGCAGGCGTCAAGCTGCTGATGGACAAGCTCGGCATCGATTCCGTCGACCAGATCCGCTTCGCCGGTGCCTTCGGCTCCTTCATCGATCCGAAATACGCCATGGTTCTCGGCCTCATCCCGGATTGCGATCTGGAAAACGTGCATGCGGTCGGCAATGCGGCTGGAACCGGGGCACGCATGGCGCTGCTCAACCGCGATTACCGCCGCGAAATCGAGGAAACGGTCAACCGCATCGAAAAGATCGAAACCGCGCTGGAGCCGAAATTCCAGGAACATTTCGTCTACGCCATGGCCATACCCAACAAGGTCGATCCGTTTCCGAAACTATCGGCGGCGGTGAAACTGCCGGAGCGGAGTTCCGATGGCGATGGCGGCTCCGACGGCCCGGGCGACAGCGCCCCCCGCCGCCGCTCGCGCGAGGAACGCGCGGCAAGAAGGAGTCGGGGGTAGAGCGGGGTTGCTGCTGTGGAATGCCCCTCACCCTTACCCTCTCCCCGCAAGCGGGGAGAGGGAGACGCCAGCGTTTCTGTTTCTTTCTTGACCTCGCGTGCGGGGGAGAAGAAAGAAACGGCGACGTCTATGTCCCCCTCGCCCCGTTTACGGGGAGAGGGTAAGGGTGAGGAGCAATTCGCGCCATATACGCTTGCCCTCTTCCCCCCATCGACACCGGTTTCGCTTTCTGCGAATAAGGCCGCATGATCACATGCTTCGATATCGGCGGCACCGCCATCAAGAGCGCCCGGGCCTCATCGCCAAGGGATATCAAGGCTTTGGACAAGGTACCGACGCCGCTCGATGATTTCGAGGCATTTGCCGCCGCCATCGGCAGGATCGCGACCGAAGCGACGGGCAATGATCACAGCCTTGTCGCCATCTCGCTCGCCGGCATCATCGATTCCGACACCGGGCGCATCACCTGCGCCAATATCCCCTGCATCGACGGACGCCCGCTTGTCGCTGACCTTAGCGCAATCCTGAAAAGGCCTGTGCTGATCGCCAATGATGCAGATTGCTTCGCGCTTGCCGAAGCCATAGCGGGCGCCGGACGCGGCCATCGCGTGGTCTTCGGCGCGATCCTCGGCAGCGGCGTCGGCGGCGGCGTCATCATCGACGGAAAGATATTGTCAGGCGCCGGCGGCTTTGCCGGGGAATGGGGCCACGGACCGATTTCGGCGACATCAGCAGGAAGTCCACCCGTCGCCATACCGCGTTTCCCCTGCGGCTGCGGCCAGACCGGATGTATCGATGTCGTAGGCAGCGCCCGCGGCCTGGAAAGGCTGCATCGCCATCTCCATGGCGCCGACGCATCGAGCACGGAGATCATCGACGCCTGGACAGATGGCAACGCGAAGGCCGCTCGCACTGTGGATTGTCATGTCGATATCCTCTCCGATGCGCTTTCGCTGGTCGTCAATGTGCTCGGCGCATCCATCGTGCCCGTCGGGGGCGGCCTCTCCAATTCGCAACCGCTGATCGAACGCATCGACTTGGGCGTGCGAAGCCGCATCCTGCGCAGGACGAACAAGCCGCTGGTGGTGCGCGGAGAATGCCGTATCGAACCGGGCCTCATCGGCGCGGGACTGCTCGGGCTGGCGGAAGTACAATCATGAGCCATATCCTGCTTGAAGTCTGTGTCGACGATGCGGAAGGGCTGGAAGCGGCGATCGAAGGCGGAGCCGATCGCATAGAGCTCTGTTCAGCACTGCAACTGGGCGGGCTCACCCCCTCGCCCGGCCTGATCGTAACTGCGGCACAGGCAACGATCCCCGTTTATGCGATGATCCGGCCGCGCGCCGGAGATTTCATCTATACGCAGCGCGAGATCGACCAGATGCTGCGCGAGATCGATGCGGTCCGTGCAACAGGCCTCGCAGGCGTGGTGTTCGGCGCTAGCAAGCCGGACGGCAGCCTCGATGATCACGTGCTGGATCGCCTCAAGCGACACGCGACGGGACTTGGCACGACACTGCATCGCGCCTTCGATCTGGTGCCGGATATCGACGAAGCGGTCCGCATCGCTTTTCACACCGGTTTCGAACGCATTCTCACCTCCGGTCGGGCGCCGACAGCGCTCGAAGGGCTCGACGATCTGGAAAGAACCTTTGCGGCAGCGGACGGCAACATCGCGATCATGCCCGGATCGGGATTGACGGCAGACAATGTGGGGACCTTGCTTGCCCGGTTGCCCATAACCGAGCTTCACGCCTCGTGCAGCACTGCCCTTCCGCCACCGGATGGAAACATCATCCGCATGGGTTTTGACGATGGGCTGCGGCGCGGGACGGACAGGCACCGTGTGGGTGCGCTTAAGCAGAAGCTTGTGTAAAGACAGTTAGTTGGAACAGTTCACGGATTCAAATTGGGAAGCGTTTTCGCCTGTCATACCCCCCTCTGGCTTGCCAGCCATCTCCCCCTCAAGGAGGGAGATGGCTGGCAAGCCAGAGGGGGGTATGAGGAAGCGTGCAACGGCCAATCCATCAACTCCCCCACTCCCATTCAAAACTTCCCCGTGCGCTCATATTTTTCGAAGATTCCGCGCAGATGCTCGGCTACCACCTGGACATGCTGGCCGGCATCCTTGGCGACGACCACGCCAAGCTGATAGCTACCGAGCGGCGGCAGGCCGTGTTCCGGCCCGAGCGCAACGATCCCCTCGCCCAGAAGCGTCCTGCCGAAGGGCGCGATGGCGAGATCGGCGAGGATCGCCGAGCGTTGCCCCGTCGTATGCGCGCTCATATAGGCGACGCGATAGTTCCGCCCCGCCTTTTCGAGCGCTTCCGAGGCATTGCCGCGCCAGGCGCAGCCTTCTTCCCACATCGAAAGCGGCAGCGGGTCGCGTTCATGCGCGGTGCCGCATTTAGCGCCGGCCCATACCAATTGCTCCGTCATCAGCACTTCGACATCGTTGGTCTTCGGCACCGTGTTCGACACATTGATCATGGTGATGTCGAGCCGGCGTTCATCCAGCCGCTTGCGCAGATTGACGCTCTGGTCGATGACGACATCTACCGTCACGTTCGGATGTGTCTCGGCGAAGCGCTTGAGCACGAAGGGCAGCACCCATTCGCCGACATCATCGGGCGATCCCAGGCGAACCACGCCCGACACGGTCGGCGCCACGAATTTCGCCGCCGCCTCCCGGTTGAGCGCCAGCAACCGCCGCGCATAGCCCAGGAGCATCTCGCCATCGCTGGTCAGCGCCACCGATCGCGCGTCGCGCTCCAAAAGCGTGGCGCTGAGCGTTTCCTCCAGCTTCTTGATCTGCATCGATACGGCTGAAGGCGTGCGGAACACCGCATTGGCCGCCGCAGAAAAGCTTCCGGTCTCCGCGATCATCACGAATGTCCTGAGAACATCGAGATCGAGGATCGGCAGCGGGTGGTGCATCGGAGCTGTCATGATCGGGCCTCATTAATCAATTATTCTGAATTTATCTGTTCCTTAATTTCATTTGATTGAACCTCAAGCCTTCGACATAGTCAAGTCGGCAATACGGAAATGGCATTCAGGAGAAAGACCATGACCACCTACGACAATGGCTATCGCGATCGTTCCCGAGACCCTCACGCGGCATGGCCGGACCTGTTTTCGGATCGGATCGTGCGGATGATCGAGAGATCCACAGCTCAGATCGCCAGAAACATCAAGAAGATCGCCACAAGGAAGCGTCAGCGTGACACCGACCGCGCACTGGCGGGCCTGTCGGAGAATATCCTTCATGATATCGGCTGGCCCGACCTTTATGAGCGACAGCATCGGAAGGACGAAAACTGATGCCGCCAGACAAAGATCGACGGGCGGCATGGCTCTGTTCCCGCCGCCCGTCGATCTGTTCCTTGCACGTCAAATTTGCCGGTTTGCGACAGCTATTTCGCCGCACTTCCTTTTGGAATAATTCTATGGCTCAATAGTTTTTGGGTCTTAACTGCGCCTGAATCGCACTGAATCATGGTTCAGATGCGACAGAGTAGAGCATCGGGACAGCAGAACGGCAGCGGGAACTTGTCAGCCATGAATCAGAAAACGCTTATCAAGCGCTCATTCGTCTTCTTTCTCGTTCCCGATTTTTCCATGATCGCCTTTGCGACGGCCATCGAGCCGCTGCGGATTGCCAACCGCATGCTCGGCTATAACGCCTATCACTGGCGTCTGGCATCAACAGACGGCAAGCCTGTCACCGCATCCAATGGTGTCGAATGCGCCGTCACCTCCTCGCTCGAGGATGAGCGCCGCTTTTTGACCGGCGAGGAACGACCGTCGATGGTCTTCGTCTGTTCGGGCGTCCATGTCGAGAAATTCCAGAACAAATCGGCCTTCGCCTGGCTGCGTGAGGAGTTCAATCGTGGCGTGGCGGTCGGCGGTCTCTGCACGGGAGCCCATATTCTCGCCGCCGCAGGCCTCCTCTCCGGCAAGCGCTGCGCCATCCATTGGGAGAATTTGCCCGGCTTTGCCGAGACCTTCCCCAAGGCCGATGTCTATGCCGATCTCTTCGAGGTCGATGGAAATATTCATACCTGCGCCGGCGGAACCGCGGCGCTCGACATGATGATCAAGCTCATCAGCGACGATTTCGACGACAATCTCGTCAACCGGGTCTGCGAACAGGCCCTGACCGACCGGGTACGCAATCCGCATGATCGTCAGCGCCTGCCCTTGCGCGCCCGCCTCGGCGTACAGAACTCAAAGGTGCTGACCATCATCGAGCTGATGGAGGCGAGCCTGACCGAGCCCTTGTCTCTGATCGAGGTGGCGGATCACGTTGGCCTGTCGCGCCGCCAGATCGAGCGCCTGTTCCGCCAGGAAATGGGGCGGTCGCCGGCACGATATTATCTGGAAATCCGCCTCGATCGCGCCCGCCATCTGCTCATCCAGTCGTCCATGCCAGTGGTGGAAGTGGCAGTCGCCTGCGGCTTCGTCTCGGCATCGCATTTTTCCAAATGCTACCGCGAACTCTATGGACGTTCGCCGCAGCAGGAGCGCGCCGACCGCAAGCCACTCGTTGCAGCGTGATCAGAGTAGTGAAACAGTGAAAATTACCTCTATTCACTGTTTCACTACTCACTATCTCACTTCTCCTTCATCGCCACTCCCAGTCCTGCATTCGCCGCTGCCAGACCCGTTCACCGCTCATGCAGTCATGGGATTGCTTGGCCTGCACTTTGAGGACGGGGGCATCACCCCGACTGTTTTCGGCCTGCATCGCGCCAATCGCCCGCGCCGGATCGCCTGCCAGTTCCAGCACCAGCTTGCGCCGCACCGCTTCCGGGAATTGTTCCCATGATTTGACCGGTATCATGAATGCTCCCGGCCCGCCGATGACGCAATTTTCGTAATAGAGATCGAGATCCTTCACATCCCAGCCGCTATAGAGCGAACCGCGCGTCATCAGCGGCAAGCCGTTGAGGGTAATGCCCTTCTCAAGGGCGGCGGCTCGCGCATCGGTTACCGACCGGCCATGATTGTTCGGCCCGTCGCCCGAAATATCGACGACGCGGCGCTGTCCCTTGAAACCACTATTGTCGAAAAGCCCGGCGCTGAAATCGATAGCGGCGGAGATCGAGGTGCGGCTTTGCGGTGGCGGGACTGGCCGGTCGAGTTCGGCGGCGAGCTTTTCCGCCGCTTGCTTGCCGTCCACCAATGTCCAGGGGATGATGATGCGCTGAAAGCCGAATCCGGCCCATTCGACATAGGTGATGGCGACACGGCCATAAAGCCCTTCCAGGATGGCTTTGATCACCTGCGGGTGACGCAGCGCCGCGACATAGCCGTCGCGCTGAATCTTCTGCTCGAAAGCCTCCATCGACCGCGATGCATCAACGGCCAGCACCAGTTCCACATCGACCGGTATCTCGTCGGCGCGTGCAGGAACCGAGGCCATCATGGCCACGACTATGACCAGCATCTGGATCATTCGCAGTCCCATGCCAGACATAATACCATAGGAAATGAAAATGCCGCGGCGAAAACACGCGCCGCGGCGCTACAGCATTATGCATCTTTCAGGACGCACAAAGGACGTTGTAAGTTATTGAATCTGCGCATCGCGCTTTCCGAAAACCGATTCCAGTTTTCGGGCCGATGCGCTGATCACGATCAGTTGAACAAGGTCAGGCCTTCAGACGCTCGTTTTCGGTATCGAACGGTGATTCGACGATGACGGTCGCCTTGTGCATCTTGCCGAGAATCCCGATCTCGAATTCGGTACCGGGCGCAGAGAATTCCGGCCTGACCATGGCAAGCGCAAGGCTCTTGCCCAGACGCCAGCCATAACTGCCATGCGTCGCCCGGCCGATGAGCTTGCCCTCCTTGTAGATCGCTTCCGAGCCGCGCGCATCGGCATCGCCGATATCATGCACTTCAAGCGTCACGAAATTCCAGTTCAGCCCTTCCTCACGCGCCTTCACCACCGCGTCACGACCGATGAAATCGCCCTTGTTGGGATGCACGAAGCGGTCGAGACCGGATTCGTAGGCGTTGTATTCGATGGAAAGTTCGCGCGGGATCAGGCGATAGGATTTCTCCACCGCCATCGCCGTCATGGCGCGGATGCCGAATGGCTTGATGCCGAATTCCGCGCCCGCTTCCATCAGCAGATCGTAGATCGTGCTCTGCTGCTCGATCGGGTGATGCAGTTCCCAGCCAAGCTCACCGACGAAATTGACGCGCAGCGCGTGCGCGCTCGCCGGACCGACGCTGATTTGCCTGCCCGACAGCCACGGGAAATCCTCATTCGCCAAGCTCGTGCGGGTGAGCTTCTGCAACACCTTGCGGCTGTTCGGCCCGGCCAGCACCAAAACGCCGAACAGTTGCGTGATCGGCTTGAGCCTCACCGATCCGTCGGACGGCAGCAGCTTATAGAGATAATCATGGTCGTGGTTCTCAAAGGCGCCCGCCGAAACCAGATAGAACGAGCCCGGTTTCCATTCATAGACGGTGAACTCCGAGCGCACCCCGCCATTTTTCGTCAGAAGATGGCAAAGCGCGATGCGTCCCTGCTTCTTCGGGATACGGTTGGCGAGGATCGAGTCCAGCCACGCCCGCGCACCCGGACCTGAAACCTCCATCTTGGCGAAGGCCGACATGTCGAGAAGACCGACATTTTCGGTCACGTTCTTCACCTCGTTGCCGACATGCTCGAAATAATTCGAGCGGCGGAACGACCATACTTCCTTGACCTTGCCTTCCGCATCGGGCTTGGGGTGATTGTGGTTCATGAGCACGTCCGGCTTGTCGAGCGTGGCGACATCGATGCCATAGCCCTCGGGCGCGAACCAGTTGGCGCGCTCCCAGCCATAGACCGAGCCGAAAACGGCGCCGAGCGCCTTCTGGCGATCATAAGACGGCGAACGCTTCAAGGGCCGCGCCGCACCGCGCTCCTCGTCGGGATAATGCACCGAGAAGACCTCCGCATAGGCTTCCTCGTTCTTCTCTTTCAGATAACCCTCGGTCGCATAAGGGCCGAAGCGGCGCGGATCGACACCCATCATGTCGATGGATGGCTCGCCCTCGACGATCCATTCCGCCAACTGCCAGCCGGCTCCGCCCGCCGCCGTCACGCCGAAGGAATGGCCTTCGTTGAGCCAGAAATTCTTCAGTCGCGGCGCCGGGCCGATGATCGGCGAACCATCCGGCGTATAGGCGATGGCACCGTTATACACCTTTTTGATGCCGACCTCGCCGAAGGCGGGAACGCGGGCAATGGCCGTTTCGATATAGGGCATCAGCCGCTCCAGATCCTCCTGGAACAGCTCGTACTCGCTCTGGTCGGAGGGCCCGTCGACATAGCAGACCGGCGCGCCCTTTTCATAGGGCCCGAGCAGCAACCCGCCATTTTCCTCGCGCATGTACCAGGAGGAATCGCTCTCGCGCAGCACGCCCATCTCGGGCAGGCCCTTGGCTTTGCGCTCCAGGATCGCCGAATGCGGCTCGGTGACGATGTACTGATGCTCCACCGGAATGACGGGAACGTCGAGGCCGACCATCTGGCCGGTCTTGCGCGCGAAATTGCCGGTGGCGGAAATCACATGCTCGGCGAGGATATCGCCCTTGTCGGTCTTGACCAGCCATTGGCCATCCGGCTGCTGCTCGATGCCGGTCACCGCCGTGTGGCGATGAATAGTCGCGCCAAGATCGCGCGCGCCCTTGGCCAGCGCCTGCGTCAAATCCGCCGGCTGAATATAACCGTCATCCAGATGCTGGATCGCGCCCAGAACGCCGTCCATCTCGGCCAAAGGCCAGATTTCCTTGACCTCTTCAGGCGTCAGCAGCTTGACCGGCACGCCGATCGTCTCCGCCACCCCGGCATAATACATATATTCGTCCCAGCGGTCCCTGGTGCGCGCCAGCCTGATATTGGTGCAATTGGTAAAACCGACATTCATGCCGGTCTCCTCCTGCAATTCCTGATAGAACTTCACCGAATATTTGTGGATCTGGCCGACCGAATAGCTCATGTTGAACAGTGGCAGGAGACCCGCCGCGTGCCAGGTCGAGCCGGATGTGAGTTCCTTGCGCTCGATCAGGACGACGTCGCTCCAGCCCTTCTTCGCCAGATGGTAGAGCGTCGAAACGCCCACCACACCGCCACCGATCACCACTGCACGGGCATGGGTCTTCATATCGTGTCATTCCCCTGAATAAAGGCGGGTTCGCAGCCCGCGCATAAGGACGATTTTTCCGCACTATGCCGAGTGCCCCGGCCATTGGTAAGGCCTGTTTGCGACATGGCCGCAAAATGCCGCGACGCCATGGCGACATTGACTGGATGTAAGTTTTAACTTACAAATATCTATGACAATCTTCAAGCAGACCGCCACCTTTCAAAAGTGGTACCGGAAACTGAAGGACGCCAAAGCCAAAGCGGCGATTGTCCTGCGCCTTCAGCGGCTTGAAATCGGCAACCCGGGCGATGTCGCCCCGGTTGGTGAAGGCGTTAGCGAAATGCGCATTCATTATGGCCTCGGCTACCGCATCTATTTCCAACGTCGTGGCAACACCATCATCGTGCTTTTATGCGGCGGGGACAAAAGTACACAGGAAGCCGACATACGGACAGCGAAGCGCTTGGCCGCAGAATGGAGTGAAGACGATGGCTGAAAAAATTTCCAATCTCGATCTGGCTGACATGCTCGATTCCGACGAAATTATTGAAGCATTCCTGACCGAAGCGATGGAATCGGGCGATGCAAAACTCATCGCAGCTTCCCTGGGTACTGTCGCCCGCGCCAAGGGCATGACCAACATTGCAAAAAAGACCGGACTGGCTCGCGAGCATCTTTATACCTCGCTCAGTGAAAACGGTAATCCGACCCTGGAAACCACATTGGCCGTCCTGAAAGCCCTCGGCTTTCATTTGGCCCCAAAGCACGACGCAACCGGCTGAACACGGCTGCAGTGTCCACCGGCACGCGGCAGCAATCGGTAACGGTCCGCACATCCAAGCCTTGCCATTTCATCTTCCATCACCGATGAAGGGCTGAGTGGGGAAGATCAATCATGACAGACATGCCGATTGAACAAACCGAGGGGAAGCGCGACGGCCGGCGGCCTTTCCTGCGTCGTATCGCAACGGCGCCGCTGGCGTGGCTCGCGCTCGTCCTCCTCTTGCTTTGCGTTCTCCTGAGCATCCGCCTCATCCTGCCGATCGGCGCGATGTACTGGGACACTTATATCTATTTCGATGCCGCGCAACGCATCTATAACGGCCAGATACCCAACACCGATTTCCTGACGCCGGTCGGGCCGCTCGACTATTATCTGTTCGCATTGGGGCTGAAATTTTTCCCCAATGCCCAACCGCTTCTGCTCGCCCAATGGGTCATCCTGCTCGTCGCGGCACCGCTGATGGCGGCGATCATCGATGATGTCGCCCGCAAAGAGCGCCGTATCGCCTTTGCCCTGCTCATCCCTTTCCTGATATTCGCCATCTGCCCGGCCAATGTGCAGACATTCCATTCCTATCCCGGCCTGGATGGCTTCGGCATCTACAATCGCCATGCGACGCTGTTGCTCTACGTGCTGGTTTCCGCGCTGATGTTCGTGAAGGATGGCCGCAGGCTTGCCATCCTCTGCGGGCTGACGATGCTGGCGCTCTTCCTCATCAAGGTCACCGGGTTTCTGGCGGGAGGGCTGATCGGTCTTCTGGCGCTTTTGTCCGGGCGCATTTCCTGGCGCAGCGTCGTGTTGGCGGGCGCGATATTCCTCGCCGCCCTCATCTGCCTGGAATTCAACGGGCACATGATAACAGCCTACATCGATGAGATCGCCTTGCTCATCCGCATGAATGAACAGGCGCTGCTGCCGCGCTTTCTGACGGTCCTCTCCACCGATCTCGATATCATCATGGCGAGCGGCATCCTCGTTCTCGCCCTCGCATGGATGGGACGGGAGAAACTCCTCGCTGGCTTCTCTGCCAGCGCAGGCATCGCATCGACCCTGCTCGACAGCAATTTCGTCTGGCTGGCGGTCGCGCTTGTCGCCGGCATTTTCTTTGAAACGCAGAACACCGGCAGCCAGGATTTCACTTTCCTCTGGCCGATCCTTCTGGCGATCTTCATCCAGTCCGCGCACGAACCCGTCTCCCGACGAATTGCGATCGTGGTGCTGATCGGATTTGTCGCCATTCCCTATACGACCAAGATAGCCCACAAGACGCTGCGTGCCGTCGCCGTGTCACCGACCTATGTCGCAGCGCCCGTGACGGATATGAAAACGCTGGGGCAGGTCTCCACGCGCTGGGACATCATGGAGCGCAGCCTGCTTATGGAAAAGCATTATTTGGAGCATGGCGATACCTATAGCGATCTCTCCAGTCAGGGTCAGCTCCCGAGTTGGCAGCTTTATTCCGAACTCGACTATCAGATGTACTGGATCATCTCGGCGGACGAAGCGGTCAAGGCCATCAGGCAGTTCGAGGCCACGAACGGCATTCACCTCGCCACCCTCATGAACCTCGATTTCGCCAACCCGTTTCCGTGGCTCCTCGACCGCGACGCGACGCGCCATATCCAGATCGGCGCCGATCCCTACCGAACCGTGCCGCCGCTCGACGACGCCACCAGGCAATCGATCGCTGAGACCGATGCCGTGCTCGTCCCGCACTGCCCCCTGACCACCGGCCGCCGCGCGCTGCGCCGTATCTATGCCGACGCGCTGAAGGACCGGCAGGAGGTGAAACTCAACGATTGCTGGGATTTGTTGCTGCGGCCGGGAGTTCTCCCATCCTCCTCTTGATGGTGAAGGAAGGAAGTGCCCCCTACTTTACCTGCGCCTTGACGAAATCCCTGACGATCCGGACGATACCGCGAGACAATACCTCGTCGAGCGCCGCAATGAACTGGTCGACATGCGCTCGCTCGCAGATCAGCGGCGGCTCCAGCCTGACCACATTGCGGTTGTATTCGGTGAAGGCCACCAGCACCGCATGGTCGCGCAGGAGATGGCTGCCGATGAAGCCCGGCAGCGAGCCTTTCAACTTGTCGTCCAGCATCGCCAGGACTGGCCGCAACACGACGGGTACGGACTTGGAAAAATCGTGGAACTCGAGGCCGATCATCAGCCCCTGCCCGCGCACATCCTTGATCAGCGACGGATATTTCTCCTGCAGCACCTTCAACCGCTCGACGAGATAGTCTCCGACCGCAGCGGAATTGTCGATCAGGTGCTCGTCATAAAGCACGTTCAGCGCTTCGATGGCCGTGATGCAGGCCTCGCCGATGCCGCCGAAGGTGGCCATGGCGTGGATCAGCGCCGTCTTCGGCGTTCCATAGGCCTTCATATAGACCTCGCGCCTGGCGATCATCGCCGCCATGGCGGCCTTGCCGCCGCCGAGCGATTTCGCCAGCGCCGTCACGTCAGGCACGACGCCATAATGCTCGAAAGCATAGAATTTGCCTGACCGGCCAAGCCCGCACTGCACCTCGTCGGCCACCCACAAGACGCCGTAACGGTCGCAGAGCGCCCGCAGATTCTGCCAGAATTCGGTCGGCGCGGTGATGATCCCCGCCCCGCCCTGGATGGTTTCAAGAACGATGACGCCGATCTCCGGATCGGATTTGAAGGCGTTCTCGATCGCCTCGATATCGCCGAAGGGCACGCGCACCGTATTGCCGCTCAGCGTGAACTCGCCGCGGTAGAGCTTGCCGTCGGTGACGTTGAGCACGCCCTTGGTCTTGCCGTGGAACGAGTTCTCGGCATAGACGACTTTCGGACGCTTCGGCCCGGCGGCACGTTCGGCCACCTTCAGCGCCGCCTCCATCGCCTCCGAACCGGACGAGCCGAAGAACACCATATCGAGATCGCCGGGGCTGCAGGCAGCGATATTATGCGCCAGCGCCGCCGCATATTGCGACATGAAGGCCATCGCGATCTCGTGGCGCTTTTCCTCCTGGAAAGCCTGACGCGCCGCGAGGATGCGCGGGTGGTTGTGACCGAAGGCGAGCGAGCCGAAACCGCCGAAGAAATCAAGGATCTTCCGGCCGTTCTGGTCGATATAATACATGCCTTCGGCACGCTCGATCTTGATCTTGTTGAAGCCCAGCAGCTTCATGAAATGCAACTGGCCGGGATTGATATGGGCGGAGAAAAGCTCCGTCATCCGCGGCAGATCCATCGATTTCGCCTGCTCGACGGTCAGCAGATCCGGCTTCGCCGTCCCCCCGCTCATTGGCACCGCCGCATGGATAATAGGCGCTTCTTTTTTCACAAATCCCACGGCCTTGGCCATCGTTCTTCCCCCGTTGCTATTCCGCTGCGAGCGGCACCATCTGCGCCACCGGCTTGCCGTCCATCTTGTTGCGATATTCCTTGTAGGCGGCGACCAGCATGTCCTCGTCGCGGAATTTCGGCTTCCATCCGAAAGCCGCGAACGCGCGTGAAGTGTCCCTCACGCAATATTCGTCGGCGATCAGATATTGCTCGGGATCCATCAACGGTTTGTTGATGGCATCGAGCATTGCCAAGGCGCCCTTGACCGCCCAGGCGGGCGTCGGCAGCAGGATCGATTTCGACCCGGCCTGCTTGATCAATCCCCCCAGCAGCGCGCGCACCGAAGGCGGGTTGGAGGAGCCGAGATTATAAGCATCGTTCGGCACGCCATGCTCCCAGGCGAGACGCGCGATCTCCGCACAATCATAGACGGAAATGAACTGGTACGGGTTCTTGCCCGAGCCGATCATCGGCACCGGCAGATTATGATCGATCAGCTTGAACAGCTTTTCCAGAATGCCGAGACGGCCCGGGCCGATGATCAGCCGCGGGCGCATGATCGAGATGTTCATGCCGCGCGTACGCCAATCGATGGCGAGCGCTTCGGTCGCAGCCTTGGACTTGCCATATTCGCCGAGCGGCGCGATCGGATGGTCCTCCGTCTGTGGCGAGACGACGGTATTGCCATAGACCATATCGGTGGTGAACTGCACCAGCTTCGACGTTCCCGCCCGGTCCATGGCGCTCATGATATGAGCGGCGCCGTGATAGTTCACCGGCCAGAAGAACTCGTGGCGCTTGGCGCGAACCTGGATCGGCGAGAGCATCTTGGCCGCCAGATTATAGACCATATCGTCAGGCTTGAGACCGACTGCGTTCACCTGCGCTTCGCTGGTCACGTCGCAATGGACGAACTTGGCCTTGCCATAGTGCGGCAGGTCGGTCTTGACGATATCGGCGACGACGACCTTTTCGCCTTGATTGACCAGATCGTTTGCCAGATAGCGGCCGACGAAACCGTCGCCGCCGAAAATGATATGTCGCATGTTTTTACCCGCTACCTTGGAATCAGGCCCCAATATCAGACCCTAGTATTTTGATTTTGAATCGATCTGCGCCGTCTCGCGAGATGCTGCCCCGCTTCCATGTCCGCTCTGTGCGATCAGCACCGTACCGACGCAGATGAAGGCGATCCCGGCGATCTTCAACGCACCGAGATCCTCCTTGAAGACCGCCCATGCAAAAACGGCGACCGCCACATAGGCGAGGCTGAGAAACGGATAAGCGAAGGAAAGATCGACCTTCGAAAGCACGTAGAGATGCGATGCCATCGAGATGACGAAGACGGTGAGCCCAGCGAACACCCATGGGTTGAACAGGATCTGGAAAATGCGCTGGATCGCAGTGTCGGCGCTGAAGCTGATGGGACCGAGCGTGATCATGCCGTATTTGAGCATGATCTGTGCCGCGGCGTTGGTCATCACCGTGAACAAAATGAAAGGAATGTATTTCGTCATCGTACCCTTGCCTTACCCGCCTTGGGCTGTTGATCGCCGCACGCTACGACCAGTGGCGGACCGTTACACCGAGCATGTTGAGAAGCCGCAAAGCACTTCCCTAAAATTCGAACCATCCGCAATTTTCGATTGCAATTGGTATTCTCATATATCTCCGGATCAAACCAGCGTCAGCGCCGTTCTCTGCCAGAAATTCGAGGAGAACGCCGGATCACGATGCTCTTCAAGCTTTTTCCACTGAGGAAATGACGCAGCGAAGGTCGCCGCCGGCATCCTCTGGTCCTTATAGGGATTGACCCGCCCGCCAGCCGCGATCGTCAAGCGATCGAGTTCCGACAAAAGCGCCAATGTTCCCGCCCCCTTATTGGGAAAATCGAGCGTCAGAGTATAGCCCGGCTGCGGAAATGACAAAAGCCCCGGCGAGCCGGTCGTCCCGAACCGTTTCAGCACGGTCAGGAAAGACACCTGGCCCGCCTTGCGCGTTGCTTCGAGCATGGCCGGGATCGTATCCGGCGCTTGTGCATAAGGGATGACGCTCTGGTGCTGGTAGAGCCCCGCCGGACCATAGAGCCGGTTCCAGTCGCGTACGCTGTCGAGCGGATAGAAAAATTGTTCATATCCCGAGAGATGCTGCCCCGCGCCCCTTCCCTTCAAGTTCAGGTATGCGGCATTGAAAAGCGTCAGGCTCGCCCGGTTCAGCGCCGAAAAAGGCAATTCGAACGGCACACGCAGCCGCGTCGGTCGGGCATCGACGTTGAAATTGCCGTTCCCCGCATGATTACCGGTCAGGAGCAGGCCACGCCCGGCGCGCCGTCCCCCGGCGATCTGGTCGATCCAGGCGACCGCATATTCGTTCTCCTCATCAGCCTTTTCGGCGAGCGCGAAGAATTGATCCAGATCGGCAAACCGCGTGATCCGTTCCTCGACATCGAGCGATGCGACACGCATCAGCCTGATCCGGGCCGTCACGATCAAGCCGGTCAGCCCCATTCCGCCGATAGTCGCTGCAAAAAGCGCCTGGTTCTTGAGCGGCGAACAACTGACCGTCCTTCCGTCCGAACGCGACAACGCGAATGAAACCACATGGCGGCCGAATGTGCCGCGCCGATGATGGTTCTTGCCGTGCACGTCATTGGCGATGGCGCCGCCCAGCGTGACGAAGCGCGTACCTGGCGTTACGGCTGGAAAATAACCATGCGGCGCGGCGAAGGCGATGATCTCGGCCAGAAGCACGCCGGCCTCGGCATCGAGAATGCCGCTTGCCGCATCGAACCCCAATATCCGAGCTTTCCGGCGCATCTCGACCAGCGATCCGCGATCATTGTGACAGCTGTCGCCATAGGATCGGCCATTGCCGAAGCCGAGGAAAGCGCCCGCACCGACCGGGCCGTTTTGCAGCGACCGCTCGGCATCAGCAAATGAAACCGCCCTTCGCGGCTTTCGCTCTATGCGGCCGAAGCTCTCGAACGACATCAGCGCATGCCCGCCGTCATCAGCATCACACCGCCAAGCAGGATCATCATGATGCTGCGCCAGTCGCTGAGGAGGAACACCACGGGATCGTCATGCATCTGGTCGCGATGCGCCAGTATCCATATACGCAGATTGATGTAGAGCACGATCGGGCAAAGCGGCCAAATCATCCAGGGATAGGCATAGAGCGTCCTGACGGAATCGCTGTCGATATAAAGCGCCAGAACCATGACCGCGCCGAATGCCGAGGCCACGCCGCTCTGGGCGATGACTTCGCGATCATGGCCGAGATAGCCCCTGCCGGCGAGTTTCTCGTTCTCCTCCGGCGGCGCGTTGCGCAACTCGACATAGCGCTTGACCAGTGCCAGCGACAGGAAGAAGAAGATCGAGAAAGACAGGAGCCAGAATGAGCCGGGCGTCGCGTTGGCGGCGGCGCCGGCGAGCAGCCGCACCGTGTAGAGCCCCGCCAGCACCAACACATCGATAAGCAGCATCCGCTTCAATGCCGCGGAATAGGCTGTCGTGACGAACAGATAAAGCGTCAGGACCAGCATATATTCGGTCGGCAGTAGGGCAGCGACGCCATAGGCGAGCGCCAGCAGTGCGCCGGACGCACAAACGCCAAACCACACTGGCAGTTCACCACTGGCGAACGGCCTCTTCTTCTTGCGGGCGTGGCGCCGGTCGAGTTGCAGGTCGAACAGATCGTTGACGATATAGATGGACGATGCGGCCGCACAGAAGGAGATGAAGGCGAGAAAGGTTCGCCCGAAGACATCGTGATAAAGAATGTCGTGGGCCAGGATGGCCGGGACGAAGACCAGCGTGTTCTTCATCCATTGATGGACGCGAAGCATTCTTAAATAGCTGGCGAACCGCACGCGCGGCGCGGCGAAGAACGCATCGCCATCACTGCCCGGATTATGCTTCCGTCGCCAGGCCCGCACGGCCCGGTCAGGCGCGACGACGATGGCTTTCCGTGCCTCGTCGAAAATGGCGATATCGGCACGTGAATTGCCGGCATAGTCGAACCCGTCCTCGCCGAAGGCCTCGACCAGCATCTTCAGCTTCGCTTTCGAGGCAAGATTCCGGTAGCGGTCCGTCGAATACACCGCATCGAAAATGCCGAGGTGCTTCGCAACCGCCTCGGCGAAGGGTGTGGCAGCGGCGGTTGCGAGAACCAGCCTGCGCCCCTCCGCATGTTCCTTCTTCAGGAATGCCAGAAATTCAGGCCGGTAGGGCAGTGTCGCGGCATCGACCGTGACGCGCTCGGCTATTTCATGTTTCAGCCGCGCCTTGCCCTGCAACGCCCATATCGGCAGCAGAAAGACAAACAGAAAGTTCTTTTTCAGAAGCAGGAAGATGCCTTCCCACAAAAGATCCGTGGCAATCAACGTGCCGTCGAGATCGACGGCCAAAGGTACGTTCTTATTGGTCTTGCGCGCAGCCATCGGTTTCCACCCCCTTACCCCCCAAAGGCATTTTGTCGTCCTAGAGCAAGTCCAGGAAATTGAGAACCGGTTTTCCCAACTGCTTTTCGTTCGAACTTATCTGCGAACAAGGAACGGAGCGGTTCTCGTTTCGATCAAAACTGAAACTCCTCTAGCAGGTGATAAGAAAACGATGGATGAACGTCAGGACGGATGCCCGGCCACACCTGCGCAACTATAAGATGGGGTAAACATGAACTTAAAAAAGCCGGGAGGAAAGCCCTGCCCGGCTCTTTGCAACGACCTATACCTTGATACGACTAACCAGACGATGGTCGGGTAAGATCGAGTGTCCACGTCTGCCCGACGAGATCCTTGCCGAACGAATGATGACCTAGTTGATCGTAGCCTGGCCGCCGGTGATCTCGATGGTTTCGCTTCCCGTCAACGCCTGACGGTCACCATTGGGGAAGGTGACGAAGCAGCCGGCAGGGCAGAAATCCACCGTTTCGCCTGGAGAGAGAACCAGATCGCTCTTGGTCGAACCCTCCGTGACGACGAGGGTGCGGGGTTCGCTGTCATTGTTGACAGCGCTGGCGGCGAATGCCGGCCCGGCCCCGATGGCGACAAGAAGAAATGCAATGGCATATCTGTTCATATCATTCCCGGTGTTGCCACCGCCCCTGTGTACGGCGTTATCGCCGCCTCGACCTATAGGGCATCTCTGCCCCGTTTCAGGCCCACTTATAAAGGTCGCAAGCTGAACGGCAACTGAACGCGGTCAGATTTTTATCCCGGCAATGCCGGCTTTGGCGGCCCCCGCCGTCACCTTTCCTTTCCCGCTGCCAGTGCCGACCTTTGGCTGGCTTTTCCGGGCGGCAATCGCATCGGCGATGGCTTCGATCTGCTCGACGCGCAAATTGATGTCGCGCTGCGGGAACGGAATCTCGATCCCTTCCTCGGCAAATTTTTCCACGATCAGGAAGCGCAATTCATTCTCTACCAGGACGATTGAAGATATGTCGGACAGGAACACCCGAAGTTCGAAATCGAGCGAAGAATCGCCAAATCCCTTGAAGGCGACGAAAGGTTCGGGGTTCTTGAGCACCTGCGGATGGGAGCGCCCGATATCCAGCAGCAACGCATGGACCTTGCGCGGATCGCTGCCATAGGCCGCGCCGATGGGTATATCGGCGCGGCCGAGCTTGTTGCGATGCGTCCAGTTGGCGACATTGTCATTGATCAGCGAGGAATTGGGAACGATGATCGACTGGCGCTGGAATGTTTCCACTTCCGTGGCGCGCACGCTGATCTTCTTGACGATACCGGCAACGCCGCCGGCCTCCACCCAGTCACCGACCTTGATGGGCCGCTCCACCAGAAGGATAAGACCCGAAACGAAGTTGGACACCACGTTCTGCAGGCCAAAACCGATGCCGAGCGAGAGACCTCCGGCAACCAGCGCCAGATTGGAGAGATTGATCCCGGCCGCCGATATGCCGACCAGCGCGGCAAGCGCCAGCCCGAGATAACCGACGACGGTGCGGATCGAATTGCGCACCCCCGAATCGACCCGCCCGCGCGCCATGACGCTACCATCGAGCCAGTTCTGAAACCAGCGCGTAATGAAATAACCGATGACGAACAACAGCAGGCCGGTGAAGATGCTGGTGAAGGAGATCGAGAAATTGCCGACTTGGAAGCCGGTCATCAACCGAAGGAACCATGTCTGCAACTCCGACCACTGGAACCCGAGTTGCAGAAGGATCAGAGGCACGCCGATCAGAAGAACGACGAAATTGGTGAGAATGCCCGCAACCAGGCCGAGCTGATCGAGCGATGTCTCATCCATGCCGAAACGCTGCTGCATGGCGCGCCCGACCGAGGTACTGCCGAAGGCCTGTTCGGCCGTGATGGCTCGCGCGGTGAGGAAGCCTAGATACATCGTCACCAGAAACGCGCCATTGACGACGATCTGCTGAGAAGCGAAGCGTGCCAGCCCGATATAGCCGAGCAGCGCGGCGACGATCGGAAACAGCCCCAGGCATATGAGGAAAACCCGCAACGCCTTGGGCCACGGTCGGACAGCCCCCGTTTCCTCCTGTTCAAGCGGCTTCACCCACGCAATGGCGATGATCAAAAGCCCCACCAGCACAGTGGCGAGCAGGCTTTTCGCCACGGTCAGCGATAATGGCGACGCCAGCACCTGGTTGACCGTATTGAGAAAATAATCGAGGCCGTTGATCAGTGCGGTCGTGGTGATGAGGTAGGTGAGCACCCGCGCCGGCTTCGGCGCGATATGCACCAGCCGCCAGTTCGGCATGTCCGAGCACAGCACCGCTTTTGCCAGCCTGTGGATGAAATAGACGATGACGATCACGCTGAATAGCGACGACAGCATCTTCGCGATGTCGGTGCGCAGGACATTGAAATAGTCGAGGAAGAAATAGGTTGTCCCGAGGAAAACGCCGACCGCCGCCGAGGGAATGAGTGTCGACCAGAAGGCGGCGGAAAGCCGGCTCAGATAGGACGGGGCCTCGACGGTGGGATCGCGCAGGAAAAGATCGCCCAGGAAACGCCTGGCGCCGAAATGCAGGACAAGCGCTGCGGCCAGGGCAAAGAACGCCGCCGCCAGGAAGGGTTTGAGCTTGAACGACAAGACGAACCGCCACCAGGACGAGATCCTCCGTCCAAGCTTTTGCGTCTCGTATCCTGCGGCGCCCACGACCTGGCTGCCCAGCGAATAATTGATGTCGACACGCTGCGAAAGCGTGCGCGTGAACAATTCGCGGCGCATCTCGCCGATCCGCTCGATCATCTGGTTGACGGTAACGGAACTATCCTCCGTCTCCCCGATCATGGCGTTGATCTGCGCCTTTTCACCGGTCAGCCGGTTGCGTTCGTCGGTGACGATCGCAGGCTCTGCAGGCTGTCCCTGGGCCGGTGCTGGACCGAGTTGCTCCAGCCGCGCGTTGATCTCCGTCAGCCGCGGCCTGAAAGCCAGACCAACGCCGAGCAGCTTCTTCGTCACACCCTCCATCTGCAGGCGCAGATCGGCCAGTTCCTCGTCGCTCGTCGAGGCTTTTGCCATCTGTCCGGACAGGTCGGCCGTCTGCTTCTTCAGCGAATCGATGATTGGACGTTGTTCCGCGATGATATTCTGCTGCGCGAAGCCATGGCTGACTGGCGCCAGAAACGCGAAAAATATCGCGAAAACAAACAGGAATTTCGAGAGTTTACCTGAAAATATCAATTTCGATCCGCCCATTTCGATCCGTTATCCGCCCTGAAGCGCTTCCCGGACCTCCATTCATAGAAAACCGTGCTACCGTTCACAAGTAAAACGGGGCACAATCATGACGTCGAAATGAATCGGAATTGCAAAATCTTTCCGCAAAACACCGCAAGCGACCGATATTTTCTTGTCCCGCGGCCCCTGGGTGGCTAATGAGAGATTGCGATTGGCGCGATTTTCGTGCAGACGGACCTTTACTGTCCGGATATCGCCGTGATGTCATGACATCCACGAAACTGCGGGAGTTGATCGAGGCAATGCATTTCACAAGCGACGCAGAACAGGAAAAGCGCGGAGTTGTGCCGCTTTTCGCCTGCGTCCTATGGATCGCCGCTATTCTCTTCGCTTTTCACTGGGCCGTTCCCGGCGAAAATGACGTCGATGACGTTCTTGCCATCGCCGCGGGAAATCAGGGTGATATGCGTTCGCCGGTTCCGGCAAGGGAACAATCGGCTCCTGCACAAAACCCGATGCGGGCGGCAGCGCTGGAAGCCTGGCATCTGAAGGCCACGCCGCTTCGCCACGACGGCGGACAGGATCCAGCCCTTTTGCCCGCTTCATACGAATTCGGCATATGGAATATTGGCGGCGCTATCCCAAGCCGGATCGCCGCGCCGTCAACCGGGATATTCGGCCGCGCCTTTGCTGCGCGTGCCCCGCCGGCTGCCGCCTGAGCCTTACTCGGCGCACGGAATTGTCCCTTTGAGGGGAACTTCATCTTAAGAAAACCGGCGCTCGCGAATATCCCAGCATAGGTTTCAGCGAGCCCAACTTTACCGGATCATAAAAATGCGCACTTCAAAATGGGTCGTCGCGACCTACAGCTTCGTCATTCTGATCGGCATCATCATAGCGCTGCCGAACCTGTTCACGCAGCAGCAATTGGCTTCCCTGCCGAGCTGGTTCCCGAAAAAGCAGGTCACGCTTGGTCTCGACCTGCGCGGCGGCTCATATCTCGTCCTCGAGGTCGATGCCGCGAGCCTCAAGAAGGACCGCCTGCGCTCGATACTCGATGACGCGCGCAGCAAGCTGCGTGCCGAGCGCATCCAGCCCCAGTCGATCCGTGTCGTTGGCGACGCGGTGGTGGTCAGCATTGCCGATGCCGATCAGCGTGCGCGCGCCGAAACGGCGCTGCGCGAGCTTGCCACTCCCATCGACGACCAGACGGGTTTCGGCGCAGCGACCAACGATATCGACGTCAGCGCCGCCGATAACCAGATCCGTCTCACCCTGACGGAGGCGGGCATGCAGTACCGCCTCAACAGCGCGCTCCAGCAGAGCCTCGAGATCATCCGCCAGCGTGTCGACCAGGTCGGTGTCGCCGAACCGTCGATCCAGCGCGTCGGCTCCGATCGCATCGTGGTTCAGCTTCCCGGCCTCCAGGACCCCGCACAGTTGCGCCAGCTCCTCGGCAGCACGGCGAAGATGAGCTTCCACATGCTTGCCGACGTCAATCCGAACGATGTGCCGCCTCCCGGCGTCACGATCATGCCGGATGCGAAGGACCCGAATATCAAATATCCGATCGAGGATCAGGTGGCGCTGAGCGGCGAAAGGCTGACGGATGCGCGCGCCGGCTTCGATTCACAAACCAACGAACCGATCGTCTCCTTCCGTTTCGACAGTCTCGGCGCGCGTCAGTTCGGCGATATCACCAGCCGCAATGTCGGCCGTCCATTCGCCATCGTCCTTGACGGCAAAGTGCTGAGCGCCCCCGTCATCCGCGAGCCGATCACCGGCGGTTCCGGCCAGATCAGCGGCAGCTTCACGGTCGAGGACACCGTCGTCCTGTCGGCTCTCCTGCGTGCCGGCGCCCTGCCCGCTCCGCTCACCGTCATCGAAGAGCGTACAGTCGGCCCCGACCTCGGCGCAGACGCTATCAAGATGGGCCTTTACACCGGTCTGATAGGCTTTGCCCTTGTGGCGGTGTTCATCATCGTCCTCTACGGCTACTGGGGTATGATCGCCAATCTGGCGCTTCTGCTCCACACGATCCTCACCTTCTCGGCCCTCAGCCTCATCGGTGCGACGCTGACGCTGCCGGGCATCGCCGGCATCATTCTCGGCATCGGTATTGCGGTCGACGCCAACGTCCTCATCAATGAACGTATCAAGGAGGAAACCCGCAAGGGGCTCAATGCCATGCCGGCCCTCGACAGGGGGTTCAAGAGCGCTTACGCCACCATCGTCGACGCCAATGTGACGACGCTCATCGCCACCGGCCTTCTCTTCCTGTTCGGCACCGGCCCTGTACGCGGCTTCGCCATCACCATGATGCTCGGCATTGCCATTTCGATGTTCGCCGACGTCAGCCTCGTGCGCATGATGATGGCCTGGGTCGTCCGTCGCTGGAAGCTGAAGAAGCTGGAAATCAAGCCGTTCATCCGGTTTGGACCCGAGGGTACGAACTTCCAGTTCATGCGGGCACGCTTTTTCGGCATCGGCGTTTCCATCGTACTCTCGATCGCATCGATCGTGCTCTTCATCACGCCTGGCCTCAATTACGGCATCGATTTCAAGGGCGGCATCCAGGTCGAGATCGATACGCCGCAACCGGCCGATCTCAGCCAGTTGCGCTCGACGCTCGGTGCTCTCGACCTCGGCGAAGTCGCGCTGCAGAATATCGGCGGCCCCAGCAGCGTCCTGATCCGCGTGCAGCGTCAGGACGGCGGCGAGAAAGCACAGACGGAGGCAGTCACCAAGGTCCGTGGTGCGGTTGAAAAGCTCATCCCCGGCGTCAAGATCGAACGCACGGAGGTCGTCGGCCCGAAAGTCAGCGGTGAACTGGCACGCTCCGGCATCCTCGCCGTAGCTCTCGCTGCAGTCGCGATGCTGTTCTACATCTGGTGGCGCTTCGAATGGTATTTCGCACTCGGCGCCATCGCTACGCTCATCCTCGATACCACCAAGATGATCGGCTTCTTCGCCTTGACCGGCCTCGACTTCAACCTGACGGCCATCGCCGCCCTCCTGACGATCATCGGCTATTCGGTGAACGACAAGGTGGTGGTCTATGACCGGATGCGCGAAAATCTCAGGCTCTATAAGTCCAAACCTCTGCGCGAGATCATCGACATGAGCATCAATCAGGTGCTGGCGCGTTGTATCTTCACCTCGCTGACCACCTTCCTTGCCATGCTGCCCATGGCGATCTGGGGTGGCAGCGCGGTCGAGAACTTCGCCGTTCCGATGATCTTCGGCATTGTGATTGCGACCAGCTCGTCGATCTACATCGCCGCTCCGATCCTTCTGTTGCTGGGCAACTGGTGGAAGCGTCGTCAGGCCGAACAGCAGAAAACCGAAGGCGCGATCACCCAGAACCGATGAAAAACCCGACGGCGCACCGGGAAATCGATCTTTCCGGATGCGCCATCGGCACTTCCAAATATACTCCGGCCGTCATCCAGACGGCGAACGAAGCAAAGATGGAACACCCGTCGTCCGGAGGAGATTTCCCGCCCAATGCCGCATGAGACGCCTCTGATTGCAACGATCGTCGTCGGGCTCTGCCTTGCCTTCGTCTTCGGTGCGATCGCCAATCGGTTGCGTATCCCTCCCCTTGTCGGCTACCTGCTTGCAGGTGTCCTTGCCGGACCGCATACGCCAGGCTTCGTCGCCGACCAGGAACTGGCGCCGGAACTGGCCGAAATCGGCGTCATTCTCCTGATGTTCGGCGTCGGCCTGCATTTTTCCCTGAAGGACCTTCTCTCGGTCAGGGCGATCGCGCTGCCCGGCGCAATCGTGCAGATCGCCGTTGCCACCGCACTCGGCACGGGCCTCGGCCTCATTCTCGGCTGGAACCTCGGTGCCGGCGTCGTTTTCGGCCTGGCTCTTTCGGCAGCCAGCACGGTGGTTCTGCTGCGCGCCATGCAGGAGCGCCGCCTCATTGAAACCGAACGCGGCCGCATTGCCGTCGGCTGGCTCATCGTCGAGGATCTCGCCATGGTGATGGCGCTGGTTCTCCTGCCGGCGCTGGCAAGCGTCATCAACGGCACGCCCAGCACGGCGCTCAGCGATCCTATCGCCATCTATTTCGGCCTTGGATTGTGGGGCGTCATCGGCCTCACCTTCGGCAAGGTGGCGCTCTTCGTCGTGCTGATGCTCGTCATCGGGCGGCGCGTGATCCCATGGGTCCTGCATACGATCGCACATACGGGATCGCGCGAACTCTTCCGTCTTGGCGTCCTCGCGATTGCGCTCGGCGTCGCCTTCGGCGCGGCGAAACTCTTCGGCGTATCGCTGGCGCTCGGTGCTTTCTTCGCCGGCATGATCATGAGCGAATCCGAGCTCAGCCACCGCGCCGCCGAGGAATCGCTGCCTTTGCGCGATGCCTTTGCCGTCCTGTTCTTCGTCTCGGTCGGGATGCTGTTCGATCCGGCCAGCCTGCTCAACGATCCGCTGCCGATGCTCGCCACGCTCGTCATCATCATCCTGGGAAAATCCGTTGCCGCCTTCCTGATCGTGCGTTCTTTCGGCCATCCCATCGGCACGGCACTGACGATTTCGGCAAGTCTGGCGCAGATCGGCGAATTCTCGTTCATTCTGGCCGAACTCGGCGTCGGGCTGAAACTGCTCCCGGAAGAAGGCCGTGACCTGATCCTCGGCGGAGCCATTCTCTCGATATTGCTGAACCCTCTCGTCTTCCTCGCGATGGACCGGCTCCGACCAAGACTGGAAAAACGTCTCGCGACGGCTCCGGATCAGGCCGCCTCCATGGCTGAGCAACGAGCAGAGCCGGAAGCCGAAGTGGAGGAACTGCCGGTCACCTCCTTGACCGATCATACAATCCTCATCGGCTATGGCCGCGTCGGAAGCCTGGTGGGCGAAGCCCTGAAGGCGGCAGGGGAGCCCTTTCTCGTCATTGAGGACGCCGACAAGCCGATCGGAAAATTGCGCGACGAGGATGTGGAAAATCTCATTGGCAATGCCGTGCGCGACGAAGTGCTGAATGCCGCCAATCTCCCAAAGGCGCGCCAGCTCGTTCTTGCCATTCCCAATGCGTTCGAAGCCGGTCAGATTATCGTCAAGGTTCGGGCAGCCAATCCAGGCATCGGCATTGTTGCACGCGCCCATTCAGACGCCGAGGCGCAGCATCTGACCGATCTTGGTGCGGATATCGTTATCATGGGCGAGCGCGAGATTGCGCGCGGCATGGTCACGCATCTTCTGGAAGCAAATTCACCCATCGCCGGCGAAGCTGGTGTGATCTAACTAGATACGAAAGGTATAAGACTGGCAAAATGGGTTCGGGCAACAGGCAACATGAAGCTTAAAGATTACATATGGCCAATCGTCGGCGTCATCGCGGTCCTTGTTTCGGCATGGCTGCTCTACAAGGAGCTGCGCAGCATATCGCTCGAAGATGTAATCCACAGCCTTGATGCCATCAGCCTGCATCGCTGGTTGCTGGCCGGTGCCTCGGCGATGCTGTCCTATGTCGCGCTCGCCGGTTATGACCGCATTGCGCTGCTGCACCTGAAGAAGACCATCTCCTGGGTGTTCATCACGCTGAGTTCCTTCACGACCTACGCGCTGTCGCACAATATCGGTGCCTCCGTTGTTTCAGGGGCGGTCGTGCGCTACCGCGCCTATAGCTCACAGGGGCTGACCGGCAGCGAAGTGGCGGTTCTCGTCGCCTTCTGCTCCTTCACCTTCGTCCTCGGAACAACGATCCTGAGCGGCATCGTCCTCCTCATCGAGCCCGATATCCTGCAGCGCTTTAACGACGAGATCCCCACACATCTGGCGGTCGGGCTCGGGCTCTTGATGATCCTTCTGGTGCTGCTCTATGTCTTCGGCAGTTGGCTGCAATTGCGCCCGCTGGTCATCGGCAAATTCCGGCTGGAATATCCGCGCCTCAATCTGGTCTGGCAGCAGCTTCTGATCGCACCGCTCGAACTGATCGGCGCCGCCGGCATCATCTATTTCGCCCTGCCAGAGGCAGGCAATCCGGGCTTTCTCATCGTGCTCGGCATCTTCCTCGTGTCGTTTTCCGCAGCCCTCATCTCGCATGCGCCCGGGGGCTTGGGCGTTCTCGAGATTGTTTTCCTGACCGGACTGCCCGACATGAATCAGGCCGACGTGCTGGCGGCACTGATCGTTTTCCGCCTGCTCTATCTGCTAATCCCCTTCGCGATTTCGCTGTTCATCGTACTGATCTTCGAAAAGACCCAGTTCGCGCTGCGCTGGCGGGAAAAGGACAAGCAGCCGGATCAATAACCAGGGATTGCAGAACCCAAATTTTCGCGCCAACCGGCTATTGTTAGGCGATTAGTTTCCAAAAGCCCGGTAACGATAGCCGAGCTTTTCTTCATCAGAATCGTGCCGCGACATATTCTTGAACCAGATTTGGTTTGAGGAAGCGTCATGACGACATTGATCATACCCGGTTACAGGGGATCGGAAGCCGGTCACTGGCAGCGCCAATGGCTTTGGGACGATCCGCAGGCGAAAATGGTCGAGCAGGAGGATTGGGAAAACCCGGTTCTTTCCGATTGGTTGCACGTGCTGGAGGCGCATCTGGCCGAACATCCCGGCGCCATTCTGGTCGCGCACAGCCTCGGCTGCGTACTGGTTTCCCATCTGGCAAACCGTCCGGCGGCGGCGCATGTCGCCGGTGCCCTGCTGGTCGCTCCGGCCGATACCGAAAGGATGGCGCGCCAGGATGCGAAATTCGTAAGCTTCGCTCCCCTGCCGCGCCGCGAGCTGACCTTTCCCTCGATCGTCGTCGCCAGCCGCAACGACGAATATATGAGCTTCGCCAAGGCGCAGGCATTGGCCGATGTGTGGGGCTCTGGCTTCGTCGATCTCGGCCATGCCGGCCATATCAACCCGGCAAGCGGCTTCGGCTATTGGCCGGAAGGCATGATCCTCACCTCCTCCTTCCGCCAACCGGCGCTGATCGCGGCGGAGTGAGGATCAAGGGCGTGTGGCTATTCGAAAGCCGCTGGCGCTCTCACCCCCCTCTGGCCGGCAGGCCAGAGGGGGGTGAGAGGAAGCCCGTGGCCATCAAAACAGCAACCGCTAAGCGTGTGCCTTGCGCTCCAGAATATACTTGAGAACCAGCGTCAAAAGCGCGATGAAAGCAAGTGTCGAGGCCGCGGCAAACGCCCCGACTGTGTTGTAATCATTGAAGAGCTGCTCCACCTGCAAAGGCAGGGTATTGGTCTTGCCGCGAATGGCGCCGGAGACGATCGATGTCGCACCGAACTCGCCCATCACGCGCGCGTTGCAGAGTACCGCGCCATAAAGAAGCGCCCATTTGATATTGGGCAAGGTGACGTAGAAGAAGGTTTGCAGGCCGGTAGCGCCAAGCGAGATCGCCGCTTCCTCATCGTCATTGCCCTGCACCTCCATCAGCGGAATGAGTTCACGCGCCACGAATGGACAGGTGACGAAAAGGCTGACCAGGAAGATCGCCGGAACCGTGAACATGATCCTGATATCGTGCGCCTCGAGGAACGGCCCGAGCAGGCCCTGCGAGCCATAGAGGAAGAGATAGGTCACGCCTGCCACGATCGGCGAGACCGAAAATGGAATTTCGACGAAGGTGATGAGCAGCCGCCTTCCCGGAAAGCGGAACCGCGTCACCAACCAGGCGACGCAGATGCCGAAAACCATATTGATCGGCACGACGACAACGGCGGTGAGAACGGTGAGCCAGATCGCGTGCAGGGTCGCCGGCTCGGTGATCTCGCTCCAGAAGACGCCGATCCCGCTGCTGAAGGCATAAATGAAGATCACCGCCAGCGGCACGCCGAGGAAAAGCACCGAAAGCACGATGGCGGAAAGGATCAGCGCGACCTGCCAGGGGCCGCGCTTCTTCTTCAGCGTACCGGCGGCCGTGGCGGACGGCCGGCCGATCGCAAGACTAGCTGCGCTCTGCATATCGTAACTGCCAGGCCTGGATGAGATTGGTGGTGAGAAGCATGAGGAAAGCCATGATCAGCATGACCATCGCCAGCGCCGCCGCCTGGGGATAATCGAACTCGTCGAGCCGGATGAAGATCAAAAGCGCCGTCACCTCCGTCTTGAACGGCAGATTGCCCGAGATGAAGACGATCGCCCCGAACTCGCCGAGGCTACGGGCGAAGGACAGCGCCGACCCTGCGAGAAAAGCCGGAAAGATCATCGGCCAGATGATATGCCGGAAAATCTGCCAGGGCTGCGCGCCGAGCGTCTGCGCCGCCTGCTCGACATCATCGGACAGATCCTCCAGCACCGGTTGCACGGTGCGGATGACGAATGGCGCACTGGTAAAGGCCATGGCGATGGCGATACCGAGCGGCGCATAGGCGATCTTGATGCCCATCGGCTCGAGATACTGGCCAAACCAGCCATTGCGCGAGAAAACCGTGACCAACGCCAGGCCGGCAATCGCCGTCGGCAGGGCGAAAGGCAGATCGATGAGCCCGTCGATCAACCGCTTGCCGGGAAATTCGTAGCGCACCAGCACCCATGCAAGGAGGAGGCCGAAGCTGGCATTGATCAGCGTGGCGATCGCCGCGGTACCAAGCGTGATGCGATATGTGGAAAGCGCGCGGTCCGAGGTGACGATCGACCAGAACTCGGCCCAGCCGAGGCTCGCCGTCTTCAGCACCATGGCCATGAGCGGCAGCGCCACGATGATGACCAGATAAAGCAGCGTGACGCCCATGGTTATGCCGAAGCCGGGCAGAACGCCTTTTCTGATCCTGGATGATTTTGAAAACATGGCAGACAATAGGTCCGGTTTCAAACTTTGTGGCAGGTGAGTGCCGCTTCTTCCTTCTCCCACAAGGGGAGAAGGAAGAAGCGGCACCGTCACATTACTTCAGGAACCCGCTCTTAGTCACCGCGCCGTGAAGAGCTGATCGAGGATGCCGCCTTCGGCGAAATGCTCCTCCATCACCTTCTTCCAGCCGCCGAATTCGTCTTCCACGGTGACGAGGCGGACCTCGGGAAACTGATCCGCGTATTTGGCCTTGACCGTCTCGTCATGCACCCGGTTGAAATTCTGGGCGAGGATATCCTGCCCTTCCGGCGAATAGAGATAGTTCAGGTACGCTTCCGACACGGCGCGCGAGCCGCGCTTGTCGACGACCTTATCCACCACCGTCACCGGAAATTCCGAGAGAAGGCTGATGGGCGGCACGACGACATCATAGTTGTCCTTGCCGAGTTGCTTCTGCGTTCCCAGCACTTCGGCCTCAAAGGTGATCAGCACGTCGCCGATACCGCGCTCGGTGAATGTCGTGGTCGCGCCGCGCCCGCCGGTATCAAAAACCGGAACTTGGCGGAACAGCTTGGTGATGAATTCGCGCACCTTGGCGTCGTCATTGCCAAACGCTTCCCGGGCATAGGCCGTCGCCGCCAGATAGGTGTAGCGCGCATTGCCCGACGTCTTCGGATTGGGGAAGATCACCTCGACATCGTCGCGGACGAGATCGCCCCAGTTGCGGATGTTCTTCGGGTTGCCGGCACGCACCAGGAAGGCCGGCAGCGAATAATAAGGCGAGGAATTGTTCGGCAGGCGCGACTGCCAATCGGCGGGGATGAGATTGCCCTTGTCGTGCAGGACCTGCACATCTGTCACCTGGTTGAAGGTGATGACGTCGGCCTCCAGCCCTTCCAGGATCGAGCGCGCCTGCTTCGACGACCCGGCATGCGACTGGTTGACGGTGATGTCGTTGCCGGTCTTTTCTTTCCACGCCGCCGTAAAGGCCTTGTCGATCTGCTCGTAGAGCTCGCGCCCGATATCGTAGGAGACGTTGAGGATCTCCTTCGGCTCGTCGGCACGCGCGGGCGAAGCGCCCAGCGCCAAGGCCGGTGCCAGAGCCAGAGCCAGAGCCATTGCTGCATATAGAAAAATTTTCTTCATAGATCGTCATCTCCACGGGCACGCTTGCGCAAAGCCGCCTTGATCAAAGGAACCATGGAAAAACAATCTAGTGCCGTATATGGCAAAATCAATCTAAATCATTGATTTGAATAGATAAACTAACATATTAACTGATCGCGCAATGCTTATCGCGGACCAATGCAAAAAAGCGGGCATTTTTTTCGGAAGGCAAGCGTAGGGAGGAAATGATTTCCCGCAAAAAGAAGGCTGGAAAGGAGCTCGCTCCATCCAGCCTTTGCGCGGGGCCACATCACCCGCTCAGTTCCCACTCAAACCTCGACCGTTGATCGGTCTCTCACCTCAAACCGGAAATCCGTCTCACCAGAAGCCGCGCTGTTTCCAGCACCACAGGACGTCATCTTCTACCCGTTCGGTCCTGCGCCTGCGCCTCGCGGCGATTTCGTCGGTGTCATGCGCCATGGCGAAAAGAGGCCGTTCCAGACAGGCAAGCGCCCGTGCAAACAGCTGGCTGACCGGGAGAACACAGAGTTGGTAGATGCGTGTCATTCCAATCTCCTATACACTCACGGGAAGGCGCAAATGCTACCCTCTTCAAATTGCCCTGTTTTCGCCACACAGGTCAACGTTCCCCTAATGATGGAGGCTTTCCCCTGATTGTCAATAAGGTCGCGGCGCTGATGGTATATAAATACGATATATATTTTGTGATAAGGCGTCGAGGACACATTTCTCACGCAAAAGCCGCCCCTGCGATCAACAGGAGCGGCTTGAAATGAGGACCGAAACAGATGGCCGATGCGCTAGGCGCTGCGGATCGTCTTGAGGCCCGTTGTCCAGCGCTGCAGCTCGTCGAGCACTGTCGTGGCGCTCGCCGTGATCAGTTCGTTCGGCTTGAATACGCCCTCCTCATCGATGAACTGCATGAAGCTGGGCACCGGAATGCCTTCCGGGATCGCCACCATCTTGAGGTTCGAAAGCTGCAGCCGTGCGATCTGCGCGGCACGCAAGCCCCCGGACACACCGGCGTAGCTCAGTATGGCGGCGGCCTTGTAATGCCATTCCGATGCAAGATAGGTGACCGCATTGAAGAAGGCCGGAGGTGGCGAATAATTATATTCCGGCGTCACGAAAACGAAGGCGTCGGCGGCTTCGACGCTGGCGCTCCAGTCCTTCGTGTGCTGGTTTTCATATTGCTTGAGACGCGGATGCTTCGGTTCGTCGAAAACCGGCAGGGCAAATTCCGCCAGATCGACCAGGGCGGCGTCGAACTTGCCATGATCCATGGCAAAGCCATGAAACCATTCGGCGATTTTAGGTCCCTGACGTCCTGGTCTGGTGCTGCAGATGATGATGTGAAGTCTGGGCTTCATCAGGCAATTCCTCTGTCGGTTGGGGATTTCCCAGACGGCATAACCTGCTCCTGCCAAGGCGGGCAAGAAGGCACCTGGAGGTAACCGGCCTGAAAAGGACGGGTTCAGGAGAAAGTGATTGCCGCTTTTTTGCGGTCGCCTCATCGGCTGGCGAAATTCATTCCGCCGGTGATATCTGTACTCCGCGCCGGCGGCGCGGGCGCGATTTGAACATGCGAACACCGAAGATCGTGGCGACGGTAGCGAGGATCGTGACGCCGAGCGTCAGCCACATCCAGTCACCGCCATTCATGCCGGCGAAAATGCCCGCTCCCTTGCCGGCAAGCCAGCCGGGCGAGAACATCACCGGCGCCCATACGGCGGCGGAAAGGACATTGGCGGTCTGGAAACGCTTCTGATCCATCGACATCATGCCCGCCACCAGAGGCACTGTGCAGCGGATGGGACCGAAGAAACGGCCGAAGAACACCGCGGCGAAACCATAGCGGCGGAAATAGAGTCGCGCACGGGCGACGCCCTGGCGATGCCGGTTGAGCGGCCATTTGTGAACGATGCTGCGCCCCACCCACCAGCCGAGGAAATAGGAGATGATGTCGCCGATCACCGCGCCGATGATGGCGCCGAGAATGACGGAAAACGGCTCGATGATACCGGCGCCGATCAGCCCGCCGATTAAAAGCATGATGGCGGTGGCCGGAATGAACATTCCGATCAGGGCAAGCGATTCGCCGAATGCGATCAGCCCGACGATCGGCCCGGCCCATGCTCCATGCGCCGAGATGAAATGCCCGAGCTCGCCCAGAAAGCTTTCCATGCAGTCCCCAATACCATCAACAAGACGTTAGCTGACAGAGTTTAAGGAACTGTACAGCGATTTTCGAAAACCACGGCAGGACCACCGCGACCGCCGATTGTTGTCTTTCTAAATGTGGCAGACAAGGATCAAATATTGATGACAGGAATTTGTCTTCAAGACTGACGCATATCCCTCACCTACCGCTTCTGCGGCAACATATGGCAATCGGATGGGGCAGTGGCAAGCGCGGGAGAAGAAGATGGCGAAAACAGTTTCGGCCCCATCGAGGCGAAACTCCGGCCCACAAATCGGCATCAAGCAACAATGTATAGAAACCGGATTAAGTTTCAGCGGCAAACCATTGAAAGGTTTGGTGGGTGCGACAGGGATCGAACCTGTGACCCGCTGATTAAGAGTCAGCTGCTCTACCAACTGAGCTACGCACCCGCTTCGTCTGGACAGCGTCCTGTCGAAGTGAGCGGTTCTATAACCGCACTCATCGCACCTGTCCAGCCTTCAATCGCGCAATTTTGCAGAAAGCCTGTATGGAAGACGATCTATTCCCGCAGTCAGGCCGGTTGCGGTCAGACGAATATCATGCCTTCCGCCACTTTTACCGCCGATCCGCCGATGCGGGCGCCCGCTATGCGCCGGTTCTCGATATCGATCTCGAGCCTGATGCGCGAGGGCCGTCCCATCTCCATGCCCTGCTCGATCCATAGCTGTGTTATGCCATCCACCGGCTTGTCGAAATGATGGATTGCTCCGGCAAAGGCGGCAACGGCCGATCCGGTCGCCGGATCCTCATAGTGATTTCCCGCCGTCACGAACATGCGCGCATGAAAATCGCTGTCGAAAAGCCGCGTCTCGCGGCAATAGGCGTAGATCGGCAATTGCCGCCCATCGATTGCCGGCATGTTTTCCCTGACAAAAACCGTATCGACCGAGATCTTGGCCGCCGTGATCAGATTGTGCACAGGAATGAGCACATAGGGATTGCCGCCGCTCCAGACGCTCGGCACGTGATTCTCGAAGCCGATCTCATGCGTGCCGACACCGAGCGCCGCCGCGGCGACCTCCTTTTCGACCTCGATATCGAGCTTTTCGGGCAGACGCGGCAGATCGAATTCAGCGAAAGCGCCCTTCTTTGAAAGCCCGACGCCGCAGCGCACCACGCCGATCTTCTCCTCCAGGGCGATCAGCACATCGGCATCTTCACCGTTGAAGCCGCTGCGCTTGCGGGCAAGCGCAATGGCCGTTCCCACCGTCGGATGACCGGCGAAGGGAAGTTCGTAATCCGGCGTGAAGATGCGGATCGCGGTCGTATGGATCGGATTTTCGGCTGGCGTGATGAAGACCGTCTCTGAAAGGTTGAACTCACGCGCGATCGCCTGCATACGCTTCTCGCTGAGCCCCTCGGCATCATGGACGATCGCAAGCGGATTGCCACTCAGCGTCTCCTCCGTGAACACGTCGAATATCTCATAGGCCCGCCCCGAGGCCGTTTTACCATCCATACTTCACAATCTCCATTCCTACAGCGCCATGCGTCCTCTGTGACGCTACACAAGGACGCCGTAGACTATTGAACGGCGCATCGGGCTTTCCGAAACCCGTAACAGGTTTTCGGACCGACGCGCCGGCACCGGCATAGGCCCCGAGCATAGACATGGAGACGTCGGGCACAATCGAATATGCATTTCCGGTCAATGTTTTTCCGGCATCATCCCGCATCGTTGAAATGCCAGTCGGCAAAGGCCTTGACATAACTTGGTGTGGCCTCCCCCATTTGCCCCGGTCCGGTCACCTTGATGATCTGGTCCAGTTCCGGATCGTCCTGGCCGGCGAGATGATCCTCGATGCGGCCGATCAGCGTCGCCGCATCCTCGGCGAAGCGGTAGCGGCGGAAAAGCGCAATGCTGCGATTGCCGGTTACCAGATGGATCTTCGTCTCCTGCCGGGCATGCGACAGATCGAGGCCGGTTTCCTCATGCACTTCACGCCTGCTATTGCTGTCATAATCGACCATCCCGTCGGCAATATCATTGTCGTCGATGGAACCCGCCGGAAAATAGATGCGCCCGCCGCCGGCATTGCGCGCGGCCATACGCGCGGCGATCAGATGATTGTCTGCAGAAACCACCACACCGACGCCAAAGATATGCCATGGCCGGATTTCTTGCGGATCACGGCGCCAATAAAGCAGCGTCTCGTAGAGCGTGCGGACGAAATCGGCGCGCAGAACACCATCCCCGATGCTCGCCTGCGGCGCGAAATAGAACTCGCCATTGAAAAGATTGGGATTGGCGGCAAGCTCATCACGCCAGTTGCGCTCGATCGCCGCCTTGTTCGCAATGGCGTAATCAAGTGCTCCCGGCACGACGCGCACCTCGACGCGATCGATCGGAATGACCGTGTTCTCGGGAATTCCATCCATCAAAGAATATCCAGCGTCATTGCAACAGGGCAATGGTCGCTGGCCTTTGGTCTGTCCCAGCCGGTCCTCGGATAGCGCTCAACCGTTTGGCCCTCCGGGAAGATTACACGCCAGGGCTGACCGCGGCGCACGATATCAGGCACCGCCTGGGCGTTCTTGCGGCTGAGTGCCGGAGAGGACAGGATGTAATCGAGCTGGCAGAGATGGCGCTCCAGCGGGCCACGGGTATGATAGAGCGTCCAGCGATCCATGATGGGCCGGCGTTCCACCAGGTTTTCCGCGAACCCGTCCTGCAGCAGGATATCGATCGAACTGACGCTTTCCGTCGCCGGCTCGAAGACATAGCCGTTCACCTCATCGCCGCCGATGATGATGCGCTCGCGGTAATCGTTGAAGTCGCCGCAGATCAGCCAGCGCTTGTGTGGCGCGCCCTCGCGTCCGAACTTCTTCTCGATGATCCAGCGGACCGCCTTCGCCTCGGCGACACGCACCGGCATGGTTGCCATACGTCCGTCGAGCCCATTGCGCTGGCCCGCCATCGATTTGAAATGGCAGACGAACAGCGAAAGCGGCCGGCCGCCGACGCGAATGTCTATCTCCAGGCAGTCGCGCTTGAAGATGCGCTCATGCGGCTCGATGCCGAGCGTTGCGAGGATCGGATCGTAAAGCTCCAGATCGGCGTAGGTCAGATGTGCGTGGCTCTTCATCGAGACGAACTCGATCGGCTGGCCATCGCGGGTTTCCTCGCGCATCATCACCGCCACGTCGATGCCGCGGCTGTCATTGCCCTCCACGATGTATTTGTGACGATAGCCGTGCCCGACCATCTTGAAGAGATAGCCATATTCGAAGGCTTTGAGCGCGGCGAGATTGTCCACTTCCTGCAGGCAGAGGATATCGGCGCGGGTATCGGCAATGGCCAGCGCCGTCATCTGGCGGGTATCATCGGCATGGCCGATGGCGCGCGCCTGTTCGAGCAGCTTGTACTGCGCCTCGTCATGAATCTCGAAGAGCTGAAGACTGCGGTCCTGATGTAGTTCGTTCCGGAAGCCCGAAAAATCGAACCGGTGCATCAGATTTTCGACGTTGAAGGTGGCGATCGTTAAGGACATGCGCGGCGGAGTTTTGCCCGCCGCGTCCAAAATGACAAGACCCGCCGGCAATCTTTTACAGCCAACCACTGGGCGATCGCGTTAATCACCGCCCGGGTTTGCCAGCGCCCGGCCTGAACCCTATATAAAGGGGAAGGATGCGATGATGATGATGTCGAGAACACTCTGGATGGTGCTATTGGCGGGAAGCTGGCTGTTGCCGGCCGTCTCCGCCGCTTCGGCGATCGAGATTCGCCAGCAATCCGGCATTCAGCCGCTGCGGCCCGAGAGCCCCTCGATCGTCGGTGGCACTGGCAGCGGGGGTGGCAGCTATTATTCCGAACAGGGCGTGCTGCATTACAAGAACGGCGATCCGATCGAGCAACGGCAGCGCTCGCCCGGCGTCAAGGCGCGCGGAGCCACGCCGAGCGTAAATCACATCCAGTGGTGCCAAAACCGGTATCGCTCCTATAGCATCAACGACAATACCTATCAGCCTTTCGCCGGCACACGCCGCGGCTGCTCGTCGCCCTTCAGTCCCTAAATGCAGCAGCCATTTGCGTGCGAACGAGCCGCCCGAGACGGCTGATCCCTTCCTCGATCATCGCCTCATTGGCGCATGAGAAACTGAGTCGCAGCGTATTGGCGCCCGAACCGTCTGCGAAGAAGGCTTTTCCCGGAACAAAGGCCACCTTCTCGCTTTCGACCGAAGCGGCGAGAAGTTCCGCGCCATCGAACCCTTCCGGCAATGTCACCCAGATGAACATGCCGCCCTCCGGCCTGGTCCAGGAAATTCCTTCGGGCATATGTCTTTCGAGAGCCGCCAGCATACCGTCACGACGCCGCCGATAGGTGTTCCTGAGCTTCTCGACCTGCCCCTCGAAGCCGCGCTCCGCCACGCGGCATATGGCGATCTGGTTGATGGTCGGGGAATGGAGATCCGCCGCCTGCTTCATCAGCACGAGCTTCTGGACAACCGGCTTCGCCGCGCAGACCCAGCCAACCCGCAATCCCGGCGCCAGCGTCTTGGAGAAGCTGCCGCAATAGATCGTCCGGGTCTGCTCGATGCCGCCCGTCCGGGCGATATCGAGCGCCAGGAGCGGCGGGATCGCCTCTCCATCATAACGCAGCGACTGATAGGCCGCGTCCTCGATGAGGCCGATATCGAGCTCGTCTGCCAGACCGAGCAGACATTGTCGCGCAACACGATCGAGCGTCTCGCCCGTCGGATTGGCGAAGTCGGCAGACGCATAGGCGAATTTCACCCGCCCTCCGGCATTTGCCGCCGCCTCGCGGTAAGATAAAGGCGTCCGGTTGCCATCAGGCGAAAGACGATCATAGGCCGGTTCATAAGCATTGAAGGCCTGAAGCGCCCCAAGATAGGTCGGCCAGGCCACGAGCGCCGTATCGTTTGGCGACAGGAACAGCTTGCCGAGATAATCGAGCGCCTGCTGCGAACCGGATGTGATGAAGATATTGTCGAGTGAACAGTCGATTCCGAGCGCATTCATTTGGCCGCCAATCCATTCGCGTAAGGGCCCATAGCCTTCGCTGACCGAATATTGCAACGCGGCAGCCGTTTCCGGACCGCCGAGAATCTCTCCATAGGCTTCCCGGAATGCCGCGTCGGGAAACAGCGCAGGATCGGGAATGCCGCCCGCAAACGAGATGATGTCGGGACGTTCGAGAAGCTTCAGGAGCTGTCGGATTTCCGAAGCGCGCATCCGTGACGAACGGGTGGCGAAGATATTCTCCCAGGCAAACATGTCGCGGTCCTTGAACGTTGAATCCGATCAAATGTCAGCAATACTGACCTAAATGGCAATACCCGAAAAAGCCGGGGATGTCTCCCCGGCCCGTATTTCCCGCCTGTCGCAGTTGCGTCAGGTATTCGCTTAGTTCTTGGCCTTGTCGACCAGCGCGTTCGACTTGATCCACGGCATCATCCCGCGCAGCTTTTCACCGACCTCTTCGATCTGGTGCGCGTCGTTCATGCGGCGGATACCCTTGAAGCGCGATGCGCCCGCCCGGTATTCCTGCATCCAGTCCGAGGTGAACTTGCCGGTCTGGATATCCTTCAAAACCCGCTTCATCTCGGCCTTGGTCTCTGCCGTGATGATGCGCGGGCCGGAGACATATTCGCCCCATTCGGCGGTGTTGGAGATCGAGTAGTTCATGTTGGCGATGCCGCCTTCATAGATCAGGTCGACGATCAGCTTCACCTCGTGCAGGCACTCGAAATAGGCCATCTCGGGCGCGTAACCCGCCTCGACCAGCGTCTCGAAGCCGGCGCGGATGAGCTCGACCAGACCGCCGCACAGCACGACCTGCTCGCCGAACAGATCGGTTTCACATTCCTCGCGGAAATTCGTCTCGATGACGCCCGAACGGCCGCCGCCGACGCCGCAGGCATAGGACAGCGCCAAATCATGTGCATTGCCGGAGGCATCCTGGTGGACGGCGATCAGGCAGGGCACGCCGCCACCCTTCTGGTATTCGCTGCGAACCGTGTGGCCGGGCCCCTTCGGCGCGATCATCACCACGTCGACGGTCTTCTTCGGCTCGATCAGGCCGAAATGCACGTTGAGGCCGTGAGCGAATGCGATCGCCGCGCCGTCGCGGATATTGTCGGCGATATGCTCCTTGTAGATGTCGGCCTGAAGTTCGTCAGGCGTCGCCATCATCATCAGATCAGCCCATTTGGCGGCTTCGGCGACGCTGACGACCTGAAAGCCGTCGGCTTCCGCCTTTTTGGCGGTGGCGGAACCGGCGCGAAGCGCGATGCGCACATCCTTGGCGCCGGAATCCTTCAGGTTCAGCGCATGGGCGCGGCCCTGGCTGCCATAGCCGATGATGGCGACTTTCTTCGACTTGATCAGATTGAGATCAGCATCGCGATCATAATATACGCGCATGAGGTATTCCCTTCCTTATGTTTCCATCCAACTTTGCTCCGTAAAGAGCGAAAAACTGCTGCGTCGCGCGCCTAGAATCCCGGACGATCGCCGCATCAGTCAATTCCAGCCGGTCGCCGAGCAGCAGCCGGATTTGCATGTCCCGGACGACAAGCCCGAAGAACGTGCGAAATGCATCTTCCGTATCCTCAAAGGTAAGGAGGCCCGCCTCGCGGCCGATGTCGAGAACCGGCTTCAGCCGCCGCGCCATGGCGAACGGGCCGTTGGCCAGCACGATGGCGCCAAGGTCGGATTTCCCGGTTCCGGCATGGCTGACCGCCAGACGGTTGAGCGCCACGGAAATCTCCCCGGAGAGAACACGCAGCCAATCGCGGGCGAAGCCTTCAAGGCTGGTGAAGAGCGATTTCGCATCGAGCCCTTCGCGTGTCACCGGCACGACCCGCACCTTCGAAGCCTGCCACTGCACCGTCGCGGTCAAAAGCCCGTCGCGGTCGCCGAACCATTTGTAGAGCGTTTCCTTGGAACAGCTGGCGCGCCGCGCGACGCCCGTCATGGTCAGCGCATCGCCGCCCTCGACGAGCAGGCCGAGCGCTGCATCCAGCACGTCCTTCTGACGCGCCGTCAGACTGTCGCCGCTCACGTCCACCCTGCCCTGCACCTTCGCTCCCGCGCTGCCGTACCGTACGTTACGGTTCGGCACCATGTCGAAAGCGAAGCCAGAATGCAAGTCCTTCCGGGATCAATTTCATGAGAGGTGAAGTGCTACAGTCACATTGATGCGCCGCGGCAGTTCAAACATCGAGCCATGGGTTCTCGGGTCAAGCCCGAGGCCCCATGGCTGAGGGGCAAAAACAGTCCTGTCACCCACTTCAGGATCCAGAAATCACCAGCTGCCATGCCTTCCACGGCAACGACACCCAGCCCCCTCTCCCGTTCACATATTGACCTGGGTCCCGACCTCCACGACGCGTCCGGTGGGTATCTGGAAATATTCGGTTGCATCGGATGCCGTGCGTGCCAGGAGAATGAAAAGCCTGTCCTGCCAGAGCGGCATTCCCGAATTGGGCGAGGCTTTCAGTGTGCGCCGCGACAGGAAGAAGGAGGTCTTCATGATATCGAATTGCCAGCCAAGCTTGCGGCAGATCGCCAGCGCGCGCGGAATATTGGGCTGTTCCATATAGCCGAAGGTCAGCGTCACCTGCATGAAGCGCTCATTGTACTGCGACACGCGGGCCCGGTCGGCGGTGGCGACGCGCGGCGTCGGCGCGGTCACCACAGTCAGGATGACATTGTTCTCATGCAGCACCTTGTAGTGCTTGAGACTGTGCATCAGCGCCGTTGGCGCGCTTTTCGAATCGCTTGTCAGGAAAACGGCGGTTCCCGGTACGATGATCGGCGGCTTCTTTGATATTTGATCGACAATCAGGTCGAGGTCCACCTCGCTCTTGCGGGTCTTGTGGAAGAGGTGCCGGGTGCCGCGCACCCATGTCACCATCACCACCATGACGATAGCGGCCATCAAGATGGAAACCCAGCCGCCCTCGTGGACCTTGGCGATATTGGCGCTGAAGAACACCAGATCGACCAGGAGGAAACCTGCGGTCACCAGGCCTGCTGCCGCCAGCCGCCATTTCCAGATGCGGGTCATGACAACGAACAGCAACGAACTCGTCACGATCATATTGCCGGTGACGGCGATGCCGTAGGCCGAGGCGAGACGGGAGGAACTTCCGAAACCGATAACCAGCAGGATGACGGCGATGCCGAGCAGGAAATTGACGCGCGGAATATAGATCTGGCCAAGCAGCTTATCGGATGTGTGCTGGATTTCGAGCCGCGGCAGCATATTGAGCTGCACAGCCTGGCGCGCAAGGGAATAGGCGCCAGTGATGACGGCCTGGCTGGCGATGACGGTCGCAGCCGTCGCCAGCAGCACCATTGGTATGAGCCCCCAGGCCGGTATCATCTCGAAGAACGGGTTCGAAGCAGCCTTTCCGTGTGACAGGATGAAGGCGCCCTGCCCGAAATAGTTCAGAAGCAGGCTGGGAAACACGATCCACAGCCAGGCAGTCACGATCGGCTTGCGCCCGAAATGGCCGAGATCGGCATAAAGCGCCTCGGTGCCGGTGACCGCAAGGAAGATCGCGCCGATCGTCGCAAATGAGGTCGCGGGATTTTCCAGCAGGTAATCGACCGCATAATAGGGATTGATGGCGAGGAAAACCGTGGGATCGTCGAAAATATGCCAGAGGCCGGTAAGCCCCAGCGAGAGGAACCAGAGCGCGGTGATCGGCCCGAACACCGCGGAGACCTTGGCCGTACCGAAGCGCTGCACCGAAAAGAGCGTCACCAGGATGGCGATGGTCACCGGCACGACGAAAGGCGTCAATTCCGGCGTGATGACTTCCAAGCCTTCAACGGCGGAGAGGACGGAAATGGCCGGCGTAATGACGGCATCGCCGAAAAATAGCGCTGCACCGCATATGCCGATGCCCAGGACGACATTTGGCCGCTTACGGAAGCTCGACCGGACAAGCGCCATCAGCGAGAGGATGCCGCCTTCGCCATTATTGTCGGCGCGCAGCACGAAGAGGATGTATTTGATGGTGACGATCAGCGTCAGCGCCCAGAAGATCAGCGAGATGACGCCCAGAATATCCGCGCGGGACAGCGTTCCGTCGCTTGCGGCCGCATGCAGGCCTTCGCGAAAGGCATAGATCGGGCTGGTGCCGATATCGCCATAGACGACACCCAATGCCCCCATGAGCAGAACGCGGAAGCTGTCGCCTTCAGGTCCCGTATGCTCGGCCATCCCGTTTTCGGGACCGGCAGCTCCGGCCTCAGGCGTAACGCCGTTCCGCACATTGTTCATTGCTGATACCTCACTGCCTCAGTATCTCGCTCGCATCCCGTAACGCAACTCTCCGGGCGCCGTTCCTGAGGACGTGGGCGGACCGGATAGCCACACCGCACCGCAAATGCTTGCCAGTGAAGTTATGCGCTGAGCGAATACCCATGCCCCCTGAGCAACGAGAGCGCTATGCCTGCACGATTTCATGAAATTTCCTAATATTTTGAAATGCCGCAGGGTTAAGGAATTATGCAGTGGTCGCCAGCGCTGCCAGGAAGCGCCTGACGGTCATCGCCATTCCATGCTCCAGCGCATCGGCCGTAAGTCCGTGACCGATGGAAACTTCGGCAAGCGCCGGGATACGCCTGGCCAGCGGTGGAATGTTTTCCACCGTCAGGTCGTGACCCGCATTGACGCCGAGACCCAGCGCAAGCGCCGCGTCGGCGGCAGCGCCGAGTTTGCGCAATTCTTCCGCCGCGGCTTTCGGTGAAGCATGCGCCCCGCCATAGGGCCCTGTGTAGAGCTCGATCCGGTCCGCGCCGATGGCCTTCGCCGAAGCGAGCCCTTTCGTATCAGGATCGGCAAACAGTGATACGCGCACCGTGCGTTTCTTCAATCGCGCCACGATGGGTGCCAGGAAATCGGCTTTGCTGTCGAAGTCCCAGCCATGATCGGAGGTGGCCTGCGTCGGATCGTCGGGCACCAGCGTTACCTGTTCCGGCTCATATTTTTCGACTATATCCAGAAAATGTTCCGTCGGAAAACCCTCGATATTGAATTCGGCCCCCGGAAATTCATCATCGATCAATGCCCTGATATCACCGAGATCGGAAAAGCGGATGTGGCGCTGGTCGGGGCGCGGATGCACCGTCAACCCGGACGCACCGGCATCGAGCGCGATGCGTCCGATGCCGGTAACGCTCGGCCATGGCAGGTCGCGGCGGTTGCGCAGCATGGCGGCGGCGTTAAGATTAACGGAAAGTTTTGCAGTCATTCCCGGCCTGGCTCCTCAACGAAAGTGCTGTTGCAGCGTTATAATGGAAAATCAGCCGGCTGAAAGCTGTAACAGCGCCGTGCGTCCATTGGGACGCACAAAGGACGCTGTAAGTCATTGTATCTGCGCATCGCGCTTTCCGAAAACCGATTCCGGTTTTCGGGCCGATGCGGTAACATAACTTTCCAGTTCGACATAAGGAATCATGATGAGGCCCGAGACCACCATTCCAGTCGTCCGCCGCATCCCGACCAATCGGGCGGATGCCTTCGCCTTCACCATAGAGGGCCATCTCTCCAACGCTGATGTCGAAAACGTCTACGGTCTCTTGGAAGCCGCCTATGAGCAGCACGACAAGATCGATCTTCTGGTGCGGCTCAACGGCTATGAAGGGTTCGACTGGAACGCCGCATTCAAAGATACCACATTTGCCATGCAAACGCGTTCGCTCAAGCACATCCGCCGCTATGCGATCGTCGGCGGCCCGGCATGGATCCATGTCTGCGCGAACCTGCTGAAACCATTTCTTTCCATCGACATGAAGACATTCGATTCATCAGATGAAATCAAAGCTTGGCAATGGATCGGCGCCGAAGAGATAGGGGAATAGGGGAATAAGGCAGTAGGGGAATATGTTTTATGTCCTATCCGCGTGTAGGAAAGCGGACGCAAACGGGCAATAAAAACATATTCCCCTACTCCCCTACTCCCTTATTCCCCTATCTGACGATCGTCAGCCGTTCCGCCGCTCGGGTGATTGCCGTATAAAGCCAGCGCTCGCGCGTATCGCGAAAGGCGAAGCTTTCGTCGAACAGCACGATTTCGTTCCATTGCGAGCCCTGCGCCTTGTGGACGGTTAGCGCATAACCATAGTCGAAATCGTCGAAACGCTTCTTGGTCTGCCACGGGATTTCCGTGTCCGGCTCCTCGAACTGCGCCTTGAGCAGCTTGATCTTGGCCACGCCCCTGCCCGGCTCCTCGTCTTCCGGCGAAACCAGAAGATTGATCCCCGGCTTCACCGTTTCCCTGGATGCGGTCATCACCTTCCACAAGGAACCGTTGAGCAGGCCCTTGGCCGGATCGTTCCTGAGGCAGACAAGCTTGTCGCCCGCCTGCGGATAATCGGCGGTGAAGCCTTTCAGCTCGCGCAGGCGTTGATTGTAGCGCCGCCTGGTCCGGTTGGTGCCGACCAGCACCTGATCGGCGGCAAGCACCAGCTCCTGCGTCACGTCACCCTTGTTGATGACCTTGGCCGTACCATAGTCGCCATGCCCGAACTCGCGGCCCTCGCGCACGTCGAGCGCCAGCCGGATGATCGGATTGTCACGCGCCTGGCGATGGATTTCCGTGAGCAGGAAATCCGGCTCGTGCTCCGTGAAGAACCCGCCGCCCGAGATCGGCGGCAACTGACCGGGATCGCCCAGCACGAGGATCGGCGTACCGAAGGTCATCAAATCGCGGCCAAGCTGCTCGTCCACCATCGAACATTCGTCGACGACGATGAGCTTGGCCTTGGCCACCGGGCTCTGCCGGTTGAGCGAAAAGGTCGGCGAGATGCTGGTCTTGCCCGTGGTCTCGTCCTCTACCGCCTCTTCACCCTTCGGGCGATAGATCAGCGAATGGAGCGTACGCGCATTGGTCGCGCCTTTGGAGCGCAACACCTGCGCCGCTTTTCCGGTGAAGGCCGCGAACTGCACGTCGCCATCGACATGCTCGGCGAAATAGCGCGCAAGCGTCGTCTTTCCGGTTCCGGCATAGCCGAACAGCCGGAAAATCGGCCGGCGGCCTTCACTCAACCACTCTGAGACGGCCTTGAGCGCCGCGTCCTGTTGGGGAGAAAACTGCATGGGGTTCAATGGCAGGATTCTTCACCGAAGAGCAAGATACAATCGTTAAGGAAGTATGCTTGTTTAGGGATCACCGCCAAGCGCCCTCGTCCTTCGAGGCTCTGCTTCGCTTCGCACCTCAGGATGAGGGCTACTGGAGCTGCCGCCCTTCACCCTCATGGTGAGGTGTGAGCGAAGCGAGCCTCGAACCACGAGGGTGAAGGACTCATCAAGCCGAACGGAGCAACTGGCAAAACTGCCCGAGATCGACATTTCCGCCGCTGACGATCACGCCGACCCGCAGCCCCCTAAGCTGCGGCCCGAGTTTCCTCGCGCCGGCAAGCCCGAGACAGCCGGTCGGCTCGACGATCATCTTCATGCGCGACGCGAAGAACCGCATGCTTTCGACCAGTTCGCTGTCCGCAACCGTCAGGATATCGTCGACATCCCGCCGGATGATGGCGAACGTATAGTTCCCGAGCGACTGGGTCTGCGCGCCGTCGGCAATGGTCTTCGGCGTCGCGATACGGACGATTTTGCCCGATCTGAAGGATTGCTGCCCGTCATCACCAGCCTCCGGCTCGACGCCATAGATCTTGCACCCGGGCACCAGCGCCTTCGCGGCCAATGCGCTGCCGGACAGAAGCCCGCCACCGCCGAGACAGACGAACAGCGCGTCGAGTTCACCGACCTCTTCCAACAACTCCTTCGCCGCCGTGCCCTGGCCGGCGATGATGTCAGGATGATCATAGGGCGGGATCAGCGTCAGCCCCTGCTCTTCCGCCAGCCGCCGGGCAATCGCGTCGCGATCTTCGCTGTAGCGGTCAAAGGTCACGACGGTCGCGCCATAGCCCCGCGTCGCCGCCATCTTCGCGGCAGGCGCATCCTCGGGCATGATGATGGTCGACGACATGCCGAGCAGGCTTGCCGACAAGGCGATCGCCTGCGCATGATTGCCCGAGGAGAATGCAAGGACGCCGGCCTTCCTTTGGCTCTCGTCGAAGCGCGAGAGCGCATTGAAGGCCCCGCGGAACTTGAACGCCCCGATGCGCTGGAAATTCTCAGCCTTGAAGAAAATCTCCGCACCGAGTTCCCGCTCAATGGTGCGCGACCGCAAAACCGGCGTGCGATGCGCATGCCCCTCGATACGGCGCGCCGCCGCCAGAACGTCTTCATAAGTCGGGAGGTTTTGCATGGAGTATCCCTTTTGTCGGTACTATACATTACGCCCCTCACCCTTACCCTCTCCCCGTAAAAACAGGGAGAGGGAGGCGTCAGCATTATCGCCTCTTTTTTCTCCCCTGCACCTGGCAGAAAGAAAGGCAAAACGCCAGTGTCCCCCTCTCCCCGTTCTTCACGGGGAGAGGGTAAGGGTGAGGGGCCACTCTCCCTACATCCCCTCCGGCCCCCGGTTCATCGCAGCTACACCCGTGCGGCAGATTTCCACGAGGCCGAGCGGCTTCATGATGGCGATGAACTGGTCGATCTTGGCGCTTTTCCCGGTGATTTCAAAAATGAAATGCTCCGTAGTCGCATCGGTGACCTTGGCGCGGAAGGCATCGGCCAGACGCAGGACCTCAACGCGGTCCTCGCCGGTTCCCACGACCTTGATCAGCGCCAGTTCGCGCTCGATCGGCCGCTCATGGCCGAGTTCCGCCGCGCGCATGGAAAGATCGATCACCCGGTGCACCGGCACGATGCGCTCGAGTTGATGGCGGATCTGGTCGAGCACATGCGGCGTACCGCGCGTCACGATGGTGATGCGCGACAGATGCTGCTCGTGCTCCGTTTCCGAAACGGTGAGGCTTTCGATATTGTAGCCGCGCCCGGAGAAAAGGCCGATGACCCGGGCAAGAACGCCCGGCTCATTATCGACCAGCACCGCCAGCGTGTGCGTCACCGGCTTTTGCGTCTCGCTGGCGATGAAATAGGCCGAGCCGGAAGCTAGGTTTTGTGCGTTCATGGTTTTCCTCGGGAATATCCTGTAAAAATCAAGTCACTTGCCACTGTCTCTTCGTGCAATCGCCCGTCGAGTGCAGCCACGATGGTCTCCAGGACGGCATTGCTTTTGCCAAGCACATCCACATTCCAAAACCGGATGACAGCGTAGCCTTCATGCTTCATGAAGGCGTCGCGTCTGCGGTCATATTCACTTTCAGCATGCTGGCTGCCATCCACTTCCACAACCAGCTTGCGTTCCCGGCAAACAAAATCCCCATAGTAGGGACCGATAGGAAATTGCCGAATAAATTTATAGCCGTTCAGCCGTCTACCCCTGAGCTCGGACCATAATTTGTGTTCGGCGTCATTGTCTTGTTTTCGCAGCGACCGCGCCCGCTCGATAACCTTTTTAGGACCGCGCATCGATCGCCCCTCACCCTTGGAGTTGGCCCCTCACCCTTACCCTCTCCCCGTAAACGGGGAGAGGGAGACATCAACGTTCTGCCTCATTCTTCTTCCTGTGCGCGGGGAGAAAGGAGAAACGGCAAGGTCTATGCCCCCCTCTCCCCGCATGCGGGGAGAGGGTAAGGGTGAGGGGCAACTTGAACGGCAATCTTCTATCATCACACCAATTCCCGCCCCTTGGCGTCGATGGCGTTGGCGACGGCTTCGTCGGTCGCCTCGTCGGGCAGCAGCATCTCGTTATGCGCCTTGCCGGAAGGGATCATCGGGAAGCAGTTGGCGAGATTCGCCACGCGACAATCGAAGATCACCGGCTTCTTGACGTCGATCATCTCCTGGATCGCATCGTCGAGATCGCCCGGCTTCTCGCAGCGTATGCCATGGCCGCCATAGGCTTCCGCCAGCTTGACGAAATCCGGCATCGCCTCCGTGTAGGAATGCGACAGGCGGTTGCCGTGCAAGAGCTGCTGCCACTGGCGCACCATGCCCATATATTGATTGTTCAGGATGAAGATCTTGATCGGCGCTTCGAATTGAACCGCCGTACTCATCTCCTGCATGGTCATCTGCACCGAAGCATCGCCGGCGATATCGATGACCAGCGCATCCGGATGCGCGATCTGCACGCCAAGCGCGGCAGGCAGGCCATAGCCCATCGTGCCGAGGCCGCCCGAAGTCATCCAGCGATTGGGCGCTTCGAAGCCGAAGAACTGCGCCGCCCACATCTGGTGCTGGCCAACTTCCGTGGTGATGTAGGTGTCGTGCCCCTTGGTCATCTCATAAAGCCGCTGGATCGCATATTGCGGCATGATGACGTCCTTGTTGGACGCATAGGCCAGCGAATTGCGCGTCCGCCATTTGTCGATCTGCGCCCACCAACCGGCAATCGCCCTCTTCTCGGGCTTCGTCTCCGATGCCCGCCACTGGCGCACCATATCCTCCAGAACACGGCCGACATCGCCGATAACAGGCACATCGACACGGACGACCTTGTTGATCGAGGACGGATCGATATCGATATGGATCTTCTTCGAGTTCGGCGAAAACGCATCGAGCCGGCCGGTGATACGGTCGTCGAAGCGCGCGCCGATGCACAGCATGACGTCGCAATCATGCATCGTCATGTTGGCCTCGTAGGTGCCGTGCATGCCGAGCATGCCGAGCCAGTTCTTTCCCGATGCCGGATAGGCGCCGAGCCCCATCAGCGTCGACGTGATCGGAAAATTGGTCAGTTCCACCAGTTCGCGCAGCAAGTGACTTGCCTGCGGGCCGGAATTGATGACGCCCCCGCCGGAATAGATGACCGGCTTCCTGGCCGAGGTCAGAAGCTCGATCGCCTGCGCAATAGCATTCTGGTCGCCATCCATGGTCGGACGATAGCTGGTGCGCGGCGCGGTCTGCGGCGGCGTGTATATCCCGGTGGCGAACTGGACATCCTTCGGAACATCGACGACGACAGGCCCGGGACGGCCCGTGCTGGCGACATGGAAGGCCTCGTGCAGGACGCGGGCGAGATCATTGACGTCCTTCACCAGCCAATTGTGTTTGGTGCAGGGACGGGTGATACCGACGGTATCGCATTCCTGAAACGCATCGGAACCGATGAGCGAGGTCGGGACCTGACCGGAAATGCAGACGAGCGGGATGGAATCCATCAGCGCATCCTGCAGTGGCGTGACGGCATTGGTCGCGCCGGGACCTGACGTCACCAGCATGACGCCGACCTTGCCGGTCGAGCGCGCATAGCCTTCCGCCGCGTGGCCTGCGCCCTGCTCGTGACGCACCAGGATGTGCTCGATCTGATCCTGCTGGAAAAGTTCGTCATAGATCGGCAGAACCGCACCGCCCGGATAGCCGAAAATATGCTCGACGCCCTGGTCGATGAGCGCCTGCACAACCATCTCGGCACCCGTCATCTCGCGGTTTCCCGCCATGTCACGGCCTCCCCGGCGCGTCTCTGTTTCGCGTTTTCCTGCCGTCATCGTCGTTTTCCCGTCTATCGTTCCGTCTCTATCGGATTTGCGTTTCGTTTAGCTGGATTGAGGATAATAAAAAAGGCCCCCGAAGGAGCCTTGTGTGTCGCGCATGGGAGGCCAATGCCGGATGGTTACACCATCCTGCCCACGCGCGCTCGTACTACGATAAGAATTGTCTTCATGGTTGGAAAGATTAATCGCGGAACCATCGCGCGTCAACGGCTAAAATGAAAGGGCCGGGAATGACGACCGGCATTACTAACCTTATCTCAATACGCAGCCGCTAGCGTCTGTCTTATGGAATCGGCGCCAAGCGCCCTCGCCCTTCGAGGCTCCGTTCCGCTTTGCTCCACTACGCACCTCAGGATGAGGGCTGTTGGAGCGACGCCGCCCTTCACCCTCATCCTGAGGTGCGAGCGGAGCGAGCCTCGAAGGGCGAGGGTGAAGGGACTAACGGGGGCAAGTGGGATGCAGCACGAACAGGAGCGCGTTGTCGCGCGCAACCGCACCGAGGGCTATATCATCGAATGCGACGGCGACCGCGCCACCATCGCGGCCATCGCCGGCCCCTCGGTCACCGCATCGGAAGATTACTGGGCCGTCGGACAGCTCATCTCCGTGCGGGTCGGGGAAAACCGGCTGGTCGGGCTGATCCACAAGGTGGATATGCCCGATGCCGCATGGCAAAAGGATGCAGACAATATCATCCACATCCATATCGAGCTGATCGGCGAGGTGCGCAGCGGCCCCGAAGAAAACGCGTCCTTCACCTCGGGCGTTTCGCAATATCCGCATATGGGCGCCATCGCGCACCGCATCCGCGCCTCCGATCTCGCCGCCATCTATGCCGCGAGCGAACGTAAGACCGTTGCGATCGGAACGCTGACGCAGGACAAAAATATTCCCGCGCTCGTCTCCATCGATGATCTGCTTTCGCGCCATTTTGCCGTCGTCGGCACGACGGGCGTCGGCAAATCGAGCGCGGTAACGCTTCTGTTGCGCAAGGTGGTGACCGAGCGCCCAGACGTTCGCGTGTTGATCCTCGACCCGCACAATGAATTCGCCACCGCCTTCCCCGATCACGCGATCGTCGTCGATCCCGCCAATCTCGACCTGCCCTTCTGGATGTTCCGGCTGGAGGAATTCGCCGACGTGCTGTTCCGCGGCCGCGAGCCCAATGCGGGCGAGATGGATGCGCTGCGGGACATGATCCAGATCGCCCGCGAGCGTTTCCGCATGTCGGACAGCCAGGCATCGACGCTTCTGCGACGGCGCGAACGTGATACCCGGCCGGTAACGGCGGATACGCCCATCCCCTACCGCATATCCGATCTCCTGGCGCTGATCGACCAGCGCACGGGGCAACTCGATGGAAAGGCGGAGCGGCCGCATCTCAAGGCGCTGAAGACGCGGCTGGAATCGATTGTCAACGATCCCCGCTTCCGCTTCATGTTCGCCGCCTCGACCATCGCCGATACGATGCGTCAGATGATCGGACGCATCTTCCGCATTCCACAGGACGGCCGCCCGATCTGCGTCTTTCAGCTCTCCGGCCTGCCGTCGGAGGTCGTCAATGCGGTCGCTTCGGTACTGTGCCGCCTGGCCTTCGATATCGCAGCGTCGAGCGACGGCAAGATCCAGACGCTCGTCGTCTGCGAGGAAGCCCACCGCTACATCCCCGCCGATCCGGACGCCGGGTTCTGGCCGACACGCCAGGCCATCTCCCGCATCGCCAAGGAGGGCCGCAAATACGGCGTCTATCTCGGCGTCATCACCCAGCGCCCCGGCGAGCTCGACCCGACGATCCTGTCCCAGTGCAACACGATCTTCGCCATGCGGCTCGGCAACGAACGCGACCAGCAGATCATCAAGGGCGCCATAACAGGGGCCGCGAAGAGCATGACGAATTTCCTGTCGTCCATCGCCAATCGCGAGGCCGTCGCATTCGGTGAAGCGCTGTCGACGCCGATGCGCATGACCTTCGAGACCATTCCCGCCAACAAGCTGCCTGGCGCGCATATCCAGGAACAGCAGCAATCCATGCGCACGGGCGACAGGCGGATATCGCTCGAAAGCGTCGTCGAGCGGCTGCGCCATTTCGACAGCTCTGCCTCCGAGACCTCCGATTATGACGCGGAGGCGGAGGGCCCCGACGAGCAGCGCCCGTCGCTTCCACCGATCCTGCCGCTCGATCCCGGCCAACGTACGGCGGCGGCGCCTGAATCCGACTGGCGCATGCGCCACGCCGAAACGCGGGAAGAGCATCTCAGGATGATAGAAAAACAGCAACACCCCCGCGCCAACGACCTCGTCCGGTCTTTCCGCAATGATAGGAGCTAGGTGTTCGGTCCCATCATTTCCAGGCAGCGCAGGGCCAGTTCTTCTTCGGAAACATCTTCTCCGACATCAATGTTCGGAAGGGACAACCGAACGACTTCGCTGCGGATGAAGTGATTGAATGCCAGTGTCCGATCGAGAAAGCGATCGACCAACTTCCGGCCGAATGGCACCATTTCTGAGTAGCGGCTTTCCGCATAAATACGATTTCTGATCAAATCTTCCGACGCGGTGAGCCAGGCAGCAAAGACTCTGTCCGTCAGAACCTGAACGGCATGATCCGGCAGCAGCGCCGATCCCTCCAGAACAAGACTTGACGCCGTTTCATCGGAAGACTGCCGGATGATCAGCGGTTCTATGAGAGGCTTCCACATGGCCTTATAATGCGAGAGAACCGACGACATAAGCTGATCTGCATCAAGCCTGTCATAGTGCTCCATGACATGCGGGGGGAGGCTCTCGGGCGGGCTTCGCCACGGTCGGCCAGGATGGCGCGCCAAACTGTCAGTGGATTCATGCTTCCAACCAAGCTTACGAGCCAGATTTTCCGCAAGAGTCGATTTTCCCATATGGGAGGTTCCACCGATCAGGACAAGCGATTTTTCGTTCGTCATGACTTGATACAGCAGTCCTGCCCGTCAGAAGTCAACGAAAGCCCACCCGATCACACACAAACGCGGTCGCGGCCCATATTCTTGGCCTTGTAGAGCAGCTTGTCCGCCCGGCGATAAAAATCCTGCCAGCCCTCGCGCTTGTCCCATACGGCAACGCCGATGCTCGTCGTCACTTTCAGATGCGCATCGTCTATCGTGATATTGATTTCCGAAATGGCCTTGCGGATCCGGTCGGCGAGCTTGGCCAGCAATTCCTTGTCCATATTGGGGGCGACGACAGCGAATTCCTCCCCGCCGAGGCGCGCGACGACATCATGATAGCGCGTATAATCCTTCAGGCAGCGGGCGACCTCGCGCAAAACCGCATCTCCGACGACATGCCCATGTGTGTCGTTGACTGATTTGAAATGATCGAGATCGAGGATCATCAGCCCCACCGGCTTGTTGATGCGGCCGAACTGCGCCAGGTATTCCTTCAGCGCTTCGTCGAAATAGCGCCTGTTCTGCATTCCGGTCAGCCCATCGGTCAGCGCCGCATGCGCCAGTGATTCGGATCGGGCCGAGAGAATTTGCGCCATCTCCTGGAGTTTTCCGTGATCCTGCGCCTGAAAGCGGATCAGCGGATAGATCAGAAAAATTCCGCAAAACAACGCAGCAACCAGAAACAGAGCGGCAAGGCTGTTGGCGGCGGCGATATAGTCGACCAGCGTGGCTGCATTCTCGCTCGCCGATATCGGAGACAGAATATCCACAGCCGTCTTGACGCGATAGAGCATGATGCCCACGCCGCCCAGAAAGACGATCAGGATAAAGAATGATGTCTCTGATTTATGAAAACGCATCTGTACGCGCTGCCCCCTGCGACGCCATATTCAACCTATAGGCGTTTCGCTCCCGTTAATCGCGTCATCCGAATAAGCTGCTTTGATCCCGCCGTCAGGAAAAAGATTCCGTCTGGTTTACATCGCGTAAAATCTGCCAGCCGGAATCGAGCTGATTGCGGAACCAGGTCATCTGCCGCTTGGCATATTGCCGCGTCGCGATCTTCGCCCGTTCCGCCGCTTCCTCGAACGTAATTTCCCCGGCCAAAGCAGCGCCGATCTCGCGCACGCCAATGGCCTTCATCGCCGGCAGCGCCTCGGAAAGCCCCAGCGCAAGCAATGCCTTGACCTCATCGACGGCACCGCTGTGCATCATCATGTCGAAGCGCCGCGAAATGCGCTGGGCAAGCAACGCCCTGTCCGGCAGGATCACCACGCGGCGTACGGCTTCGGCATCGACCAGTGCCCTGCCCTTCTCCTTCTGCCAATCGTAGATCGACCGCCCTGACGCTTCCATCACCTCCAGCGCCCGGACGATCCTCTGCCCATCCGTTGGCCGAAGAATCGTGGCTGCAACGGCATCCATGCCGGAAAGCACGCGATGCAGCGCCGGCGCCCCCTCCGCCGCTAGTCTTCCCCGCCAGCGCTCGCGCACTTCATCTGGCACATCGGGCATATCGGACAGCCCGCCGGTGAGCGCGCGGAAATAAAGCCCCGTGCCGCCGACGAAAACCGGCACGCGCCCCCGCAGCTCGGGCCGGTTCAGCAGCGCTTCCACATCCCCGAGCCACCGTCCGGTCGAATAGAGTTGCGACGGCGGCACGTGTCCGTAAAGATAATGCGGAGCAGCTAGCAGATCGTCGGCTTGCGGCCGCGCCGTCAGGAGGTCGAGAACGCCATAGACCTGCATGGAATCGGTATTGACGATGAACCCGTCCCGCTCCTTGGCGAGACGCAGCGCCAGCGCCGACTTGCCGCTTGCCGTCGGTCCGGCTATCAGGATCGCATTCTTGATCGTCACATCACCCACCATGCCGGGAATTGCTTCATGTCACTGGTCGCCACGCTCATCGCCAATCCGGCTCGCCCGATACTGTCCTCGTCGCTGGGGATTAAAGCTTGCGCCGCGGTGAATGCAACCGGACTTTATTGGCTGGCCGACGGCATCGCCTGCGATCTGGCCCTGAAGGACGGCACCGATGCCGCCGAGGCAGCAGCACGTCTGCGCGACGCGGTCGATGGCGAGCCGGTCGATATCGTCGTGCAGGAACAGGACGGAAGACGCAAGAAGATGCTGATCGCCGACATGGATTCCACCATGATCGGCCAGGAATGCATCGACGAACTGGCTGAGGAAGCAGGCCTGCGCGATGCCGTGGCGGCAATTACCGCGCGCGCCATGAATGGCGAGATCGCCTTCGAACCGGCACTGCGCGAGCGCGTGGCACTCCTGAAGGATCTGCCGCTTTCCGTCATCGACAAGGTGATCGCCAGCCGCATCACGCTGACGCCGGGCGGTGTCGAGCTGGTGCGCACGATGAAGAAGCATGGCGCCTACACCGCGCTGGTATCGGGCGGCTTCACCGTTTTCACCCGGCGCATCGCCCAGATGATCGGCTTCAACGAGGACCGCGCCAATCTGCTCCTCGATGATGGCAAGTTGCTGACCGGCGAAGTGGCCGAACCGATCCTCGGACGCGAGGCGAAGGTCGAACGGCTGATCGATATCTGCGGACGGCTCGGGATCACCACCGAGGACGCGATTGCCGTCGGCGACGGCGCCAATGATCTCGGCATGCTGCAGCTCGCCGGAACCGGCGTCGCGCTCCACGCCAAACCGGTGGTCGCCGAGCAGGTGAAAATCCGCATCGACCATGGCGACCTCTCCGCACTTCTCTACATCCAGGGCTATCGCAAAACGGATTTCGTGACATGATCATTACAGAGACCGAACGGCTGATCATCCGCAACTGGCAGGAGCATGATCGCGCGCTTTTTCATGAGATCAACTCCGACCCTGAGGTCATGGAGTATTTCGGTTTCCTCCGTGACCGTGAGCAATCGGACGAATTGCTCGACAGGCTCAAGATGGACATCGACGCGACGGGCTATGGCTTCTATGCGCTGGAGGAGCGCGCCACGCGCGCCTGCCTCGGCTTCGCCGGCCTCGCTCTCACCGATCTCGAACCGCATTTTCCCAAGGGAACCGTCGAAATCGGCTGGCGGCTGGCGAAACGCCACTGGGGCAAGGGCTATGTGACGGAAGCCGGACGCCAGCTGCTTGCGCACGGCTTCGACGAGCGCGGGCTGGACGAGATCGTCTCCTTCGCCGTCTTCAACAACCACCGCTCGACCGCCGTCATGCAGCGCCTCGGCATGAAACGCGATCCGGCCCGCGACTTCGACCATCCGAAGGTGAGCGACGCGACACCGCATCTCAAACCGCACGTCGTCTACAGCATCGCACGGCAGGATCGGCTCGGAATCAAAACCTGAGCACTTGCGGGTAAGCGATTCGAATCGCGAGGGTTTCTCTCTGGAATCCGCTGCAGCAGCGGAGAGGTATATGCTCCTCAGCCGTGGGTCCTCGGGCTTGACCCGAGGGCCCACGGCAAAGAGGCGAGACCATTCCGGTCAATCCCGACGCGATCCATCCTGGCGGACGGTGTATCCTCACTCCACCCTTACAGTCACAAACCGCAATTCGCCGGTTTTCGAGGCGAGCATCAGAAGTGCATTCTTGCGGCCTTCCTTGCGCAGCCCGTCGACACGCTTCTCGACATCATCGGGCGAACCGACCGTTTCCTGGCCGATATCGACGATCACCTCGCCGGGCGCGATGCGTTTTTCCGCTGCCGCCGAATTGGGCGCAACTTCCGTGACCACCACGCCCTGAACATCGGGCGCTATCTCGAACCTCGTCCGCATCTCATCATCGAGGGCCGCAAGCTTCATGCCCAGGACGTCAACCGAAGCGGGCTTATCAGGCTGTTCGGTGCTCTTGTCTGTCCCCTCGTCGTCGGTATCGTCTTTCGTTTCTTTCTTTTCGAATTCCTCCAGGCGACCGAGCTTGACCTTGACGGTCTCTTGCCTGCCCTTGCGGATGACGACCACTTCGACTTCCTTGCCGACCGGGCTTTCAGCCACGACGCGCGGAAGATCGCGCGCGTTTTCAATGGTCTTGCCATCGAATTTGACGATGACGTCGCCCGGCTGGATTTCCTTGTTGTCGACATTGCTACCTTCGACCAATCCCGCAACCAGCGCGCCCGTGGTCGATTTCATTCCGAGGCTCTCGGCAACATCGTCGGTGACGGGCTGGATGCGCACGCCGAGCCATCCGCGCCGGGTTTCGCCGAATTCCCTCAACTGGTCGATGACGCTCACCGCCATTTCAGTCGGAATGGCGAAGCCTATACCGATCGAGCCGCCGGAGGGTGAGATGATGGCCGTATTCACGCCGATGACCTCGCCATCCATATTGAACAGCGGCCCACCGGAATTACCCCGATTGATCGCCGCGTCCGTCTGGATGAAATTGTCGTAGGGGCCGGAATTGATATTGCGATTGCGCGCCGAGATGATGCCTACCGTCACCGTGCCGCCAAGGCCGAACGGATTGCCGATGGCCATTACCCAATCGCCGATGCGCGCTTTCTGCGAATCACCGAATTTCACCGCCGTCAGCTTGTGCTTGGTCGGATCGATCTTCAAGACGGCCAGATCGGTCTTGACGTCCTTGCCGAGCAGTTCCGCCTTCAGCTTCGATCCATCATTGAAATTGACCTCGATGTCGTCAGCATCCGCAATGACGTGATTGTTGGTGACGACGATACCCTGTTGTGCATCGACGACGAAGCCCGAGCCAAGTGACTGGACCCGGCGTGACTGCCCCCTTTCTCCGCCTCGTCCCTGAGGTCCGAAGAAATCATCGAAGAACTCCTGGAAGGGCGAGCCCTCGGGTATTTGCGGCATGGGCACTTGATTGCCGCTTCCCGGTCCCTGCACGTTTTGTGACGTGGAGACGTTTACCACCGCGTCGAGACGTCCCTGAGCAAGATCGGCGACTGATGCCGGGCCTTCGGCGGCCTGGACCGGTGTCGTCCACACCGGCGCGATCGCGCCGAACGTCACCGCACCGATGGCAATTGCCGCAATGCCGCTGCGAAGAAAACCGGATCGAGTTCCGAAAGCCATAAGCGCAAACTCCGATAATTGTGTTGCAGGCAGTCGACCGCGCCACGCGCGGCGGTCGCACCAATGCTAAGGTCAGCACCTAGTTTCAGTGCCTAAAAAATACGGCTTGTTTGCGGCCTTGAAAAGCCACTGTGAATGAAAAGAATTACCCGCGTGCCAGCCAGACGATCACCACGCCGGCGGCAATGGCGAGAATGCCGGCGATGCGCAGTACGCCATCGGGCAACTCGACCACGTCGCGGGCAAAATGCTTCGCCAGAGATGGAAAGCCGCCGTAGAGCAGCCCCTCGAACACGAAGAGCAGACCTACGGCGGCAAGAAAGTCGTTCATAGACCTCTATTCCGTTCGCCGCAGCCTATCATTGCGCCGGCGTCGACCGATTGGCCGGAGCAGCCGCCGGCGCCTGTCGGTTCACCGCAGGAACGTTGCCCTTTGCGTCCTGGAAATAACGGAAGAATTCCGAATTCGGCGACAGCACCATTGTCGTACCTGATGTCTCCAGCGCCTGCTCATAGGCTGCCATCGAACGGTAGAAGGCGAAGAAATCCGGATCCTTGGTGAAGACATCGGCAAAGATGCGGCTGCGCTCGCCTTCGCCCTCACCGCGCAGGATTTCCGATTCCTTGCGGGCATCGGCAAGGATTTCCACCACCTGGCGGTCGGCCACGGCGCGGATGCGCTGCGCCGCCTCACGGCCACGGGCACGCAAGCGTTCCGCTTCCGCAAGACGTTCCGCCTTCATCCGGTCGTAGGTCTGCTGCGAGACCTCCGCCGTCAGATCGGTACGGCGGATACGCACATCCGCGATGGTGAGGCCGAGCGAGGTAGCGTCGGGGCTCAACTGTTCGCGCACCTCCCGCATCATTTCGCCACGCTCCTCGGAAAGCGCCGCCTCGAAGCCGCGCAGACCGTAGACGCCACGCAACGCCGCATCGAGACGTGTGCGCAGACGCTGTTCGGCGAGCGTCGTATTGCCCGAAACCGTCTGGCGGAAGCGCCGTGCATCGGTGATCCGATAGACCAGGAAGGCATCGACATCGTAGAACTTGCCGCCCGAGACCTGAACGCGGATATCGTCCAGATCGAAGCGCCGCAGACGATCATCGATCATCTGCACATTGTCGGCATCGAAGAAGCTAAAGGGCAGTTTCAGATAAATGCCGGGCTGGGTCTTCACATCGATGATCTGGCCGAAGCGAAGAACGATAGCCTGCTGACGCTCGTTGACGATGAACACCGACGAATAGAGCAGGAAGACGGCGATCGCGATGATGCCCGCAATGATGGGGAAACGGTTCTGGTTCATCACTGGCTGGCTCCTGTCACGCTGCTGGCCCCGGTGGTAGTCCCGCCGGTCGTACTTCCAGTCGTGTTGTTCGGTGGAGTCGTTTGGGGCGCGCGCTGGCGCATCAACTCATTGAGCGGCAGATAAGGCACAGCGTTATTTCCCTGCTCCATGATCACCTTGTTGGAGCCCTTCAGAACGCGCTCCATGGTTTCGAGGAACAGGCGCTTGCGCGTCACGTCGGGCGCCTTGACATATTGGTCATAGACGGAGGTGAAGCGCTGCGCTTCACCGATCGCCTCCTGGACGATTCGGTCCTTGTAGGCCGCAGCCTCCTCGCGGACCTGCGCGCCCTGACCACGCGCCGCGCCGAGTTTCTGGTTGGAATACTGGTTGGATTCTTCGACGAAACGGTCTTCGTCCTGTTCAGCGCGCTGCACCTCGTCGAAGGCATCCGCCACTTCGGGTGGCGGCGCGGCGTCCTCGATGGAAACGGCGTTGACCTGAATACCCGCATTATAGTTATCGAGTGCCGCCTGCACGATGGCGCGCACGTTCTGGGCGATATCCGCGCGGTTGTCACGGAACACGTCCTGTGCCGGACGACGACCGACGACCTCACGAATGGCGCTTTCGGAAACCTGCTGCACCATGTTGTCGGGATCCTGCACATTGAACAGATAAGCGCGCGGCGCGATCACCTGATAAAGCACCGAGAACTGGACGTTGACGATGTTCTGATCGCCGGTCAGCATCAGCCCCTGCGTGGCGCCGCGCGTACCCTGACCGCCGATATTGATCTGCTTTTCGACGATCTGCGCCTTCTCATAGGTTTCGATGGGCCACCAATGGAAGTGCAGGCCGGGCCCGGAGATTTCTTCCTTCGGTTTTCCAAAACGCAGTTCGACGGCAAGCTCGTCCGGCTGCACCGTATAGACCGACTTGAAAAGCCAGAAGGCGAGGAGCACGACGCCCGCCACGATATAGATAGTGTAATTATTGCCACCACCACCACCGCCGGGAAGTGCCCGTCTCAGCCGGTCTTGGCCCTTGCGCAGGATATCCTCTAGATCCGGTGGCGTACCGGGGGCGCCACCGCGCGGGCCCTTCGGCCCCTGTCCCCACGGACCGCCATTGTTGCCGCCGCCACCCCAAGGGCCGCCGCCGCCATTTTGATTACTCCAGGGCATTCTTACCTCTCATTTCGTACGCAAGAGGCAACGTACGACCTCCCGACATCAATTCATGTTTCCCGTTTATAGGGATGGTGAAAGCCGCTTTCAACGCAAGCGGAGAACTTTCGATGCTCATTTGGAAAATCAGCATGTTTTGCGAAGCCTCAGCGTGTCCATTCAGCTTCTTTCATAGACGATATAGCGCGTGGCATGGCTGTCCTTCTCTCCTGCCGGCACCTCTTCCGCTGAAACCTTGCGCCAATCAGCCGGATCGATCGCCGGAAAATACGTATCGCCCACCACCTCGCCGAGAACCTCGGTCACATAGAGCCGATCCGCAAGAGGCAATGTCTGGCGATAGATATCGCCGCCGCCGATCACACAGATCTCGTCGGCGCCCGCCTCCTCCGCGCGCCCTCGGGCCAGTGCCAGCGCGTCTTCGACCGAGCCCGCCACATCGATCCCATCGACCGCGAAATCCGGGTCGCGGGTAACGACGATATTGGCGCGTCCGGGCAGCGGCCGGCCGATCGATTCCCAGGTCTTGCGGCCCATGATGATCGGCTTGCTCATGGTGACCGCCCTGAACCGCTTCATATCGGTAGAAAGCCGCCATGGCAGACCATTGTCGCATCCTATGATTCCGTTTTCCGAAATGGCGACGACGATCGAAATAATGGGGGAAACCGCTTTCATCAGACCGCCACATCTGCCTTGATCGCGGCGTGCGGCTCATACTCCGTCACCTCGAAATCATCGATCCGGTAGCCGTCGATGCTGGGAGGCCGGCGCAGCAGGCGCATCCGGGGAAAAGGCCGAGGCTCCCGTCTCACCTGCTCGCGCGCCTGTTCCAGATGGTTGAGGTAGAGATGCACGTCGCCTCCCATCCAGATGAGTTCGCCCAGTTCGAGACCGGTCTGCTGGGCCACCATCATCTGCAATGCCGCGCCGCCGACGAAATTAAACGGCGCGCCGAGTTCCAGATCGCAGCTGCGCTGGTAAATCAAAAGGTTGAGCCGGTTTCCTCCCGTGACATGGAACTGATAGACCATGTGGCAGGGCGGCAGCGCCATATCAGGCAGTTCCGGCACGTTCCAGCCATGAAAAAGCATGCGCCTGCTCGACGGATTGGTCTTCAGCGTCTCGATGACGGTGGCGATCTGGTCGTGCTCGACACCGTCCGCGCCGCGCCACCGGCGCCACTGCTTGCCATAGACAGGACCCAGGTCGCCCCATTTGCGCGCGAAATCATCATCCTCGAGGATGCGCTTCTCGAATTCGGGCTGCGAAATGTCCTCGGCCGTCGCCTTGCGGTATTTGTCCAGCGGCCAATCGGTCCAGATCCGGACATTCTCTTTCAACAGCGCCTGGATATTGGTTTCCCCCGTCAGGAACCACAGCATCTCCTTGACGGCCAGCTTCCAGTAGACCCGCTTCGAGGTCAGGATCGGCACCGTGCCGTCCGAAAGATCGAACCGCAGCATCGTGCCGAATGTCGAAAGCGTGCCGACGCCGGTCCGGTCGATTCGCCTGTCCCCCTTCTCCAGAACGTGGGACATGAGGTCGAGATATTGATATTCGGGGTGGCGCGGCATTGTTTTCTCCTGGAAGCCGTCCTGTTTCGATGGAATCGCAGAACCGCTCCAATCCTATATGCCAAAATAGCAAAACCCCGGCGCAAAGCACCGGGGTATCACATGTTATCATCAAAAAATCAGAGGGTTTCGAGTTTCCCAAGCGCTTTCGCGGTCAGATAGTAGAAGGTGACGCGCTGCTTGTCGCGATCGCCTTTCATGATTTCCCCGACGCTCTGGATAGCAGCACTGCCCTTGTCGGCATCGGCAATGCCGAGCTTCTTCTCGACCCAGCTCTTGCGCACGCGCTCGACTTCGCTTGGGTCCGACATCGCGACGAGCGAAGCATCCCTGCTGCGCAGCGCTATGCCCAGATGCTTGACGATTTTTTCGACGATGGCCGGATCTGCACCGGCATCGTAACGGCGGACGTCTTCGATATATTCACTCATTGACCGTTCTCCTTCGACTCTGGCCACATCATCGGCTGCAGGAACAGCAGAATGGAATCGTCAGTTAAATCCACTGTTGCAAAACATTGACTAGCAAAAAACGCCTGTCAATGCCGCTTGAACATTGCCGGTCCGATTGGCTGCGTATGGAAAACGGTGAAGCTACCCTGGAAACGCACCGAAAACATTCCGGCGCCGTTGAAAAACGATAACCCGGACCAGCGCAAATCGTACCAGGGGCCCTTCCAATTCCCGCCGGGCGCGTCTATATACGATCTGCCGGTCTCGACCGGCTATGGTGATAAACGGACGATGTAATAAGCCTATTGGACCCGGGGGCGGTACCCGGCGCCTCCACCAGAATGCAGCCAGAGCAAGTTCAGGAAAAGTGTAAAACGGTTTTCCGTCCGGAGTTGCGAGATAGATTAAGGCGGCTGCCTTGTGGCGGGGGCGAAATAGGATCGACAAGGGTGTAAAGATCGCTCTTTTGCCCGGCATAGTACCACCGTTATCGGGCTAACTCAGTAGTTGCAAACGACAACTATGCGGAGGCACGTCTCGCCGCTTAATGCGGTGCGATAGCTTCAAATCAAGCCTTAGGCCGTCGCAGGTCTAAGCGGGGTTCGGAGGCACCTGGCAACAGAAGCCTCCACTTCTCCCCGCTTTTCCCTTCCTATTCCGCCGGCACATCCACCGGGATTTCCGTTGCGCCCGTGCTGCGCCGGCGACCCAGCGACAACTGCGTGAGCAGGAATGCGCCGATCGCGCAGGCGGCAATGCCTGCAATCATTGGCAGCGCGGTGCCGTCGAAGAATGCGCTGGCAATCCCCATGGCTATCGCCGCGGCAACGAAATGCAGCGTCCCCATGAGAGCCGATGCCGTACCCGCGATTACACCATGATCCTCGAGCGCCAGCACCGCCGTCGTCGGAAACACCAGTCCCAGGAAACCATATCCGATGAACAGGAACGCGGCCATGACAGGCAATGACTGGAAGCCTGATATCGTCACGATGAGCAGCAGCGTCATCGCCGCGGCGTAGCCTGCAACAGCCATCCGCACGACCCGCACCAGTCCGAATCGGTCGGCCAGCCAGCCGCTCAACTGCGATACGCTGAAGAACGACACCGCATTGATGGAGAAGGCGATGCTGTACTGGGTCGGCGTGAGACCGTAATGGTCGATCAGCACGAAGGATGAGTTGGCGAGATAGACCAGGAACGACGACAGGCCGAGACCGCCGATGAAGGTCAGCCCAAGGAAATTACGATCCTTCAGCAGCAGCCCATAGGCGGCGAGTGCACTGCCGAGGCTGCTTTCCACCCGCATGGATTTCGGCCGCGTCTCCTTCAGCGACGTGGCAAGCAGCACCATGCCGATGAGCGCGGCGATCAACACGGCCCAGAACACGCCGCGCCAGCCGAAGAAGGAGATGATCGCCGTGCCGGTCAGCGGCGCGAGGATGGGCGAAATGCTGAAGACGAGCATTAGCAGCGACATCAGCCGCGCCGCATCGACGCCGGTATGCAGATCGCGCACGATGGCGCGCGGAATGACCATGCCTGCACTGGCCCCGATCCCCTGCAGGAACCGGAAAGCGACGAGCGTGTCGATATCGCCGGCGAGCGCCGATCCGATGCTGCCGATGGAGAAAAGCACGAGCCCGCCATAGAGCGGGACCTTGCGGCCCAGCATGTCGGAAAGCGGCCCGCAGAAAAGCTGTGCCAGGCCCATGGAGATGAAGAAGGCGAGCAGGCTCATCTGTACGGCGCTCGTCTCCGCCGAAAGATCTGCTCCGATCGTCGGCAGCGCCGGAAGATACATATCGATCGCAAATGGCCCTATAGCTGACAGAAGTCCAAGAACGATCGCAGTGCGAAGAAATCTGGATGACATCGCGGATACTTTCGAAATGAAGGATCGACCGGGCGTCGCGGTACACGGGGCGCGGCACGGGCTCCGCCGGTCGGTCATAATAGAAACGGGGAATGCCGAACGCCTCTCCCATTGCGGAAGATGACGGCAGGCTATATTCATCACGTCCAATTGTTTGGACAGTGATGTCAAATTAGACACCATTGTCTAAATCGTCAACCCGTCTTAATCTTGGTGTCATGAAGAATACTGACAAATCTGCTGCCACCGCGCGTCCGGCGCCTGGCTCCTGCTCCCCCGGCCCCTTCTCCAATGCCAAGGGACCTGATCACAGGGGACAAGCCTTTACCCGGCCCGGCAGCGGGCAATGCATGAAGCGCAATTCCATACTGGATGCGGCCGCGCGCACCTTCTGCCGTGACGGTTTCACCGGCACCAGCATCGACCTGATCGCCGCCGAGGCCGGCGTCTCGCGGCAGACCATCTACAATCACTACCGTGACAAGGAGATGTTGTTCGGCGCGGTCGTCGATGAAATCATCGGACGCATGAACGCCGTTCTTTACGGCATTCTCGCCACCTTTCCCGAAAAGCCGGACAATCTCGAAGCCGATCTCGTCCTTTTCGCCACCCGGCTCGGCAAGAATTGCATGTGCAACCAGGATGGGGAGTTCCTGCGCAAGCTGATCCAGGCCGAGGGCGAGCGCTATCCCGAACTGTTCGCGATCTGGCGCGAGAACGGTCCCGCCAGGGTCTGGTCCGCCATCGCCGCAAGGCTCGCACGGCTTGCCCATTGCGGCGCTCTCGACATCGATGACCCCGACCTTGCCGCGCGCCAATTCATGGCGCTGATTAATACCGACCTCCAGTTTTGCGGAATGCTGGGCGAAAAGCCGACGGAAAAGCAGATCGAGGACGGTGCACGTAACGGCGTACGCACCTTCCTGCGCGCCTTCGCATCTCGCGGCAATCCGTCGACCAAAGCCGATCCGGCGGTAAAACCCAATATGGCGCTTTTCTGACGCCATTGCCCGTCAATTACCGCATATCCCATTTCCCCGGTCGCAATTGCTATGGCCTTGCGCCATAATGGCGACGCTTTATGGCTCTTTCGTTCCACATCGAACTTGACATCGAACTGCGAATCCGTGGGATAAGCACCTTATGGTCCAGGATCTGATCCGTTATGATATTCTCGCCCAGGAAGCGCTTCGCGGTGTCATCCGCAAAGTGCTGATGGAAGTCGCCAAAGCGGGACTTCCGGGCAATCACCATTTCTTCATCACATTCCTCACGGAAGCCCCCGGCGTTCGCATTTCGTCTCGTCTGAAGGAGAAATATCCCGAGCAGATGACGATCGTGATGCAGCACCAGTTCTGGGATCTGCAGGTCACCGAACAGTTGTTCGAGGTCGGCCTGTCCTTCGGTGACGTACCGGAACGCCTCGTCGTCCCCTTCTCCGCCGTTCGCGGCTTCTATGATCCGTCGGTCAATTTCGAACTGGAATTCGACGTCTCGTCGCTGGAACCTGCCGGCGACAATGATTCCGACGCCGAGATCACCACCATCGAACAGATGCGGGCCGACGAGCCGCAGGAGACGGTGAAGCCGAAAGCCAGGTCCGCCGGCAAGGCCGCAAAGAAGCCTTCCGCGAAAACATCGAGAAACGCGACAAAGGACGGCGAAGACGAGGCCAAGCCCTCCGCTGATGTGGTCTCTCTCGATTCCTTCCGCAAGAACAAATAGCGCGGCCCGCGCCGATGAGCGACATCGTCAATCTGCGCCAATTCAAGAAGCGCAAGGCGCGGGACGAAAAGGAAAAGGCCGCCGCGGGGAATCGTGTCCGGCACGGGCGGACCGGGGCCGAAAAGAATTTCGAGCGCGAACAGGCGCGCAAGACCAGCCAATTCCTCGACGATAACCGTATCGAGCCGGCAAATACCGCTCCCGATGAGGCAGAGGGCGGCGACGTATGAGCGTCGGCCCTGCGCCCGCATCCCAATCCGGCAGTATCGTACGCAAACGTTCGGTCAGCATTCGCGGCCACGCCACCAGCTTCTCGCTTGAGGACGCCTTTTTCGAAATCATCGAAGCGATCGCACGCCGGCGCGGCATTTCGCTTGCCGCCCTGGTCGCCGAAATCGACGATCATCGCGACAAACGGGCGAACCTCTCCTCCGCCCTCCGCCTCCATGCGCTCGAATGGGTGAAATCTGGCGGTAGGATCGATCCATAAGGGCTTTCTCACCCGCCAATCGGAAGTGCTCTTATAAGCCGCTCACTTTCAGGCCAGAGAGGGGTGTGAAGGAGCGCAACCACGCCGTTTTGCCGAATAATCCACAGTTTCAACAGTGCAAAGCCACTCCGGCCAGGCGATCCAAAACCGCGCTACGGCGATGGCGTTTCCAGTGTCCTCAGGAATTCGTCGAGTGACTGGCCGTCATTGGGCAGAAATGCGTCCCCGCCCGGAGCGGGAGGCCGGTTCGGCGGAATGATGCTGCCCGATGTAGCAGGAGCCTGCTGCTGCGCTCGGCGTGTAGCTTCCTCCGCTTGTGTCTTGCGTGCGGCTTCTTCCTCTGCCGCCCGGCGCGCCTCCTCCTCGGCCAGCCGGTGTGCTTCTTCCGCCCGCGCCCGTGCTTCCTCTTCAGCTTTCCTGCGTGCCTCTTCTTCGGCGCGCTGGCGCTCCTCGGCCCGCGCCTGATAAAGCGTCACCTCACGGCGCAGCCGCTGCTTTTCCACCAGCGCCGCCTGCATCGCCTCGACCCGGTCCTGCTCGCGCTCCAAAGCGCGTTGCGTCAAGAACTGCACCAACGGCTGGCGGTCGAATGTCACGGAGGGGTCGCGGTAAGGCCCCTCGGCATTGAAGCGCACGACCGGTTCGGCACCGACGAGCGCATCGGCGCCCGGCTTGAACGTAAACGTTCCCTGCGCGCCGATCGTCATATCAGCGAGATTGAGCCGGAAGTCGGAGGCAAGCGCCGCCCTTTCCGTTTCAAGCTGGAAAGACGGCACGCGCGCCGTACCCCCGGCGACCGTGAAGGCCAGTTCCGCCGGTCCGGGGCTGAACGCGCCGGATCGAAGATGATCCACCACCATGGCGCCGAGAGTTGCGGCTGGCGCGTTCGGGTCTGCCTTATCCGCCGCATCGAGTATCGGTTGCAGCGCGTCCTGGTTGAACCCTTTGATCGACAGCCCGTCGACGGCAAGGACGCCTGATCCCGCCATCGATGCCATCAATTCGCCCACGCTCTTGCCCGTGCCGTTGAGCGAGGCCGAAAGCTTGGCCACCCCGCCGAGCGGCGCATGGCCATCCTCCAGCCGGTAAAGCGCGCCGAGATCGCCACCCTCCCAAGTAAACTGTGTGGAGGCGAGCGCGGTGCCGCCCGTGTTGCGCAGATCGAAGCTTCCGCCAAGCTTGCCGCCGAGAAGCGCACCGGCAAGATCGCTCAGGTTCAGTTCGTCACTTCCCCCGGCAAGCTTCGCCGAAAAGCCCGTGATGTCGCCGAACGAACCGGCATGGGCCGTTTCGGCGGCAAGCGTCAGATCGGCCAGAAACGGAAAAGCCGGCGCATTGGCGAAATCACCATTGGGCCAGATGTCGCCTTTTTTACCACCATCCTGCCTCTCGAATGCTTCCGGTCCCAGCATGAAGGCGGCAAGCATGCCAAGATCGAGCCTGTGGACCTTGGCCTCGCCCTTGATCTGCGGTTCACCGCCATCGGCAAGGCTTGCCTCGAGCTTCGCCGCGATCGTCTCCTCATCCACCGTACCCGCCAGATTGGGCAGGCGCACGATGCCCTTGGCGAACTGGAAATCGCTGGAGAGATCGACGGGCAACCCTTCGCCGAAGCCCGGGAGCGTATATCCCGCTGCCGCCGCGAAAGGCTGGAGATCGGCGGTCTTCAACACTGCCTTCCCGCTGCCGGTCAGATCGTCTGGCCGAAGCGTGAAGACACCGTCGATCGACGCCGACCCATCCGGCGCCTTCAGCGTCAGCTGTGTCTTCATCCCTTCCGCAGGCACGCCCTGCAGCGAAAGATTGGCCTCGAGTTCACCGGCGATGCCGAGCGGCAGCGCGGGAAGCCCGATGAGCGCCATCAGCGGTTCGCCCTCGGCCGCATCTGCATCCGCCGTCAGCGATAATTGCAGCGGCGTATTGCTCCACAGATCGCCGCGTGCCATGCCGGAAAGACCGATATTCATACCACCCGTCTTGCCGTTGGCGCTGAAGGAGAATTCGCTGGCACCATTCTTGTCCGCTGCCGGCGCTGTCTTGACCGCACTGCCGACCAGCGTGATTTGGCTGTCGGAGAAAAGCCCGGGATAAGCCTCGGCCCGCTTCGCCAGCCCTGTGAACAGCGGCACCGAGGGATAACGCGCCGCCAGCGTCCCGATCAGACGCGAAAGATCTTCGGAGAGGATGGTCGCATCAAGCGATCCATTGGGCTCCGGCTTGAACGGTTCGATCATCCCCGTCGCCGTCAAGGTCGCCCCCGCTATATCGGAGAGGATCAGCCTGTCGATGTCGAAACGGCCCTCGCGCAGCCGGAACGCCGTATCGACGGAAGCCGCCTTGAAGCCGCCATGGCTGACCGGCCCGGCCTTCAGCGTCACGTCGATATCCTGCTCGCTCAGGCGAGGCGCGCCGCTATCGCTGGCGAAAAGCGTCGCCAGCGCTTCCAGCGCATCGCCATCGAGTGCCCCGCCTTCGAGCGAAAGCTGCATCGACGGCAGCATTCCGTCTCCCGACTGGCGCATGAAGGAGCCTTCCAGCGAAGCCCCGCCCAACACCAGTTCCAGATCATCGGCGCGCTGCACGCCCTCATGCAGGCTGACCCGGCCGGAAAAGCCCGCAGCCGGCAGCCGCCTGATCGCCTCATCCACATCCGCCGTCAGCCATGCTGCGAAACCGGACGGCTGGCGCGAAGCCATTAAGAGATCGCCGTCAAAGCCGAAATCCGCGCCGACGGAGAGCTTGCCCTTGGCCTCGATCTGCGTGCGGCCGGGAAGATCGGCCTTCAACTGCTTGATATTCCAGCCGTCACCGCCCGGCTCCGCCCGAACGGTCACGGCGCGAATGGTGGTGTCGCCCGCTATGATGGCCGGAAGACTAAGGTCGATACTGCCCTGGATAGAGGGAATCGGCACCCGCTCCATCAGATCGCGGAATGAGGCAATGCGCTGCGACAGCGGAACGGCCGGAGTCGGCTGGGACGATGCTGCATCGCCGTCAAGCATCTCCTCGCCCTCCACCGGTCCGATACCGTCGAGCAGCACCTGCTGTCCTTCGGCGCTGACCATGAAGCGCGGATCGCTGCCATAGTCGAACAGCGCCTTGCCACTGACTACATAGGGATTGTCGGCCGGCCCCTGCTCCACGCGGAATTCCGGCATATCGAGCTTTGCGTGATCGGCCGAAAAATTGCCGGTGATGCGCAGATCGGCGAAGATCGGCTTTTCCTGCGCCCCGGTAGCCTGTGACGCGATGTCTGCCTCGCCGCCTTCGCCATCGCGCGGTTGCGCCGATCCGGCCAGGTCCGACGAGCGCAGAGCGAATGTTCCGCCATAGGATAGCTTTCCCCCGGCGAGCGCCATATCACCATCGGTCTCGAAAACCGCCGGCAGGTTCTGCGGTTGGACACGGGCGCGCACCCGCAATGTTCCTTCGGCCTTGGCCTCTCCGGTCGTCACTTCGAGGCCGGCCTTCTGGCCGTCGAGCGTCAGCGCGCCATCGAAGCGCCAGGGACCGGCAAGGCTCGTGGCCGTCATCGTCGCGTTGAGATCGGAGATCACATGCTCGCGGTTATTGCCGCGGTCGTGCACAGCGACTGATCCATCGGTAACGGTGAGGTTTTCCAGCTTGATCTGCGCCGGTTCCAATCGCGTCGACGGTCGTATCGCCCAGTCGACTTTGCCGGCCTCGTCAAGCGTGATCACCGCATGCGGCTTTTCCACCCGCATGTCGAAAATCAGGATCTGCCCGCGCAGAAACGGCATGAGTTCGGCGCCCATCGAAAACTTGTCGACGGTCATCACAGGTCGGTCGCCCCTATCGCCGACACGGACACCGGAAAAGGTCACGGAGGGAAACGGCAGAAGCCTGGCGCTGGCGACGCCCGCAACCGTCACCGGACGGCCTAGGATACGGCTTGCCTCACGCTCGAAATCGGCCCGGTAGCCCGTCCAGTCGATAAAGGGCGGCACGACCAGCGCCGCCGTCAGGAGCAGCACCAGCAAACTGCCGAGAAATACGAAAACGCGCCCCAAACTTTTGCTCCGGAAACCCACACTCATCACATACGCGTGACAGCCCGCAACATAACGGCACCGATCCGGCGACAACAAGGCAAATCGCTTTTTCTGGCACGGAAAATATGAGAGAGCGGCCCATTCACTGGAGAAATTTACAGTGACCAGATCAATAAACGTTGCAGAAAGGCGGTTAGCAGAAGCTCCGAGCCACCGCGCGAAATAGCCGCTTTGTGCACAATTGGTTATTATATGCGGCGTGCGTTGACTGATTAGGACGTTTGTCCTAAAAATATCGAAACCTGACAGGACAGCGACGCACATGCCGGCACCAGCCACCCAAGACCTGATCGTCCAGAAGGCAGATGCCCTCTTCTATGAAGGCGGGTTCGCGGCCACGTCTTTTGCGGAGATTGCAACGGCGCTCGGCATTTCGCGTGGGAATTTCTATTATCACTTCAAGACCAAGGACGAGATCCTCGATGCCGTCATCGCACGGCGCTTGGAGCGGACGCGCGCGATGCTTGACCGTTGGCAGACTGAAAGCGAAGCCCCCCGCGAACGGATCCTGTCATTCATCCGCATCCTGATCAGCAACCGGACGAAAATCATGGCTTTCGGCTGCCCTGTCGGAACGCTGTGCTCGGAACTTGCCAAGCTCGATCATGCAGCACAGAGCCGCGCGGTCGAGATATTCGGCCTGTTCCGCGACTGGCTGGCCGGGCAGTTTCGCGCGCTTGGGAACGGCGACAGGGCCGAGGCGCTGGCACTGCACCTTCTGGCTTGGTCGCAGGGCGTGGCCGTCATGGCTTCGGCCTTTCGGGACGAGTCTTTCGTTCGAAGCGAAGTAGCCGGAATCGAACACTGGCTAGCCACCCTGCCGGACCTTCCGCAAGCCACCTGACCAAGGAGCATCAATGTTTGTCACCTTCCTGAGATTCGCTGAAAACCGCGGCGCCGCGCCCGAATTCATGGCCGCTCATAATGACTGGATCGCAAAAGGTTTCGCGGATGGCGTGTTTCTTTGTGTGGGTTCACTCCAACCCACCGCCGGAGGCGCTATCCTTGCACATGGCGAAAGCCGTGCCGCACATGAGACCCGTATCGCGGCTGATCCTTTCGTTTTGCAAGGCATTGTAACTGCTGAAATCCACGAGATCGATCCGAAGCGCACCCATCCCGCGCTGGATTTTCTGAAGGCTCCGGCATGAGCGCGGTCATCCCCGGTCCGGACGGCCGCCCGCGCTGCCGCTGGTGTGCCGCTGCACCCGAGTTCTTCGACTATCACGACCAAGAATGGGGTTTCCCGGTCGTCGAGGACATCCGACTGTTCGAAAAGCTTTGCCTTGAAAGCTTCCAGTCAGGTCTGAGTTGGCGCACCATCCTTGTCAAGCGCGAGAACTTCCGGGCAGCCTTCGCCGATTTTGATTTTCGCAAGGTGGCGCTGTTCGATGAAGCCGATGTGGCGCGACTACTGGCGGATGCGGGGATCATTCGCCATCGCGGCAAGATCGAGGCGGTTATCAACAACGCCCGTCGCGCCTGCGAAATGGTCGAAGCCGAAGGCTCTCTGGCCGCCTTCCTCTGGCGTTTTGAACCTGCCGCTGACGGAATACCCCCGCAAAGCCGCTCCACCTCGGCAGCCTCCGAGGCACTATCCAAGGAACTGCGCAAACGCGGCTGGAAATTTGTCGGCCCCACGACAGTCTACGCCTTCATGCAGGCAATGGGGCTGGTCAACGACCATGCAGAGGGTTGCGTCATGAGGGACGAAGTGGAGAAGGCGCGCGTGGCGTTGTCCCGCCCTTAATGACGGCATGTCCGCAAGGCGCTCAAAGCGGCATCAAACAGCACTCGCGCGAGCGCGCAGCATCGGATCGTTTCATGTCGGATTAATGCAACCCGATATCGCCGCACGCCTTTCGGCACATACAACCCGCCGCACGTGCCTCCTGAATCAATCTCTCAGCCTACAGCCGCAAGATCTTGCCCGGATTCATGATATTGTCCGGATCGATGGCGCGCTTGATCGACCGCATGAAATCAACAGCGCCGCCAAGCTCCAGCTCGAGATACTTCATCTTTCCCTGCCCGATGCCATGTTCGCCGGTGCAGGTGCCCTCCATGGCGATGGCGCGGAGCGCCAGGCGATCCATGAACGCCTCGGCCTTGTCGATCTCGGCGGCGTCGTTCGTATCGAGCAGCAATTGCAGATGGAAATTGCCGTCGCCGACATGGCCGACGATGGGTGCGAGAAGCCCGGTTTCCGCCAGATCGACCTCGGTTTCGCTGATGCAATCGGCAAGGCGCGAGATCGGCACGCAGACATCGGTGGCGACCGCCTTGGCGCCCGGGCGTAGCAAGAGCGCCGCGAAATAGGCGTCGTGGCGCGCCCGCCACAGCCGGTCGCGCTCTTCCGCATTGGCGGTCCACAGGAACGGGCCACCGCCATTTTCAGAGGCGATTTCGCCGAACAGCTCCGCCTGCTCCGCCACGCCCGTTTCGCTGCCGTGGAACTCCACGAAGAGATAGGGCTGCGGCTCGTAGGGCAGTTTCGAATGGGCGATCAGCGCCTGCATCTGCAGCGTGTTGACCAGTTCGATGCGCGCCACGGGAACGCCCATCTGGATCGTCTCGATGACCGTGCGGCAGGCCGCCTCGACGCTCGGGAACGGGCAGACGCCGCCGGAAATCGCCTGGGGGATGCCATAAAGCTTCAAGGTGAGTTCTGTGATGATGCCGAGCGTCCCCTCCGAGCCGATCAGCAGACGGGTGAGATCGTAGCCGGCGGCGGTCTTCTTGACGCGCTTCGCCGTGGTGATCAGCCGCCCGTCCGGCATCACCGCCTTCAGCGCCAGCACGTTCTCGCGCATGGTGCCGTAACGCACCGCATTGGTGCCGGACGCGCGCGTCGCCGCCATGCCGCCGAGGCTGGCATTGGCGCCGGGATCGATGGGAAAGAAAAGCCCGGTATCGCGCAGATACTCGTTGAGCTCGCGCCTGGTGACGCCGGGCTCGACCACGCAGTCGAGATCGTCGGCATTGACGCGGATGATGCGGTTCATCCTGGAAAGATCGAGCGAGACGCCGCCAGCCGGCGCATTCACCTGCCCTTCGAGCGACGAGCCGGCGCCGAAGGCGACGATGGGAACGCGGTGCTCGCCGCAGACCCGCACCACCTCCTGCACCTCCTCGGCATTTTCAGCGAAGATGACGATATCCGGCGCCTGCGTCGGCACATAGGTCGTCGTGTGGCCATGCTGATCGCGGATCGCCTGCCCCGTCTGCGCCCGCTCGCCGAAACGCTGCTTGAGGATGGCGGCAGCCTTGGCAATCCCGACTTCATTGCGGCTGAGCGCGACCGCATCTCTAAGCGACATCGTTGTTCTCCTTACGCCTGCGCGAGAGCCAGCGCGGCGGCATCTGCGCCGAGCACCGCGGCAAGCGCCTTGACGACCAGATTATGGTCCTCGCGCTGCGGCAGGCCGGAAACGATCGCCACGCCGATGACGCCGGCGCCCTTGGCGCGGATCGGAAAGCCGCCGCCTGCAAGCGCATAATCTTCCACATCGACTGCGCGATGCGGCGGGAACATGCGATCCTCGCGATCCTGCTCCAGAACCAGGCGGTAGCTGCTGGCGAGAAAGCGCCGAACGACATTGAACTTGCGGCGCACCCATTCCTGATTGTCCGCCGTCGCCCCCGGCGTCGTCGCATAGAACAGCCGCCGATCCCACAGGCTGATCTCGATGGCCACACCGCGTCCGTCCTCAAGCGCGAAATTGCGTATCCGGCTTCCAAGTTCAAATGCCGTCGCCTCGTCGAAGACCTCGAATACAAGTGTCTTTTCCTGAACGAGGATTTTTTCGATATCTTCGCGATGGCCCATTCGTCTCTCCTCCGAAATCGGCTGTTCTTTTGCTCTTTCCGGGCCGGGATTGCAATGCCCAGCCAGCTAGCCCTACATAGGATGCTGCGCGCCATGCTTGATTGATGGCGCGGTTGCGGCTAGTGACGCGCCATGCAGAATAAAAATTATAAGGGCGGCCTGCCCGACGATCCGGAACAGCGCGAATTCGTCGTGACCGCCGTCTTCAAGCGTGACGTGTTTTCCGAGACGCGCGCGGGCTATTTCGTCGGTGATCAGGAAACACGGGTGATCCGCCGGCTGGTCAGCGCCGCGCCCTGGTGGTCGCGCCCGCTCGCCTGGATCTTGGCCAGGCGCGAGATACGCGGCCTCGAGACCGTGCGCGGGCTCAAGGGCGTGCCGCAGCTCATCACCGCCGACCGCCACGGCCTCTACCGTTCCTGGACGGAAGGCACGCCGCTGCATCTCGCCCGCCCCGCCGATCCGCAATGGTATCGCAGCGCCCACCGCATCCTGCGCAACATGCGCCGTCTCGGCGTCACCCACAATGATCTGGCCAAGCCGCAGAACTGGCTGATGACGCCGGAAGGCGAAGCCGCGGTCATCGATTTCCAGCTCGCCTCCGTCCATCGCCATCGCGGATCGCTCTACCGCATGATGGCCTATGAGGATTTCCGCCACCTCATCAAGCAGAAGCGGGCTTTTGCCAAGCATCTGATGACGCCGACCGAAAAGCGCATCCTGGCGCGCCGCTCACTGCCCTCGCGCATCTGGCGGGCGACCGGCAAAAAACTTTATAATTTCGTCACCCGCAGCCTTTTTCATTGGTCGGACGGCGAAGGCACCGGCGACCGCATCGACAATGAAGGCCCGGCGATCATCGCCGCGCTGAAATCCGATCCCCGCGTCAGCGATGTGGCGCTGGCGCTCTATTCCCTGCCGGCGAAGGGCGTCGGCATCTACGCCTTCGTCGAAACGACGAAAGCCGACGAGCGCAGCCTGCGGGCGCGGCTCAAAGGCCTCAGGGTCGAGTTGGTCCAGCCGGTCGCGCACCTGCCGCGCCGCGCCGACGGCACCGTCCGCGACGATATTCTGCGCCTGATCGCCATGAACCAGATGACGGAACTCGATGATCTCCTGGCACGCGAACCGAAGTTGCGCCCGCTGGTCGAGGCGCTAGCCGCCCACCGGCTCAACTTCACCGACCGCCGGGTGACGCAGCTGGAGCGGTGAAGCCGGATAGCTCAATGCTATTCACCCCCCTCTTCCCTGCCGAGCATCCCCGGCAGGGCAGAGGGGGGGGTGAAGGAGCGGCACCCTGCAAATTGACACCCCTCACCCCAGATATTTTTTGAAGAACGCGATCGTCCTTTCCCACGCAAGATCGGCCGCTAGTCTGTGATAACGCGCCGCCGATGTATCATTGTTGAAAGCATGGTTGGCGCCTTCATAGATATGGATCTCGAATGTCTTGCCGTCCTTCTCCAGCGCGGCCTTGTAGGCATCGATCCCGGCATTGATGCGCTCGTCGAGTCCGGCATATTGCAGAAGCAGCGGCGCCTTGATCTTCGCCACCTCGTCCGCCGCAGGCTGACGCCCGTAATAGGCGACGCCGGCATCGAGATCAGGCGCGTTGACCGCAAGATCGTTGACCAGCCCACCACCCCAGCAGAAGCCGACAGCGCCGACCTTTCCCGTCGTCAGATCATTCTCCTTGAGATAGGCGACCGTCGCCACGGCATTGGCGATGGTCGCCTTTTGATCGAGCCCGCCGATCATCTCGCGCGCCTTGTCCTCATCGACGGGCGTTCCGCCCGACGGCGACAGGAAATCCGGAGCAAGCGCGACGAAACCTTCCAGCGCCGCGCGCCGCGCCACATCGCGGATGTGGTCGTTTAGCCCGCGGTTCTCATGAATGACGATGACGGCCGGAAACTTGCCGGTGCTGTCGGCGGGCCGCACCATATAGCCCTTCATCTCGGTGCTACCCGCACCCGGATAGGTGATATCCGTGGCCGTGATGCGCTGGTCGTCGGCAGCAATGATCGCGGCTTGCGCCGAATTCGCCGCCAGCATCGGTGCGACCATGGCTGCTGCAGCGCCCGAGCCTGCGAGCTTCGTCAGCTTTTCCATGAAGCTGCGGCGGTCGAGGGTCAGATGGGTGTATTCGTCATAGGCATCGATCATGGCCTGGGTAATGACAGGCTTTTCCATCGCTCTTCTCCTGCTGGGAACACTTCCATCAGGATAAACGGCTGGGCGTTTCGATCAAGCGTATGCGGATGATTCGCCGCGCGCATCTTTTCAGGCCCGCAGGCCGATGCCGCAACGCTTTGAATTACCGCAGAATTCCGCGCGGGAATTGATTTCCGCTGCCGGAATCACGCAATATCTCTGCCGTTTTACTGGCGTTTAGGCCCCGAATCACTACATCAGGAGGAAATGTCAGATTTTCCGGACGACATGCCTTTTTTCGGGGATCCTGCTGCGCCGCGTGCACAGGCGGGCGGCACCGGCGCGCCCGAAGGTATCGCCGCGCGCGCGCTGAAGGCTCGGGGCGGCGCTCCGAACTATCTCCAGGGCCTCAACCCCGAACAGCGCCTCGCCGTCGAGACCACCGAAGGCCCGGTCCTGGTGCTGGCGGGCGCCGGCACCGGCAAGACACGGGTTCTCACCGCCCGCATCGCCCATATCCTGTCGCAGGGGCTCGCCTATCCAAGCCAGATTCTCGCCGTCACCTTCACCAACAGGGCGGCGCGCGAGATGAAGGAGCGCATCGGCGTGCTCGTCGGCGGCGCGGTCGAGGGCATGCCGTGGCTCGGCACCTTCCACTCCATCGGCGTCAAGATTCTGCGCCGCCATGCCGAACTCGCCGGCCTGAGATCCGATTTCACCATCCTCGATACCGACGATGTCATCCGCCTGATCAAGCAGTTGATCCAGGTCGAAGGGCTCGACGACAAGCGCTGGCCGGCGCGCACCTTCGCCAATATGATCGATGGCTGGAAAAACAAGGGCTTGGCCCCCTCCGAAATCCCGGAAGGCGATGCCCGCGCCTTCGCCGATGGCAGGGGACGCAAGCTCTATCAGGCCTATCAGGACCGGCTGAAGACACTCAACGCCTGCGATTTCGGCGACCTGCTCTGCCACCCCATCCGCATCCTGCGCGCCAACCCCGATATCCTGCGGGAATATAACGCTCGGTTCAAATACATCCTCGTCGATGAGTATCAGGACACCAACACCGCGCAATATATGTGGCTGAGGCTGCTGGCGCAGCGGCCTGAAACTGCAAGAAGCCCCTCATCCCCTGCCGGACCTTCTCCCCGCACGCGGGGAGAAGGAAGCAGCGTCAACGTCGATGCCCCCCTCTCCCCGTCCTTACGGGGAGAGGGTAAGGGTGAGGGGCAATCCTCGACCATCAACATCTGCTGCGTCGGCGACGACGATCAGTCGATTTATGGCTGGCGCGGGGCGGAAGTGGACAACATCCTCCGCTTCGACAAGGATTTCCCCGGTGCAGCCGTCATCCGGCTTGAGCGCAACTACCGCTCCACCGCCCATATTCTCGGCGCCGCCTCGCATCTGATCGCGCATAATGAAGGCCGGCTCGGCAAGACGCTGTTCACCGACGCCGCCAACGCGGACGATGACAAGGTGCATGTCCACGCCGCCTGGGACTCCGAGGAAGAAGCCCGTGCGGTGGGCGAGACGATCGAGCAGGCCCAGCGCAAGGGCCACCTCCTTAATAACATGGCGATATTGGTCCGCGCCTCCTTCCAGATGCGCGAGTTCGAGGATCGTTTTGTCACGCTTGGCCTGAATTACCGCGTCATCGGCGGTCCGCGCTTTTATGAGCGGCTCGAAATCCGCGATGCGATGGCCTATTTCCGCGTCGTCGCCCAGCCTGCCGACGATCTCGCCTTCGAGCGCATCGTCAACACGCCGAAGCGCGGCTTGGGCGAGGCCGCCATCCGTCAGGTGCACGATTACGCCCGCGCCCGCGACATCCCGATGCTCGCCGCCGCCACCGATCTGGTGGCAACCGAAGAGTTGAAGCCCAAACCCCGCTCGGCGCTGAAGCAGGTAGTCGATAATTTCAACCGCTGGCATTCGCTTCTCGATTCCAAGCCGCATACCGAGTTGGCCGAGATGATCCTCGACGAGAGCGGCTATACCGCCATTTGGCAGAACGACCGCACGGCGGAAGCGCCGGGGCGCCTGGAAAACCTCAAGGAACTCATCCGCTCCATGGAGGAATATGAGAGCCTGCGCGGCTTCCTCGAACATGTGGCGCTGGTGATGGATGCCGAAAAGAACGAGGATCTCGACGCCGTCAACATCATGACGCTGCACTCCGCCAAGGGGCTGGAATTCGAAACCGTGTTCCTGCCCGGCTGGGAGGAAGGCCTCTTCCCGCACCAGCGCTCCCTCGATGAGGGCGGTCGTTCCGGCCTGGAGGAAGAGCGTCGCCTCGCCTATGTCGGCCTGACGCGCGCCAAGAAAAACCTGCACATCTGGTTCGTCTCCAACCGCCGCATTCACGGCATGTGGCAATCGACCATCCCCTCGCGCTTTCTGGAAGAACTACCCGAGGCGCATGTCGAAGTATCGGAATCAGGCAATTCCTATGGCGGCTACGGCCAGTCGCGTTTCGACCGCGCCGATCCCTTCCAGAACAACTATTCCACCCCCGGCTGGCAGCGCGCGCAAGCCAACCGCTCCGAGGCGACGCGCTCGAACTGGGGCTCACGCTCGGGCGCCAATGTCGAGCGCATCGGCTATGGCGAGACCGATTCCGGCTTCGGCGCCGGGCGCGGCTCGGTCAAGGGCCGCATGATCGATGGCGAGTTGGTAGCGAAATCCGTTTCCGACACGCCCTCGGCCTTCAAACCCGGCGACCGCGTTTTTCATACCAAGTTCGGCAATGGCAATGTCGCTTCCATCGACGGCAACAAGCTTACCATCGACTTCGACCGCGCCGGCCAGAAGCGGGTGCTGGATAACTTCGTTCAGCGGGTGTGAGGTTTACCAGAGCGCTGGCGCCAGAATCATGGCCCAAAGCGCCCTCTCCTCATAGATCGACCTCTTACTCCGGCTTACCCTTCGTCCACGTCACATTGCTGGCAAAAAGCGGGATCGTCGAGATCGAGGTCTTGGCGGAGCCGTCCTGTACTTGCGCTGCATGGGCCAGATAGATCATCGTGTCGTTCGCCTTGTCATAGATGCGGGTGATGACCAGCTTTTTCCAGATCAGGCTGGTGCGTGCGGAAAAGACGCGTTCGCCGCCTTCGCCCAGCGCGATATCACCAACGGTAACCGGCCCCGTCTGCTGGCAGGAAATGGATGCGTTGGAGGGGTCCTCGAACCAGTTGCCCTTCTGCAGCCGGTCGATGATCCCACGCGAAAACGAGGCGAGATGGCAGGTGATGCCCTGCACTTTCGGGTCCTGTACGGCGTCGATGACGATATCATTGCCGAGCCAGTCGACGCCGACCTTGCCCACCTCCTCGGCCCCGGCTGATGCGGCCAAGCCCAGAGTTGCGCCGGCGAAGAGAACCATGGCGGCGAGAACATGCTTCATCGAAACCTCCAGTTGAAAAAGGAAAGAATATATCCCGCATCAGAATTGGGACGCCGACGCGAAGATTGCAAGCATGGATCATCGCCGGGGCGAAACAGGGTTTACGCCCATTTATCAAGAAACGCGGCGATATCGAGCTTCTGCATGTCAGGGACCACCTCGTAAAGCCGCTCCACGGGCCAGTCCCACCAGCAAAGCACCAGAAGTCGCTCGATGATATCAGCGTCGAAGCGCGAGCGGATGGCGTGGGCCGGACTGCCGGCGACGATGGTGTAGGCAGCCACATCCCGCGTCACCACCGCATTGCCCCCAACCACCGCGCCGTGGCCGATCGAAATACCGGGCATGATCACCGCGCCATGGCCGATCCAGACATCGTGACCGATCGAGACGCGGCGCGCCTGGCGACGGGCGCGGAATTCGCCGTCGACGCCCAGATAGCGGAAATATTCGTTGGGCCGGTAGCTCAGCTTGTGCGTCGTGATGCGCTCCATCGGGTGCTCAAGCGCATTGATGCGGACATTGGCGGCAATCGAGCAGAACCGGCCGATATCGGCATAAATTGCCTCGCCGTTGCGTTCGAAATAGCTGAAATCACCGACCGTCACATCGCGCAGGATCACCCGCTCGCCGACTTCCGCATAGCGCCCGAGCTTCACCGATTTGAGCTGTGCCGTGGGATGAATGCGCGGCTCGTCATTCTGGAAGCGCAGATCTTTTTCGTCACTCATTTCGCAAACCCGATCGAATTGTTGGCGGAGACGCTTTTCGCCGCCGTTGCGACAGCCTATAATGGAGGAATGAAGACGGTGCACGATCATAGTTTACGGAAATATTCGCTCGCCGCCCTGACGGCGTTTCTCGCCGCTGGCGCGACCGGCCTTGCCTTCGCCGGCTGGCTCAACCATGGCGAGGGCATTTTCCAGTCGATGATCCAGACTGGCCTGTCCTGGTGTTTCTAGCAGAAATGTTTCCGATCCATGCGTAAAGCCCTCCCCGTTTTTCTCATCGTCCTGATCGCGGTTCTTGCCGGCGCGTTCACCTTCAATTTCTGGCGCGACCGCTCCAAGGGCGATGACGCCCCGTTCGGCGGACCGTTCCAACTCGTCGCCACGAATGGCCAGCCGATCACCGAAGAGGCTTTCCGCACGCACCCGTCGGCAATCTTCTTCGGCTTCACCCACTGCCCCGATGTCTGCCCGACGACGCTTTTCGAGCTCGACGGCTGGCTGAAGCAGCTTGGCCCCGAAGGCGAGCCGATCCGCGCCTATTTCGTCACCGTCGACCCCGAACGCGATACGGTGGAGACGATGAAAAGCTACGTCGGCAATGTTTCAGATCGCATCATCGGCATCACCGGCGAGCCGGACAAAATGGCGGCGATGCTGAAATTCCATCACGTCTATTTCCGCAAGGTGCCGAGCGAAAATGGCGAAACCGGCGACTACACCATGGATCACACCGCCTCGATCTTCCTGCTCGATGCCAAGGGCCGTTTTCGCGGCACCATCGCCTATGGCGAAAAGCCGGATACGGCGCTCGAAAAGCTGAAAAGGCTCGCGGCAGGCTAGCTCGCAACTTTTGCTTTACCCCCTCTCTTGCAAATTCTATGGGCTTAGCTTCGCTAAACCCGAGAATTTGCTTTCTCCCCTGCCAAGGGGGAGATAAGGCTGGCAGAATGCACGCTTCCAATCACCAATGTTTGTGATTGGCAGTGAGGTTGATGTAGTGCTTTATCTCTCCCCTTGCGGGAGACAAAGCGATTTCAACAACTTAGCAAAGCTAGGTGTCAGAAATCGCAAGAGAGGGGATTTTCCAAACCCATGACGCAGACCCGCCTGTTCCTCACCGCCGGAAAAGACGAAGCCGAACGCATCTACCGCCTGCTCGAAGAGGCGTTCGAAGAAGACGGCCTGCCCATCGCCATCGTCGAAATGGACGAGGAGCGGCAGATTTTCGAGGTCTCGCTTTATGTCGAGGAGGATGCGGACACCGCGGCGGCCCGGATCGCTGACAAGATCGGCTCCGATGCCTTCGGCCTTCAGATCGGCCGCGAGGAGTTGCCTGACATCGATTGGGTGGTCCATTCGCTCGAGGGGCTGAAACCGGTGCGCGCCGGCCGCTTCTTCGTCCATGGCTCGCATGATCGCGACAAGCGCCGGCCCCACGATATCGCCATCGAAATCGATGCGGGCCAGGCCTTCGGCACCGGGCATCATGGAACGACGGCGGGCTGCCTGCAGATGATCGGCGAAATCATCCGCCGCGAGCATCCGCGCAATGCGCTCGATCTCGGCACCGGCAGCGCGGTGCTCGCCATCGCCATCGCCAGGCTGGCGCCGATCCCGGTGCTCGCGACCGATATCGATCCGGTCGCCACCGCCATTGCCAGGGAAAACACCGTGAAAAACGGCGTCGGCTCACGCGTGCTGACGGCGACCGCCACGGGCTTTCACCATCCGGTCATGCGCAATGCCGCGCCCTTCGATCTGATTGTCGCCAACATCCTGGCGCGCCCGCTGATGCAGCTCGCGCCCGCCATGCGGCGGCATCTGGCATCGGGCGGATCGCTGATCCTCTCAGGCATTCTCGATAGCCAGCGCGACAAGGTGCTCGCCGCCTATCGCACGCAGGGGATTTTCCATCAGCGCACCCTGCACCGCGAGGGCTGGGTGACTCTACATCTGAAATAAGTGGCGGAACTCACCCATTTGAAACGAAAAAGACGGCCACCTTGCCTTCTGGCAGAAAGTGGCCGCCTTTGAAATCTTTATCGATCGATCCGATCAGAACGGATAATAAGAGCTGCCGCCGCGCTTCAGACCTTCGCGCGAATAGCCATTGGCCTTCAGCGTCTCGTCATCCATCATCAAAAGCGCGCCATTGACGTAGCGGGCAACCTGCCTGCTCCGTGCGGCAACGAGATTGTCCATTGCAGCCCGGAAGAAGCCGCGTTTTGCACTATTGTTTGCCATCGTCTTTTCCTTTGCCCAAGTGAAATAGCTGTTTTGGGAAGCACCCCGTCTTCTTGAACAAAATGTAGGCGCTATCGGCTCCCTCAGCTACGGACAATGCTGCATGACAGCAATGCGTTTTCGCAGGAGCACAACAAATGTTGCACTGCAAAAGAAGCGATCTGGAAAGATCGATAGGTAGAACCTCCCAGCCTCCATTGCGCCGGGTGCATCGGACGGATAATTTCGCGGGGCAAACAACCAAAGGTTCACAAATCAGATGTTCCAGTCCTTCGACGTCACCAGCAATCCGGCCAGCGCCGCACCGCGCGTGGCAAAACTCAGGGCCGAGTTGGAAACGCTCGAGCTCGACGGCTTTCTCGTGCCCCGCGCCGACGAGCATCAGGGCGAATATGTGCCGTCCCGCGCGCAACGCCTCGCCTGGCTCACCGGCTTCACCGGTTCGGCGGGCGTCGCCCTGATCTTCAAGCATGATGCCTTCATCTTCGTCGACGGACGCTACACACTGCAGGTGCGCGATCAGGTCGATCCGTCGATCTTCCAGGTCGAGAGCCTCGTCGATACGCCGCCCGCCGTCTGGCTCGCCGAACATGGCAAGGGACTTGCCATCGGCTTCGATCCCTGGCTCCACACCATCGCCGAAGCCCAGGCGCTGCGTGATGCGCTGGAGAAGAACGGCGGCAGGCTGGTGCCTGTCAAGGACAATCCGGTCGATCTCGTCTGGACCGACCAGCCCTCCCCGCCGCTCGAAGCGGTCACCATCCAGCCCATCGCCTTCGCCGGCAAGGAAGCGCGCCAGAAACTACAGGAGCTGTCTGCGGCCGTCGCCAAAGCAGGCGCGGCGGCGACGGTATTGACCGACCCCTCCTCCATCGCCTGGGCTTTCAACATCCGCGGCAAGGACGTGAGCAATACGCCGCTGCCGCTTTCCTTCGCCATGATCGCGGCGCAAGGCGAGCCGTCGGTCTTCATCGACAAGCGTAAGCTGCCGATCGAAACCGAGGCCTATCTGACGCAATTGGCGAAAATCCGCGCTCCCAATTCGCTGGAGGAATATCTGCAGTCATGCGCCGCCGCCGGCGATGCGATCCTGCTCGATCCGGCATTGGCGGCGGAAAAACTGCGGATGATCGTCGAGGAAGCCGGCGGCCGGGTCATAGAGGGCAAGGATCCGGCGCGTCTGCCGCGCGCCATCAAGAATGAGGCGGAACTCGCTGGTTCGCGCCGTGCCCATGAGCGCGATGGCGTGGCCATGGCTTCGTTCCTGTCATGGCTCGATGATCAGACGCCCGGCACCATCGACGAAATCACTGCCGCGACCAAGCTGGAGGAAACCCGCCGCAGCGTCGCCGAAACTTTCCAGATGCCGCTTGAGGATATTTCCTTCGACACGATCTCCTGCGCCGGACCGAACGGCGCGATCATGCACTACCGCGTCAATACCGATACCAACCGCATCCTGAACGAAGGCGAGCTCTATCTGGTCGATTCCGGCGGGCAATATCGCGACGGCACCACCGACATCACCCGCACTGTTCCAATCGGCACGGTTCCGGATGAGCAGAAACGCGCCTTCACGCTAGTGCTGAAGGGCATGATCGCCATTTCCACCGCACGCTTTCCCAAGGGCACGCGCGGCATGGACATCGATGTGCTTGCCCGTATCGCCCTGTGGAAGCATGGGCTCGATTACGCCCATGGCACCGGCCACGGCGTCGGCTCCTACCTTGCCGTCCACGAGGGGCCGCAGAATATCTCGCGGCGCGGCACGCAGGAGCTTTTGCCGGGTATGATCCTTTCCAACGAGCCCGGCTACTACAAACCCGGCGCCTTCGGCATCCGCATCGAAAATCTCGTTGCCATCACCGAACCGGAAATACCCGAGGGCGGCGATATCCCGATGATGGGTTTCGAAACCCTGACCTTCTGCCCGATCGACCGCCGGCTGATCGATACCTCGCTCCTGACCAGAGAGGAACTCGTCTGGCTCGATGCCTATCACGCCCGCGTCCGCGACAATCTCCTGCCGCACACAAGCGGAAAGGTGCGCGGCTGGCTGGTTTCCGCAACGGAATCCTTAGGCTCTAAATCGGAAAGAAATGACGCAGTAGGATGATGAATGCCGCGCCGGAAAAGAACATCGGCATCATGCTGAAGCGCGTCGCGATCAACCCGGAGAACAGCAGCGTCGCGAACTCCTGCCAGCCATTGGTGAAGGCGGGAGGCGCGACGAGCGTGGTCAGCACCGCCGCGGGAACGGCATTGAGCCCCGCCTCGACGCGGTAATGGATCCGCTCGAAACGCGAGAGGACGAGATGGCCGCCGATGCGCGTGAGGAAGGTCATGATGGCGGCGGCGAAGATGATCCAGACGATGGTCGACATCGATCAGTTCTCCTCTGAATTCGCAGGTTTCGCCAGGACGGCAGCCACCAATATTCCCGCTATGGCGCCGATGCTGACATGCCAGGGCGAGCCGACGGTGTTGTAGGCGAGAACCGAGGCGACGCCGCTTGTGATCACCACCGGCAACCATCTAGGCCGCGAGCGGAAGCCCATGACGAGGCCCAGGAAATAGATCGGCAGCAGGACATCGAGGCCGATCGCATGGGGATTGGAGATGAGATTGCCGAATACGCCGCCGATGAAGGCCTCGCTCACCCACATGACGTAAACAGGCGTCGCAAGGCCGAGATACCAGGCAAAGGTAACCGGCAATCCCGCTTCGCCGCGCTTCTCGGTCTCGGCATATTGCGGATCGACCAGCAGGAAGAAAGAAACGACTTTCTGCCAGAAAGTGAAGTGACGGATGCGCCGTCCGACGGAAGCCGAATAAAGCACATGACGGAAATTGACCGCAAAGATCGACAGCACGATCAGCCATGGCGCGATCTTCTGGCCGAAAAGCTCCAGCCCGACCATCTGGCTCGCGCCGGCATAGAGCGTGGCGCTCATCAGCACCGCCTCGAATACCGTGAAGCCATTATCGACCGCCACCGCGCCAAAAAGCAGGCCGAACGGCGCGGACGCGACCATGATAGGAAGCCCCTTGCGGAAGCCTTCCCAGAAGTCGCCGCGCGGCCGCCCTGCTGTTTCGGCGCTGACCGCCTGATCCATGATATCTCCTCGAAGCCGTCGCGTATCTCTTGAACGCAAAGGCCGCTGTACCCGAAATCTGTGTGATGCCGGAGAAATTTCAGGAAAAAGGGGAACGGAACCGGTTTTCCCTAGACTTGATCTAGATCAGGCCGGTGACAATGTCACATCAGAACTCTTGATGAATAGGTCACAAATTCTTCAACGTTCAGCCATCTCCAACGATCAGGCAGGCACTCTCTTCTCGATTTTCTTGCCCCAATCGATCAACGGCTTTGCCCTGACGGCGAAATCGAACAGCCGATCAGCAAGGTCCGGCGAAGTAATGCTGTCGGGCTCGATATCGAGACGCACGACGAAATGCCGGTTGCGCAGAGCCTCTGCGATATCGGCCTCATCGGTGTCGAAGCCGCGTGGCAGCCGCTTCAGCCGGTCCACGTCGTGTAAGCTCAGCCTGTTGCGCTTCAAGGCCTTGACCATCGCCCGGTATTCCTCCGGCTTCTCGACAATCGCCTTGCGCATGGCGAGAAGCAGTTCCGGCTTCTGCTGCCACCACGCAACCGCTGCATAGCAGTCGCGCACGCCGGGCAAGCCGATGCAGACATAGAAGCAGCCGCTCTCGGTCCATTTGCTGCCATCCGCCGAAAGCAGCGCCGAAAGATGCCGGTTGTAAGGGCTTTTGTCCTTGGCAAATCGCGTGTCGCGCTTGATACGGAATTGCGATTTCACCCGGTCGCCGCGAAACGGCAGGCCGGCCCCGGCGAAACGCTCCGTCATATCCTCGACGAGATCACCAAGCGGCTCCTTCAGATGGCTCTCGAACAAATCCTTGTTTTCCAGAAACCATTCCCGGTTCTGGTGAAAATCGAGTGCCTTGAGGAAAGGCAGCGCCTTGTCGCCGAAGCCCTTGAAACGCCGCTCGCTCATGCGCCTTCCCCTACCAACGCCAGCCACGCATCCTCGTCGATCACCTCGACGCCGAACTCGGTAGCCTTGGCGAGTTTCGAACCCGCACCCGGACCGGCCACCACAAGATCGGTCTTTTTCGACACCGAGCCTGACACCTTCGCGCCATAGCGCTCGGCCATCGCCTTGGCCTCGTCGCGCGACATTTTTTCGAGCGAGCCGGTAAACACCACCGTCTTGCCGGCCACGGGCGAACCGCTGGCAACGCGCAGTTCCTCGTCGCGCGGCGTCACTTCCTTAAGCAGCGCATCAAGCACTTCGAGATTGTGCGGCTCGTTGTAGAAATCGACCACGGCCTCGGCGACGATCCGCCCGATGCCCTCGATATCGTTCAGTTCGAGCCAGGCCTCGTTGCCCTTGTCCGTCCGATCAGTGGGATCCTGCGACGGCTTGGCTTCGCGGGCGCTGCGGGCGAAGGCCTCGTAGGAACCATAGGCGCGGGCAAGGCGCTTGGCATTGACCTCGCCGACATGCCTGATGCCGAGCCCGAACAGAAACCGGCTCAGCGGTATTTTCCGGCGTTCATCGATCGCATCGAACAGCTTCTTCACCGAAACCGCGCCGAAACCATCGATATTTTCGAGCTTGGTCAGCGAACGACCCTGCCGCTCCCTCAAGGTAAAGATATCGGCCGGCGAACGCACGCGCAGCGCCGTATCCTCGGAATTGAAGAAGAACTCGACCTGCTTTTCGCCCAGCCCCTCGATGTCGAAGGCATTGCGCGAGACGAAATGGCGAATGCGCTCGACCGCCTGCGCCGAGCAGATGAGCCCGCCCGTGCAGCGGCGCACCACCTCCCCCTCCTCACGCACCGCATGGCTGCCACAGACCGGACAGGTATGCGGAAAAACGTAAGGCACCGCCGATACTGGGCGCTCATCCAGCACCACATCGACGATCTGCGGAATGACGTCGCCCGCCCGCTGGACGATGACCATATCGCCGACGCGGATATCGCGGCCCTCGCGGATCGGTTGGCCGCCGCTGCCGATTCCCTTGATATAATCCTCATTGTGCAGCGTCGCATTGGTGACGACCACCCCGCCGACGGTGATCGGCTCCAGCCGCGCCACCGGCGTCAGAGAACCGGTGCGGCCGACCTGAATGTCGATGCCGGTCAGGCGCGTGAAGGCCTGCTCGGCGGCGAATTTATGCGCCGTCGCCCAGCGTGGACTACGCGAGCGGAAGCCGAGGCGGGTCTGCAGATCGAGCCGGTCGACCTTGTAGACGACTCCGTCGATGTCATAGTCGAGCCCCGGACGCAGCCGCTCGATATGATGATAGTGCTCCAACAGTTCCTCGACCGTGCAGAACCGCTTCATCAGCGAATTGACCGGAAAACCCCATGCGCTAAACGTTTCCACCATGCCGAGTTGCGTGTCGGCCGCCATCGCCGACATCTCGCCCCAGCCATAGGCGAAGAAACGAAGATTACGGCTCGCCGTCACCTTGGCGTCGAGTTGCCGCAGTGATCCCGATGCCGTATTGCGCGGGTTGACATAGGTCTGCTTGCCCTCCGCCTCCATCTGTGCATTGAGCGCAAGGAAGTCGGACTTGGCCATATAGACCTCGCCGCGCACCTCCACCACATCGGGCACACCGGCGGGAAGCTCGTTCGGTATTTCCTTGATGGTGCGGATGTTGGCCGTGACGTTTTCGCCCGTCGTGCCGTCACCGCGCGTCGCGGCGCTGACGAGCCGCCCCCGCTCATAGCGCAGCGACATCGAAAGCCCGTCGATCTTCGGCTCCGCGGTAAAGGCGATGGAGCCGTCCGGGATCTTGCCGAGAAACCGATAGACGCTGGCGATGAAATCGCGCACATCCTCATCTGAAAAGACATTGTCGAGCGACAGCATCGGGCGGGAATGGACGATGGGAGCGAACTGGCCGGACGGCGCCGCCCCCACCTTGCGCGACGGGCTGTCGGGCCGGATCAGCGTCGGAAAGCGCGCCTCGATTTCATCGTTGCGCCGCTTCAGCGCATCATATTCCGCATCCGAAATCTCCGGCGCATCCTTGCCGTGATAAAGCGCATCATGCCGCGCAAGCTCGGCGGCGAGAAAAGCCAGTTCCTCGACGGCTTCGGCTTCGCTCAGGACGCTGACGGTTTTTTGTTCGATGGGCATGCAGGGAGACTCCGATATTTCCGAATCGTTTTAGTCGAAAATGGCGGAATGAAAAGACGGCATGGAGAGGCTGTTGCCATGGGTGGAGTGGATTTGCACATAACGTGCTCGTCATCTCACTCCCCTCTACCCTGCCGGGCATCTCCCCCTCAAGGAGGGAGATTAGCTGACAGAAGCGATGGTGTTCACTCTTCAACGTCTGCGATTGGTGCTGCCGTCAATGAAGGCGTAATCTCCCTCCTTGAGGGGGAGATGCCCGGCAGGGCAGAGGGGGTATTCCTAAAGCGCCCCCTCTCAGAAGCACCACTACCCCGCCCCACTCAGCAGCCGCGCCGCCGCCGCACGCGCCTCATCAGTAACCGAGGCCCCCGCCAACATACGGGCGATTTCTTCGGTGCGCGCCTCATGATCCATATGTGCCACGCGGGTGAAGATCATATCGGAAGCCTCGCCCGTCGGCCCCTTGGAGATCAGCAGATGGGTCATGGCACGCGCCGCCACCTGCGGCGCGTGGGTGACGGAAAGCACCTGCACATTGCCGGAAAGGCGGTGCAACCGCTGGCCGATGGCATCGGCCACCGCGCCGCCAACGCCGGTGTCGATCTCGTCGAAGACCAGCGTCGGTGCCGAGCCGCGATCGGCCAGCGCCACCTTCAGCGCCAGCAGGAAACGCGAGAGCTCACCACCCGAGGCGACCTTCATCATCGGCCCGGCCCGCGTGCCGGGGTTGGTCCGCACCCAATATTCGACCGTGTCGATGCCTTCCGCGCCACGCGCCTCTGCATCGCTCTTCATCTCCACGATGAATTCGGCGCGCTCCAGCTTGAGGGCCGGCAGTTCGGCCATAACGGCTGCTTTAAGGTGTTCCGCCGTCTCGCGCCGGCTGGCGGAAAGCCGTGCGGCCGCCTCGCCATAGGCGGCGCGGGCCGCAACAGCCTCCTTTTCCAGGATCGCCAGACGCTCGGCTCCGGCATCGAGATCAGTCAAATCTGTATCCATCCGATCGCGCAGCGCCGCCAGATCATCGACCGGCACGGAGAATTTCCGCCCCGCCGCCCTCAGCGCGAAAAGCCGCTCTTCAACCTGCTCCAGCACGCGTGGATCGAAATCGATCGCCCGCATCGCCGCCTCGATACCACTCTGCGCCTCGCCCAGCGCATCCAGCGCCTCATCGATCGCCTTGATGACCGGCTCGAGCAATTGCGGGGCCTCGCCGGCCTTGCGCTCCAGCCGCCGTACCAGGCTTGCAAGCGACGGCACCGGCGACGTAGATCCCGACAGGATCTCGTTCGCCTCGTTGACGTCGGCAGCGATCTTTTCCGATTTCATCATCGTCGCGCGCCGCTCAGCCAGCGTCTCTTCCTCGTCCGGTTGCGGATCGAGCTTGGAAAGCTCGTCCACCGAAGCGCGCAGATAATCCGCCTCGCGCGCAGCGGCCTCCACCTTCGCCCGATGCCGCGAAAGCGCCTGCTCGGCGTCGCGCCAAACACGGTAGCGGCTGCGGACGAGCGAAACAGTCGGCTCCAACCCGCCAAAGGCATCGAGAAGCGTGCGGTGAATGTCGGTGTCGATCAGCGCCCTGTCATCGTGCTGGCCGTGGATTTCCACGAGCCTGCGCCCGACCTCGCGCAGGAGCGCAACGCTCGCCGCCTGATCATTGATGAAAACGCGGGTGCGCCCGTCCGCCGTCTGCACCCGGCGCAAGATGACATCGCCATCCTCATCGATATCGTTCTCGCGCAGGAGAAGCCGCGCCGGATGATTGCCGGGAATATCGAAGACGGCCGTCACCTGCCCCTGATCCGCGCCGTGGCGAACGAGCGAGGCATCACCCCTGGCGCCAAGCGCCAAGGAAAGTGCATCAAGCAGGATGGATTTGCCGGCACCCGTCTCGCCGGTCAGCACTGAAAGGCCGTCGCGGAACTCGATATCGAGTCTTTCGATCAGGACAATATCGCGGATCGATAATTGCGACAGCATTAGGTTTAGCTTATGCGCCCCCGCCGGTGATTAACGTTGCCGCTTTCGACAGCCACGAACCCGTGTTCTGGCGCGGCTCCAGCCCCTGACTCTGCAGGAGCTTGTAGGAATCCTTGTACCACTGGCTGTCCGGGAAATTCTGTCCGAGCACCGCCGCCGCCGTCTGCGCTTCCGAAGTCAGGCCAAGCGCATAATAAGCTTCGACCAGACGCGCCAGGGCTTCCTCGACATGGCGGGTGTTGGAATATTCCTCGACCACGGAGCGGAAACGCTTGACCGCCGCCAGATATTCCTTGCGTTCGAGATAATAGCGCCCGATCTGCATTTCCTTGCCCGCAAGTTGGTCGCGGGCGAAACGGATCTTCGCCTTGGCGTCCTCGACATATTCGGACTCGGGATAGCGTTCGATGACTTCGTTCATCGCGGCGATCGCCCGGCGCGTCGCCACCTGGTCGCGCGTCACGTCGGGGATCTGCCGGAAATAGGACAGGCCGATGATGTAATAGGCATAGGCCGCTTCCTTCGACGTCGGATAGAGCGTCGTGTAGCGCTTCCCCATATTCACGGCTTCGTCGTAATTGCCCTGCCGGTAATTGGTGAAGGCGGCCATGACCAGCGCCTTGCGGGCATATTCCGTATAGGGATGCTGGCGGTCGATGGCCGCGAATTTCTTCGCCGCCTCGTTCAGTCGGCCGGCTTCGAGATTGGCCAGGCCCTGGTTGTAGAGCGTATCGGCCGGGTCGATCGTCTCGACATATTTGCTCAGATCGATATCGTCATCCTTGGTCGCGCAAGCCGAAAGCGGAATAGCAAGGGCGAGCACGCCGGTCAGAACGACCTTGCGCAGTACATGATGGCGTGAAACATCAGGATTGGCTTCCGGCCCAGGCGCAATGTTCACCGGCAAATTCGAACTCGTCATGCTGTCTCCGGCCCTTCGGCACTCTAAAATCGTGCTAGCGTTCGGTCGCCCATAAACCACAAGCGGGGTGAATCGGCAACGTCGTTGCCGGTAAATAGCCCGAATTTGTGATCCAAGCGCCTTACCCCGTCAATCATCCGTTGACGGCCCAATTATGGCCAAGCGCCAACCTATCGCCATGACAGGCGCAATCCACAGGATATTCGGCCAGTTTGAAGCTTAAAGCACCCAGGGCGCATGAACGGGCGCGTTCACCGCAACCAGCTCGGCGCCCCGTCCGCCTGTCCGCCGACCCGATGCCTCGACGATCTCGAAGGCCGAATGATCGGACAAAAGCGCGCGCAGCGTCGCGGCATTCAGGCGATGGCCGCTGCGGTAGGAGCGGAAGCAGCCGATGAAAGGCACGCCGGCAAGCGCCAGATCGCCCACCGCATCAAGCGCCTTGTGCCGCACGAATTCGTCGGGAAAGCGCAAGCCGCCCGGATTGATGACCGAATTATCGTCGCCGATAACAAGCGAATTGTCGAGCGAAGAGCCGAGCGCATGGCCCGAAGCCCAGAGCTTCTCGACATCCTTCATGAAGCCGAAAGTGCGCGCGCTGGCGATCTCGCGGCGGAAAACTTGCGCATTCATATCGCTGGCGAAGCGCTGCCGCCCGATCAGCGGGCATTCGAAATCGATCTCGACCTCGAAGCGCGTGCCGTCATAGGGGCGGAATTCCGCCCAGGAGCCGCCGGTTTCGACACGTACGGTCTTGGTGACGCGGATGAAACGGCGCTTGGCCGCCTGGACGGCGAGACCCGCCTGCTCGAACGCTTCGATGAAGCAGGTCGATGTACCGTCGAGAATCGGAACCTCGGAACCATCGATCTCGATGATCAGATTGTCGATTTCCAGCGCCATCAGCGCGGCCATGAGATGTTCGACCGTATCGACCTTGACGCCGCGGTTGCCGAGCGACGTGCACAGGTCGGTCGCTCCGATCTCGGAGGCAAGCGCCTTGATCTCGTGCAGCCTGCCATCCGCATCGGTGCGGTGGAAGACAATGCCCGTATCAGGATCGCCTGGAAGGAAATTGGCGGTCACCGGCTTGCCACCATGCACGCCTATGCCGGACAAGGTGACCGGATGTGCAAGCGTTTTCTGATATCCCAAAACGATCCCCATGGATGCCCACCTCGGTTGCAGATTGACAGACATGGCTCTCATGTCCAGCGCCAGTTTGGCCCAGTATGTCATTGTCCCCAACCAGACACCGTTCAGGACTCAGATCGTTGGACACTTGGTTGTGCCTGGAAGATAATGTTCGCCCCCCTAGCGTCCAAATCACGGTTCTTTACGATTTATTACATGGCTTATGCCTGGGACGCAGAAGAATTATCCAATAATTTCAGCTGCATGAAAAGAAAACCCCCGCCGGTCTTGCGATCGGCGGGGGTTGCTTTGTGACAAAATTGCGAAAGCTGCTGGATGCGCCCGATCGGACGCGCAGCGTTTTAATTGGCCTGGCGGCGCAGGAAAGCCGGGATTTCCAGCTGATCCTCTTCCGAAACCTGGCGCGGCTGCGGCCGGCCCTGCTCGTCGAGTTGTCCGCGGCGCGGCGCATAGATCGAGGCATCCTGCGAAAGCGGACGGCGGGGTTCGGCCGGGCGCATCGCAGGCTCGCGGTGCTGTGCCGGCTCGAGCCGTGCCGCAGGCTCTTCCTCGCGGCGCGACAGCCCATGGGTCAGCCGCTTGAGGAGCCCCATCGGGCCACGCTCTTCGGCAGCCGGATTATGCTGCGCATTCAGTTCCGCCTGAACGACCGGCGGAAAGTCTGCGACATTAGGCATGCGCGGCGCGGGCCGCTGCTGGACCGGAGTGGGAGCCGGCGCCGCCTGCATCGGATGGTGATGCTGCTGCGGGGCCGGAGCATGCTGCTGCATCTGCGGGCGCGGCGCGGGCGCAGCAGGTGCAGGAGCGCGGGTTTCGAGCACTTCCGGCGCCGGAGCCTGGAAAATGCGGCTCTGCGGACGGAACTCCTGCTCCGCAGCGGATGACTGCGCCATATGCTGCGGCACTTCGGCTTCAGCCGTCTGGATCGCCTGGGCGACCGGATCGGCCGGCCTTTGCTGGGCGACGGCTTGCTGTTCCACGGGACGCTGCACAGTCGCCTGGGCAGCGGGCTTTGCACCCGGCTTCATTGCCTGGCGAAATTCGAGCGGCGCAGGCGCCGCGTCTCCGATCTGCTTGTCGATGCCAGTTGCCACGACCGAAACGCGGATGACGCCTTCCAGCCCTTCGTCGAACGTTGCGCCGAGGATGATGTTGGCATCCTGATCGACTTCTTCGCGGATACGCGTCGCCGCCTCATCCACCTCGAACAGCGTCATGTCGCGCCCGCCGGTGATCGAGATCAGCAGGCCCCTGGCGCCGCGCATCGAGGTTTCATCGAGCAGCGGGTTGGCGATCGCAGCTTCTGCCGCGGCCATTGCGCGACCGTCGCCTGAGGCTTCGCCCGTGCCCATCATCGCCTTGCCCATCTCGCGCATCACCGAACGAACGTCGGCGAAGTCGAGGTTGATCAGACCTTCCTTGACCATCAGGTCGGTGATGCAGGCAACACCCGAATAAAGCACCTGGTCGGCCATCGCGAAGGCGTCGGCGAAAGTCGTCTTGTCATTGGCGATGCGGAAGAGGTTCTGGTTCGGAATGACGATCAGCGTATCGACGTTCTTCTGTAACTCGTCGATGCCCATATCGGCAGTCTTCATGCGCCGCGCACCCTCGAAATGGAAGGGCTTGGTTACGACGCCGACGGTCAGGATACCTTTTTCACGTGCAGCGCGCGCAACCACCGGAGCAGCCCCCGTACCCGTGCCGCCGCCCATACCGGCGGTGACGAAGCACATGTGCGTGCCCGACAGATGATCGTTGATCTCGTCGATGCATTCCTCGGCTGCCGCACGTCCGACCTCGGGCTGTGATCCGGCGCCGAGACCTTCGGTGACGGCAGTGCCGAGTTGGACGAGGCGCTCCGACTTCGACATGGCCAGCGCCTGTGCGTCGGTGTTCGCCACCACGAAATCAACGCCGCGCAAACCGGCATTGATCATGTTGTTGACCGCATTGCCACCGCCGCCGCCGACACCGAAAACGGTGATGCGTGGCTTCAGCTCGGTGATATCAGGCTTTTGCAGATTGATAGTCATCGTTCCTCGTCCTTTTTGCCTTTTCCACCGCTTCGCCGCCGCGGTGCCGAATGAGTTGTTTCGAATAGATCGTCATTGCCGGATTACGTTGCTTGCCATGCTCAGAAACTCTCTCTCAACCATTGACCGACACGCTGGATACGCCCGCCCGTACCCGTCATGCGGCTGGCTGAATTCGCCTTCACGGAGCGCTCGTCGAGGCCCGCGATCTGTGGATAGATCAAAAGCCCGATAGTGGCCGCGAATGCCGCTCCCTTGGCCGCCTCGGGAAGCCCCGCGACGCCCAGAGGCCGCCCAATCCTGACATTGCGCGCGAGAATCCGCCGCGCCACTTCGGGCATGCCGGTCAGCTGGCTTGCGCCGCCCGTCAGCACCACCCTTTTTCCAACGATATGACCGAGGCCGGACTGGTTCAGCCGGTCGCGCACCAGTTCCAGCGTCTCCTCGACACGGGCGCGAATGATGCGGGTGAGCACCGAGCGCGGATATTGGTTCGGCACGTCCCGGTCGTCCTCGCCGATCGGCGGAACGCTGATGAGATCGCGATCATCGGCGGCGCTGGGCAGCGCCGAGCCGTACATGACCTTGAGCCGTTCCGCATCGTCCATGCGCGCCGAAAAGCCGCGCGCCAGATCCATCGTCACATGATTGCCGCCGATGGCGATGGCATCCGCATGAATGAATTTCCCCTCGGAAAAAACCGAAATCGTCGTCGTGCCACCGCCCATGTCGATGCAGGCGGCGCCCATCTCCGCCTCGTCGTCGACGAGGGCGGAAAGGCCGCTCGCATAGGGCGTGGCGACGATCGCCTCGACCGAAAGGTGGCAGCGGTTGATGCACAGCTCCAGATTGCGCAGCGGAGCGGCATCAGCGGTCAGCACATGCATGTCGACGCCGAGCGTATCGCCCAGCATCCCGAGCGGGTCGCGGATGCCGCGCTCGCCGTCGAGCGTATAGCCGACGGGCAGCGAATGAACGAGATGGCGTTCGGCGGCAAGCGCCTGCTTGGCGCCGGCGGCGAGGACGCGGCGGATATCCGCCCTGTCTATCTCATGGCCGCCAAGGCTGACGCTGGCGCTGAAATTCTCGCTCTTCAGCCGCCCGGCGGAAATGTTGACGATGAGCGAATCGACCGTAAGTCCAGCCATGCGCTCCGCCGCATCGACCGCCAGGCGGATCGACTGCTCGGCAGCGTCCAGATCGGTGATGACGCCTGATTTCACGCCGCGCGATTTTTGATGCCCGATTCCCAGCACCTCGATGCGATGCGTCCGGCCGGGCAGAAATGCACTCTCCTCGCGCGGCTTCAGCTTCGCGATCACACAGGAAACCTTGCTGGAGCCGACATCCAGAACGGTCAACAGACGTACGCGACGCCCTGAAGATCCTGCCTGGGATGTGGCTTTGCCGCCCAGAATACTCATACGCGTTTCCTCGCACGGGCCAATTGCTTGTCACGATCCTTGAGCGCCTTCTCCCGACGCTCCATCGCGTCGGACGTCAGACGAACGCTCATCCGGTCCTCGATGCGCATGTCGACGGCAAGAATATCGCGCGACAAGAGCCCGTTCTCCTGGTCGAGATTTTCAAGTGCGGCCAACGTCGCCTCGACCTTGTTTTCAGGCAGCATGACCCTGACGCCATTCTCGAACAGGATATCCCAGCGGCGGTCAGCAACGCGAATATAGGCGCGCACCTTGCCGGCGAGATGCGGAAACGCCGCAACCTGCGCGACGAAATCCTTTGCAGCCGTCCCGGCGCCATCACCGACGATCAAAGGCAGATCCGCATGACGGCCGGAGAAGGGAACGATGTCATCGCCCTCGCTGTCGATCAGCGACAGTTCCTTGTCGCGTTGCCAGATCGCGAAGGCTTTGCGCTCGCGCATGGAGACATGGACCGTACCGGGATAGATCTTGCGTACATCGACGGATTCGACCCACGGCAGAGCGGCGATCGCCTTGCGCGCTTCCTCGGCGTTCAAGCCGATCAGCGACGTCTCGCCATCGAGCGCGAGTTCGCCCAGGACATCGATATCGGACGTCTCGCGATTGCCTGCGACATCCACCTTTTCGATCGCGAAGCCGAAAGTGGAGGTGGTCGCCTTCACGACTTCGGGTGCATGTCCGCCGAGCAGCATTCCGTAGAAACCGGTAAGACCGAGAAAACCCAGCGCGCCAACCGCCCCAAAATGACGCGGAATCGTCACGCTGCCCTCGAAAAGCCGGACAGCAAGGCGAAACGGCTTGCGCAGGAAGCGCGGCAGAACGAAAGCGCCATGCGTCGCCGCCAATGCCTGACGCATCGCAGCCGCGCCATGGGCGCCAGACGTTCTGTCCTTCAACGCAAACACGATGCGTCCTCCACTATCCAACTCAACAATTCACCAAAGGAATGCCCTGCAGCCCTGGCAATATCAGGCACCAGCGATGTTGGCGTCATGCCCGGCTGGGTATTGATCTCCAGCCAGACAAGCTCGCCATCTTCCGAAAAACGGTCGTCATAACGGAAATCGGAACGGCTCACGCCCTTGCAGCCAATCGCTTGATGCGCATTGAGTGCCATTGTTTGTATTTTTTGGTAAATTTTCGGTGAAATTTTTGCAGGGCATTCGTGTTTTGATGCGCCAGCAACATATTTCGAATCGTAATCGTAGAACTGATGACCGACCGGAACGATCTCGCAGACACCGAGCGCCACATCGCCCATCACCGCGCAGGTCAACTCACGCCCCGCGACATAGTGCTCGACCATGACCGAATCACCAAATCTCCATTCAGGCGACGTGAAGATCTGCGGCGGATGCGACTGATCCTCCTTGACGATCACCACACCGAAGCTCGACCCCTCGCGCACAGGCTTGACCACGTAGGGCGGCCTCATCGGATGGCTGGATGTGAAATCGAGGCGATCCATCAGCTTCGAGTCGGCGACCGAAACACCGGCGGCGACAGCAACCGTCTTCGCCCGCCCCTTGTCCATGGCGAGCGCCGAGGCGAGCACGCCGGAATGGGTGTAGGGAATTTGCAGATATTCGAGAACGCCCTGGATCGCACCGTCTTCACCGAAGGGACCATGCAGCGCATTGAAGGCGACATCGGGCTTCAGCTCGGCAAGCACGCTTGCAACGTCGCGACCGACATCGACCCGCGTCACCTGATAGCCTTCCGCCTCCAGGGCCTCGGCGCACGCAGCACCCGACGAGAGGCTCACCGGACGCTCCGCTGAAAACCCACCCATCAAAACTGCAACATGCTTCTTCGCCATGCGAGAAATCCCCTCTGCGCGATCCCCGGCGCATGCTGAAAAGAGGCTGAATCGGACCTGCCCGGCGACAAGAAATCGCAGACACCCGGGACAGACGAAAACGTCTGCCGACTCAAATCAGTTAACGCTTGGACCTAAAGAATCAGAGAGTTGATTCGCTGGCAACCCCTGTCTGCATTTCTCATTGCTAAAACATGCTTTTGTTAGAAAATCAGACCGGCCAAAAGCGACGATCCGGGGGAAGAAACGCAGCGATTATCGTTGCTTCAAATGGGCCAGTATTGCATCTGTGGAACTGATGCGGGAAACGCGCGGCAGCACCTTCTCTATCGCAAAGCGATGCATGGCCTCTTCGAAGCTCGCCGCCACATCCTCGGCAATAATGACGGAATAGTTGAGCTGCCAGGCGTCCCGCGCGGTCGACTCCACGCCAAAATTGGTCATCACGCCGCCCAGCACGATGGTATCGATGCCCCGGCGCCGCAGTTGCAGGTCGAGCTCCGTCCCGAAGAATGCGCTCCACTGACGTTTGGTGATCACCACATCCGCTTCTATTCTGGCTAGTTCAGCAGCAAACTCCATGGCGCTTTCGGACAATCCGCCTTCCGGCCGGCCGATCGGGACATCGACATCGGCCGGCGGCGCATCGGCGAAACCCTGGGAAAACCCGACCCGGACCAGAACCAGAAGCGCTCCGGCCGATTTCATGCTTTCGGCAAGTCTTACGGCATTCCCCATCACTTGCGCACGCGTGTAGGGCGCCATGGGCATACCGAGCGTCCATTGCTGCAGATCGATCAGGACGAGTGCTGTCTTGCGTGGATCGAAATTGGGCATGGAAGACATCTCCAGTTAATGAATATGGACCCTGAGCGACGGCAATGAGCCCTCAAATGATCTGGCCAAGGAATTCCTGAATGTCCTGGTCCTGCCGGAAAAGCCCGAGACGCTTGATCTCCCATTGCAGGCGGATGCCGGATTTTTCCAGGACGCGGGCACGCACGGTTTCGCCGAGCGTTTCCAGATCGTGGCCGCTCGCCAGGCCGGTATTGATCATGAAATTACAGTGCATCGGCGACATCTGCGCGCCGCCGATCATTCGGCCGCGGCAGCCGGCCTTGTCGATTTCTTTCCAGGCCGACGATCCATCGGGATTCTTGAAGGTCGAGCCACCGGTCTTCTCGCGGATAGGCTGCACCGTTTCGCGGTGATGCTGCACGGCGTCCATCGCCGCCTTGATCTCGTCATGCTCGCCCGCCCCCCCCTCGAACAGCACCGAGGTGAAGATCATATCCTTCGAGGCGGAAGAATGGCGATAGGCATAGCCCATATCCGCATTGGAGAGGATGTGCAGATCGCCCTTGCGATCGAACGCACGTACCTCGACCACGCGCTCGCGCGTCTCGACGCCGTTGGCGCCCGCATTCATGCGCAGCGCACCGCCGATCCCACCGGGTATGCCGTGGTAGAAATGGAAACCGGCGATCCCGGCCTCGAGCGCCGCCGCCGCCACCCGCTTGTCGGGCGTCGCGGTTCCGGCGCGAAGCCGCGTCTCCGACACGCGTTCGATCTCGCCAAAGCCTTTGGCCGACAGGCGGATGACGAAGCCCGGAATGCCGCCGTCGCGCACCAGCAGATTGGAGCCTATGCCGACCACCATCACCGGGATTTCCTCCGGCACGCCCCTCAGGAAAGCCGCCAGATCCTCTTCGTCGGCCGGCTGGAACAGAACCTCGGCCGGCCCGCCGACGCGGAACCAGGTGATCTTGTCCATGCCCGCATTGGGCGTCAGCCGCCCCCGCAGTCCCGAAAGCCTGTCGCCAAGCCTGGCTATCAGCGCTTCACCGTCACCGATCATCCCTACCGACATCACTTCCCTCCCCCAGCCGCCAATTCCTTCGGCAGCGCATAGGCCCATTGGGTGATATTGCCCGCACCGAGGCAGATGACGAAATCACCCGGCTCGCCAACCGAGGCGACCAGCGGCGCGAGCGCTTCGGGACCGGTGACATAGCGCGCGTCGCGATGCCCCGCCGTCTTGATCCGGCTGACCAGCGTTTCGGAATCGACCCCCTCGATCGGCTCTTCGCCCGCCGCATAGACCGGCGTCACGACGACCGTATCCGCATCGTTGAAACAGGCGGCGAAATCGTCGAACAGGCTCGCCAGACGCGTATAGCGGTGCGGCTGGACGATGGTAATGACGCGGCCATGCGCCGCCTCTCGCGCGGCTCTCAGCACCGCCTTGATCTCGACGGGATGGTGGCCGTAATCGTCGAATATGTCGACGCCGTTCCACGAACCGGTATGGGTGAAGCGCCGCTTGACGCCGCCGAAGGAGAAAAGCCCCTTCTTGATGTCCTCGTCGGAAATGCCGAGCTCATGCGCCACGGCGATCGCCGCCGTCGCATTGGAGACGTTGTGACGCCCCGGCATCGGCAGGCGCAGCCCCGTGATCTCCGATATCTCGCCGCTCTTGCGGGTGCGGATGACCACATCGAAGATCGATGACGGACCGTCGATGACGTGATTGACGAAACGCACATCGGCCTGCGGGTTCTCGCCATAGGTGATGACGCGGCGGTCCTCGATATGGCTGACCAGCGCCTGCACCTCAGGATGATCCAGGCACATCACGCCGAAGCCGTAGAACGGCACGTTCTCCACGAACTGGCGGAAAGCCTCGCGCACATTGTCGAACGAGCCGTAATGGTCGAGATGCTCCGGATCGATATTGGTGACGACCGCGATATCGGCGGGCAGCTTCAGGAACGTGCCGTCGCTCTCATCCGCCTCGACCACCATCCAGTCGCCCGCGCCCATGCGCGCATTGGTGCCATAGGCGTTGATGATGCCGCCATTGATGACGGTCGGATCGAGATTGCCCGCGTCGAGCAATGCTGCGACCATCGAGGTCGTGGTCGTCTTGCCGTGGGTTCCCCCAATGGCGACCGCCTGGCGAAAGCGCATCAGCTCGGCCAGCATCTCGGCGCGGCGCACGACCGGCAACAGGCGTTCGCGCGCTGCAACGAGCTCCGGATTGTTCTTCCTGATCGCGGTCGAAACGACGACGACTTCCGCATCGCCTAGATTTTCGCTCCTGTGGCCGACGAACACCTCGATGCCCTTGTCGCGCAGGCGCTGGACATTCGCCCCATCGGCCTGATCGGAGCCCTGGACCTGATAGCCGAGATTGTGCAGCACCTCGGCAATACCGCTCATGCCGATACCGCCGATCCCGACGAAATGCACAAGTCCGATATTCAGCGGCATCTTCATGGCCGCTCTCCTTTTTTCAATTCCGAAATGGGTTTACCCGATGCAATAGCCTCTGCGAGATCGGCAAGCAACCGCGTGGCATCCGGCCTGCCGGCGCTCTGCGCCGCCTTCGCCATTGCCGCGAGTTGCCCATCGTTCTTGAACAGCACCGCAATATCTCCGGCCAGGCTTTCGGCGGTGATTTCCGGCTGCCGTCGCAAAAACGCCCCACCGACGTTCACCAGAAGCTGTGCGTTGTGGCCTTGATCGTCGTCAAGCGCGTGCGGCAGCGGCACCAGGATCGCCGGCCGTCCGATGACGGAGAGCTCAAGCACCGTCGAGGCGCCGGAACGGGCTATGACGAGGTGGCTTGCAGCCATGCGCGCTGGCAGGTCGGAAAAGAAGGGTGCGACCTCGGCCTCGACACCAAGCCCGGCATAGCGGTCCCGAACGCGCTCCTCATCCTCCGGCCGCGCCTGCTGGGTGATGTGCAGACGGGACCGCAGGGCCTCTGGCAGACACGCGATCGCCTCAGGGACCACATCGGAGGAGAACCGCGCCCCCTGGCTTCCACCGAAAACGAGAAGGCGCAAGAGCCCGGCTCCCGCCGGGACCTCATAGGGCGTATCGGCGACATCCAGGACCGCTTGGCGGACCGGGTTGCCAGTCTCGACGATCTTCTCTGCATAGGGCCCCCGCGCTTTCAGAAAGCCGCCGGCGATCGCATCGACGCGCGCGGCAAGCCCCTTGTTGGCACGACCCATCACGGCATTCTGCTCGTGGATGAAAGTCGGGATACGCATCCGCGTTGCCGCATAGAGCGGCGGCAGCGTCGGATAACCGCCGAAGCCCGCAACGAGCTTCGGCTTGAGCCGGCGGAAAAGCCGCCTTGCATCGAGATTTCCCTGCCAGAGCCGCCACAGCGTTTTGGCGAGCGCCACGGGATTGCGCCCGGAAATCGTCGCCGAGCGGATGACGTGCACGGCCTTGGCCGGAAACTTAGCCGCGAAGCGCTGCGCCCGTGCGTCGGTGGCAAGATGCACCTCCCAGCCCCGCGTCGTCAGCTCATGCGCCAGCGCTTCCGCCGGAAACAGATGGCCGCCGGTTCCTCCGGCGCAAAGGATGATGATTCCCTTCGACATGCCGTTGCCTACCGAGCGTGGAGCCGGCGACCGGCGGCGAAATCGAGCGTAGCCGACATGCGCCCCTCCGGCCTGCGCCGCGTCAATGCCAGCAGGATGCCCATCGAGATCGCCACCGCGATCAGCGACGAACCGCCATAGGAGATGAAGGGCAGCGTCATGCCCTTGGCCGGCATCAGATGCAGATTGACCGCCATGTTGATGATCGACTGGAAGCCGAACAGGATGACGATGCCGGAAACCGCAAGGCGGGTGAACTCGTCGCGCTCCTTCAATGCGATGGAAAGGCCGCGCACTACGATGAAGGCGAAGATCAGCATGATCAACAGGCATAAAATGATGCCGTATTCTTCCGCCGCCACCGAAAAGATGAAATCGGTATGGCTGTCGGGAATGATGCGCTTGATCGTGCCCTCGCCCGGCCCCTGGCCGAACCAGCCGCCGCGAATGATCGCCTCGCGTCCGGCATCCACCTGGAATGTATCGCCTTCGCCGGTCATGAAGCGGTCGATACGACCCGCGACGTGCGGGAAGAAAGTATAGGCGCTGAAACCGCCCACGACCGCGCCAGCGCCGAGGATGACGATCCAGAACCACGGCACGCCGGCCATGAAGAACATCGCCCCCCATGTCGCCGCCGTCAGCATCGTCTGGCCGAGATCGGGCTGCGCCACCAGGAGGGCTGAAACCAGCGCGAACAACAGCATGGCGAACAGGTTGCCGGGAATGTCGGGGCGGCGCTCATGTTCGGCGAAAAGCCAGGCGCAGATGACGACGAAGGCCGGCTTCATGAACTCCGACGGCTGGATCGAGATGCCCATGAGCGATATCCAGCGCCGCGCCCCCTTGACCTCGATGCCGAAGAAAAGTGCCGCGACCATCGCCAGAACAGAAAAAATAAGCAGGATCAGCGCGAAACGCCTGATCTCCCGCGGTGCTAGGAAGGAGACGGCAATCATCACGAAAAGCGCTGGAAGCATGAAGACGATCTGGCGCTCGACGAAATGGAAGCTGTCAAGGCCGATACGCTCGGCCACCGCCGGGCTCGCGGCAAAGGACAGAAGAATGCCGAGCCCCATCAGCACGAGACAGGCTGCGAGAAAATAACGGTCGATCGTCCACCACCAATTGGCGGCCGGCCCGCGGTCAACACGGCTTACCATCAGCGTCCCCCTTCAATTGGTTGCGCGCCATCGAGCGCCAGTACGGCCTGGCGGAATGCCTCGCCGCGTTTCTCGAAGTTCTGGAACTGGTCGAAGCTGGCGCAGGCGGGCGACAAAAGCACCACCGGCTCAGCCCCATCATCCTTTTCCGCATCGCGCGCCGCATGTTCGACGGCGGCGGCGATCGTACCGGAAATCTCGTATGGCGCCGCCTCGCCAAGCGTCGCGGCGAATTGCGGCGCTGTCTCGCCGATCAGATAGGCCTTGGCAATGCGCGGGAAAAAGCCGGAGAGAGCGGCGATGCCGCCTTCCTTGGGCAAGCCGCCGGCGATCCAGTATATCCGTTCGAAGGACGAAAGCGCCGGCGCTGCGGCATCCGCATTGGTCGCCTTGGAATCATTGACGAACAGCACCTTGCCGCGTGTCGCGACCTGTTCCATGCGATGGGCAAGGCCGGGGAAGGATTTGAGGCCGGCGCGGATTTCCTCGATGCCGAGACCGGCAGCGAGGCAGGCGGCCATCGCGGCAAGCGCGTTCTGCGCATTGTGCTCGCCGCGCAGGGAGCCGATACCTTCGAGCGAGGCGATTTCCTTCGCACTGCCCGCGCTGGCGTGCATCAATTTCGGGCCATCCGCGAAAAAGCCACTGATAACAGGCTGACGCTTGGAGATGCGGATGACGGTCTTGCCGGTGCGTTCCAGCCGGTCGGCGATCTGCGCTGAGTAGCTGTCATCGACGCCGATGATCGCTGTATCGCTGCCTGCCACCAGCCTTTCCTTGATCTCGGCATAGTGCTGGATGGTGCCGTGCCGGTCGAGATGATCCGGCGTCAGATTGAGCAGTATCCCGGCAGTCGGATTGATCGAGGGTGCGAGATCGATCTGGTAGGAGGAGCATTCAACGACGTAATATCTGTCACTGGCAGGCGGGTCGAGCGTCATCACCGCCGTGCCGATATTGCCGCCAAGCTGCATGTCGCGGCCTGCCGATTTGATGATATGCGCGATCAGCGCCGTCGTCGTCGACTTGCCGTTGGTTCCGGTGATGGCAATGAAAGGACAGTCGGGCGCGGCGCGGTTGCGCTCGCGCACGAACAGTTCGATGTCGCCGATGATCTCGACGCCCGCCGCCCGCGCAAGATCGACCGTCCAGTGCGGGCGCGGATGGGTGAGCGGCACACCGGGCGAAAGGACGAAGGAGGAAAAATCCTTCCAGCCTGCCTGCCGGAGATCGCCGGTCGTGATGCCCGCCGCAGCAGCGCGTTCCACGCTCGTCGGATTATCGTCCCACGCCAGAACTTCGGCGCCGCCGGCCATGATCGCCTTCGCCGTGGCAATGCCCGAACCGCCGAGCCCGAACAGCGCGACGATCTTGTCCTTCATGGCGTGGGCGAGGATCATGCGTCTATCTCAGCTTCAGCGTGGAGAGGCCGATCAGGGCGAGGATGATCGACACGATCCAGAAACGGATCACCACCTGGCTTTCCGTCCAACCCTTCTTTTCGAAATGGTGATGGATCGGCGCCATCAGGAAGACACGCCTGCCGGTCCTCTTGAACCAGGCGACCTGGATGATCACGGAGAGCGCCTCTACGACAAACAGGCCGCCGATGATGGCGAGCACGATCTCGTGCTTGGTGGCGACGGCAACCGCGCCGAGCGCACCGCCAAGTGCCAGCGATCCGGTATCACCCATGAAGATGGCGGCGGGAGGCGCGTTGAACCAGAGGAAACCGAGGCTCGCGCCGATCACCGCGCCGAGCACGACGGCAAGCTCGCCCGTACCTGGAACGAAATGGATCTGCAGATAGTCGGCAAAAATGGCGTTACCCGAGAGATAGGCGATGAAACCGAAGGATGCGGCTGCCACCATTACCGGCACGATGGCGAGACCGTCGAGCCCATCCGTCAGATTGACTGCATTTCCCGCGCCGACCATGACGAAGGCGGCAAACGGGATGAAGAATATCCCGAGATTGAGAACGAACTGCTTGAGGAAGGGAAAGGTCAGCGACGAGGAGAAGGGCTCCTGCCCCGCACGCATGATAAACCATCCGGCGATCCCGGCGATCAGGAATTCAATGCAGAGCCGCGCCTTGCCGGAAAAGCCCTTGTCGGATTGCTTGGTGACTTTCAGGTAGTCGTCATAAAAACCGATGGCGCCGAAGCCGACGGAGACGAGCAGCACCACCCAGACATAGACGCTGGAAAGATTGGCCCACAGGAAGGACGAGCCGAGAATGCCCGAGAGGATCATCAGGCCACCCATGGTCGGCGTACCCGCCTTCTTGAAATGGGTTTGCGGTCCATCGGCCCGGATCGGCTGGCCTCGCCCCTGCCGGATGCGCAGCGAATTGATGATCATGGGGCCGAACAGAAAGACCAGCAGCGCCGACGTGATCAATGCGCCGCCGGTACGGAATGTGATGTAGCGGAACACGTTGAACAGCGTCACGTGTTCGGAAAACTGGGTCAGAAGCGTCAGCATGCGGAAGCGGTCCCCTCGAAAAACAGCCTATTCGGCCGGCCCCAGTGGCTCGGCAGGCGGATATTTGGCCATCAGTGCCCTAACGATTTTGGAGAACCCGATCCCCTTCGACGATTTCACCATGATGACATCGCCGGGACGGACCGCCTTTACCACCAGCGGCTGCAATTCATCGACGCTCTGCCTGTATTCGGTCTGAATTTCAACCGGCAATGCGGAATCGAGCACCGACATTTCCGGCCCTCCGATGAAAAGCGCATTGACCTTCGCGCCTGATATGGGCCGGACGAGATCCATATGCAGCTTTGCCGCCTGTTTTCCAAGTTCCAGCATGTCGCCCAGAACCGCGATGCGGCGCCCACGCGCTTCCGGCTGCGCAGCATGCAGGAGTTCGAGCGCCGCCCGCATCGAGGCCGGATTGGCGTTATAGCTCTCGTCGATCAGCGTGATGACGCCATCGGGATGGCGCAGCCTGTGGCGTGCACCGCGTCCGCTTTCTGGTATCAGCGTAGCCAACGCCATCGCGACCCTGGCTATATCGGCGCCGGCCAGATGCGCCGCGCCCAGCACCGCCAGCGCGTTTTGCGCGATATGACGGCCGGGAGCACCGATCTTGACCACCACCTCCTGTCCGGCCAGCCGCGCCGTCATGCAGGAGCAAGTGGGGTGGAGTTTCATTTCATGTGCACGGTAATCGGCGCGGGCATTCTCGCCGAAGGTGCGGATATGCTCGACGCCGGCCTTCCGCGCTAACTGTTCCAAAAGCTTGAAGCGCTTGTCGTCGTGGTTGATGAGCGCATAGCCGCCCGGCACGATCCCTTCGAAGATTTCCGCCTTGGCCGTGGCGATCTCGTCCAGATTGTTGAAATGGCCGAGATGGGCGTGTGCGATCAGCGTGATGATCGCCACATGCGGGCGGACCATCTTGACCAGCGGCCGGATCTCGTCGACGTGGTTCATGCCGATCTCGAAGACGCCGTAATCGGCATCAGCCGGCATGCGCGCCAGCGTCAGCGGCACACCCCAATGATTGTTGAAGGAGGCGGCGGAGGCATGCACCATGCCGACTTCTGCAAGCACATGCCGCAAGGCCTCTTTGGTCGTCGTCTTGCCGACGGAACCGGTTACCGCGATGATCTGGGCCTGGCTGCGGGCGCGCGACGCGATGCCAAGTCGCACGAGGCCCTCCAGTACGTCATCGACCACGATCATCGGCACCTTCAATTTGCCGAGTGCGGGAAGTTTCGCCTCCGCCACCACGATCAGGCCGGCGCCGGCCGCCATCGCGGCGGTCGCGAAATTATGGCCATCGAACTGATCGCCCTTAATGGCAAAAAACGCCTCGCCCGGCGCCAGCGTGCGTGTGTCGATGGAAATTCCGGTGATGCCTTCGGGCAGCATGCCGACCGGCCTGCCGCTCATCGCCTCCACCATGTCGGCCGAAGTCCACAGCCAGGTCATTTCAGCCGTTCCTTCAAAGCCAGAGCCACTTCGGCATGATCGGAGAAGGGATATGTCACCTCACCGACTGTCTGGCCCTCCTCATGTCCCTTGCCAGCGACGATCAGCGTATCGCCGGCTTTCATCATACCGACGGCCGTGTTTATCGCCAGGCGTCGATCGCCGATTTCAATTGCGCCGGGCGCCGTCACCATGATTTCGGCGCGGATCGTCGCCGGCGCTTCCGAGCGCGGATTGTCGTCGGTGACGATAACCACATCAGCGAGCCGCGTCGCGATCTCGCCCATCATCGGGCGTTTGCCCGTGTCACGATCGCCGCCGCAGCCGAAGACGACGATGACCCGGCCCGTGGTGAACGGACGCACGGACGTCAGGACATTTTCCAGCGCATCCGGCTTGTGTGCATAATCGACATAGGCCGGCGCCCCATCCTCCGTCGCTCCGACCAGATCGAGACGGCCAGGCGCGCCTTTCAGTCGTTCGAGCGCGCGCATGGCAGCCGCGGCCGGAACCCCCGTCACCATTGCAAGCGCGGCTGAGACAAGAGCGTTGGCGACCTGGAAATCGCCCGCGAGCGGCAATGAAATCTCGTAGATGTCATTGCCGATCTTGACCTCCGCATGCTGACGGAAGCGCTCGTGCTCCACCCGCTTCAAGGCGATGAACGAGCCTTTGCGACCAACGGTCAGGACCTCGTTGCCTGCAGCCTTCGCCACATCGATCGCCATGGGCGAAAACTCGTCATCCGCAAAGATGACGGCAGGTGCGCCCTTGGGCAGGAGCGCATCGAACAGCCGCAACTTGGCGGCGAGATAGTCCTCAACCGTCGGATGATAATCCATGTGGTCGCGGCCAAGATTGGTGAAGGCGCCGGCGGCGAGTTTCACCCCGTCGAGACGCCGCTGGTCGAGACCGTGCGAAGATGCCTCCATCGCCGCATGCGTCACGCCCTCATCGGCAAGCGCGTGCAAAACCCGGTGCAGTTCCACGGGATCCGGCGTCGTCAGCGATCCATAATCGCTGCGCGTCGGCGAAAACACGCCGGTCGTGCCTATATTAGCCGCCGGAAATCCCGCATCCGCCCAGATCTGCCGCGTGAACGACGCCACCGAGGTCTTGCCGCTGGTGCCGGTGACGGCGACCATCATTTCCGGCTGCTTTTCATAGAATGCGGCAGCGGCGAGCGCCAGGGCGCGGCGCGAGTCCTCGACACGGATGATCGGCACGTCGGGTGCACCGATCTCGGCATCGCTTGCCGCGATGATCGCGGCCGCGCCCCTGGAAACGGCATCGGCGGCAAATGCGCTGCCGTCGGCCCTGCTTCCTTTCAGCGCTGCAAAGAGATAGCCGGGCCCTACCTTGCGCGAATCGGAGGTCAGCCCGGTAATGTCCATTTCTCCGATGGCTGGATCGGCAAGATTGGCAAGATCGGCGATATCCTTCAGCTTCATATAGGGTCCAGACATTGTCTCATTGTATGCCATTCGTGCCGGCGTGACTGTTTTATCCTGCCAGCATCGAATCAATCATTATCGTATGAAACCAGCATGGGGGCCGCTTCTTGGCCGAAATCAGGCTTTACACCCAAAAAGGACGCAGAACGGCGTATAATATTGGCCACCATCGGCGCAGCGTTGAGACCTGCAGTGGCGCTGGCTTTGCCTTCTTCGGGTTTCGGCTCGTCGATGATCGTTAGAACAATATAGGTCGGATCGTCCATCGGGAAAGCCGCGAGGAAGGCGTTGAAACGCACATCCTTGGAATAGCGGCCATTGACCACCTTTTCCGCCGTGCCCGTCTTGCCGCCGACGCGATAGCCCTTGACCTCCGCACGTCTGCCCGAGCCGATCTCGGCATTCAAACGATAGAGATATTTCATGTCCTCGCTGGTTTTTGCGGTGACCACCTGCTTGGCGACGGCATCCGCCTGCTCCTGCGTGCGCGGCAGGAACGTCGGCTCGATGAGCTTGCCGCCATTCATCAGCGCCGCAGCGCCCACCGCCGTCTGCAGCGGCGTCGTCATCATGCCGTGGCCGAACGCGATCGTCATCGAATTGATCTTCCTCCAGACTTTCGGCTCCACCGGACGGGCGACCTCAGGCAGTTCCGTCTGCATGCGGTCGAGAAGCCCCATCCGCCTGAGAAAGGCCCGATGCCCTTCGATGCCGACCTGCTCAGCCTCGCGCCCCGAACCGATGTTCGACGAAAAGATGAACACCTCCGGCAGGGTCAGCACCCGGCCCTTGCCGTGGAAATCATGAATGGTCTGGCGGCCTATCCTTAAGGGACGTGACGCGTCGAACCTGCTCTGCAGCGTCGCTCCGCCGTCATTGAGCGCCATGGCGGTGGTGAAACTCTTAATCGTCGAGCCCATTTCGTAGGTGCCCGCCGACATGCGGTTCAGATGGTCCTTGTCGAGAGCATTGACGGGATTGTTCGGATCGAAATCGGGCACCGATGCCATGGCCATGACCTCGCCCGTCTTGACGTTCAGCACCACCGCACCCGCCGCGATAGCGCGATAGCGCTGCATGGCCTGGACGAGTTCGTCGCGCACGACGTGCTGCACGCGCAAATCGATCGAAAGCTTGACCGGCTCCAGCCCCTGCTGGAAAGCAAGTCCCGTCGATTGAAGAGCCGTCAGCCCCTGCGAATCGAGATATTTCTCCATTCCCGCAATACCCTGATTGTCGATATTGACGAGGCCGAGAATGTGTGAGGCAGTCGGACCACCGGGGTAGAAGCGGGTCTTTTCGGTGCGAAAGCCGACACCGGGAAGCCCCAGCGCCATGATCTGGCTCTGTTGGCGCGGCGTCAGCCCACGCTTTATCCAGATGAACCCGGCACCGCTCTTCAGCTTGCGATAGGTCGATTCCCAATCGAGATTGGGCAGGACCGTCGACAAAAGCTCGATGGTTTCATCAGGATCGACGATGCGCTTTGGTTCTGCATAGAGTGAAGCCGTTTTGATATCCGTCGCCAGCACTTCACCGTTGCGGTCGACAATATCCGGCCGCGTCGCAAGGTTCTGGACCGCCGGGCCCTGATAACCGGCCTCATTGTCATTCTGCATGCCGTAATAGACGAGCCGCCCGCCGATAATGGCGTAGATGCCCATAAAGCAGCCCATCGCCATGATCACGCGGTTGCGCGCGCGGTTTCCGCTTTTCTTGCGCAGGCCTTCGAAAGCGATATTGCTCTTTGCGGGACTGTTCACGACAGGCTGCTCGGCTGCGACGCTGTCCCTGAATTTTCCGCGTCTGATCCAGTTCGCGCTCATTCTATTGCCCCTGCCTCACGCTGCCGGTTTTGATCTCGTCGGTCTTCTTGATGGCTGCCAGCAATTCGTCGCTGCCGGAGATGATGTTCTCGATCTCGTCGGCGGGACGCTCCGGAATATCGTTGAGACTGCCGATCTGCTTGGCGTCGATCGGCGCGAGATCGAGCTCGGACTGATAGACTTCGACCAGTTTCTGCAGGCGGTTCGGCTGGGTGAGCAGGCTCCAGTCGGCTTTCAGGAGCGTGATCGTATCCTTCTCGAAATCGATCTTGCGCTGCAACGTACGGATTTCGGCCATGCGCTTCTCGGCGTCGTATTTGATCTTGTAAGTCACAGTCGCCGCCGCGAGCATAACCGTGATCAATATGATGTCGAAGGTTCGCAGCACGGGCTAGTTCCTATTGATATCGTTGGCATCGGGCAGCTTCGGCAGCCCGAAAATGGAGAGATCGGCGGCAAGCGGCGGATTGGCGGTTCGGACAGCGGCGCGCAGCTTGGCCGAACGCGCCCGCGGATTGCGTTCCTCCTCTTCAGGTGAAGGCCCGACCACGCCCTTACCGAGAGGCGTAAAGCTTGGCAGGCGCTCTTGCACCTGCGGCAGATGGCGGGACCCGCCGCTGCCGCCCAGCCGGTCGGCGAAGAAACGCTTGACGATGCGGTCCTCCAGCGAATGGAAGGTGACCACCACCAGCCTGCCGCCCGGCTCAAGCATACGCTCCGCCGCAAACAGCGCCCGCGCCAACTCGCCGAGTTCATCATTGACGAAGATGCGCAGCGCCTGGAACACCCGCGTCGCCGGATGGATCCGGTCCTTCGGATGCCGGCCGACCAGCGCCTCGATGGCGTTGGCGAGATCACGGGTGCGGATGAACGGCTCGCTCACCCGGCGCTTGTCGATCATGCGGGCGATGCGGCCTGCATTTTTCTCCTCGCCGAGGAAATTGAAGATACGGGCCAAATCACCCAGCTTCAGCCGGTTGACCACATCGGCGGCGCTGACACCCTCAGCTGACATACGCATGTCGAGCGGCCCATCCTTCTGGAAGGAAAAGCCGCGCTCCGCCTCGTCGATCTGCATGGATGAAACACCGATGTCGAGAACGATGCCGTCAGGCCCCCCCGGAACCAGCATGTCGAGCTGCGAAAAGCGCCCCGGCACCAGCGTCAGCCTGCCTGGAAATTCCTGCTCCATGGCACGCCCGGCGGCAATCGCGGTAGGATCGCGGTCGATCCCGGTGATGGAAGCGCCGGCTTCGAGGATACGCCTCGTATACCCTCCCGCGCCGAACGTCCCGTCTATGATGTGCTTGCCGTTTTCCGGCTGCAGCGCAGCGATGACCTCATCGAGAAGAACCGGAATGTGGCGGGCCGGTCCGCCATCGGCATGAGAACCATCTCCGCCGAGGCCCGCCATCATTCCGTCCCCCTTTGGGGCGGTGCGCCCGCCCCGTTTGCCGTTTGCTGCTCGGCTCGCCGCCGTTCGGCCAGCCTCTCGCGCACTCTCGTGCGATGTTCCTCGAAACGCTCCGGCTGCCACATCTGGAAATGCGTGTTCGCACCCGCAAATGTCACATCCGATGAAATGCCGGTGTGCTCCCGGATGAAATCCGTCACCATGATACGCCCGTCCTGGTCCAGCTTCAGAAAAGCGCCGTCCGCATGCAGATAGAAAGACATGTCGTCCGCCGTTTCCGCGAAAGGATCTTCGCTCTCCAGCCGGCCGTCGTAACGGGTCAGGAAATCTGGCCCGCCCACATCGAATGCCGGCAGATGCAGCGAGCGCAGGGCGTAGAGTTCCGCGTACCCGGCTTTCTGGATCAACGAACGAAAATGCGCCGGAACGGAAACCCGTCCTTTCGCATCGATCCTGTTCGTCACATGTCCCAGGAACCGGTCCACTACACGCTACCACCGTTTCCGCCACAAAGGGCCGCTTCATTGCATCCTCTGCCTCATCCTTCGAGGCCTCGCCATCAAGCGCGCAAACGAACAGCCTCCGGGTCGAAAACCCAGCCCGACGGCACCGCGGGGCCGCCCCTGACAATGTCGGGAAACACCGTGTCGAACGAACGCTACTGACGATACGAATGGATACCATGGGACACTATGGGCGTCAACGGGATTAGGATACACAAACCGGGAAGAAGACCAATTGCGGGCGTATTTTCCCTATCTCCAAGTTTATCGAATATTAAGCTTAAGGAACCGTTAGAGCAGCTCCATTTTGATGGAAACGGAGAGCCGCTCTCATTGTTTGCGGAACGCAGGCCCCGGAAAAGCAGCGCCTGTTTCCCATAGCCCGGCCCCACTTTCCGCAAGAAAACCGCTTCGCACGTTCCCATACTTGCTCTGGCCCGCATACCGGCCGACCGCCCCGCGCTCCGGCGGCAATCATTAACGATTGGCTCATCACGACCGCGTGCCCTCCTCCGCCCGGTCTTGACGAAGCCTTCTCGTGCTCCTATTAAATGCAAATAATTCGCAATTGCATTTATGGATCGAGTAGCCCAAGGATCAAGCAGCATGGATCGACCCGACCCCGCGTTTCCGGAAGAATTATTGGTTAAACGCCAACCCGAGATGACGCTCAGCGGCTGGCGTCGCGACCGTGGCACAGCGTCGCTTTCCGAGGTCCACCGATCGATCGCCGTCAGCAAAACCGGTCCGGGCTGGCGCAAGGCGCTGACCTTTTTCGGCCCCGGCTATCTCGTCGCCGTCGGCTATATGGACCCCGGCAACTGGGCGACCTCGCTGGCCGGCGGTTCACGTTTCGGTTACGCGCTTCTGGTCGTCGTCCTCCTCTCCAATATCATGGCGGTTATCCTGCAATCGCTATGCACCCGCCTCGGCATCGCCACGGGCCGCGATCTGGCGCAGGCCTGCCGCGACGCCTATCCGCGCGCGCTTGCCTGGCCATTATGGTTCCTGGCCGAGATCGCCATCTGCGCCACCGACCTTGCCGAAGTCATCGGCACCGCCATCGGCCTCAATCTGCTTTTCGGTATGCCGCTGGAAATCGGCGTGGTCATTACCGCGCTCGACGTCTTCCTGATCCTCTATCTGCAGAACAAGGGCTTCCGCTGGATCGAGGCGCTGGTCATCACCCTTCTCGGCGTCATCACGCTCTGTTTTGTCACCCAGATCATCATGGCCGATCCGCAATGGGGCGCGGTCATCCGCGGCTTCGCGCCCACGACAGAGGTCGTCACCAATCCTGATATGCTCTATCTCGCACTCGGCATCATCGGTGCGACCGTCATGCCGCACAATCTCTACCTTCATTCCGGCATCGTCCAGACGCGCGACTATGGCGAAACGCTGGACGAGAAACGCTCCGCCATCCGCTACGCGACGCTCGACTCCACCATCGCCCTCACCTTTGCCCTCGCCGTCAACGCCTCGATCCTCATCCTGGCCGCCGCCAGCTTCCACACCACCGGCCACACCAATGTCGAGGAACTGGGCGATGCCCATACCCTGCTCAGCCCGCTTCTCGGCTCCGCCATCGCGCCGAGCCTTTTCGCGATCGCGCTGCTGTGCTGTGGGTTGAACTCCACCGTAACCGCCACGATGGCCGGTCAGATCGTCATGGAAGGTTTCCTCGATATCCGGCTTGCACCCTGGCTGAGAAGGCTCATTACCCGCGTCGTCGCCATCGTGCCAGCGGCCGTCGTCACCATCGCCTATGGCGAGAGCGGCACGGCCAAGCTCCTGATCCTGTCGCAGGTGGTCCTGGGTCTGCAACTGCCCTTCGCTATTATCCCGCTGGTGGTGTTCACCGCCAATCGCGCCAAGATGGGCAAGCTTGCCGCGCCGCGCTGGCTGACGATCCTGGCCGCCGTCACAGCCGCCACCATCATCGTGCTCAATATAAAGATGATCATCGATTTCATGATGGGACATTAGGGTAAATCAGGAAAAATCCGGTGTGAGAACAAAGGGATGAACCACTTTCCCGATTCAAGATGGCAACTGCATCAACGCTCGGCATTGATACTCCGCCAGCGCCCTGGCGTCATGCCATAGGCCTGCTTGAACTGCCGCGTCATGTGGCTCTGGTCGGCAAAGCCGCTGGAGAATGCGGCATCGGCAAGCGCTGCGCCCTGACGCATCGACCGCCTCGCATGATCGAGCCGGCGCATCGTCAGGTAGCGGTAGGGACTTGTTCCCAATTGTTGGCGAAAGTGACGTGCGAGCGCATAGCGGTCGAGCCCCGTGACCTCCTCCAATTGTTCCGAAGCGACGACGCGGTCGAAATTCTCGTTGAGGAAATGCCGCGCCCGCTCGACCGCCGTGGAGGAGATGGCCGAGCGCGAATGCTTGCCGGCGGAGGGATCGCGCGCCAGAAGCGCGTCGGCGATCGCAACGACGATCTGATCTATCTCCAACCCTTCTAACCCGTTATCGAGCGCATCGAAGGCCGGTTGCAAGGCGGCGAGCAGGCGGGGATCGTCGGCAACCACGTCGCGCACGAAAGGCAGGCTTCCTGCCCGCTCCCCCAGTGCATCGCGGATCATGAACGGCTCGATATAGAGCATCCGGTAGCGAAAACCCGTTTCCACACCCGAATGCCCATTATGCACCTCGTCGGGATGGATGACGATGACCTTTCCGGCTGTGCTGTCCATCTTCGCCCCGCGATAATCGAAGGACTGCACGCCGTTAAGCGTATAGCCGATGGCGTAGGTATCGTGCCGGTGCGGATCATAGGCATGCCCCTCGAAGAAGGCTTCCATCCGCTCAAGCCCCGGCGCCGGCGGCGCTAGCCGGATCCAATCATGCGGCGAAGGCGCACACGATCGTTCAAGACCCGCCATCGCATCTGCGTCAATGATTGTATCCATGACTTCAATTGCACCCATGACCTTCGACACCAAAATCATAATCGTGGTCCGCACCGATCTCGCGACCTGGCAAAAACTCAACATTGCCAGCTTCCTCGCCGGCGGCCTCGTCGGATCATATCCCGAACTGGCGGGTAAGTGCTACGCCGATGCGTCGGGGAAAAGCTATGGCCCGCTCATACGTCAGCCGATCCTGATCTTCGCTGCGACCGGCGACGATCTCAAGAAAATCCTGGACCGTGCCACCGGACGCGAACTGCAGCCGTCGATCTATACGCGGGAGCTGTTTTCGACAGGCAACGATACAGATAACCGTGCAGCAGTTGCCGCCGTTCCCACAGAAGACCTCGATCTCGTCGGTATCGCGCTCCATGCCGAGCGCAAGCTGGTCGACAAGATAGTCAAAGGTCTTTCGCTGCATCCATGAAGAAGGAAACCGCCCATGGATATCACCATGTACGATACCGGCCTGCTTGCCGCCGAATTCCAGGCAATCGATAAATACTGGTCACCGCGTGTCATCGCGGCAGCCAACGGCCAATATATCAAGATCGCCAAGGTAATGGGCGATTTTGTCTGGCACAGCCATGCCGACGAGGATGAATTCTTCCTCGTCCATCGCGGCACTTTCATCCTGCGTTATCGTGACGGAAGCAGGACCGTCCTCCACGCAGGTGATTTCCATGTCGTTCCACGCGGCATCGAGCATTTCCCGTCGGCACCGGAGGAAACCTGGATCATCTTCGTCGAACCGGCGCAGACCAGGCACACCGGCGACAGCGAGACGGAATTGACGAAATCGATCGAACGGCAGACTGCACACCTGCGGCGTGCATCCTCTGATATCGTCGAATGAAGTGATAATGTCAGTTGGCCTGTAAGCCGGGTTCTGTATGGCCGGGCTTGCGCCCGACGCGGCAGCCATTCATCTGGGACGGATGTCGCCACCCGCCTCTTGCAACCTACCCGGACGGCTGATCCGGAAACAGATCGCCGGACTTTCGCCCGGCACGCCGTCCCTATTCGGTCTTGCTCCCGGTGGGGTTTACCGTGCCGTCGCCGTTGCCGGAGACGCGGTGGGCTCTTACCCCACCCTTTCACCCTTACCCCGTCATCCCTGGCGCCCGGTCTTTTTGAGACGCGGCGCGACGGAAGACGGGGCGGTCTGCTTTCTGTGGCACTTTCCCTGGGGTCGCCCCCGCCGGGTGTTACCCGGCACCGTGTTTCCATGGAGCCCGGACTTTCCTCACCTGCCGCCTTTCAGCATATGACAGGCGCGGCTGCCCAGCCAACTGACAGTGCGTATAAAGGTGCTTCGCATCCAAAACGCAACAAAAAAGCCGGATTATTCATCCGGCTTTTTCGAGATTCCGATTTTTACGCTTAGAACGAGCGCATATAGACCTTCACCCGGCTGCAATATTGCGCAGAAATCGGGTTCATGCGCTTAGCGCCATGGCCGGCATTGTATCTGAGGATCGTGCCGCAGGTCGAGCCGCCGCTAAGCTTTTGTGCCATGGAGAGATATTTCATGCCATACTGCACATTGGTTGCGGGATCGTAGAGGCCCTTTGCCGAACCGGTATAGCCGAGCCCGCGCGCCGTCGCGAGCTTGAGCTGCATAAGTCCGATCTCGCCCGCCGCACCCCGCGCATTGGCGCGATAGCCGCTTTCATGACGGACCACCGCATGGGCGAGCGATGCCGGTACCCCATAGGTGGACGCATAGCGATTGATGATGCCGGCGTAAGGCGTGCCGCCCGTCCGTCGAGCCGATGCCGCCTTTTTCGAGATATGCTTCTTCGAAATCTGCTTCTTCGATATCTTCTTTCGGGAAACCTTGTGGGCAGAAGCTTTCTTCTTGGAGACTTTATGGGCTGAAACCTTGTGGGGCTTCTTCTTCTTCTTGATGGTCGCTTTCTGGGTCTTCTTTTTGGCGGTCGCTTTCACCATCTTCTTGCTGGCCGGCGCCGCCTTGCGGGCCGTGTGATGCTTCTTTCCGCCCGTTTCTGCCTTGGCTTCTTCCGCAGCTGCCTGCCTTTTAGCCTTTATGATTGCAGCAATGCTCGTTTTCTCGATTGCCGGAGCGCTATAGGCTGCACTGGAGCCAAGCGTTCCCATTGCGCCGATGAGGACGCACACAAAACCAAATTTTCTTATCATAACCTAACCGTCTGGAACTGTTTGAAAAGTCAGGCCGCCCCTCTAAAGAGAAAAACGCCGGCCCGGTCCTTGCCCCTTTTGTGAAGCGACGGATCCACAGTGCCGCCTCAGGAAACATGGCGGTTGATCTGACGGCGAAATGCAGCCGAAGATTGATCCGGCAAGTAACTTTACATTAACCAGTGTAATAAAACGCCCAATTCCATTGAATCATGACTGGAAAAATCCTTCATCATCAATGGCTTAACTTGAGACAACAGAAAATCCGGAAAGTAGCCTGTGCAGCGTTTCGATCGTTGAGATATCGGCGACACCATCAACTTTGTGAGAGCGAAAATGTCGTTGAAACCCCTTTACGGCCGCTTCCGTCTTCATCTCGAACACGCCATTGATCGGCACTTCATAGCCGTAAAGCGCCAGCATCGACTGCAAGGCTTCGACCGGCTGCCCCCGATCGCCGAGGACAAGAAAGCGCCCGCCACGGATCGGCGACGGCTTGACCCAATGACCGATGCCGGCATGGTGCAATCGCTCCCATGGGAACTTTTCACCTGGGTCGATCTTGCGCGACGGCGCGATATCCGAATGTGCCAGAACCCGTTCGGGGCGAATGGAATGGCGCGTGCAGATATCCCGGCTGAGAGCGATAACCGCCTTGATCTGCGCGTCGGGGAATTCCGGAAAATCGCCGCGCGGCCCCTGATTGACGATCTCGATGCCGATCGAGCAGGAGTTGATGTCGGTCTCGCCATGCCAGAAGCTTTTCCCCGCGTGCCAGGCCCGCTCGCGCTCGGGAACCATCTGCACGATACGGCCGTCCTCGTGCACCACGTAATGGGCCGAAACCTCGCTCTCAGGGCTTTCAAGCAGCGCCTCCGCCGCTTCGCCGGTTTCCATGCCCGTATAATGCAGGATCAGAATGGAAACCCGCTTGCCATCCTGGCGCGGGCCGAAATTGGGTGAAGGGCGGACAGACGCCCTCTCGTGATCGGGAACGAAAACGCTGTCTTCGATATCGCTCATGCAGCCTTCAGTTCTTTTTCGATCTGTTCCCAGGCGCCGTTGATCGCCGCGATGCGGTCGTTGGCGATCGTCAGGAACTCCTTCGGCACGCCGCGTGCGGCCAGCCTGTCCGGATGGTTCTCATTGGCGAGTTGGTGATAACGCCTGCGTGCCTGCTCCAAGCTCGTTCCGCGCGAAAGCCCAAGCACGACGTAGGGATCCGCATCGCCGAGATCGACATGCCGTGCGGCGATGGTCTGGAAATGCGCCTCGTCGAACCCGAATATCTCGCCCACACGCGTCAGGAATGCCAATTCCTTCTCATGGACATAGCCATCCGCCTTGGCGATGTGGAACAGACCATCGAGTATATCCTCGAGGAACTTGCAGTTCGGATGCCCCGACCCGCAAAGCGCCGCCATCTGCGCCGCATAGCTTTCATATCCCGCCGTATCCTGCTTCGCCAGATTATAGAAGCGGGCGACATGCCTGCTTTCAGATTCCGGGATGGAGAATATCTGCTGGAATGCCTTGACCTCGTCATGGGTGACGATACCGTCCGCCTTGGCCATCTTGGCCGAAAGCGCAATCATCGCGATCGAGAAGGAGACCCGCCGGCGGGTTTCAGGATCGCCTTCGAATGCCGTGCGCACAGCCTCAACGATGCTCGTCAGAGCGCTCGATGCCACATTGGCCACGAAATCACCGACACGAACCCAGATCGACATGCTGGCCTTCTAACCGCAAACACATGAAATAGCGAGAGGCCAATGCAATCGCCGGAGATTTACATATGACATAAAACGAAACGGCTGGCACTGTGGCCAGCCGTCACGTTTCTGTCAGCAGGCAGCATCTTACTGCGCGCCGAGTGCCTTCTTCGCCTCGGCTTCCGCCGCATTGCCGGCTTGCGTGACGAGATCGTCGCTCTGACCGGCTGCCTTCGCTGCAGCTTCCGCGGCAGTGCGGGCTTCGTTGACGGCCTGTGTCTTCTCTTGAGGCGACATCGAATTCACCAGTTCCTCTGCGGTTTTGGTCGCCTCGGCCTCTACCGATGATGTCGTAGGCGTCGTGGTCGCAGGAGCAGCAGCCGTTGGCTGTTCGCTCTTTGTCGTTGCCGGTGTCTGGTTGGACGCCTGCTCGCTCTCGCTGCAACCAGCAAGAGCAGTCATTGAAAGTGCTGCGATTGTGAAGATAAACTTCTTATTCATAATATAATCCTTCATCGAAGTATGTTTCGCCATACACCTGAATTATCCATACAAAAGTTAAGGAAAATCCTCGACTGTTATTTCCAATTTTCTATATTTTATTCTAATACTTCCGAAATAGCGCCAAAATCCGGTGAATCTCACGTCAGTCACTTGATGAACTTTGATGAAAGCAGGAAATATTTGGTTTCCGCAAACAGAAGCGGCCCGGCACGACCGGGCCGCTTCTCATTCTTGTACCGGTTGGGAAACCGGCTGCCGCATCTCCTGCGGGCGCTTTACTGGCTGGGCGTCGTACCTGGCGTCGTGCCGGGCTGCGCTGGAGCCGTATCATCGGCTGGAGGCGCCATGTTCTGCTCTGTGCCAGGCTGCGTCGCCGGCGCCTGATCCGGCTGCGTGGCGTTGGTCGTCGTGTTGTCGGTATCGCTGCACGCTGCCAGCCCCATAACCGAAAGAGCTGCAATCGATGCGATCAGAATCTTCTTCATTGGTCTTCTCCTTCACGTCAGATAGCCCCGCCGGATGTGCAGGACCACCCTCCCAGCAAAAACGGGCGGTCTCATGAAAAGTTCTCTCAACTTGTCTTACATGACGTTACACACGCGACCGGAACCCGGCCCCGCTTCCCGCCCGAAGCGTTGTACGGCGGCGCACCAGGGCCTCGCCGAAGTCCGCCGCGCATAATTTCCGAGATCCAGAGATACCAGAAATGATTGTGTGAAAGGCGGTTTTCTGGGATAATATGCATCAGTGCGTACGAACACCCGATGAGGAGTTCGAGGAAACATCACGCGCAAGCTCCTCATAGGCATCCGGTTACGCATAACCGTAGCCTGAAGGAGGTTTTCTCATGGCAACCACCAACGATATGGGCCGTATGGGGCTGATGCAGCACCGCAGCTGGGAGGACATCGCCATGATGGCTCTCGGCGCCATCATCTTCGTGTCGCCATTATTCTATCCCGTAGGCGGCAATGTAACCATCGTCGTCAGCGCCATGATCACCGGCGCCGTCATCGCGGCGCTCGGCATCATGGAAATGGTTTCCCTGCGCCGCTGGGAGGAGATGCTGGCATTCCTCGCCGGTGTGTGGATGATCGTTTCGCCCTATGCCTTGAATTATATGGGCCCGCTGCGCTCCTGGCATATCGCGCTCGGCCTCATCGTCGCCCTCGTCGCCGCCCTGCAGATGTGGCAGGACCGCAATCGCCGCTTCGACGAGTAGGCAACCGACAGCAACCCGAAATCTACCGCCGGAGCTTCGGCCCCGGCGGTATTGCTTTCTCCGGCAACAAGGACGCCTGTCCATCGGGTCGGGTACACAAGCCCCGTCACGGGGCTGTTACATGCTGATGCTACGCGGATTGAACTCTCCCCCAGGAAGGGATTCGCGCACCATGCCCGAGATCAGGTCCACAATGAAGCAAGCCGCCCCGCACAGTGAAAAACAGCGCAATGAAAAGCTCAACCGCGCCGTGCGCCAGAATTCGCTTTTCTCCAAAGCAGGTGTATCCGAACGGCTTTTTGCCCATTTCTTCAAGGGGCTGGTCTATCCCCAGATATGGGAGGACCCCGAAGTCGACATGGCGGCGCTGGAGATCCGCCCCGGCCACCGCATCGTCACCATCGCGTCCGGCGGCTGCAACGCGCTTTCCTATCTGACGGCTGATCCGGCAAGCGTCGAGGCGGTCGATCTCAATCAGGCGCATGTAGCGTTCAACCGGCTGAAACTTGCAGCCCTCGCCCATCTGCCGAATTACGATGCCTTCTACCGCTTCTACGGCACCGCCGACGACAAGACCAATCTGCAGGCTTATGAGCGGTTCATCCAGCCGCATCTCGATCCGCAAAGCCGCGCCTATTGGGAAAAGCGGATGCTCTCCGGCCGCCGCCGCATTTCGATATTCTGGCGCGATCTCTACCGCCACGGCCTGCTCGGCGTGTTCATCGGCATGGGCCATCGCGTCGCCCGCCTCTACGGCATCGACCCGCGCGATATCCTTAAAGCGCGAACCATTGAGGAGCAGCGCACCTTCTTCGACACCGCCCTTGCTCCCCTCTTCGACAAGCGCATGATCCGCTGGGCGACGGCGCGCAAATCCTCGCTGTTCGGCTTGGGCATCCCGCCACAGCAATATGATGCGCTGGCGACCGCCGGCAATGGCGACATGGCGGCCATCCTGCGCGGTCGGCTGGAAAAGCTCGCCTGCGGTTTTCCGCTGGCGGACAATTATTTCGCCTGGCAGGCTTTCGGCCGCGGCTATAGCAGCGACGCCGAGACCGGCCCGCTGCCGCCCTATCTCTCCCGCGCCAATTTCGATCACGTGCGAGCCCGCGTGGCCCGCATGAGCGTCGTCAACGCTTCCTATACCGAGTTCCTCGCCGCCAAGCCCGACGCTTCCGTCGATCGCTTCATCCTGCTCGACGCCCAGGACTGGATGAACGATGCGCAGCTCAACGAGCTCTGGCGCGAGATCACGCGAACGGCGGCGCCGGGGGCGCGCGTCATCTTCCGCACCGCCGCCGAACCGAGCATCCTGCCCGGCCGCGTTGTTTCAGCCATTCTCGACCGATGGGATTACCGCGAGGACCTGTCGCGCGAGCTCCACGACCGCGACCGCTCCTCCATCTATGGCGGTTTCCACCTCTATTGCCTGAAGGACGGCTGACATGTTCGGCAAGGCGCAGAAGATCGACCATGGCAGCCTGATGGACCGCGTCTATCGCCGCCAGCGCCATGTCTATGACGCGACGCGCAAATATTATCTGCTCGGGCGCGACCAGATGATCGCCGGTCTCGATGTCCCCTCAGGCGGCAGCGTTCTTGAAATCGGCTGCGGCACCGGGCGCAATCTCATCAAGACGATGAATCAGTTTCCCAATGCACGGCTCTACGGCATTGATATCTCCCGTGAAATGCTCGACACGGCGCAAAAGGCGGCAGACCATGCAGGCATCGCCGACAAGCTGCGGCTGGCCTATGCCGATGCCGCCCGCTTCGATCCGCAGGCGCTGTTCGGACGCAGGGATTTCGACCGCATCTTCATCTCCTATGCCGTATCGATGATCCCGCAATGGCAGGTGGTGATGCGCGAGGCGGTGGCGCATCTGGCGCCCGGCGGCGAACTCCATATCGTCGATTTCGGCGATCAGAAACGGCTGCCGCACTGGTTTCGTGCCGCACTTTATCGGTGGCTGGAATGGTTCCACGTCACGCCGCGCAACAATCTTTTCACGGTAGCAGCCTCGATCGCCGCGGATGCCCGCGCAAAGGCCGAGACGCGTGCGCTCTATCGCGGCTTTGCCTGGATTTCGGTGATAAGGCGTTCCTGACCGTTTTTCCCAATGCCTGATTGATATCTGTTAGTGACGACCGCCAACGGATCGCGTAACGCTTTTTAAACGCTGTTTCCAATATGGCCTTTTCCATGAAGCGCACCGCCACCGTTCTGCTGTCCCTGTTCCTGTCTGCCTGCACCACGGTGGATTATGATCTTTCCGAAGCGACGCGCACCGTCAGGACGGAACGCAAGGTGACGGTCGCCTATCCCGCCGTCAGAGCCCCCAAATTCGCCGACCGCGATCCGCACGACTGGAATGGCAAGACGCCCTGGCACTATGCGGTCCATGGCACCGATGTCTCCAAATATCAGGGTTCGATCGATTGGAAAACGGCTCGCGAAAGCGGCATTTCCTTCGTTTTCATCAAGGCGACGGAGGGCGGCGACCGGGCGGATGAGCGCTTTACCGAGCATTGGTCCAAGGCGCGCGCAGTGGGCATGCCGCGCGGTGCCTACCATTTCTATTATTTCTGCCGTCCGGCCATCGAACAGGCGCGATGGTTCATCCGCCACGTGCCGCGCGATCCCCATGCGCTGCCACCGGTCCTCGACATGGAATGGAACCATTTGTCGCCAAGCTGCAAGCTGCGCCCGAACGCAGCCGTCGTGCGCCGCGAAATGCAGATATTCCTCGATGCGGTCGAACGCCATTACGGCAAGCGCCCGATTATCTACACGACAGTCGATTTCTTCGACGACAACGGCTTGAGCAGCATGAAGGAATATCCCTTCTGGCTGCGCTCGGTCGCAGGGCACCCGAACGAAAAATACGGCGACCATCCCTGGACATTCTGGCAATACACCGGAACCGGCAATGTGCCCGGTATCAAGGGCGACGCCGACATCAATGTCTTCGCCGGCAGCCCGAAGCAATGGCGCACATGGGTCGAGGGCAAAAAGCGCTGATTTCGGCGCCACCCCCAGCGATTCATACGCAAGTTTGACTTCATTTCCGCGCAGCAATAGTGCAGAAACAGGCGATTGCAAGCGCAGTCCAAGAATAGTCTCAATTGCGCGCATCTTGCTCTGCCACAAACCCTGACCTTGATCGAAATGGCCTTGATAGAAAATGGCCCCGAGAGAAAACCATCCATGAAGAAGACCGCCTTCCTGCTGGCAGCATCGTTTTTTGCCTCGACCGCACTTGCGGCGGCGCAGCAACAGTCCCCCGCCCCAATCCCCGCTCCCCTCGATGGAACGGCCGATGGAACCGTTACGATGCCGAAACCGGCCTGCGGTGGCGACATGGAGGTCTGGTTCGATGGCGTGATCAAGCAAGCCCGTGAGGCGGGCGTCTCCGACAACAGCATTGGCGAACTCTACAGGGCTTCGATCGATGACAAGGTCCTTGCCCGCGACCGCTCGCAAGGCGTGTTCAACCTGACATTCATCGATTTTTCCAAGCGGCTCATCTCGGACGCGCGGTTGAAGAAAGGCCGTGAAAACCTCGTTAGATATGCCGATGTGTTCAGGAAGGCCGAGGATGCCTACGGCGTTCCCGGTCCCGTCATCGCTGCTTTCTGGGGCCTCGAGACCGACTATGGCGCAATTCAGGGTGATTTCGATACGCTGAACGCTCTTGTGACGCTTTCCTTCGATTGCCGCCGACCCGAACTGTTCCGCCCACAATTGATCGCCCTGCTCAAGCTGTTCGACCAAGGCGTCGTCAATGCCCGCACGACGGGCGCATGGGCCGGCGAGATCGGCCAGATGCAGGTGCTGCCGCTCGATTATCTCGATCGCGGTACGGATGGCGACGGCGACGGGCGCGTCGATCTGAAGAACAGCGTGCCCGATGCAGTGATGACCGCGGCGCGCATGCTGCATGATCTCGGCTGGCAGAAAGGCCAGCCCTGGCTGGAGGAAGTGCGGCTGACAAAAGACCTCCCCTGGGAAGAGGCGATCCGCACCAACCGCATGCCCCATTCCAAATGGGCCGCATGGGGCGTGGAAGGGCTGAACGGCCCGCTCGGGCCAGACGATGGCGACGCTTCGCTGCTCTTGCCGATGGGGCGCAAGGGTCCAGCCTTCCTCTCCTATCCGAATTTCGATGTCTTCGTCGAATGGAACAAGTCGATCGTCTATGCGACCACCGCCGCCTATTTCGCCGCGCGTCTTGCCGGCGCACCCGCCTTCGAGGCCGGCGGTCCCGTTGCCGGCCTCGACACCGACCAGATGAAGGCGCTACAGACCAAACTTGCCGCGCGCGGCTATGAAATGGGCAAGATCGACGGCGTGTTCGGCCTGTTGACGCGCGACGCGGTGCGCACCGAACAGCTTCGCCTCGGCCTGCCTGCCGATTCCTGGCCAACCGTGGAACTGCTGAATAAGCTTTGAAATGAGCGAGTAGTGATATGGAATAAATATTTCTATCTACTCACTATTTCACGACTCCCCCGTCACGCCACCTGCCTCGCCTCGTCGAAGAATGCGCCGATGATACCGGCGACATTTCCCCGCGTGACGGGCGGGCTGAACAGGAAACCCTGCAGTTCACCACATTGTTCGGCGCGCAACCGTTCGAGCTGAGCGGTCGTCTCGACCCCTTCCGCCGTCGTGTCGATGCCGAGGCTCGCACCAAGCCCGATGATCGCGCGTACGATCGCCAGCGATTCCGGGCTGTTGTCGATCTCGCGCACGAAGGAGCGGTCGATCTTCAGCCGGTTGAATGGAAACTGCTTGAGATAGTGCAAGCTCGAATAGCCGGTTCCGAAATCGTCAAGCGCAATGCGCACGCCGCGCTCGCGAAGCCGCCGGAGCAACGCGAGATTGTCCGCGCTGTCATCGAGAAGCACCGACTCCGTGATCTCGATTTCCAGCCTGTCAGGAGCAAGTCCACTGTCGCGTAATGCCTCTTCGATCGCTTCGAAGAGCCTGCCGCTTCGAAACTGGACGGGCGAGACGTTCACGGCAACCATGAGCGGATCGGGCCAGGACACCGCCTGGCCGCAGGCTTCCCGCAGCATCCAGCGACCAAGCCGGTCCACCTGACCGGTTTCTTCAGCAATCGGAATGAACTCCAGCGGAGGCACCATGCCCCGGCTCGGATGGTTCCAGCGCATGAGCGCTTCGAAGCCGCACAATTTGCCGGTCTGCACCGAAAGGATCGGCTGAAAATGCGCCTCGAATTGGCTGGCGATGTCGGCGTTGCGCATATCCATTTCCAGCGATCGGCGGTTGCTGACCTGCACATCCATCTCCGGCTCGAAGAAGCGAACCACGCCCTTGCACGAGCCTTTGGCGCGGTAAAGCGCAAGGTCGGCGCATCGAAGCAGATCATCAGCGCCGGTCGCGTCGATGGGGGCGACCGCCCCGCCAATGCTGGCGCCGATACGGATCGGGCTGCCCTCGACGCCGGTGATCGATGACAGTTCCTGGCCGATGCGCCCGGCAAGTATCTCGATCTGCTCCCGTGATTCGAGCCCCGGCGCAAGAATGGCGAACTCGTCTCCGCCGAGCCGGGCAACGATATCTGCTTCACGCAGGCGCTTTTTCAGCCGTTTCGTCACTTCGATCAGCACGGCGTCACCAGCGGCGTGGCCGAGCGTGTCGTTGACGATCTTGAAATCGTCGAGATCGATCAGCAGCACACCGAAAGCCCGTCCGCCACCGGCAAGATTGTTGGCCGCCCGCTCGATTTCGCGTGTGAACACGGTTCGGTTGGCTGCGCCCGTCAGCGGATCGTGGTGGGCAAGATAGGTGACATGCGCCTCTGCACGGCGGCGCTCCGTGATGTCCATGATGGTGGAAAGGGTGGCCGGCCGGCCATCGACCAGAACTTCACTGGCATATTCGATAATGTCGATGATCCGGCCATCGGCTGTGCGGTGGCGCGGACCCGTTTCAGGCGAGGCCGCATCTTTCTCCTCCAGGCCGTCTGCGGGCCCATCGGCGCAAAGATCCGATATACCGAGTTCGAGAAACGCCTCGCGACTATAGCCATAAAGACGCAGAGCCGCTTCGTTGACGTTGAGAAAGCCCTCCCCGCCCTGGACGCGGACATACATCGGCGCCGGATTGTCGTCGAAGAGCGACCGGAACAGCGTCACCCGGGATTTCAGCTCGCGAATATCGGTCAAGGTTACGGCGAGGATGCCGTCGGCGGAATCCACACCGACCTGCAGGGCAAACGGATGTGCGTCGAGTTGATAGGCAAGCTCGAACGGTTCGATCGGCTCGCCGCATGCCGCCCGCAGCAATCGGTCGGGGATGCCGCCGATGCCAAGACGCGCGAAAGCCTGGGAAAGAAGAGTGAACTGCAGGAGATCGGGCTGCGATCCTAGAAAACGCGCAGCTGCATTGTTGATGCTTAGAATGTAGAAGTCACGCGGCAGCCCGTCTTCGCCGGCAACCGGATTGAGCCCGAGAATGCCTTGCTGAGAAGCATTGATCAGTAGTTTGGGCAAATTGAGCTGCGCCTTGCGCGGGCGCATGATGAGCAGGGAATACTCTCCGCTCCAGCGGCAAGAAAGCGGAAAGGCGACGATCTCCACCGTCGACACCCTGTTATCGATCAGCCACCGGCAGAGTGTGAGACTTGGTTCGCCGAGGAGCCGCGACCGGCCGATGGCCGAAGCAATGGCCTGCCGGAAGACGAAAGGCACCTCGCCAAGATCGGGCGCAAGATCCGGCGACGGCTCCCCGCTGAGGCGGATGATCGACCGGATCAGTTTGCCGGCACGCAGGATTCTGGCGGCTTCGCCAGGCAGACAGTGGATCACCGCGATTTCATCGGCGAAACGCCCCATATTGCCCAGCGTGAAATCCTCATAAGAGGGCAGCGGCGTATTGATGCGCGCCGCCTGCCAGCAATGCAGCATGTAGCGCACATCTTCAAATTCGGTCGGGATATTGACCGGTTCCACCGGCAGGTCGCCGGGCGCGCGTGCACCGCCATCCGTTTGCCCCGAGACCGGCGATACCGTTTTGTTCCTGAATGCAAACATGACAGTTCCTCGTCCGGATGCCCTGCGGGTGAGCGATGATCTCGAGAGCGATAAGGGAGTAGATCACGGAACATGCCGATAAGGCTCGGCTCGGCGGGCGGCATCATGCCTCGCGCCGCCTCAAGCTGCGCGCCGTCCTGAACGGACTTTAGACAGCGTATCCTTTCGAAGGATTTAAACCGTTCGTCATGGAAGCGTCATACGACCGGCTACCCCGCCATCGTTTCCAGCGAAGCGAAGCTGTCCGGCTTCTCACCCTCGTCAAACGGCGTCTCCACCTCGACGAAGGTGTCGGGATAGAACCCGTTGAAACGGGTGCGCAGCGCCATCGAATAGGCGCCGATATGGCCGATCTCGATCCAATCGCCGGTGTCCACCGTTTCCGGCAGCCAGAACGGCCGCGACAATATATCGACGGAATCGCATGTCGCGCCGCAGACGCGGAACGGCACGATCGATTTGGAATTGCCGTTGCGGCTCTTGATCGCCGGATCGGGGATGAAGCGGGCGGGCAGCGTGATCTTGCCGGTCCATGAATCCGACAGTGACGCCCATATGCCATCATTGATGTAAAGCCGCCTGCCCTTGCGCAGCAGCACGCGCACGATCAGGGAAAACGCTCTCGCGACGATCACGCGTCCCGGCTCCGCCACCAGCGGCAGGTCGCCGAAATCCCATTCCACGATATCGCCACGCAATCGCGACATCAATTGGCCAAGCGAGGGCATCTCGACATGCTTGCGGCGCGGATCATGGCCGTATTCGGCGGGAAAACCGCCGCCGACATCGAGACCCGCCAGCGGAACGCCGGCGCGGTTGCGCACCCAGTCCGCCGAACGTAGCGCACGTTCATAAACATCCGGCTCCTCGATCTGGCTGCCGACGTGGAAGCAGATGCCCACCTTGTAGCCGGTCCTGTGCAGCCGCTGCAAAAGCTCGACCGCATGAGCCGGCGGCGCGCCGAACTTCTTGGAAAGCTCATAGGCCGCATGCCCCTTGGTCTGGATGCGGACATAGATGGTAACGCTGCCGGGATCGATATCGAGCGCCCGCACGATGCGCGTGACTTTAGTGATCTCGTCCTCATGGTCGATCGCCAACACGCGGAGGCCATAGGTCTCGAGCGCCAGGCGGATATCCGACTGCGCCTTGACCGGATGCATATAGAGCATCCGCGCATCGGGTGCAGCCTGCCGCACCGCCGCGAATTCCGCCGGCGAGGCGACGTCGAACAGATCGATCCCGTTTGCCGCCAGCGTTTCCAGCACCATCGGCTCGCCATTGGTCTTTACCGCATAAGCGGTTTCGCCGGGGAACATCGCCATGAACCGGCGTGCATCCTCCACGAGCACCTGTGGCCGGAAGCAGTAGACCGGATGATCCGGGCGCGTCGAAAGGGCGACATCCCGTGCGGTTTCGAATCGTTGCATCGGACCTCCATGCCGGTCTGGCGGGAGGAACCTAACAAGGCTTGGCGATAGAAAAAAGCTGTTATGGCGCCTGGGGCGTCATTAAATCATGTCGCCCGGAAGTGAGAACAGGCTTCGGGACAACGACATCCGCAAAATAAGAGATAGAGGCACAACGAGCATAGCCGGCTGACCCGAAAATGGTGAAATTCCGGTATTCCGTCGCCCCTGGCGCGATGGTTCACGAAAAGTGAACGGGCGAGGTAAACGTTTTTTTTCAATCGTTTAGATCGACATAGGGAAAAATTTTCCCCAATCATACCGCAGCGCAGCATGAAATCCGCTTTTTTTATGGCTCGATCGAGCATAGATTCGCGCACGTTAACCCAGTGTCATGAGATGTTCATCTGATCGTTGGATGGAGCTATGGCGCTTGAAGGAGGCAGACCGATGGGACTTACACGTTCGCTTAATGTCCTTATGATCTGTGCAGCGTTCGCATTTGTAGGTGCGATGGTAATGGGCCTTCTCCCGTAAGGAGGAACCAAGACTGCAGATAGGGGTCTTCAATCATTCAGGGAAGCTAAAAGGAAAAAGCCCGGCACAGCGTCCGGGCTTTTTCAGTTTCAATGTGGTCGTCTTCACGCGGCCGCGCCCGCCAGATCGGGGCTCAGGGATTTGCCAGTCCCAGCCTCCGCCCCCTGCTTTTGCGGGCGGATGCCGATCAGATGGCAGATGGCGAAAGCGAGGTCCGCCCGGTTCATCGTATAGAAATGGAAATCCTGCACGCCGCGCTCGACCAGATCGAGCACCTGTTCGGCGGCGACGGCGGCGGCGACCAGCGCATGGGTCTGCGGATCGTTTTCCAGCCCGTCGAAGCGCTCGGTCAGCCAGGCCGGGATATGCGTGCCCGCCCGCGAGCAGAAATTCGTCACCTGCTTGAAATTATGGATAGGCAGCACGCCCGGCAGGATCGGAATATAGATGCCGGCCCTGCGCACCCGTTCGACATAGCGCTCATAGAGATCATTGTCGAAGAAGAACTGGGTGATCGCCCGCGTCGCGCCGTTGTCGACCTTACGCTTCAGCATGTCGATATCGGTGGCGAAGTCGGGGCTTTCGGGATGCTTCTCGGGATAGGCCGAAACGGAAATGTCGAAATCGGCGAAGGCTTTCAGGCCGGCGACCAGTTCGGCGCCGTTGAGATAGCCGCCAGGCGTCGGCCGGTACTGATCGCCCACACCGCTTGCCGGATCGCCGCGCAACGCCACGAAATGCTTGATGCCCAGCGCCGCGAATTCACGGATCACCGTATCGACCTCCTCCTTCGTCGCATCGACGCAGGTTAGATGCGCCGCCGGCGTGACATCGGTTTCGTTGAGGATGCGGGCCACGGTGCGGGCCGTGCGCTCGCGCGTCGAGCCGCCCGCGCCATAGGTCACCGACACGAATTCAGGTTTGAGCGGCGCCAGCCGCGTCACCGTTTCCCAGAGCCGCTTTTCCATTTCCTCCGTCTTCGGCGGAAAGAACTCGAAGGAGACCCGCGTCGTCTGCCCGATATCGGGACGGCGGGAAAGACCGAAAACACTCATCAAACACTCTCCGTCGCGGTTAGCATTTTGCAGCCGGATGGACTCATCCGGCGTGGCACAAATGCGGCTATAATAAACACTTAGAGCGGTTCTTCTCGATCACGACACGAACTGCTCTAAGGAGGAAGGAACAGGGTCGGCAAGGATCAGACGCGGATCGCAGGCAAGCCAGAGTTTTACGGTCAGCCCGGCATCGCCGCCCTTCGATTCCAGTTCATGGGTTTTGTCGCAGGCAAGCCCGGCCTCTGTCAGCCAGCCGCGCATCTGCTCGTCGCTGAAGCCAAGGCGCAGATGCGCATGTTCCTCGCGCAGGAACTCCAGCGTATGCGGCGCGAAATCGACGATCAAGAGCCGCCCTCCTGGGCGCAGCGCCCGCGCCGCCTCGCGGATTGCCGCCTGTGGATCATCGAGGAAGTGCAGCACCTGATGGATGGTGACGAGATCGAAGCTCTCCCGCTCCACCGGCAAGGCATAGATATCACCCTGCCGAACTTGAGCATTGGTGATGCCGGCGCGGTCGAGATTGGCGCGCGCCACCGTCAGCATGTCGCGGTTGATATCGATGCCGACGCCGCGCACATAAAGCGGCGAGAACAGTTCGAGCAGCCGCCCCGTGCCGGTCCCGACATCGAGCATCGACTGGAACGGCGTCTTGCCGACGATGCGCTTCAACGCCGCCTCGACCGCGCTGTCGGAGACATGCAGCAGGCGGATCCGGTCCCAGCTGCGGGCATTGGCGCTGAAATAGGCGGTGGCCTTCTCCTGGCGCTGCGACTTGACCGTGGCCAGCCGCTCCAAATCACGCTCCAGAAGCGGATCGGCGCAATCCAGCCGGGCGATCAGCGCGCGGGCGATCTCGCCGCGCACCGCCTCGTCTGAAAGCCGGAAATAGGCCCAGGCACCCTCCTGATAGCGATTGATGAGGCCGGCTTCGTAAAGCAGTTTGAGATGACGTGAAACCCGCGGCTGCGACTGGCCAAGGATGGAGGTCAGGTCGGAAACCGTCAGATCGCCACGCGACAACAGCGCCAGAATGCGCAGACGGCTGGATTCCGCCACCGCTTTCAGCGTATCAACCATCAGGTCGAGATGAAGACTTGTATCGCGCATTGCATATTCCCGTGAGAGTCACCGCCCCAAAAGACATAAAGATATGTTTATGTGAAAATGAGAAATCGCGCAAGCAAAAACTACCGCAAGCGAGATCCGAGCGGAAAGGGAAGAATGCAATGAGCACCGGAACAGCACGTCAGCGCGCCATCGGCAGGGCCTTGACGGTGCTCCTGCCGGCAGTGCCCTATTCCGATTCCGAGCCGATCCGCACGGCGGCGCAGGCCCCGCACATGAAGACGCTGCCGCCATCCGTCGCCGTGTGGCTGGCCACGGTCGCCCATGTCCGCCACGTCTATACCGATTATGACGCGCTGCGCGACGAAGGTTACGACAAGGATTCCGCCCGCTTCTTCGTGCTCGATGCGATCAACGCCAAGCTGACCGAATGGCGCGCGACGAGGCTTTTGAGTGCGGATCAGGAAGACCAGCCCTTTGCGCAGCACCCCTCATCCGACCGCTTCGCGGCCACCCTCTCCCACAAGGGGAGAAGGGAAGATGATGCATGAAGGCGTATGCCAATCGCATACGCTAGTGGTTTGTTTCTAACATTTGAGTCCGATGGAATTGGACGCAAATGTGTAAAAGAAACAAACACAAACAAAAGGTTATCTAGTGGTTGGGCCGACGTTTCGCGGGAGCGAAGCGTCGGAGTCAATCCACTAGGTGCTCAGTCCCGGTATTTGGCAGAAAGGTTTATGCAGCGCACCTTCCTTCTCCCCTTGTGGGAGAAGGTGGCCGCGAAGCGGTCGGATGAGGGGTAGATGAAGCGAGCCATAAGAAGGAATTCACTCTGGATAATGCCAATGCTCCGGTATCCGGGCCTCGACCTTTTCGCCCGCGTTTACCGTACCCGGCTTCTCGACCCAGGCCACCAGCCCGCGCAGGCGTTTCGCGGCCCTGACGAAATCGAACGCCATATCAGTCACATCGGCGGCACCGGCATTCTCGGCAAGCGATGTGCCGGCGATCTTGCACGGAGCGTTCTGGCCGTCCACCCTCAACGTCACGCCGCCTTCGAAGAACAGCAGCGTGCGCGGCGGCAGCATTGAGAAGAACGGAATGCCTTCGACCACCATGTTCGCGCCGATCCATTCCGCCTTGACCTCCGCAATCCCGAGGTCGCCGGCGATGACGTCGAGCTCATCCGGTGCGACGAGCGAAAGCTGGCGCTCATTGCGCATCTCGGTGCCGCGCGGATACCATGGCTCGCGACCGCCGGATTTGCGCGTCAGCCCCGCATGGTAATCGCCGTCAATGCCCTCGAACGTCAGTTCCAGAGTATCAGCGGCCTGCGTGCCGAAATGGTCGTGCAAGGCCTCGAAGAGGCCGGCAACCTTGCCGCCGATCCTGCGGCTCGGCACGATTTCGGGCATCTGTCCGGCATCACGTCCAAGCGGCGATAAAAGATCGGTCATGGCGTCGTCTCCCTCAATCCATCCTGGCTTTGTAAACGAAACCTCGACCCCGAACTATCGCGTGACGCTGATCGGTTCCCGACAAATTTTGATGAGCCGCCAATCAGCCCTTCTGCGCCACGAGGAAAAGGCGCGGGAAACGTAAGAGCGCCTTGCCGTCGCGGGCAAGTGGATAATGCTCGGCGATACGCGCGGTGTACGCCGTGAGATATTCCGCCTGCTCGTCCTCGTTCAAAGGATCAAGGAAGGGCCGCAGGCCTGTTCCCTTCACCCATTCGACGATCGCCTCGGCACCCGCCAGCGGGTGATTATAGATCGTGTGCCAGATATCGAGACGCGCCGCTCCGGGCGACAACGCATCGTAATAGGCGGAAACCGGCGGCAACGGATCGCGCGCCTTGGCCCCGATCCGCTCGGCCCAGCGCGCATCGCTCGCGATCTCGATCATCAGCCGGTGCGTCGGCTCGGCGAGATTATCCGGCATCTGCACCGCCAGCACCGCCCCCGGCTTCAGCGCCTCGAAAAGCCGCGCCAGTTGCGCGATATGATCCGGCAGCCATTGAAAGACGGCATTCGAGAACAACAGATCGACGCTTTCATCAGGCGTCCAACTGGCCACATCCGCAAGCTCGAAATGAAGCTCTGGCAGCCGCGCCCGCGCCTTGTCGATCATATCGGGTGATGTATCGAACCCCGAAATATCCGCCTCCGGCCAGCGCGCCGCCAGAAACTCGGTCGAATTCCCCGGCCCGCACCCGATATCGACGATCTTGCGCGGCGCGGTAAGCGGCACCTGCGCCAGCAGATCCCGCGCCGGCCGGCTGCGCTCGTCCTCGAATTTCAGATATTGCGCCGCCGACCAGTCTTTCATAACAGCACCTATGGATTTAATTCCGATGGCTATTGCTCTGTATCTGATTATCTTTCAAGCTAATTCCACGTGCTTCGGTCAAGGACAGCCACTCAATAAAAATTTCACCCTCATCATTTCAACAAATGCCACCAGGGGCAGCACCGCTATGTCTTGGTTCCGGAATCACTATATCTGCGAGCAATGTGATGAATCGTGGAACGATGAATGGTCTTGCGCGTGTGATGATGATTGCCAGAGCTGTGGTGCACGGCATTTTTCTCCTTACCACTCAGACGATTTAAGCGTGATCATCGAGGAAATGGGAGATGGTCGGTATGCAGTGCTATACTCACCATCAAGTGCAGAACACAATCCTGATTATCGAACGCTAGCCGAGGTGACCGGAAATCGCCTAGCAAAAATGATAGAAGAAATTGCAATCAACTTAACTGCCGATGGATTCCAATGGAAATCAAATTAGTGAATGCTGAAGGATGGTTGAAAGATGTCTACCATTGCCTGCTTAGAATCGGGAAGAATGAGTTTAGCTTATCCGATGTGTATGGATTTGAAGCTGAACTTTCGAAGAAATACCCTAATAACAACCATGTTCGCGAAAAAATTCGACAGCAACTACAAAGATTGCGAGACATCGGTCAAATTGAGTTTCTGGGTGGTGGGACCTACTGCCTAAAATAGACCTGCCCGCGAAAGACACGGGCAGGTCAAGGGTATTTACCGCGTCAGCCGCTTATACGACACCCGCTTCGGATTGACGCTCTCAGGTCCGAGGCGGCGGATCTTGTCGGCTTCGTATTCCTCGAAATTGCCCTCGAACCATTCGACATGGCTGTCGCCTTCGAAAGCGAGGATATGCGTCGCCAGCCGGTCGAGGAACATGCGATCATGGCTGATGATGACGGCGCAGCCGGCAAAGTTCTCCAGCGCATCCTCGAGCGCCGAAAGCGTCTCGGTGTCGAGATCGTTGGTCGGTTCGTCGAGCAGGATGACATTGCCGCCGTTCTTCAGCATCTTGGCCAGATGCACACGGTTGCGCTGGCCGCCCGAGAGATTGCCGACCTTCTGCTGCTGGTCGCCGCCCTTGAAGTTGAAGGCGCCGCAATAGGCGCGGGAATTCATCTCGTGCTTGCCGAGCTTGATGATGTCGTTGCCGCCGGAGATTTCCTCCCAGACATTCTTGTCGGCGGCCAGATGGTCGCGGCTCTGGTCGACATAACCCAGATGCACCGTATCGCCGACGCGGATCGTGCCGGAATCCGGCGTTTCCTGGCCGGTGATCATCTTGAAGAGGGTCGACTTACCTGCGCCGTTCGGCCCGATAACGCCGACGATGCCGCCGGGCGGCAGCTTGAAGTCGAGATTTTCGATCAGCATCCGGTCGCCGAAAGCCTTCGTCAACCCTTCAGCCTCGATCACCACCTGGCCGAGCCGTTCGCCTGCCGGGATGATGATCTGCGCCTCGCCCGGGCGGCGGTTGTCGGCCGCCTGGACCAGCTCGTCATAGGCCTTGATGCGCGCCTTGGATTTTGCCTGGCGCGCCTTGGGGCTTGCCGCCATCCATTCGCGCTCGCGCTCCAGCGCCTTCTGGCGGGACTCTTCCTCGCGGCCCTCCTGCTTCATGCGCTTGGCCTTGGCTGCGAGATAGGCGGAATAATTGCCCTCATAAGGAATGCCGCGGCCACGGTCGAGTTCGAGGATCCAGCCCGTCACATTGTCGAGGAAGTAGCGATCATGGGTGATGATCATCACAGCACCAGGATATTGGCGCAGATGGTTTTCCAGCCACCCCGTCGTCTCGGCGTCGAGATGGTTGGTCGGCTCATCGAGGAGAAGCAGATCGGGCTGCGACAGGAGCAGCTTGCAGAGCGCCACACGGCGCTTCTCACCGCCCGAAAGCTTGCTCACATCCGCATCGGCCGGCGGACAGCGCAGTGCTTCCATCGCCATCTCGACCTGGCTTTCCAGGTCCCACAGGTTCTGCGCGTCGATGATGTCCTGAAGCCTGGCGCCCTCGTCCGCCGTCTCGTCGGAATAGTTCATCATCAGCTCGTTGTAACGGTCGACAATCGCCGTCTTCTTGGCGACGCCCTCCATGACATTGCCCATGACGTCCTTGGAAGCATCGAGTTCCGGTTCCTGCGGCAGGTATCCGCAGGTCGCGCCCTCGGCGAGCCAGGCTTCGCCGGTATATTCCTTGTCGATGCCCGCCATGATGCGCAGCACCGTCGACTTGCCGGCGCCGTTCGGTCCGAGAATGCCGATCTTGGCATCGGGATAGAATGACAGATGCAGGTTCTCGAGGATCTTCTTGTTGCCGTAGGCCTTGTTGAGGTCGGCCATGTGATAGATGAATTGGCGTGCCATTGCGCGCGTCGTCTCCGCTGCTTGGGGGAAATTTTATTTGCGCCGTATGTAGGCGAATTGGGACGCCGGGGCAATGATGGAGAAAACACCTGTCCCGAAAAGTGCGAAACCGGGCGCGGATATTTCCGTCACCCGGTTTCCCCTCTGGTTCCGCTTACGGAAGCACCTCTCTTCCATGGGCGGCATGTAAAGCGTTGAAGACAGTTTTCCCAAAAGGGGTCGAAACCCCGTGCAATCGCTCCCGATTAAACCGGTTATGTCGTCGTTGAAAAGAACACCCGATAAGCCCGCCAGCCCTGGAATATTGTCTTTCAACCCATTCCAAGAAGCACTTTTGCGCAGCTTCTGGAAATTATCAAGTGGCTTTGCAGAAATAAATTGCACTGATTAAATCTTAGGCAAAATAGGTCATTCCTGCATATGACAACATCATGACAGAACGCCAATTGACTATTGGATCACCACGCGGTCAAGATCGCCCATGATTGGTGCAGGGGGACGACGGATTGCCTTTCCAGACAGCCGAAATTCTGACCTCGCCCTCCGGCGCGGCTCTCTGCCTGCGTGGGGTACAGGCTCGCGGCAAACCGCATGCCGCCATCCAGATCAATCACGGGCTTGCCGAACATTCCGGACGCTATGCCCGCTTTGCCGAACGGCTCGCCGAGGCGGGCTTTCATGTCTACGCGCACGATCATCGCGGCCATGGCGAAACCACAGCGGCCGACGCGCCGCAAGGCATGTTCTCAGTGCGCGGTGGAGCCGAAAAAGTCCTCGCCGATGTCGCCGCCGTCAACGCCCATATCCATGCGGCGCATCCCGGCCTGCCGGTGGTGATCTTCGGTCATTCCATGGGTGGGCTGATCACGCTTGCCTATGTCCTGTGCCATCCCGAAACGGTCGATGCGGCGGCGGTCTGGAATGCCAATTTTTCGGCCGGCGCCAGCGGCAGGCTCGCCCGGCTGATCCTGAGGGCGGAACGCATGTTGCTCGGCTCCGATGTGCCAAGCCGTATCCTGCCCAGGCTCACCTTTCGCGAATGGGGACGCCGCATTCCGAACCGCCGCACGGATTTCGACTGGCTTTCCCGCGACAAGGCGGAAGTCGATGCCTATATCGCCGATCCGCATTGCGGCTGGGACACCTCTGTCGGCATGTGGCTCGATATTTTCGACCTCGTCTTTCAGGGAGCCGACGACAGGAACTTCGGCAATGTCCCGCGCGACATGCCGTTCCATCTGGTCGGTGGCGAAAAAGATCCGGCAACGGACAATGGCGGGGCTGTCACGGCACTCACGCAACGCATGAGAGCCATGGGCTTCAAAAATGTGACGGAGCGGATCTACCCCGAAACCCGACATGAGAGCCTGAACGAGATCAACCGCGATGCCATCACCAAGGATTTTATCGCCTGGCTGAACCGAATCGCCGAATAATCACCGCAATATCTGCGATAAAAATGCCTGATAAGGGAAGATTCCATTGAAAAAAGTGCCGAACGAACCCCGCCAAAGACATCACCATCATGTCTGAGGCACCGCTTTCCGGCATCCGGGTGGTAGAGCTTGCGCGCGTGCTGGCGGGGCCATGGGCGGGCCAGATCCTGGCCGATCTCGGCGCCGATGTCATCAAGGTCGAAAGTCCCAACGGCGGTGACGAGACGCGTGGTTGGGGCCCGCCTTTCGTCACGGCCGCCGATGGCGAAAATCTCTCCGCCGCCTATTTCCATGCCTGCAATCGCGGCAAGCGTTCGATCACCGCCGACTTCACCACCGAAGAGGGCCAGGAAACCGTCCGCGCCCTCTGTCGCACTGCCGATGTGGTCATTGAGAACTTCAAGGTCGGCGGGTTGAAGAAATACGGCCTCGACTATGAAAGCCTGAAAGCGCTCAACCCGCGCCTCGTCTATTGCTCGATCACCGGCTTCGGCCAGACCGGCCCTTATGCAAAGCAGGCTGGATATGACTTCATCATCCAGGGCATGTCGGGCCTGATGTCGGTGACCGGAGAGCCGGACCGCGAGCCGCAGAAGGTCGGTCTCGCCGTCGCCGATATTTTCACCGGTCTCTACGCCGCGACCGCCATAGAGGCGGCTGTGATCCATGCGGGCCGAACCGGCGAAGGCCAGTGGATCGACATGGCGCTGTTCGACGTGCAATCCGCCGTCATGGCCAATCAGGCGATGAACTATCTCGTCAGCCACAAGAGCCCGAATCGCATGGGCAACGCCCATCCCAACATCGCGCCCTACGAGGTGGTGCCGACCTCCGATGGCCATCTCATCCTCGCCGTCGGCAATGACGGCCAGTTCGCCCGCCTCTGCGCCATCCTAGGCCTCGATGCCCTGCCCGGCGATCCGCGCTTCGCCACCAATCGCGCCCGGCTCGACAACCGCGCGGCACTGACGGCGGCGATCAGCGCCGAGACGTCGAAGCGCAGCCGCGCCGATTTGCTCTATGCCTGCATCGAGAACAGCGTCCCCGCCGGGCCGATCAACCGCATCGGCGAGATGTTCGACGATCCGCAGATCGTCGCGCGCGGCCTGCGCCTCGATCTCGATGATGGCCACGGCAACACCATCCCCTCCGTGCGCACGCCCATCGTCATGTCGGCAAGCCCCCTCGTCTACGACAGGCCCTCGCCGCGCCTTGGCGAGCACACGCGCGAAATCATGGCGGAACTGGCTGAAAAGGACCAATCATCATGAAGACAGGCGGCCAACTGATCGTCGAAGCGCTTGCCGCCAATGGCGTTGAACGCCTGTTCTGCGTACCGGGCGAAAGCTATCTCGCCGTGCTCGACGCGCTGGTCGATAGCAATATCGGCGTCACCGTCTGCCGCGCCGAGGGCGGAGCGGCGATGATGGCGGAAACCTGGGGCAAGCTCACCGGCAGGCCCGGCATCTGCTTCGTCACGCGCGGCCCCGGCGCCACCAACGCCTCCCCCGGCATCCACATCGCCATGCAGGATTCCACGCCGATGATCCTCTTCATCGGCCAGGTGCAGCGCGATGCGCGCGAGCGTGAGGCGTTCCAGGAGGTCGAATACCGCCGCCATTTCGCCGACATGGCGAAATGGGTGGCCGAGATAGACGATCCCGCCCGCATCCCGGAATTCGTCACCCGCGCCTTCGCGGTGGCGACATCGGGCAGGCCCGGACCGGTCGTGCTCGCCTTGCCCGAGGACATGCTCGTCCAGAAGGCGGAGGCTCCCGAACCGCAAGCTTGGCAGCCGGTCGAGACCGCCCCCTCGCCGGCAGCGATTAAAAAGCTCGATACGCTTCTCGAAACCGCCAAGAAACCCTTCATGATCCTCGGCGGCTCGCGCTGGACGGCCGAGGCCGTCGACCGCATCACGCGCTTTGCCGAGAGATGGGAACTGCCGGTGGGTTGCTCCTTCCGCCGGCAGATGCTGTTCGATCATCTCCACGAAAATTACGCCGGCGATGTCGGCATCGGCATCAATCCGGCCTTGGCGGAAAGGGTGAAGAGCGCAGACCTCCTGCTCCTCGTCGGCGGGCGTTTCGGCGAGATGCCCTCCTCCGGCTATACGCTGATGCAAAGCCCCTATCCCAGCCAGATGCTGGTGCATATCCACCCTGACCCGGAAGAACTCGGCCGCGTCTATCGCCCGGCGCTTGGCCTCAACGCCGCACCCGATGCTTTCGCCGAAGCGATCGATGAACTGACACCGATCGGGCCGCTGCCCTGGTCGGGCGAAGCGGCCGCAGCTCATGCTGCCTATCTCAAATGGTCGACGCCGCCCGAGGCCGGGCCGGGAGCCGTGGCCATGGGGCCGATCATGGCCTGGCTCGAGGCAAACCTGCCTGAAGACGCGATCACGACCAATGGCGCCGGCAATTACGCCACATGGCTGCACCGTTTCCACCGCTTCCGCCGCTTCGGGACACAGGCCGCGCCCACGTCCGGCTCGATGGGCTACGGCCTGCCCGCCGCCGTCGCCGCCAAGCAGCTTCATCCTGAGCGCACCGTCATCTGTTTCGCCGGGGACGGCTGCTTCCTGATGAACGGGCAGGATTTCGCCACCGCGGTCCAGTACGATTTGCCGATCATCGTGCTGGTCATCAACAACGGCATGTACGGCACGATCCGGATGCATCAGGAGCGTGAATATCCCGGCCGTGTTTCCGCCACCGATCTCACCAATCCGGATTTCGCGGCACTTGCCAGGGCCTATGGCGGCCATGGCGAAACGGTTGAAAAGACGGACGAATTCGCCCCTGCTTTTGAGCGCGTAGTGGAAAGCGGCAAGCCGGCGATCATCGAGATCCGGCTCGACCCTGAAGCCATCACCCCGGCGCGAACGCTCACCGATATCCGCGAAAAACGCTAGAGAGCGTAGCGACACCACAAGTTCTTCGTGGCAATGTCGCATTTTCGGTGCTATTCAGCCGCGCATTGTTCGACTGGGGTGGGTCGACGACTGTGGAAATTTGTGCGCTCGCATATCCGCTCCGAAGGATTTGGTTAATTGACTGATACGATGATCTCGGTGGTCATTCCCTGCCGGAACGAAGCCGACAATCTCGCATTCCTGCTTGACGAGGTGGACGCAGCCATGAAAGGCCGCGCCTACGAAGTCATCGTCGTCGATGATGGCTCGACCGATGCCACCGGCGCTGTTCTGGAAAAGCGTATCCGTTCGGGCCTGCCGTTGCGCCATATCCGCCACGACCGTTCGGCCGGGCAAAGTGCTGCCGTGCGCTCCGGCGTCTTCGCCGCCAGGGGCAATATCGTCGCGACGATGGACGGCGACGGCCAGAACAACCCCGCCTATCTGCCGAAACTCGCGGACGCGCTTCTCGCGGCCGGCCCCACGGCGGGCATAGCCGCGGGACAACGATTGAAGCGCACCGATACAAAACTGAAGCAACTTTCCTCTCGCGCAGCCAACAAGCTGCGCAGCGCGCTTCTCAAGGACGATACGCGCGATTCCGGCTGCGGCTTGAAGGCAGTCCATACCGATCTTTTCCGGCAATTGCCGTTCTTCGACGGCTGGCATCGCTATCTGCCCGCGCTGGTGATCCGCGAGGGATTTGGCGTCGTCCATGTCGATGTGATCGATCGTGAGCGGCGCCACGGCAAATCCAATTACGGTATACTGGATCGTGGAGCACGCGGCATTCTCGATCTCTATGGCGTCTGGTGGCTGCGCCGCCGCCGCAAAATCGTGCCCGGCGTGACGGAGATTACCCATGGCTGAATTGTTCGCTCATCTCGCGGATTGGTTTCACGACGTTTTCGTCAAGCAGTTCGACGGCTGGATATTGCTCGGCTTCGTCGCCCAAACCTGTTTCAGCATGCGCTTCATGGTGCAATGGATCGCATCAGAAAAGGCCAAGCGCAGCGTTGTGCCGGTCGCCTTCTGGTTTTTCTCGCTGATCGGCGGTGCGCTGCTTCTCGTCTACGCCATCCAGCGCCAGGACCCGGTGTTCATCGCCGGCCAGGGCATGGGCCTGTTCATCTATATCCGCAATCTCTGGCTGATCGCCAACGAGAAGAAGGCCATCACCAAGACCGATTGACTCTCGACGCGGTGGATCAATCCGGTCAAATTGCAGGGTTGCGTGCTTCTTCGCACCCCCCTCTGGCCTGCCGGCCATCTCCCCCTCAAGGGGGGAGATTAGCTATGAGGTTCGGTTTCGCCAATCACCAACGTTGCAGAATTAAGCTCCGTCATCAATGACAGCCAATCTCCCCCCTTGAGGGGGAGATGCCCGGCAGGGCAGAGGGGGGTGCGAAGAAGCACGCAACCCTGCCGGTAGATCGCTCAAATCATCCTCAAGATTTGCGCTCAGGCCCGGCCCGCTCCGCCGAGGCAGCCCATAGATTGACGTCGGCATCTTCGGCATAAGTGTCAATCTCGCGCAGTTCCTCCTCGGTGAAATCTGCGTTCTCGAGCGCCTTGACGCAATCGGTGATCTGTTCGGGGCGGCTGGCGCCGATCAGGGCGGAGGTGACCCGCCCGCCACGCAGCACCCAGGCGAGCGCCATTTGCGCAAGCGTCTGTCCGCGCCTTGCGGCGATATCGTTGAGCCCACGAATCCGCGCGATGGTCGCCTCGTTGATGAAATCCGTGCGGAGCGACTTGCCCTGCGCCGCGCGGCTCTCCTCGGGAATACCCCTAAGATATTTCGATGTCAGCATGCCCTGCGCCAGCGGCGTGAACGCGATCGAGCCGATGCCGAGTTCCTCGAGCGTATCGACCAGACCGTCCTCCTCGATCCAGCGATTGATCATCGAATAACTTGGCTGGTGGATTACGCAGGGCGTGCCGAGTTCCTTCAGGATCGCAGCCGCCTCACGCGTGCGCTTCGAATTATAGGAGGAGATGCCGACATAGAGCGCCCGGCCCGAACGCACGATATGGTCGAGCGCCTGCATGGTTTCCTCAAGCGGCGTCTCGGGGTCGAAACGGTGCGAATAGAAGATATCGACATAGTCGACGCCGAGCCGCTTCAGGCTCTGGTCGCAGCTGGCGATCAGATATTTCCGGCTGCCCCACTCACCATAAGGTCCGGGCCACATCAGATAGCCGGCCTTCGACGAGATGATCAACTCGTCGCGAAGCCCACGGAAATCCTCGCGCAGGATGCGGCCGAAGGCGGTTTCCGCCGAGCCGGGAGGCGGGCCGTAATTGTTGGCGAGATCGAAATGATTGATACCGAGATCGAAGGCCGTGCGGCAGAGCGTCTGCTTCAGCACGTGCGGCGTGTCGTCGCCAAAATTATGCCAAAGGCCGAGCGAGATCGCCGGCAGATGCAGGCCGCTGCGTCCGCAGCGATTGTATTTCATCGTCCCATACCGATCGGCGCGCGGTTCCCATCCCATCTCAATTCCTTTCGCGTTTCCTCAGAATAAAGAAAGCCGGCACATCGCCCAGCTTTCAGCATCAGGCCATCAGTCAGGCAAGCCATTTATCGTAATCGGACACCAGAAGGTGGAGCGGGTCTACATCTTCCTCGATGGTCGAGAAACGGCCGATCTTTTCACGGAAGATATTGTCGGTGAGGTCGTCATTGACGGTCGATACCTCGCCGATGAGCACGTCGCCGCCCTCGCCCCAGAACGCATGCCAGTTGCCCGGCAGAAGCGTGACGCTCTCGCCGGGCTTGAGCTTCAAGAGCCCGCCCGCCTTGAGCGTGACCATGCGTCCGTCGCAGGCGACCGTGACATCCGTCTCCTCGTCGACGCTGCCGTCGGCAAGCGAATTGAACAGTTCGAGCGTCAGCGTCGCGCCGCCGCGATTGATGATGTCCTCCGCCTTGACGATATGGCGGTGCATCGGCGAAAGCTGATCCTTGCGCGAGATCATGATCTTTTCAGCGTAGAGCATGCCGGCGCCCTTCTTCAGGTCTTCGGCATTGCCGTTGCGGGTCGTGAACAGGAAGAGCCCGAGATCGGCGAATTTGCCCTGGCCGTAATCGGTGATGTCCCAGCCGAGCCGTGCATCGCGGATCGCCGCCGCATCGCTCGATGTGCGCTCCTTCATCTCTTCCGGCGACCAATAGGCGAAAGGCGGCATGACATAGCCGAAGGAGCGGATGAAAGCGTCGCTTTCGCGGATGATTTCGTTGATTTCAGAGCGTTTCATAGGTCTCGTTTCCTCCCATGCGGGCACTATAGCTCCAGATGACGTTTGGTAGCCGCCTTCGCAGTCCTGTGACAATCCTAAAAGTGTGATGAATGCCACATTCACGGCAATCGTGAACCGTGTCGTCCTTACACGAAGCGGATGCTGTCCCCGCAAACGAAGTTGAAACACGGCAAAGACCACTGGGCCATCCTCGCCTGTAGCACCCATCCCGTCGGCCGGGTTGAGATCGACGCCTGAACACTCTTCTGTCAGTTGACGAAACGGCATTTCTGACGCACCTCTTCTTCCAGAAAAAAGCAGAGCAAATCAGGAATGTGGGCGGCTTTCCGGTTTTTTGGATCGAAACCGCTTTGGAAACGCGTTGCAGGAGGCTGAAATGGCGGAAGAAGCATTGATTTTGATCGATGTGCAGAATGATTTCTGCCCCGGCGGTGCGCTGGCCGTCGACGGCGGCGAGATCATTCCAGAGCTCAATCGCCGTGTTCAACAGTTCGAGCACGTCATCCTGACGCAGGACTGGCATCCAGCCGGCCATTCCAGCTTCGCTTCGAGCCATCCCGGCAAGAGCCCGTTCGAAACGGTGGCCATGCCCTATGGCGAGCAGAAGCTCTGGCCCGACCACTGCATCCAGGGAAGCACCGGCGCCGATTTCCACCCGCAACTCGAGTGGACCAAAGCGGAACTGGTGGTGCGCAAGGGTTTCCGCGCGGCGATCGACAGCTATTCGGCATTTTTCGAGAACGACCACATCACCCCCACCGGGCTCGGCGGCTATCTGCGCGAGCGCAGCATCCGGCATTTGACGATTGCCGGGCTGACGACGGATTTCTGCGTGGCCTATTCGGCGCTCGACGCGATCGGACAAGGCTTTGCCGTCACGGTGCTTCTCGAAGCGAGCCGCGGCATCGACCTCGCGGGGTCGATGGCGGAGATGATCGGCCGAATGCGCGGAGCAGGCGTCACGCTCGCCTGAGCCCACGCCAGCCCTAAACCGCCAGCGCTCAACGGCTTTCCATCTCCTCGGAGCAACCGCTCTTTGCGGGAACACCGTAGCCGCCGGCACCATGACTCTCCCCGTTCTTCACGGGCCTTTTCCGGTTTATTGCAATGACCACCATCACCGAAGCGCGATTGCGCAGCATCGATACTTTCTGGCATGAGGCGCGCGCCATGCTGGCGCTTGCCTGGCCGATGGTCCTGACCAATCTCGCCCAGACCGCGATGACGGCAACCGATGTGATGATGATGGGCTGGATCGGCCCCAATGCGCTCGCCGCCGGCGCACTTGGCTCCAACCTCTATTACACGCCGATGTTCTTCGGCATGGGGCTCATTCTCGCCACCTCTCCCATGCTCGCCCGGGAACTCGGGGCGAACCGCCATTCCGTGCGCGAGATAAGGCGCACCGTGCGCCAGGGCCTGTGGGTGGCGCTGTTCGTCTCCGTGCCGCTGTGGTTCATGCTCTGGCATGCCGAAGCGATCCTGCTCCTGATGGGGCAGAGGCCGGATCTCGCGCACCAGGCCGGACGCTATATGCAAACGCTGCAGTGGAGCCTTTTTCCGTTCTACGGCTATATCGTGCTGCGCTCGTTCATCTCGGCATTCGAGCGCCCCGGCTGGGCCATGATCGTGGTCACCTTCGCCGTGCCGTTCAACGCGCTGGCCAACTGGTGCCTGATGTTCGGCAAGCTCGGTTTTCCAGCACTTGGCGTTGTCGGCTCAGGACTGGCCACGACGCTTTCGAGCAGCCTGATGTTCACAGGCCTCGCGATTGTCGTGCTCAGGGAAAAACAGTTCCGCCGCTATCGGCTTTTTGGTCGGTTCTGGCGTTCCGACTGGCCGCGCTTCCGCCAGATCCTGCGGCTCGGCCTGCCTATCGCGGCGATCATCGTCTTCGAAGTCTCGGTCTTCAATGGCGCCGCCCTGCTGATGGGCCTGATCGGCGCGTCGTCGCTGGCGGCACATGCCATCGCCATCCAGATCTGTTCGTTGACCTTCATGGTACCGCTCGGCTTCGGCCAGGCGGCGACCGTCCGCGTCGGGCGCTTTCTCGGTGCCGGCAACAAGGAGGGTGTGCGCCGTGCCGGCTGGACCGCCTATGCGCTCGGCATCGGCTTCATGATGCTGGCCGCCCTTGTGATGGTGCTCGTGCCGCGCCTTCTCATCAGCGCCTTCATCGATGTTCACGCCCCGCAGAATGCGGAGGTGATCGCCCACGCCGTCACCTTCCTGGCCTTCGCAGCACTCTTCCAGATCGCCGATGGCGCCCAGGCCGTCGGCAGCGGCATGCTGCGCGGCCTTCACGATACGACGATACCGATGATCTATGCCGCGATCGGCTATTGGGGCATCGGCGTCCCGCTCGGCATCTATCTGGCCTTCTGGATGGGATTGAATGGCGCGGGCATATGGATGGGCCTGTTCATCGGCCTCGCCATTGTGGCCGCGCTCCTGCTCTGGCGCTGGGTCACCCGCGGGAAATGGGCGCCGGCGGAGCTGAGCTAGTGGTTTGTTTCTAACATTTGAGTCCGATGGAATTGGACGCAAATGTGTAAAAGAAACAAACACAAACAAAAGGTTATCTAGTGGTTGGGCCGACGCTTCGCGGGAGCGAAGCGTCGGAGTCAATCCACTAGCGTAAAGGCGTAACGGACCGTTACCGTCCGTGCGCCTCCTCTTCCGCCTGCCATTCCGGATGAGCCCGGTTATAGCGCATGGACGAGATCAGCGAAAACAGGATCAGCGCCGCGCCGATCAGCCCGGTGATGACTTCGGGAATGTGCACCAGTGTCTGGGCATACATGATCACGGCGAGAACGAGGATGGCGTAGAAAGCGCCATGTTCGAGATAGCGGTACTGGCCGAGCGTCTGTTTCTCGACGAGCATGATGGTCAGCGAGCGCACATAGAAAGCGCCGATGCCAAGCCCGATGGCGATCACGAAAAGATTGGTCGAAAGCGCGAAGGCGCCGATCACGCCGTCGAAGGAAAAGCTGGCGTCGAGCACTTCGAGATAGATGAACGCGCCGAGACCGCCCTTGCGCACGGCCTCCATCTGCTCCTGCGTGGCATCGAGGATTTCACCAAGCCCCTCCACGGCGAGGAACGTCAGAAGCCCGTAGATCGCCGCGGTCAGAAACGTATCGGCCTCGGCCTCCGGCAATTGCGCGGAGAAGAACAGGATCAGCACCAGCACGATACCGATTTCCACGCCCTGCACGGACGCGAATTTCGACATGCGGCTTTCCAGTACCTTGATCCAGTGCACCTCCTTCTCGACGTCGAAGAAATATTTCATCCCCACCATCATCAGGAAGCTCCCGCCAAAGGCGGCGATCCCCGTATGCGCTTCTCCGATGATCCGCGCATATTCGGCGGGCTGCCAGATGGCCAGGCGTATTGCCGAGATCGGATCGATCCAGGCCGCGATGGCGACGATGGCGAGCGGAAAGATGATGCGCATGCCGAAAACGGCGATGATGATGCCCCATGTCAGGAAGCGGTGCTGCCAGGCGGGCGTCATGTCGCGCAGGATGCGCGCATTGACGATGGCATTGTCGAAGGAAAGGGAAATTTCCAGGATGCCCAGCACAAGGCAGATGATGAAGACCGAAATGGCCCCTTGGATAGTGCCTGTCGTCGAATATCCAAGCCATGCTCCGAGAGCCAGGCCGATGATCGTGAAGAGGAAGGCCCAGATGAAGTAACGAAAAATGGCCATGACAATCCACTGAAACGAAACGAAAATCCGCACATGACCCATCGGCGGTAGAAATTCCGGGGGCAAGCCTGTGGCATAACGATGAACGGCCGCACGACTGCCCCTCACGAAACCGTTACCCGCCTTATCTGGAGATGGAGCCGCGCATGAACAAGGGATGGCGGACGATTTCCGCTGCCGCATCGCTTTGCTGCCCTCGGATGCTTGGGCCGCCCCGAGGCCGCACTCGACCGCCCCGTGTCAGATTTCTGTCAGGTCCATTTTGTGTCAGGTGATGATGACTATTCGATCAATGTCCCCGCCAAATCGCGTGATCAGCCATATTTTTGAGCCGCTACCTTGGTGCGATCACCAAACTCGTAAATTTGGTCCAAGGACTCAACAAGCACCCGATCCTCGATGTCACCATCGAAAAGGCCGATGTATTTTGTACCCCGATTGAAATGCATGCGAATGATCGGCTTGCGGTTGTTATCATCGAGCAGAATTGCGCAGTAAGTTTTTGCATCACGCATAGCTACACGCTTAGCGCCAACATCAATAAAATTAAACACTTAAGTAAATGGTGGGCCCGGAGGGACTCGAACCCCCAACCAAGCGGTTATGAGCCGCCGGCTCTAACCAATTGAGCTACAGGCCCCACGCGTCACTGCCCTAGCCTAAACGTCTCGCGTAAACAAGCGTTTTGCCCTATTACGCACATATTCGCTTGCGACGCATGCGTGGTTGGGACATTTTTTCAATTGGAGCTTTCTTCATGACTTGCAAGGCAACACCGGCTTTTTTCGGATCAGCGCTTTTCGCCGCCGCGCTCATCGGCGCAGCATCGCTTCCCGCCATGGCCCAGGAGAATGACATGTCCAAGCCCGTGCCGCGTATCATGGTCACCGGCGAAGGCGAGACGACGGCAGCGCCTGACATGGCTATACTCACGCTCAACGTGCTGCGCGAGGCCGATACCGCCCGCGATGCCATGACCGCCAATAACGAGGCCATGGGCAAGGTTCTCGCCGCCATGAAGGAAGCCGGCATCGAGGAGCGCGATCTCCAGACTGCCGGCGTCAATATCCAGCCGCGCTATGTCTATCCCGACGACAAGAACGGCCTGAAGGAGCCGAAGATCACCGGCTACACCGTCACCAATTCGCTCACCGTGCGGGTGCGCGATCTCGACAAGGTCGGAACCGTGCTCGACCAGTCGGTCACCCTCGGCGTCAACCAGGGCGGCGACCTGCGCTTCACCAACGACAATCCTGCCGCCACCATCAACGAGGCGCGCAAGCGCGCGATGGCGGATGCCCTCACCAAGGCGAGGACGCTGACGGATGCCGCCGGTGTCGGCCTTGGCCGCGTGATCGAGATCAGCGAGCAGTCCTTCCGCCCGCGGCCCGTCTCCTTAGCCCGCAACAAGATGATGATGGCAGAGGCACAATCCGCCGATGCGGTGCCGGTCGCGGCAGGTGAAAACACCTATAACGTGACGGTGAACGTCACTTTCGAACTGAAGCAGTAAGCAAATCCGGGAAGCTGGGAATCGGTTTCCGGTTCCCAGCTTTTCTCAAGCAGATTTCCACAGTATCACCGCAAATGAAAAAGGTGTCCCGTTTGCTTTCTCGGGTTCCTATCCCTCAACGGATGATCGGGCATCCGGGAGCGCGTGCGAAGACCACGTTGCGGCGATGGCCATGCCGTCGTCCACCGCGCGGAGGTCAGCCGGTTCCCGTCATGTGCGCGAGGAAATCGTCCTCGGATTCCAAATCGTGGTCGAAGGCCGTGACCTTGCCGCGGACCGAGATGCCCGCCTCATGCACCGTATTCGGATCACCCGACACCAGCGGATGCCACCAATAGAGGTCCTGCCCTTCCGCAACCAGCCGATAGCCGCAGGTCTTGGGCAGCCAAGCGGATTCGTGGACGATCTCGGGCGTCAGGAAGACGCAATCCGGCACCTTTTTCCTGCGGTCCGGATAATCGGAGCACTGGCATGTATCCGCATCGAGCAGCGTGCAGGCGACACTCGTCAGGTAGATCTCGTCCGTATCCTCGTCCTGCAGCTTGTGCAGGCAGCACCGGCCGCAGCCGTCGCAAAGGCTTTCCCATTCCTTGCGGCTGAGTTCCTCCAACGTCTTCGTCTGCCAAAATGGTCGCGTCATGCCGGCGAGATACAGCGATAGGGCCCCTTCGTCCAGTCAAGATGACCTGGGGATGAACGGATGTTTCATCAACGGGACAGATTTGACCGGCAAAGATGGCACCATCTTGCCCAGGTACCGGAACGGAACAAAGTACAGTCATATTCGTTTGTCAGGCCCTGGCATCAATGAGAATAAAAAACGAGAATCACGGAATGCACACCGCATGCAGTTCGAGCACAGCCGCCCGCCTCTGAAAGTCCAAGGAAAATCCGATGAAACGTTCCGCCATTCTGCTTGCCTCGACCGCCATGCTGCTCGCCGGCCCCGCTGGCGCGCAAATACATGCGCCGCTTCATCGTCCCGCCACCCAGGACACCGTCCAACAGACGGGCAACCGCATCCTTTTGGCCCAGCAGGAAGGGGAACTGCCGGCCGTCGATCCGCAAGCGGACGAACTGCGCAAGCAGCAGGAGGAAGAGGCCGCGCGCCAGGCCGAGCAGGCGAAACAGGCTGCGCAGGAGGAAGCCGAGCAGCAATTGAAAGAACAGCGCGCGACGCAACAGGACGCCAAGCGAAAAGCCGACAGGGCGGCTGAAGAAGCCGCCGAAGCGCAGAAGCAGGTCGAGGAAAAGGCCCGCCGCCAGGCCGACCGGGAAGCGGCGAAACAGGTCGAGAAAGCCGAGAAGCGGGCGCAGGACGAGAAGGCCAAGCGCGTAACCGAAGAAGCACAGCGGGAAGCTGAAGCAGAGACGGAAAAGCGGGCCGAAGAAGCGAAAAAGGCAACGGACGCCGAAATCCGGGAAACCGAAGAAGCCCAGGAGAAGGCGGCGGAACGGGCAAAGCGCGAGACCAGGGCTGCCCAGAAAGCCGCCGAGGAAGAAGCGGCAAAGGCTGCCGAACAGGCCAAGCGGCAGGTCGACAGGGCCGTGAGGCAGCAGGAACAGGCCGCGCCGACGCCCGCTCCGGAAAGCCCGCTGGCTGAAGATGCCGAAGAATCTGCCCCGGCACCGGCGCAGCCCGCGCCGGAGCAATCCACCACACCCGAACAGGCAGTCCCTCCGCCGCCCGCCGATCAAGCGGAATAGCCGATGCCCGAACCCGATGCCCCCGCGACCGATGACGGCACCGGGGCGGAACAGCCTCCCGCAGAGGCTCCCTCTCCGTCATCCGCCACATCACGCCGCTGATCGCTCCCATGGCGAGCAAGTGATGCCATCGGATGCGGGAGGCTGATCGGGCCTCCCGCTCCCTTCAGTCTCATCCGGTCAGGCACTCCTTTTTTGGCAGCCTTTACAGATATGGACACGCTGATCCCGATTGGGTTATTTCCTCTTGGGATTGACCGGAGCCTGACCGGCGATGTGGACGAGCCCGCCATCGCTGACGGCCTGGCTCAGACGATGGCCCTTCTTGGTCGTTGGAAGAGAGGTGTCGTGTCAGCCGAAACTGGTCGCGTATGCAGCCGTGACGGTCTGTGCCTCGTCGAGCCCGTAGATGAGCGCGTAGCGGTCGAGGCAGGTGCAAGGGTGCGAGATGCCGAACTCCACCACGTCGCCGACAGCGACATCCATTTCGCCGCCAAGGCTGACGATGGCGTGCTGATCGTTGAGCTTGATGACCGCCGCGCCGGAAAGCGATCGCAGGCTTTTCCCGTCGCGATAAAGCGCCAGCGGACGCGGCAGCCCCTGATCCATGGCCACGTCGCGCAAGCCCATGCCGCAGATCGCCAGCCCCGGCTCGGGCCGCGAAAGCACCTCCGCCCAGAGCCTGAGCGCCGGTCGGAAACCCTCCGACGCCGAAACAATATCGCCGCCGATGGTAAAACCAGACCGCGCATCGAGACTGGCAAGACCGCGCTCGTAGACGCCGTGATCATGGAAGAAGATCGCCCCGCTGCGCAGCACCAGCCTCACGTGAGGATCGCCCGCCAGGGCCGGCTGTAATGCGCCGATCACCAGATCGAAAAACACCGAGCCTCCGGCGGTGACGATCAGCGGCGCATCGCCCCCGACGCGTGCCCGCACGGTGCGGTAGAAATCCGCCGTCAACGCCATCAGGCCGGCAATACGCGTCATGGTTTCATCCGGGTCAGCTGTTGCCGCCGCCCCTTCATAGGCCGCGATGCCTGAAAGCCTGATGGCCGCATTCTTCACCGCCAGGACAGCATCGAGGACCGCCACAGCCTGATCGAGCGACCGCGCGCCGCCACGCGCAGCACCGAGTTCGACCAGGATGCCGATCACAGGCAGATCGTCACGCCCTGTCCACGCATCGGCAAGCGCGGCAATGAGTTCAGGCGAATCCGCGAAGATATGGAACTCTGCGTCAGGATAAGCGGAGAGCAGCGACGCCAGCCGTCTGGCCGCAGCCGGGCCGCCGATCTCATTGGCGAGGATCAGACGCCGGAAGCCAGCCGCAAGCATGACCGCCGCCTGCCGGATATCGGCGACCGTGACGCCCCATGCGCCTGCCCGCAGCAACGCGCCGGCAAGCGTCGTCGACATCGGCGTCTTGGCATGCGGCGCGATCTCGACGCCGTGATCCCTGACATAACGCATCATCAGATCGGCATTTGCCGTAAATGCCGCGCGGTCCAGCGAAATCAGCGGCAGCGACATGCGCCCGTCATAGGGTTTCCATCCCTGGCTGCCGATCTCCGCGAGCGGCAGCGGCGCATGGCCTGCGGGAAAGCCGCGGATGCGGTCATCGATGGTCGCCGTCTCACCGGCATGGAGAAGAGAAATGTCAGACATAGGCCTTGTCCTGTAATGTTCGGGTTTCGCCGCAGCCGAGGCGGTAGGTCTTGTTCGCTGTCGTGAAGAACAGGCTGCGCTGTTCTTCCCCGCTCAAACCACAGACGATGGTTTTGAACGTGTCATAGACCTCAGCGCGAGTTTCATGGTGCAATTCCCCTTTTTGATGCGCCGTCTCGATCATCGTGGTACCGTATGTCTGATATAATAGACATTCGCTTATTATTTTGGACACCCGAAATACTATGCAGAATTTCAGGACTGGCAAGAGGGCTGTGAAATTTTTCGTTTGAGGGCATATGGAGGCGTTTCAGCCGAATGTGCGCGCGCTATTCGCCGGCCCCGAAACAAAAACGGCGGCGCTGCGCTTCCGCGTCAGCACCGCCGCAAAAATCCCGCTCGGGAATGAACTTAGTCGAAGATTCGCTCGCCCTGTTCGTTGACGATCTGGCGCCCCTTGGAAAGGGAGACGTTGATCGCATCATCAAGGCTGGCGAACTTATCGGCGCGGATGAACTTGTGCTCCTTCATCTCGCCATTCACCTCCTTGGAGATGACGCCGCAGGTCTGGTATTGGCCGCCCTCACTATAGGGCGTGGCGCGGATGCGGAAACCATTGTGCTCGGCCTCCTTGGTCGTAGCGGCGTCCGCCGCCGCTTCGCTGGCTTCTTTACCGCCGCCGCCAAAAAGACGCTTCAAAATGGACATACGCACCTCGCTTTCGATTTTTATGGGCAAACTAGCGGGTTCGACAGGCGCTGTCGAGGCGATGAGCCATCAGCCGAGCGAGGCGATGATCTCGCGGTAGGCAGCCTCGGGAAACGCTTTGAGCGTGCGCGTTCGCACATTGCTGGTCATGCCGAGTTGCAACGCGAAGCGCGCCGCCACCGCATCATCAGGCGCTTCGCATATGGCCACCATGTCCCATTCGCCCATCGTCAGATAGAACGCCCTGAAGGCACCGCCCATCTCTTCGAGCTCTTTTTTCGCAATATCCAGCCGGCGCGGCGAATCACGCAGGTTTTTTATGCCCTGTTCGGTCCAGCTGATAAGCATGATGTAGGTCGTCACGGTACACCTCCCTTCGGTGCCCCCGCTTGTGCCTGTTCTCAGTATGACCCCGCTGGATTAAGCAGGCAAGCAAGCCTTGCCCCTGCAGTGCCATGCATCCTTTGCAGTACACTCTGCGCATCATGCAAAAACGAAAAAGGGCGGCCTGTGCCGCCCTTTTCCCGGGTATTTTGTCGTTCGATTTAGCTATCGAGGAACGAGCGCAGCTTGCGCGAGCGGCTCGGGTGCTTGAGTTTGCGAAGCGCCTTCGCCTCGATCTGGCGAATGCGCTCGCGCGTTACCGAGAACTGCTGGCCGACTTCCTCCAGCGTGTGGTCGGTGTTCATGCCGATGCCGAAGCGCATACGCAGCACACGCTCCTCACGCGGCGTCAGCGAGGCGAGCACCCGCGTCGTCGTATCGCGCAGATTGGCCTGAATGGCCGCATCGATCGGCAAAAGCGCGTTCTTGTCCTCGATGAAATCGCCGAGATGCGAATCTTCCTCGTCGCCAACAGGCGTTTCAAGGCTGATCGGCTCCTTGGCGATCTTCAGCACCTTGCGCACTTTTTCCAGCGGCATGGCGAGCTTTTCCGCCAGTTCCTCCGGCGTCGGCTCGCGGCCGATCTCATGCAGCATCTGGCGCGAGGTGCGCACGATCTTGTTGATCGTCTCGATCATGTGCACCGGAATGCGGATCGTGCGCGCCTGGTCGGCGATCGAGCGGGTGATCGCCTGCCGGATCCACCAGGTCGCATAGGTCGAGAACTTGTAGCCACGGCGGTATTCGAACTTGTCCACCGCCTTCATCAGGCCGATATTGCCTTCCTGGATCAGATCGAGGAACTGCAGGCCGCGATTGGTGTATTTCTTGGCGATGGAGATGACGAGGCGAAGGTTCGCTTCGACCATTTCCTTCTTGGCTATGGCCGCCTCGCGCTCGCCCTTCTGCACCTGGTTGACGATGCGGCGGAACTCGCCGATGGAAATCGCTGTCTCCTGCGCCAGATTCTGGATCTCGGTACGCAGATCGCCGATTGCCCTGGCTTCGTTCTTGCTGAATTCCTTCCAGCCGCGCGTCGGCAGGGTCGAGACTTTCTCAACCCAGTTCGGATTGAGCTCGCTGCCCTGATATTCCCTCAGGAAATCCTCGCGGCGAACACCGTAGGATTCGGCCAGGCGCAGGAGCCTGCCTTCGTTCTGCACCAGACGCTTGTTGATATCGTAGAGCTGTTCGACCAGCGATTCGATGCGGTTCTGGTTGAGCGAGAGCGATTTGACCGCCAAGATGAGCTGATCCTTCAACTCCTTGTAGCGACGTTCCTGGCTCGACGAAAGCGAACCGGACGCGGCGAGATGGCTTTCCACCTGCTGGTCCTGCAGCTTCCTCAGCTTCTTATAGGTATCGGCGATCAGGTCGAGCGTTTCCATGACCTGCGGACGCAGCTCGGCTTCCATCGCGGCAAGCGAAAGATTGGCCTCGTCATCCTCATCGTCATCATCCTCGACCGCGGCTTCGCCGCCGACATTGGTAATGTCGTCATCGTCGCGCGAGGTGCGGCGTGGCTTTTCGTCCTCACGCGGCTTTTCCTCCACCCGCTCGATAGCCGGTGCCTGCTTGGCTTCCGGGCCTGCATAGGTGGTTTCGAGATCGATGATCTCGCGCAGCAGGATCTTCGATTCGTTCAGTTCATCACGCCAGATGATGATGGCCTGGAAGGTCAGCGGACTTTCGCAAAGCCCGGCAATCATCGTTTCGCGGCCGGCCTCGATGCGCTTGGCGATGGCGATTTCGCCCTCGCGCGACAGAAGCTCCACCGACCCCATCTCGCGCAGATACATGCGCACGGGATCGTCGGTGCGGTCGGTCGGCTCTTTCTTCGTGGTGGTCGGGGCAACTGCGGTTCCGGTCGCCTCGACCAGTTCGCCGCCTTCCGCTTCTTCTTCGCTCTCGGCCTGTTCGGCGTCGGCGTCCTGCTCGTCATCCTCGACGACATTGATGCCCATATCGGAGAGCATCGCCATCGTGTCCTCGATCTGCTCGGAAGTCACCTCCTCGGAGGGGAGGACGGCGTTAAGCTCGTCCATCGTCACATAGCCGCGCTTCTTCGCGACCTTGATCATCTTCTTGACAGCGTCGTCAGAAAGGTCGAGAAGCGGCCCATCGGTTGCACCTTCGCGCTCGACTTCGGCTTCTTCGTTTTCCTTTACCTTCGTTGCCATATATTCATCTCCAGGCGACCCGGTCGCTTTTCTTATTAAGGGTAGAGGGCGCGGACGGCTTCGCCATTTGGGGCTTTGCACATCGTCATCATGATCAGCGAGTAGCTGTTTCCTGTTAATGACCGATTAACCCTGTTTCCGGCATTGCAGGATTTGCGTATTCAGGCGGCGCGCCGCCCGTTTTCAATCAATACTGCGGAGCTATTGCCAGTTTTCCGTTTTCATCCGATTATTAAATCGTCCTGATTCCGTCATTTTTGCCGCTCGTCAAGAGCGAGTCATATGATTCGCCCCAAAAAAGCGAATCATTTTGTACATTTCTCACGAGTCAGAAGCCGCCGGCCGGTCGTCCGGACGGGATTCCGAATCCTTCGATCAGTGCTTCGGTTGCCTCTGCCTTGCGGATTTCGTTCTGAATATCGACGAGCCGCCCGAAAACGTCGCCCGTTTCGTCATCCATGAGCGCGGCTTCTACCGCTCTGAGTTCCTTATGTAGAGTTCTTGCGCGCTGATGCAAGTGAACCGCCTGCCGCAATGCTTCGCGTGCATCTTCTTCCGCCGCTCTTTCCGTTGCCGTCCAGACACGGGCACGCCGCACGATGCCTTCCAGCGTCTCGATCATCTCGCCATGGCCGGCGGCGCGCAATGCCTGGCGCATCTCCACGCCGTCCTGCAGATGCGCCGCGGCCATCGCATCAAGCATCGCCAGATGCATCCGGCGCAGCTGCGGATGTTCCAGGTCGAGCGCCGCCATCGCCTCGAAATCCTCCTCGATCAGCCTGGGATGATTGAGGAGGATGAGCAGGATCGCCGTCTCGCGCAAAGGCGGCGTCGATGTGGAGGAGGCGCTTTTGACCAGCGACGAGCGGGCAAGGCTTTCGGAAACAGCGAGCCGCCCTGATGCTGCCCCCCTGCCCCGCTGACCATAAGCGCCCTGCCCGTATCCACCTTGCCCATATCCACCCTGGCCATAGCCATTGCGGTTATTGCCGCGCTGGTTGCCCCTCTGGTTACCCTGCCGCGCCTGGCCGAAGAATTGCTGCGCGCGGTCGCGCATCTCCTGCGCATAATGGCGCCGCACATTCTCCTCACCGATGCGCCCGGTGATCTCGCGCAGCCGCGCTTCCAGCTCGGCACGCCGCTCGGGAGTATCGAACACGCCACTCGCCGTCTCGCGCGTCCACAGCATGTCGGCAAGCGGCCGCGCATCCCTGAGCACGGCCTGAAACGCCTGCGGCCCGTCCGCCTTGACCAGATCGTCCGGATCCTTGCCTTCCGGCAGAAGCGCGAAGCGCAGCGACTTGCCGGGTTTGAGCGCCGGAAGCCCGAGATCGACGGCGCGGTGCGCAGCACGGATACCCGCCTGATCACCATCGAAGCAGAGCACCGGCTCCGGGCTGACCCGCCACAGAAGTTCAAGCTGGTCCTCGGTCAACGCCGTGCCGAGCGGCGCCACCGCCTGCGCGAAGCCAGCCTGTGCCAAGGCGATGACATCCATATAGCCCTCGACGGCGATGACCGCTTTCGCCGGTTCGCCGCCCTGCGGCTGACAGGCCTTGCGCGCGCGTAGCGCATTATAAAGCATCCGCCCCTTGTGGAAGAGTTCGGTTTCCGGCGAGTTCAGATATTTGGCGGGCGCATCCGGTGATAGAGCACGTCCGCCGAAGGCGATCACCCGCCCGCGCGTATCTTCGATCGGAAACATGATGCGGTCGCGGAAACGATCATAGGAAACCGCGATGCCCTCGCCTGAATAGACCAGACCGCAAGCCTCGATCTGCTCACGCGTCGCGCCCTTGCCCGCCAGATATTCCTTAAGCGCATTGCGGCTTTCCGGCGCATAGCCCAGGCGGAACGCCTGCTGCGTCGAGGTCGACAAGCCTCGGTCGCGCAGATAGGCGCGTGCTTTCGCACCCGCCGCCGCCTGCAATTGCTGCTCGAAGAACTGCGCCGCCATATTCATGACGTCGTGCAGCGTGGCACGCTCGGCCTCGCGCTTTTCCATTTCCGGATCGCGCGCCGGCATCGGCACGCCCGCCATATCGGCGACACGCTGCACCGCTTCGGGGAAATTCAGGCCCTCCAGATCGGTCAGGAACTTGAAATGGTCTCCCGTCACGCCGCAGCCAAAACAATGATAGCGGCCCTTGCGGTCCTCGCAGTGAAAGCTCGGCGTCTTTTCGCCATGGAACGGGCAGCAGGCCCAATAATCGCCTTTCGCGGCGTTGGTCTTCTTGCGGTCGAACGAAACCCGCGTCCCGATCAGCGTCGAGATCGGCACGCGGTCTCGTATCTCGTCGAGAAAGGAAGGCGGAAAACGCATTTTTTCATCGCTCTGGGGGAACCTGATGGTCTCAAGACCACCTGACATCATACGCCACAACGGCACCGCTCGCCAAACGGCGAGTTTGGTTTATCCCACGCGAAATTCCCGGGTCATCAAATCGACACCTCCCGCGCGGCAGGAAGCACGCAAATGCTACGCCGAAGGTGCGATCTCACCCCAACCCGTCATCCATATGTCATAAAATTGTCACATGCGTAACGGGAACTCTTGGAAAGAGCCTCCGGGTACCACTTCTTAAGTAAAAACTGTTTAGCCGGAACATATTTTTTCCTGTTAGGTTACACTGATTTGAAGGGTGCTTCGGCTCCCATCCGTCGCGCCCACCCGAAAGGACATGATCTCGTGAACGGTTCTGTCGTCTTGCTGCATCTGGCCGGAGCGGTGGCCCTTCTTCTGTGGGCGACGCGCATGGTGCGCACGGGCGTCGAAAGAACCTATGGCGACCGGCTGCGCCAACGCCTGCGCAGTGTCATGAAGCAGCCGGTCCTGGCCGTCGGCTTCGGCACGGCGATGGCCATCGCCCTGCAGAGCTCCACCGCCGTCACGCTTCTCGTCGGCTCCTTCGTCGGTTCCGGCTTCGTCAGCGGCGTTGCCGGGCTGATGGCCGTGCGCGGCGCGGAAGTGGGTTCGGCGCTGGTCGTCAAGATCCTCAGCTATGATCTGACCCTTCTCGTGCCGCTTTGCCTTCTCGCCGGCACCATCATCTTCATGACCACCGAACGCCGCGACTGGCGCCAGAACGGCCGGATCCTGGTCGGCATCGGCCTGCTCATCCTGTCGCTCGAAATGACCGGCCAGGCGACCGAGCCGCTGCGGCAAAGCCAGATCCTGCCGATCATCGTCAATTATCTCTCTGGCGATCCCATCACCGCCTACCTGCTCGCCGCATTGATCACCTGGCTGTTCCATTCGAGCATCGCCGGCGTCATCCTCCTCGTCAGCTTCGCCTCGCGCGGCCTGATCCAGCCGGAACTGGGCATCGTCATGGTGCTGGGCGTCAATCTCGGCTCTTCGATCATCGCACCGATCCTGACCCGCAATGCCCCGCCCGAAACCCGCGTCGTGCCGCTCGGCAATCTGATGATGCGCGGCGCAGGCTCGCTGATCGTCCTGGTGTTGTTCCTGACCTTCCGCCCGCCGGCGGGCCTGCTCGGCAGCGATCCCGTCGATCAGATCGTCAACGCCCATATCCTGTTCAACCTCATCATCCTGCTCGCCGGCATCCCGCTCTCAAGTGTGGTGCTGCGCGCCACCGAGGCGCTGGTCGATCTCAACACGCCGAAAGTGCAGCCGAAGCCGATGGCGGCGGAGGAAGTCAGCGCGCTCGATCCGAGCGTCCTCGACATGCCGTCGCAGGCGCTTGCCAACGCGACGCGCGAAGTGGTGCGCGTCTGCGAAACCGTGGAGATCATGCTGCAGCGGGTGATGGATCTCTACGAAAAACCCGATCAGGCGCGCATCAAGGAACTGGCGGCGCTCGATGACCGCGTCGACCGGCGCCATGCCGCCATCAAGCTCTACCTCGCCCGGCTCGCCACCGGGAAGCTTTCCGATTTTGAGGCGCTGCGCACGCAGGAACTGCTCGGCGCCTGCGTCAAGCTGGAACAGGTCGGCGACATCATCGTGCGCAACATGCTCGCCCACGTGCAGAAGAAGATGAACCGCAAGCTGGAATTCACCGAGGAAGGCTGGCGTGAGCTGTCGCAGTTCCATGCCTTCGTCCTGGCCAACGCGCATCTCGCCTTCAACGTGCTGGTCTCGCGCGACGGTCACACCGCCCGCCAGCTCGTGCAGGAGAAGGACCGGCTGCGCGACATGGAAAAGGACACCAGCCAGCGACATTTCTCGCGTCTGCGCGAGGGAACGACACGCAGCGTCGAGACGAGTTCGATCCACCTCGACACCATCCGCGATCTCAAGCAGATCAACTCCCTCCTGGCATCGATGGCCTATCCGGTCCTCGAGGAACAGGGCTTGCTCAGGGATACGCGGCTGAATGTGGCGCAGAGCTGAGGCGGCTCCTGTTTTGATGGAACCAGGAGTCGCTCTAATATCAATGGCCTGAATGTCTGATCGCGGATTGAGCGGCAATGTTCCGGAATGGGTCCTCGGGTCAAGCCCGAGGATGACGATTGCAGGGATGTTTTCCGCCAATCGCCAACGCTAGATACTGGCGGAAACCTCTCCAGTTGTCATCCTCGGGCTTGACCCGAGGACCCATTCCGGAACGGTCCAAGCGGAAAACTGCTTCACATTTTGCGGCATCATCTCCAAGACACTCCAAATAATAAAAGCGCCAACGCTTTCACCCAAAAATGAACCGCTCCAGAATCGGATTAGGACTACTGCCTTCGCCCCAGTGATTCGAAGGCGTTAAACGCTTCCCATTTGATAGATTCGCTCCCACGCGCCCCCCCAAACAAAAAGCGGCAGCTTGTTTCCAAGCCGCCGCCGAATCCCAGCCCTATAACCCGCTTACTGAAGCAGGTCCTTGACGATGCCGCTTGCCTTGCTGAAATCCATCTTGCCGGGGAAGCGTTCCTTCAGCGCGTTCATGCATTTGCCCATGTCACGCAGGCCGCCGGCTCCGACTTCCTCGACGACATTGGCGCAAGCCTCCTTGACATCGGCCTCGCAAAGCTGCTGCGGCAGGAACCCGCGGATGATCTCGATCTCCGCGCGTTCGCCCTCGGCCAGTTCGAGGCGGTTGCCCTCCTCATAGACATTCGCCGATTCCTTGCGCTGCTTGATCATCTTGGCGAGAATCACGCGCAATTCATCATCCGAAACCGGGTCCTTGCCCGCGGTGCGGTTGGCGATATCGCGGTCCTTCAGCGCCGCCAGGATAAGGCGGAGCGTCGAAATGCGGCGTTTGTCCTGTGCCTTGAGAGCGGTATTGAGTGCCTGGGCGATCTCATCGCGCAACATGGCGGTATCTCCTGATATGGTTACCGGATTTTAACGCTTCGTGAACGCGAAATCAATTGCCGCTGAACAGCAAACAATTGAATCTCCTCATGAAATTATTTCGTGGAGCGTTTATCGTAAACGATTGACCGAAGCGTCCGGCTTCTCTATTGTCCAAAGCCTAGCTGGACATTGTTATGGACACGCGGCGGCAGGCTTGATCGGCCCGTCGCGTTTTGTCATGTCATATGGAATGAAACTGGCTTTCTTTCAAGCCCTGTTCACGAACCGACCCTGGAGTGCCTGATGACCGCCCCCGCCAACAAATCCGCACCTTGGACGACGACCAAACCCACCGCCCTGCTCGTTCTCGCGGATGGCACGGTCATCGAAGGCATGGGCGTCGGCGCGACCGGCGCGATCGAGGCTGAAGTCTGCTTCAACACCGCACTGACCGGCTATCAGGAAATTCTCACCGATCCCTCCTATGCAGGGCAGATCGTCACCTTCACCTTCCCGCATATCGGCAATGTCGGAACCAATGGCGAGGATATCGAGGATCTGGCGCCCGCCAACCGTGCCGGTGCCGTCGGCGTGGTCTTCAAGGCGAGCGTCACCGAGCCCTCCAATTACCGTGCCGCGACCGATCTCGACCAATGGCTGAAACAGCGCGGCATCATCGGGCTTTCGGGCATCGACACCCGTGCGCTGACAGCGCTTATCCGGGAAAAGGGAGCGCCCAACGCCGTCATCGCGCATGACCCTTCAGGCGAATTCGACATCCCGGCGCTGAAGAAACGCGCCGCCGCCTGGCATGGCCTGGAAAATCTCGACCTCGCCAAGGACGTCACCTCCGGCCAGACGTCCGTCTGGAACGAGACGCCATGGGTCTGGAACGAAGGCTATGCCGCCGAGGACGCCCCGCGCTATCACATCGTCGCCATCGATTACGGTGTGAAGCGCAACATCCTGCGGCTGATGGCCGGGCTTGGCGCGAAAGTCACGGTCCTGCCCGCGACAGCGACCGCGGAAGACGTGCTGGCGCATAATCCGGACGGCATTTTCTTGTCGAACGGCCCCGGCGATCCCGCGGCGACGGGCGAATACGCCGTACCCACCATCAAGAAGCTGATCGAGACGGACATTCCGCTGTTCGGCATCTGCCTCGGCCACCAGATGCTGGCACTGGCGCTCGGCGCCACGACGCAGAAGATGCATCAGGGCCACCACGGCGCCAACCATCCGGTCAAGGACCACACGACGGGAAAGGTGGAGATCGTCTCGATGAACCACGGCTTCGCCGTCGATTCGGCCTCGCTGCCGAATGGCGTGGACGAAACCCATATCTCGCTGTTCGATGGTTCCAATTGCGGCCTGCGCCTTGCCGGCAAGCCGGTTTTCTCGGTGCAGCACCATCCCGAAGCCTCGCCCGGCCCACAGGATTCGCACTATCTCTTCAGCCGATTCTTCAACCTCATTCGCGAAAAGAAGGGCGAGCCGACCTTGCTGGAAAGGCCGCAGGCGGCACACGCCGCCTGAAACAGGCTTGAATCGAAAACGCAGGAAATCGCGCCAAATTCTGGATACCGTTGAGTTTTCCCGCCTCACCAAAAGCCGGCGTCACCCGCCGGCTTTTTTATTGCCGGTGGAAGCCGTCAGATATCAGCATTGAATGTATCGCAGGAATCGACCTTGCCGGAATTATAACCGCGGGTGAACCATTCCGCGCGCTGCGCCGACGTGCCGTGATTGAAGGTCTCCGGCACCACATAGCCCTGCGTGCGCTTTTGCAGCGTATCGTCGCCGATCTGGTGGGCCGCGTTGATCGCCTCTTCGAGATCGCCTTTTTCGACAATGCCTTCCTGATTGGTGTAATGGCCCCATATGCCGGCGAAGCAGTCGGCCTGCAGCTCGACGCGCACCGACAATTTGTTGGCGTCGGCCTCGTTCATCGATTGCCGCATCTGATTGACGCGCGGCAGGATGCCGAGCAGGTTCTGGACATGATGGCCGACTTCATGCGCCAGCACATAGGCCTGGGCGAAATCGCCGGATGCACCGAAACGATTGGCCAGTTCGTTATAGAAGCTCAGATCGATATAGACCTTGCGGTCGCCGGGGCAGTAGAATGGGCCGGAGGCGGAACTGGCAAAGCCGCATGCGGACCGCACCTGACTGTTGAACAGCACCAGGGTCGGCATCGTATATGTCTTGCCATTCGCCTTGAAGATGCCGCTCCACGTATCCTCGGTCTCCGCCAGCACCGTCCTGACGAACTGCGTCATCTCGTCATTGCGCTGCTGTGACGGCGCTCCCGACGTCCGACTCTGGTTCTGAACCGGCGCAATACTGCCGTTCAGAAGAAACTGCAAGGGATCGAGCCCGCAGGCTTTCAGCCCGAAGAACAGCACCACCAAGATGACGATCCCGGAAATGCCGCCGCTGCGCACCAATTGGAAAGCCGGGCCGATGAGCCCGCCGCCGCCCAGGCCGCCTTGGCCGAGACCGCCTTGCATACCGCTATTTTCACCGCGGAGATCTTCCACATTGTCACTTTGCCTGCGACCCCGCCAGCGCATGATATCGACACTCCTCGATGGCTGCTCTTGAAAGGATTAATGGCGCAAAATACAACCATTCACAACCAGCCTTTGCACATCCTAGCAGGGGAAGCCGTCTCAGGCATGAACTTACCGGAATCTCGGTGTTCTCTTTCTTAAGAGCGGGCTTGAGAGTGGGAACAAGACCCACAAGCCTGACGGAAAGCCGGTGTCCGGTTTTCCGTAACCGGCCTTTGCCGGACGTCTCCTGCCGCGACATTCCGCAGCAAAGCCGAAGAAAACGATGAATAATCGTGTTTTTGGGGGTTACGCCGCGACGATCCTTTGCCTATAAGGCCCGCTTAGCCTCATAGACGAATTTTGCTGTCAACTCGCCGGGAACACCCTTGCGGGTTTTCAGGGCAGCGCGCCGAGTTACAGGATAGAACCATGCCGAAACGTACTGACATCAAATCGATCCTGATCATCGGCGCGGGACCGATCGTCATCGGCCAGGCATGCGAGTTCGACTATTCCGGCACCCAGGCCTGCAAGGCGCTGAAGGACGAAGGCTACCGCATCATCCTCGTCAATTCCAATCCGGCGACGATCATGACCGATCCGGAACTGGCCGATGCCACCTATATCGAGCCGATCACGCCCGAAGTCGTCGCCAAGATCATCGCCAAGGAGCGCCCAGACGCGCTTCTGCCGACCATGGGCGGCCAGACCGCGCTCAATACCGCGCTGTCGTTGAAGCGCATGGGCGTGCTCGACCGCTATAATGTCGAGATGATCGGCGCCAACGCCGAGGCCATCGACAAGGCCGAGGACCGCGCGCTCTTCCGCGAGGCCATGGCCAAGATCGGGCTGGAAACGCCCAAATCGATGCTCGCCAATGCGACCGAAGCCAAGAACAAGGACCGCAAGGCGCATGAGGAACAGCGCAAGGCGCTGAAGGCCCAACATGCCGGGGCCGAACTCGACACCGCCCTCGACAGACTGGAAACCGAATGGCAGCTCGGCGAAGGCGACCGCAAGCAGCGCTACATGACCCACGCCCTGGGCATGGCGGCCCAGGCGCTCGACCATGTCGGCCTTCCCGCCATCATTCGCCCCTCGTTTACGCTCGGCGGCACCGGCGGCGGCATCGCCTATAACCGCTCCGAATTCTACGAGATCATCGAGCGCGGCCTCGACGCCTCGCCGACCACGGAAGTGCTGATCGAGGAATCCGTTCTCGGCTGGAAGGAATATGAGATGGAGGTTGTCCGCGACAAGGCGGACAATTGCATCATCATCTGCTCCATCGAGAACCTCGACCCGATGGGCGTGCACACCGGCGACTCGATCACGGTTGCCCCAGCGCTGACCTTGACCGACAAGGAATATCAGATGATGCGCAACGCCTCCATCGCGGTGTTGCGCGAGATCGGCGTGGAGACCGGCGGCTCCAACGTGCAGTTCGCCGTCAACCCGGCGGACGGACGCCTGATCGTCATCGAGATGAACCCGCGCGTCTCGCGCTCGTCGGCGCTCGCCTCCAAGGCGACCGGCTTCCCCATAGCCAAGGTCGCGGCGAAACTCGCGGTCGGCTATACGCTGGACGAACTTGAAAACGACATCACCGGCGGCGCGACGCCTGCCTCCTTCGAGCCAAGCATCGATTATGTCGTCACCAAGATCCCGCGCTTTGCGTTTGAGAAATTCCCCGGCGCTTCGCCCATCCTGACCACCGCGATGAAATCGGTCGGCGAGGTCATGGCCATCGGCCGCACCTTCCAGGAGAGCTTGCAGAAAGCGCTGCGCGGGCTGGAAACCGGCCTCACCGGCCTCGACGAAATCGCCATCCCCGGCATCGAGGACGGCGACGAGAAGAACGCCATCCGCGCCGCCATCGGCACGCCGACGCCGGACCGGCTGCGCATGGTCGCCCAGGCAATCCGTATGGGCATGTCGCTTGAGCAGGTGCATGAAAGCTGCAAGATCGATCCGTGGTTCCTCGAACAGATCGAGAGCATCATCGATATGGAAGCCCGCATCCGCGAGCATGGCCTGCCGCAGGATCAGGAAAATTTGCGGATGCTGAAGGCGATGGGCTTCTCCGATGCCCGCCTCGCCAGCCTGACCCGTCAGGATGCCGAGGATGTCGCCAAGCTGCGCGCAAGCCTCGACGTGCACCCGGTGTTCAAGCGCATCGACACCTGCGCCGCCGAATTCGCCTCCCCCACCCCCTATATGTACTCGACCTATGAAACGCCGTTTGCCGGCGAGACCCGCTCGGAAGCGCAAGTCTCCGACCGGAAGAAGGTCGTCATCCTCGGCGGCGGTCCCAACCGCATCGGCCAGGGCATCGAGTTCGACTATTGCTGCTGCCATGCCGCCTTCGCACTGGGCGATGCGGGCTATGAATCGATCATGATCAACTGCAATCCGGAGACGGTGTCGACCGATTATGACACCTCCGACCGGCTCTATTTCGAGCCGCTGACGGCGGAAGACGTGCTTGAGATCCTGCGCGCGGAACAGGCGGCGGGCACGCTCGTCGGCGTCATCGTGCAGTTCGGCGGCCAAACGCCGCTCAAGCTCGCCGACGCGCTGGAAAAGGCCGGCATCCCGATCCTCGGCACCTCGCCAGACGCCATCGACCTTGCCGAAGACCGCGACCGCTTCCAGAAGCTTCTGGTGAAGCTCGGCCTCAACCAGCCGAAGAACGGCATTGCCTATTCCGTCGAGCAGTCCCGCCTGATCGCCGGCGATCTCGGCTTCCCGCTGGTCGTGCGCCCCTCCTATGTGCTGGGCGGTCGCGCCATGCAGATCATCCACGACGAGCGCGGCCTGCAGAGCTATCTGCTCGACACCGTGCCGGAACTGGTGCCGGAGGATATCAAGGCGAAATATCCCAACGACAAGACCGGCCAGATCAACACGCTTCTCGGCAAAAACCCGCTGCTGTTCGATACCTATTTGAGCGAAGCCATCGAGGTCGATGTCGACTGCCTGTGCGACGGCAAGGACACCTACGTTTCCGGCATCATGGAGCATATCGAGGAAGCCGGCATCCATTCCGGCGACTCAGCCTGCTCGCTGCCGGTCCACACGCTGTCGAAGGAAACGGTGGCCGAACTCGAACGCCAGACGGCGGCGCTCGCCAAGGCGCTCAATGTCGGCGGCCTGATGAACGTCCAATACGCCATCAAGGACGGTACGATCTACGTGCTGGAGGTCAATCCCCGCGCCTCGCGCACTGTGCCCTTCGTCGCCAAGACCATTGGCCGCCCCATCGCCAAGGTCGCCGCCCGCATCATGGCCGGCGAGACGCTCGATGAGGCGCTGGGCGCTTACGGCGGCAAGCCCGATCTGGCGACGCGTCCACACATCGCGGTCAAGGAAGCCGTGTTCCCCTTCTCCCGCTTCCCCGGCGTCGATATCCTGCTGGGACCGGAAATGCGCTCGACCGGCGAAGTCATGGGCCTCGATTATGATTACGCGCTCGCCTTCGCCAAGGCACAGCTCGGTGCCGGCGTCGACCTGCCGCGCGATGGCACGCTGTTCGTCTCGGTGCGCGACGAGGACAAGGCCGGCATCCTGCCCGCAGTGAAGCGCCTCGCCGGCATCGGCTTCAAGGTGCTCGCCACCGGCGGCACCCAGCGCTTTTTGGCCGAAAACGGCGTCGAGGCGACCAAGATCAACAAGGTTCTCGAAGGCCGCCCCCACATCGAGGACGCCATCCGCAACCGCCAGGTCCACATCGTCTTCAACACCACCGACAGCGCCAAGGCGGTCTCCGACTCCAAATCCATCCGCCGCGCCGCCCTGATGCAGAAGGTGCCGTATTATACGACGCTTGCCGGCGCAGGAGCCGTGGCGGAGGCCATCGCTGCGCTGAAGGCCGGATCACTGGAAGTGCGGCCGGTGCAGGATTATTTCAATTGAGGCGTGCGTACCGGCAAGGCCCCCTCTCGTTTCTGCAGGGGGCTCTCCACATATGCCCTGTATTCAGTTCAGAGGCGGCTTGTAATCAAGGCAATTGTGTCATAGAATTTTGCCATCGATATTTCGGTCGAGTGACTTTGCGACCCGTGCGGCTAGTTCGCGCTTCCTGACGATCTCCTCTCTATAATCTCGATCCACGGGCACGTATGCAAATCCATACGGGCCTTTATTTTTACGACGCAAAGGAGTTTCCCATGGCTACGGGAACAGTGAAGTGGTTTAACGGCACGAAGGGCTTCGGCTTCATTCAGCCTGATCAGGGCGGCGCGGACGTTTTCGTCCACATCTCCGCCGTCGAACGCGCAGGTCTGCGCGGCCTCGATGAAGGCCAGAAGATCAACTACGAAATCGTGCAGGACCGCCGTTCCGGCAAGTCCTCCGCAGACAACCTCACGGTTGCCTGATCTTCCGCTTCACAGCGATATAACCGAATGAAAAAGGCGGGGGAATCCCGCCTTTTTCTTGTTTTGATCTATTGAACTCTACTCCGGCAGCCAGCCGAGCGGCACATGTCCCGGATCGGCGGCGACACGGCCGAGCCAGGCCGACACGGCGGGACAGCGCCTCAGGTCGAAGCCCCCGCGCTCCGCCTCATGCGTATAGGCATAAAGCGCGATATCGGCGATGCTGATCTCCTCGCCGGCGAGATAGGGCGTCTTCTGCAATTGTGCTTCCATGACGCCAAGCGCCTTGTCCCCGCCTTCCAATGTCGCGGCGAGCCGCTCCGGCGTCGCTTCCTTTGCCCGCTCAGGATAGACCATCAACGCGCGCCGCACGGCGATATAGGGCTCATGGCTATACTGCTCGAAGAACAGCCATTGATAGGCGAGTGCGCGCGCATAGGCATCAGACGGCAGAAATCGCGTGCCTTCGGCGAGATGCAGCAGGATGGCGTTGGATTCAGCGAGAAAGCGCCCATCATCCAGTTCGAGCAGCGGCACCTTGCCATTGGGGTTCTTCGCCAGATAATCCGGCGTGCGCGTCGAACCGTCGAGCGCCGACACCGTCACATGGCGAAAAGACATCCCCAGCTTCGCCATCAAAAGCCGCGGCTTGTAGCAATTTCCTGAGTCAGGCTGTGAATAGAGGATGGGCATCGGTTCGTTCTCCAGTTTCCCCACGAGCATTGTCACGGGCGCCTTTTCCCGTCCAATCAGTTTGGCTGAACTGTTCATCAAGGATTGCTGATGGTTCAGCTGTTTTCGGCAACACGCATATCAAATCGCCGCCTTGTGAAGCCTGAAAGCAAAGCTTTTCTTGCGATCCGTCCCGTACTGCGACATAAAAACCCCGCGAAATCATGCGGCTCCAACCACAGCTGCCATTCAGGAGAACGAACCATGGCATTCCTCGCCGACGCCCTTTCCCGCGTAAAGCCTTCCGCCACCATCGCGGTCAGCCAGAAAGCACGCGAACTGAAGGCGAAAGGCAAGGACGTCATCGGCCTTGGCGCTGGCGAGCCGGATTTCGACACGCCGGACAACATCAAGAAGGCGGCGATCGCGGCCATCGAGCGCGGCGAGACAAAGTATACGCCGGTCTCCGGCATCCCCGAATTGCGCCAGGCGATCTCCGCCAAGTTCAAGCGCGAGAACGGCCTCGACTACAAGCCGGAGCAGATCATCGTCGGCACCGGCGGCAAGCAGATCCTGTTCAACGCCTTCATGGCGACGCTCAACCCCGGCGACGAGGTGATCATCCCCGCCCCCTATTGGGTTAGCTACCCCGAAATGGTGGCGATTTGCGGAGGCACCCCCGTCTTCGTCTCCACGACAATCGAGAATGATTTCAAGGTCACCGCAAAGGATCTCGAAGCCGCCATCACGCCGAAGACCAAATGGCTGATCTTCAACTCCCCATCCAACCCTTCCGGCGCGGCCTATACGGAAGCCGAACTGAAGGCGCTCACCGACGTGCTGGTGCGCCATCCGCATGTCTGGATTCTCACCGACGATATGTATGAGCATCTGGTCTATGGCGATTTCGTCTTCACCACGCCGGCGCAGGTCGAGCCGTCGCTCTATGAGCGCACGTTGACCATGAACGGCGTGTCGAAGGCCTATGCCATGACAGGCTGGCGCATCGGTTATGCCGGCGGCCCGCTCCAGCTCATCAAGGCGATGGACATGATCCAGGGCCAGCAGACCTCGGGCGCCTGCTCCATCGCCCAATGGGCAGCCGTCGAGGCGCTCAACGGCCCGCAGGACTTCATCCCGCAGAACAAGAAGATCTTCCAGGGCCGCCGTGATCTGGTGGTTTCCATGCTCAATCAGGCCAAGGGCATCACCTGCCCGACGCCGGAAGGCGCCTTCTACGTCTACCCCTCTTGCGCCGGCCTGATCGGCAAGACGGCCCCCTCGGGCAAGATCATCGAGACCGACGAGGATTTCGTCACCGAGCTTCTGGAAAGCGAAGGCGTGGCGGTGGTGCAGGGTTCGGCCTTCGGCCTCGGCCCCAACTTCCGCATCTCCTACGCCACCTCGGAAGCGCTTCTCGAAGAAGCCTGCTCCCGCATCCAACGCTTCTGCGCCTCGCTGCGTTGAAGCAGTCGAAGAAAAATTGAGGTTGAGGGGCCGCAAGGCCCCTTTTCTTTTGCCTGCGGTAATGGCCTTGCAGCAGATGTTTAGGAAAAAGGTCAAAAAAAAGCCGGACAAGCTGTCCGGCTTATAGTTTTGAAGGCGCCGTTTCCGGCAAAACCTCCAGAGGGGAACACTCAAGGATGCGCAATGGGAGGAGGAGACGCATCATTGAGATGATGTGGATATGCGCGCTTCAGCCCGTTAATTCAAGTATACGAAATCGCAAGGCAGCCATGCGTTTACTGCATAGCAAAAAAATCCTGAAATTACCCTTAATTTCAAAGGCTTATATGATTATCACGGGAACGTGACTTCTACTGGAGGTGAAAAATCTCAGCCTGAACGGGTATTTTCCTGCCTTCCAAGCGTGCAACGCAGCATGAATTCGGGCAAATCACTGATGAGAAAAGCAGCTGCCTGCCCGATTCCGCGGCGAAAATCCCGCCACAACGCCGGTCAATAGGACCAGGTCCGCGCCTTGGAAAACAGGAAATCGCGGAAGACATGCAGCTTGGCGGAATTCTTCAGCGCTTCGGGATAACAGAAGAACGTATCGAAGGAGGGTATCTCCTCCATCTCAGGAAGAAGCTGCACGAGACCGGATTCCTTTTCGACCATATAGTCGGGCAGGACCGCGATGCCGACGCCGCGATGCACGGCGCGCTTGACCGACAGGAGATTATTGACCTGCAATGTCGGAATGCGTGGATTGCCGTCGCTGCGGCCCGCCACTTCGAGCCAGTTGAGCCCGGTCAGATAGCTCGGGGCCGGTTCACCGAAAGTCACGATGCGATGTTCGTCGAGTTGGTCCACAGAGGCCAACTTGCCATGCTTGGCAATATAGCTCGCGGCGGCATAGACATGCATGTGCACGGTGAAGAGACGGCGCTGGATCAAATCCGGCTGCTGCGGCTGACGCAGGCGGATAGCGCAATCCGCATGCCGCATGGTCAAATCGAGTTCCTCATTGTCGAGGATGAGTTGCAGCCGGACGTCGGGATAAAGCTCGATGAACTCCTGCACCCGCTCGATCAGCCAGCCCGAACCGAGACCGACCGTCGTGGTCACGCGCAGGCGGCCGGTGGGCTTCTCCCGGCTTTCGGCAAGCCGCGAGCGGACATTTTCGAGCTTCATCAGCACGTCATGCGCAGTGCGGTAGAGTAGTTCGCCCTGTTCGGTGAGGATCAGTCCACGCGCGTGCCGCTGGAACAGCGGCACGCCGACATCCTGCTCCAGCGCGCTTACCTGGCGCGAGATCGCCGACTGCGAAAGATGCAGCGTCTGCGCGGCATGGGTGAACGACCCGGCCTCGGCGGCGGCATGGAATATGCGCAGTTTGTCCCAGTCGAGCGGTGCAACCAATTTCCCGTCCTTTAGAGCATGATCCCGAAAAGTTGCAGACTTCCAGGTAAGATCATGCGTGAAGAATGCTCTAATTTGCCAGCTATTCGGCGGCCTGGCGGATCGGCTCTTGTGCAGCCAGCCAGCGCTCCGCTTCGAGCGCTGCCATGCACCCCATGCCCGCAGCCGTCACCGCCTGACGGAACACGTCGTCGGTGACGTCGCCGGCGGCAAAGACGCCGGGAACGTCGGTCGCCGTCGAATCCGGCGCCGTCCACAGATAGCCGTTCGGCTTCTGCTTCAATTTGCCGGTGAAAAGCTCGACCGAGGGCGCATGGCCTATGGCGACGAAGACGCCATGCGTCTCCAGTTCGCTCACCAGCCCCGTATTGACATTCTTCAGCCGCACCCCGGTGACGGTCGCTCCCATGGGCGGCTTGGCCTGCGTCCCGACAATCTCCTCGACGACGCTGTCCCAGATGACCCGGACATTTTCCTTGGAAAGCAGCCGGTCCTGCAGGATCTTTTCGGCGCGGAAGCCATCGCGGCGGTGGATCACCGTGACCGATTTCGCCAGATGCGAGAGATAAAGCGCTTCCTCGACCGCCGTATTGCCGCCGCCGACGACCACGACATCCTTGCCGCGGTAGAAGAACCCGTCGCAGGTGGCGCAGGCCGAGACGCCGCCGCCCATGAACGCCTGCTCACTGTCGATGCCCAGCCATTTGGCCTGTGCGCCGGTGGCGATGATCAGCGCATCGCAGGTATATTCCGTGCCGGAATCGCCCTTCAGGCGAAACGGCCTGACCGAAACGTCGGCTTCGACGATGATGTCATGAATGATCTCGGTACCGACATTTTCAGCCTGCTTGGCCATCTGCTCCATCATCCACGGCCCTTGCACCGTTTCGGCATAGCCCGGATAGTTTTCCACGTCGGTGGTGATCATCAGCTGCCCGCCCTGCTGCAGACCCGCGATGAGCAGCGGCTTCAGCATGGCCCGCGCCGCATAGATCGCTGCCGTGTAGCCGGCAGGACCGGAGCCGATGATGAGGACGGGCGCGTGGCGCTGTGACATGGCAGATCTTTCGCTTTAGCTGCGAGCGGCAGAATGTGACGGTTCTTCAGGCTCGGCGACGTTCCATTTGCGCAGTGCCTGGAAGGACATTGCGCCTGATATCGCCAAGGTAATGTTTCGCATACCTGTTTTGCAAGGTTTGCACAGCGTCGCGAGCGGTTTAGCCACAGCTTCTCCTACCAGCTCCACAGCGGCTCAACACCGGCATTGATGATGCGAGGAGGCAATTGCCGCCCGACATTTATCGCGTTAAGAAGACCGCAATCGAAACAAGGCAGCAGCCAACCGGGATTCCCACCATTTTTCGCACAGTCAGCAACATTTGCGCGCGTTTCGGCCTGGTGATGGCGTTCGCCATGCTGCTTCCGGCCGCCGTGGACCTCAGCGACGGCAATCGCGATTGGCTGGTCTTCGTTCATTCCGCCATCTTCACCGGTATGATCTCCGGTCTTGTCGTGATGGCGACGCAGAATAATACCGTCCGCTTTTCACCGCGCCTCGGCTTTCTGCTGACCGCATCGCTGTGGCTGACCGCCGCGTTTCTTGGCGCCCTGCCACTCTATTTCTCGCATCTGCCGCTCAGTTTCGCCGGCGCTTTCTTTGAAGCAACGTCGGGCATAACCACCACCGGCTCGACCGTTCTCTCCGGCCTCGACGACATGCCGCGCGGCATCCTGCTGTGGCGTTCGCTGCTCTGCTGGATCGGCGGCGCCGGCTTCATCGGCCTGGCTCTGTTGCTGCTGCCGTCGCTGCGCGTTGGCGGCATCCAGCTCCTCCATATGGAATCATCCGACAAATCGGAAAAGATCCTGCCGCGCGTCAACCAGATCGCGCTCGGCATCGTGCTCGCCTATACCGGGTTGACGGCGCTTTGCATGCTTTCCTATTTCGCCGCCGGAATGAGCATGTTCGACGCCATCAACCATTCCATGACCACGATCGCCACGGCAGGATATTCGACCCACGACACATCGCTCGGCTTTTATGCGCACAACCGGCTGCTGCTGGTGATCTCGACCATCTTCATGATGCTCGCCGCACTGCCCTTCGTGCTCTACATCAAGGCGGTCATGCCGCGCCGCCTCGCCTCGCTGATCGACCCGCAGGTCACGCTTTTCCTCTTCCTCGTCGTCGGCTTCAGCTTCATGCTTGCCATCCTGCTGCGCGTCGGTTCCGGCCTCCCATTCGGCGACGCACTCGTCACCGCCGCCTTCAATCTCGTCTCCATCATCACCACAACCGGCTATGCCACGGAGGACTATTCGCTCTGGGGACCGCTATCGATCGGGATATTCTTTCTCGCCTCGTTCATGGGCGGCTGCGCCGGATCGACGTCAGGCGGCATCAAGATGAACCGCCTGATCATCCTGTGGCGGCTGACCATCGCCAACCTGACACGGCTCATCATGCCGCACGCCGTCGTCAAGATTCGCTATGGCGAGACGGAGGTTTCCACCGAGGCGGCGCAGACCGTGCTCCTGTTCTTCTTTCTCTACATGGCCTCGCTCATCCTCGGCGCCATGCTGCTTGCCACGCTCGGCCTTGATTTCGTCTCAGCCTTCACCGGCGCGCTCACCGCCCTTTCCAATGTCGGTCCCGGCCTCGGCGATACGATCGGCCCGTCCGGCAATTTCTCGAGCTTCAAAGATCCCCTACTCTGGGTTCTGAGCTATCTCATGCTCGCCGGACGGCTCGAGATCGTCACCATCGTCATTCTCTTCACACGCAGCTTCTGGGCACGCTGATGGGCTGCGGATAGGGGCAACATCCGGTTGCGGCAAAGCAGGAATCGGGTATTATTATTACCCGCAAGCGCAATTTCCTTGCGCCGTAGGGAGCCCTCATACTGATGCCGATCAAGGCCGATCTCGACGACATAGACTGGAAAATCCTGCGCGAGTTGCAAAACGACGGACGCATCACCAATGTCGAGCTGGCGGATCGTGTCGGCATATCGGCGCCGCCCTGCCTGCGCCGCGTGCGCAAGCTGGAGGAAAGCGGCATCATTCGCGGCTATCGCGCCATTTTGAACGGTGCCGCGCTCGGGCAGGATCTCGTCGCCTTCTGCTCGGTCGGGCTGCACCGGCAGGCGGATGCGGACCTCAAGGCATTTGCCGAGAAGACCAAGCACTGGCCGCTGGTGCGCCGCGCATGGATGGTCTCGGGCGAATCGGATTTCCTGCTCCATTGCGTCGCCCGCGACATCAACACCTTCCAGACCTTCGTGATCGAGGAACTGACGGCGGCGCCCAATGTCGATTCCGTGCGCACCGCACTCACCATCCGTCCGGTCAAGGACGAAGCACTGATGCTGATCTAACCCGGCGATTTGGCCAGCGCGTTGCGAATGGCGACCGATACGCGGTAGAGCGGCCTCCTGATTTCACGGCTGACGATCTCGGCGGGCGTCTTCGACTTGTTCTGCACCACCGTGCCGCCAAGCGTGCCCGAGATTTCGCGGATGCAGATCGGACGAGCGGAAAGAACGCGGACCTCGTTGACCCAGCGCATCTGGGCCGTCGTGTCGACAGGACGGTCGAACTGCCGTGTCGTATCGAGCAAAAGCCTGGCCGCCTCGCGCCCGATCAGCTGCATCTGCATGCCCAAGCCGGGCGAACGCGGCGCAATCAGCGATATTTCGCCGGCCTCGGCCACCACAGGCCCCCTTTCGCCACGCGCGGTGCAGGGAAAACGGATCAGATCCCGCGGCCGGATCGTCTCCAGCGCCAGCCGCAGGACCGGCGCGAACCCTTGCGCGTCGGGCTGCACATCGTCTTCGACGATGAGGCCGACGTCGAGATCGCGATCGATGATCGCCTGCCATGCCCTTCGATGCGACAGGAAGCAGGCGATTTCCGTCCGGCGCAGTGCAAAAGGATAGGCCGGACGATGGAGATTGCTGCGATAGACCGCCGCCACATCTTTCTCGGATAGTGCCGTTGCATCCACCGCATCGATGATCCGCGCCGGCGGACCGAGCTCGCCGAGCAGCTTTTCGGCCTGAGGCCTGCGTGCCTCCGCGCGCGCAAGATGAATGACGAAGGCTTCGGCTTTCATGAGGCGAACACCTGCTCATAGACAGCCGTGACCGCCGCCGCTTCCTTTTCCAGCGGAAAATTTTCCCGCACATGGGCAAGCGCATTGTCGCCATGCATCGCCGCCAAAACGGGATCGGCGAGATAGGCCCGGATCGCCCCCTGCAGGGCGGCGCCATCGCCCGCCGGCACGACCGCCCCGGTCCTGCCGGTCTCGATCATTTCGGCATAGGCTCCGGCATCGCTCGCCACCACCGCCGTGCGTGAAGCCATCGCTTCCAGCGGCGTCAGTCCGAATCCCTCGTTGCGCGACGGTGCGACATAAAGCGCAAGCCGCCGGTACCAGACCCTGATATCCGGCACCTCGCCGAGAAAGCGGATGCGGTCCTGCAGCCCCGCCTCTGCGATCCGTGCCTTCAGCCCGTCCTCGAAACTCTTGTGCTCCGCTGTGGTCCGTCCGGTGATGACAGCCGTCCAGTCCGGATAGTCCGGCAGGAGTGCGATCATCGCATCGACGAAAAGATCCGTGCCCTTTTGATGACGCACCCGACCGAAGCAGCCGACGGCATAACGCCCCGGCAGGCCGGAGGCCAAAAATTCATCGTCTATGGTCTGTGCTGGATGAAACCGCTTCGTATCGACGCCGTGCATGATCACGGTATGCGGCACTTCGAGATAGCTGCCGGAACGCGCACTGGTGGCGATCACCGCATCCATGCGCCGGATCAGCCATTTGGTGAAAGGCTTGTGGTTACGCTGCGCGGCGGAGGTGAAGACGAGGCGCAGCGGCATGCGCAGCACGTCGCGCATGAGAACGCCCGCCACCATCTCATTGTTGCGCCGCGCATGCCAGATGCGGACATCGCGCGCCTTCGGCCTGCGCCACAGGCCGAGCAGCGACGGCCAGCCGATCTTGGGCAGACCGTCCGGCAGACCAGGCCCGAGCGTCGCAATCCGCAAGCCCTGCTGCCGCTGCAAAGGGATGAGCTGCACGATGGTCGAGGTCACGCCCGAAAGCTGGCGCTTGAAATTGGGCGCCACGACCTCGACCTCGTTTATCGGTTCTGACACGCCCGTTGCTTAACTGAACTTGAGACCGATGATCTCATAGGAACGGAAGCCGCCAGGAGCATTGACCTCGATCGTATCGCCCTCGGTCTTGCCGATCAGCGCGCGCGCGATCGGCGAAGAGATGGAAATGCGGCCCTGCTTCACGTCGGCTTCCTGATCGCCGACGATCTGGTATACCTTTTCCTCTTCGGTATCCTCGTCGACCATGGTCACCGTGGCGCCGAATTTGATCTTGCTGCCCGAAAGCTTCGAGATATCGATGATCTCCGCGCGCGCGACATAATCCTCGAGTTCGCCGATACGGCCCTCGTTGAGGCTCTGCGATTCCTTGGCGGCGTGATACTCCGCATTCTCGGAAAGATCGCCATGTGCGCGTGCCTCGGAAATCGCTTCGATAATGCGCGGGCGTTCCTCCTGTTGACGCCAGCGAAGCTCTTCCTTGAGCTTATCGAAGCCGCTTTGAGTCATCGGGAACTTATCCATGCCCAGTCCTTTCCTCTGCCTATGCTGCGCCATCAAGGGGCATTGAGACACAAAAAGAAAACGGCCCCCGGAGCAAAGCTTCGGAACCGTTCAAATTGTCATTGAACATAATATAGCACTGATCGCGGCGATTTCACGAAGAAAATTAAGCAGTCGGAGATAGTTCGGATCGTGCCGCTCACGGGGTAGTGACTTGAAGCTCGCCGCCGCGCCGCTAGATTTGGGAGCCATGATGAACAGAACGACAGCCATCCTCGCCAGCCTCTTCACCATGGCGGTTGCCAGCTTGGCCCCCGCCAACGCGCAGGAAATCACCACGGAAAAGGTCAGGATCAAGGCGGAGACGGTGGCGACCGGCCTCGCCTCGCCCTGGAGCCTGGCCTTTCTTCCCGACGGCTCGCTTCTGGTGACCGAAAAGGCCGGAACCATGCGCATCGTTCGCGATGGCGAACCTTCCGACCCCATATTGGGCGTGCCGCAGGTCTGGGACCGTGGGCAGGGTGGATTGCTCGACGTCGTGCTCGCGCCGGATTTCGCCACGAGCGGCACCATCTATTTCACCTATTCGGAACCCGGCGGCAGTGGGGCCGGCACGGCAATCGCTAGCGCGCGCCTCCAACAGGATGACGAAACGGCCCGCCTCAGCAATGTGAAAACGTTGTTCTCGACGCCGAAAAAGACGTCGCGCGGCCAGCATTTCGGCTCGCGAATCGTCGTCGCCCCCGACGGCACGCTTTTCGTCACCTTCGGCGAGCGCGGCGATAGGAAACGGGCGCAGGACTATCAGGATCCCGCCGGTTCGGTGCTGCGGATCAACGCCGACGGCTCGATCCCCGGGGACAATCCATTTGCCGATGGCCAAGAGGCGCTGCCGCAGATCTGGTCGACGGGACATCGCAACCCGCAGGGCGCCGCCTGGGATCCTCTCACCAATTCGCTTATGCTCACCGAGCACGGTGCGCGCGGCGGCGATGAGGTCAACCGCCCCGAACCGGGCAAGAACTATGGCTGGCCGGTCATCAGCTATGGCCGGCACTATTCCGGCGGCAAAATCGGTGTCGGCACAGCGGCCGAAGGCTATGAACAACCGCTCTATTACTGGGATCCGTCGATCGCGCCGTCCGGCCTCGCCATTTATGATGGAGAAATGTTCCCGGAATGGAAGGGCGATCTTCTGGCCGGCGCGTTGAAAGATCAGATGCTGGTGCGCCTCGACCGCGACGACAACGCGCGCATCACCGGCGAAGAGCGGATGCTCAAGGGCACGTTCGGCCGTATTCGCGATGTGCGCGTCGCCCCCGACGGTTCGGTTTACCTGCTTCCCGATAGCGGCGACGCATCGATCATCCGGCTGTCACGCGCTGGTGCGATGAGCGATTAGAGTGGTCCCTGTTTTGATGGAACCGCCGGATTTTGGATCATTCTGCACCGCTGGCACAGCCTTGTGCTTGTCACAGAAATCCATGCCTCAACGCCGTCGTCGCGGCTTCGGTGAAAATGAAAATGCCGTGCTGATATGATGGGAGTTACTATCTGAAAGTGAACCGCTCTAGAATCAGGACTTCCGCTTCGCCGGCCAGATGGCGGGCCAGTTCTCCGGACCGCCGCCATCATTGCCGTCGCAATCGTCCTTGCTGCGTGACTGCTGCAGCACGAAACTGATCCCGTCCTCATCGCTTTCGCTCGCCTTCCACACATTGTAAACGCCGCAATCGCCAATGCCGCGCGCCCGGAAGAAGGCCGTCAAGGTTTTGGTGCCCTGGTTCCAATCGATATTCCAAGCGGTGCCGCTCGTCGTCGGGCCCGCGTCGCCCATGACAGGCAGCGCCAGCGGCGTCACCCGTCCCCCCTGCTCCTGATAAAACACATAGGGCTGGTTATAGGCGCCGCCCGCACTGCACGGCAGACCAAGCAGGGTCCTGTCGCCGATCTTGGCTGCAAAGCCGCCGACCGTGCTGAACCTGTCGGCATCGATCCCGCCACAGACCGAATCCTCGCCGGTGAAATCAGCACGGATCGGCTTGGGTATCTCGTCGAAACTATCGATTGCACTGACCTGAGGCAGCGGTGCCGGCAGCTTGTTGCCTTTCGCCTGCAAGGCGTCCACCGTCCCGACACGCCCCTGGGTCTCGTCCATGAAGATCAGCCCGCCGACAAAACCGGCAAGCGAGAATTCGGCTTTCAACGGTCCTTCCGTAGTCCGCAACTGGACTTCCGCCGCGTTTCCGGCCTTCAGCGCATCGATCAGCTTTGTCATTCCCGCCTTGTCGGCATAGCGATACTCGCCGTCTTCCCCGCGTGGTGCGAAGGACGAAACCGGGATATCCAATATCTTCCTGCCGTCCACCGAAATGCTGACCGTCGATCGCGGTGCAAGCTCCGATGGGGCAAGCACCAGCACCGGCTCCGTCCGAGGGCCGGCTTTACGTTCGATCGACAGCGTATAGAGCCCCGATACCTTGTCCTGCGAGGTGGAAAGCGTGCAAGTCTCGATGAAGCCGCAGGTAACGGAGATATCGCGCACCTTCTTATAGGCGGCGAAAGCCGGCAAAGCGGAACCCGCTATCAGAGCCGCAGCCAAAACAGCAGCCGGCGCAGTGCGCTTCATCATGATTGTCTTCCGGGCCATCTGCCTCTCCTTGATCGTTTCCCGAACACATCCGGCACTTGCCGCAGCAACTTACAATGGATAAGGCTCGGTGCAAATTCGGTCCGGACAATGAAACAGGCAGCTTTCCCTCACAAGAGGGCGGCCTGAAAAAACAGGAACCGCTCTAGGAGTTCGAAATGCCGCGCACCCGCGCCAATCTGGTTCTTCTTCTTGCCGGCACGATCTGGGGGCTCGGCTTCGTCGCGCAGTCGACGGCAATGGCCAGCATAGGACCGCTGATCTTCATCGGCATGCGTTTTGCCCTCGCAGCGCTGACGGTGCTTCCTTTTGCCATCCGTGAAGCACAGCAGGCACCCAAGGCGCTGAAATCATCCGACCATTTCGCTTTCCTGTTCATCGGCTTCCTGTTGTTCGCGGGCATCACCGCGCAGCAATTCGGCATGCTGACCACATCGGTCACCAATGCGGGCTTCCTGACGGGGCTTTACGTGGTGATGGTGCCGTTTGTCGGCGTCATGCTGTTTCGCAACTGGCCCCACCCGATCATCTGGCCTTGTGCGCTCGCGGCGCTTGCCGGCATATGGCTCTTATCAGGCGGAACACTCGACGCTCTGGCGCCGGGCGATTGGATGGTCATCCTCGGCGCCTTGTTCTGGGCGCTGCAGGTGCTTTTCATCACGCGCTATGCCAACCGCACCGGCAGACCGCTGACGCTCTGCCTGGTTCAGTTCACCTTCTGCGCCGTCATGGGGCTTTCGCTCGGCCTGGCGCAGGAAGGCATCGATTGGACGGCGGTGCAGACCGCGGCGCCCGAAATCCTCTTCACCGGCATCTTCTCTTCCGGAGTGGCGTTCACGCTTCAGGCCATAGGCCAGCGCTACACCACCGCGCCGCAAGCTGCGATCTTCCTGTCGTCGGAAGCGCTTTTCGCGGCTCTTTTCGGCGCAATCCTGCTCGGCGAACGCCTGCCGCCCACCGGGTTTGCCGGCTGCGCGCTGATCTTCGCCGCCATGCTCGCCGTCGAACTCATCCCGATGATGCGCGAGCGCAGCGTCAGCCAATAAGGCTCAAGCCTTGAAGATCAGCGCCGCGCCACAGGCGATCAACGTGAAGCCTGCCAGATGCTGCCATGTCAGCGGCTCCTTGAGGTAGAGCACCGAGAACGCCACAAAAACGGTAAGCGTGATGACTTCCTGTATCGTCTTCAACTGCGACGTCGAATAGACCGCGTGCCCTATGCGGTTGGCGGGGACCGCGAAGCAATATTCCAGCAGCGCGATGCCCCAACTGACCAGGATCACCGTGATCAGCGGCACTTTGGTGAATTTGAGATGTCCATACCAGGCGAATGTCATGAAGACATTTGAAGCGACCAACATCAGGATGGGCAGAATGGCAGGGGATAACAGCACCCGCATGGGACGTCCTCGGAATTAATAAAAGTAAGTCCAGGAAAAATGTGAAGCGGTTTTCCGTCCGGACTTGCGTAAAAACAAACAAACCGCGCCATTGCGCGGCGAATGGCGGGGAAAGCAAGAGCTCAATATCACTGAGGCCCTATCTCCGCGATGATTTCACGGCGGTGCCGCTTTTCGGACACAGCCCTTAACCGCGGCGCTGACTCTTCCTTTACGCTTGCCGCCTATCGTCGCCTCATTCCCGCATCGATGTGGATCATGCGCCGACGTTGAGGCGCGAGATGGAAGTCATTGGACATGAGTACAGCGTTGTCCCTGCCGCCGTTGCGGCCTCGCCGCCTTGCCGTGCTTTTGACCGTCGGCGCGGCACTCTTTATCACTTCATGCTCACGCGAGACGGTCCGCCGCCCCGAGGCCGATGTCGGCATGTCGCTTTCGGCCCCGGCCAGCGAAGACCAGAGCTATGGCTTCCTGCCCCCGGTCGATAATCCGGTCACCGCAGGCGAGAACATCTATGCGCAATCCTCAGACGAAATGGCCTGCCGCCTGCGGCTGAAACGGCTCGGCGTGGTCTTCTCCGAACTGCCGCCCATCAATGGCGGCGGCTCCTGCCGCATCGACAATCCCATTCTGGTGTCGGGCTTTGCCGGCGGCGCCATCGGCTTCAAGCCGGCCGCCAAGCTCAATTGCGCCGTGACCGAAGCCTTCGCTCGCTGGGTCAAGGGAGACCTCGTACCCGCGACGCGCTTCCGTTATTTCTCCGGCGTCGATACCATCTACAATGCCGGCGGATATTCCTGCCGCACCATGAACCACCGGCGCGGCGCCAAGATGTCCGAACATTCGCGCGGCAACGCCATCGACGTCACCCGGATCAAGCTCAACAATGGCAAGGCGGTGAAGGTGCACAAGCCCGGCTGGTTCTCCTTCCGCGAGCGCGGATTGCTCAATAGCGTGCGCGCCGACGCATGCGATTATTTCACCACCGTGCTTGGACCGGGCTACAATCGCGCCCACAACGATCATTTCCACTTCGATCTCATGCACCGGCGCAATGGCTATCGCGCCTGCCGATAAGGATTCAGGAACAGGCGCTTGGATTGAGAAGCTGAATCAGACCATGAGCGGCGCTTCGGGCACCGGTGTCGGCTTGCCATCCTTGTCGAGAGCCACCATGACGAATTCGGCTTGGGTCACGAGTTCCATGGTGAGCGTCAGATATCGCTGCGCCCACGCCTCCACCTTCAGCGTGATCGAGCTGCGTCCGACCCGGACGATGTCGGTATAGACGCAGAGCGTATCGCCGATCTTGACCGGCTTGGCGAAGGACATTTCCTTCACCGCGGCGGTCACGACGCGCCCCTGCGCCCGCTCCGCCGCACGCATCCCGCAGGAGGAATCCATCTGCGCCATCACCCAGCCGCCGAAAATGTCGCCCGCCGCATTGGCGTCACGCGGCATAGCCTGGGTGCGCAGGGTGAGCACCCCCGTGGGATTTGCCTCTTCCGTCATCATCAATCGTCCTTTCGCTGGATATCGGGGAAACAGAATCGCACCCTCGACCGCCATGATGATGCAGGGAAGAACCGCTGAGAAGCGCTTTGTATGGGCCTGGGGGGATAGGCTCCGTATGCCGCAGGTGTATGCCAGAAGCAATACTGCGTGCCCTGCTCCATCCATCCGTGGATAGGTGCGATATCGGGTTGCGGCACCGCCCGATTGCTGGTTTTGTGCATGCACTCGCCCCGGGTGGGCGGCCGGAATGATACAACTTACGACCGCAAGGCAAACCCAGGGCACGATGACGATTGCACGAATTTCTGCGCTTTTGCTGACGGTGCTGCTTCTGGCGGGTTGCGGAGGGCCGCGCGCGGTGCTGTGGCTCGGACCGAATGCGACCATCCCTGTCGCCGCGGCGGCAAAGCCTGAAGCCATCGTGCCGATTTATGTCGCCACCAGCCGCCAGCGCTCCGATAATCTGTCCCTGCCCTACAATGCCAAGCGCTCGGCCACGCTCAATTTCGCGCGCGTCGATGTCGGCATTCCGCCCGCTCACAAGAACGGTCTCGTCGAGAAGACGGGCTACAAGCCCAATCCGGCCAAGCATTTCGCTGCCGTCGCCTTCCAGACGTTCGACAACAGCAAGATCTTCACCGAAAAGCTGAACGCCGCCCTTGCCGCCCGTCCGGCCGACGAGCAGGAAATCCTGATCTTCGTGCATGGCTACAACAACAATTTCGCCGACAGCACCTTTCGCGAGGCCCAGTTCGTCCACGATTACGGTTTCAAATCGGTCGCCGTCCATTATGCTTGGCCATCCGGCGGTTCGCTCGGCCTCTACGCCTATGACCGTGACAGCGCCAATTTCGCCCGCGACGGGCTTGCCGAACTGCTTGAGATCGTCAGCCGGACCAAGGCCAAGCGTATCCTGCTGGTCGGCCATTCCATGGGCACGCTGGTGGTCATGGAAGCGCTGCGCACCCTCGCCATCTCCGGCAAGCGCGGCCCGCTCGACCGGCTGACCGGTGTCATGCTCGCCGCCCCCGATATCGATGTCGACGTGTTCGAGGAGCAGGTCAGGGATATCAAAAAATTGCCGCGCCCCTTCGCCGTCCTCGTTTCCAGCCAGGACCGGGCGCTCAACATCTCCGGCCGCATCACCGGCGGCCATCCCCGTGTCGGCGACGGCTCAAGCATCCCGATGCTGCGGGACAACGGCATCACCGTGCTCGATTTGTCCGCCGTCGATGGCGGCAGCCATGACGTCTTCGCCAGTTCGCCCACCTTGATGACGCTCGTGCGCCGGGGCGGACTGACGCAGCGCACGCTGGAAGGCGAAGGTCCAACGCCGGGCGAGTCGATCCTTGCCGATGGCTCCTCGGTCATCCAGGGCGCCGCCTCGCTGGTGATCTACCTGCCGGTGCGCCTTCTCACCGCGGCCGCCGAGCTGCCCCGATAAGCCTTTGGGAAACACCCGGCATCTCCGCTGAAGTCGAATATCAGTAAATGTCGCCATAGGCTGAAAATGATTCAACAATCGCGCTGCACGATCACCCTGCCACGGAGGCAAAGATTCGCCGGGGATTCGGTCAATATTTCCTTTACCCTATAGCGGTCAACCGGAACATTAATCCGCAATTGGCGTTATCATGTGCGGAGGGATGGATGGTCTGCAACACGGAGCATATCCATGAAACCATTACTGAGAACAACTTTTCTGGTCGCAGGACTGCTGGCCACCAGCGCTGCGCAGGCGGCAACCGCGCTCGTGACCACGGATCTGAACCTGCGCAACGGGCCGGGAACCAGATATGCCACCATCGGCGTGCTGCCCGATGGCGCACGCGTCAATGTCAGCGGCTGCACATCCGGCTACGGCTGGTGCCGCGTCAACTATGGCGGCAGGTCAGGCTGGGCGTCTTCGCGCTATCTCGCTACGCGCCAGGGCTCGACGGGATATTCCGGCGATTTCAGCAACAGTGCTGCCGCCATCGGCATTCCGCTGATCGCCGGCGCCCTGATCGGTTCGGCCCTGAGCGACCGCCATTATCACCGTGACCGCCGGCACTATCGCGATCGCTGGGATCGCCCGCGCTGGCGTCATCGCGACCGCTGGAACCGGCCGCGTTGGCGGGGTCGTGATCGCTGGGATCGCTCGCGTTTCGACCGGGACCGCCCACGTTGGCGTGGCAGCAGGCGCATCGTGCCGAATATGGATGGTCCCCGGTGATCAGCCGCCGTGATCAGGCGAAAAGTCGAATGCACTCCTGACAACCTACTGTCAGGAGACGCCGATAGAGTATGAGGGGACGTAGAGGTTTTGCCTGCTGCGCCCTTTTCATTTTTCCGGACTCTCTCCATATTAGCGCCATGGCATCTTCAGCGAAGAATTCATCTGCTCCGCGCCCGAGCGAGCCGGACAACAACGATACGTCTGAGCCCACCGGCTTCGGCGAAGCGCCGCAAGCTGCGCTGACAGGCGCCCCCCTGTCCGGCTCCATCGCGGATTGGGCGGCCGGGATCGGCGCCGAGGCGGAAAAGGCAAAGCCCGACAAACCGAAGCAGGGGTCGAAACAGCCGAAGAAGATACCCGAGCGCAGCAGCGCGCCCTCACGCTCCGGCCGCGGCACTTCGATGGGCGGTGCGGCTTCGGCCAAGGAGCGTGCAGCTGCGGGCCTGAATCCGGTCTCCGGTCTCGACATCAGCCTGGAGGACGCGACAGGGCTTTCGCCTTCCGGCGCGACGGCGACCGTCGATGCCCTGTCGAAGCTGATCGAATCCGGCAACCCGCTGTTCAAGAATGGCGAGATGTGGACACCGCACCGCCCGGCGCGGCCTGCGAAATCCGAAGGCGGCATCCAGATCCGCATGGAGACCAGCTTTCAGCCCTCCGGCGATCAGCCGACGGCGATCCGCGACATCGTCGCCGGCATCGGCGACGATGACCAGACGCAGGTGCTGCTTGGCGTCACCGGCTCCGGCAAGACCTTCACCATGGCCAAGGTGATCGAGGAGACGCAGCGCCCGGCGCTCATCCTCGCCCCCAACAAGACGTTGGCCGCGCAGCTCTACGGCGAATTCAAATCCTTCTTTCCCAACAACGCGGTCGAGTATTTCGTCTCCTATTACGACTACTACCAGCCCGAGGCCTACGTCCCGCGCTCGGACACCTTCATCGAGAAGGAATCCTCCATCAACGAGCAGATCGACCGCATGCGCCACTCTGCCACCCGCGCCCTGCTCGAGCGCGATGACGTGATCATTGTCGCCTCTGTCTCCTGCATCTACGGTATCGGCTCGGTCGAGACCTATACCGCCATGACCTTCGAAATGAAGATCGGCGACCGGCTCGACCAGCGCCAGCTTCTCGCCGATCTCGTCGCTCAGCAATACAAGCGTCAGGATATCAATTTCGTCCGCGGCTCGTTCCGCGTGCGCGGCGACACGATCGAGATTTTTCCGGCCCACTTGGAAGATTGCGCCTGGCGCATCTCACTCTTCGGCGACGAGATCGAGACCATCACCGAATTCGATCCGCTGACCGGGCATAAGACCGGCGATCTGAAATCGGTCAAGATCTACGCCAATTCGCACTATGTCACGCCGCGCCCGACGCTCAACCAGGCGATCAAATCGATCAAGGAAGAGCTGAAGCACCGGCTCGACGAGTTGAACCATGCCGGACGCCTGCTCGAAGCGCAGCGCCTGGAACAGCGCACCACCTTCGATCTCGAAATGCTGGAGGCGACCGGCTCCTGCGCCGGCATCGAGAACTATTCGCGTTATCTCACCGGCCGCAAGCCGGGCGAGCCGCCGCCGACGCTGTTCGAATACATCCCCGACAATGCGCTGGTATTCATCGATGAGAGCCACGTCACCATTCCGCAGATCGGCGGCATGTATCGCGGCGACTTCCGCCGCAAGGCGACATTGGCCGAATATGGCTTCCGCCTGCCCTCCTGCATGGACAACCGGCCCCTGCGCTTCGAGGAATGGAATGCGATGCGCCCGCAGACCATCGCCGTCTCGGCCACACCGAGCAAATGGGAGATGGAAGAGGCGGGCGGCGTTTTCGCCGAACAGGTCATCCGCCCGACCGGCCTGATCGACCCGCCGGTCGAGGTGCGCCCGGCCAAGTCGCAGGTCGATGACGTCCTGGGCGAGATCCGCGACACCGCCAAAGCCGGCTACCGCACGCTGGTCACCGTGCTGACCAAGCGCATGGCCGAGGATTTGACGGAATATCTGCACGAGCAGGGCGTGCGCGTGCGCTACATGCACTCCGACATCGACACGCTGGAGCGCATCGAGATCATCCGCGACCTGCGCCTCGGCGCCTTCGACGTGCTGATCGGTATCAATCTCCTGCGCGAGGGCCTCGACATCCCCGAATGCGCGCTGGTCGCCATTCTTGACGCCGACAAGGAAGGCTTCCTGCGCTCCGAAACCTCGCTGGTTCAGACCATTGGCCGCGCCGCGCGCAATGTCGATGGCAAGGTCATCCTCTATGCCGACCGGATCACCGGCTCGATGGAACGCGCCATGGCGGAAACCACGCGGCGCCGTGAGAAGCAGACCGAATACAATGTCGCCCACGGCATCACGCCGGAGAGCATCAAGAGCAATATTTCGGATATTCTCAATTCCGTCTACGAACGCGACCATGTGCGCGCCGATATCTCCGGCTTCGCCAAGCAGGGCGCGCTGGTCGGCAGCAATCTCAAAGCGCACCTCGAACATCTCGAGAAGGAAATGCGCAACGCCGCCGCCGATCTCGATTTCGAAAAGGCCGCGCGGCTGCGCGACGAGATCAAGCGCCTGCGCGAGACGGAGCTTGCCATCGCCGACGATCCGCTTGCCCGCGAGGTCGAGATGGAAAGCCCCGTGACGGGCCGCACCAAGGGCCGGCACAATGCCGGTCGCAAAGTGCATCGCACCGTCACCGATGAGGGATCCGGCGGCGAACCCGGAAAAGCGTCCCTCTTCCAGAAGCCCACGCTGGACAATATGGGGCCGGGAACCGACATGGCCAGGCCGCGCCATGAAGGCCCACAGCCGGAAAGCCGGTTCCGCAAGAATTCGCTCGATGAGATGACCGTGCGCCGCACCGAAGTGCCAGCGGGCGGCGAGGCCCCGATCAAGCGCGAACGCGCCGGCATCGGCTCCTACGAGGATCCGGCCGAAGCATCCCGCAAGAAACGGCGGCCGGGCAAGACCGGCCGGCCTGGGCAGTAAGCCCCGTCCCGAAAGCGCAGACGCGTTTTCCCTGCCTTACCATCAACCGCCGGTGGATCGGAAAGCGGGATGATGATCGTTGCCCCGCCTCGAGTCACACGCTATAGTAGCTGCTATGCCGGAATTTCGGTTGCACTTGGCTATCTAATTATATTTTTATTAAGCGCATTTCAAACATATTTTTATTGCCGGAGAAATGAATGAACTTCATAAATGATCGCGAACTTGCATTGCGTTTTAAGAATAACGCAGTTCATTCGAATGAACGTTTTTTGTACTTTATTATATATATGACCATTTCGACACTCTTTAGCGGATACATACTTGGATCGACGCTTTATGCGGATCCGATAAATAAATTCGATGTTTTATCCGACATTATAAATGTTATTATTATTATTGCCGGCACGACTATCTGTTATAGAACGAATAGGGCTGGAGACGATAGAGAATTCATAGAAAGAATGATGTGCATAGGTTTTCCAGCCGCAATTAGATCATTCATTATATTATTTATTTTTATTATATTATACTTAATATTTATCGGATCGATTGAACGAGAAAGAACATCCGAAGAATATTCACTCTACGCCATTCCGCCCGTGATCGCATATGGGTTGTATTTTTACTGGCGCATGAATGCCTCTATCAGGATAGCGGCAAATTAGGCCGACATCGGCCATTTCGGCGTCCATATCAGTCACATATGGCTGAGAATATTGACGAGCCGCCCGAACGGATCGCGCACATAGAACCGCCGCACGCCCCAAGGCTCGTCGGCCGGCCCGTATTCTATTGCAAATCCCGCCTGCCTCATACGCTCCAGCGCGGCATCGACATCATCGACTTCGATCGACAGATCGGGCACCGGCGTGCCGGAGCCGCCCTGTGTGGCAAAACTGATCTGGACACTCATCGCCTCGCGCGAACCATAGGTTTCGATCCAGCCATGATCCATCAACAGGTCGAGACCGAGCACATCCCGGTAAAACGGCTTGGCGGCGGCGATATCAGCCGTGGCGATATTGGCGACGATCCGCTTGACCTTCATCGCACTTCTCCCACTCCAGGCCTCAGGACGGCGCATTCTCCATTAATGCCTTCAATGTCTCCAGGTCGCGTTCGACCCATTCGGCATCTGATTGGAACCGCGCCTCGTCCATGCCCTCGATCCGGAACAGCGTGAATACGACCTCGCTGCCGTAGCCATTGCGGATGACGCGCAGCGGAATGTAAACCTCCGCCCCGTCGCCAAGCATGACCGTATGGTCGACGACACCGAAATCATTCGGCAGAGAAAACCGTATCCGGACGCGGCCCGATGGACCGTCTGCGAACCATTCGTCGCCGGATTTTTCAAGGCCGTTGACGAGGCCGGAAGCCCATAGAGGGAAGTTCTCCGGCCTCGCCAGAAACGTGTAGACCTCGCGCCAGTCGCGATCAATGGTGATGCTGATGCTGCGGCATTCATAGGTGCTCACCAGCATTCTCCTTCAATTCCAGTACGCTTATCAGCACCAATTCCATTGCCTTCGCTACCGGCAGGCGCCTCTGCCGACGATGCTGTAGCCGCCGCGCTCCGCCTCGCAGGAGTTCGAGAAGGTCCGAACGGAACTGCCTCGACGTGCGCAAACCGGCGCATATTCGCGTGTACAGAACTCCGGTCGCTCCGGTCGTTCCGGCCTTCCTGGACGCGGCGGACGAACAGGTCCGGGCCCTCCCCCACCATTCCAGCCGCCGCTGCCCGGACGGCCGCTGCATTCACCGCGACGCACGATCCGGAAGCCTTCCGCATTCGCCTGGCAGCTATTACCGAAAGTCCGGCGCGACCCACCACGCTCACCACAGACCGGCGCATAGATCATTGGACACATTTGCGGCTTGTCTGGCCGCGGCTTCATAGGACCGCCACCATCCTCGACCGCAACGCAGCCCGTCAGCAGCAGCACTGCAGCAAGCGCACCCAGCCTAGGCATTTCCGTACGGATAAATGTCATGAAACCCTCTCCTCGCCATTTGCCCCGACCGCGTCCGCTTCAAGGCGCGCGATTCCACCCCGGCGCCATCGTAAGCCAGCGCGCCTGAATGACAAGACGGGAGGTAAGGAAGCCATTACCACCACGCGCATTGCAGCTTCGCTTTTTGCCGTGTCTGTGCTTATCCTCTGTCAAACGGCGGCAGCTGCGGATAAGGACACAGTATTGGGAAAAACGGAACGCAGCTTCGGGACGGATGGCGAATATGAGCGCCTTGGCTGGCTTTTTCGAAGCGCCGCCCTTTTGAGCTTTGCCCTGGGTTTGGCCCTGGATTTGCCTGGCGCATTGGCGGATCCCCAGCCCGCCATAACCGAGGAAAAAGTCTCCGCTGCCGGAACGACGGCATCGCCGCCGGAAACCTCACCGGCGAAACCAAAGGAAGCGCCCGCCCCGACCGTTGCCCAGATCTGTTCGCTGATCGCCACCAATGCCGACGGCTATGGCCTGCCGCGCGAATTCTTCGCCCGGCTGATCTGGAAGGAAAGCCGCTTCGATTATCGGGCCGTCAGCCCCGTCGGAGCGCAGGGCATCGCCCAGTTCATGCCCTACACGGCGAAGGAGCGCGGCCTGGCCGATCCATTCGACATCAAACAGGCCATCCCCGCCTCCGCGTCGCTTCTCAAGGATTTGCGTACCGCCTTCGGCAATTGGGGGCTGGCGGCGGCAGCGTATAATGCCGGCGCCGGAAGGGTCTCGTCATGGCTGAAATCGGGAGGTTTCCTGCCGCTCGAGACAGAGGGATATGTGCTCGATATCACCGGCCAGGCGGCGGATAATTTCGCCGCAGGCGCAAAACTGCAGTCAAGGCCGCTTGATGCCAAGCTCTCTTTCGACCAGGCCTGTCGCCGCATGCGCATCATCAAGACAGCGACCATCCCCATGGCACGTATCAAGCCCAAGCCATGGGGCATCCAGGTGGCGGGCAATTTCCGCCGCTCGGCTGCCGTCAGGCAGTGGAAGCGGACGAGACGCCAATTCCCGTCCATCCTCAAGGGACATCCCGCCGTGGTCAGTCGTATCCGCTCGCCAATAGGCAGGCGCGGCATCTATACCGTCAGGATCGGCGCAGATAGCCGAGCGGAGGCGGACCGCATCTGCAGCAATCTGCGCTCAGCTGGCGGCGCCTGCATCGTTCTGAAAAACCGTTGACAACTTTTGTTCCAAGAAGAATTTCTCTGTGAAGTCAGGCGTTCGAAGCTTATGCTGCGCATGGCTGAAATAAGGCGAAAAACTTTTGCCCGCCAAAATTCGCTTGCCAAAATTCGCTTCATAGATCAGTCTCATCTCGTTCGGGCATTTTGCGAACAATGGAAGACTGGAAGAACGGCGCGCCGGAACCGCTATAAGTACCGGGCCGGGAATTTCCTGGCAATGATCGGCTCCTTCCCTGATTTCGAGAACTGCCTGCATGACCCCTCCGCCGGGCGTGGTGCGCATGGCGGTTCGACTAAATCCGCTTTTCCCAGAGGGGGAGCGGCGCCAAGGAAAAGGAACGGATCCCATGGCACAGACCGGTTTGGTCAAATTCTTCAACAGCGAAAAAGGCTTCGGCTTCATCAAGCCGGATGATGGCGGTCCGGACATCTTCGTCCACATCTCCGCCGTACAGGCTTCCGGCCTCACGGGGCTTGCCGATAACCAGAAAGTTTCCTTCGACACCGAGCCGGACCGCCGCGGCAAGGGTCCGAAGGCTGTGAATATTTCGGTCGCTGACTGACCTTTCGTTCCCGGTCGAACCGGAACGAACCCCGGCCTCCGAGCCGGGGTTTTTTGTTATCCCACTTCGATTTCTCCATACCGATTCAGGCCATAATTATACCGTGTTGACCGTTCAGCTTGCGTTCATACGGTTTTGGATAGACCTGCAATCAGGTTGGTATCGAAATACTGTCCAGCCGGAATATCCATGCTTCTGAAGGAGGCAAAAAATGAACCGCATTGTTAAGGCAGCAATTCTGGCAACTGCGTCGGTGGCAGCCGTGATAGCCCCCATATCGATGACCACAGCGTCCGCCGGCGACTGGGGCCATCGCGGCGGCTGGGGCCACCATCGCCACGGGTGGGACCGTCCGCATTACCGTCATCGCAATCGTAGCGGGGATGCGCTCGCAGCCGGTGCCATCGGCCTCGCCGCCGGCGCCCTGATCGGCAGCGCGCTGTCGCAGCCGCGCTACGTCGAAGAGCCGCGCGTCATCTATCAACCGCGCCCGGCCTATAATGGCGGTTACTATCCGGCCGCTCCGCGCCGTGTCGTGACCTATCAGCGCTCCGGCGGCTTCGAGCCGTGGACGCGCGAATGGTACCGCTATTGCGCCGACCGTTACCGCTCGTTCAACCCGCAGACGGGCACCTATCGCGGTTATGACGGTGCGGACCATTTCTGCACCGCCAACTGATCACTACTAAGGGAGTAAGGGAGTAAGGGAGTAAGGGAGTAAGGGAGTAAGGGAGTAAGGGAATGAAGCCGATTCTTCGGCCATTTCTGCCCTTATTTTCTGCCTTACTCCCCTATTCACTTATTCCCTTACTCTCTATTCCCCTATCAAAAACGGATTTGTCCGCCGCTCCTCGCCGAAACGTCCGCCTGGCCCATGGCCGCAGATGAAGCCTATGTCGTCGCCGAGTGGCAGGAGCTTTTCCCTGATCGAGCGGAGCAGTGCCGCGTGATCGCCGCCAGGCAGATCGGTGCGCCCGATCGAACCGTGGAACAACACATCGCCTACATGGGCGAATTTCGCATCCCGGTTGAAATAGATGACATGACCCGGCGCGTGGCCCGGACAATGCAGCACCTCGAATACATGGCTGCCGAAGGAAACCCTGTCCCCGTCCTGAAGCCAGCGGTCCGGCGTTACATTGCGGACGCCGCCGCTGATCCCGTATTTCTGCGCGACCAGCTCGAGATTATCGAGGAGGAATTTGTCGGCCTCATGCGAGCCGATGATCTCGACGCCGAGCGCATCCTTGAGATCGAGCGCGCCGCCTGCATGATCGATATGGCCATGGGTGAGCCAGATGGCCTCGATTGTGATCCCGTTGGAACGCACCGCTTCCAGGATCTGGTCCACATCACCTCCCGGATCGATGACCACACCCGTCTTGTCCTCGTCATCGAACAGAATCGTACAGTTCTGCTGGAACAGCGTGACGGGAATGATCAGTGCTTTCAGTTGACCCATGGACTGCCTCCGGTAGGAAAAGAAACGGGGTTTTGAATGGTTTTAGTATCTTTCGCCTTCGGACGGAAGCAGAACGGAAAACGGGCGGTCGAAGACCGCCCGTAAACCGTAGAGTGTGGCAATTCCCCTTTTGATCGGCCGCAACGCGAACGATCAATTTCCCATCCCAGCATTCTCGCATGGGCAGCCGGAAGGCCGATATCAGGCCTTATTCCGAGATGCCCATACAGTCTCGCTCAAGCCTTGCTGGCAACAGCGTTCTTGATCAGCCCGACAACAGCGGTCAGCACCAGTCCGCCGATACCGCCGCCGGCAATGTGGCCGACAACGCCGCTGAGCGCGGAATCAAGGCTGCCATTGGTCAGAAGCGGTAGAAGCTGGCTGAGCACGACGCCGCCGATGCCGCCTGCTACTGTATTTCCAGCAGTACCGAGACTGAGGTTCTTGGCTGCGCCGGCAATATTGCCGCCGACAGCACCCGAAACCAGCTGAATGATGATAGGAAGAAGAGCTTCCATAATTGTCACCCCGTCAAAGTGTTTCTCGCCAAAGCAGAATCTCCGGCAAGGTGATGTTGGACGGTTTACCGGCAAAGTCAAACCGGATCGCAGTTCAAAAAGAAAAATGCGACGGAAACTGCCGCATTTCTTGTTTAAAACTTAACAGATTATTCTGCTGCGGCCCGTTTTGGTTGAACTTCAGCCATATAATCGTGCATCAGGTTGGTGGCGACATCGCCGACGGTGAACCGATATGGCCCGATTTCGGCAACTGGAGTGACTTCCGCCGCCGTGCCGGTGAGGAAGCATTGCTCGAAATCTTCAAGCTCCTCCGGCATGATGACCCGCTCCACCACTTCGTAGCCACGGCGCCTGGCCAGGTCGATGACCGTGCGGCGCGTGATGCCGTCGAGGAAGCAGTCGGCGAGAGGCGTGTGGATGACGCCGTCCTTGACGAAGAAGATGTTCGCGCCGGTCGCCTCGGCCACCTGGCCACGCCAGTCGAGCATCATCGCATCGGCGTAACCCTTGGCCTCTGCCGCATGCTTGGAGAGCGTGCAGATCATATAGAGACCTGCGGCCTTCGATTTCGAGGGCGCGGTTTTCGGGTCTGGACGGCGATATTCCGCGATATCGAGGCGGATGCCCTTCAGCTTCTGCGCCGGATCGAAATAGCTTGGCCACTGCCAGATGGAGATGGCGAGATTGATCCGGTTGTTCTGTGCCGACACGCCCATCGATTCACTGCCGCGCCAGGCGATCGGGCGGACATAGGCATCCTCGAAACCCTGCTTGGCCAGAAGCTGGCGGGATGCCTCGTTGATCTCGGCGACGGAATAGGGAATATCGAAGCCGAGGATATGGGCGGATTCGTGCAGGCGCTCGGTATGCTCGTTGAGCTTGAATATCTCACCGCCATAGGCGCGCTCGCCTTCGAACACGGCGCTGGCGTAGTGCAGACCATGGCTCAACACATGCACCTTCGCATCCGCCCAGCGAAGGAACTCGCCATTCATCCAGATGGTACCTTGAAGCTGATCGAACGGAACGGATGCCATGTTAACCTCCAGGCGTTTTCATTCCCCAAGCATGATCCGGAAAAGTTGCAGACTTTTGCGATAAGATCATGCGGTTAAAAAATTTCCGGGTCTTGTGCGGTGCCGCCCGTTCCCGGTTACCAGACGGCAGACTATTGGACAAAAATGATTATATACGCAATTCAGAGAGGGATTATGTCTTGAAAAGCCGTACTAACTTTACGTTTCATTCAAAATATGGCCAACAGCTTAGCGAAAATTATCAGCGCGCCTAAATTAAGTCAATAAAGCTGACATATCTTTTCAGATGACCGGAGCCCGTAAAGTGAAGCGCACCAGGGACGCATCCTATATCACCGAGGCCCTTTCCAACGAGGACGCCGCGGATCTCAACATTATCGAGCTCCTGTTCTTTGCCTATCGGGACTTCACCGCCGATCCGGACCTGATCCTGGAAAAGATCGATTTCGGACGGGCGCACCATCGTGTTCTCTATTTCATCAACCGAAAACCGGGCATGACGGTCGCCGAACTCCTGGATGTGCTGAAGATCACCAAGCAGAGCCTTGCCCGCGTTCTCAAGCAGCTGATCGACACGGAGCACGTCGTGCAGGTGACAGGCCCGCGCGACCGCCGCCAAAGGGAACTTTATCCCACCGCAAAGGGGCGCGAGCTGGCGCTTGCCCTCGCCCTGCCACAGTCCCGCCGTATCGCCCGGGCGCTGCAGGAAAGCGGCCCCGACAACCGCGCGGCGATCGAACACTTCCTCAAAGCGATGGTCAATCCCGACCAGCGCGTGCAGATCGACAGTTTGCCCGCAGCAGGTTAGAATTCGTGAAGAAAGCAGGTGGCGAGATGATGAAGACAAAGGATGCCGACATGGTCATCGAAGAAAAACTGGTTACCGACGACGCACCGCATCTTCTCGTTGTCGATGATGATACCCGTATCCGCAGCCTTCTGTCGCAATATCTCACCGGCAGCGGCTTCCGCGTCACCGTGGCGGCGAATGCGGCGGAGGCACGGCGCAAGCTGGAAGGTATCGATTTCGACCTGCTGATCGTCGACATCATGATGCCCGGAGAGAGCGGCGTTTCGCTGACGAAATCGCTGCGCGAGCAGAAAGAGGTGCCTATCCTGATGCTGACCGCCCTTTCGGAGACCGACAGCAGGATCGACGGTCTGGAAGCGGGCGCGGACGATTACCTGCCCAAGCCTTTCGATCCGCGCGAGTTGATCCTGCGGATCAACAATATTCTTCGGCGCGGCGCGCCGCCGCTGCAGCCGAAAATCGAGCAGGTGGTCTTCGGTCCCTACACCTTCTTCATTCCGCGCAAGGAGCTGAAGAAGGCGGGCGAAAACATCAAGCTGACGGATCGCGAACAGGACATCATGGCGATCTTCGCCAAGCGGGCGGGCGAGACCGTACCGCGTCACGAACTGACAGGACAGGAAGGCGAAGTGGGCGAGCGCACCATCGACGTGCAGATCAACCGGCTGCGCCGCAAGATCGAGCAGGACCCGGCAAATCCAATCTGGCTTCAGACCGTGCGCGGCATCGGATACAAGCTCAGTATCGAATGAGACATTTCGCATCCATTGGGGCTAGCCGGGATTTTGGAGCGGTTCCTGTTTCGATGGAATCGCGAGGCGCCCCCTCTGTCCCGCCAGCATTTCTAAAAATGAATTGCTCCATATGAAATCGCTCTGGACGCAATTTGCCAGATGGCTGGCGCGCAAGATGCCGAAGCGGCTTTATGCCCGCTCGCTCATCATCATCATCGCGCCCATGGTGCTGCTGCAGTCGGTCATCGCCTTCGTCTTCATGGAGCGCCACTGGCAGATGGTCACCGAGCGCCTCTCGACGGCGGTCGTGCGGGATATCTCCGCCATCATCGACATTCTCGAGACCTACCCGCAGGATCCGGGATATGAAAACATCATCCGCATCGCCCAGCAGCGCCTGGCGCTCAACATATCCATCCTGCCGCCCGATCCCCTGCCCCCGCCCGGTCCCAAGCCGTTCTTCTCCATCCTCGATTATTTTCTGAGCGAGGAGATCACGCGCCAGATCAACCGGCCATTCTGGATCGATACCGTCGGCGATTCCGATCTGATCGAAATCCGCGTCCAGCTCGAAGACAAGGTGCTGCGCGTCTTTGCCCGGCGCAGCCAAGCCTATGCCTCCAACACGCTGATCTTCCTGATCTGGATGGTCGGAACCGCGCTGGTGCTGCTCACTATCGCCATCCTGTTCCTGCGCAATCAGATCAAGCCGATCCAGCAACTCTCCCAAGCCGCCGAAAGCTTCGGCAAGGGGCAGCCGATGCCGCAGGGCTTTCGCCCGCGCGGCGCCGAGGAGGTTCGCCGCGCCGGCCTGGCCTTCATCCAGATGCGCGAACGCATCGAGCGCCAGATCGAGCAGCGCACGGCAATGTTGAGCGGCGTCAGCCACGATCTGCGCACCATATTGACCCGCTTCAAGCTGCAATTGGCGCTTGCCGGCTCCAAGATCGATGCCGAGCCGCTCAACCAGGATATCGCCGACATGCAGACCATGCTGGAGGGTTATCTGGCCTTTGCCCGCGGCGAAGCCTCCGAGGAGCAGGGAACCTTCGATCTCGCCCGCCTTTTCGACAAGCTGGATGAGGAGGCGAAACTTCGCCAACGCGATTTCACCTCGCGGATAGAAGGCGACAGCATCGTGCAGGTCCGCCCCAACGCTTTCGCCCGCCTGATCAGCAATCTCGTCGCCAACGCCTTCCGCCATGCGCAGACGGTGGAGGTGACGGCAATCCACAGCGCAGCCGGGCTGACCGTCACGGTCGATGATGACGGGAGCGGCATTCCCGCTGAAAAACGCGAGGATGTCTTCAAGCCGTTCGTCAGGCTCGACGAGGCGCGCAACCAGGACGCGGGCGGCACCGGCCTCGGCCTCGCCATCGCCCGCGACATCGCCCGCAGCCACGGCGGCGACATCACGCTCCACGACAGCCCGCTGGGCGGCCTGCGCGCCATGGTGAGAATACCGGCCTGAGGCTTGGGATAGCTGACGCAGCCTGTCCGACGACGCTATATTTTCATCGTAGCATCAACGGTAACGCCGAGGATTCCTGTGACAATCACAGGAATCCATGCCTCGGCCTCTCCACCGCGTTAACAGTATGATGATCTCAAGGCCAAGCACATAAACGTTCTAAAACAGCTTGCCGCCGTTCGGCACCGGCTTATCGACGGATGCAAGCACGACCGCGCCCTCATCGTCCGGCAGGCCGAGCGTCAGCACTTCGGACATGAACGGGCCGATCTGGCGCGGCGGGAAATTGACCACCGCCAGCACCTGGTAGCCGACCAATTGCTCAAGCGTATAGTGCTTGGTGATCTGGGCCGAGGATTTGCGGATCCCGATCTCCTCACCGAAATCGATCTTCAGCTTGATGGCCGGCTTGCGCGCTTCCGGGAAGGGTGCGGCTTCGATGATCGTGCCGCAGCGTATATCCACCTTCTCGAAATCGTCCCAGCTGATCGTATCAGGCTTGCTCATTCCTCTATATCCCGAAAGGATTACGTGGCCGCGCGTCAGGCGTGGCCAACGGTTTCGAACAGGACGCTATCCAGCGCCTCGCGCGCCGAAACACCCGACCAGACGACGAACTGGAACGCCTGGAAATAGCATTCGCAGGCATCGAGCGCACTCGCCAGAAGCACTTCCACCTGCCGGCTCGTCGGCTCGGCGCCACCGGCCAGAAGCAGCGACTGGCGGAACATGACCGCGCCTTCTTGCTGCCAGAGGTCGAAATGTCCCATCAGCAATTGCTCGTTGATCAGCGAGAGAAGCCGCATGACTTCGTTGACGCGTGGCTCAACCACTTTGATATCGAACGCGCAGGCCAGATGGAGCGCCTCGAAATCTTCCATCCACGAGAAGGAAACGTGATAATCTGTCCACAATCCCGCCACCGACATGGCAATTTCATCGTCGCCTGTACGCTCGAACGACCAGTCGTTTGAATGCGCGACCTGCTCGATGACATCCACGGGATGCGCATCGCGAGCGATTTCAAGCTCAAGAAGGCTCATAACCATTTCCTGTATCTGGAGCAGACCTTCACAAAGAGGTCATACTCGAAATCTTGACGAGCGCACCACACGCCCGCCTGAAAGCACACGCAAACACATACTGATACTGGAGAACGGCCTGTAAGGCACTTGACCCGCTAACACCCCCCGCGCCGTCACCACATGACCCGGTTTCGAATCATGTAGTGTTTTCAGTCTATTGATGCTGAGTCACAGCGCTACCCCCTTTTCGAAAAGAGGCGCGAAAGCATGTGGACAGAGCCTGTCGCGCAGATTCACGCGGCACCTGTAACTGACTCTAAGACAAGGGTTTTTACTGTCCGGAGCCTGTTGATAAAATTTTAGGAATTATCTCTGGATTTTGACGAAGCAGAAGGCGATTTCGTCGATTTGGGCGCGGATTGCCGCTCGATTTTAGCAAGACGCGCTTCGAGCGCTTCGATCCGCGTGATGAGTGCACTGTTCTCGGTGCGTGCCTTCACGGCCATTTCGCGCACGGCCTCGAAATCCTCGCGCTGCACGACATCCATGGAATTGAGGATTCGCTCGACCTGTGCGCGCATGGCGGTTTCCACTTCGCGCCGGACGCCCTGAGCCGCTCCGGCCGCATCCGTCACAAGTTTGGCGAGTTCATCGAGCACCCGGTTCGTTCCGTTGGTCATGGCAAGTCACCTCTATTGAGCGCCCTAAAGGTCGCACGGCGCTGTGTGTGAAATAAGCCTCCATATTATGCGATGCAAGCACCGGATTGAAATCGTGATGAATTCATGCACCTAAGAGCTGCCTGACATGATGGCCTGACACGATACTTGACCGGCGCGGGATCGTCTTGCATGGTCCGCGCAATTTTCGGAGAGACCCATGATCGAGCCGCTTCTGCCGCTGTCCGCCCTCGCCTTTCCCGACATCGATCCGGTGATCTTCTCGATCGGCCCGCTGGCGGTGCATTGGTATGGTCTCGGCTATGTCGTCGGCATCCTCTTTGCCTGGTGGTACGGCAAGCGCCTTCTCTCAACCCCGCGTCTTTGGGCAGGCGACCAGCCGCCGATGAAACCGGATATGCTCGACGATTTCGTGGTCTGGGCTGCTCTCGGCGTCGTCCTTGGCGGCCGCATCGGCTACGTGCTCTTCTATAATTTGAGCTATTATCTCGCCAATCCCCTTGCCATTGTTGCGGTGTGGGATGGCGGCATGTCGTTTCACGGCGGCATTCTCGGCACCACGCTCGCCATGTTCCTCTTTGCCCGCTCGCGCGGCATCGGCGTGTGGAGCATGTTCGACACCGTCGCGGCGGGCGTTCCCGTCGGGCTCGGACTGGTGCGCATCGCCAATTTCATCAATTCCGAACTGTGGGGCCGTGTTACCGACGTCCCATGGGCCTTCTATTTCCCCAATGGCGGCCCGCTGCCGCGCCATCCCAGCCAATTATATGAGGCGGCGCTGGAAGGTCTCGTGCTTTTCACGGTTCTGTGGCTGCTCATCCATAAGAGCCTCAAGCTCAAGGTATCAGGCTATATCAGCGGCATCTTCGTCGCCGGCTACGGCCTCAGCCGGATCATCGTGGAATTCTTCCGCGAGCCGGACCCGCAACTCGGCTATCTCTTCGGTGGCTGGCTGACCATGGGCATGGTGCTTTCCCTGCCGATGGTGCTGATCGGCCTTTGGGCGGTGCTGCGCGCCAAGAATGCCGCACGCCGCACCCTGGCTTGATGATGTCGCGATGACGGCCCTGAAACAGCGCCTTGTCAGGCTGGTCGAGGCGGCAGGACCGATCAGCGTCGCCGAATATATGACGGCCTGCCTCGGCGACCGCGAGGCAGGCTATTACACGACGCGCGAGCCTTTCGGGCGCGATGGCGATTTCATCACCGCGCCGGAGGTGAGCCAGATGTTCGGCGAGTTGATCGGCGTCTGGTGCGTCGGCGCTTGGGCTGCGCTCGGCCAGCCGCAGAATGCAGTGCTTTGCGAAATCGGCCCCGGACGCGGCACGCTGATGGCGGATATGCTGCGCACCCTGGCACGAATTGCCCCGGCCTTCCTCCGCTCCGTCCGCATCGCCATGGTCGAGACCAGCCCGCGCCTCACCGAAATCCAGCAGCAAAAATTGAGCGGTGCTGCGCCGTCTATCAGTTGGCATCAACACATCGAGGATATCCCCGAAGGGCCGCTGATCCTCGTCGCCAATGAGCTTTTCGATGCGCTGCCGATCCGCCAGTTCGTCAAGATCAATGATCGCTTCGTCGAACGCCTCGTCACAACAGTGTCAACGGATGAGGGTACGGGCCTGGGCTTCACAGCAGGCGCCGGCTCGATCGATGCCGCACTTCTGCCCGATGGTCACATGCAGGCACCCGACGGCGCGATCTTCGAGGCAGCGCCCGTCCGCACCGCATTGATGCAGCAGATCGCTGAGCGCATCGGCGCCGGCCGGGGGGCCGCCCTTCTCATCGACTATGGTCATCTCGAAGCCGGCTTCGGCGACACGCTGCAGGCGGTTTCAAAGCACAAGCCGCAGGGCGTGTTCGAAAGACCCGGCCAAGCCGACCTGACCAGCCATGTGGATTTCGCCGCACTGGCCGAGACGGCGCGCGCCCTCGCCTGCCGGACAGGCACGATGACGCAGGGCGATTTCCTGATCGCCATGGGGCTGCTCGACCGCGCCAGACAACTTGGCGCGAACAAGGATGAAACCTATCGCGAGCAGATAAGGCATGATGTCGAACGCCTCGCCGGCCCCGACCAGATGGGGACGCTCTTCAAGGTGCTCTGCGTCAGCGATCACCAGAGCCGCATCTTTCCGTTCGACCGGCAATCGGAGTAGAATTCGCCCTCCGAAATGCAGCGATTGACTTCCCTTCCCCCCTCCCTCACCATCCCGCGCCTTGAGGAACCCCGCCGATGCCGACAATCGACCGCCCCGCCCCGATACGCTCGCCGCTGCTCGAAACCGGAGACGGCAAATACATTGTGCATGGCTTCTTCACACGCCAGGGCGGCGTCTCCCAAGGAATTTATCACGGCCTCAATGTCGGCGCCGGCTCCCATGACGAACCGAAAAACGTTGCGGAGAATCGCCGCAGGGTGGCCCATAGCCTTGGCGTGAAGCCGGAGAATCTCCTGACCGTCCATCAGGTGCATTCCCCCGACGTCATCACCGTTACCGGCCGCTTCGACGGCGAAAGGCCGAAGGCGGACGCCATGGTCACCAACACGCCGGGCATCGCGCTCGGCGCGCTCAGCGCCGATTGCGGACCGGTGCTCTTCGCCGACATCGAGGCCCGTGTCATCGGTTCGGCGCATGCCGGCTGGCGCGGCGCGATCGGGGGCATCCTCGAGAATACGGTGGAAGCCATGATCGCGCTCGGCGCGGATCGCTCGCGCATCGTCGCCGTGCTCGGACCGACGATCGGACCGGAGAATTATGAGGTCGGCCCGGAATTTTTCGCCGAATTCATTGCGAAGAATGCCTCCTATGCCCATTATTTCAGCCCGTCCCGGCAGGAGAACTATAAAATGTTCGACCTGTGGAGCTTCATCCTCGACAGGTTGAAAGCATCAGGCGTAAATGCCGATGCGCTCAAGAAATGTACTTATGCCGACGAAGCGCAATTCTTTTCCTATCGGCGCACCACCCACCGCAACGAAGCGGATTATGGGCGCCAGATTTCAGCCATAGCCATCGTGGAGTAGACTAATGGCCCTTCATTTCGAGCCGGAAGAATATACCGCACGCCACGACCGCCTGGTCCTGAAAATGGCGGAAGAAAAACTCGACGCGCTGCTCCTGTTTTCGCAGGAGAGCATGTACTGGTTGACCGGCTACGACACGTTCGGCTTCTGCTTTTTCCAGTGCCTGGTCGTCAAGGCCGACGGTTCGATGCTGCTCATGACCCGCTCGGCGGATCTGCGGCAGGCGCGCCAGACCTCCAATATCGAGAATATCGTGCTGTGGACCGACAGGGAGAACGCCAATCCGGCGATCGACCTGCGCAATATCCTCAACGAGATGGACCTGCTCGGCTGCCGCATCGGCATCGAATATCAGACCCATGGGCTGACCGCTGCCAACGGTCGCCTGCTTGATGAGCAACTGACTTCCTTCGGCAAGCTGATGGATGCATCCGGCCTCGTCGACCGGCTGCGGCTTCTCAAGAGCCCGGCGGAAATCGCCTTTGCCCGCAAGGCAGCCGGCTTGAGTGACGATGCGCTCGACGCTGCTTTGAAGATCACCAAGGCAGGTGCCAGTGAAGCCGATATCCTGGCCGACATGATGAGCGCGAACTTCCGCGGCGACGGCGATTTTCCCGCCAATGAATTCATCATCGGCTCGGGCCCTGACGCCCTGCTTTGCCGCTATAAATCCGGCCGGCGCAAGCTGACGAAGAACGATCAGCTGACGCTCGAATGGTCGGGCGTCTATAGGCACTATCACGCGCCCATGATGCGCACGATCCTGACCGGAAAGCCGTCCAAGCGTCACATGGAGCTTTATGACGCCGCCCGCGAGGCGCTCGAAGCCGTCGAAGCGGCGATGACCCCCGCCTGCACCTTCGGCGATGTGTTCGATGCCCATGCCAAGGCGATGGAAGCCCATGATTTGACCCGGCACAGGCTGAACGCCTGCGGCTATTCGGTCGGCGCACGCTTCACGCCGTCATGGATGGACCCGCAGATGTTCTATTCCGGCAATCCGGAGCGTATCGAGCCTGACATGACGCTCTTTGCCCATATGATCATCATGGATTCAGACAGCGAAACCGCGATGACGCTGGGGCGCACCTATCTGACCACAAGCGGCGCGGCCGAGCCGCTTTCCCGTCATTCTCTCGACTTGATTGTCAAGTGAATCGAAATCCTTATAAGTTGGCAATAGTATAGGTTGGAGATCAGCGGGGATCGCCGCAGCTTCTGGAGCAAGCAGCCGAAAAATGAAAAAACAGATCACTTCGATTGTTCTGCTGTTCGTCGGAGCGCTTGCCGGCTGCAACAGCACCGAAGCAACACTGTCCGTGCCGAATTCCAGTGGTACGGCTGCAGCCGCGGCGTCAACCGGCCAGGCGGCGGGACTGACCACCAACCAGCCATCGACGACCCAACCAGGCATGGCATCCCAGACTGCCGGAACGCTGCGCCTCGACAAGCTGCAGATCGCCCCCATCGTCGGCGCCCCTGTCAGCGTCGTCACGCCGCTGTCGCGCCGGTTGGCCGCCGATGCGAAAGCCAGCGGCGTGATGCTTGCCGGCGCCAGCGAAACCGGCCAGGCCTACGTCATGAAGGGCTATTTTTCGGCACTTCCAGAAGGTGCCCAGACGACGATCGTCTATGTCTGGGACATCCTCGATCCCTCAGGCAACCGCCTGCACCGCATCCAGGGCCAGGAAAAGGTCGCAGGCAGCGCACTGCAGGAACCCTGGAGCGTGGTTCCCGCCTCGGCGATGGAAGCGATCGCCGCCCGCACCATGCAGGAATACGCAGCCTGGCTTGCGGCAAACCGCGCATGAGCCACATAGGCGTTGCGTGCCAGACCGATAGTAGGAAAGCAGCATAAACCTCTGAAACCAAGAAGATAATGCCGCCTCACGACCTCGGTTTCCGTTACTGGAGCCCGAAAATTTTTCAGTGATTGTTAGCCACATATCGTGATTGCGCGCTTGCATTGTGCGAGAGTCGCGGTAAAAGGCCGCTCATCCATAAGGCTCGACCAGCGCCAGGGGCAGATGAAGCATGAAACTTTTCGCGGGCAACTCCAATCGTGTGCTGGCTGAATCCGTTGCAAAATATCTGAACATCCCACTCGGCAAAGCCAGTGTCAGACGCTTTGCCGATCAGGAGATTTTCGTCGAGATTCAGGAAAATGTCCGCGGCGAGGATGTGTTCGTCCTCCAGTCCACGTCTTACCCGGCAAACGATCATCTGATGGAACTGCTCATCATGATCGATGCGTTCCGACGTTCCTCCGCCCGCCGCATCACCGCCGTCCTGCCCTATTTCGGTTATGCCCGGCAGGACCGCAAGCCCGGCCCCCGCACGCCGATTTCGGCCAAGCTGGTCGCCAATCTCATCACCGAGGCCGGCGCCAACCGCGTCCTGACCCTTGATCTCCATGCCGGCCAGATCCAGGGCTTCTTCGATATTCCGACCGACAATCTCTATGCGGTTCCGGTCATCGCACGTGATGTGAAGGCGCATTACAGCACCTCCAATGTCATGGTCGTTTCGCCTGATGTCGGCGGTGTGGTGCGCGCCCGCTCGCTGGCAAAGCGCATCGACGCGCAACTCGCCATCGTCGACAAGCGCCGCGAACGCCCTGGCGAATCGGAAGTCATGAACGTCATCGGCGACGTGACAGGCAAGGATTGCCTGCTATTCGATGATATCGTCGATTCCGGCGGCACACTCTGTAACGCCGCCGAGGCGCTGCTGGCCAAGGGTGCGAAGAGCGTTACCGCCTATATCACCCATGGCGTGCTTTCCGGCGGGGCCGTCGCGCGCATCGCCGCTTCCAAGCTGAAGGAACTGGTGATCACCGATTCCATCCAGCCCACCGCCGCCATCACCTCGGCCCATAATATCCGCGTCCTGCCGATTGCCGACCTGATCGGCGAAGCAATCTCGCGCACAGCTTCCGAAGAGTCCGTCTCCAGCCTCTTCGACTGAAGCGGTTCCCCCTTCCTTCTCCCCTTGTGGGAGAAGGTGGCCGAGCGTGAGCGAGGTCGGATGAGGGGTCGATGCGCGCATTCCCGCTCGCCGAGCCGCCATCGAGGCGGCTTACTCACCACCCCTCATCCGCCTTCACTTCGTTCAGGCACCTTCTCCCACAAGGGGAGAAGGAAGGGGAGAAACATTTATTCCGCAGCAGACCGTTCTTCTGACGCCTCATCAGGCGCATTGGGATCGCCCGGTCCCGTCTCGCAGCCAAGATCGGGAAAGGCGACGACGCGTTTTCCCGTGAAGTCGGTGCGAACCACCAAAAGCCCCCTCTCCTCGAAATAGGTCAAAAGCCGCCGCGCCCGGCTGGTCGAGTGCGTGCCATAGGCACGCGCCAGCACCGCATCCGACGGGCAAGGCGCGCCCGTGACGGCCGCCTGCGCGACGATCAGGAACACACCCTGCACATCGTCGGTCAGGCTTTCCGAAAGGTTCAGCGCCTGCTGCCAGGCCTGGCCCGAGGCGGTTTCACCGTCAAGATTGGTCTGCGCCAGCGCCAGCCTGCGGCGGAAGGCGGGCAAGGCCAGGGGCTCTCCCGATACGCGGTGGATGCGGCAACGGACGAGAAAATCCTGATAGAGCACGGCGACGGAGCGGAACGAGGCTTCGGGATCGTCGATGATCTCGCGCATCACCTTATCGATGCGGTTCTCGCGCTCGGCATCGGCAATGCCCGGGAAAAGTGGTTCCACCGGCGCTTCGGGCTCCGGCTTGGCCTTGGTGAGCTGGGCCAGGATCTCGGCGGTCGGGCGCGGCGGCGGCGCGACGGGCGCACGCCTTGCGATGGGGCGTATCTCGCCGGGGCTCGGCGTGAAGATGAGTTCGCGCGCATCTTCAGGCGCATCCGGCAGCGGCATCAGCTTGGGGCTGCCCGACCGGGCGGAGGTTTCCACCGTGCCGATCTTGATCGGCAGCGGCCGCCGTGACAGCGCCGGCCCGAGCGCCACGAAATGGCCGCGCGCCAGATCGCGGAACATCTCCGCCTGCCGCCGTTCCATGCCGAGTAGATCGGCGGCGCGCGCCATGTCGATATCGAGGAATGTCCGACCCATCAGGAAGTTCGAGGCCTCGGCCGCCACGTTCTTGGCGAGCTTCGCCAGCCGTTGCGTGGCGATGACGCCGGCAAGCCCGCGCTTGCGGCCGCGGCACATCAGATTGGTCATGGCGCCGAGCGACAGCTTGCGCGCCTCGTCAGCCACCTCGCCGCCAACGGCGGGAGCGAAAAGCTGCGCCTCGTCGACGACGACCAGCATCGGATACCAGAAATCGCGGTCGGCATCGAACATGCCACCGAGGAAGGCCGCGGCACAGCGCATCTGCTGTTCGACATCGAGCCCTTCCAGATTGAGAATGACCGAAACGCGATGCTGCCGGATACGCGCGGCGATCCGCGTCAGCTCGGCCTCGGTGCGCGCGGCATCGACCACGACATGGCCAAAGCTATCTGCAAGCGTGACGAAATCGCCTTCCGGATCGATGATGCATTGCTGCACCCAGGGGGCGCTCTGTTCGAGCAGGCGGCGAAGAAGATGCGACTTTCCCGAACCCGAATTGCCCTGCACCAGCAGGCGCGTCGCGAGCAATTCCTCCAGATCGAGCATGGCCGCGGTCCCGCCGGACGTGGCTCCCATGTCGATGCCGACCTTCATCCTGCCTCCTGAATTGCTGTTCGAATCGATGGCGGCGGCGCGGACCAAAACAGTGCCGACGCAAGCCCGCCATCCCTTTAGCACTCCAAACCCGCCAGCGCGCCTGTCTTGTCGCGAAACCCACAACAAGTACCGCAGGACTGCGCAAGAGGGGATCCATGACCGGTAAGGACGGAAAACGCCGATAGTGTCTCAGTTTGATTTTTCGGCTGTGGGTGGAAAGCGAACCTTGCAATCGTAACAGCAATCGCTGTGACGCCCGTTTCAAGAATGGTTCGGTTCGAGACAAACGAAGCTCCACTTTACCTCGCTCCTACCGAGCATGTCGTCACGTTCGTTCTGGTGAATGCAACGGAGGCCAACCGCTGCCGCGAGCGCAATGGTCTCGGCTGTCGAGACATCAAACATCTTCCGCCTTGCCGGTACAGGTCCGTGTCGCAAAGACATGATGATCCTGCCTTCGCGTTCCATGAGATTCGCAAGATGCCGCATAGCGATGCTGCGTTCGGCTTCCTCCAGATGCATCCACACCGCCGTGAGCATGATAACATCGTAGCGTGCACCTTGATTTCTCACGACCGAGAGGTCCGGCAAAGTGTCGTCGACCCACTCAATTGCCTTCCCGGCATGAAGGCGTAGCCCCTCACCGCGAAGCTCCGCCGTGGGTTCCACAGCGACAACTTTGTGACCCTTTGCCGAAAGCGCCGCTGCGTCACGCCCCGACCCTGCTCCGATATCGAGGATGCGACTTGGATTGTCGGGAAACAGGTGAAGGACGTCACGGTGAACGTCGGAGAATTTTATGCTTTCATACTGTTCGGCAAGCGTCTTTGCGTTTTCACCGTAACCATCTGTTCCCCGCATCCCTGCCCACTTAAACCCTGTTAGTGTTGACGTCGCCACGAAACTGGCATCCCACATAAACTTCCGCAACGGGTCGCCAGCCGGAATTCGAACCGAGACGCAACCGAACGCCCTGCGAACTTGCACATTTGCGGCCTTTCCGTTATAGAGCCGCCATCCGTGTAGACACCCTTGGAGGCAACACGGAATGGGGCGGCCTTTCGTTCGTGCGTCGAACGGCAAATCGGCCGCTTCATGTTTTTCTGCCCCGGCCAGCCGGACAGGAGAACACTCCAGATTAGAACCTCGAAAGGAAATGCCATGAGCGAACAATACGAGCTCAAGGCCGAGGCGCGCGAACGGGTCGGTAAGGGGTCCGCCCGGCAACTTCGGCGCAACGGTAAAGTGCCTGCAGTCATCTATGGCGACAAGCAGCCCCCCATCTCGATCGCCTTGCCCTACAAGGAACTCTTCCTCAAGATCCACAGCGGCGGTTTCAGGACGACCGTCGCGACGATCGACGTCGACGGCAAGAAGATCCAGGTCCTGCCGAAGGACTATCAGCTTGATCCGGTTCGTGATTACCCGGTTCATGTCGACTTCCTGCGCGTTTCGGAGAAGTCGGTCGTTCAGGTCAACATTCCCGTTCACTTCACGAATGAGGAAGCGGCTCCCGGCATCAAGCGCGGCGGCGTTCTCAACATCGTTCGTCACGAGATCGAGTTCACCGCGCCTGCCAATGCGATTCCCGATTTCATCGAGATCGACCTGACCGGCAAGCAACTCGGCGATTCCATCCATATTTCCGCGATCAGCCTGCCGAAGGGTGTCACGTCGGTCATTCAGGACCGCGACTTCACCATCGCGACCATTGCCGCACCCGCTGGCCTCAAATCCGAGGAAGGCGCGGCTACGGAGGAAGCTGAGACGGAAGAGAAGGAAGGCGAGTAATCGTCTTTCCGCATATCGGGAGCCGTTTCCATGCTGCTTATCGCAGGACTTGGCAATCCAGGCTCCCGCTATGCGAAAAACCGGCACAATATCGGTTTCATGGCGGCGGACGAGATACACCGCCGCCATCGCTTTTCTCCCTGGCAGAAAAAATTCCAGGCTGAAATCGCCGACGGCACCATCGACGGCGAAAAGGTGCTCCTCATCAAGCCGCAGACCTTCATGAACCTTTCCGGCCAGGCGGTCGGCCAGGCCATGCGTTTTTATAAGCTTTCCCCCTCCGATCTCGTGGTCATCTATGATGAACTGGATCTGCCTGCCGGCAAGGTCCGCGCCAAGACCGGCGGCGGAGCGGGCGGACACAATGGTATCAAGTCGATCGATGCGCATTGCGGCAAGGATTACCGCCGCATCCGGCTCGGCATCGGCCATCCCGGCGTCAAGGAACTGGTGCACGGCCATGTGCTGGGCGATTTCGCCAAGGCCGACAGTGAATGGCTGGAGCCGCTTCTGGCTGGCATAGCGGACAATGCGGGATTTCTGGTGAAGGGTGACGACAACGGCTTCATGAACCGCATATCGCTCGCGATGGGCGGCGGTGATCCTCGGTCGATCGCGAGGAAAGAGCCGAAAGAAGGGAAAGACAAGGCCAAGGAGGACAGGGGCGAAGCCGGAAAACCGGCGGGCGCGGCAAAGGGCCAGAGCCATATACGCCAGGCGCGCGCGCCCAAGCCCGCGGCCGATATCCCCGCCAGCGGACCGATGGCCGACATGCTGAAGAAGCTGCTCGGCAAAAAGGATTGAAATTCGCCCTTTAAGGGCATTCAAAAGCATGATCCCGAACCGAAGGTCGGCGTCAGCAAAAAGTTGCAGACTTCCAGGTAAGATCATGCGGCCAAACAAGGATAAGGACGGAATATCATGGGTTTCAAATGCGGCATCGTCGGCCTGCCGAACGTCGGGAAATCGACGCTTTTCAACGCGCTGACCAAGACGGCGGCGGCGCAAGCCGCGAACTACCCCTTCTGCACCATCGAGCCCAACACCGGCGAAGTCGCCGTGCCCGATCCGCGCATGAAAGAAATCGCAGCCGTCGCCAAGTCGCAGAACATCATCCCGACCCGCATCTCCTTCGTCGATATCGCCGGCCTCGTGCGCGGCGCGTCGAAGGGCGAAGGCCTCGGCAACCAGTTCCTCGCCAATATCCGCGAGGTCGATGCCATCGTTCATGTGCTGCGCTGCTTCGAGGATGATGACATCACCCATGTCGAGGGCCGCATCGATCCGGTTTCCGATGCCGAGACGGTCGAAACGGAACTCATGCTCTCCGATCTCGAAAGCCTGGAGCGCCGCATCGTGCAGATCCGCAAGCGCGCCACCGGCAAGGACAAGGAAGCATTGGCGGTGCTGCCGATGATGGAAAAGGCGCTCGAACTCCTGCAGGACGGCAAGCCCGTGCGCATGTTGCTCAGGGATATCGCGCCTGACGACCTGCCTATCCTCCAGGAGCTGAACCTGCTCACCTCGAAACCCGTTCTCTATGTCTGCAACGTCGCCGAAAGCAACGCTGTGGCGGGCAATGAGCATACCAGGGCCGTCGCTGCCATGGCCGAAGCGCAAGGCGCCGAGACGGTCGTCATTTCGGCTGCCATCGAGGCGGAAGTCGCGCAGCTTTCCGACGAGGAAGGCAAGGAATTTCTCGATGCCATCGGCCTTGAGGAGCCCGGCCTCGATCGGCTGATCCGCGCCGGATACAAGCTTCTCGACCTCATCACCTACTTCACCGCCGGCCCCAAGGAGACACGCGCCTGGACGGTGAAGCGTGGTTCCAAGGCACCGCAGGCGGCGGGCGTCATCCACACGGATTTCGAGCGCGGCTTCATCCGCGCCCAGACCATCGCCTTCCATGACTATGTCGCCCTTGGCGGCGAAGTGGCAGCCAAGGAAGCGGGCAAAGCCCGCGACGAAGGCAAGGAATATGTGGTGCAGGATGGCGACGTGATGCTGTTCAGGTTCAATACCTGATTCAGCATTAGGCAGTTTTCATGGTTGAAACATAGAAGGACAAAGCCCCTTCTCCTGCCGTCATTCTCGGGCTTGTCCCGAGAATGACGGCTAGGGGAAAGCTTCGAGGAGGAGGCGGAATATGGACATGAAGCTTCACCATTATGCCTATGAGGACCTCGCAATAGGCTTGGAATTTCCGCTGGGGCCGAAGGACGTGACGGCGGAGGAGATCATCGCCTTCGCCCGCGAATTTGACCCGCAGCCCTTCCATCTCGATGAGGCGGCGGGCAAGGCAAGCGTTCTCGGCGGGCTCGCGGCCTCGGGCTGGCACACCGTTTCCATGCTGATGCGCATGATGTGCGACGCCTATATCACCGGCTCCACCTCTCAGGGCGCGCCCGGCGTCGACTTCGTCAAGTGGAAGAGGCCGGTTCTGGCGGGCGACACGCTTGCGGGCAGGACGAAGGTCCTCGACCGTCGCGTTTCCCGATCGAAGCCCGATCTCGGCTTCGTCACCGTGCACCATGAATTGTTCAATCAGAATGGTGAAAGTGTCTGCGAGGCGCAGCACATGGGCATGTTCCTGCTACGCGATCCGCAGCACAAGGCAGAGGAAGCGCCACGATGAGCCTGCTGGAAGAACAGATCGGTATCGAGCAGACGCTCGGCAGCTACACCTTCAGCGCCGACGAAATCATCCGCTTCGCCACGCTTTACGACCCGCAGCCGTTCCACACCGATCCCGAAGCCGCGAAGAACAGCAATTTCGGCGCACTCTGCGCCTCCGGCTGGCACACCACCGCCGTCTGGATGAAGCTCAACGTGCAATCCATGGGAGAAGCGCTGAAAACGGCCAGGGCGCGCGACGAAACACCCCCCGTCTTCGGCCCTTCGCCCGGCTTCGAAAACCTCAAATGGCTCAGGCCCGTCTATGCCGGCGATACCATCACCTATAAGCGCACCATCAAGGCCGTCCGTCCTCTTGCCTCCCGTCCCGGCTGGTCGATGCTGATCATGCACTCATCCGCGTATAATCAGGACGGCGTGAAGGTGATGGAATTTGATAGTGCTGCGCTGGTTAGAGTGTGAAACGAGATTGAGGTAGCGAACGTCATCTCACCCCCCTCTGGCTTGCCAGCCATCTCCCCCTCAAGGGGGGGGAGATTAGCTGATATGCGCGACGGCATTCACTCTTCAACGCTTGTTGATTGATGGAGGCACCGATGCAGGCCTGATCTCCCCCCTTGAGGGGGAGATGCCCGGCAGGGCAGAGGGGGGTGAGATCGAAAAACACCGCCCAACGATCACTCCCCCTCAAATTCCACAAGCGTGCGCACGGTAACGCCGAGCGCCTCGATCTTCTTGGCGCCGCCCAGATCGGGCAGGTCGATGATGAAGCAGGCGGCCACGACATCGGCCCCCATCTGCATGAGAAGCCTGGCCGCGCCCTCCGCCGTTCCGCCGGTGGCGATCAGATCGTCGACGAGGACCACCTTTTCGCCCGGTACGATGGCATCGCGGTGCATCTCCATTTCATCGACGCCATATTCGAGACTGTAGGCGATGCGCACCGTATCGTGCGGCAGCTTGCCCTTCTTGCGGATCGGCACGAAACCGGCCGAAAGCTGATGCGCGATCGCGCCGCCCAGGATGAACCCGCGCGCTTCGATACCCGCCACCTTGTCGATCTTGCCGCCCGCATAGGGGTAGACCAGTTCGTCCACGGCGCGCCGGAAAGCGCGTGCATTGCCCAGAAGCGTCGTGATGTCGCGAAACATGATGCCGGGCTTCGGATAATCCGGAATGGTCCTGATGGATTCTTTCAATGTTTCGCGCAGCGCCAAATCCATGTGATTTCCTTTCGGTTCATCAGGTATCTTATCAAAGAAAAGGGCGCCGTTGGCGCCCTTCCCTCAAATAGCTAAAACTTGCAGAATTACCTTGAAACAGCATCCCCACTGGCCGTCATTCTCGGGCTTGTCCCGAGAATCTACAGCGGCATGATGTTTCAGCACCGTAATTGCTCTTCTTTTCCTTGTCGCAGATTCTCGGGACAAGCCCGAGAATGACGGCAAGGCTAAGGCTCAATGTGGGACATTCTCCCAGACCCGGCGCTTGACGGCATAGACCAGGCCGGCAAACAGGATGAGGAAGATCATGACGCGGAAACCCGTCCTCTTGCGCGCCTCCAGATGCGGCTCGGCGGCCCACATCAGGAATGCCGAAACGTCGCGCGAATACTGGTCCACCGTCTGCGGCGCGCCGTCGTCATAGGTGACCTGATCGTCCGAGATCGGCTTGGGCATGGCAAGCGACTTGCCTGCAATGAAATACGGGTTGTAGTAAGTGCCTGCCGGAACCTGCATTCCTTCCGGTGGCGTGTGGTCATACCCCGTCAGAAGTGCGTGGATATAGTCCGGTCCCGCTTCCGCATATTGCGTGAACAGGTCGAAGATGAAGGTCGGGAAACCGCGCTCGACGGCGCGCGCCTTGGCGATCAGCGAGAAATCGGGCGGAACAGCGCCACCGTTGGATGCGGCCGCCGCCTCGTCATTTGGGAATGGCGGCGGAAAATAATCGGTCGGAATGGCCTTGCGGGTGAACATCTCGCCATCCGCGTTCGGGCCGTCCTGGACCTCGTATTCGGCAGCGAGCGCCTTCACCTGATCTTCCGAATAGCCGAGTTCCTCGAACGACCGGAACGCCACGAGATTCATCGAATGGCAGCTGGAGCAGACTTCCTTGAAGACCTTGAGACCGCGCTGAAGCTGGCCCTTGTCATAGGTCCCGAAAGGACCGGCGAAGGACCAGTCTTCCTGATGCGGCTTGATGATCGGGAAATGCGCTGGCTCTGCTTCGCTGTGTTCTTCCTGGGCAAGAGCGCCGCCGACAAGACCGACAGCAAGCATGACGCCGAAGCTGAGCGTAGCGAAACCGGTGAGGATCGTTTTCATGAGACAGTCCTTAATATCTGGCAGTTCGCTCAGCCTTTGGTTTCCGGAGCGGCGGTCGCGCTGGCGGGCACGGCACCGCCTTTTTTCGACTTGGCCAGCACCGCTTCGGTAATCGAGTTCGGCAATCGCTTCGGCGTCTCGATCAGCCCGAGAACCGGCATGATGACGAGGAAGAACGCGTAGTAGTAAAGCGTGGCGAACTGCGCCATGTGGACATAGCTGCCTTCCGCCGGACGTGAGCCGAGCCAGCCGAGGAAGATGGCATTGGCCGCAAACAGCCAGAAGAACACCTTGTACCACGGGCGGTAGACCGCGGAACGCACCTTCGACGTGTCGAGCCAGGGAACCAGGAATAGCACCGCGATCGAGCCGAACATGACCAGAACGCCGCCGAGCTTGGAATCGATCGGACCGACATTGAACGTGATGGCGCGCAGCATCGCGTAGAACGGCAGGAAGTACCATTCAGGAACGATGTGGGCTGGCGTCTTCAGCGAATCGGCCGGGATATAATTGTCCGGGTGGCCGAGATAGTTGGGCATGTAGAAGATGAAATAGGCAAACACGATGAAGAACAGCACCATGCCGAACGCGTCCTTGACGGTCGCATAAGGCGTGAACGGCAGCGTGTCGGTCTTCGACTTCACCTCGATGCCGGTCGGGTTGGTCTGCCCCGTCACATGCAGCGCCCAGACGTGCAGGACGACGACGCCCGCAATCATGAACGGCAAGAGGTAATGCAGCGAGAAGAAACGGTTCAGCGTCGGATTGTCGACCGCGAATCCGCCGAGCAGCAATTGCTGGATCGGATCCCCGATGATCGGGAAGGCGGTAAAGAAGCCGGTGATGACGGTCGCGCCCCAGAACGACATCTGTCCCCACGGCAGAACATAGCCCATGAAGGCCGTCGCCATCATCAGGAGATAGATGATGACGCCGAGGATCCACAGGAGCTCGCGCGGCGCTTTATAGGAGCCGTAATAGAGACCCCGGAATATATGGAGATAGACGGCGACGAAGAACATCGAAGCGCCATTGGCGTGCATGTAGCGCAGGAGCCAGCCAAAATTGACGTCGCGCATGATCTTCTCGACCGAATTGAACGCGATGCCGGTGTTCGCTGCGTAGTGCATGGCCAGAACCACGCCCGTCAAAATCTGCGAAACCAGCATGATCGCCAAAATTCCGCCGAACGTATAGGCATAGTTCAGATTGCGCGGAACCGGATAGGCGATGAAGGAATCATAGACGAGACGCGGCAATGGCAGCCTTGCGTCGATCCATTTTTCGATGCCGGTGCTCGGCGTATAGGTGGAATGTCCGCCACTCATATCGTGTCTCCCAAAAACCCTTTTAGAGCCGCATGGTCTTATCCGAAAAGTCTGCAACTTTTCAGGATCATGCTTTAGCCGATCTTGATCTGCGTATCAGAGAGGAACGCGTACGGCGGAATGAACATATTCTCCGGCGCCGGACCGCTGCGGATGCGCCCGGCCGTATCGTAGGTCGAGCCGTGGCAGGGGCAGAACCAGCCTCCGAACTCTCCTGATTCGCCGAGCGGAATACAGCCCAGATGCGTGCAGATGCCGATCATGATGAGCCAGTTTTCCTTGCCCTCGCCCGCCGAACGGGCCAGATCGGTGGCCTGCGCGTCGGACGCCAGATTGGCATTGCGCGCAATCGGATCCTTGAGGGCCGAAAGGGCGGTATCCTTGGCGTCGCCAACCTCTTTGGGTGTGCGGTTGCGGATGAAGATCGGCTTGCCGCGCCATTTGACCGTCAGCGACATGCCCTCCGTCACGGAAGAAATGTCCACTTCGACCGAGGCTGCCGCCAGTGTCGAGGCATCAGGGCGCATCTGGTCGATGAAAGGCCATGCGAGACTTGCCGCCCCCACGACGCCCGCCATACCGGTCGCTATGTAGAGAAAATCACGCCGTGTCGGCTCAGCCGTGTCGTGTGCGCTCACGAGACCTATCCTTTCCAACTTTCATTTCCACGAGGCATTCCGCGTCCCCTCTCATGAGATCGGCCCATGGCGAATGGGCCGGGCGGAATCCCCCGGCATGTTGCGTGGTTTCTAGGCGTGATGTTACGGCTTGTCCAGACGGCAGGATGGCAGGACGGCAGGATGTCGCAGGCTATGCACAGCGGTGATTTGGAACGGGAAACAGCGGGGGAGCGTGTAGGGAATAGTGAGATGGTGAAGAAAGAAAGCTCCCATTCGCTATCTCACTACTCACTCCTTCCGATGAAGCCGCCGGACTGGCGCGCCCACAGCGAGGCGTAAATTCCGCCGCGTGCAAGCAGTTCTTCATGCGTCCCCTCTTCAACGATACGACCGTGATCCATCACGACAAGACGGTCGAGCCGCGCGATGGTGGAGAGCCGGTGCGCGATGGCGATGACGGTCTTTCCCTCCATCAGACGGTAGAGATTGTCCTGTATCGACGCCTCCACTTCCGAATCGAGCGCCGAGGTCGCCTCATCGAGAATGAGGATCGGCGCATTCTTCAAGATGGCGCGCGCAATCGCTATGCGCTGGCGCTGGCCGCCGGAAAGCTGGACGCCCCGCTCGCCGACAAATGCCTCGAAGGCCTTTCGCCCCTTGAAATCCTCCAGCGAGGCGATGAACTCGTCGGCTTCCGCCTGGCGCGCGGCGGTGAGCACTTCCTCCTCCGTCGCATCATCGCGGGCAAGCAGGATATTGTCCTTTAGCGAACGGTGTAGCAGCGCCGTTTCCTGACTCACCACGGCAAAGGCCCGCCTGAGCGAAGCCTGCGTCACGCCGCTTATATCCTGCCCATCGACCAGTATACGCCCCTTTTCGACATCGAAGAGCCGCAGGATCAGATTGATCAGCGTGGTCTTGCCGGCGCCCGAATGGCCGACGAGGCCGATGCGCTCGCCACCCCTGATGGAAAGGTCGATATCGTCCAGCACACCGCCCGCCTTTCCATAATGGAAGGTGACGTGCTGGATATCGATCGCCCCTTTCGTGATCTGCAGCGGCTTGGCGCCCGGCCGGTCTTCGAGGCCGAGCGGCGCGGCGACCAGTCGCATCGAATTCTCGATCAGGCCGAGTTGCCGCAGCATGCCGTTGAGCTGCATCATCAGCCGGCTGAGCAGCATGCTGAGACGCAGCACCAGCCCCAGCGTGAACGACACCTCCCCTACCGTCATGGTCCCCTTGGTCCACAGATCGATGGAAAGGGCCGCCACGCTCACGATCATCAGGCCCGAAAGCGCGGTCAGCACTATGCGCACGCCGGTAACCGAGCGGTACAATGGCAGGAGCGCGCCCAGATAACGGTCGAACCCGTCGCGCAGATAGGCTTCGTCCGCATCAGCCGTGTTGAGCTTGATCGTCTGGATGTTGGAATAGCTGTCGACGATGCGCCCGTTGATCATCGAGCCGGCTTCGGCGGACGCCTCGGCACGCTTGCGGATCACCGGCAGGTAATGCCGCGCGATGAACACGAACGTGACGATCCACAGGATCACGGCCGCTGCCAGCCGCCAGTCGAGGCGGCCGATCAGCGCAAGCGTCGTGAAACTGTAGATCAGCATGAACCAGACCACCTGGATGAAACTGGTCATCAGGTCGCCAGCCGCCTGCCCGGCCTGCCAGACCTTCGTAGCGATGCGCCCGGCAAAATCGTTCTGGAAAAACGCATAGGACTGGCGCAGCACGTGAGCATTGGCCTGCCAGCGGATCATATTGTAGAAACCCTGCGACAGCGTCTGATCATCCAGAAGCGTGTTCACCGCCGTGACGGCGAGACGCACGAAAAGGACTGTCGCCGCCATGAACAGCAGTTCCGGCCCCGCCGCCGCCATCAGGCCCTGCCAGCTCTTCTCCGCCGTCTGGTCCAGAATATCGACCAGCCTGCCCATGAAGTAGAACAACCCCGCCTCCACCAGCGGCGCCAGCCCACCGACGATGAGGGCCAGCGCAAGCGCCCCCTTCGCCTGCCGGGCATAATGCCAGAGAAAGCGCGCGGTCGTGCCGGGCGGGCGCAGATCGTCCGTCTTGCGGAAGGGATCGACCCAGCGTTCGAAGAGGCTGTAGATCGCGTTCATGCCTTCCTTTCTTAAGGGAATATGGGAATAAGTGAGTAAGGGGGAAAAACATATTCCCCTATTCCCTGACTCCCCTACTTACTTATTCAGCGGCGACATCCTCCGACAAATGATCGTCGAAGCCGAGGAACCCGCCGGATTGCCGCGCCCACAGTCCGGCATAGATGCCGCCCTGCGCGATCAGTTCCTCATGCGTGCCCTCTTCGACGATCCGCCCGCGATCCATCACGATCAGGCGGTCCAGTGCGGCGATCGTCGAAAGCCGGTGCGCGATGGCGATGACCGTCTTGCCCTCCATCAGGCGGTAGAGATTGTCCTGTATCGCCGCCTCCACTTCCGAATCGAGCGCCGAGGTCGCCTCATCGAGAATGAGGATGGGTGCATCCTTCAGCATGACCCTTGCAATTGCAATGCGTTGGCGCTGCCCGCCGGAGAGTTTTACACCACGTTCGCCGACATGCGCATCGAAGCCCTTCCGCCCTTTCAGGTCGGTCAGCGACTGGATGAACTCGCCCGCTTCGGCGTGGTTCACCGCTTCCCGCATCATCTCCTCCGTCGCGTCCGGACGGCCGTAAAGAATGTTGTCGCGCACCGAGCGGTGGAGGAGCGATGTGTCCTGCGTGACCATGGCGATATTGGCGCGCAGCGAATCCTGCGTCACTTGCGCAATATTCTGCCCGTCGATCAGGATGCGGCCGGCCTCCAGATCGTAGAAACGCAGGAGCAGGCTGACCAGCGTCGACTTGCCGGCGCCGGAGCGTCCCACCAGGCCGATCTTCTCGCCCGGACGGATCTTCAACGCCAGATCGTCGATGACGCCCTCGCCCTTGCCGTAATGGAATCGGATATGATCGAAAACGATCTCGCCCTTCGAAACATGCAGGGCGGACGCTCCCGGCACATCAGCGACAAGCCGCGGCTGCGCGATCGAGGCCATACCGTCCTGCACGGTGCCGATATTTTCGAACAGCGCTGACATTTCCCACATGATCCATTGCGACATGCCGTTGAGGCGCAGCACCAGACCGATGCCGACTGCCACGGCACCGATGGTCACGGCTTCGCCGAGCCATAGCCAGATGCCGATGGCGCCCGCCGAAAAAAGAAGAAGGCAATTCAGCATATAGAGCGAGAAATAGAACTTCGTCACCAGCCGCATCTGGCGGTGAACCGTATCCTGGAACGTCAGCAGGCTTTCGCGGGCATATTCCTCCTCGCGGTTCGAATGGGAAAACAGCTTGACTGTCGCGATATTGGTATAGCTGTCGACGATCCGACCCGTCATGGTCGAGCGTGCGTTCGCCTGTTCTTGCGAAATGACGCGCATCTTCGGAATGAAGAACCGTAAGAGCCCGATATAGGCGGTCACCCACACCAGGAAGGGTAGCATCAGCAGCCAATTCGCCGAGGCTGCGATGATCAGCGTGCCGGCGAAATAGACCACGACATAGTTGAGCACGTCGAGGAGCTTCATCACCGTCTCGCGCACGGCGAGCGCCGTCTGCATCAGCTTGGTCGAGATGCGGCCGGCGAACTCATCCTGGAAGAAGGTCATCGACTGGCGGATCAGATAACGATGGATCATCCAGCGCACCCGCATCGGGTAATTGCCGAGCAGTGTCTGGTGGATGATCAGCGAGTGGAACAACGCCACTGCCGGCAGGATCACCAGAACGACACCGGCGATCAGCGTGAGCCGCCATCCCTCATTGGCAAGGAACGTCTCCCGCGACTGGTTCGAAAGCCAGTCGACGATATTGCCGAGGAATGCGAACAGCGAAACCTCGATGACGGCGATCGTCGCGGCGCCAACCGCCATCAGCCCGACCCATGGCCAGGCGCCTCTGGTGTAATACATGCAGAACGCCACCAGACTGCGCGGCGGCTCGCGCAGATCGACGTCGGGAAATGCATGTAGCCTTTGCTCAAACCAGCGGAACATCATGAAACCTCATATGCGGCGGCCTGACCAACCCGGCAAGATCATACCGGCGGAGAGACCGAAAAGAGAGCGAAACGGATAAAACCCGTCGAGCCAACGGCGGTGTTAAAAACGGGAACCTATCGACATGACGCAAACCTGCGAGCACAAGAAAACGGCTGCGGTAATGCGTCGAAACAGCAAAACGAAATCTGGAGAAGAACTACCGGAAACGATCGGACGCAGAACTGCGTGACATGGAGGAAGGAGAGACCTTCGGCCATGGGAGAAGTCTGGTCATGATGATCATCGACACCTCCATCGGTTCGTCTGCGGGAGCCCCGTATAGACAATCCCGACGCTTTTGGCGAGAGCCCGCGCGACAAAATGTCCTGCCGCCTGCCCTCAACTGACAGCTGTTGCCATTCAGCCACCATCCGGGCTAGGCCCGCATCCATGGACCTTCGCATAGCCCTCTACCAGCCGGACATTCCCGGCAACACCGGGACGATCCTGCGCATGGCCGCCTGTCTCGGCATCGGCGTGGATGTGATCGAACCCGCCGGCTTCGACATTTCCGACAGGGCGCTGAAGCGCGCCGGCATGGATTATCTGGAACAGGCAGCCCTCACCCGCCATCTCGATTGGGCGCATTTCGACAGATGGCGGAAAGGCGCCGGCCGGCGGCTGGTGCTGTTTTCGACCAGGGCCGCCGAGCCCTATACGCGCTTTGTCTTCAACCCCGGCGATGTGCTCCTGTTCGGGCGGGAATCGGCGGGTGTGCCCGATCACGTGCACGAAAGCGCCGATGCCAGGCTGCTGATCCCGATGGTGGAGAACGCCCGCTCGCTCAACATCGCCCTTTCCGCCGCAATGGCCACCGGCGAGGCGCTGCGCCAGATCCGCGCGTGAGCGAAAACGAATCACCAAACAACGGGATAGGACGAAAAGCCAAATCAGAATCTGAACAACGAATGCGGTCTTCTCAGTCCGCCGTCGGCAGCCGCCGCATGGTGAATTCGATCACGTCGTCGGGCCGCTCGCACCAGCTCTCGATCTCGGTCCAATAGGCGGCCTTTGGAAACATCGCGAACCATTCCCGCGCCTTTTCACGGGCGTCGTCGCGCGGCAGTGTGAATGTTTCGCGGATGAAGCCATCGCGCGGCAAACGCTGTTTGCGGGCGCGGCCTGCCTCAAGCTGCTTGCGCAGGCCATTGAGCGGTGGACGGGGTAGATTGGCGGCCATCGTGAACCCTCGCAAAACCCTTCGTCCGCAAGGTAGCGTGGTTGTAATGGGAAAACGAGTCATTTCTTGGGGAGCAAGCCTTCCTGTCTCTGTTCGCCCTTTGCGCCATATCGATAGTTTGCTACGAATCCATGAAAAAGGATAAAATACCTCATGCAGCGCTCTGATATTCCCAGCACGCTTCCGCCCGAGCTCGAAGAGAAGAAGGCCCTCGCCAAGGTCTGGTTCGAGGAATTGCGCGACAGGATATGCGCGGCGCTGGAGCAATTGGAGGACGAGCTCGACGGACCGCTTTCCGACCGCGGGCCCGGCCGATTCGTCCAGACACCCTGGCAGCGGGATGAAGGCAATGGCGGCGGCGGTGTGATGTCGCTCATGCACGGCCGCGTCTTCGAAAAGGCCGGGGTCCACACCTCGACCGTCTTCGGCGAGTTTTCGCCCGAGTTCCGCAATCAGATCCCCGGCGCGGAAGAAGATCCGCGCTTCTGGGCTTCCGGCATTTCGCTGATCGCGCATCCGCAAAACCCCAACGTGCCCGCCGTGCACATGAACACGCGCATGGTCGTCACCTCGCGCCAATGGTTCGGCGGGGGCTCCGATCTGACACCGGTCCTCGACCGCCGCCGCACGCAGGACGATCCCGACACCAAAGCCTTTCACAAAGCGCTGAAATTCGTCTGCGACAAGCATCGCGATGTCGCCGACTACGACAAGTTGAAGGCATGGTGCGACGAATATTTCTTCTTAGCCCACCGCAATGAGCCGCGCGGCATCGGCGGCATTTTCTACGACTGGCTGCATTCCCCCGACGAGGCCGGCGGATGGGAAGCGGATTTCAACTTCACCCGCGATGTCGGGCGCGGCTTTTCGGTGATTTACCCGCATCTCGTGCGGCAGAACTTCAACCTGGACTGGACCGCCGACGACCGCCAGGAGCAACTGGTCCGGCGCGGTCGCTATGTCGAATTCAACCTGCTCTACGACCGCGGCACCATTTTCGGCCTGAAGACCGGCGGCAATGTCGATTCCATCCTGTCATCCATGCCGCCGACGGTGAAATGGCCGTGATGGCGCGTTGCCACCTCTCCTTCTCCCCTTGTGGGAGAAGGTGGCCGAGCGAAGCGAGGTCGGATGAGGGGTGGCAAGCAAGCCGCCTCAACGGCGGCGCGGCGAGCGAGGATGCACGAGAACCCCCCCTCATCCGGCCCTTCGGGCCACCTTCTCCCACAAGGGGAGAAGGAAGAGGCGTCAGCCCTCGCCCGTCCCCGTCACATCCGGTAATCTCGTCAGCAGCGCCTCGCGGTCGAGCGTGAAACCCGATTCGATCCAGAGGTCCTCGAGCGCCCGCTGCGCCCGACCGATCTCCGGCCCCTTCTTCATGCCTGCCGCAACCAGATCGCCACCGGTAAGCGGAAAGCGCGGCGTCTCATAGGTTTCAGCCTGCTGCAGGAGGCGTAAATAGCGCCCCGCCTCTATCATGGCCGTCGCATTGCCTGCCGCGGCATCGACGCGGACCGCCGCAAGCGCCAGCCGCAATCTGTCGAGAACGGCCTGCCTGCTGCCGCGATAGATTCGCCTGATCAGCCCGAGATCCGAAAGGCTCGGCTTGAGCGCATCCGCGCGTGCCCACGCCTCGATCCTGGCCCGTTCGGCATTCGACATTTTCAGCCGCTCGCCCAGCACCGCCATCCGTGCTGCATCGGGCGGCACCAGGCTTTCGAGACGCAAAAGCGCGTCCGCCGGCCAGTCGAGCTCCTGTTCGGCGCGGACCAGGCCGTGAACGGCATCGATGCCCCATTTCTCGCTTTCCGGCAGGACGACGTTCAAAACGCCGGTTTGCCGCATCCATAAGAGAGCCCGTGATGGATCGGGCGCCGAGAGAAGCTTCTTCAACTCGTCCCATATCCGCTCCTTCGACAGGCCCGTCAGCCCATCCTTCAGGCGCGAGCAGGCTTTCAGCCCCCCCGCTTCCGGCCGCCCCGATCCATACCAGGCGAAGAAGCGGAAGAAGCGCAGGATGCGTAGATAATCCTCCTGGATGCGCAACTCGGCATCTCCGATGAAGCGCAAGGTCCGCGTCTCGATATCCCTCTGTCCTCCGACATCATCGACCAGCGTGCCGTCCGCCCTGGCGTAGAGCGCATTGATGGTGAAGTCGCGCCGCTCGGCATCGGCCTTCCAATCGCGCCCGAAGGCGACTTTCGCCCGCCTTCCGTCGGTTTCGATATCGGCGCGCAGCGTCGTCACCTCGAAGGGTCTGCCGCCGGCGACGACAGTCACCGTGCCATGCTCGATACCGGTCGGCACAACCTTGAATCCGCAGCCTCTGGCGCGGCGCATGGTTTCTTCAGGCAGGGTGGTCGTCGCGATATCGATATCCGCGACCTTCTGGTCGAGAAGCGTGTTGCGGATCGCACCGCCGACGACACGCGCCTCCTCGCCGTCGCTGGAAAGCGCGGCGAGCAGCATTTGCAGGTGTTTGTCGGACAGCCATGGCGCCCGTCCTTCAATGGAAACGATATCGCTCAAGCGTAGAGCCTTTCATAAAGCGTGCGGATGATGCCGGCGGTCACGCCCCAGATGAAGCGATCCTGATAAGGCATCGTGTAATAGAACCTCTCACGGCCTTCCCATACCCTGCTTTCGCGGCGGTGGTTGCGCGGGTTCATCAGGAAGGAAAGCGGCACCTCGAAGACGTCAGCCACCTCATCCGGATTGGGGATGATATCAAACGGCGTGCGCACGACCGCCAGCACCGGCGTGATCGAATAACCCGTCGTCGTGAGATAGCGCGGCAGCCGGCCGAGAAGTTCCGCTCTGTGGGCTTCAAGGCCGATTTCCTCGTGCGCCTCGCGCAGCGCCGCATGTTCCGCCGTTCCATCCTCCGGATCGATGGCGCCGCCGGGAAAGGCGATCTGGCCCGAATGCTTGCGCATGGAGGCATTGCGCAACGTCAGGAGCATCGTCGCTTCCGGGCCGCGATCGACGACGGGAACCAGCACCGCCGCATCGCGCATCCTCGTCGTCGCGAGCATCTGGCCCAGATCGGGATTGAGCAGATGATCGCCGCGATCCTCGCTGACGCCGCCATGGCCGATATCGGCAATGCGCGCCGCAAAGACCTGCGCCGAAAATGCACCGGCCTCCCCGTCATGCCTGGATTCTCCAGCAAGGAGCTTCACGAGCGAAAAGCCTCTAGTTCATCGGCGGGCTGGATCGGAAAGACTGCGCCGTTCGAGCGGACGGCGAACATCGGCTCCCCGTCGATCTCCACATCCTCGCCCAGCGCCACCAGATCGTACATGACGGGCCGCGCCAAAAGCGCCTCCAGCCTGCCGCGCACCAGGAGATAAGGTTTCAGCCCCTGATTTTCCTCCGCGGTCTCGAACCGCAGCGGATTGCCGGATCCCGCCTCCACCACATCGCCGACATTGGTGCGAAATGTCAGGACCTGCTTGGCGCCTTTGCCCGACACGTTCATCTCAACCGCCAGGAACGGCGCGTCCTCGACCCGGATGCCGACCTTTTCCACCGGTGTGACCAGATACGTCCGGCCATCCTCGTCCTTGCGCAGGATCGTCGAGAAAAGCCGGACAAGCGGTTTGCGGCCGATCGGCGTCCCCATGTAGAACCATGTCCCGTCTGCGCGGATTTCCATGTCTATATCGCCGCAGAAATCGGGATTCCATTTCTCGACCGGCGGCAGGCCTTTTTCGCCTTTGCCCGCCGCGCGCGTCCCGTCATCGAGCGCGCGGCCGATCAGCGCCTCCAGCCCCGATGCGTCCGGCCCGGAAACGAACTCCCGTTTCGATCCAGAAACTACACTGCTTTTTCTCATACGACTCGGCTATTCTCACATTGAAAATTAAGGCTACGTCACGAAATAGTCACCGTTACGCGGCTTGTCAGCATGTCATAGTGATTTAACTTGTCCAGATAGGGCATAGTTGCAGCCCGGCAGGGCCGAGTTAAAGCCCGGTAGGGCCCAATTAAAGCATTGTCCCGCTCGTCATAGCGGTGAGACCGATTGCGAGGAAGCCATGAGCGTTGTCAAAACAGCCGACCCCATCGATCCCAAGGCTCTGGTTGCCGAAGCCGAGCGCGCCCTGCACGATATCTCGACAATCCGCGACGCCGTCGGCACCGTGATCTTCGGACAGGAAAGCGTCATCGAGCGCGCCCTCGTAGCACTTCTGGCCGGCGGCCACGCGCTTCTCGTCGGCGTTCCCGGCCTCGCCAAGACCAAGCTGGTGGAAACGCTTGGGCTCGTGCTCGGTCTCGACGAGCGCCGCGTGCAGTTCACGCCCGACCTGATGCCATCGGATATCATCGGTTCGGAGGTCATGGAGCAGAATGCCGACGGCCGCCGTTCCTTCCGTTATGTGAAAGGTCCGATCTTCGCGCAGCTCCTGATGGCCGATGAGATCAACCGCGCCTCGCCGCGCACCCAGTCGGCGCTGCTGCAGGCGATGCAGGAATATCACGTGACGGTCGCGGGCGAGCGTCATGACCTGCCTTCGCCCTTCCATGTGCTGGCGACGCAGAACCCGCTCGAGCAGGAAGGTACCTATCCGCTGCCGGAAGCCCAACTCGACCGTTTTCTCATGCAGATCGACATCCTCTATCCCGAGCTGGACGCGGAGCGCCGCATCCTGCTCGAAACCACCGGCACGTCGGATGCCAAGGCTCGGGGCGTCATCACCGCCCTGCGGCTGAAGGAGATGCAGAACCTGATCCGCCGGATGCCGGTTTCGGAAAACGTCGTGGAAGCGATCCTGAACCTGGTGCGCTCGGCGCGCCCCGGCACCGGCAGCGAACATGCCGACCGCCACATCGCATGGGGTCCGGGACCGCGCGCCAGCCAGGCGATGACGCTCTGCGCCCGCGCCCGTGCACTCTATGACGGCCGTCTGGCCCCTTCGGTGGACGATGTGAAGGCGCTTGCCGAGCCCGTCCTCCAGCACCGCATGGCCTTGACCTTCGCCGCACGTGCCGACGGCATGAACGTCCGCGATGTCATCGCCAATCTCGTGAAGGCAGCCATTTGATGGCGGCGCTCGGGCAGCGCGTCCAGCCGGTCGCAACGACCGATGCGCTTGCCCGCGCCAGACAGCGCGCCGCGCTGGTGCCCGATCTCCTGGTCGAGGCGCGCCGGGTGGTCAACACCGTCATCACCGGCTGGCATGGCCGGCGCAGACGTGGAATGGGCGAAAATTTCTGGCAGTTCCGGCCCTATGTCGAAGGGGAAGCGCTGTCGCGTATCGACTGGCGGCGTTCGGCCCGCGATGATCATACCTATGTGCGCGACCGCGAGTGGGAAGCGGCACATACCGTCTGGCTGTGGGCCGATCCTTCCGTCTCCATGCATTTTCAATCCAACCTTGGCGAAGTCTCCAAGGAGTGGCGCTCGCTGGTCGTCACGCTGGCGCTCGCCGAGCTTTTGTCCCGCAGCGGCGAGCGTATTGCTTTCCCCGGCATCATAGACCCCTTCGCCGCGCGCAACGGCGCCGAGAGGCTTGCGGCGGCACTTGTCCATTCCACCGGCGTGTCCGCGCTGCCCGAGATCGCGAATATCCGCCGCTTCTCCGACATCATCATGGTCAGCGATTTTCTCCAGCCTGTCGAAGAGATGCTCGAACTTCTCGAACGTCTGGCCAAACACGGCGTCCGCGCCCATCTGATCGAGATCGCCGACCCCGCGGAAGAGGTGTTTCCCTATTCCGGCCGCACCGAATTCCGCGATCCCGAGACGGGTGAAAGGATCACCGCCGGACGTGCGGAAACCTATGCACAGGACTACCGCAAGCTCTATCTCGCCCGCCGCCAGACGCTTTCCGACTATTGCAAGCGGCTTGGCTGGAGCTTCACCGTCAATCACACCGACCGCCCGGCATCCGAAGCGCTGGTGCGGGTGCATATGAACATGACCGCCGATATGGGCTATCGCGGAGGCGCCGCATGAACGCACTTCCGCTTGCTTTCGGCGCGCCGATGATCCTGGCCGGCCTGATCGCGTTGCCCATCATCTGGTGGCTCCTGCGCATGACGCCGCCGCGCCCGCAGGAGGAAGTGTTTCCGCCGCTGAGAATCCTCGCCAATGTGTTGAAGAAGGAGGAGACCCCGAGCAAGAGCCCGTGGTGGATGACGCTTTTGCGCCTCCTTCTGGCCGCGCTGGTGATCCTGGCGCTGGCCGAACCGGTCTGGAATCCCCGCCCGGTCACGCTGACCGGCAATCAGCCCGTCGCCATCGTCCTCGACAATGGCTGGGCATCGGCGGAAGACTGGCAGATCAAGCTGGAAACGGCGGAGCGCCTCGTCTCCGACGCGGAAGAGGCAGGCGCGCCGATCTATGTCATGGGCACGGCGGAGCGGACCAATACGGAGATCGGGCCCTTCGACGCCACTGGCGCGCTGGAAAGGCTGCAGGCTTTGAAGCCCCGTCCGATTCCTGTCGATCGCCAGGAAGCGTTCGGCCGCCTCGCCTCTGCGATAGCTGCAACCCCTGGCGCCCGCGTCGCCTATCTCAACGATGGCGTCGAAACGGCGGATGCCGCAGCCGCTCTTGGCCAACTCGAAGAGAGCGGCGCAGCCTCGATGCTCTGGTACAGGCCTGATACCGCCAATCTCGCCGGCCTGGTCTCGGTCGACAATGGCGCCGACGCACTGGTCGTCCATGCGGTGCGGCCGACCGATGCCGGTCAGCCGCGTAGCGTCACCGTCGGCGCTTTCGACAATAAGGGACGCCGTATCGCCGAAACAAGCATGGCATTCGGCGCCGGAAGCAGCGAGGCGGAGGGCCGCATCGAAGCGCCGATCGAACTGCGCAATGATTTTACGACCATCCGCATCGACAGTTCCCGACAGGCCGCCGCGACGCGCCTTCTCGACGACAACACGAAAAGGCGACGCGTGGCGCTGCTTTCGGGCGCCGAGGCCGATACCGCCCAGCCGCTGCTGTCGCCACTTTATTACATCTCTCGCGCCCTGCAGCCTTTCGCCGATATCCTGCAGCCGCGCACCGCCGATCTCGCCGTGTCGGTGCCCGAACTGCTCGACCATACGCCATCGGTCGTGGTGATGGCCGATATCGGCAAATTGCCGGAGGCGGCGGAACAGCGGCTTGCCGATTGGGTCGCCAAGGGCGGGACGCTCATCCGCTTTGCCGGGCCGAGGCTCGCCGGCGCGAGCGACGACGACACATTGCTGCCGGTCACGCTCAGGCGCGGCGAACGCTCGCTCGGCGGAACGCTTTCCTGGACCGAGCCGCAGCGGCTTGCAGCTTTTCCGGCAACGGGGCCGTTCTCCGGCCTTCCCACACCGCAGGATGTCACGGTCAGCCGGCAGGTGCTGGCCGAACCCTCCCCTGAGCTTTTCGAGAAGAGCTGGGCCAATCTGGCCGACGGAACGCCGCTCGTGACAGGAGAAACGCAAGGCCGCGGCCGGATCGTGCTTTTCCATATCGCGCCTGACGCCACCTGGTCCAACCTGCCGATCAGCGGCACCTTCGTCGACATGCTGCGCCGCATCGTCGTTCTCTCCCGCAATCTCGGCGGCAGCGAAGAGAACGGCACGGCCAGCGTCTCGCTTCCGCCCTATCTCATGCTGGCGGCGGATGGATCGATGATACCGCCGACATCAGAAACCAAGCCGCTTGCCATCGGCGGCAACGCCACGCCTGAGGTGAGCTACGACAATCCGCCTGGCTTCTATGGTTCCGAGGACGCGCTCTATGCGCTCAATCTTCTGGGCCCGCGGACGGAGCTGACACCGCTGGTCCAGCCCTCGCTTTCCTTCCCCGTCACCGCGACGGCCTATGCCGCCGATGAATCGATCCGCCTGCGCGGGCCGCTTTTCGCGGCGGCGGCGATCCTGCTGGCGCTCGATACGCTGCTCGTACTCTGGCTCGGCGGGCATTTCCGCCCTGGTCCATACAAGGGCTCTCGTAAAGGCACGCGCAAAGCGGCAGCCCTTGGCGCGCTGGCGCTTTTGCTTCTGCCGGCAGCGCTGTTTTCATCCGCTTTACCGCTTGCCGGCGGACAGGCCCTGGCGCAAACGTCGAGCCCAGCACCCGCCGAATCGCCAAAAGACAACGATACCATCGCGCGTGACAACGATACCATTTTACATGATGACAGCAGGCCCGGCGACCAAACGATGATTAATGCGGTGTCCGTCACCCATCTTGCCTATGTCACCACCGGCGACAAGGCTGTCGACGATATCAGCCGGGCCGGCCTTCAGGGCCTCACCCGGTTCCTGATGGAGAAGACGGCGCTGGAGCCCGGCGCGCCGATCGGCCTGGACCCGGCACGCGACGAGCTTTCCTTCTATCCGCTGATCTATTGGCCGATCGACGCCAATGCGCCGATGCCGAGCGAGGCCGCGATCGCCCGCATCGACGCCTATATGCAGCAGGGCGGCACCGTTCTGTTCGACACCCGCGACGAATTTGCCGCCGGCGCCGGGCTCGACGGCTCCACCACACCCGCCGGCCAACGGCTGCGCGCCATTCTCGACGGCATGAACGTACCGCCGCTCGAACCCGTTCCAAGCGACCATGTCCTGAGCAAATCCTTCTATATCATGCCGGATTTTCCGGGCCGCTATCGCGGCAGCCCGCTTTGGGTGGAAGCTTCTCTCAACAGCGAGAGCCGCCAGGACCGCCCGGTGCGCACCGGCGATGGCGTCAGCCCGATCCTCATCACCGCCAATGATCTGGCCGGCGCATGGGCCGTCGACCCGCAAGGCGCGCCATTGCTTCCGACCGTTCCCAACGACCCGATGCAGCGGGTCTATGCGCTGCGCGGCGGTGTCAATATCATGATGTACATGCTGACCGGCAACTATAAGTCCGATCAGGTCCACGTCCCCGTTCTGCTTGAACGGCTCGGAAACTGAGCGGGAGAAGCCGATGTATATGTCGCTCGATTTCCAACCGCTTTTCTCTCTGCCCTGGCTTGCAGCACTTCTCGTGCCGCTGGCGCTCCTGGTGCTCGCCGGGCTTTTCTTCCGCCAACGCGGCAGCGTCATCCGCCTGCTGGCGTTTCTGGCGCTCGTCCTTGCCCTCATCAATCCGATCCTGATCGATGAAGAGCGCGAGCCCCTGAAAAGCGTCGTCGCCGTTGTCGTCGATCGCAGCCAGAGCCAGGATATCGGCAACCGCCGCGCCGATACCGACGCCGCCGTCAAGCTGGTCGAGGAGCAGCTTGGAAAATTGCCGCAATTCGACGTGCGCGTCATCGAGGCCGGCCGGGCGAGCGATGATGACGACGGCACCTCCACAAAACTGTTCCAGGCGCTGAACGGCGCATTCCGCGATGTGCCGCCCTCGCGTGTCGGCGGCGCGATCATGGTGACGGATGGCCAGATACACGACATTCCGGAAAACGCCGCCGGGCTCGGCTTCAACGCCCCGATTCACGGGCTGATCACCGGAACGCCCGACGAATTCGACCGCCGCATCCGTTTCGTGCACGCACCGCGCTTCGGCATCACCGGAAAGCCGCAGCAACTCGTCTATACCGTCACCGATGAAGGCGAAAGCCCGCCGGCAAGCGGAACGGCGCGCGTCCGCGTCATCGTCAATGGCGATGTGGTGAGCGAGGAGAATGCCGTCATCGGTGCCGAAACGCCTGTCGAAGTGGTCTTGCCCAGGGCGGGCACCAACATTGTCGAGATCAGGACTGACCCGCTTCCAGGCGAAGTCACCGAGACCAACAACCGCGCCGTGGCGATGATCGACGGCATCCGTGAAAATCTCCGCGTGCTCCTGGTTTCAGGCGAACCGCATAATGGCGAGCGCACCTGGCGCAATCTTCTCAAATCCGACGCGTCCGTCGATCTCGTCCATTTCACCATTCTGCGTCCGCCGGAAAAGCAGGACGGCACGCCGATCAACGAATTGTCGCTGATCGCCTTTCCGACGCGCGAGCTATTCGTTGAAAAGATCGAGGATTTCGATCTCATCATCTTCGACCGCTACCAGCACCGCGATGTGCTGCCGCTGCTCTATTATGATTACATCGCACAATACGTCGAAAATGGCGGCGCGCTGCTGATCGCCGCGGGCTCCGAATATGCCGGCAACCAGTCGATCGCGCGCACACCGCTGCTCAGCGCCCTGCCGGCACTTCCGACCGGCCAGATCACCGAAAAGGCCTTTTTCCCGCGCCTGACCTATACGGGCCAACGCCATCCCGTGACGCGCGGACTGGAAGGCGGCGCACAGGAGCCGCCGCAGTGGAGCCGCTGGTTCCGCATCATCGACGTCGACAGGCCGCAGGGCGAGGTGATCATGAAGGGTGCCGACAACAGGCCGCTTCTGGTGCTCAACCGCGTCGGCGAAGGCCGTATCGGCATGTTCCTGTCCGACCAGGGCTGGCTCTGGGCGCGCGGCTTCGAAGGCGGCGGCCCCTATGCCGCACTCTACCGCCGCATCGCCCATTGGCTGATGAAGGAGCCGGAACTGGAAGAGGAAGCGCTGACGGCAAGCGGCAGCGGCCGTACGCTGCAGGTCCGCCGCCAGACCATGGGCGACAATCCCGGCAATGCCAGCGTCATCACGCCGTCAGGCCGAACCGTCGAGGTGCCGCTGAGCCAGAGCGAGCCCGGCATCTTCAGCGGATCGCTGCAATCCGACGAAATCGGCCTGTTCCAGGTCGCCAATGGCGACCTGAACACGCTTGCCCATGTCGGCCCCGTCGACGCGCCGGAATTCACCGACAGCATCTCGACGACTGCGAGACTCGATCCGCTGGCCAGCGAAACCGGCGGCAGCGTCCGGCGACTGCGGGCAGAAGCCGATCAGAGCAATGTTGAAGTGCCCGGGATCATTGCCGTGCGCAATACGGCGGCGGCGAGCGGCAATAGCTGGATAGGCCTGCGTGAAACCGGCGACACGGCGCTCAGGAGCGTCAACCGCCTGCCGCTCTTCTCAGGCTTCCTCGGCCTTGCCGCCATGCTTCTGGTGCTTGGCAGCATGTGGTACCGCGAGGGGCGGTAGAACCGTCCCATCGCTCGAGTCCAGGGCAATGTGAACGCGGATAAGGGGTGGCGAACAAGCCGGCTCGATGGCGGCGCGGCGAGCGGGTATGCGCGGCATCTACCCCTCATCCGACCTCGCTTACGCTCGGCCACCTTCTCCCACAAGGGGAGAAGGAAAGAGGGGGCACCGTCACATCTATTCCATATGCGATTTCCCCGCCTCAAGCCCGGTCGGCGTGGCGCACAAGGCCTGACACGTTCTCCAGCGCGCGCGGTGAAAACTCGCATGCGAGCAGCCGGTTGGGATCGACGGGCGCCGGCATCATGATCCGGCCGGGCTCGACCTTGCGGAAGCCGAAAGGCGCGTAATAGAGTTCGTCGCCGACGAGCACGACCAGCCTGTGGCCGGCGAGCCTTGCTGCTTCCATCGCCATGCGCATCAACGCCCGGCCAATCCCCCGGTTCTTCCATTCCGGCCTGACGGCAAGCGGTCCGAGCAAGAGCGCCGGCGTTATCCCGATCACCACATGCGTCATGCGCACCGAGCCGACGACGATGCCACCCTGAAGCGCCACGAAGGAAAGCGACCGGTCATGCGGCCCCCCTTCGCGAATGCGATAGGCGGCACGCGTAAAACGGCCCGGCCCGAAGGCCTGGCTGTTGATGGCTTCGATTTCGGGATCGTGCGCGGGACCTTCCTGCACGTAGGTCAGTTCGAGTTGCAGCATGGCAAAGGCGATCGCAAATTGAGAAATCGGAACGCCGCGAAGGGCGCAGACAGGCATCGACAGCAACGCACCTAGAGCGCCGTGCGTCCAATTGGACGCGCAAAGGACGCTCTAGCACTTTTAAATGCTGCATAATTTTATCCTTAAATCGATTCCGATTTAAGGAATTATGCAGTAGCGCTGGTCCGGTTTCATCGTCGGATGAAAGGCAATCCCGTCAAAGCATTTCTCCCAAAATACGGCCACACTAAGTACCGCATTCATGATCAGGCGGGCTCCGTATCATCAAAATCACCTGGCGTAAACGAAATAAATCGCACGGATGCGGGAAGGGTTACACTGCGTTCAACGATCCACGGCTGCCAAGCCATGCCCCCTCCCCTATATTGGGCTGAAAGGAGACAGACCATGGGACTTCTGGTAGACGGCATCTGGCATGACAAATGGTACGACACATCGGACAGCGGCGGACGCTTCGTGCGTTCCAAATCGCAGTTCCGCAACTGGGTGACGGCGGATGGCAGCGCCGGGCCGAGCGGCGAAGGCGGCTTCAAGGCGGAACCGGGACGCTATCATCTCTACGTTTCCCATGCCTGCCCCTGGGCGCATCGCACACTGATCTTCCGCGCCCTGAAGAAGCTCGAGGACGTGATCTCCGTCTCGGTGGTCGACTATCACATGGGCGAGGAAGGCTGGACGCTCTATGGCCGGGACGGCGGAACCGGCGATCATCTCTACGGAGCCAAACGCCTGCACGAGATCTATACCCGCGCCGATCCGAACTATTCCGGCCGCGTCACCGTGCCGGTTCTGTGGGACAAGCAGCGCCAGACCATCGTGTCGAACGAATCCGCCGAGATCATCCGCATGCTCAATTCGGCCTTCAACGAATTCGACGACGCATCGCTGGATTTCTATCCCGAGGGTTTGCGCGCCGAAATCGATGCGATGAACGATTTCGTCTATCCCAACATCAACAATGGCGTTTATCGCGCCGGCTTCGCGACGACGCAGGAGGCCTATGAGGAAGCCTTCAACCAATTATTCGCAGCGCTCGATGAAATCGAGGAGCGGCTTTCGCGCCATCGCTATCTGACCGGCGACCAGCTGACCGAAGCCGACTGGCGGCTGTTCACCACACTTCTGCGTTTCGACCCGGTCTATGTCGGCCATTTCAAATGCAACCGGCAGAGGATCGCCGATTATCCGAACCTCTCAAACTATACCCGCGACCTCTATCAGGTGCCGGGCGTCGCCGGAACGGTCAACATGCGCCACATCAAGGCGCATTATTACGGCAGCCACAAGATGATCAACCCGACCGGAATCATCCCTGCGGGGCCGGCGATCGACTACGGCGCGCCGCATGACCGGAATCGGTTTGCCAGCAAAGCCGCATGAGGCGGGCGCTTTCACATTCAGCAATCGTGGCATTTTTGTTACACGATTGATCGAAGATCAGCGCCTTTTACATACAAGCAGTTATCGTTGACCCAGATCAAACTGCCCTCTCTCCGGCGGCGTCATGTTGCGCCGTCATCCATAGGGATCAAGGAGAGAAGATCATGGTGAAACAGCGTAAGGGCTTGGTACAGGGAATGGCGGCGGCCGCTGCCCTCCTTCTCGCGGGGCATGAGGCCGCCGCGGCCGACCTCATAACGGCTCCCCAGGCGCCCGTGGCGGAAGCGCCGGCGGCTTTGAGCCCATGGCAGTTCCGCCTGCGCGCGCTGGGCGTCATCACCAATGACAAGGGCAGCGTCGACCAGATCCCCGGCTCCGACCTGTCCTATTCGGACACGGTGATACCGGAGCTCGACATCACCTATTACTTCACCGACAATTTTGCAGCCGAGCTCATCCTGGGCACCACCAAGGCCAATATCGACGGTGGCGGAGCGATCGGCGGCCTCGGCAAGCTTGGCGACGTCTGGGTGCTGCCGCCGACGCTGACGCTGCAATACCACTTCACCAATTTCGGCGCCTTCAAGCCCTATGTCGGCGCGGGCGTGAATTACACGATATTCTACAATCAGGACGCCACCGGCGCCCTCTCCGATATCGACGTCGAGAACACCTTCGGCACCGCGCTGCAGGTCGGCTTCGATTACATGATCGACGAGCATTGGGGCCTCAATTTCGACGTGAAGAAGATCTTCCTCAAGCCCGACTTCAACGCCACATTGGCCGACGGCACGGCGATCTCGGGCGAAGCCAAGCTTGATCCATGGCTGATCGGCGCCGGCGTGACCTACCGGTTCTGATGACGGGAACGGGCGGGGATTCCCGCCGACTGTCGACTTGCGATTAAGGGCGTGATGCGCCCTTTTTCATGCGCCGCATGACCGGAATCGATTTGCGAGCAAAGCCGCGTAAGCGATTCAACCAGCAGGCTAATTCACCAGAGCTCCGACGGCTTTTCGCCTTCAAGGATTTCCTGGAGACGGCGGCGCGTCGATTTCGTCGTCGCCTCGGGTAGATCGTCGATGGGAAAGAAACCGGCCTCGGCGATTTCGCGGTCGGCAAGGCGCGGCGCGGTCTGCCGGAAATCGCGGCAGACATAAAGTGCCACATGATCGCGTTTGGAGGCATGCGCGTTCTTGTAGAGCGCGAAAAGCGCGGGCGTTCCGGTGAGCTCGATATTACCCTCCTCGCGCAGTTCCTTCGCCAATGCCTCGGCAAAGGTTTCGTCGGTTTCGACACCGCCGCCCGGAAACTGCCAGCCCGGCACGTAGGTGTGGCGGATGAGGAAAACCGTTCCCGCCTTTTCATCCAGCACGACCGCGCGCACGCCGAGCGTCATCGGGCGACGGAACAGGAAATAGCTATGGAACACCCAGTGCCGCAGTCTCATGCTGATGTCTGCCATGTGGGACGGGTTCCCTCGTTTTTCATGCTGCGACGCAGCCGGACGCTGGATTTAAGACCAGTGCTATTCTAAACCGGTGTACATGTTTCATCTGGCGCACATTTCCGACATACACCTTTCTCCGCTGCCCGGCATCACCTATCGCGAACTCGCGTCCAAGCGCATCACCGGTTACATCAACTGGCGGCGCAACCGTCAGGGCGTGATGACCACAGGCGCGCTCGAAGCGCTGATGGCCGACCTGAAGGCACAGGCCCCGGATCATATCGCCATAACCGGCGATCTCGTCAATCTGGCGCTCGATTTGGAACTGGAAGCCGCGAAGCTGTGGCTCGAAACGCTGGGCGATCCCGCCGATGTTTCCCTCGTCCCGGGCAATCATGACGCCTATGTGCCCGGCGCCCTCGACAAGGCGTGCCGCATCTGGGAACCATGGATGCGCGGCGACGGCATCGACAATGCCGGCCATCGGGTCCAGTTTCCCTATATGCGCGTGCGCCAGGGCGTGGCTCTGATCGGCGTATCCTCGGCGCGCGCCACCGCGCCCTTCATGGCCAGCGGCGATCTCGGGCGCGGCCAGGCCAGGCGTTTGGCCAAGATGCTGGACGAAGCGGCAGGGCGCGGCCTTTTCCGGGTAGTGATGATCCACCATCCACCGGTGCGCGGCGCGGCCCCCGCCCATAAGCGGCTCTATGGCATCGGCAGGTTCCAGAAGATCATCGGCAAGCACGGCGCCGAACTCGTCCTGCACGGACACACCCATCTCGCAACGCGTTACGAGATCGACGGCCCGTCATGGAAGGTCCCCGTCATCTGCGTGCCTTCCGCCAGCCAGAGTTTCGGTGAAAAGCGTCCCGCGGCGCGCTTCAATCTTTTCAGCATCGAAAAACAGGACGGGACATGGACCTGCCGCTGGACCGAGCGGGGCGTCATCGATTCCGACAGGGTGATCGCCACGATCGCCGAGCATGAACTCGATGTCGCCCATGCATCGCAGCCCGCAACAGGCTCTTAGGGTAAGTCGGAAAAAAGCGGGACGCCTAGATCACCAGCCCGATTCGGTCCTGCAGCAGCGCCAGCACAAGGCCACCGGCAACGAGAGCGCCGATCAGGAACCAGACGAGCCCCGCCACGAACCCGGCCCACCGGCTTTGCCGGCGCGGAGCCTCGGCAAGTGCCGCCGCCTGGACGGAAACCGGCGCGGGCGTCTCCTCGACCTCCGTGGCCTGGGGCCCCGAAACAGGCACGCCGCCGCGCAGGCTGATGAGATCGCCTTCGAGAAGACGCTCCCGTTCGACGATGCGCTCCGCAATATAGGCGGTCACCGCATCGGAAACCGGCTTGATCTCGGTGGATTCGACGATGACGATGCGCCCCAGCCGCGTATCGCGCACAAAACGGTAGGTGCGGCGGTCCCGCGCCATCATCACATGCGACGTGGCGTCGATCCACAGGCGCGGCTGCAGCCCGGTCGAGAGCGCGAAATCCCATTGCGGATCGTCGGAGGGAACGTCGTCGAACACCGGCTGCAGATCCTGCGCCAAAAGTTCGAGCCTGGCACGGTCGGCCTCCTTCATGTCGACCACCACGTCGCCACGATCGGCGGCGGCGATCTTCGCCGTGCGCACCGCATCCGACAGCCTGTTCATGGCTCCGGCTGAACTGACCTTCTCGCTCGTCTCGCTCATGGTACGTCCTGATCTTGGGCCTTGATTAATCAAGCATTAACCTAGAGCAAGACGCGAGCAAATGGAAATGATCTGTTTGAGCGGCGTCCCAACCCCACCGGAAAGGAGCGACGCGCGCCCCTTCCCCGAAGACCGAGCGATTATTCCTGCCGCTGCGCCGCGACAACCCGGTTCGCCGCCGCGATGATCGCTTCCAGCGAAGCCGTGACGATGTTGTCATTGATGCCGACGCCGAATATCCGGCCGGCGGGATGGGCGATTTCCATGTAGCAGACGGCGGACGCATCCGACCCCTGACGCAGCGAATGCTCGGAATAATCGACGACCGAAAGCTGGATGCCGAGATAATGCGAGAGCGCATCGACGAAGCCATCGATCGGCCCGGTGCCATTGCCCTCAATCCGCTTCGTCTCGCCATTGTCGGTGATGTCGGCGGCCATGATCCGGCGGCCCTTGCGCTCAGTATCGGGAAAGGTGTGGTGATCGATGAATTTCAGCCGCGCGCCCGGCTGCTCCACATAATGCTTCTGGAACTCGTCATGGATGCGCTTCGAGGGCAGTTCCTTGCCTTCCTCATCGGTGATCTGCTGGATCACGTCGCGGAACTCGACCTGCAGATTGCGCGGCAGATTCAGCCCGTAATCGGCCTGCAATATATAGGCGAGACCGCCCTTGCCCGATTGCGAATTGATGCGAATGATCGCCTCATAGGAGCGCCCGACATCCTGCGGATCGATCGGCAGGTAAGGCACCTCCCACAACGGCTTGTTGGCCTGCCGGATCGCCTTCATGCCCTTGTTGATCGCGTCCTGATGCGAGCCGGAAAACGCCGTATAGACCAGTTCGCCCACATAGGGGTGCCGCTCGGTGATCTTCATCTGGTTCGAATATTCGTAAGTCTCCTTCATCCGGTTGATGTCGGAGCAGTCGAGTTCCGGATCGACGCCCTGCGTCAGCATGTTGAGCGCCAGCGTCACCACATCGACATTGCCGGTGCGCTCGCCATTGCCGAACAGCGTCCCCTCCACCCGGTCCGCGCCCGCCATCAGGCCCAGTTCGGTCGCCGCGATGCCGGTGCCGCGATCATTATGCGGATGCAGTGAGACGATCAGGTTTTCGCGATTGTCGAGATTGCGGCACATCCATTCGATCTGGTCGGCATAGATGTTCGGCGTCGCCATCTCCACCGTCGAGGGGAGATTGATGATGAGCTTGTTTTCCGCCGTAGGCTGGATGATCTCAGCCACCGCGTTGCAAATCTCGAGCGCCACGTCCAGTTCCGTGCCGGTAAAACTCTCCGGCGAATATTCGAAGCGGAAGCCGCCCCCGGCCTTGGCCGCCATGTCGGTGATCATCTTGGCCGCATCGGTGGCGATCTGCTTGATGCCCGCGACATCCTTGGCGAACACCACCCGGCGCTGCAATTCGCTGGTGGAATTGTAGAAATGGATGATCGGGCGCTTTGCGCCCTCAAGCGCCTCGAAGGTCCGGGTGATCAGTTCGGGCCGGCACTGCACCAGCACCTGCAACGAGACATCGTCAAGAACGTTGCCTTCTTCGACGCACCAGCGGGCGAAGTCGAAATCCGTCTGCGAGGCCGAGGGAAAGCCGATCTCGATTTCCTTGAAGCCCATGTCGAGCAGAAGCTGAAACATCCGCGCCTTGCGGTCATGCCCCATCGGGTCGATCAGCGCCTGATTGCCGTCACGCAAGTCCACGGAACACCAGATCGGCGCTTTCTCGATGCGCTTGCCCGGCCAGGTCCGGTCTGGAATATCGACCGCCGGATAGGCCTGGTACTTGGTGGCGGCGACGGGCATGCCTTTGGCAAAGGCGGAAGGCGTTTTGTTCTCGTTCATGTTTCTTCTCAAACGTTGAAGGCTGGAACATACCGGCAGGATATGACCGGATATCGACAGCGGAGGGTCTCGTCAGAAATTCCTTGATGGGCAAAAGGAGCTTGGGGCCTGGCAGCCATTCGACCGCCGGACGCTCCTCTTACCGAGCCCGACGGTCGCCGATAAGGCCGAGAAGAAGCGAGAGTGGCAGCGCGCAAGCCTTCGCGTCCGCAAATGCGGAGCGTGCGAAGGGGGACATGGCCGGGCGCGTATTCATGGAAATGATTGATAATGGAGATGCGGGGAGGACGCAAGAAGATCTTGAATTGGAAACAGTGGTGGGGTGGCTCACCCCCCTCTGGCTTGCCAGCCATCTCCCCCACAAGGGGGGGAGATTGGCCTTCATGAACGTGCGGCATCAATCGCAGAGGTTGCAAAAGGAATGCGGAGAGTAATATCAGCCAATCTCCCCCCTTGTGGGGGAGATGCCTGGCAAGGCAGAGGGGGGTTGCTTCGCGATTCCATCAAACAGAAACCGCTCCCCCTCAAGCAAAGGGCACCGCAGCCGTCCCCTTTGGCAATTTCGCCTCGTTCTCCGGTTCCACATGGATGACGACGCGGGCGCTGGGGATCGTCGCTTTCAGCGCGTCCTCGACACGGTCGCAGATGACATGCGCGTCGCCGACTTTCATCTCCGCTGCCACCACCAGATGGAATTCGATGAAAGTGGCGCGGCCGGCGATGCGGGTCTTCAGATCATGCACCTCGATCGCCCCGCCCGCATTGGCGGAAATGATGTCGCGGATGCGCATCGTTTCGTCAGGATCGACGCCGACATCCATCAGCCCCTGCACCGACGAATTGATGACATGCCAGCCCTGCCAGAGGATGTTGAGGGCGACGATGACCGCAAGCAGCGGGTCGAGCACTTCCCAACCGGTGGCGAGCGCCGCGACAAGGCCGATGACGACCCCGACCGAGGTGATCACGTCGGTCATGATATGCTTGCCATCGGCCAGAAGCGCCGGCGATTTCTCCCGTGTGCCGACGCGGATCAGCAACATCGCCCAGAAGACGTTGATCACGCTGGCGGCGCCATTGATGGCAAGGCCGATCCAGGGTTGCTCCAGCATCCGCGGCGCGCGGAACGCCCCCCACGCTTCGCGAAAGATGAGAAGCGCGGCAACGACGATCAGCACACCTTCGAGCACGGCGGAGAAATATTCGGCCTTGTGATGGCCATAGGGATGGTTCTGGTCGGCGGGCTTATGGCTGACGCGGATCGCCCACCAGGCGGCAATTGCTGCAATGACGTTGACGATGGATTCGAGCGCGTCCGAATAAAGCGCAACCGAGCCGGTGACGGTGAAGGCTACGTATTTCAGCCCGAGAACGCAGAAAGCGACCGGGATGGACCATATGGAAAGAAGTTGAATCTTTTTCTTCGCGTCCATGGTCAATCCCAAAGAGTGAATGGTGAAATAGTGAATGGTGAATAGTGGTTTTTCTATTCACCATTCACTACTCGCCATTCACCACTAAGCCGCGCGTTCTTTCGCCCGCCGCGGCAGATGCGCCACGACATTCTCGATCATGCGCATGCCGGCATCATGGCCCAGCGTCATAATCGATTCGGGGTGAAACTGCACCGCTGCGATCGGCTCCTTCTTATGTTCGAACGCCATGATGACCCCATCCTCCGTCTCCGCCGTGACGATGAAATCGTCCGGCAGGCGCACCGGATCGGCAAAGATCGAGTGATAGCGCCCGACCGTCACCTCCTTCGGCAGGCCGGAGAAGATGCGGCCCGGCTTGAGCACGCGGATGCGCGAAGGCTTGCCGTGCATCGGCTCGTGCAATTGCCGAAGCGTGCCGCCATAGGCCTCGGCGAGCGCCTGCAGCCCGAGACAAACGCCGAAGATCGGCAGCTCGCGCTGGCGTGCCTTGGCGATGGTCGCCTTGCAGTCGAAATCCTCCGGCTTGCCGGGACCCGGTGAAAGCACGACGAGATCCGGCTTGAGCCGGTCGAACAGTTCCTCCGGCACCGGCGAACGGACCGTCGAGACAGTCGCCCCGGTCTGACGGAAATAATTCGCCAGCGTATGCACGAAGGAATCCTCGTGATCGACGAGCAGGATCGACAGTCCTTCGCCGACACGCGACGCGGCCCGCGCCTCTCCCGACACATTGGCCTTGTGCGCATCGCGAATGGCCGACAGCATGGCGGAAGCCTTCAGCTCCGTCTCCGCCTCTTCCTCCTCGGGAATGGAATCGTAAAGAAGCGTCGCGCCGGCGCGCACCTCGGCGATACCGTCCTTGATGCGGATGGTGCGCAGCGTCAGGCCGGTGTTCATGTCGCCGTTGAAATGCACCATTCCGATCGCGCCGCCATACCAGGCGCGTGGGCTCTTCTCGTTTTCCTCGATGAAACGCATCGCCCAGAGTTTCGGCGCGCCCGTCACCGTCACGGCCCAGGCATGGCTGAGGAAGCCGTCGAACGCGTCCATCCCCTCGCGCAACCGCCCCTCGATATGATCGACGGTGTGGATGAGCCGCGAATACATCTCGATCTGCCGCCGCCCGATGACGCGCACCGAACCCGGCTCGCACACTCGGCTCTTGTCGTTGCGGTCGACATCCGAGCACATGGTCAGCTCGGATTCGTCCTTCTTCGAGTTCAGCAGCTTGAGGATCTGTTCCGAATCCGAGATCGCATCGTCGCCGCGCTTGATCGTGCCGGAGATCGGGCAGGTCTCGATCCGCCGGCCATTGACCCGCACGAACATCTCCGGCGACGCGCCGACCAGATATTCACCTTGTCCGAGATTGATGAAGAAGGAATAGGGCGACGGATTGATCGCCTTCAACCGGCGCGCAATCTCCGAAGGTTTGGTCTCGCAGCGCTCATAGAAGATCTGGCCCGGCACCACTTCGAAAAGGTCGCCGCGCTTGAAGCTCTCCTTGGCCTTCTCGACCAACTGCGCGAATTCGCCCGGATTGTGATCGCCGCGCGACGGGATGCTGGCCGAGGGCTCGAACGGCGCGGCTTTCGTCTCGCGCGACAGCCCTTCCGTGGAGGAACCGCTGAAGGAGAACTCATAACGGTCGAACCAGGCCTTGGCCGAATAATGATCGGCGACCAGGATCTCGTCCGGCAGGAACAGCACCAGATCGCGCTGATCGTCGGGACGCTTCAGCTTGAGGTCGATCGGATCGAACTGAAACGCCAGATCGTAACCGAAGGCGCCATAGAGCCCGAGACTGGCATCGTCCTCGGAGAAGAACAGGCCGACGATGGCGCGCAGGACCGTGAACACCGAAGGCGCGCGCGACCGCTCCTCCTCGGTGAAATGCCGCTGCGGCTTGGCGATCTCCAGTTCGATCCGCTTTTCCTCCGCCGTCACCACCGTTACGTCGGCGAGACCCTTCAGAATGCCGAGGATCGGGCGCAGCATCACCACGCCACGCGTGTTGAGCGCCTCGATCTTCATGTGGCGGCCGCTTGAGGTGATGACCACAGGCGGATCGATGATCGCCGTATCCCAGCGCGTATAGCGGCCCGGATATTCATAATTGGAGGAAAAAACCGCCCCGCGCCGCCCATCGAGCGCATCGATGCGGGCTTCGATCGCCCCTGCATAGCCAGTCGGAACCCGCGTCCGCGTGATGGCGATACCGCCAGCCGTTACATATTCGTGCATTTCGTTTTCGGCAGTCATTGCCATCGTCCTCAACTCCGTTGCGCTCTAGCCCTGGCGGCTCTGCGGACGGTCAAACAAAAAGGCCGCCCGGAAAATCCGTTGCGGCCCTGTTCACTTTTGCGCGCGTGCAAAAACGACTGCGTGGCCGCTATTAGCGGACCCACCACCAGCCATTCACGATAATGCGCGCGTTGTTCATGGAGGTGATTGTTAGCGTCGAGCCGCGCATCTTGCAACCGCAAATCATATGACCTTCAACGGCCCCGGCGAAAAAGGCCCTGAAAAGCGGTCCGAAAAAAGGAAAGTCCGGATCGTGTGGAGCGATCCGGACTTTCATTGCCCGTTCGACGGACAATACCAAGCAGGGCATAAGCGGGGGGACCCTGCCTGATCTCGCCCGAATATCGGAAATGCCCCATTTGCGATATTCGGATATATGCAATCATTAGGTGTTAAAATTCATCAAGTACGGTTCATATCTATCGTAGGTTGTATTCCCATTCAAGCAAAAAAAGCCTCGCCTCCGAAGCTTTTCCACAGAATGGTTAAAACCACAATGATATGTTGCCTTAAAGCAACAACCTATGAGGGCATCAGCCTTCACCCATGGCGATCAGGCTGGCATTGCCGCCCGCAGCCGCCGTATTGACCGAAACCACCTGTTCCAGCACAAAGCGCGTGAGATAGGTCGGCCCGCCAGCCTTCGGCCCGGTGCCGGAGAGGCCGGAGCCGCCGAAGGGCTGCGTGCCGACGACCGCGCCGATCGTGTTGCGGTTGACATAGATATTGCCGACATCGAGACGGTCCACCGCCTTGGCGACCGTCGCTTCGATGCGCGTGTGCAGGCCGAAGGTCAGGCCGTATCCGGTAGCGGCGATCTGATCGAGCACCCGGTCGAGCTCTTTAGCCTTCCAGCGCACGACATGAAGAATAGGGCCGAACACTTCGCGCGTCAGCACTTCCGGACGGTCGAGCTCGACGATATGCGGCGCGAAGAAAATGCCCTCCTCCGGCGCGGTGCCGGCGAAGCGGACCTTCTGCGTTCTTGTCATTTCGGCGATGTGCTCGGCGAGCATGGCACGCTGCGCCTCGTCGATGATAGGGCCGACATCGGTGGACGGCAAGGCGGGATCGCCCATGACAAGCTCCCGCGCAGCACCCTCGATCATCTCCAGCATCGGGTCGGCGATATCCTCCTGCAGATAGAGGATGCGCAGCGCCGAGCAGCGCTGCCCGGCGGAACGGAAGGCCGACATGATCACATCGTCGGTCACCTGTTCGGCAAGCGCCGTCGCATCGACGATCATCGCGTTGAGCCCGCCGGTTTCGGCGATCAACGGCACGATCGGCCCCTTCTTGGCTGCCAGCGCCCGGTTGATCGCCCACGCCGTCTCGGTCGAACCGGTGAAGGCGACACCGCCAATGGCCGGGTGCGCAGTGAGTGCCGCACCGACCGCGCCATCGCCCGGCACATAGAGAACGGCATCTTTGGGGATACCCGCCTCGTGCAGGAGCTTCACCGCCTCGAAGGCCACCAGCGGCGTCTGCTCGGCCGGCTTGGCGATCACCGCATTGCCGGCGGCAAGCGCCGCTGTCACCTGGCCAAGGAAGATCGCCAGCGGGAAATTCCACGGGCTGATGCAGACGAAGACGCCGCGCCCGCGATGGCGCAGCCGGTCATCCTCACCCGTCGGCCCCGGCATCACCTGGTCATGGCCGAACTGGCGGCGCGCTTCCGCCGCATAATAGCGGCAGAAATCCACCGCCTCGCGGATTTCGGCAATGCCGTCATCGAGCGTCTTGCCCGCCTCGCGCGAAAGCAGATCGAGCAGCCTGTCGCGGTTCTTCTCCAGGAGATCGCTGGCGCGTTCGAGCGCCACGGCACGGGTCTCGACCGCCACACGCGACCAGGCGACAAAGCCCTTGCGAGCGATCTCGACCGCCCGCCCCGCCTCTTCCGCGCTAGCCGCGACGACGCTGCCGACAGGCGCACCATCGACAGGCGAAAGCACTGGCTCCGCCCTGCCCGAAACCTTGATGCCGGGGATGAGCGGCGACGCATCGACATTGCCACGGGCAGACGCCATGCCGCTAAGGAGACCGGCAAGCGCCTCACGATCGCCGAACTCAACACCGGCCGAATTGCGCCTTCTGCCGTAGAGGTCGCGCGGCAGCGGGATGGCCGGATGGCGATAGCCCTTGCCGTCCTCAAGCTTTTGCGCCGGACGCACCAGAAGATCGGAGATCGGCACGCTCTCGTCGCCCACCACGGAGACGAAAGACGAATTGGCGCCGTTTTCCAGAAGCCGGCGCACGAGATAGGCGAGCAGGTCGCGGTAGCCGCCGACCGGCGCATAGATGCGGCAGGCGATCTTCTCGCCCTTCTCGGTAATCTGCTTGAAAAGGCTTTCGCCCATGCCGTGCAGGCGCTGGAACTCAAAGCCGCTCCGGTCAGTGCCCGCCATATCCAGGATGGCGGCGACCGTCAGCGCATTATGCGTGGCGAACTGCGGAAAGATGCGCGGCCGCGCCGCAAGCATCCGCTGCGCGCAGGCGAGATAGGAGACATCCGTCGCCGGCTTGCGGGTGAAGACGGGATAATCCGCAAGCCCGCGCTCCTGCGCGCGCTTCACTTCCGTGTCCCAATAGGCGCCCTTGACGAGGCGCACCATCATGCGTCGCCCGAACCGCCCGGCAAGCGCATCGATATGCTCGATGACGGCGAGCGCCCGCTTCTGATAGGCCTGGATGGCGAGGCCGAAACCGTCCCAGCCGTCGAGCGAGGGATCGGCAAACACCCGGTCGATCACATCGAGCGAAAGTTCCAGGCGATCCGCCTCCTCCGCATCGATGGTGAAATTGAGATCATAGGCTTTCGCCTTCTGCGCGAGCGCCAGCACATCGGGCACCAGCTCTTCCAGCACCTCATCGCGATGCGTGGCGAGATACCGCGGATGCAGCGCCGAAAGCTTGACCGAGATGCCCATGCGGTCCGGCAAAGGCTTGTTGCCCGTCGCCCGGCCGATGGCGTCGATCGCATCGGCGTAGGATTTGTAATAGCGTTTCGCGTCGGCGCTCGTCCGCGCGCCTTCGCCCAGCATGTCGAAAGAATGGCGATAGCCCTTGGCCTCGTTCGTGCGCGCCCGCTTCAATGCCTCGCCGATGGTTTCGCCCAAAACGAAATGATGACCGAGAAACCGCATCGCCTGCTTGGTCGCGGTGCGCACCGTCGGCAGGCCGACGCGCTTAACCAGCACCGAGACGACGCCCTCCGGCGTCTCGCCCGGCTTGATCACCTTGGCGGACAAGCCCAGCGCCCAGGCGGAGGCCGAGACGAACCAGGTGTCGCCATGCCCCTCATGCTCGGACCAGTGGCCCTGCTTCAGCTTGTCCTCGATCAGCTTGTCCTGCGTCGCCGCGTCAGGCACCCGCAAAAGCGCCTCCGCCAGCACCATCAAGGCCAGCCCCTCGCGCGTCGAAAGCCCGTATTCGCGCAGGAAATCCTCCACGCCGCCAATGCCGCTCGCCTGTTTGCGGATCGAGGCGATATAGTCCGCCGCCCGCTCGTCGATGCGCCGGTTGGCCGCCGCATCGAAGCTGACGGCCTTGATGAGCGACGCGACCAGCGCCTTGTCATCGGACGCATAAGGCGCCGCGAAAGGCGCGATCGTCGGTTTGGCGGACGAAAGAGTGGCGGCCCGAACCGTCATGAGTATTCTCCATGAGCAAGTCGGGAAAAATACGTAGCGGTTTCCCAAGGCTTGCGTAAAAATCAAAGGCTATAGAACGGTTTCCCCAATTCCATGGGAACAGGAACCGCCCCATGGATTTCACCCATATATTTTATTTTACATAGTTGTTCTCACCGATTAAAAACCCTTCAATAGTGATTTTTCCCAAGGAAAAGGGATTTTTAGGGAATGAAGGACCTCGACCAGATGGACCGCAAGATCCTGCGCGCATTGCAGGACAATGGCAGGCTCACCAACACCGAATTGGCCGACTATATCAATCTATCACAAACGGCGACGGCGGAGCGCGTAAAACGCCTGACGCGCGACGGCTATATCCTCGGCTATGCCGCCAAACTCTCGCCAAAGCTGCTCGACCGCTCGATGCTGGTCTTCGTCGAGATCAAGCTCGACCGCACCACGCCTGAAGTCTTCGACACCTTCGCCGCGGCGACGCGCAAGAACCCCGACGTGATGGAATGCCACATGGTGGCCGGCGGCTTCGACTATCTGGTCAAGGCGCGTGTCGCCGACATGGAACACTACCGCCGCTTCCTCTCCGACGCGCTATTGTCGCTGCCGGGGATACGGGAGACGCATACTTATGCGGTGATGGAGGAGGTGAAGGAGACGGCGAGCATTCCGATTTGAGAGGGGAGGGTTTGGCATCGGTGACGTGACGGAGGTCAAGCATCACCCTTGGCCAGATGATAGGCAACAAGCGCATTGGCATGCCCGTGCCCCAGTCCGTGCTCCGACTTCAACACGGAAACCATCTCCATATGCTTCTTTCCCTTCATCCCATCCAGCACCGCCAGCCAATGACCGATCGGCTGGCCATATGTCTTCTCGATGGAAGGAAAGTAGGAAGCAGGCCCTTTGACCTTCTCTGCCGGCATTTGGGTGATCTCCTGTCTCTGGCGGAACCGTGTTTGTGAATATGCTGTCATCAGAGGACGATTGATGGGCGCGCGATCCGACAGAGGGGGCGGATTATTCTGCAGCCCCAACGGAGACTTACCGTCCCCACGACATCAGCAGCGCCCAGGCAATTCCGAAAACCGCTGATAATAGGAGCGTAGTGATCACGGTCATCCTGAAATGGAAAATGGCGAGTGATGCCAATATTGTCAGCACGAGCGACGGCCAGACAATTGAACTGATGACCGGCACATTCATCGACCATAGGCCCCATGAGACGGTCCACATCTCGGTGAACAGCACATGCAACCCAAACCAGATGGCCAAGTTGAGGATCACGCCCACGACCGCTGCTGTGATGGCCGACATTGCTCCTGCCAGAGCGGCATTGCCGCGCATGCTCTCGATGAATGGTGCTCCCAGGAATATCCAAAGGAAGCTCGGCAGAAATGTCACCCAGGTGGTCAATATCGCAGCGAGTGTTGCCGTCACCAGCGGATTGAGCACTCCCGGATCGCGATATCCCGCGAGAAAGCCGACGAACTGTGTAACCATGATCAGGGGGCCGGGTGTGGTTTCAGCCATGCCAAGCCCATCCAGCATCTCGTGCGGTTGCAGCCAACCGAAATGCTGGACCGCCTCCTGAGCAACGTAGGCAAGGACAGCATAGGCGCCGCCAAACGTGACCACGGCCATCTGGCTGAAGAAGACACCGATCTTGGCAAAAACGTTCGTTGGCCCGAGTGTCAGCAAGATAGCGATGACGGGGAGGAACCAGAGAGCGGCCAGAATAGCCGAAATCCTTATGGACCAGGCCAGGTTTGGGCGGGCGTGAACAGGAATATCCGCTCCAAGAAGCGAATCCCGGTCTTCCAGTATCTTTCCTGATTGAGCTTTGTGACCGCCGCCCACCTTGAAAGCCGCAATGCCCGCCCTGCCACCGAGGTAGCCGATCACGCCGGTTGCGATGATGATGAACGGAAAGGGGATCTGGAGGAAGAAGATGGCGATGAATGCCGCAGCGGCGATAGCGACCATCACCCTGTTCTTCAGGGCGCGGCTGCCGATACGGAAGACCGCCTGCAACACAACGGCCAGGACCGCGCATTTCAAACCGAAGAACATGCCTTCGATGAAGGTGACATTGCCGAAAAGCACATAGATGTAGCTAAGCGCGAGGATCGAAAGAAACCCCGGCAGGACAAACAGGATACCGGCGATCACGCCGCCCAATGTCCTGTTGAGCAACCAGCCGATGTAGATGGCAAGCTGGTGGGCTTCCGGTCCGGGCAGAAGCATGCAGTAGTTGAGCGCATGCAGGAACCGGTGCTCTCCGATCCATCGTTTCTCGTCAACCAGGATGCGATGCATTACCGCGATCTGCCCTGCGGGACCGCCAAAACTGAGGGCGGCGACCCGAATCCAGACTCTTATGGCTTCAGACAAGGGGATGATATCGGCCGCCCTCCCGCGTCTGGCGCTCAACGTGCCTTTGGCGAGGTCGGCCATTGTTCTTACCCCTTCCTCGGGTTCGGCCAGTTATGTGTCTCGTCAGCCGCGTCACGGCACCATCTATAGAACGCATCGTAGAGCGTCAGTCCGGCGTCCAATTGTTCGAGATCGTCGTTGAACATGCGGGAGAGCCCAAGTGATGCGGCCAGCAGGCCAGGCACTTCCGGCGCAAGCTCGGGCCGCGCAGTATCCGCTCCTCGCACGATCGTGGCGAGATGCAGGAGTGGTTCGGATTTGAGGGCGAACTCCTCCACCATGACATCGAAGGTGCAAAGCTCTCCTCGATGGCTCCAGAATACATCGTCGATGTCAAATGGCGTTGCATTGAAGCGGTCCGCAACGGCGGGCACGTCACGGGCGGGAACGTAGAGGAAGACAGCGAAGGGATCGATGAAGCGGCGGATAAGCCACGGGCATGCAATCCGATCTATCTTCGGGCGAGCACGTGTCACCCAGACCGTCCGTCTTCGCGCATCACGCGGCGGGAGTTTCTCATTGGGAACCAGCATTCCCCTTGCCGCTTTCCAGGCTTCAAAACCGCCCTCTAGCACCTCTGACGGTGTTCGTTCGTGGCGAAGATGCGCCGCAACACCGTGGCTGAGTTTCTGTCCTTTCTGGCAGATAAGGATCGACGGACCTATCACGTCCGATCTCCACACCTCCACCTCGCGGTAATCGCGCTTGATCGAGCCGGGAATGATCCTGGGATCGCTGGCAAAATCATCATCAGTGCGCACATCGATAAGAATCGGCGCGCTCGGCGTCCCAATGATACGATTTAATTTATCAGAAGTAATTTCGAGAAATGACGGCATAACGCGTCCCTCCGGTTGACTCGGGTTCCAAGGACGCGATTCTTCAGCCGTGGCCTCGTGGGGTGATCGCTACCCCATAGTGGGATTTTGCAGCAGCTAAAGCGGATGTCAATATCCTTCGTCAAGTGTCACAAATGACTGTCCGTGGCACGGCTCCGCCGTTCGCTTCCTCTCCTCTACCCCACATCCCCCCAATCCACCCGCCTCGTCTTCCTATACCCCTCCCTGTCCCGCTTCGTCACAAGTCTCTCCTCCGCCGTCCCGTCCGCAAGACACAGCTTCAGCGTGATCCGGCCAACTCCCGCCTTGGGCGGAGCGATCACGCGGGCCTTTGCCGCCACAGTGGGAAACCGCGCCGCCGCGAGGTAGATGTATTTCTCGTCTTCCCACGGCACTTCGCCGGCCTTGGCCAGCCGGTGCAGGCGCGAGCGGGCGACACGGCGGGAGAAATGGCACCAGTCTGGCGCACTAAGCGGGCATGTCGCCTCGTGCGCGCAGGGGGCTGCGAGATGCGCGCCTTTTTCGAGAAGGCTCTGGCGCACCGCCATCATGCGTCGCCAGCCGGCAGGCGTGCCCGGCTCGACCACGACCAGCATGCCCGTTGCCGCCTGCCAGAGCTTGTTCGCAAGCGCCAGCCCCTCAGCCAGTGAAAGCTCGTCGAGCACATAGGCGAGCGTCACCAGATCGAACGGCCCTGCCTCCGGCAGGCTGTTTGCCACATTGGCCGCCCGCCATTCCACTTCTTCAAGCCGCGAATGCCGCGAAAGCTCCTGGCCGAGCGCCCGGATCGACGGGCTCGCCTCCAGAAGTACGGCCTTCTCGAGCGACGGCCAGCAGTCGGCTGCGGCCCACAGCGCCGTGCCCGGCCCTGCTCCGACATCGAGCAGGCTTTTGGGCTTGAAACCGGGGGCAAGCTCGGCAGCGCTTTCCAGGCTGGCGCGCACCGCCGCATAGGTCGCCGGCAGCCTTGTCGTGAGATAGGCGCGCGCCGCGAGATCGCTTGAGAGATGCAAGGTTCCGTCGCGCGTCTCCGCCCGGTAACGGCGCGAGAGAAGGTCGGCGGCGCGCTTGAGATCGGCAAGCGCGATGCCTTCCAGCGCCGCATCGACGGCGAGCCTGAGAGGTGAAGGGAGTTCCATGACGGGGTGGGTGTCCGGCTCGGCCTTTTAGCGTTCCAGCACCTGCCTGATATCCACCAGATTGGAGCGTATGCGCAGGACATAAAAGCCCATCGTCGTCAGGTGTGACGGCGTGAACCAGGCATCCTCGCTCCCGTTCGAGACGATCCCCGGCTGCATGTTCAGCGCGGCGCGCAATTGCTGCTCCATCGTGTCCCACAGCCCGTCGAGATGCTTTTCGGCGAGCACGCCCTTGAAATCCGAATGCGCCGCGCGCAGCAGCCCGTAATAGGCATAGATCTGGCCATAGGCGAACCAGAACCGGTCGTCGGCGCGCGTGTCGAACCAGCCGGCATTGTAGTTCTCCGCCCGGTCCTTGAGGATCGCCGAGGTGGAGCCGAGATCATTGGCGATGCGGTCGACATACTGGATGAGATTGTCGGCGCGCGCATCGAACACCGCCTGGCAATTCTCCAGCCGCGCGTTGAACGACCGCAGATCCCTGATCGCCGAGCGGTAATAGCTCGGCGTCGGCGTCTTCGGGCCGAAGGGGCTCAGGCCGAAATACCAGCTGTCCTCGGCGAACTGCAGATTGCCGCGCGCTTTCTGCAGATCGGAGTCGATCTGCGATGTGCCGCGCAGGCGGCCGAGCGAATCGACCAGTTCGATCGCCGTGCGCCGCACGGCGGCATTGATGCCGCGCTGGAACGACGCCTTGTTGTCGAGAAACGGCGTGCGGTCCCAGTCAAGACCGAAGAAGCCCGCCTTATAGAGCACCATCGACGAGATCCAGGCGTTCTGGTTGACGTTGAAATCGGTGAGATCGGCGGTGACCTCGGCGATCGCCGAGGGCGCGCATGTCTTGGCCGCAGCGGGGGCCTGCGGTTGCACAGCAGGCTCGGGCGCCTGCGCTGTCTCGTTGGCTGCGCCGGGCGATGCGGTCGTATCCTCCGTGGATGAAGGTTGCGGCGATGCCGCCGGCGCCTCGCCTGCCGGTGCGCCAACCGGTTCGCCCGGCGTCTGCGCCTTCTCATAGGCATATCTGGCGGGATAATCGGGATTGAAATTGGTCCAGACCTGCGTCTGCCAGACGAAATAGATGTAAAGCGCCGCAAGCCCGACGACCAGCACGCCGATCACGCCCTTCCAGATGAGGCCGAGCTCCAGAAACATCCGCCACAGCGCACCGAGCGGCACGGCGATCAGCCGGGCGAGCGCCCATAAAAGCCGTCCGACAAAGGAGAAACCGCCCCGCAAAACCCTCAAAACATTATCCAGCACGTTCATCCCCAGTTGAATCGACAGTCGAGGCCGCACCGGCGGCGGCCTCTTCCCCCTTCAAATAGAGCGCTTTTCGCCATTCAACAACCGGGCGGCCAAACGCCTCGCCTTCCCTGGTGCGGTTTTTTTGCCCTTTCGGGGTTGCGGTGCGCCGACTGATCCTTAACATCGCGGCTTCCTCACCCCTGAAACAGCAACTGATTTTTCCCCGATTCCGCATCGCGCCTTCACTATCAAATCTCCAATTGTCGTTATCCAGAGCATTTTTCGCCGCGCCGGTGCTTGAATGGCTGCCGCTTTGGTGCTTGGTTCATCAATTGGAGACCGGAGAAAAATGAGCCCGGTAATGGAGAACACTATGAAATCCTTGACCCTCGCAATCGCGTCGTCCCTTTTTGCGCTGTCGCTTTCCGGCACGGCCCAGGCCGCAGAGCCCGAAAGCTGTTCGACAGTGCGCTTTTCCGATGTCGGCTGGACCGACATCACCGCCACCACGGCCGTGGCCACCGAAATCCTCAAAAGCCTCGGCTACGAGACCGACATCAAGGTCCTGTCGGTTCCCGTCACCTATGCCTCGCTCAGCAAGAAGGATATCGATGTCTTCCTCGGCTATTGGAAGCCCTCGATGAACGCCGATCTCCAGCCCTATCTCGACGACAAGACGGTGGAGACGCTGCGCACCAACCTGACCGGCGCGAAATACACGCTCGCCGTGCCGAAATACACCTATGACGAAGGCCTGAAGGACTTTAGGGATATCGCCAAATTCAAGGACGAGCTCGGCGGCAAGATCTACGGCATCGAGCCCGGCAATGACGGCAACCGCCTGATCCTCGACATGATCGAAAAGGATGCCTTCGGGCTGAAGGATTTCCAGGTGGCGGAATCCTCCGAGCAGGGCATGCTGGCGCAGGTCGCCAAGGAAGTGAAGCGCAAGGAGCCGATCGTCTTTCTCGCCTGGGCGCCGCATCCGATGAACAGCAATTTCGAGATCGAATATCTCTCGGGCGGTGATGAATTCTTCGGCCCTGATTTTGGTGGAGCGACCGTCGGAACCAATGTGCGCGCCGACTATGCCACGGAATGCCCGAATGTCGGCAAGTTCCTGGCCAATCTGGAATTCTCCCTCGATATGGAAAACCAGATCATGGGCAAGATCCTCGACGATGGCGAGGACCCCGCCAAGGCCGCGACCGACTGGCTGAAGGCCAATCCCGCCGTGCTCGACCAGTGGCTGGCCGGCGTCACCACCAGGGATGGCGGCGACGGTCTGCCCGCAGTGAAGACCTCTCTCGGCCTTTGAGTATATCATCACCGCCCGGATCATCCGGGCGGTTTTTTTGTGCCTGGAGCATTGGCCTCACATCGGCAACAAGGCGATAAAGCAACGTGTTGGAGCGGTTTGATGAATCAAATGAATCAAATCGGCAAAAAACCGCTCTAAACGCCCGATAATGCAGGGAACTTGAAGTTTGGATTGGCTAACTGGATACAAGATACCCGTCGGGCGCACGGCCAAGACCGTCGTCGACTGGTTGACGGAAAATTTCGCCTGGTTTTTCGACGGTCTGGCAACCGTCATGCAGACAATGATCGACGGGCTCCTGTTCATTCTCAACACTCCGCCCCCGCTGGTGATGGTCGTCATTTTCGCAGGCATCGCATGGCTCCTGCAGCGCAAGATCTCGGTGACGCTTCTGACCGTGCTCGGTTTCCTCTTCATCCTCAATCAGGGATATTGGGAGCGGACGATGGAAACGCTGACGCTGGTGCTCTCCTCCTGCGTCCTGTGCATGGCTCTGGGCGTACCGCTCGGCATCGCCGCCGCGCACCGCCCGAAGCTCTACGCCGCGATGCGGCCGGTGCTCGACCTCATGCAGACGCTGCCGACCTTCGTCTATCTCATCCCGGCCATCGTCTTCTTCGGCATCGGCATGGTGCCCGGCCTCTTGGCAACCGCGATCTTCGTTCTTCCCGCCCCGGTGCGCCTCACCCATCTCGGCGTCTCATCGACGCCCGAGCACCTGATCGAGGCCGGTGAAGCCTTCGGCGCCTCGCCGCGCCAGCTCCTGTGGAAGATCGAATTGCCCTATGCCATGCCGCAGATTTTGGCCGGCCTGACGCAGACCATCATGCTGTCGCTGTCGATGGTGGTGATCGCCGCACTCGTCGGCGCCGACGGCCTCGGCGTCCCCGTCGTGCGCGCGCTCAACTCGGTCAACACCGCGCTTGGTTTCGAGGCCGGGCTGGTCATCGTGGTCGTCGCCATCGTGCTCGACCGTATCTTCCGCCCTAAAGCATGATCCAGAAAAGTTGCAGACTTTTCGGATAAGATCTTGCGGCTAAAACGAGCAAGGAGAACTGAGATGACCGCCATCACGATCGATAAGGTCTGCATCATCTTCGGCCGCCGGACGGATAAAGCGCTGGCGCTGGCGGACCAGGGCGGCACGCGGTCGCAGATCCAGTCCGAGACCGGCCATATACTGGGCGTCCATGATTGTTCGCTGGAAATCCAGGAAGGCGAAATTCTCGTCCTGATGGGCCTTTCCGGCTCGGGAAAATCGACACTGCTGCGCGCCATCAACCGGCTCAATCCGATCACGCGCGGCCGCGTGGTCGTGCACAATGGCGATCACGCCATCGATATCGGCAAGGCCGGCAGGGCGACTTTACGCCATCTGCGCACCCATCTCGTCTCCATGGTGTTCCAGCAGTTCGGCCTCCTGCCCTGGCGCACGGTCGAGGAAAATGTCGGTTTCGGCCTCGAAATGTCAGGCAGTCCGAAGGAAGAGCGCCGCGAGGCGGTGCGCCAGCAATTGGAGCTGGTAGGCCTCACGGATTGGGCCTCGCGCCGGGTCGGCGAACTCTCCGGCGGCATGCAGCAGCGCGTCGGCCTTGCCCGCGCCTTCGCCACCGGCGCGCCGATCCTTTTGATGGATGAACCCTTCTCCGCGCTCGATCCGCTGATCCGCGCCCGGCTGCAGGACGAGCTTCTCGATCTGCAAACGCGGCTGAAGAAGACCATCGTTTTCGTCAGCCATGATCTCGACGAAGCCATGAAGATCGGCAACCGCATCGCCATCATGGAAGGCGGGCGGATCGTCCAGTGCGGAACGCCGCAGGAGATCCTGCTCAAGCCCGCCAATGATTACGTCGCCGATTTCGTCGCCAACATGAACCCGCTCGGCGTGCTCAAGGCGGATGACATCATGGCGCCGCTCGACCGCACGCCCGGCACCCGCCCCTTCGCCGCCACGGCCAGGCGCGACACGCCTGTGCGCGAGATCATGCAGGCGGTGGCGAAAAACGGCGGCGACGTCGGCATCGTCGAGAAGGGCGCGATCATCGGCAAGATTTCCTCCGACGATATCGTACGCGGGCTGTTGCAGCATCAGCGGCGGGGGTAGCGGGAATGTAAGGAATAAGCGTGACGGGAGCGCTTACCCCCCCCTCTGCCCTACCGGGTATCTCCCCTTCAAAGGAGGAGATTGGCTGTTATAGGCGGTCATGTTCATTCTCAAACGGCTGGGATTGATGCCGATTTTAGAGCAGTTCACTTTCAGACGGAAACGATGCGTTCAGGCGCTCCTCAATCTTGACGGTGGCGAACACCCTATTCCAACCGTAGCAACAGCGGCATCGCTGAAGCATGGCAACCTGTGACAAGCACAGGAATGACGGAGGATTGACTATTGTCGGCCAATCGCGGGCGTTTTCACCCCGCAGAACGATAGCTTATAGGAACGAAATCCTCTCCATTTCCGTCATTCCTGTGCTTGTCACAGGAATCCTCGCCATCTCCACAGTTCCGGCGATGCAGAATGATAAGGCTGGACGATTCCATCAAAACAGGAACCGTTCTAAAGGAAGCGTAATCTCCCCCCTTGTGGGGGAGATGGCCGGCAGGCCACAGGGGGGGGTTGCAACTATACCCCCGCCGCCGCCCTTTCCTTTTGCCGCGCGGTCACTCTCTGGCGGATGCTTTCCACATCGGCGTTCGGTGTCGCGGCGAACAGCGTCTTGGTATATTCATGCTGCGGGTCGGAGAACACCTTCTCGCGGGCGCCGTATTCGACCACTTCGCCATAATACATCACCATCACCTCATCGGCGATGTAGCGCACGACGGACAGATCATGGCTGATGAACACATAGGTCAGCCCGAACTCATCCTGGAGGTCGGCGAGAAGGTTCAAAACCTGCGCCTGCACCGAGAGGTCGAGCGCCGAGACCGGCTCGTCGAGAACCAGCAGGCTCGGGCTCAACATGAGCGCGCGGGCGATGGCGATGCGTTGCCGCTGGCCGCCGGAGAACATGTGCGGATAGCGGTTGAAATGCTCTGGCCCGAGCCCGACCTTGATCAGCATCTGCATGGCCAGATCGCGTCGCTCGGCGGCCGATTTATTGGTGTTGAGCAGGAGCGGTTCGCCCAGCACATCGCCGATCTTCTGGCGCGGATTGAGCGAACCATAGGGGTTCTGGAAGACGATCTGCACCTTCTGGCGCATGTCCCGCGTCAGCCCGTCACGCAGAATATCGATCTCCATCCCGTCGATGAACAATTCACCTGAAGTCGGCGCGTCGATCAGCGTCAGGATACGTGCCAGCGTGGACTTGCCACAGCCGCTCTCGCCGACGATGGCGAGTGTCTTGCCCTTTTCGACCGAAAAGCTCACGCCCTTGACGGCGTGAATGATCTTCGGCTTGCCGAACAGGCCGCCGCCGACGTGATAATCACGGACGATATTGCGTGCCTCGAGAACGGGTTGCGTCATTGTGCGGCTCCCGGCGCGGTTTCATCCATCACGAAATCGGAGACTGTCGGCAGGCGATCGCCGACCGCGTTCTCCGGCAATGCGGAGAGAAGCGCGCGCGTATAGGGGCTCTTCGGCGCCTCGAACAGCGAAAGCACATCGGCCTCCTCCATCTTGCGGCCCTTATATTGGACGATGACGCGGTCCGCCGTCTCGGCGACGACGCCCATGTCATGGGTGATCATGATGAGCCCCATGCCGTGTTCCGCCTGGAGACGCATCAGCAGGTCGAGGATCTGCTTCTGGATCGTCACGTCGAGCGCGGTGGTCGGCTCGTCGGCGATAAGCAGCTTCGGATTGCAGGCGATCGCCATGGCGATCATCACGCGCTGGCATTGGCCGCCCGACATCTGGTGCGGAAACGCGCCAAGGCGCGCCTCGGCATCGCGGATGCCGACCAATTCCAAAAGCTCGATCGCGCGCTTTTGCGCCTGCGACCGGTTAAGCCCGAGATGTTGCCGCAGCACTTCCTCGATCTGGAAGCCCACGGTGAAGCAGGGATTGAGGCTCGCAATCGGCTCCTGGAAGATCATCGACATATCGCAGCCGACGATCGACCGCCGCTGGCCCGAGGTCAGCGTTCGCAGATCCGCGCCGTCGAATGTCATGACATCGGCCGTCACCTTGGCCGTTTTCGGCAAAAGCCCCATCACGGCCAGCATGCCGACCGATTTTCCGGAGCCGGACTCGCCGACGATGGCAAGCACTTCGCCCTTGTCCACCGTCAGATCGATACCGTCGACGGCTTTGAACCCGCCAAAGGAGGTTTCGAAGGAGACGGAAAGGTTCCTGATTTCGAGAAGCGCCATGGAATCAACTCCTCTTCAGCTTGGGGTCGAGCGCATCGCGCAGACCGTCGCCGGCCAGATTGATCGCGAGAACGGTGATGAGGATCGCGAGCCCCGGGAATGTCACGATCCACCACGCGCTGAGGATGAATTCGCGCGCCTCAGCCAGCATGGAACCCCATTCCGGTGTCGGCGCCTGCGCGCCCATGCCGAGGAAACCCAAAGCTGCCGCGTCGAGGATCGCGTTCGAGAAAGACAGCGTTCCCTGCACGATCAGCGGCGCCAGACAGTTGGGCAGGATCGTCTTGAACATCAGCCGCAGCCGACCTGCCCCGGCAAGCCGCGCCGCAATGACATATTCCCGGTTCTTCTCGGCCATCACCGCAGCCCGCGTCAGACGGGCGAAGTGCGGCTGCAGGACGAGCGCGATGGCGATCATCGCATTCGTCAGCCCAGGCCCGAGAACGGCGACCAGCACCAGCGCCAGGAGCAGCGACGGAAAGGCGAGGATAACGTCCATGACGCGCATGATGACGGTATCGATCCAGCCGCCGAAGAAACCGGCGATCAGGCCGATGACGATGCCGCCGACCAGCGCGATGGAGACGACGACCACGCCGATGAACAGCGAATATTGCGCGCCATAGATCAGACGCGAGAGAATATCGCGGCCGACAGGGTCAGTGCCGAGCAAGAACTCAGGTCGCCCGCCCGCCTCCCAAGCCGGTGGTACCTTCAGTGCATCACGGAATTGCTCAATCGGACTATGCGGTGCGATTAACGGCGCGAAGATAGCGACAAGCACAAGAGCCACAAAGACCCAGAACCCGATCACCGCACCGCGGTTTTCGCTGAAATAGAACCAGAAATCAGCCAGAGCACGGCGGCGTATCGCGCCGGACGAGGTTTCTGCCGGGAGTGTTGCGTTGCTCATGGGAACCTCAATTATGCCGGATGCGCGGATTGATCAGACCGTAGAGCATGTCGACGATCAGATTGACGATCATCACCATACCCGCGATCAGGAGCAGGCCGCCTTGCACCGCAGGATAGTCCCGTCGGAAAATGGAATCGATCATCCATTTGCCAACCCCCGGCCAGGAAAAGATCGTCTCCGTCAAAATCGCGCCCGCCATGAGCACGCCGATCTGCAGGCCGATCGTGGTGATGACAGGGATCATCGCGTTACGTAGCGCATGAAGCCCCACGACGCGACGCGTCGGGAGCCCCTTGGCGCGTGCGGTGCGTACATAATCCTCACCCAGCACTTCCAGCATGGCGGAACGGGTTTGCCGCGCGATGACGGCAAGCGGGATCGTCGCCAGCACGATCGTTGGCAAGACCAGATGCGATACGGCGGAGGCGAACGCGCCTTTCTGTCCCGAAAGCAGGCTGTCGATCAGCATGAAGCCCGTCACCGGGGGAAAATAATAGAGAAGCGAGATGCGGCCCGACACCGGCGTCCATTGCAGAATGCCGGAGAACAGGATGATCAGCAGCAGCCCCCACCAGAAGATCGGCATGGAATAGCCGACGAGCGCCGTTCCCATCGATAGCTGGTCGAACCACGAACCGCGCTTCACTGCGGCCAGAACACCCGCCGGAATGCCGATGAGCGTCGCCAGAAGGATCGCGCAAAGGCCGAGTTCGACAGTGGCCGGAAAAAGCGTCAGGAATTCCGTGAGAACCGGCTTCTTGGTGATCAGCGAGAAACCGAGATCGCCATGCATGAGCCGCCAGAGATAATCGAGATATTGTGTCCAGATCGGACGATCGAAACCGAATTGGGCCATCAGCTGGGCATGTCGCTCAGCACTGATACCTCGCTCGCCCGCCATCAGCAGAACCGGATCGCCCGGCAACACCCGTACGAAACCAAAGGCGACGATGGTGATGCCGATGAATGTCGGGACCAGATAGGCCAGTTTTCCAAGGATGAAACGCAGCATGTACAAAAACTCCAACCGGGCGCGGGACATATCCGTCCCGCGCCCGGCCACTTCGTTGTCAGAGATTATTCAGCGATGTCAACGCCGTCGAAGCGATGGATGCCGACCGGATCCATCGTAAAGCCGATGACCTTCTTCGACATCGGCATGAAGACTGTCGAGTGCGCCAGCGTCGCCCAGGGCGCCTGCTCCTTGAAGATGACCTGCGCCTCTTCATAGAGCTTGGCGCGCTCGGCCTGGTCGGACGCAACCTTCGCCTTCTGGATCAGATCCTCGAACGGCTGGTAGCACCATTGCGCACGGTTGTTGCTGCCGACACCGGCACAGCCGAGCAGCACACCCAGGAAGTTGTCCGGATCGCCATTATCGCCGGTCCAGCCGAGGATGACGGAACCGTCGCGGTCCTTGTCGGACGATTTCTTGAGATATTCGCCCCATTCCATCGAAACGATCTCAACGCTAACGCCGACCTTGGCGAAATCCGACTGCATGAGTTCGGCGGTACGGCGCGCGTTCGGCATGTAGGGACGGCTGACCGGCATCGCCCAGATTTTCATCTCGAGGTCCTTCACGCCGGCATCCTCAAGCATCTTCTTGGCTGCTTCCGGATCGTACGGATCGTCCTTGATGGCGTCGTTGTAGCCCCACATCGTCGGCGGGATCGGGTTCTTGGCCACCTGGCCGGAGCCCTGGAACACGGCGTCGATGATCGCCTGCTTGTTGATCGCCATGTTGAGCGCCTTGCGCACTTCGGGCTTGTCGTAGGGCGCGACCAGCGTGTTATAGGCGAAATAGGCGACGTTGAGGCCTGCCTTTTCGCCCACCTCCAGGTTCGGATCGGCCTTCAGCCCTTCGATGTCGGCCGGAGCCGGATAGGACATGATGTGGCATTCGCCGGCCTTCAGCTTCTGCGCGCGCACGGCCGCGTCGGTCGTGATCGCGAAGACCAGATCGTCGATCGGCTGCTTGCCGCCCCAATAGTCGGGATTGGCCTTGTAGCGGATGACCGCATCCTTCTGATAGGCGACGAAGGTGAACGGACCGGTGCCGACAGGCGCCTGGTTGAGATCCTGCATCTTGCCGTCGGCCTGGAGCTTGTCGGCATATTCCTTCGACAGGATCGAAGCGAAGTCCATGGCGAGATCGGCAAGGAACGGCGCTTCCGGACGGCTGAGAACGAACGTGACGGTATGGTCGTCGACACGCTTGATTTCCTTGATGAGCGTCGGGAATTCCATGCTGTCGAAATATTCGTAGGAAACGCCCGACGTGTACGCGAACCACGGATTGTCCTTCTTCGACTGGCGCTCGAAGGAGAAGATCACGTCATCGGCGTTGAGTTCGCGCGTCGGCGTGAAGAAATCGGTGGTCTGAAACTTGACGCCCTGGCGCAGATGGAACGTGTATTCGAGGCCGTCTTCCGAAACGTCCCACGTCTCCGCCAGCCCCGGCTCGATCGTGGTTTCGCCATGCTTGAATTCGACCAGTCGATTATAGGCCGTGCGCGACGAAGCATCGAACGTGTCTCCGCCGGTATAGGCCGCCGGATCGAAGCCTTCCGGCGAAGCAGGCGAGCAATAGACGAGCGTTTTAGCCGAAGCGCTTCCGGCCATCAGAACGGCAAGCGCCGTCGCGGCCAGCATTTTTTTATAGAGTTTCATGATTCCGCCTCCAAGAGGTACTGTTGCCGCGGACACCCCTTGCCCGCAACCTGCCCTCATGGAAACCCTTGCAACGACTCTTTGCAAGCCCATTTCGTAAAACAAAATAGCAATTTTACAGTTGACGTAAGGGTAATCTGTGGAAAAATATGCCCCTAAACTAATTGGGAGCGAAAATTTATGATTCGCAGCGCGTGATTCCCAGCGCATCTGCCTGTGGTTTTGCAGTCGGCAAATCAATAACCTGTCTCGTGCTGTAGCAGGTCGGGGAAGCAGGAAACGGCTTGCGTCAGCGGCGCGTAAAGGATTGGAACGGTTCGCTGATTCCATAAAAATAGAACCGCTCTAACAATCAATAGCCGGCCAAGCACAGGCAAAGGAAGAATGGCAGCTTCATTGATGAATGTTGCCTTCATTACTGCCGGCCCGAGTTTTCTTGAAAAGACAACTTGTACACCGATACCGCTTTGTCTTATGAGAGCGCACATTCTGCATCCTGCAGTTGATAGGTCTATGATGCCTGACACGAACAAGGTCATCCGAGAAACCGATGCCGATGCGCTGCATCTGGCAAAGGCATTGCTGCGAACGGCGCGCTATGGAGCGCTGGCGGTTCTTGATTCGCAGTCCGGCAGACCGCTGGCAAGCCGCGTGGCGGTGGCAACCGATATCGACGGTGCACCGGTCGTGCTCGTATCAGCGCTTTCATCCCACACGCCGGCGCTTCTCGCCAATGGCCGCTCTTCGCTTCTCCTTGGCGAACCCGGCAAGGGCGATCCCCTCGCCTATCCGCGTATCACGCTTCTTTGCAGCGCGCGGCAGGTCGGGCACAGCGATCCGGATTACGAGCGCCTTCGCCGCCGCTACCTGAACCGTCACCCGAAGGCGCGGCTCTATGTCGACCTCGGCGATTTCACCTTCTTCCGGTTTGATCTGGAGGGTGCCAATCTCAACGGCGGCTTCGGCAAGGCCTTCGTGCTGACCCGCGACGATCTGATATCGGCGCACGCTGCGAATGCCGACATTGCGGCAGTGGAACAGTCCGCGCTCGATCATATGAACAGCGACCATTCCGATGCCATCGCGCTCTATGCCAAACACTTCGCAGGCGCCAAAGCCGGCGACAGGACCAAAGGCAGGACATGGCGCATGAGCGGCATCGACGCCGAGGGTTTCGATCTGATCGCGGATGACGATGTTGCCAGCCGTGTGTTTTTCGACGCGCCGATACAGGGCGCGGGAGATATTCATCGGGTGCTGGCGGAAATGGCCAAGCAGGCTTGCCAGCAACACGCTGCATCGTGCAACGCTAATCAAGCTGAAACAGGCAGCTTCAATAAAGTGTGATAAAATTCTTGGGATTGCGCGCATTATAGACTTGCAACGGGAAATTCTATCGTTAGTTGTATATCGCTTTTGCGACAATCGCATTATTAGGCAACGCTTCATGCAGTCATACGGGGGTAGGACGGCTTTATGAAATCCGAGAGATATTTTGCGGATTTGATCGCAAACGTCGACCAGGCGGCAGATTTTCTGTCTGCTCTGGCGAATAATAAACGTTTGCTGATCTTATGCGAATTGCTGAAGAACGAGATGTCAGTGGGGCATCTGGCTAGGACGGTCAATCTGAGCCAATCGGCCCTGTCGCAGCATCTGGCGAAGCTGCGGGCGCTCAACCTGGTTTCCACACGGCGTGACGCGCAGACGATCTATTATATCGTGTCGTCGCACCATATCGAACTGATGCTCGCCACTCTCGATAGCCTCTATATGGGCGCAAGGGCTGCCAGCGATCAGACCAGGCAATGATCCCCGCAGGGACGAAACCGGGAGCCACCCCCGGATTTCGGCCGGAGGAACGCGTCCTTAAAATCGAGGATGCAGACGATCCTCGTCTCCTGCCCTATCGCAATGTCCGGGAAAAAGATCTCGTCGGACGCAGCCAGCGCTTTATCGCGGAAGGCAAGGTGGTGCTCAACGTGCTGCTTTCCTCCGCCCGTTTCGAGGCGGAATCAATCCTCATCCTGGAAAATCGGCTGAATGGCCTTGAACGGCAGTTGAGCCTCTGCCCCGAAGATCTTCCCGTCTATTGCGTTTCCCGCGACATCATGGATGAAATCGCCGGCTTCCATGTCCATCGCGGCATATTGGCGATCGGCCGGCGCAAGGCGGTCCCCTCCGCCGCCGAACTGCTCTCCAGCTTGCCGGACAAGGCGCTCGTCGCCGTCCTCTGCGGCATTTTCAATCACGACAATGTCGGCTCGATCTTTCGCAACGCCGCTGCCTTCGAGGCCGATTGCGTGCTGATGGACGAAACCTGCTGCGATCCGCTCTATCGCAAGGCGATTCGCGTTTCCGTCGGCGCAACGCTTAAAGTTCCTTACGCCCGCCAAGGATCGATCGACGAGATCATGGCGGCGCTGGCAGACGCGGATGTCGAGACGCTGGCGCTCAGCCCATCAGGAACGCGGAGCATCTACGATACGCCCCCTGCCCCGCGCCTAGCGCTTCTATTGGGCACGGAAGGCGAAGGCCTTCCGAAACCGTTGCTCGAAAAGCTTGGCACCGCCCGCATCCCCATGTCATACGATTTCGACAGCCTCAACGTCGCCACCGCGTCGGGCATCGCGCTTTCGCGTTTCAGCCGGTTTTCGTGATCAGCCCACCCTTCTCCGCCGCTTCGATAATCGTGACGGCGGGAACGTTGACCCACATTGCTGCATCGATTTCGCCCGCCTCGTTCAGCCAGCTTCCCACCATCTCGAAGCCGAGCGTATAGCCGAGCCAGCGGGGCTGCGCGCCGGTCCCGTAGAACCATGCGGGGTGATTGTAATCCTTCGCCCTCAAGCTCTCCATATCGACGGGATTGCGTCGCAGTTGCTCCAGCGGCACCGCCCGCTCCCAAGGCTCAGGACCGGATTGGAACAGTTTTCGCACAAACTGGCCGGCGAGCCCCTCGCTTACCAGCGCCTCCCCCAAGGTCCAGCCATAGCCCGGCCCTGCCATGCGCAGGCAATGATGGACCTCGTGAATGATCTGGCGATGAAGCGCGCCATTCCTGAGACTGTTCGCGAAACTGGGATTATCAGGATCGACCGTCATCGCGAACAGCGTGCCCCGATAGGCGCGGCCAACAATTCCCATTTCCGGAATGGTCACACCCGCCAGCCACTGGACCAGGATATCGAGGCGCGGCGGCGGCAGAAGCGCCGATAAAATGCGATAGGCCACTTCAAAATTGTCAACGATTTCCGCCCGAAAATCGCCAAGTTCGCCTGGCGCTTCCAGCCAGTGCAATGTCCAGCCTTCCATAAAACACCCCCGGCTTTGAATTGTCCGGGGAATATAACGCAAGCTGGGCAGTTTGTTCCAGAAGTTATGCAGCCTGCGTCAGGCGACGCAGCATTTCCTCGGCTTGGCGTGAGCGCTCCGACCGGCAGATGAAGCCGCCGCCGAAGACGCGTGCGGTATTGCTGTCGTCGGAATAGAGCACGCAGGCCTGCCCCGGCGCGATTCCGCTTTCGCCATCGACCAGTTCGACCCATGTTTCGCCCTTGGCGTGGTGCAGCACCGCCGGACGCGGCGGCCGGGTGGACCGGACCTTGGCAAAGACCTCGATACCGGAATCTGGAATATCTTCCAGCGCACCTTCGCCGAGCCAGTTGACATCGCGCAGGAAAACCTTGTGCGTCTCCAGCGCCTCGCGCGGACCGACGATCACCCGCGCCTGTGCGGCGTCGAGATGCACGACATAGAGCGGCTCCCCGGTGGCGACACCGATGCCGCGGCGCTGGCCGATCGTATAGTGGACGATCCCCTCGTGCTGGCCGAGCACGCGCCCGTCAATATGCACGATATCGCCGGGATTGGCCGCTTCCGGCTTCAGCTTGGCGATGATGTCGGAATATTTGCCCTGTGGAACGAAGCAGATATCCTGACTGTCCTGCTTCTTGGCGACGGTGAGGCCCAGCTCCTCGGCGATTGCCCGCACCTCGCTCTTCGGCATATGGCCGAGCGGAAAGCGCAGATAATCGATCTGCTCCTGCGTGGTTGCGAACAGGAAATAGCTCTGGTCGCGGTCCGTATCGACAGGACGGGAGAGCGAACGGTGCGCGCCATTGGCATGGCTACGGATATAATGGCCGGTGGCGAGGGCTGCCGCGCCGAGATCGCGCGCTGTCTGCAGCAGGTCGGCAAATTTGACAGTCTGGTTACAGGATACACAGGGGATCGGCGTCTCGCCGCTGACATAACTGTTGGCGAAGGGATCGATCACCGCCTCGCGGAAACGCGCTTCATAATCGAGCACGTAATGCGGGATGCCGAGGCTTTCCGAAACGCGGCGCGCATCCTCGATATCCTGCCCAGCACAGCACGAGCCGGCGCGATGCACGGCAGCGCCATGATCATAGAGCTGCAGCGTCACGCCGACGACATCATAGCCTTCGCGCTTCAGAATTCCCGCCACCACTGATGAATCGACACCGCCCGACATGGCGACGACGATGCGGGTGTCTTCCGGCTTGCCCGGCAGATCGAGGCTATTCAGGGTCATGATCGGGTCCGGCTTGCGGGCAGATGCCCTACTGTCTCTCGGTTCGTTCTTTTTTATATAGGGCAAAGCGCATGGGTTTGCCAAGATGCCGCACGCATTTGCGACATGCGGCCGGATCGGGCTTGGGCCAATGGGAGCGGCGCTCCCAAGGCTTTGCGCGGGCCGATCTGGACGGAAGAAAAAGATTAAGATGCGAAACACTATTCGTTACCAGAGCATTACCGCCTGCTTAGTCAAATTTTAAAGCTGTCGCCGTATGTTGGTCTGCGATTAGGTCCTTGAAGTGTTGTGTAGAGAGTACAATGACCGATCTGGTAAGACCACGTGTCAAATATGTTATCGGCCCGGATGGCAGTCCGCTGACCATCGCCGATCTTCCGCCCGCCAATACGCGGCGTTGGGTCATTCGCCGCAAGGCAGAGGTTGTCGCCGCCGTTCGCGGCGGTCTCCTCAGCCTTGAGGAAGCATGCCAGCGCTATACGTTGACGGTGGAAGAATTTCTATCCTGGCAGTCCTCGATCGACGAGCATGGTCTCGCCGGTCTACGGACCACCCGTATTCAGCAATATCGTCATTAGACCATGGTGCCGGAACATCGAATTCGTTTTCCGGAAATGATCATGCTTTAGACATTTGCACTTCGAAGATTACCGGATGGCCGGCCCCTTGGGCTGGCCATTTTTGGTTTGATGGCCGTGACAAGAGTCTTTGGCCGACCCATAAAGCATACGCATCGGCCCGAAAATCGGAATCGATTTCGGAAAGCACGATGCGTAGAATCAAAGTGTTGGAGCGTCCTTTGTGCGTCAAAATGGACGCACGGCGCTCAAATCTCAGGAAAAGCGGGAACGGAGAGCGCCATGAACGACGAAATGACAATTCGTAAGGAAGAAACCGGCACAGGTGGCCGTTATGTCGCGGAAATGGCCGGTCACGCGGCTGAAATGACCTTCTCACGCGTCAACGCCGCTTTGATCATCATCGATCATACCGAGGTGCCGGACGCACTGCGCGGCAAGGGCGTGGGTCAGGCGCTGGCGCTCCACGCGGTGGAGGATGCACGAAAAGGCGGCTGGAAGATCCTGCCGCTTTGCCCGTTCATGCGCGCCCAATCATTGCGCCATTCCGATTGGGGTGACGTTGTCCAGCAAAGATAGGCTTATCGCGCGGACGAGCCCATCGGTAATCCAGCCTCTCAGCCGATCATCGCGCGCCGGTCTGGCGCCGGACGTTCTTCCGCGTCACGGGATTTACCGTCGCGCTCCTCCAGCGCTTCCGCCTTGGCCAGTTCCGCCTCCGCTTCGGCGAGTGTGGCCTCGGCTGCTTCCTTCTGCGCCATCAGATCGCGGATCGATACGAAGAGGTTGTCGCGGCGCTGACGCGCGGCCTTGGCGAAGGTCGGATAGGCGAAATGCGACATATCGGCGATACCGGCCTTCTTCTCCTCCGACTGTATCTGCGCATCCAGTTCGCTCGCCATGCGCTCGAACTCGCCCATCATCAGATCGAGTTGCCCCAGTTGCCGGCGCTTTTCCTTCACCTGGAACAGTTTAAGCCTCACGAGGCTCTCACGCGGTTTCATACGCAATACTCCTTGAACGCCAGGAATCTTGGTTCCAAATGGGAGCGACAATGCGTTCACATTTCGAACCAGCCCGCATGTTCCGCATCAGAATCACCTTCCGAAAACGAAACAAAAAATTAAAGGTCGACGCGTTTGGTAACCTTTTCTTTACGAGCAGCGTTAATCATACGCGTTAGGACTTAAGGCTCGGTAAATCCGATGTGGCTTTTTCGCAACATCGAAACATTGAGTCGAAAGAATCATTTAGGCGGGATTCTTAATGTGGAAAATTCAGGCTTTCTGCAGGGAGTTTCATAAGGCAAATCAGGGAAATACGGCAAATTTTTAATTAACATCTAAAGTCGCTTGCCAAGCGGAATCAGATTTTGTTAACCATTTGCTGGCAACCTTCATACAAAGGCAACGACTGTTCCGTGTGCTGCTTTGAGGGCCATACCTGTTCGGCGGCGGAAAGGGGATTTTGAAAGATGCGCGTTCTTTTGATTGAAGACGATAGTGCGACGGCGCAGAGCATCGAATTGATGCTCAAGTCGGAGAGCTTCAACGTCTATACGACGGACCTCGGCGAAGAGGGTGTCGATCTAGGCAAACTGTATGATTACGATATCATCCTGCTCGATCTCAACCTTCCGGACATGTCCGGTTACGAGGTCCTGCGCACCCTGCGTCTGTCCAAGGTCAAGACGCCGATCCTGATCCTCTCCGGCATGGCCGGCATCGAGGACAAGGTCCGCGGTCTCGGCTTCGGCGCGGATGACTACATGACCAAGCCGTTCCACAAGGACGAGCTCGTTGCCCGCATCCATGCCATCGTCCGCCGGTCCAAGGGTCATGCCCAATCGGTCATCACGACGGGCGATCTCATCGTCAATCTCGACGCCAAGACCGTGGAAGTCGGCGGCACACGCGTGCATCTGACCGGCAAGGAATACCAGATGCTGGAGCTGCTCAGCTTACGCAAGGGCACGACGCTGACCAAGGAAATGTTCCTCAACCATCTCTATGGCGGGATGGACGAGCCGGAACTCAAGATCATCGACGTGTTCATCTGCAAGCTGCGCAAGAAGCTCGATGCCGTCTCCGGCAGCCAGAGCTATATCGAAACGGTATGGGGCCGTGGCTATGTTCTGCGCGAACCCGAAGCGACGGACATGCGCGCGAGCGCCTGACCGATCCGCACATCCACCTGAAAGGCCCCGCAAAATGCGGGGCTTTTTCGCTTGCAGCCCGGTTCTTCAGGCAGCCTTGATGTAATCGGCGAAATGCGCCGTCAGATATGGCCGGTCGAACGGCTTCAGCATGTAGCTGGAAGCACCCGCGCGCTTGGCCCGCATGATCTTCGTCAGATCCACCTCGTTGAGGCAGAGCATGATCCTGGCCTGTTTGCCGCCGGGCATCTCCCTTATCGCACCGATGATTTCGAGTGTCGGCAGATCGGGCAGGTCGCTGTCGAGCAGGATGACATCGGGCATCTGCGTCATGCATTCCTCGATGGCCTGCGACCCATTCGCCGCATCGGTGATGACCATCGCGCCGTCGGACAGAATCCGCCTGGCGACCTTCCTGATAACCGATGAATCGTCGACGATGAGACAACGCGGCATGAATTGCTTCCCCTGCGACCCAATTTGGAACGGGCCTCAAGGCGCAACCTAGCCGCCAGCCATGAAAAAACAGCCAAGCGACATGGTAAAGTTTTGGCTATCTCTAGCTTGCGGCTGCCGTCGATCCGGCGGAGAAGACGATCTCGTCTGCCGTGGCGTGAATGGAGATGGTCATGCCGGCTTCCTGTGCCAGGAGCAATGTATAATAGGGCTGCACGGAATGCGCATCGACCGGCTCCTCCGGCATCTTTCCGCTGTGCAACTCCAGGAATTTCGGCGGCACGCGCAGCATCGGCCCCTTGACCGACAAAACGAAGCGCGGCTCGGTTTCCGCATTCTCCAGGACCACCGAAAGCGAACCGCCGCGCGGGATGGCAGCATTGCCGATGAGGATCAGGTTGAGCAAAAGCTTCACCTTGTTCTTGGGCAGGAGAACGCGATTGCCGCTCCACGAGAATTCAGCCTTCTCGCCCTTCATATATTCGTTCGCCACGTTCTGCGCGTCGCCCGTGTCGATCTGCACCCCGGCTGAGCCGGCTGCGCCGAAAGCGATGCGCGCGAACTGCAGCCGCGCCGAAGCATTGCGCGCGCTCGACTTGATGAGGTTCATCGCGTCTTCGTCAGCGCCGCCCTCCTCCAGGAGTTCGAGACCATTGTTGATGGCGCCGACCGGCGAAATGATGTCGTGGCAGATACGGCTGCACAGAAGAGCACCGAGATCGGTTGCGGAAAGAACGACGGGCAAGGGCATGGACATATCTCCGGACAGCATGATTGCCTCCAGTGGGCAATCGGACGGGTATGAATTCAGGTTCCCGGACCGAATCGCCCGGTTTCATCGCCTCTCTGGATACACAGGGCTTTTGACGACGGCAAGAAAAGCCCGAGCCGGGATGCGAAAACTTCGCAGTCGCCATGATCGGGCGATCGGAAGCAATTCCGGTGCGTCCCTAGGGCCTGCCCCTATGCCAGCCCAAAGCCGGCCATTGAAATGCCAAGATCGAAACATAACGATTTGGAAAACAATTAGTCTTTTAATAACGATGATTCGGCAAAGCGGACGCTAGATTCGTATGCCCGTTCTCTTCAGGTTCCAGCGTCAGACAGAGAAGCGAGCAGCCAGAAGGAAAATTGAATGGCCTCTCTATCCCTGTCCCTATCCCAATTCCAGGTCTTGACCCGACCCTTGGCCCTCCTGCGGCTCGCGGCGGTTTTTTTCGCGTTGCTCATGGTGACGCTCACGCTTGCCTCCCAGGCCCGCGCCAATGAAACCTACACGATGGAGGAGATCGTCGAATCCGGCCATCGGTTCTTCGGCTCCACCTCCGGCGGCATTGCCACGGCGATCGAAAAGGTCTTCCAGAGCTATGGCCTGCCCAATGGCTACATACTGGGCGAGGAAGGCTCCGGCGCGTTCATCGGCGGCCTGACCTATGGCGAAGGCACGCTCTACACCAAGAACGCAGGCGACCACAGGACGTTTTGGCAAGGCCCCTCGCTCGGCTGGGATTTCGGCGGCCAGGGTTCGCGCGTCATGATGCTCGTCTATAATCTCGATGACATACAGAACATGTATGGGCGCTATGCCGGTGTTTCCGGCTCAGCCTATCTCATCGCCGGCGTCGGCTTCAACGTGCTGAAACGCGAGAACATCCTGCTCGTGCCGGTGCGCACCGGCGTTGGCGCGCGCCTCGGCGTCAATATCGGCTATCTCAAGCTGACACCGTCACCGACCTGGAACCCGTTTTGATGCGGATCCGGCAGGCGAGCATGCTGGATTACGGCCCATGCATGTGTCATTCTACTGCGTGGCCCCTTGATCGGTACCGATCAGGGATAAAATAATACAGCAATTCAACGCTATGGAGCGTCTTTTGTGCGTCCGGTAGGGTGTACGGCGCTCCGGCGTTCAACAGCTCCGGGTCTCGGATGTGATCGAGTCTGCCCTTTTCTTCGTCCTAGGCTTCCTCTGCGCCGCATTCCTTGCGGCGCTGGTCGCGCCCTCCATATGGCGGCGCGCCACCGTTCTGACACGGCGGCGCGTCGAGACCGAAGTCCCGCTGACGCTCAACGAAATCCAGGCCGACAAGGACAGCTTGCGCGCGCAACACGCAATGTCGGTTCGCAAGCTCGAAATGCGCTTGAAGGCGCTCAATGAGAAATATGCCGAGCAGAAGATCGAGCTCGGCGCCAATCACGAGAAACTCAAGCGGCTCGCCATGCTTGAACGCGAATTGGGCGAGTTGCGCCAGCGCCAGGACGAACGCGAGAGCGAGCTTGCATCCACCTCCAATGCGCTCGCGACAGTCGAACAGAATTTCGAGCAGCACAAGGGCGAACTGGAAATGCTGCAGCTCCGCCATGGCGAACTTTCGAGCCTCACCGATACGCTTCGCATAGAAATCGCCGTGCGCGAAACGGAACTGGAGCGGTTGAAGGGAGAATTGAGCGATATGCGGCACGATCGCAAGACAATCGATACAAAGCAGCGCGAACTATCGACCGAGGTCAAATCGGCCCAGGCGGCGCTGACAGCCGAACGCAAGCGCAATACCGCGCTGGAAAAGAAGCTGGAACGCTTGCTGACAAATCTCACCGATGCGCGCGAAAAGCTCGAGCGGCGCGAAAAGGAACTGGCGCAGCTGCGCAAGAAGGGCGGGACCGCGCCCGCCATGCAGGAAAAGGTCGAAGCCAGATCAGATCAGGCTGCGGCGGATGCCGCCCTGCGCAAACAGATGAACGAGCTCGCCGCCGAGGTGGTCGTCATGACGGCGGAGCGCGAAGGCCCGCAATCGCCCATCCACAAGGCATTGGAACAGGCGGAGACGAAAAACGGCGGCGGGAAGGCCGATGCACCGGAAAGCCTCGCCGACCGCATCCGCAATCTGAAAAAGCCGGAATAGCGGAACGCGGCGTCCGGGTGTGATGGCGTTCTTGTGTTCCCCTACCCGGTGCGAAAGGCCGTTGGTGACGCCGATAGAGTTATCCCGCTCTTCTTCCTCATTACGGACAGCCGGTTGAACATGTCCGGCCGTCGAGCCTGAGGTTGAGATTTGGATGGGAGTTCGACGTTCCGCAATGGATCGTCGGATCAAGTCCGGAACGCGGGGGGCGTGGTGACAGTCGCCGCTGCCAACAACGAGTGATCAAATTAGATCGCGAGAAATTTACGGGCAGCCGAATAACCCTCAGCGGTACTCCGCAAGAACTTATCCATTCTTCCCATGAAACTCGCGGATGGCGCTGATGATGCGGCCCTGATCGGCCTCGGTCAGATAGGGATGCATCGGCAAGCTGAGGATACGCGCCGGCAACGCCTCCGACACCGGCAGGCCACCGGGTGCTTGCCGGTAATGCTTATAGGCCTGCTGCAGATGCAGCGGCTTGACGTAATAGATCACCGAGGGGATGCCGGCGGCCTGCAGATGCGCCTTCAGGCCATCGCGGTTCTCGCTCTCGATCGAATATTGCGCCCAGGCGGAGCGGTATCCCGACGGCAGGTGCGGAACCTTGACCACATCCTTCAGGCCCTCGGCATAGCGCTTCGACACGATCTGCCGGGCCTCCATCTCGTCCTCGAGAATGGTGAGCTTCTCGATCAGGATCGCCGCCTGGATCGTGTCGAGGCGGGAGTTGAGGCCGATGCGCACATTGTCATATTGCGTCTCGCCCTTGCCGTGGAACAGCACCGAGCGCAGCGTCTCTGCCAGATCGCCATCATTGGTGAACATCGCGCCGCCATCGCCGTAACAGCCGAGCGGCTTGGCCGGATAGAAGCTGGCCGCCGCGACATCGCCGAACGCGCCGCACATCACATTGTCGCGCTTGCCGCCGATGGATTGCGCTGCATCCTCGATGACGAAGAGCCCCTCTCGCTCGGCGAGCACGGCGAGTGCGTTGTATTCGGCGGCAAGACCGAAGAGATCCACCGGGATGATCGCCTTCGGCTGCAGACGCCCTTCCCTGCGGGTCTCGGCGATCGCCGCCTCGAGCTGCGCGACATCCATGTTGTAGCTATCAGGGTCGACGTCGACGAAAACAGGCTCCGCGCCGACAAGCGCCACCACTTCGGCCGTGGCCGCGAAGGTGAAGCTCGGGCAGAAGACGGCATCGCCCGGCCCGATGCCCCGCGCCATCAGCGGCATCAAAAGCGCATCGGTGCCGTTGGCGCAGGCGATCACGTGCTCGACGCCGATATAACGGCCAAGCTTCTTCTCGAATTCCGCGACTTCAGGGCCGAGGATGTAGCGCCCGTCGGCCACCACCTTGGCGATGGCCGCGTTCAGCCGGTCTCCGATGCGCTCGCGTTGCGCCGCCAGATCGATGAATTGCATGTCTGCTCCAATGACGATTGATCCGCGGCCGATTTTCGCGCGAATCCGGTGGACTGTGTAACGGCTCATTCGGACGGCTTCCATCGCGCCGCCGTTCAAAGATTGATCGGTTATGTAACAACGCTTGAGGCTGTTGTCACCGTTTGCCAATCACAACGCTGTGTCGGGATTTTGACGCCAGCCTATCGAAGCGGTTTGCCGTGCTGTTGGCCGTGATTGACGGTCCCGGCAGTCAGGATACGCAGCACGTTGATTGCCTCCTCGCCATCGGTGCGCGGCTTTGCCCGCATTTCGATGCAATCGATGAAATGCTGGCATTCGCGGGTGAGCGGCATGCCCTCGTTCACCGGGATATAGGTCGGTTCTTCTGCTGTGAACGCCCATTGCCCATTGTCCTGCCAGACGGCATGGCGATAGACGGCAAGCTTGCGCTCCCAGCGCTCGACATCGTCGAACACCGCCATGGCCTTGGTACCGACCACCGTCAGGCGGCGTTCGCGATAGGGATTGAGCCTGGAGGCGAAGAGATGACCGCGCAGGTTCCCCGGAAACTTCAGGTGCAGATGGGCGAAATCGCTCAAATGATCGAGAAGTGCTGCCCCCTCGCCGCGCACCTCGACGGGTTCGCAGCCGGTCAGCGCCAGGATCATCGAGAGATCGTGCGGCGCCAGATCCCACAGCGCATCGTTTTCGGTGTGAAACTTGCCGAGGCCGAGGCGGTGCGAATGGATGTAGCGCACTTCGCCCAACTCGCCCGCCTGCACCAGTTCGAGGAGCTTTTCGAAGGCCGGATGAAAACGCAGCACATGACCGACCATAAAGACGCGGCCATTGTCGCGCGCCGCCTTCACCTCAGCTTCAGCATCGGCAACCGTCAGCGCGATCGGCTTTTCCACGAGCACGTCCTTGCCGTTGGTCACGGCGCGGATCGCATATTCGGCGTGGAACTGCGGCGGCAGCGCCAGCACGATGGCGTCCACATCGTCGCGGGTGAAGAGATCCTCGACCTCGATATGGAGCACGCCCTGCTCCGCCGCGAAACCCGCGGCACGGTCACTGTTCTGGTCCGACACCGCGTAAAGCGCGCCGAGGGACTTCAATGTACGGATATGATTGCTGCCCCAATAGCCGCAACCCAATACTGCAATGCGCGGTGCCATTAATTCCAAGCCTTTGCGTTCGCCACTCCCTTATCGAGGCAAAAGCGCGAAGACAAGTCTTGGCCGTGATGAAGAACGCTTGACACGGCATTGTTACCCACCTTATACCCGCGCCGTTCCCCGCAGAACAAAGCATTGCGAAGCTTCGACGATCGAAGCAAGATCGATGGGGCACCGGGGCGGAGTAGCTCAGTAGGTTAGAGCAGAGGAATCATAATCCTTGTGTCGGGGGTTCGAATCCCTCCTCCGCTACCATCAATACAGGGTCCGTTCGTGTAGCGCACCGCTGACTTTTAGATTTTTTCCGGTGACATTTAGAGCAGATCGATTCTGGGAACTGGCCTTTGAATACCTTTCAAAGGCCAGTTAAAGGGGCGCTTCATTTAAAATGAAACTCGACGTCGAGGATCAACTGGTCCCCACCGGCAAATCGAAAGCGCTCAAACTCGATAAGATCACTGTCTCGCCATTTAGTCTCAAAAGCCTGAGCCTGTTTGAGGATCCTGTTCACGGCATAAACCTTGGCTTTCGGGTTCATATCCGCCAGCTGGCGTTTGGTCGTGCCAGAGAGACTATAGAGTGCGAGCAGATCCGAAGAGAATTCTTCTAGCGAAGCATTGGAGTTGTCGGTCGCAAGAGCTAACGGCTGTAACCCCATTAACATCGACAAAGCTAAAAGTGCTGTACGTTTCATATGTGTATGCCCCCTTTCGAACGAGGGGACGTTATGTCGGTGCCGACGATCTGGCAACGGCAATTCTTGACCCTGAAATTACCGTGTCGCATGGCGGGGCGCGCAAGATCAGACGGCAACAAGTTTTCCTGCACCCTTTGATCGTTAAAGGCAGCTTGCGGGGCCATTAAGCCCCACCGCTGATGATCAGCTCCTGCACCGCTTTTCCCTTACCGCCAGACACCGAATAGGTCAGCGACACGTCTTCGATCGCGAAGGCCGAGAAGATCGAGCGGATCTCCGGCACGTCATTGATCGACACAATGAAGCGGCCTTTAATCCGACCGAGGCGCTCGGCCATCACCTCATACTGATCCCGGCCGAACAGCTCTTTGCCATACACGTTCTCGGTGCCCCAATATGGCGGGTCCAGATAGAACAGTGTCTCCGGGCGATCATAGCGGTCGATGAATGCCTGCCAGTCAAGGTTCTCGATCACCACACCAGAAAGCCGCTCATGCACGTCCTGAAGCAACGGTGCGAGCGTCGTGAGGTTGAAGCGTGACGGTCCGCTATAGTTCACGCCGAACGAACGTCCCGCCACCTTGCCGCCGAATGTGAGCCGCTGGAGATAGAGGAAGCGAGCGGCCCGCTCCAGATCGGTTAGCGTCGTGGGATCGCTGGCCTTCAGGCGTTCGAACTCGCGCCGGCTGGTAATCTGGAACCGCAGCGTATCCATGAACTGGGGATAGTGGCGCTGAAGGATGCGGAACAGATTCACCACGTCGCCGGAACGATCGTTGATGACTTCGGCGCGTGGCGCTGACGCGCGCCTGAAGAACACACCGCCCATGCCGACGAACGGCTCTGCATAGAGCGCATGAGGAATCGTCTCGATCCGCGTGCAGATGCGCTTGGCGAGTTGCCGCTTGCCGCCGATATAGGCTGCGGGCGGAGATACCGGATCGACGGTGACAGAGTTGGTCCGAATGGTCATGTACTGCTTCTCAAGAATCAGTCACAAGCCGAACGCCCGAAAGGGCCGGATGCGACGGTTATCTCTGACGGCTGTCGGGCGGGTTGCTCTTGCCGGATTGGCCCGCCGCCACGAATTGACGTGGCCGTCCCTACTCGTCAGTTCCCTGGCTGAGGCCATTCAAGAACACGGCGTCAATCTCCGCAGGTGCGGTAATCACGCCAGCCATAATGTCGGCGATTATGGCGGCCTCAATCGAAAAGCAGCCGGATACATGTGCGAGGATAGCATCACTTATCGCAACGACAGCCGCCGCATCGATGGTGACGAAGGTGCCGTCCTGCGATTTCCAGTCAGTTGTGAATTCTGGATTGCTCTGTGCGGCGACACGCGCACCAGAGATCATGATCTTTGATCGGTCATCCGTAGCGACGATCAGTCCATTCACAACAATGCCGCCGACTTCCGTTTCCCATCGCTTTTGAGCTGTATACGCCACCAAATCGACTGGTGCTGACGGCGGCTCGTGCGAAACGAGAGTCATCCCGTCCCATCGCCATCCGTCCGGAGAATCGAGCAGCCGCTGATGGTCGCTGTCCTCAATTTCGATGGTGCCGGAAGGTGGCTCTGGAAAAAGGTCAGCCGGGTAAAAGCCGGTCACGCGACCCATATCATCGAATTTAGCTCTCATGGTCATCTTAATACCCATACGATATGAACTGGACGCGGATAGCTGAAGATGCCGCCCCGTTAGAGCATGCAAAACTGATCGTTGATCTTGGTCCCGTTTGAGGTCCAACGAGGACAAAATTTGCCGTCCGTTGCTCGGTTACTCCCCAGTCGCCATTCATTAGAATCGTTGTGACATGATTGGCCGGGTATGCCGTTGGGAGAGTGACAACCCCCGCATTTGTCGCCGCAAGCGTGACGACCTGGCTGCCGATTTGACAGATCAGCCCTGATGGCAGTTTCTGGTATCCGTTAGCACTAAGGCTTTGCGCAAATCCCAAATTCGCCGCGGCCTGCAACCGCTGCCCAGACGTGAGCGATTGCGCGGCGATGAACGAGAGGTAAGTTGCGTCCGCAATGCTTTGTGTGACCACGCGTTCCCAAGGCTTCCATTCGGTGCCGTTGTTATAGCGGTACTGGATATCAGCGGTCGCCCTGCTGAGCGCAAATTGGGTATGGATCGTTGATGTCCTCGCCATATGAAAGACGAGCCAGTTACCGCCATCGCCCGGTCGGTTTAAGGTGGTGCTGTCCGCTCCGTAGAAGCCATTTTCGGCAATGGTGTTGAGATCTGCAGCGCCGGTAGCGATGGTGCCGAGCCTCGATCCGTTTGTAAGGGTCGCGAGCGCCGCTGCCTGATCTGGATCGTCCAGCAGCGTACGCGCGTAAGCGGTCAGCGCCGCGAGCTCCATTTGCCCAATGCCGGAAAAGAATGGCATCGTATTCGCTTGGCTCTCGAGATCGGCAAGAGAGGTGACATTGCCGCTGCTGAAGCGCGAGAGGATGGCGGCCGCTGTCGCCATCAGGCGACTGCCCTCAGGTTGGAAACGGATGCGCAGGGGAAGATCGACCCCCGCCGCCTGGGCCGGACAAGGAAATACCAGCTTTCCGCTTTCGGCCCCGGTGATCTCCGCAATGACCAGAAATAGCCCGGACGGGGTCAGGATCGTATCACCTGCCTGAACGGCTATGATATCGAGCGAGCCGCCCACCGTGGTGAACACGTCGAGCCCGGCCGTCAGCGTCACCTTGCCAAGGTCGTAGTCAGGCCTCGGGCCTGTGCTAATGGCCATAAGGCACCTCCGATCCGTCCATTTCCTCTAAAGATTGGCTTGGCTCGTCAGCGCCGTATTCTGCTCGCAGGCGGTTGATCTCGGCCTGAGCCGTGGTCAGATCGGCAAACAGGACATCGCGGTCACCGCGTGCATTACTCAGCTCCTCTTCGGCGGCCGCCCTGGCCGCTTCCATCTCTCTCAGTTCGCGCCGGAGGGTGCTGATCCCATTTGCCAGAACCAGATTGCGGGTTTTGAAATAGTCGTTAAGAGCCAGCGCTTCTTCCGCAACGGCGGCCGGATCGAGTTCGATCCGCTTGCCGGGCATTTCGGCGGGAGGCATCAAAGGAGAGTGATCATCGGACATAGGAACCTCGTTTCAATTAGCTGGTGCGGAGAACGAAAAAGGTGACGGTGCGCGCCACACCGTCGATGTTGCGGATGCGCACGGTGCGGTAGGCATTGTTGTCGAGCCAGATCTCAGCGCAGTAGGACCGGCGATTTGCCGCCTTGTTGTCATTGCCGCGCAGCACGATGTAGGGAATCGTGGTGAGCGGCTGCGGCAAAGCAAAATCCTGACTGCCGCCACCGGCGAAATTGGCGAAACTGGAAAATGCCGGGATCATCGGATCCATGCCGGGGATCATGGCCATATTGATGTCGGCTGCATTATTGGCGTCAAATCCGCGCTTGGACGCGCGGATGCCGGATGGAGATATGATGATCCGGTCCTTCATAGGTCCGCCAACTTGTTCTTGAACACCACCCAGCGAACAAAGACGTCCTGCCTGAAATTGTAGCCTCGGATTGAAAAATAGATGGCGTTGTCGGTGATCACATACTCGCAGTTCGGCAGCAGACTGGAGTCGAGACTGCTATCATTCGGGAAGAAAATCCGACGGCTGTCGTCGCCCACGCAAAAGCTGCACATATGCAGCGGGTAGTAATCGAGCTTCGGGAACTGAACACTCCCCTCATAAAGATATGGGTTTGAAGTGCCCGCGTAGCGCTGAATTTGATACGTGCCCTGGGCGTGAATTTTCAGGTAGTCGTACTGCGAGCTGAAAATCATCCGATCCGCAGCGTTGCCAACGTTGCGCCCTGGAAGGGATACCCAGACACCCATTTCGTCGCCGCGCAGGCCTATGAGGATGCGATCTGCCATCTAAGCCTCGAACACCACGACATAGGCGTCATAGGTAAACTGCGTATAGGCTCCATCCGTTGGGAATGGTCCGACGCGCTGGCTCGTCACCTGAAGGTTGTTCAATGGCCGGGTGTTGGCGTCCGCAGACACACAGATGCCGGCCGCTGGCCTGTTATCCCCCTGGTACGATTTCAGGGGGAGCGTCTTGATCACGACAATCGCGGGTATGAAATTCAGCGGCTGAGGGAACGTATAATAGACCCCGGTATTGCGATGGGGCACAGTCACCTTACCGATCCAGCGGATCGCCCCTCCATAGAACCAGTTGCTGTCAAAGGATTTGAAGTCATCGGCAAGCGAAGGTGACGCATTGTGTCCGGGCTTCGATGTGATCAGCCGCGCATTATTGCCGGTGATGTAAACACGATCCGCCATCACGTGTTGTCCCTGAAAATGAGAGTCTTATTGGTGAGATTGAAATCGACCATGAGATCCGGAGAGTGGATCCAGCCGGATGTCACTTCGCCGATGTTGGCGATACGAGACGTCAGTTCGCCATTGATGAAGGTCAGCGGCGCGGCGGAGTACGCTCCACTGCGAACGATGAACTGATTGACGTCGAAGATGGCGCGGCTGGTGGTGCCGTCGGACTCAATGAAGAATGCGGCGGGCAACCAATTGTCGGTGGTGCCGGATTTGAGCTGGACACCCCATCGCGCAAATCCATTCGCGCCGGCGACCACCTGACCACGAATGTTGATGCTCGATTCGACGTTGCCGACTTTTGCCGTCAACGCCTGGATGCTGTCGGCCCCGGCCGTGATCCTGCCGTTCACGCTGTCGATCGTGGCGCGGAACAACTGCTCGAAGCTGGCGAAATCCTGATTGAATTTTACCTCAAGCGTCTCGACACGCGAGACGATGGCTGAATTCGGACCAACGGCCAGTGTGACCAGATTGGTGTAGTCGGCCTCTACATTCTTGAACTTGAGATTGATCGCCGTGCGCAGCTGCTCGAACTGGAGGAATGCGCCGCTGTTCTGCTCGGTAGCCAGATCCGCCACGCGCGACAGCTCGTCCTGAATTTCGCGCCGACCGTCCTCGGCCCACCTGTAGAGGTCTTTCAGGTGATCATTAAATTGGCCGATATCGATGTCGTAGAGGTCATCGGGTCCAAAACGGATATCCTCCGTCTTGACGGCGATCCACTCGCTCCATTCGGTTGGGTGCCCATCCGCCGCGATGTAGCGGCCCTGGCCTTCAACCCAAACGTTCGGCGGCAAATTCGCATCAAGGTTCCAGGAATACGGCGGACCATATGGCGTCCTGTCACTGTCGAAAATGACGCTGCCGACATCGGCAATGCGCAGCCGGACATGGACATGCGTTATCCCGTCCTGATCCGGCGCACAGGAGACGCGCACGGTCGGGCGGCGCGGCCGTCCAAGATGATCGGGCAAAACAGCCGCCTCCATCCTCCATCCGTACATGGGATGCGGCGGAGTGGTGATCGGCCCGATCCAGCCGATGACAGGCGGCAGGATGACAGAGGGCGGCGTATAGTCGCTCGGATCAAGTTCCCGCAGCGCCATCTGTTGGAGCATGCCGGTCTGGCCGTTGCCGCGCGTGACAATGAACTTCTTGTTTGTGTACCCGCGCCGCGCCGATGTCCACGACACAACATCGTTCGGCTCCACAACCCATGCAGCGGGCGGTAGAGTAATGATTTGGGTGCGGAAACGCCGGTTCTCCTTGATCATCGTGTCGCTGCAGCGCTGAACCTGACCGGAGAATGGGACGGCCTCGAACGCGACGGGCAGCGGCAGGGACCGATCGCCGTCATCGCGCTCCAGATCAAGGTTGCGCCGCTCTGGCGCATCCTTCATGACCCAGCGTTCGGCGCGCTCAGGATAGGTCGCGGAGATCAGGTTGTTGGTGCTCGAAATCGACGGGAACGGGTCTAAATCCTGATCGCGTGTTACAACGACGCCTTTATCATCGAAGAAATAGACGGCCGATCCCGGCGCGCCGACCAGGAGCTTGACCATGCCGCCGACTTCGGCCAGCCGCCCCAGGCATGCGAGGCGCAACTCTTCAATGACTTCCAGTGGTTCGACATCGACGTAAATTTCATAACCGCAGCGGAACTGCGGTTCATCGCCATCCGGTCCCGGCACAAGCCGATCGCATTCATTCGCAGCTGCGATCCACGCCGAGGCGGGAAGCCGGAAAGCCGAAATGTTCTGACCACCGTAGACCCACTCATCACCGTAATAGATGCCGCGAATAATATTATACATGATGATGGCCGGATTTCTGGACGGCGTCCGGGTCGACGGATCGCTCCAGCGCTGCGGACCGTTGCCGCCGTTCGTGCTGTCAAGGCGCAGATCGTAGAAGCATGTGGGCATCGGTTCCGCGATTACGGCAGGCAAGCTTCCGCCGAGCTGCAAATCCTGATTCTGTCGCGTCGTCAGGATGATCACCTGACAGCCTCGGCCGATCATCTTGTCGGTGAACGGGCGATCCGGGTCAGCTCCAAATTTCGACATGAGATAGGGGTTCGCCGTGGTCTGCGAGCCGTCCAGATACCAAATCCAGATATTGTCCTTGCCGTCCTTGCGGAATTCCTTGATCGGATAGCCGCGCCCCGATGGGTCGGGCTCATTCCACAGGATGGTGCATTTCTCATCGTCAATCCAAAGGCTCTCGAGCCCCCGCGGGCCAGCGAAGGATGGCAATGACGATATCTCGATCACGTCGACGGCATAGGCATTCGGCGTGCCGCCGTCTTTCCCGAACGTGCCGGCGTATTTGCGTCGACCGGCCACGCCGCGCTCGCCGATCGGGAACGTCAGGGGCTGATCGTCGCCCATTTTCAGTTCAAGTGTGATGCCGGAGACGGCGGCTTTCTTTTGCGCCTTTCGCGCCATGTATTGCTGGACAAGGCTGGAGCCGACCATCATGGCGGCTTGAAACAGCACACTGCCGAAGGACTGCAGCATCTTGGCGCCGAAAGCCACGACTGCTCCGGTAATCGGATCGGCCCCGGCCGGCGTGGCGGTCAGTACTATTATAATGAGTGCTAAAAGCGTCTTGAAGATCATTCCGGCCGCCCCACCTTGAAGATCATCTTTGCTTCGAGAAGATCGACGGTGCCGATCCCGGTTTCGGTCAGCACATAGATGCGCTCGCCATTGACGACGCCCAGCCCGCACCCGATCGGCCCGTCAGCCTCAATTGCGGCAATGTCACCAATGCATGCCTCGCTCGGATGCGCCTGCGGCAGCATCGAGCCGACCATTTCGGCGAGCGACGTGAATCCGGCCTCGCGGATGATCCGTGCCGCGCCAAGCGCATCTGAATAGGTACCGTGATACTCGGCGCACAGATCCGCGCCTGTGATGGCTTTCACGATCCGGCCGGCGAGCGACGGTCCGCAATCGTGGATGCCCCACTGGAACGGCGTAGCGGTAATTTCGTCTATGGCGGCTTCGTAGTGTTCCCGCCAGTCTGGGCGGCGCTTCAGCTCGATCATGTGGCCTTCTTCTGCCCCCATGGAATTTTCCAACTGGAAACGGTCGAGGCGTATTTGCCCCATTCGTCGCCATCGCGCGTTTTCTGGCCCTCATAGGAGGACTTGCGCGGATTGGGGCGCGACAGCATCGCCATGACTTCCGAGACGATCTTGACCCTGATCGAACCTGTTCCGCCTATGCGCGGGGTTTTGGCCGGCGCGCCGTCAATGATGCCGAGGAAGGTGATCAAGCCCGGTCCGATCTGGTCGCCGGTTCGGGGATCAATCAGCACATCATGGATCTCGACCTTGCCAAGCCGCGCTTCGTATTCGCCGACAAGCTTAATGGCGGCGTCGGCGATCTGTGACAGATCGACCGTGACGGTCTGAATGGTGAAATCAGAGACGCGTGGAATATCGCTGATCTTGCTGATGACATCGGCGCGGTATGGGCGCGAAACGATTGCCCCATCAAAACCGCTATAAACGGTCAGGTTCAAATCCTCTTCGCCGGTCCAAAGGCCAATCTCGCGCGGGTTCCCGGTGGCGCGTTCCTTCACGGTGAAATAGACAGCCTGTCTGGGCACCAGGCCGTCACGCGGCGCATTGTTCAACTGATCGACAAAAGCGGCGGTCGCTGCTCTCACGGCTATACCCTCACTTTCTGTGTGACCTTGAAAGCCGCGCCTTCAGTGATCGCGCGGCGGGCGGTACCGGGATTGTGGCTGTTGGGCATCACCACCACCGGACATGCGGGCCGAATGATCGTCACCGGATCGTTTGCGGCGATGAGGACCGAAAGGCGCGGGAAAATCGCCACGTCGAGATTGCCGGCCGCACTGGCAACGGCGCTTGCATCAACCTCGACATAAGCGTGCTGCTGTCCATTGCTGTAGGTCACCTGCAGCTTGTCGCCGATCGTCAGGACGTACCCGGCCGGAAACCCTTGCATGCGCGCCGTGACGCGATCGGGGCCGATCTCGCGGATAGAGACGGTCGAGGCACCGAAGATGGTCCCACGGGGATCCGCGTACGGATAAAGGCTGGTCGGATCGCACATCAGGAAAGACTGCCGTGCGCCGTCGAGCATCCGAATGCGCGCGGCCGCTTCCTTCAGCTCCTGGTGACGGCCGCGCGCCAGCGTCACGTCAGCGGCCCAGCGCGGCTTCGACAGCTCGGCCTGCCAGAAGTCGCCGCTACCGATTTCGTCGGTCTCGTCATTCCGCTGGATTGAGAAATTGCACGTCATGATCGGAAGGCGGTCATAGACGGCGGATAACGGAAGCGCGCTCATCCCCGCCACCTCGGCTTTTCGCTGATCTCCTGGACACGATCCGGCAATTGCATGTCGTACTCCTCCAGTGCGCGCTGCATGCCGAGGTAGGCCGACTCCTCGATCTCCTTATTGCCGCGTGCGCCTTCCAGATTGATGTTGAAGTTCGCGGTATTGCGACCGGAGCTGCCTTGTGCCGGATTGCTGTTGGCCGCGCTGTTGAGACGCGCGATCGGCGACGGCCCGCTGTCGGACACAACTCCGCCTGACGCATAGCCGCGCCTGCCGAGGCGGATGGCATCGACGGCCGCCGCGCCGCCATGGCGCGCCACATCCTCTTGCGAAAACACGACTTCACCCCGGTGCACGATGCCGGCGACGTCATACTTGCCGCCCGGTCCGGTCCAGCCGCCGCTATCCCACAAGCCCATCGACCCGCTTGCAATTGCACCGGCGAGCTGGCCACTGGAAAAGCTGCCGGCGTTGGGGAAAAGCGCGGACAATATGCCGAGCCCGCCGCCGCTGCCACCGGCTGCGAAGCTGGAGAGCTGCTTGCCAAAACTATTGAAGCCGGATCCGAGCTGATCCAGTCCTTTGCCAGCTGTACCGAGGCCGGAACCAAAGCCCGATAGCGAGCCGCTCGTAGCTCCCGCGCTCGATCCAAGCTTTTCGAGTGCGGCGGACGCGGTATCCATGCCCTGGCTATCGACACCGGGCCAAAGGCTGCGCTGCCCGCTTGTCAGGCCGCCCGCCCAGGAGCCACCGGCCATTCCGGCCTGTCTGCCGCCGAGGTCGAAATGCATGGTGTCGAGCGCGCCGTACTGCCCCTTGCCGCCCGAAAAATAGCCGCCCCAGCGGAACTGATCGGCAAGCTCTGGGTATTTCGCCATCTGCACGCCGCGCGCCGTCTGCGCAAACTGCTCATAGGTACGGAAAGAACTGGCGTCCTGATAATTGCCAAGCATCTTGCCGGACAAGAGCTCGGTGAGCTGAACATCGGTCGCCAAGCCCTGACCATGGAAACGGCTGTCTCCCGGCCTCAGGCCCGAGATGGCATCAATCTTGAGGCCGGGGAATGACGATGCGGCCGTGTTGAGGATATCCGTCAACCGCGCATCGACACCGGATTTATAGTTGCCGACGAAGTTCAGCGCCTGATCCGTCGCCTTGGTCACGGACTGCACGGCGTTGTTCATGACCGACGTGATGTTCGTGTTCGCGGCCGGAGCGGACCCGCCCAAAAAGCTCGCCAGCCCTCCTGTCACGCCGCCGTTGATCATGACCGTCGCGGCGGTAACATTCATGGCCCCGACAGATTTCCCACCCGTCAACGCCGACAGCAGGCCGCCTGCGGCATTGTCTTTGAACAGATCGTCCAGCGTCCCGTAACTGGTGCCGAGCAGGGAATTCTTGAGCGGGTTCTTGACGGCGAGATCGGTGAATGTACGCGTGATATCGAGAGCGATACTCTTCAGAGCGTCCTTGTAATCACCATTTCCCAGCGCATCGAAAATGCCATCAATGGCGTCTTCGCCAGTCGATCTGACGGATGTCCATGCGTCTCGCTGTTTCTCTATCTCCGCACGCAGTTCGGAACTGACCTTGGTATTCTGCCGCATCATGTTCGCTTCGGCGCTGCCAACGTCCAGGCCTCTCCGGCGGATTTCCTGTTCTGTCTCCAACTGATCGAGCATGCGCTCGCGTTCGGCCTCGCCAGCGGAAACCACGCTCAGCTCGGCACGCATCAACTCGATGCGGTCCCGTTGTGACCGGATGTACTCTTCAGCGCTGGCGCGGCGTTCTTCCTTGGCCAGCGCCTGATAGCCTTCGACCGTCTGCGAAATGATCGACAGAAGCCGTTGCTTTTCGTCACCCTCGGCTCGCGCAGCTGCCGTGATCAGCGGTCGCAATTCGCTCTCTGCGCGCAGATACTGCTCCGCGTCAGCCGCGCTGACCGTACCGGCCGCGATCGCGTCGTTGACCTTCGCCCGCGCTGCCGCCTCGGCTCGCATGTCGAGGATCTGTGCGGACGACTGCGCCATCGCCTCGGCCATGACTTGATTACGGGCCTGACGAACGCGGTTCTCAGCCTCTGCCGCGTCGATCTCCATGCCGGAAAGCTGAATGCGCTCGCGCTGCGCGGTCAGTTCCGCACGGGTCAGCGGATTGCGAGCTGCCTGCAACTGGATATCCACGCGGGCGAGTTCGATCTGGCGCTGCTCCTGGGCAGTGATGCGGGCGAGCGCTTCTGCGCGTTGTCGATCGGCGTCCGATCGCTCATTGCCATCACCGGCATTGCCGCGAGCCGTGGCGTACTGATTTTCGACTTGTCGCCGATCGCTCAATTCGGGAGCGGCAATCTCCCGCAGACCGGACAAGGCTTCCTTGTAGTGGTCCATCCGCCGTGCCGCCGCCTCGACGGCATTCGCAGCGCGGATCGCTGCGGGTGATGTTTTATCCAGGGACTCGGCGGCTTCCAGACCGTTTTTTGCAACGCCGAGAAGCGCAAGGCCGGTTTTCAGGAGCTTTTCATTGTTCGGCTCAAGGCTCCAGCGGTCCTCGACCATCTTCCTGAACCCGAGGATATCGGGCTGGCCTTCCTTGGCCGTCATACGCAAGTGCTCAAGCGCCTCGGCAAAGGCGTTGTAAGATGTATCGACCACCCAAACGTCAGCACCGTAGTTCTGGACATAGGCTTCGCTCGCAACCGCTTGAGAACTGCGTTGGATGGCCTTGTCCAGTTCCTGTCGCGTCGCTGCGGCAGCAATACGCGAACCAGCCATTGCGCGGCGATAATACTCGTCCGCCCCGGTACCGGCATATTGGTAGGCATCGCGGAGCTTGCGCACCTGTTCTTCATGTTCACTGGTGATTTCGCTGACCTTACGGGTCTTGGTGAACATGCCGTCCAGGGCATAACTCGCGGCGTAACCGACTGCCGTAAAGCCGACCATGAGAAGGGTCGTCGGCGTAATCAGGGATTTCATGCCCACGAGAAGCGCCGGGAAGATTTCGCCCAGTCCACGGTTGCCCATGATCTGCGCAACCTGTCCGCCCTGCTGCATCATCAGCAAGAACGGACTTTGTCCGGACGCGAGCATCACCACGATATCATTGAGCTGATAGCTCAGATTGGTCACTTCGTGGGACGCGAGTGCTGTCGATTTTGCAGCCACAGCGCCGCCCGACTGGATGGCCGCGACCTGCGCGGAATATGCAGCCTGCGCCTTTGCGATCGAGGCAACGCGTTGCTCCTCCGTGATCGCTCCAATCTTCTCGGCTGCATTCAGTTCGGCGAGCAGCGACAGATGCCGCTGCTGAGCGTCCATCAGCGGCTTGTATTGCGCCCGAACCTGATCCAACTCCCGGCCATAAGCCTGCAACTCGCGCTGGCGCTCGACCATGGAACTATCGGTCATGCCCGAACGAATGCCGAGGAAGCCGGAGACTTTCGAACGCAATTCGTTTTCTGCAAGCGCCTGACCGCGTGCGGCCTCGGTGGCGCGCCGAGATGAGGCGGCGGCCTGGTCGTTGCTGGCGGCAAGCCCCTTCATGGTGGCCGAGGACTGTGCAACCGTGCTGTTGAGGTTGGCAACATCGGCCTTGGCGGACGAAGTCGCGCTTTTCAGGCCGCTGGCATCGCCAGTGATAATCATCGACAACCGCATCGGTGATGTCATTCGACTACCTCTCCAAACGTTTCCAGCGCCGCCGCTTCCATCAGGCGCAAATCATCAAAAATGGCGTTATCTGCATTGCGCCGGCGCAACACGACATCGACCGCCGTGTAATCAAGGCCAAGCCAATGAAAGCCCGACATTCCAGCGGCGACGCGCCATTGCGTTTCGCAATCAAGCCAGATCAGGAAGGCGTTCCAGCATTCGGACCAAACCTCGACATGATCTTCCGGCTCGGCGTCTTCGCTGCCCTCGATCGTGAAGCCGAAGCTTTCAAAATCGCGCCGGACAGCATCGTCCAACTGGGCAGGCAATCGGGTTTCCGCACGGCCGGAGCGCGAAAGCGCCCACGCTCTGGCCGCGCTGGTTAGTTTCCCTTTCGGGCCTGCTCGCCCGCCAGCGACTCCGAGAACGCGACATAGACACCAGTTCGGAACCAGCTCCACTGCATCGCCTGGGCGAACGTCGCGTCCGAAAATGGCACATCAGATTTGTCATCGTCGTCCTGCACGCCACGCCAGTCCTTGCAGATCCGATAGAGCATGTTGTCGCGCTGCTTCACGCGCTCCTCGTCACTTTCCAGACGCATGAAATCGTCGCTCATGGCATCTGCCTCGGATTTCGAGAGCGCCTCGAATTTCATGTCGAATGTCTGATTGAGGAACTTGCCAGGACGATCAGGATCAGGAACCGAGACCTTGACGGGCCACCAATATGCGTACTTGTCGACCAGCTTGAACTTCATTTAACGGGCCTTTCAATGGGCCTTCAGCATGGGCTGAAAACCGGGTTAGCGAACGGTGATGGTGATTTCGTCGTCGCCCGCCTCTGATGGGCAGAAGGTAAGCGGCAGCGTGTAATTGCGAATGTTCTGGGTCTGGCCTTCGGTCGGCCGGCCGATCTCGACACCGGGCGAGAAGATCTCGACCGTGTTGCCGGGAACCGTGCCATGCACGAGCGTCAGTTCACCCCGTGTGCGATCCTGCGCCAGGGCAAACCAGTCCTTGATGGCGAGCGACGTGGCTTCGATAACGGCCTGACCGCTCGACCCGCGATCCGTAATTTCGATGCTTTCACTGCCAATGAGGAACCGGCCCTCCACCTGTTCGCCGAGATCGAAGGTTACGCTTTCAGTGACACCGGCGAGGCCAAACAGCGAAAATGTGGTGTTGGCCTTGGAAACCGGAATCGGTCGTTGAAACCCGGTAAGGGTGACTGCCGGCAGCGGCGTGTCGGTAATCGTGCCGAGCAGTCCCTGCAGGGTGAACCGGTAGCGCGGGATCTGCTTCGGCGTGAACCCGAAGGTGACGTTGCCACGCGCTCCAAGCATGACGTGGCGCACGCCGTCACTGTTGTAATAGACAGACGCGGCCTCGAAACCGTCCGATACCGGCTGGTAGTCGACCTTGACGCCGACTTCGATCGTTTCCGACAAACCCGAGGCCCGCAGGAGCGGACCATAGGCCGGGGCCTTGCCAAGCTCGCCAGCGCCGGCGACCTCGACGTCAAATTCGAGCTGGACATAGGTGCCGACCAATTCCACGCCCTGGTTGCCAAGATAAGGCAACAGCAAGTCGCGGGAGACTTCCTCACCGGCGAGTGGCGTGATGGTGGCGTTGGTGGCGAGGATTGCATTCTCCGCGCCGGTCGGCACCGAGTCCACCGCATAGTTCGCCTCGAGCTTCGCAAGCAGCGCCAGCTTCTTGTAATAACGCTTTGCCATGGTCAGTTCCCTTTCCTCTTGGCCGGAGCGACCGGCGCTGCTGGCGTTTCAGGTTCTTCGGTGGGTTCCGGCGTTGGCCGGTGGTAGTCGGCTTCCGGCACCACAGCGCCGGTTTGCGGATCGCGGTAATAGCGCCCACCAGGGCGAGCCGCCGCCGATGCATCTGACTTCGCCATCAAAGGCCTCCAGCTTCAGGTTGTTCTTCCAAGAAGGATGCGGCGGCATAGACTTCCTGCCACCAGACGGTTCCGGCCCAAGCCTTCAGCAACTCACCGGACACATGCTCCAGCGACATGCCGTCCTCGGCCGAGGACGGCAGAAAGCCGATCAAGTGCTTGCGGACGAGCGGCTTCAGCGTCTCGATATCGCGGGAACTTGCATCGCCACGCCCGTCGCTCACATTGCCGGTGATGATGACGACACCGATATCGGAAGCGGTCGGCTGTAAAACCGGCCCGTTGGTCCGCTCGTTTTCGCCGGAAGCTTCCTGCAGCGTCATGACATAGGCCGCAGGCACTGCCTTCGGCACGTTCTGGATCGCCGCGAACTCGGCCGCGCCGCCGACGATGCGGAAGACAGGCGGTTCGATTGCGGCGAGCTTGGCGATGATTTCGGCCACGGTGCTCATTGATTGCCTCCTTCAAATCCGCCTTCGGTGCGGAAATGGCCTTCGGTAACGCTGAGAACTTCCTTGCGGTCGCCATCGCCAAAGCCGAGGAACTCGCGTGCCGGAATTTTGATGGTGCGTGCTTTGATGGTGACATCGCGGGCATAGTTCGATCGGCTTCTCTTCACGAAGCGCGGCGCAAGCGTGTCAGTCTTTTCATTGTATTTCTGATAGATCGTGTGCTGGCGTTCGGCCTGCTTGATCTCGCCGCCCAAATTCTGAATGGCCGCGTAGATGACGTTCGTGCCGGTCGCGACGCTCGTTGCGTCGGCCTGATAGGTGATACTCTGATAAAGCCGGAGCTTCACGCGCAGCATGTTTTCATAACCGCGACGGCCGGAACCGATGCGCTTGGCAGCGGTCCGTGGCTTCAGTCGTGGCCACTTCTTTCCGGCCGGGTCGGTTTCCGTTTCAAAGCGGCGCTGGGTGCGGAAAACCATCGCACCGCCGATCTTCTCGTATAGAGGCTGCAAATCGTCCGCCGCCTCGTGCGCCTGATCGAGACGCTTTTTGACGTTGTGACTTTCCATTAAACCACAAGAATCAGAATACAATGATATCAAGGCGTTGCGCGGGCACTTAATTTGATAATTAGCAGTTAATTGTGATAATGGTCGCTTGATTTTGGCACTTGATGCGAGAATATGGTTCCCAATATTTACGGCCACAAAGCCATATCATCGAGAAGCTTATAGCCTGCGTCGACGGCTGTAAGCCTCCTCCAAGATGCAGTGAATTTGAGAATCGAACGGCCGACATTCTCATAATTAGTGCCCAACGCCGACCAAACAGCCGCATTCTTACCGTTAGCTGCCAAGTGACACCTGACCTCGCCGGAGCCGACGCACCTTCCAGGCAGGCCAATCAGATTCGTTAAGGTTCGGATTCATCTTAAGTTCCCTTAAGTCCGTGACTCTCCAAAGGCTGCTGCTGGGCCGCCCTATCCGCCGGAAGGGCCCAAAATGCCAGCATGGGCATATCGCTCGAGCGCATGGCATGTTTGATCTGCGGAGGATTGTAGAAAGATCCACCGATACCGGGCGAGAACCACTCCCCCTCCCCTTGTCGGAACTCCCCCGCGGAAAGCACGAGATAAACTTCCTCGGGCGGGTGAGTGTGGTCTGGATAGCGCACGTGAGGTGCCATCAAGGTTACCCCCAGCCACAGATCACTGCGTTCTTCCAGCCCCCCCCGGGCCGAAGATCATCGCGTTGGCATGACCATCAGCAAAATTCGAGCTAGCCGTGTCATCGTAAGTGTCACGATGACACCACTGCAGCTGTGGTTCGATCTTCAAGAACCGCTGGATAAGGCGGTTGAGAGACTGGTGAGGGGGCGTCATGGAAAGCGCGGATTGCAGCTCGGAGCAGACTGGCAGCCGCCTGCCCACTCCCAAGCGAGAAACGCCTGGCGTCTCAAGCGCGGAAAATATCTTGAACAGTGCGTGTCGCGACTCCTCCCTCCGGGCGAACTGATCGAACGCTACGAAGGCTGTGTCCGCGAACAATTGGAGGCTTTCGCTGCGCTCCACCATTAAATTTCTCCTTGAGGAGTAAAACTGCGCATCATATGTCCTTGGAAATTCGCAAAGCGTCGTAGATCGCAGCATGGGTATTGCGCGCGGCCACTGCATCGCCAATGCGAAAAAGCTGAAACTTCCCTTCGGGGTTGCGAAGAGCTGATTGAGGGCTACCCGCAAGCAGTTGATCGTGCGAAATCTCGCCGAGGTTCTTGGAAGACGGCCTGAGCTCGAAATAGAGTTCGTCGAGCGGTATAGTCCCGTGATTGACAACAACCTGATCTACAATTCGCTGCTTGGAAACCCCACCGTAATCGCTTCCCACGTGAGCGATAAGTTGATTTCCTTTTTTCTCGACCGCCTCGAGCCTAAAGGTAACGGTGAACGTTACGTCCAGTTTCTGAAGCGATCGCATGTAAGGAACCAGATTCATCGCCATGACTTCCGGGGCGAACGATCGGTCGGGCGTCATGATCTCAACTTTTGCGCCGGCATTGGCCAGGAATTCAGCGGCTTGAAGACCTGCATGATCGCCGGCGTCATCGAAAATCAACACATTTGTCCCGGGCTTCACATCGCCAGAGATGATATCCCATGCGGAAATGACAAGTTCGTTGCCGTTGGCAAGAACCTCTGTATGAGGCATGCCGCCCGTGGCGATGATGACGACGTCGGGATTTTCTGCCTCGATCGTCGAGGGATTCGCCCAAGTGTTGAAATGGAAGACAACATCATGCTTCTCGCATTGAACCATGCGCCAGTCGATGATGCTGATCATCTCACGGCGGCGCTCGCTTTGGGCAGTGAGCCGGACCTGCCCCCCCACGTCGTTCGCTGCCTCGAAAACAACAACGTCGTGACCGCGCTCGGCTGCAACACGCGCGGCTTCGAGCCCGCCCGGACCGGCCCCGATAATAACGACTTTCTTCTTGACCTCGGCTTTTTGAATAATGTGCGGCATCGTCAGTTCGCGACCGGTCGCCGCATTATGAATACAGAAGGCTGCTCCACCCTGATAGATGCGGTCCAGACAGTAGTTCGCGCCAACGCACGGACGGATATCCTCTTCGCGCCCTTCCATGATCTTTCGAACGATGTGCGGATCCGTCATATGGGCACGGGTCATGCCGACCATATCCACCTTGCCGGATGCAATGGCATAGCGAGCGGTGGCAACGTCCGGAATCTTCGCGGCGTGAAAAATTGGGAAATTGGTCGCTGCGCGAATTTCACCGGCGAAGTCCAAGTGAGGTGCGTTCGCCATTCCTTGAATGGGAATGACATCGGTTAGGCCAGGGTCCGTATCAATGTGACCCCTGATGACGTTCAGGTAGTCAATCAGCCCGCTTTCCTTGAGACGCCTGGAGATTTCCAGACCTTCCGCTTTCCCTGTACCGCCCGGAAGACATTCATCTGCGGTATAGCGGACCCCGAGGATGAAGTCAGAGCCTACCCGCGTGCGGATCGCCTTGAGAACATCCATGCAAAACCGCATCCGATTGTCCAAAGAACCGCCATAGGGCCCTTCAAGCTCGTTGGTGAGCGGAGAAGAAAACTGGTCAAGCAGATGACCGTAGGCTTCCAGTTCGACGCCGTCCATCCCCCCAGCCTTCATGCGTTCCGCGGCATCGGCAAAATCCTTGATGATGCGCTCAATGTCCCAATCCTCCATTTTTTTGGGAAATGCGCGGTGCGAGGCTTCGCGATGATGTGAAGGTGCTACGACCGGCAGCCAGTCGCCTTTGTCCCACCGCGTGCGCCGTCCAAGATGGGTGAGCTGGATCATAATCGCCGCGCCCTCTTCATGCACGGCGTCGGCCATCTCCCTTATCCACGGCACGATCTCGTCCTTGTAGGCGAGCAGGTTGTTAAAGACTGGCGGGCTGTCTTTCGAGACCGCTGCGGAACCGGCGGTCATTGTCATTGCCACACCTCCCCTCGCACGCTCGACAGTGTAGGCGCGGTACCGCTCCTTGGGCATACCGTCCTCCGGATACGCAGGCTCGTGCGCCGTCACGATTATGCGATTTCTCAGCGTGAGGTGCTTGAGCTGATAAGGCTGAAGGAGGGGATCGTTCGACATCAGTCGGGCTCCGGTTTATGGCGGCACTGGGACAACGCTATGCGAAAATGTACATTAGTGTCAATAATCAAAACATTTACGTCATGAATATCGACATGAATGTACATTTTTGTTGTGCAGGGCTTTAGATTTTGTTAGGAGATGGATTATGGAACAGGTCTTAAACGACAGCGGCTGGCGTGGATCGCCGGAGGGGTGGCTGGAAGCGGCCTACGAATCCCTTCTGGAGTCAGGCGTGGACTCGGTGAAGATCCTGCCTCTTGCGAAAAGGCTGAAGCTCTCCCGAACCAGCTTCTATTGGTTCTTTAAAGATCGAGAAGAACTGCTGAGCGCGCTAATTGCGCGCTGGCGGGAAAAGAACACCGGAAACATCATCAAGCAGTCGGATTCCTATGCGGAATCGCTCGCCGAGGCGATGCTGAACGTGTTTGATTGCTGGCTCGACAGAAACTTGTTTGATGCGAAGTTCGAGTTTGCGGTGCGTAGCTGGGCTCTGCAATCAGACGAAATTCTCGCCGAGGTCCAGAAGGCCGATCAGTTGCGGCTTGAGGCTTTGAAACGCATGTTCATGCGGTTCGGCTACGAAGAGATCTCCGCGGACGTGCGCGCGCGCACCACCTATCTCGTCCAGATCGGTTACATCTCGATGCAATCGAACGAGGACATCGCGCTGCGTATGAAGCGTATTCCCGAATACATCGCCATTTATACCGGCCAAGTGCCCCAGCAAAGAGAGCTCGATCGCTTCTTTGCAAGGCATGGCTACACGCCAGACTGAGGGCCGCCGCAATGCCGCACACGATGAGGATCGGGATTATCGGCGGCGCGGGGTGGCTTGGCGGAGCGATTGCAAGCTCCCTCCTTGCATCCGGGATAGTTCGATCAGAAGCTCTGTCATTGTCATATAGAAGCGCGAGACCGACACATTATCCCCACGCCCACTGGACGCAGGACAACCAGGAAGTGGCGGATCGTTCGGATGTGATCATCATTTCGGTGCGGCCTGCCGACTGGTCTGCCCTTGCGTTCGATTCGCGCGGCAAGCTCATCATTTCCGTTATGGCTGGCATCCGGCTGGACCAGATTGCCACACGTCACAGGACTCGCCGTGCGGTTCGGGCGTTGCCAAATGCGGCGGCGGAAGTCGCTGGGTCCTATACACCGTGGTTCGCATCCGCTGGTGTGTCGGAGGCCGACCGAGCTGCGGTGCGCGAGATATTTAGTGCGTGCGGTGTCGAAGATGAGGTCCGAAATGAGAGCAGTATCGACTATTTCACCGGACTGACCGGCGCAGGACCAGCCTTTCCGGCATTGCTTGCGGCAGCAATGGTGAACGATGCCATCCGGCAGGGCATTCCCGACGATGTTGCACGTCGCGCGGTGACGACCGTTCTGGTGGGAACAGGCCGGCTGCTCGAACAGCGCCAGGATTGTCCAAACGACATCGTCGCATCTTTTCTCGACTACCGTGGAACCACGGCGGCCGCGATCGACGCCATGCGGAGCCTGGGGTTCGATGAAGCTGTTGCAGAAGGGCTTTCGGCCGCTGCCAAGAAATCGGTGAGTATGGGAGATACCTCCTGACGACCCGTTGCGCGGGTAAACGCGGCATCCCGCACCTTTCCAACTGCCGCAAAAGAGGGAACAATAATGAAAAAGCTACTAGCGTCTACATGCCTGATGTTCGGCCTGTTCGGTACCGCGTCGGTCTCAACTGCCGCAGAATGTGGGAGCCTGACAATCGCCAGCATGAACTGGCAAAGTGCGGAGGTACTTTCGAACCTCGACAAAATTATCCTCAATGAAGGCTACGGATGCAGCGCTGACATCACCGTTGGCGATACCGTTCCCACTATCACCTCCATGGCTGAAAAAGGCCAACCAGATATCGCACCGGAAGCCTGGATCGACCTTCTGCCTGACGTCGTCAAGAAGGGCACTGACGAAGGGAAGCTTGTTCTCGTCGGTTCTCCATTGCCTGACGGGGGCGTTCAGGGATGGTGGATTCCCAAATACCTCGCTGATGCTCATCCCGAAATCAAGACAATCCCGGACATGCTGAAACACCCGGAACTCTTCCCTGCTGCAGAAGACCCTTCCAAAGGTGCTCTCTTGAACGGTCCGCAGGGATGGGGTGGTACGGTCGTTACCTCTCAGCTTTTCAAGGCGCTCGACGGATCGAAATCCAACTTCACGCTGGTCGACACAGGTTCAGCCGCTGGATTGGATGGCGGGATCTCGAAGGCATACGAGCGGCAACAGGGTTTCGCAACCTATTACTGGGCTCCGACTGCTCTTCTGGGCAAGTACGAAATGGTGAAGCTTGAGCCTGGCGTGCCGCACGATGATGCTGAGTGGAAGCGTTGCAACACCGTAGCGGATTGCCCCGATCCAAAGCCGAATGCATGGCCAGTGGATAAGGTCGTCACCTTGGTGGCCAAGTCTTTCTCCGAGAAAGTTGGTCCGGAGGTGATGAGCTATATCGAGAAGCGCTCCTGGAGCAATGAGACCGTCGGCAAACTGATGGCGTGGATGACAGAAAACCAGGCATCAGGCGAAGACGGCGCGAAACACTTCCTCAAAGAAAACAAAGACATCTGGATGAAGTGGGTATCGCCTGAAGCGGCGGAAAAGATCGAAGCTTCACTGTAAGCCTTCTTTGTGTGCGGTGCGCCGGGAGACGCACCGCACCCCTCATAGCCGAAAAATAGAAAGAGTCGTGCCGGCTTCTTTTTTGAGAAGGGGAACCGAATGGAATGGTTTTACAAATTTCCACATATGGACGACGAAACGCTTCGCAACTTGAAGAAAGCCATAGACGATGGCTTTCGTGCCTTCACGCGCGGTTACGGCGAAATCATTGAAAGCATGTTTACGCCGCTGCAGCACTTTTTGATCAATGCGGAGCGGTTTATGACCCAGACTCCCTGGCCTATAATTGTCGCCATCATCCTTGCCATTGCTTGGGCAGCAAGCCGTAGTCTGAAGATCGTGCTTGGCTGTTTCTTTACTTTGCTCGCAATCGGCTACTTCGACATGTGGGACGACACGATGCGCACGATCTCCATGATCTTTGTGTGCACGGTACTGTCAATCGCGATCGGGATTCCGATCGGGATTTTGATGTCGCGCTCCAACAGCGTTCAGAAGGTGATAAGCCCGATTCTCGACGTTATGCAGACCATGCCAAGTTTTGTCTATTTGATCCCGGTCGTCATGCTGCTGGGCATTGGCAAGGTTCCGGGTCTTATTGCGGTTGTCATATATGCCATTCCTCCGATGATCCGGCTTACAGATCTCGGTATCCGGCTTGTAGACAAGGATGTCCTCGAAGCAGCGGATGCGTTTGGCTCGTCAGACCGCCAGAAGCTATTCAAGGTCCAGTTGCCGCTGGCATTGCCGACTATCATGGCCGGCATCAATCAAACCATCATGATGGCTCTCGCAATGGTCGTTATCGCTTCAATGATTGGTGTCCAGGGCCTGGGACAGCCGGTGCTCAAGGCGATTGCGAACCAGTATTTCACGCTCGGCATTTTCAACGGTCTTGCCATCGTCGGCATCGCCATCATTTTCGATCGAGTCAGCCAGTCTTATGGCAAGCGGCTCCAGCAGCACCGGGAGATTGTCCATGGCTGATCAGCGTTTCGGTGGCATCAAGATCCGCCACCTCTATAAGATTTTCGGAGCAAATCCGCCGGCTCATATCGAGGCCGTACAAAATGGCGTTTCGAAAGCAGAACTTAATGAAAAGCACGGTCATGTGCTGGGCTTGCGCGACATCAACATTGAGATTCCATCGGGCTGTATCCAAGTGATCATGGGCCTGTCCGGATCAGGCAAATCGACACTCATCCGCCACATCAACCGCCTAATCGATCCGACGGCTGGAGAGGTCCTCGTCGACGGGATTGACGTTGTCAAAATGAATGAAGTCGAGCTGCGTGGATTTCGCAGGCATCAAACCGCCATGGTGTTCCAGAAGTTCGCACTTCTTCCCCATCGCAACGTGCTGGACAACACTGTTTACGGTCTTGAAGTTCAGGGGATCTCGCGAGCAAAGAGGGTGGATACGGCAATGAGCTGGCTGGAACGGGTCGGCTTGAAGGGTTTCGAGCAAAAGTATCCCAATCAGCTCTCGGGCGGCATGCAACAACGTGTTGGCCTCGCGCGGGCACTGGCCAATGATGCGCCAGCCCTTCTGATGGACGAGGCCTTCTCTGCGCTCGATCCGCTTATCCGCACCGACATGCAAACTGTTCTTCTCGACCTGCAGAAGGAAATCAGGAAGACCATCGTCTTCATCACTCATGATCTCGACGAGGCGCTACGCCTGGGAGACCAGATTGCCATCCTCCGCGATGGCGAGGTCATTCAACAGGGGACCAGTCAGGCCATCGTTCTGCGACCTGCCGACGACTACGTGGCAAACTTCGTCAAAGAAGTGAACAGAGGCCGCGTCATCCATGTGGACGCCGTGATGGCGCCTTTGCAACCTGGTTTCTCGTTGCCCGGCACGTCGATTGCGTCGGGGACCCCCATTGAGGACGCCGTCCGCACTCTTGTAAACGGCCGGGAGACAGACGTTGCAGTGATTGGAGCGACTGGCGACCCGATCGGCATCGCCAATCTCCGGCAGCTCGCAGGAGCTATGGTCAACTCGCATGCCGCTGCCCCACAAGGCAACAGCGCCTTGGCCAGAGCCGTATGAAAAGGTGGTTCGGAGCGGCAAAGATGGTGCACTTGGACCCGCAACATTCGTTATGAGAGGAACCGCATAACGAGCTCAATGCGCGGCCGCGCGGACGATCGGACCATTGCTGCAGTCCGTGGGAGTGCATATTCCCGGCACCGCCGCGCGCCGAAAAACTCTGGACGAACTGAAGGCCATCGAGATCGAAGCGGGAGTTTTGGCTTCGATCCGCGGCTTCATCGCCTGACCTAACATATTGCTATGCGTCGACCTTCACGCGGCCGATTGGATTGGAACAACAGGCAAGGATATAGCCGTCGGCGATGTCTTCGTCGGTGATGCCGCCATTGTGCACCATATGCACTTGACCTTCGGTTTTGAGAATCCTGCAGGTCCCGCATAATCCCATGGTGCAGCCCGACGGCATCGCCAAACCTGCAGCCCGTGCGGCCGCCAGAATTGTGTCCGTCTCGGAGCAGCTCGTGGAGACGCCGGATAGGGTAAATTCGATCTCCGCCTTGTTTTCCTGATCGGGAACCAAGCTCTCGGGGACGTCCTCGGTTTCCGACAGCGGTGCATGGAAGCTCTCCTGATGGTAGCGTTCCATGTCGTAGCCGAGACTGGCCAACGCCTCACGCACGGCCTGCATAAATGGTTCGGGCCCGCAGCAGAACACCTCGCGCTCAAGATAATCCTGCGCCATCAGGCCTAGCATCAACTGGTTGAAGATGCCCCGATAGCCGGTCCAGGGTTTGTAGGAATCGGTCTCTCCCACCACCCATTTCAGATCGATGCCGGTTACGCGCGAAGCCATATGCTCCAGCCGCTCGCGGAAAATGATCTCCGACGGGCGGCGGGCACAATTGACAAAGATGATGTCAGGATCCCGCCCGGAATCGTAAAGATAGGTGGTCATGGACATCATTGGGGTGATGCCAGAACCGGCTGAGATAAAAAGATATTTTTCGGCCGGGTGATGCATGAACGAGAATCTTCCGCCCGGACCGATTGCCCGCAGGCGCGTGCCCGGACGCAAATTGTCAAGCATCCACCGCGTCCCGACGGAGTCGGCCTGCGCCTTGACCGTAATCGTCAGCGAGATCGGCCGCGAGGGAGCCGAAGAGATTGTGTAGGTCCGATAAATCGGTCCGCCGGGAACGGGCAATTCCCAAGTGAGAAACTGCCCGGGATCGAAGCTGAACAACGCTCCGGACGGCGACTGGAAGCAGAAAGTCATGACATTGGGTGCCTCTGGAAGAAAAGAGACACATTCAAGTTCTTCCGTGTCTGACCAGAAAGCGAGCTTGGGCTTCGTGACTGCATTCATTCCTTCACTCCGCAGCCATTTGCAGCGGGGGTCAGCGAACGCTCGAGCCGGGTTGCATACCAATCGACGAATTGTGACACGCCGCTTTCCTGACCCGGCGAATATGGTCCGGGAACATAAGCGGGTGAAAAAATCCCACGCTGGTTGGTTTCGATAATCTCCCGGTCTTCGTCGTTGGTGGCGATCCAGACTTCTGTCAGGCGCTTGAGGTCGTAATCGACACCGTCGACGGCATCCTTATGTACAAGCCATGTGGTCGTGACCTCCGTTTCCGTGGGGCTGATCGGCGTTGCCCGGAAGGTCAGGGAATGGTCCGGCAGGAAGTGGTTCCAGGTCGATGGGTAATGGAACATCAGCAGTGAGCCTGCATCGGGCAGCGCAACCCGGCCAAGGTTCCTGCGCACGGCGGCCTTGCCATCGAGCGTGTAGCTCACCGCCCTTTCCTGCAACGGCATCCGCGCCAGGCGGAACTGGCCTCCTCCGGCGAGCCGGAACCGCGCAGGCACACCAGAAGCCTCGCAACGGTCGAAATGCACCTGAAGGGTCGCCGACACCGATCCGTCCGCGGATACGCCCGCCACTTCGGGATCAAGGGAGAAAGAACGGCAGAGTGCCGGATGATTGCTCGAGCAGTGGTAGCACTCGCGGTTGTTTTCCCACACGAGCTTCCAGTTGCCTTTCTCGACGATGGTCGAGGTGTGCGCGACCTTCGCGTTATTGAGATCATGAACCTCGAGATAAGGACGCGCCAATTCGGCAAAGGGTTCGAAATCCGGCGGCGTGTCCGAGAGGCAGATGTAGATCAGTCCCTCGATATTGCGCAGATTCACGGGTTTCAGGCCGTGCTTCGAGGCGTCGAAGTCCGGGCCCATATCGTTCGCCCAGATCAGCTTGCCGTCCAGTTCATAGGTCCATTGGTGATAAGGGCAGACGAGTTTGGCCACCTGGCCTTCGCGCGCTTTGCAAATCAGCGAGCCGCGATGACGGCAGGAATTGTGGAAGGCACGGATTTCGCCATCGCGGGCTCGAACGATGATCACCTCATAAGCGCCAACGTGCATCGTGACGTAGCTGCCTGATTTAGTGAGCTGGCAAGCCGGGATCGCGTAGAGCCACTCTCTGTAGAAGATGTGCTGCAGATCGAGTTCGTACACTTCGGAGGATGTGTAGAACGGCTGCTCCAGGGCATAGCCCGGCACGCGGCGTGCAAGCAGCTCCTGGATGGAGGGCGAGGAAACTGTCATAGGAGAAATCCATGTTCAGTGTGTTCAACTGAACTAACATTGTCTTGTTCGGAAACCCTTTTTACAATAGCATCTTTTTTCATGTTGGTTTAGCTGAGCTAATCTCATATCTGTCGCGGCATCTGTCCATGACACAGAGAACTCCTCCGAAGAGGTCCTGATGCCACGACCATACGATCTCTCCTCGATGACTGCGCTCATCTGCTTCGAGGCGGCCGCGCGAAATGCGAGTTTCAAAAAAGCCGCCCAGGAAATGAACGTCACGCCAGCGGCCGTCAGCCATCAGATCAAAGCGCTTGAGATCGACCTTGGATGCAGCCTGTTCCTGCGTCGCAGCCACGGTGTCGAGTTGACGGAGAAAGGAGCGTTTCTGTTCATTGCGATCCAGCGGGGTTTCGAAATGATTTCGGAAGCCGTCACGCAGATACGCGATCGCCCCGAAAAGGTTGACGTGACCATCCGGGCCACCACAGCAGTCAGTTCGCTATGGCTCACACCGAAGATTTCAGCCTTCTGGAAGATCCATCCCGCCATCACCGTCTCGCAGATCGTCAGCGACGTGCCCGGAATGACCAACCGCTGCGATCTGAGCATCCACTATGGCAATCCGCAGGAGAATAGCGTCGAGATCCGCAATCTGTTTCAGGATCGCATTGTCGCCCTGGGAACACCAGATTTCGCCACCGAGCACCACATTACACGAGTCGAGGATCTGCTGAAGACGCCTTTGATTCATTTAAGCACCGAGGAAACCGACTGGACGAGTTGGACCGACTGGTTCCTGGCGCTTGGACACCCCGTTCCAACGGGCCGCAGCTTCTATGTAAACAACTACATGATTGCGCTTCAGGCCGCTCAGGACGATGTCGGCGCGGTGTTGGGTTGGGATGGGCTGGTCGAAAACCTGATGCAAGAAGGACGGCTTGTCCAGCTTGTGCCTGAAAGCATCCCCTCACCCGCGACATTCCATCTGAAAATCCATCCGCGGGCGACGTCGAAAGCTCGCCTATTTGCAGACTGGCTCGTCAAAAGCACCTAAGCGGCTGTTCGCCGCGTTTGACAGAATTGGTTGCGGTGGCAGGCAACCACCGATACCGACATTCATTGGAAGTCGCGATCTGATCCGCTCAATTTACCCCAGCGACGCCTCGTCGGAGTTGCACTTCGAATCCTCCCCTCTCCGCCAAACACCCTGAAGAAGGGCATTCAGCCTTTCCGCGCCCATCCTTTGGCGCCAGCGTGTTATCGACGAGCGGTCGAACGGCAAATTGATGGCGGAAGAATTCCTCGCCGCAGAGCAGCTGGTAATAAGGGTTCTCCGCCCAGCGTTCGCAGAGCGCTTCGTCGGACAGGTCGTGCATCTTGAGGATGGCCAGTCCCGCCATCAGCCGGGCTGGCAGCTTCACGGATGACTCATTCGACGTTGAGATCTCCGGATAAATAGGTTTCGATCAGACGGACGCGATGGGCGATGCCGTTGCTGATGGATTCAACCATGTCTTGCGGGAAGCCGGAAGGAAGTGCGTTGATCACGGCAGCCGCCTGACGGGGAGCCTTGGCGGCGAGATCAGCAAAGAGTGTGCGCATCAACGGTGTGCCGATGCCGGCGATGTCTGCCGTCTGCACGAAATGTCGGGGCACGATGTCGCTGAGCGCATAGTGGCGGTTCTTGCCCACAGACATGGCGAGTTTGAATTTTTTGGGCACGATCTGGTGGGCATCGAGGCTGGGCTGAGCGCTGAGCACATCGTAGAGCGGCGTCATCCGGTAGCGACCGCCAGGCGTCAGAAAAATGCTGAAATTCTTGGCGTGGCCGTCAGTCGCGCCCAACAGCCAGAAGATGATGTTGGCGCGCATGAAGGTCGCGATATCTTCATCCGGCGTGTCGCTGCCCCTCAGCAGTTCAAGAATCTCGCGCAGGCCGGGACCGCCGTCGGACTGATATTTACGGGTCGGCGGCACGCAGAGCGCTTGACAGCAATCTTCCTGCGGCAGGCGGATCAGGCGTTCATCCTTCGTCCAGCGCCGGTCGAAACGCTCCACAATCAGCGTGCGGCGTTCGCCGAAATCGGCGATCTCGACGGTGGCGACCGGGACGCCAAAGGCCTCCAGCAATTTGAGGCAGAGATATTCATTCTCGACACTGTTTGAGAGGTCGATACCGTTGGGCAACTGGCCGATCTGTGGTTTCAGGATGTGCGTGGTGGCGGTCGTGCCGGTGGGTTTGAACCAGTGGCCGTCCTTGCGCAGCAACGCCGTTTTCTCCTGCGCACCGGCGATTGAAATTCTGAAATCGCCATCCTCTCCCATGCCCAGCGGGGCTGTGGCAAGATTGTTGATAAGATCCGCGATGGCCTTGTCATCGACGGGTTGTCCATCAGTGCCGCCGGTCGGGCCGGGATCGATCCCGTCCGGCAGAAATTGCAGAGCGCCCACGCAGTCGTGGCCGAGAGCGGTGAGCAGGCTGTAAGCGTCGGTGCCGTTCGCCCCGACACGTTCGGCAACGCGCTTACGGATCGCGTCGCTGTCCGGCAGCAGATTGTCGAAGACATTGATCACCGGCGCGCCGATATACCGATCTTCACGCAGCGGCAGGGACAGGGAGACGGCGAAAGCACTGTCCCACGATAGCCAGTCCGGGTCGTAGCGGAAATCGATCGCGCCCGTGGATTCGCGCCGCAGCACCCCGACGAGGCGGCCGTTCAGGAAGACATTGAGCGGGGCGTGTGTGCGGCGGCGAGCCATCAGAACAGATCCTCGATGTCAGTTGCGCTGCCCTTGCTGCGCGGACGGACCACCAGTTCAAGATCAAGCGCCGACAGCGCCGCCATCAGCGTGCGCAGCTGGACGGCCGGCTCGCCGGCCTCAAGCCGGGACACCGTCCCTTGGCGCAGATGGATATGGCCGCCGAGGCCTGACTGGGTCAGGCCAGCCTGTTTGCGAGCACGGCGCAGGATAGCGCCGATCTGTTTTTCGTTACGCGCAATGGAGTCGGCCATGGAACACCTCTGATCGCACTATACGCTATCCCGTATATTTTGTCAATATACGGGATAGCGTATAAATCAGAAATATACGCGAGCGCGTATTAAGTTATTTTAAACGCAAATGCGTATATCGGGGACGACTTTACACGATGTCTCCGTCTTATCTTGCAATCTGCCTTGCGGTGGCGGATGAATGGCTCGCGGAAAAAACCAGCCTTGCAATAGAAATATGCCCTCGATGAAATCCAAGCGCCGAAGCCCAAAGTCCACCGTCAAACCCAACAAGGAACCCAAGCTCTCGCGCAACCAAGCGCCCGCCGATTTGTCGCCGGTGGAATGGCAACGGGCTTTGCGCCGCCAGTTCGGCCGCGAGCAGCCATTCGCGCTCGAGAACCTCACCAAGGAGCCGTTCTTCTCTGAATTCCGGGTGAGCAATCCGGCTTCGAAATCGAGCTACCGCGTGGTGATAAGAGGCCGGGGGCCGGGCGGTAATTTCTGCTCTTGCCCGGATTATGCGACAAACGAACTCGGAACCTGCAAGCATATCGAGTTCACCCTCGCCCGGCTGGAGAAGAAACGCGGCGCCAAGGCGGCGTTCGCGCGCGGCTACCGGCCGGCGTTTTCGGAACTCTATTTACGCAACGGCGGCAAGCGGCGCATCCATTTTCGCGCCGGCGCGGATTGTCCGCCGGAATTGCGCGAGGCCGCCGCGGCGTTATTCGACGCAGATCAGGACGGAGTGCTGCCGGAGGATCGGCTCAGTGAGCTTGAGCCTTTCATGGCGATGGCGTCGAATTCGGATCATGAGCTCCGCGCCTATGACGATGCGCTCGATTTTATCGCGGGACGGCGAGATGCGGAACGCCGCGCGGCGAAACTCGAGGAACTGTTTCCGCTCGGAACCTCCGATCCCGCGCTCGGCGGCTTTCTGAAGGTGCCGCTCTATCCCTATCAGGCCGAAGGCACGCTGTTTGCGGTGCGGGCTGGCAGGGCATTGATCGGCGACGATATGGGCCTGGGCAAGACCATCCAGGCCATCGCCGCGATGGAGATATTGGCGCGGCATTTCAGTGTTGCAAGGGTATTAGTGATCTGCCCGACATCGCTTAAATATCAATGGCAGAGCGAGATTCTGCGTTTCACCGGAAGGCAGGGCGAGAATGCCGCGCGCGTCATCAATGGCGGGCGGGCGCAGCGCCAGATCGATTATCGCCTCGATGATTTCTGCAAGATAACGAACTACGAGAAGCTCAATCCCGACCTCGACCTTATCGCCGATTGGGCGCCCGATCTCGTGATCGTCGATGAGGCGCAACGAGTGAAGAACTGGAACACGATTGCCGCCCGTGCCCTGAAGCGCATCGACAGCCCCTATGCCATTGTGCTCTCCGGCACGCCCCTTGAAAACAAACTCGAGGAATTGATTTCCATCGTCCAGTTCGTCGATCAGCATCGACTGGGGCCGACATGGAAGCTGCTCTATGAGCACCAGGTGAAGGATGAAAGCAGCCGCGTCACCGGCTATCGGGGGCTGGACCAGATCGGCCAGACTCTCGCACCCATCATGATCCGCCGCCGCAAATCCGAGGTGCTCAAGCAATTGCCCAGCCGCCTCGACCAGAATCTCCTGGTGCCGATGACCGAGGCGCAAATGGTGTACCATCAGGAAAACGCCGATATGGTGGCCAAAGTCGTCCAGCGCTGGCGCAAGACCGGTTTCCTGTCGGACAAGGATCAGCGACGGATGACCTGTGCGCTGCAGAACATGCGCATGGCGTGCAACAGCACCTATCTGCTGGACCAGGAGACGGACCATGGCGTCAAGGCCGATGAGCTGATGGCCTTGTTCGACGATCTGTTCGCCGAGCCGAATGCCAGGGCGGTGGTGTTTTCGCAATGGACGCGGACTCATGACATCATCATCAAGCGCCTCGAAGCGCGCGGCCTCGGCTATGTCAGTTTCCACGGCGGCGTGCCCTCGGAGAAGCGCCCGGCGCTCGTCGAGCGGTTCCGCCACGATCCCGCTTGCCGCGTGTTCCTGTCCACCGACGCCGGCAGCACGGGCCTCAACCTGCAGCATGCCTCGACTCTCGTGAACATGGACCTGCCATGGAACCCCGCCATACTGGAGCAGCGCATCGCCCGCATCCATCGCCTTGGTCAGCTAGCGCCCGTGCGGATCATCAATTTCGTCGCCAAGGGCACCATCGAGGAAGGGATGCTTTCGGTGCTGGCCTTCAAGCGCTCGCTGTCAGCCGGAATTCTCGACGGCGGCAGCAGCGAGATTTCGCTCGGCGGCTCGCGCCTCAACCGCTTCATGAAGGACGTGGAAGATGTCACCGGCGGCATGGGTAAGAGCGAGGCGGTGACGCCGGCGGAGGAAGCGGGGAACAGCGGTATCGTCACCGACGATACCGCCCTTAAGCAAGACGTAAAAGCGGGTGCGGATACCGGTCCCGGCAATATCGCGGCTCCCGACAAGTCCTCGACTCCGTCAACTGATCCGGCGCCAAACCCATGGCTCGCCCTGATCCAGGTGGGCACGCAATTGGTGTCCGCCCTCGCCGCCGCCGGCGATCCGGAAGCGCCATCGCACCCGTGGATCGAACGCGATCCGTCAACCGGCGCGCAGAGCCTGAAGGTGCCGTTACCCCCGAAGGAAACAGCGCAACAACTGGCCGATGCCCTTTCCGCGCTGGCGGACGGCTTGCGGGGCGCCCCTCCCTTCAAGTAAGGCTGAGCCCGGAGCCGGTCACGATATCGCAATCATCGTCGTATTCGGTTGACGACGCTATGGCGCCTAACCGGCTCAGTTCCGCGTGGAAACCAACAGGTGCTTGCCGGCCATGCTGACGTCGAGGGTTTCAGCGACGACAGACCGATCACGACGGCGACCGACATTGGAATTGAGCGTGCTTCGGCTCAGGCATGGCTTGCGGCGAACCGCGGTTCCAGATCGGCAAAGCCGAACGTGAGGGGTTTTTACGAACCACGTACCGGGAGCATTCAGTATGTGGTGAGCGACCCCGCAACTGGCAAATGCGCCATCATCGATCCGGTTCTGGACTATGACGAAAAGTCGGGCGCCACCAAAACCGAACAGGCCGATAAACTTCTCGCCTGCATCGCCGAGGAAAACCTCTCCGTCGAATGGATCCTCGATACCCATCCGCATGCCGACCACTTCTCGGCCGCTCCCTATCTGAAAGAGAAGACCGGAGCACCGACCGCAATCGGTGCTCATGTGGTCGATGTGCAGGCCCTTTGGAAGGACATCTACCACTGGCCGGATTTTCCGGCGGACGGCCGGCAATGGGATCGGCTATTCGCCGACGGCGACAGTTTCAAGATCGGCTCAATCGACGCCAAGGTCATGTTTTCGCCAGGCCATACGCTCACATCCGTCACCTATGTCATCGGCGATGCCGCCTTCGTCCACGACACATTGTTCATGCCGGATTCCGGCACCGCGCGCGCTGACTTCCCCGGCGGCAGCGCCAAGTCGCTCTGGCAGTCCATCCAGGCCATTCTCTCCTTGCCGGACAAGACCAGAATTTTTTCGGGGCACGATTACCAACCGGACGGACGTCAGCCTCGGTGGGAGAGCACCGTCGCGGAGCAAAAAGCCGACAACCCCCACATCACCGACCAGACCGAGGAGAGCTTTATCGCTCTGCGCGAGGCGCGCGACGCCACGCTCCCCATGCTCAAGCTCATCCTGCATGCGCTGCAGGTCAACATCGCCGGCGGGCGCCTGTCAGAACCCGAGGCGAACGGCAGACGCTACCTCAAGATACCGTTGAATGCCCTGGAAGGGGTGGTCTGGTGATAGAACCCTATTTCGCTCCAATCACCGGCGGTGCACTGATTGGATTGTCCGCTAGCCTGCTGATGCTTCTCAATGGCCGCATCGCCGGTATCAGCGGTATTGTCGGCAGCATCCTTGGCAAGCGTGGCGAACGCTTTGGGCATGACGTGGCATTCGTCGTTGGCCTTTTGCTCGGCCCTCTGGCCTATCGCCTCATGTTCGGTAGCGGGCCGCAGGTCGTGATAACAGCGACCTTGCCATTACTGATCGTTGCAGGGCTACTGGTCGGCTTCGGCACCCGCATGGGCTCGGGATGCACCTCCGGCCACGGGATTTCCGGGTTAGCGCGGCTATCGCTTCGTTCCTTCACCGCCGTGTTGACCTTCCTCGCAACAGCGATCCTGACCGTACTCGCGCTGCGACTGGGAGGCTGGTTATGACAGGTGCGCTCCGCATCCTGGTCGCGCTCGTTGCTGGCCTTCTGTTCGGCCTGGGCCTTGCCATTTCCGGCATGCTCAATCCAGCGAAGGTCAAAGCCTTTCTCGACATCACTGGCGCATGGGATCCGAGCCTGATCTTCGTGCTGGGGGCAGACGTTATTGTCGATTTCGTCGGCTATCGTCTGGCTTTTGCCTTCAATAGGCCCGTGCTCGACAGCCGGCATCATCTTCCCGCCAAGACCCGTATTGACCGACCTCTTATCGTTGGCTCGGCAATTTTCGGCATCGGCTGGGGATTGGCAGGGTTCTGCCCGGGACCGGCAATCGCGTCATTGTCCCTCGGACTGGCTCCCGCGGTGATGTTCGTGGTCGCCATGCTCATCGGAATGGTCGTTCACGATCGTTTCGTTGCCCAGAAAGGATAGCCACATGCTGTCCACACTTGGACCGGCGCTTTTCTCTGGCGGTCTTGTCGGGTTTTTGCTTGGCCTTATGGGCGGCGGCGGATCAATCCTCGCCACACCGCTACTTCTCTATGTCGTTGGCGTCGCTCAGCCGCATATCGCCATTAGCACGAGCGCGCTGGCCGTCTCGATGAACGCATTTGCCAACCTTGTCGGTCACGCACGCAGCGGTAATGTCCGCTGGCCATGCGCGCTCGTCTTCGCTGGTGTCGGCACGATCGGCGCTCTGGCAGGATCAAGTCTTGGCAAGCTCATCGACGGTGAACGCCTGCTCTTCCTCTTCGGCCTCGTCATGCTCGTCGTCGGGGCAATGATGCTGCGCCCCAAGCCTAAGACAATCGCCCCTGAGCGTACCGTGAACTTGCGCACCTGCCTGATCACGGCGGGCGTAGCCTTCTCTGCCGGCATTGCCTCGGGCTTCTTCGGTATCGGTGGTGGTTTTCTCATAGTTCCTGGCCTGATGCTGGCAACCGGCATGCCGATGCTCAATGCCATCGGTTCCTCGCTGCTCGCCGTAGGCAGCTTTGGACTGGCGACAGCGCTCAACTATGCCGCATCCGGTTTGGTCGACTGGCCGATCGCCTTTGAGTTCATCGCCGGTGGTGTCCTTGGTGGCATTTTCGGCATGATGCTGGCCAACCGGCTTTCATCGCGCAAGAATACGCTCAACCGGATATTTGCCGCAGTGATCTTCATCGTGGCAGCCTATGTGCTTTATCGTAGCGTTGGTGCGGTCGTTCAATGAAGCGAACCTTGGATGGGTAGAGTCTGACCGGAACGTTTTTGGCGAGAATTACCAAACAAGCAGGACAGCATCTTTATGGGAAATGATTGGGACAGCAGATTCGAAGGTGAGAGCTACCTGTTCGGAACGAAGCCGAACGCCTTTCTCGCCTCGCAGGTCTACCGACTTCATCCTGGGATGAAAGCCCTCGCAGTCGCCGACGGGGAAGGTCGAAAGCTATGACGTCGTCGCCGCCATATTCGTTCAGTTCGCACCACCGGACCTGCGCAGCAAAATGTTTGCAGGCTTCTACCAGTGCCTGAGGCCAGGAGGCATCCTGCTCATGCAGGGGTATCGCGTTGAGCAACTTCGCTTTGGGACAGGCGGTCCGCCCCAGGCAGAAAACCTGTATAACAAGGATCTGTTGGTCCGTTCATTCGCTCATTGGCATTCGGCATCTGCATGAACATGACAGTGTGCTCGCAGAAGGAGCGGGGCACTCCGGCATGTCTGCCCTCATCGATCTTGTTTCTGAAAAGCCGCTAGCCTCTCACGGGCAAGGCACACCTAACGTCAATTCATGAGATGAGAGCCGCTTACGGCTATACTGGTTAGCTATCGGAAGGTTGCCGGCACCCTTCAAGCCAAACGTCGCTGAGCCCTTCTGGCGCGCACGTTCCTGCCACCAGACGTTCAATCCGGCCGACACGCTCATTGAGCGCAGTATCGTTCTCGCGAAGCTTGTATGATCCCGGGGCGATAAGAACGGCTACCAGTCGAATGAACTCCGAGTTGCTTAATTCTGCGGGCGGTCGCCCATAGATCGCTGAACTTGCCTTGTAGAAGCCAGTCATCCAGCCTTCCGGGCCTTCGCCCATCTCCAATGTTTCGAGCCAAAGCGCAAGAATCTGATCTTTGGAAAGGCGGCTTTCCAAACCCATCGCGTAGCCGGTTTGTCGAATCTTCCCGACACCGGGTTGGAATTTTTCGAAGGCAAGGCGCTTTGAAGCCGACTGCGTGATTGTTGTCGCTCCAGCGCCGGAGGTCGAAAAATCCACCCCGGAGTGATTAGCGAAATTTGGGTCCTCCACTGTCATCAATATCGCCAGATGCTCCGCCCCAAGCGAGGCTCCTCCGCGCCCCTGCGCTATCAAATCATCTGCGCGTTGCCCCAACTGCGGAGCGTCCGACAGAGCGTCCCAGTATCCTTTTCCGCCGTAAGCACCGGCGGCGATGATCAGCAAACCTAAAAGAACGCCTGTGAACTTGAAAATTCGTCTCATTCAATCTCTCAATCGGAATCAAGTGGCGGGACTAAGAACCACAAGACACCAAATTGTTGCAGAAGTTAGGAATTGCGCGACACCATCTCGCCGAGATCGGCCTTGGTCATCACATAGCATTTGCAGGGGTCGTCCCCATGCTTGCTATCGCCGATGTGCTTCATGCCAATCCTCTCTGCGACGCGCTGCGAGGAAAGATTGCCGGGGTCGATGTCCGCGACGATGCGTTCAAGTCCTGCAGTATGAAAGGCGTGTTCAACGATTGGGCGGGCAGCTTCCAGTGCGAAGCCGTTTCCCCAAGCGGATTGATTAAGACGCCAACCGATTTCGACTTCCGGGCCGACGCCATCATAGGGGATGAGAAGAATCCACCCCAAGAACTGGTCAGGTTGCTCCTTCGGGAAAATGGACCAGTACCCAAGACCATCACCAAGAGAGGTTTCAATCCTTTCTCTTAGGAAGGCTTCATGCTTTACGGGGTCATTCCACAGGCCAGGGATGAACCGTGTAACTGCCGGATCGCGATCCATCGCAAGACAAGCATCGAAATCCGCCATTGTGCGAGGCCGAACCCAAAGGCGTTCAGTTTCGAAGCTTGGCAGCACCATCTTTCCTCCTTGTTGTCGCAAAAATCCCGAAACCCGTGACACAATCGAAGGAACTCCCCTCGGCATCACGCTGATCGTGACCTCGGTCTTCATGCTCGCCTTCGGCGATGCGGTCGTTAAGCAGAGCAGTGCCGACTTTTCACTGTGGCAGCTTTTTGTCGCACGAGGATTGATCACCGTTCCCCTGCTCTTTGGTGTTGCCAGAATCCTGGCCCCAGCTTCGACACTATGGCCGAAGGCCGTTGGTTGGGTCTTTGTCCGCAGCATACTGATCGTGCTGATGTGGATTGCCTATTACGCCGCGCTCCCGTTCATGAGCCTGTCGGTGGCAGCAACGGCACTCTACACGACGCCATTGTTTATCGCTCTCTTCTCCGCCGCCCTCATTCGGGAACCTGTCGGCGCCCGAAGGTGGTTGGGAATCCTGCTGGGCTTTATTGGTGTGCTCGTCATTCTGCGCCCGGCGGCCGATGCCTTCTCCGCAGTTGCGCTGCTACCGATCCTTGCTGCCATCTTCTATGCGCTCGCAGCGGTCATAACCCGAAGCAAATGCTCGGATGAGAACGCCTTGAGCGTAGCTATGAGCCTGAACCTGTGCCTCGTCATGTCGGGTGCTCTCGGCGTCGGAGGTATTATGTTCGTTCCGGCCGCTGGCAACCTGGCTTTTCCGTTCCTGCAAAGTCCGTGGACGGCGATGAACAATGGGACGTGGGCAATCATTGTGCTGCTGGGCATATTGCTGGTTGCCGAAAGCATTGGGGTAGCAAAGGCCTATCAGATCGCGCCGGCCGCGATCATCGGAACATTTGATTACAGCTATCTGGTGTTCGCCGTATTTTGGAGCTTCGTGTTTTTTGCTGATGCTCCGGACATACTCACGGTGCTGGGAATTGGCTTTATCCTCGTGGCTGGATGGCTTGTCGTATGGAACTCGCCCCTCAAACAAGCATATTGATAGTGTCTCTGAGATCGAAGGGGAATGAAATATAGCCATTTTTGGCGGAGCCGTCGTGCGCGGTGGCGTTCTCCAAACTGCGAAGCGGGCGGACTGTCTTGGGCTGGTATTGACCTGCTTGTCGGCACCGCTGGATCAGCGCTGCGCATGCGGCGCCCCGATGGCGCAGGACGCATGTTGTGACAAAGCGCGATGCGATGTTTAGTTCTGGGCGAGAACAATCGGAATGGACAACTATTACCTTCGCCGCACCAGCACTGGGTCAGAGCCTTGATCGCCCGCAGGGCGTGCAAAGTACTCGCTCGGTGATCTTCCAAGAGAACGGCGGAACATCGCAGAAAAGGCGCTTGGACTGTCATAGCCGCAAGCGAGGGCAACATTCAAAATCGATTGCCCATCCGCCAGTAATGACAGCGCACCCAACAAACGTGCCTGCTGTCGCCAGTGGGCAAAACTCATCCCAGTCTCGCGCTTGAACAGCCGCATGAAGCTCGATCGACTCATATGAAGCGCGCTGGCGGCTTCCTCCAGAGAGACGGCGCGGACTGGGTCACTCTGTATCCATTCGCAGAGGCGCGCGAGTTGGGCGTGTTGGGGAGTCGGCAGGTTGAGCGGCTCGACGGGCGGGAATGACAATTCCAGCAGCAGCAGCAGCGTGACGACGCGCCCCAAATCCGCGCTTCCTGGCCTTTCCGCGAGCGCGGCGAGCCGCAGAATCAACTCGCGCAACAATGGCCTCACCTCCACCACCGCGCAGACGCCGGGTAGCCCCTTCACGTCAGCCGGATCGATCAGCAATGCGCGAAACTGCACCGTGGCGTGGCTTTTCGTCTCGTGCCCTATGCCCGCTGGAACCCAAACTGCCCGGCTCGGTGGCACGACCCATGTGCCGTCTGTCGTTGTGACGGAAACAACGCCGCTGATTGCGTAAATGAGCTGCGCCTGCTCGTGCGTATGGCGCCCGCTGGCGAAGCAGTGCGCGTCTTGGCTAACGACGACGATCCGATCACTGGCGGTTTGCTCCGGCATTTCCAATTTGACCCTTTTGCGACGATGAATGTCACTTGCGCGTGAGAGTATCATTCTTGCCGGAGATATGGTAGCGCCAGTCCACTTAGGTTTTGTGTCTTACCGTGTTTACCATCGCCCTCCTCACCAGCCATCAAGTCCAGCCGCGTTTCGCGGCGTGGACGGCTATTGAGGTGTCCGAGGCGAGCATCTGCGCCCGGTTCGATACTCAGCGGGGTCAACTCCTTTCCGTAGCGCTGCGACTTACAGGCGGTCGCCAGGACTGACGGCATCCTGGTGGCCGTATGCAGCCGTGCTCGTTTTCTCCTTTTCGCGTACAACGGAAATCACACATGTTGAAAAATCCAGAAACCAAATACCGTCCCTTCAACGCGCCCATTGATCTGCCGGATCGGCAATGGCCCTCACGGCGTCTGACGGCGGCGCCACGCTGGCTGTCCACCGATCTGCGCGACGGCAACCAGGCTCTGGCCAATCCGATGGGATCGGAACACAAGCAGCGCTTCTACGACATGCTGGTCGCGATCGGCTTCAAGGAAATCGAGGTAGCCTTTCCCTCGGCATCGCAGACCGAATTCGACTTCGTTCGCCGGTTGATTGGCGAGGACAGAATTCCAGATGATGTGACGATTCAGGTTCTGACCCAATCGCGGACTGACCTGATCGCCCGGACATTCGAATCGCTGGAAAGCGCCCACCGCGCCATCGTGCATCTGTATAATGCCACGGCGCCACTGTTCCGGCGTGTGGTCTTCGGCATGGAGCAACATGAAATCGTTGACTTGGCGGTCACAGGCGTCACGGCGATGCTCAAAGAGAGCCTAAAACGCCCTGAGACTGCCTGGACTTTCGAGTATTCGCCCGAGACCTTCTGTTTCACGGAACCCGACTTCGCGCTCGAAATCTGCGAGCGTGTGCTCGATGTGTGGCGGCCTACACCGGAACGGCCGGCAATTCTGAACCTGCCGGCGACGGTCGAAGTCGCGATGCCCAACGTCTATGCTGATCAGATCGAATGGTTCTGCCGCCACATCTCACGGCGGGATGCGGTCGTCATCAGCGTTCATCCCCACAATGATCGTGGCACCGGAGTCGCAGCAGCCGAGCAGGCGCTGCTTGCCGGCGCGGATCGCGTAGAGGGCTGCCTGTTCGGCAATGGCGAACGAACCGGAAACGTGGACCTCGTGACCTTGGCGCTGAACTTCTACACGCAGGGGATTGATCCCGGCCTGTCCTTCCCGGCGATGCGCCAGGTTGTGGAAACTGTCGAGCATTGTAACGGAATCCCTGTTCATCCCAGGCATCCCTATGCTGGAGAACTGGTGCATACGGCCTTTTCCGGCTCGCATCAGGACGCCATCCGCAAGGGTTTCGCCGCGCATGAACAGTGTAACGATGGTATATGGGAGATGCCGTATCTGCCGATAGACCCGGTGGACATCGGCGAGACCTACGAGGCGGTCATCCGTGTCAACAGCCAGTCCGGCAAGGGCGGCGTCGCCTGGGTGATGGAGCAGGATCGGGGCCTGAAACTGCCCAAGCGTTTGCAGGCGGATTTCAGCGCCCATGTGCAGAAGCTGGCCGACGATATCGGACGTGAACTCGACGCCGCTGACATTTGGCACTGCTTTGAGAACTGCTATTTGCCACGTCCGACCGACCGGTTTGTGCTCATGGATTACGAGGAGACTGGTCGGGCGGGTCAGCGGCTGTTCGTAGGCCGCATCGCTATCGACGGTGAGGTCTGCTCTCTTTCAGGGCGAGGCAATGGCCTGATCTCCAGGGTCGTGGCTGCACTCGAAGAAGCGGGAGGTCCCTTGGTGGACATTGCGGACTACCAGGAACATGCCATCGGTCACGGCGCGAGCGCGCAAGCCGCAGCCTATGTCGAATGCCGCACAACAGATGGCCGAACGGTGTTCGGCGCGGCCATTGATCCCGATGTTGCCACGGCATCCGTCCGGGCGCTCTTGAGCGCCGCCAATAACGTGGGATAGGGCATTGAGCCTCAGCTGAAGAAAGCAACGCAAGAGAAAAGAACTCGCTATGGATATGGTAGAAAAAGTACGGCAGGCACTGCTCGCGTTTGGACATGAAGACAGCATTGCTGAATTCCCGGCAGGCACACATAGCGCTGCCGATGCGGCGGCGGCAGTCGGCTGCTCCGTCGCGCAGATTGCCAAGTCGATCGTGTTCCGGGCCGGTGACAATGTCATTCTGGTAATCGCTTCCGGCGCTCACCACATCGACCGGAACAAGGTTTCGTCCGTGATTGGCCAACCCGTAAAGTCCGCCGATGCTGCATGGGTGCAGAGCAAGACAGGATTTGCCATAGGTGGCGTCGCCCCCGTCGGCCATGACTGTCAGGTCACCACCATCATCGATAGCGAGTTGCTTTCGCTCGATCCGCTTTGGGCTGCGGCGGGGTCTCCAGTGCACGCATTTCGGACGACGGCGGAGCAACTGATCCAGCTCACCAACGGCGGGGTGGCTGAGGTGCGTCAGGCTTGATTTCCGGCTAGCCTCGCGTGTTCGCCTCAACTTCTGCTCTCGAGATTCCGGTTTAACCGGTCCGCGCCGATTGACAGCTCAAGCCAAAATATGACAGCAGGGCCGGCTTCTTCTCAAAAAAACTGTGGCTTTTCCGGCACACAGAACGAGCTATTTTTAGTACCTCCAACGCCGGTTCTTCGCCACGGTTTACCCCCTGACGCTTCCACTAGCATTTACCGCTTCCCGATTTTCGGCAACAAAAAGCCCGCTAAGTCGTTGACTTAGCGGGCTTTAATTTGGTTGCAGGGGCGCGCAAATACCGATGCCGACATTCGCTTTCAGTGCCTGTGTGACGCTTTGGCCCCCCAGCATACCTAATTGGGGCTTGCCGCAGCTCAAATCAGATACATAGGCTGGGCATCATCGACTTGCACACAATGAAACCGGCAAGGAGCCGCAGCGATGTCCGACAGCAATTTTGTGGCCACGCTGCAGGAATGCGGAGCCCTGCCACGTGGAAGTTCGGATGTTTTGTTAAGCGCTCTCATGACGCCACCGCTTTTCGTCGGCCATATAGGTGGCCGACGAAATTGCCAGAACGATCATCGAAGCGTCAAGGCCCACGTCTTCGGCCATCAACCTTCGGCCGACGTCGAAACGTCAATATGGCGATCCGCTGGTTCGGGCTCGAAGAGACCCTTTTTCATGACGAACCTCACCCAGATCGCGGCCAGGACGGCGCCGGCCAAAAGCGTGCCGCCCGCCACCGAGAACACCGTCTTGGTGAGTTCAGGCGACGGAGATGCCTTGTAAATGGCATAGAGCATCCCGGCAATGCCGACGATCTGCGGGAGCGGATAGAGTGGCGTTTTGAAGGGCCGGGCAATTTGCGGATAGCGTCGCCGCAGAACGATGACATCGATATGGGCGATGATATAGGCGATGAGCCATGCGATGGCGGCTCCGACAAGCAGCAGCAGGATCGCGTCGGCTTTTACACCGTAGACGAGGATCGGCAGCGCCGTGACGAGCGCCACCAGGATGATCGCCACCCAAGGGGTACCGTATCGGGGGTGGAGCTTGCCAAACATTGCGAAGGTCTGGCCGTTCTGCGCCATGCCATAGATCATGCGCGGAACCGCCGCCAGCGAGGTGTTGACCGTGCTGCACGTGGCCGTGAAGGCGGCAACGGTCAGGAATATCAGCCCGGTCTTCCCCAGCACGGCCTCGACATAGGCATAGTGCGGGAGCGGCGAGGATGCCAGCGTTGCCGTCGGCACATAACGCAGCGCGCCCCAGCAATAGAGCAGATACATGACCATGATCACCGTGGCACCCGTGATCATGGCGCGCGGAATGGTCCGGACCGGATCCCGCGTCTCCTTGACGAGAGGACAGGAAAATTCGAGTCCGACAAAGCCCCAGATGGCGACCGCAAGCAGGGCAAGCATGCCGCCACTGAACGGTCCGACGCTCTCGGTCACCAAATCCACCGGTCGCGGCATGCCGACGCCGGTGAGCGCGATGATGCCGAGCAGTGTGATGGTAATCACCATGATGAAGGAGAGCGCGGACTGCACCGTGGCGAAGACGTCAATGCCCATGATGTTGAACACCGTGAACAGGGCAAGCAAGCCCAGAAGCACCAAGCCGGGCGGCAGTTGAAGCCCCGTGATTTCCACCAGCATCAGTTCGATCAGAACCAACTCGGCGGAAAGCGCAAACATGGCGACGACGAGATAGCCGGAGAACACGGCAACGATCGCGGGAAAGTTCCCGATCGCCACCTCGGTGAAGGTGGCTAGACTGCCGGGGCTGCGGAACATCAGCGTCAGCTCCGAAAAGGAGAAGACGTAGGTCAGCGCCAGCACATAAGCCAGCAAGATCGTCATCAGGAAGCCATAGCCCCCGAAACCCGCGCCCTGCAGCATGATCACCATCACGCCTTGCGAGACGACGAGCCCGACACAGACCGCAAGCTGCGACCAGAAGCCGAGCGATCCCTTGAGATGGCCGGCATTTTCGGCCGGCCCGGTATCATTGATCAATTCCATTTTCGTTCCCCTTTTGTATATAGACGGGCATCGGATCGAGGATGAATGCCTGTCAACCGATACGCATTTCCATCATTCCAACTGCTTCTCCAGATCAGGAACCACCTCGAACAGGTCACCGACGATGCCATAATCGGCAACCTGGAAGATCGGCGCTTGCTCGTCCTTGTTGATGGCGACGATCACCTTGGAATCCTTCATGCCGGCGAGATGCTGGATCGCGCCGGAAATACCGCAGGCGATATAGAGATCGGGGGCGACGACTTTGCCCGTCTGCCCGACCTGCCAGTCGTTCGGCGCATAACCGGCATCGACAGCGGCGCGTGAGGCGCCCACAGCCGCCCCTAGCTTGTCGGCGACGGGCAGGATCACTTCCCTGAACTTCTCCGAGGAGCCGAGCGCGCGGCCGCCCGAGATGATGATCCTGGCCGAGGTCAGTTCAGGGCGGTCGCTGGCGGCGATCCTGTTCTCGACAAAGGTTGAAAGTCCCGGATCGGCAGCCGCCTCGATCCTTTCCACCGGCACTGACTCGCCTTCACCGGCGGGCTGGAATGCCGAGGTGCGCACCGTGATCACGTGCTTGACGTCGGTCGATTCCACCGTCTCGATGGCGTTGCCCGCATAGACCGGGCGCTTGAAGGCGACGGCATTCACGACCTCGATCACATCGGAAACCTGCATCACGTCGAGGAAGGCGGCCACGCGCGGCATCACATTCTTGCCGGTGGTCGTCGCCGCCGCCACGAAGCTATCGTAGCCATCGGCAAGCGTCCGGATGGTTGCGGCCAGCGGCTCGGCGAGTTGCTCCTTCAGGGCCACACTTTCGGCAAGCAGCACCTTGCGCACGCCGGCGAGCTTCGCTGCGGCGTCCGCCACCGCCTGTGCGCCCTCGCCCGCCACGAGGATATCGACCTTGCCCCCGATCTTCTTCGCCGCCGAAAGGGCCTTTGCCGTCTGGTCAGAGAGCAACTGATTGTCGTGCTCTGCAATGAGGAGGATTGTCATGGTTCTGTCCTTCCTGTCGCGCGATTACAACACGCCGGCTTCGTTCTTGAGCCGGCCGACGAGCTCGGCCACGAAGGCGATCTTGATGCCGGCCTTGCGTTGGGCCGGCTCCTCGGTCTTAAGCACCCTGAGCCGTGTCTTCACCTCGACGCCGTAGTCCGCCGGGCTCTTTTCATCGAGCGGCTTCTTCTTGGCTTTCATGATGCTGGGAAGCGAGGCATAGCGCGGCTGGTTAAGCCTCAGATCGGCCGTCACGATTGCCGGCAGCTTCAGTTCCACAACCTGCAGACCGCCGTCCACCTCGCGCGTGACTGTCGCTTTGCCTTCACCGATCTCCACCTTGGAAGCGAAGGTGCCCTGTGCCCAACCCAGAAGGGCAGCAAGCATCTGCCCGGTCTGGTTGGCATCGTCGTCGATCGCCTGCTTGCCCAGCAGGAACAGGCCGGGCTTCTCCTGTGCCGCTACGCCCTTCAGGATCTTGGCCACGTCGAGAGGCTCGACGGCCGTGTCTACCTTCACCAGGATGGCACGGTCGGCGCCCATGGCGAGGGCTGTGCGCAGCGTTTCCTGCGCCTGCGCCGGACCGATCGAAACGGCCACGATCTCCTCCGCCTTGCCGGCTTCCCTGAGCCGGATCGCCTCCTCAATCGCAATCTCATCGAACGGATTCATCGTCATCTTGACATTGGCAAGCTCGACGCCGGTGCCGTCCGCCTTCACGCGCGGCTTGATGTTCGCGTCTATGACCCGCTTTACAGGCACGATCAACTTCATAGGCTGGTTTCCTCCAGGGATTCGGTCTCTATTTGCGTTTGGCCCGCTTCATCGCCCATATGCGAGAGGGCGTGAGTGGCAAGAAGAAGGAGGTGTTTCATGACGTCGTCCCGGCAGTGGGGCCGAGCATCGCCTGCGGAATGAGTGCGCGCTCGATTTCCTCATGCGTCATGACGCCGAGTTCAAGGGCAGTTTCGGCAATCGTTCGCCCGGCGGAGCTCGCAGCCTTGGCCACCGCTGCGGCCTTTTCATAACCAATATGCGGAACCAGGGCCGTGGCGAGCACTAAGCTGCCACGCAGCAATTCGTCACAACGCGCTACATCCGGCTCGATTCCGCTGACACAGCGGTCGCCGAGAACGGCGAGCGAACGCGTCAGAATCCGCATGGACTCAAGCACGTTGAAGATCACCACCGGCTCCATCGCGTTCAGTTGCAGCTGACCTGCCTCTGCCGCGATCGTGACCGTGAGATCATTTCCGATCACCTGGTAGGCGACCTGATTGACGACCTCCGGGATGACGGGGTTCACCTTTCCCGGCATGATCGATGATCCCGCCTGAACGGCAGGCAGACGAATCTCGCCAAATCCCGCACGCGGCCCGCTGCTTAGCAGCCGCAAATCGTTGCAGATTTTCGAAATCTTCACGGCGATGCGCTTCAACACTCCCGAAAACGTCACAAAGGCCCCCAGATCGGACAACGCTTCCACGCGATTGCGCGCCTCGATCAGCGTGTATCCGGAGATTTCCGAGAGATATTTGACGGCCAGCGCCGCATATCCCGGCGGAGCATTGACACCGGTGCCCACTGCGGTGCCGCCAAGATTGACTTCCTTCAGAAGCTCTCCGAGCTGGATAACACGCTCCACATCCTCGTTGATCGTCGCGGCAAAGGACGCAAACTCCATACCCAGCGTGATGGGAACCGCGTCCTGCAACTGCGTTCGTCCGACCTTCATGATGCTGGAAAACGCGGCGGCCCGCTCCTCGAACGCCTGGCTCAAACGCCTCTGCTCCACGCAGAGCGGCTCGCATCTCTGGAGCGTCGCGAGGCGGATGGCAGTGGGATACACGTCGTTCGTTGATTGCGAACGGTTCACATGGTCGTTCGGATGGAGAAGACCGTAATCGCCATAGGAGTGGCCAAGCTTTTTCAGCGCGAGGTTGGCGATCACTTCGTTGGCATTCATATTGGCCGATGTCCCGGCGCCGCCCTGGATCATGTCTACGACGAAATGCTCATGATGCCGGCCCTGGATGATTTCGTCACAGACCTCAATGATGGATTGGGTAAGCTCGGGCGCCAGTACTCCGAGGACCCGGTTCGCCAGCGCCGCCGCTTTCTTGACCATCGCGAGAGCGCGCACCAACTCAGGGAAATGGCTCAGCCGCACATCGGTGATCGGGAAGTTCGTCAGCGCACGGGCCGTGTGGATCCCGTAAACGGCATCGTGCGGCACGGGCAGGTCGCCGAGCGAATCCGTCTCGATCCGGAATGCACTTTCGGCCTGCACCCTCATGCCTCCCTCATGCTGAGCAACTGCTTCAGCATTCCTCAAATCGAACGGGCGCCCAATTATCGTTTGCCGACGCAATGCTGAGGCGCAGCCTAATCGTGAGACGTGGGGTTCCATGATCGGCTGCCTCGGCACGGAGGAGCGGCCGGCGCTTCGGCATGCTGCGCGTATCGACACCGGTCGCAGCGTTTAGGAACAACCTAACCATCACCACATGAAATCGTAATTTTCGCCGTTTCGCCCCTCCGGTAGACCAACGTTCAGACGCAGACGAATGCGCAGATGTCGGGAGAAGCCAGAAAGGGCGCGAATATGTCAGTTGAAGAAGTAGACACGCTTGTTGTTGGTGGCGGCCAGGCCGGATTGGCCATGAGCGAGCATCTGAGCAAATGCGGCATACCTCACCTCGTCCTCGAGCGGCATCGCATTGCCGAGCGATGGCGCTCGCAAAGGTGGGATTCACTGGTTACCAATGGTCCTGCCTGGCATGATCGCTTTCCGGGGATGGAGTTCCCCGGTGCCGATCCCGATGCCTTCATCCATAAGGAAGCCGTTGCCGACTATTTTGTCGCTTATGCCAAAATGATCGCAGCACCCATCCGGTGCGGTATGGAAGTCAAGGAAGTTCGAAGAGACGTTGGCCAGCCGGGATTCCGCGTCGAGACCTCGACGGGTGTGATCGCGGCAAAGAGCGTGGTTGCCGCCACCGGGCCATTTCAACGTCCCGTCATCCCCCCTGTGGTCCCCGGGGATGCAGGACTGGTGCAGATACACTCCAATACCTACCGCAATCCTCATCAGCTGCCTGAAGGTGCTGTACTGGTGGTCGGCGCCGGGTCTTCGGGCGTGCAGATCGCCGACGAACTGCTGCGAGCGGGCCGAAGCGTCTTTCTGTCGGTTGGTCCGCACGACCGTCCTCCGCGCGCTTACCGCGGGCGCGATTTCTGCTGGTGGCTGGGGGTCCTCGGCAAATGGGACCTCCAGACTCCCAGGCCTGGCATGGAGCATGTCACTATCGCGGTGAGCGGTGCGCGCGGCGGCGAGACAATCGACTTCCGGCGCCTTGCCGCACAGGGAATGACCCTCGTCGGCTGCACGAAAGGGTACAACGACGGCGCCATTACCTTCGCACCGGATCTCGCCGAAAATATTGCCCGTGGCGATGCCAACTACATAACGCTGCTGGACGAGGCCGATGCCTATGCCGCGCGCAATGGCCTCGACCTTCCGGAAGAGCCCGATGCCCGCAAGATCGAGGCAGACCCTGAATGCGTGACGGATCCGATTCTCGATCTGAACCTGGCTCGCGCCGGAATAAGGTCGATCATCTGGGCTACCGGCTTTACCGTCGATTACAACTGGCTCAAGGTCGATGCGTTCGATGAAAACGGCAAGCCGAAGCATCAGCGGGGCGTCTCAGTGGAACCGGGAATCTATTTCCTGGGGCTGCCGTGGCAATCGCGGAGGGGGTCCAGCTTCATCTGGGGTGTCTGGCACGATGCCAAATTCCTGGCGGACCATATCGCAACCCAGCGTAAGTATCTCGCATACCATGAAGCTGCGAAACGCAGGCCCAACGATCATCACAACTCAACGGCCGATAATTCGCAATCAACAGAGATCACGCGTTCGACCCGTACTCCTGCCCCAGTCGGCGACAAAGCCTGAACGTTCGTGCCCCGATCCATGGAGACCAAAATGGCGCATACGCGAATTCGCAAGTTCAACACGAAAGACACCTATCCCGAGCAGAACCTCGACAACGATCTCTGTCAGGCAGTGGTAAGCCAGGGCGGCAGGATCGTCTGGCTACGCGGCCAGTGTCCGCAGAATCTGGACGACGCGGAAAATATTGACAGCCACGATCCCGTCGAACAGACGCATAAGGTCATGCAGAATATCAGGCAGCTTATCGAAGAAGCAGGCGGGAATATGGAACATCTGGTGAAGGTCGTGGTCTATCTGACCGATGTCCGGCATCGCGAAGCGGTGTACCGCACGATGGGCGAATACATCAAAGGCGTGTATCCCGTTTCGACCGGCCTCGTCGTCCAGGCGCTGGCGCGGCCCGAATGGCTGGTCGAGATCGACGCAACCGCCGTCATCCCGGAGTGACCCCATGACCTTTTCGCTCGTAGCTCGCTGTCGCGATACCGGCATGTTCGGTATCGCCATCTCCTCCTCCTCTCCGGCGGTAGCGGCGCGGTGCGCCTATGCGCGTGCTGGCGTCGGCGCGGTAGCCTCCCAGAACGTGACGGATCCGACCTTAGGGCCTCTCACACTCGACCTGATGGAACAGGGAATGAGTGCCGAAGTCGCCATTGCTGAGATGAAGAAGCAGAGCAAGTTCATAGAGTACCGGCAAGTGCTCGCAGTTGACTGTAAAGGTCGAACGGCAATCTATTCCGGCCCTAACGCCCTTGGTATCTGGGCCGAGGCGCGGAGCGAAAATGTCGCCTCGGGCGGAAACCTGTTGGCCAATGATGGCGTTCCGCAGGCCATTGTCGATGGATTTCTCACCTCATCAGGCCATCTGGGGGATCGCTTGATAGCCGCGATGCGAGCCGGTCTGGCAGCTGGTGGCGAGGCTGGCCCGGTGCATTCGGCGGGGCTCAAGCTCGTCGACAAGGTGAGCTGGCCTGTCGCCGATCTGCGCTGCGATTGGACCGATGGCTGCCCAATCGAGGCGATTGCAAAGGCCTGGGATATCTACAAACCCCAACTGGAAGCCTACGTGCAGCGCGCGCGCGACCCGCGTCAAGCCCCGTCCTATGGCGTGCCTGGGGACGAGTGAGACCGGGATGAATGTCGCCCCCGATCAGAATCAATGGCCGGCCGCCGACGCTACGGCCACTCCGTGACCCATGACTTTGAAGGCTGCGTGGTTGCGGTCGGCGCCCATGGTAATTGGCGGGCGCGGCCTCTGGAGGCATCCCAGGTGAATTCAGAGATAAAGGCTTTTGGCCGCCTTCGATGACAACAACTCCTTGGCTGGCCCTTCCTGGGCCACCCTCCCCTTGATCAAAACATATCCGCGATCAGCAATGCTGAGACCCATCTCGGCATTCTGCTCTATCAGGAGAACCGTCGTTCCCCGGCGATGAATTTCCTGGGTGATTTCGAAATACTCGCCAATCAGCTTGGGCGAAAGCCCCAAAGACGGCTCGTCCATGACCACGAATTTGGGCTCGCCGATCAGCGCGCGCGCCAGCGCCACCATGGCCTGCTCCCCACCCGACAACGTACCTGCCGCCTGTCGCAACCGCTCACGAATACGCGGAAACAGGCTCGACATTTTGTCGAGCTGGGCCTCGAAGTTCGGCCGGCCGCCGGAGACGGCGTCGTAGCCAAGGCGCAGGTTCTCGATGACCGTCAAGCTGGGAAATAGCCGCCTCCCCTCGGGGACGAGGCCGACACCGAGTGCGGCGAGGTTTTCGGTGCCAATCGTCGCGAGATTCTTGCCCATCACCTCGACCGCGCCTCGCTGCGCACGCACTACGCCGCAGACGGTCATGAAAGTGGTGGTCTTGCCGGCGCCATTCGGCCCGAGCAGACAGACCAGCTCCCCCGCGCGGACGCTCATCGTCACATCGCGCAGCATTGGGACCGCACCATAGGTGGTACCCACGTCCTTTAGATCAAGCATGGGCGGCTGCCTTTCCCAGATAGGCTTCCTGTACGCGAGGATCAGCGCGCACCGTCTCGAAACTGCCTTCGGCAATACGGCTTCCGTAGTCGATGCACATCACCCGCTCGGGAAAGGCATCAACGACACGCATATCGTGCTCGATCAGGATCACGGACAGTTCCGGATGCTCGGAGCACAGCCTTTTGATATCGGCCACCAGCCCATCCGTTTCGGTGTCGTCCATGCCGACCGATGGCTCATCGAGCAAGATCAGCTTGGGCTGCGAGGCGAGCGCACGGGCGATTTCCAGCCTGCGCCGGTCCGCCTGGGCCAGCGTTCCGGCAAGGCGACTGCGCTGTTCGTAGAGATCGCCGGACCCGGCCTGCAGCAGCGTTTCCGCTTTCTTGACGCAGGCCGCCATCTCGTGGCGCGAGGAGCCGGGGCGGAAGAGTGCGTCCAGAACGCCGGTCTTGGTGCGCGTATGCATGCCGATGATGACATTGTCGAGGACGCTGAGATCCGAGAACAGGCGCGACGACTGGAAGGTACGGGCGATCCCTCGCTTCACCACCTCGTAGGACGGCTTGCCGGTAATGTCGGCGCCGTCGAACGTCACCCGCCCCACCGTCGGCTTGTAGACACCGGTCACGACATTGAACAACGTCGACTTTCCGGCACCGTTCGGCCCTATCACCGCCAGCACCGAACCCTTTTCGACAGAGAAGGTGACGTCGTTCAGCGCAACCAGCCCACCGAAACGTATGGTGAGGTTCTCGACCTTGAGAAGCGCGCTCATCGATGAACTCCATATTGACGCAGACGCTGAGGGAACAGTCCCTGCGGACGGATCATGAGGAAGCCGATGACGACAACACCGAAGAACAGCAGGCGATAGTCCGAAAAAGCACGTAGCTTCTCGGGCAGAATTGTAAGAAGGAACGCCCCGATGATCACGCCGAATATGTTGTCCATGCCACCGACGATAACCATCGTCATGATGGTGACCGAGACCAGAAAGGTGAAGTTGTCGGGTGAGATGTAGGAGACGTAGAATGCGTAGATCGTGCCGGCGAAGGCCGCGAGGAAGGCATCGACCGCAAAAGCCAGCACCTTATACCAGGCGACGTTGATACCCTGCGCCTTGGCGGCGATCTCGTCCGCGCGCAGCGCGTTCCAGGCAAGTCCGATGCGCGAGCCGTGGAGACGTTGCGCCGTCACGATGGCCACCACCACAAGTGCTGCGGAGAGATAGTAGAAATTCGCCTGGCTCGGAAGCTTCCAGCCGAACACTTGTAGCGGACTGGCAAAGGAATGGCCGAAGAGGCTCGGTGCGGGGATGCCGACCAGACCATTGGGGCCGCCTGTCCAGTCGAAATTGTTAAGCAGTTGCTGCACGACCACGCCGAAGGCGATCGTGACAAGCGCGAGGTAGGTATCGCGCGTGCGCATAGAGGGGATACCTATGATGAAGCCGAACAAGGTCGCGGCCAGAGCGGCAATGGGCAGCGTCAACCAGAAACTCATGCCGAAATTAAGCGCCAGCAGTGCCGATGCATAGGCGCCGATTCCATAGGAAGCGCCGGTGGAAAAGTTCGGGATATTGGCACTGCCGAGCTGAAAATTAAGCGCCAGCGCCAGCACCGCGTAGAGCTGCGCCACGATCAGCAGATGCAATATATAAGTGTTGGAGCCCACCAGGAACGGAAAGCCCAGCACGATGACGGCAGCCGTCGCTGTGGTGATCAGCGGAACGCGCGTCAAGCTCGCCATGACGAAGTCGTTTATCCAGGGAAACCGTTCCAGCAGGAAGAAGCCGACACCGAGCAACACCAGGAGCCCTATCACCTGCCAGCCTCCATCGGCCTTGAGTAGTGCGTAGAGGAAGGCGGCGCCGCAAAGCTGTGACAGGATTGTGAATGCGGTTGCCGCAGCGGCCCCCGGGGCCGCGGACGAAGCTGAGCGTCCCATTTGTCAGACCTTCTCCATGATGGTGCGCCCGAGCAGGCCGGCGGGGCGAAAGATAAGCACGACAATGACAAGGACGAAGACGAAGACGAGCCGGTAGGACGCCCCGTCTGGTACGAAGGTCTGGGCCAGCACCTCGATGCCGGCGATGATCAGACCTCCAGCGATGGCGCCCGGCATTGAACCCAGTCCACCGATAACCGCGGCCGAGAAGCCGAGCAGACCGGTCATCACGCCAAAATCAAAGCGTGTGACGCCCGCATAGCTTGCGAAGAGCAATCCCGCGATCGCGCCGATCGCAGACGCGATGAAGAAGGTCGCCCGGAAGACGCGGTCATCGCGTATCCCCATCATCCGCGCGACAACGCGGTCCTCGGATGCGGCGCGGATGCGCAGGCCAAGCGGGGTCAGCCGCAGGAAGACGAACAATAACGCCACCAGCAGCGTCGTCAGCCCGACGACGAGGAGCGAGAACCAGCTTATCGGCACGCTGGTGATTTCGAATGCCACACCTGACACCAGGCGCGGAAAGGCATGCGGGTTTGAACCTTGCGGATAGAGATGGCGAATGAGTTCACGGATGACGATGCCAAGCGCTACTGTTGCCACCAGCGCCATCATGGCTGGCGCGTCGCGGAAACGACGAATGACGACCTTGTCGAGTACGGCGCCGATCAGGCCAACGGCAAGTACCGCTGCAACAACCGCCAGAACCAGCCAGGCAGGCCCAGTAGCCCCCAGGGCTGCGGCAAGCCCCTGCGCTGACGCCAGCGCGATGAACGGTGCTGTCATCGCCACGTCGCCGTGGGAGAAATGAATGACGTTGAGAACGCCGAAGATGAGGCTGAATCCTATAGCGAGCAACGCGTAGATACAGCCAAGGGTAATCCAGTTCACTGATTGCTGGACAAACAGTTCCACCATCCGTTCCGCCTCTTTTTATAATTGAGAGGAGAACTATCAGTGATCCCGGCCAGCGCCCATAATGAATCTCCGAAGTCACGGATAGCAATTTCCGAATTTCGCGCGGGGCCGCAGGTAATTAGAGTTCACCGCATCCGGCGATAACGACCGGCAGACCGCAGGTAGTGTGGTAGATAATCCCTTTAGAGGTGGAACATGAAAACCAAGCTGAAAGCGCTCAAAAGCGTATCCTTCTTCATTGCCAGCTCCGTGCTTGCGCTTGCATTAAGCGTTGCTCATGCCCAGGCCGAGCAGATCAAGCTGGGCTTCATCGGGCCGTTGTCGGGCGGCAATGCCCAGCAGGGCCTCGGTGCGCGCAATGGCTTCCTGCTGGCTATCGAGCAGGCCAATGCCGATAGCTACCCATATGAGGTGGAGGCTGTGGTCCTCGACGACGCGTCCGATCCAAGTGTTGGCGTATCGGCCGCACAGAAGCTGGTGAACGATCCCGCGGTCATCGGCGCAACCGGACACTGGAACAGCCCCGTCGCCCTGGCGACGATGCCTGTCTTCAATCGCGCCCAGATGCCGTTCATCATCTGGGGCGCCGTCAGCCCCAAGATCACCGAGCAAAATCTTCCCAATGTGACGCGCGTCACACCTACGCTCGTCAATGAGAACAAGCCGCTCGCCGAGGCGATCATCAAGGATGGCAAGGCCAAGAAGATCGCGATCATCTCCGACACCTCGGATTACGGCGCTGCCAACACCAAATGGTTCACCGAGTTCTTCACGGCCGCTGGCGGCGAGATCGTTTCGTCCGATGCCGCGGCAGTCGGAACGACGGATTTTCGTGCCATGCTCACCACCGCCAAAGCGGCGGCGCCAGATGCCATCTATTTCGGCGGCGTTGTAACCGAAGCGGCGCTGGTGCGCAGCCAGACGGCAGATCTCGGCATGGGCTCGCTCCCGATGTATGGTATATCCGGGATCTTCGATCCGAAATTCATCGAGATCGCCGGCGCTGCTGCCGAGGGCACGATTGTAGGCACACCATCGGTGCAATCCAACCCGAAGCTGGAAGCGTTCGAAAAGGCTTATGAGGCCAAGGGCTTTGCCGAACCTGCGGGATCTTATGCAAAATATGCCTATGAGGCGGCGCAAATCCTCCTCGCGGTCATCAAGGAGCACGGCATTGAGGACAAGGAGGCGCTGAGTCAGGCCATCCGCAGCATTCAGCATGACGGAATACTCGGCAACATCTCCTTCGACGAGAACGGCCAGATAAACATGGCGGTGGAGATAGACCTGCACGTCGTTCGCGACGGCAAATGGGTCGATATGTAAGGCAGTATCGGCCGCCGCGCTGCTATCGATGGCAGCGCGGTCACTTACGAAGGCGATCCAACCGCACCCTACGATGAACAGTCCCGCCAATCGGGGTTTATCAGCAATCAGGACTTCAAAATGAGCGAGCTCAGCCATAAAGACTGGATCGAAAAGGCGTCACAAATCCGTTTCCGTGACAAGGCATTTATCGACGGGCGGTTCATCGAATCCAGGTCGGGGAGAACATTCGCCAGCGTCAATCCGGCAACCGGCGAAACGCTAGCCGATGTCGCCTCTTGTGGAGAAGAGGAAGTCAATCTCGCCGTAACCGCTGCCAGGCGAAGCTTCGAGGCGGGCATATGGTCACGTGCTACGCCGGCTCATCGCAAGCAGGTGTTGCTTCGCCTGGCGGAACTGCTGCGAGAAAACCTGCACGAGCTCGCCCTCCTGGAATCGCTCGATATGGGCAAACTGGTCAAAGATGCGGCGGCCGTCGATGTACCGGGTTCGGCTGGGATCTTCCAGTGGTATGCCGAGGCCATAGACAAGGTCTATGACGAGATCGCGCCGACAGGCGAAGGCGACCTGGTGCTGGTACGGCGCGAGCCGCTCGGCGTTGTCGGCGCAGTGGTGCCGTGGAACTTCCCCCTCGACATGGCGACATGGAAATGCGCTCCCGCGCTTGCGACGGGCAATTCAGTCGTGCTCAAGCCGGCTGAACAGTCGCCGTTCTCGGCACTAAGGCTCGCAGAACTCGCCATGGAAGCCGGGTTGCCCGCAGGTGTGCTCAATGTGGTCCCGGGCCTCGGCGAGACTGCCGGTCAGGCGCTGGGACGCCATATGGACGTCGATTGCCTCGCCTTCACCGGCTCGACGGCGGTCGGCAAGATGTTCCTGCAATATTCCGGCCAGTCGAACATGAAACAGGTGTGGCCGGAGACCGGCGGCAAGAGTCCTAACCTGGTGTTCGCCGACTGCTCTGATCTGGATGCGGCGGCAGACATGGCCGCCTTCGGCATATTCTTCAACCAGGGAGAAATATGTTCGGCCAACTCAAGGCTGCTTGTGGAGCGCAGCATCAAGGATGCGCTGCTCGAAAAGCTGGTGGAGCGGGCGGAGGCAATGCAGCCGGGAAACCCGCTTGACCCGGCTTCGAAAATGGGAGCGATGGTCGATGCCCGTCACACGGCAAACGTCATGCGCTTCATAGAAGCGGGCAAGAAGAATGCGCGCCTCGTCGTCGGCGGTGACCAGATTACTATCAACCGGCGGGGCAGCTACGTGCAGCCCACCATCTTCGACAATGTGACGCCAAACGATGCGCTCGCTCGCGAGGAGATCTTCGGTCCCGTACTGTCAGTCATCTCTTTCGACGACGAGGAAGAGGCGGTTCGGATCGCCAACGACAGCATCTACGGTCTGGCTGCGTCGTTGTGGACCGACAGCCTGTCCCGCGCGCACCGTATCGCCAGTCGTCTGCGCGTCGGCACGGTTTCAGTCAATACAGTCGACGCACTGAGCCCGATGACACCGTTCGGCGGCTTCAAGCAGTCCGGCTTCGGGCGGGATCTGTCACTTCATTCGCTTGAGAAGTACACCGCACTCAAGACCACCTGGATTAAGCATTAAAAGGATGTGATCGCTTGATTACAATACAGAAACCGGCGATATAGCCATCCATGCCGCTCCGCTTTACGCTTAGACAGCTGGAATATTTCGTTGCCGTGGGCGAGGCCGGCTCGATAGCTAAGGCTGCAGAACAAGTTAACGTCTCGCCACCATCGATCTCGGCATCGATCGCCCAACTCGAAGAAGAGTTCGGCGTTCAGCTTTTTGTTCGCAAACATTCCCACGGCCTGTCGCTCACCGCAGGCGGACGGGTCTTCCTCAAGCAGGCTCAGCGCCTGCTCGGCGATGCGGACGCTCTTCACGATATTGCTGCCGATATCTCTGAAAAGGTACGGGGCCCGCTGGCAGTTGGCTGCTTGCTTACTTTCGCGCAAATCGTTCTTCCCGCGCTTCGCAGGAAATTCGAGGATGCTTTCCCGGAGGTGCGTTTCAGGCAGGTCGAGCGCCATCAGGGCCAATTGCTCGAGATGCTGCAGCGCGGTGAGATCGATGTCGCGTTGACGTATGATCTCGAACTGTCGCAAGACTTGACGTTCGAGCCACTGATGCAATTACCCGCCTATGCCATGCTGCCAGCCGGGCATCGTCTCGCGTTACAAAAGGGCATTACTCCCGAAGAACTCGTCGATGAACCAATGGTTCTGCTCGACCTCCCCTTCAGCCGCGAATATTTCCTCTCGGCGTTTCAAAATAAAGGTTTGAGGCCAAACATCACTGAGCGTACAGGAGACATAGCGCTGATGCGCTCCATGGTGGCGAGCGGGTTCGGCTACGGCATTGCCAATATGCGGCCACTCAATACGATGTCTCCCGACGGCAAGCCGCTGGTTTTCGTCCCGCTGGAAAGCGATTTGAAGCCGCTCACCATGGGCGCGGCAATGCCCAACGCCGAGCACAGAACACAGACGGTACAAGCATTTCTCGATCATTGCCGCCGCTTCGTCCTCGAACAGGGGGTGTTCGGCACGGAACGTGTCGTCAAATGAGAAAAGGCAGTACTACGCCTCGAGATTAGGCTGCGCCGAAGCAGAGCTTTCGCAATCCTGTCTTTTCTTCGGTCTCATGGTTCCTATGCTGGCGCAAAACAGAATGGGAGGTAGGATTGCGCGACCCTAGATACGATATACTCTTCGAACCGATGCAGATTGGCCCGGTAACGGCCAAGAACCGTTTCTATCAGGTACCTCACTGCAATGGCGGCGGATACCGCGACCCCTCAGCTGCCGCCGAGATGCGCGGCATCAAGGCCGAGGGAGGCTGGGGCGTCATCTTCACCGAGCAGTGCGAAATGCACCATACGTCGGAGATCACCCCCTTTATCGAGTTGCGGCTTTGGGAGGACAAGGATATCCCGCAATTGCGCCGGATGTCGGAGAAGATGAAGACGCATGGCGCGCTGGCCGGAATCCAGCTCGCCTATTCGGGGATCAATGGCCCGAACCTCTATACGAAAGAGGTGCCGCTAGCGCCATCGGCCCTGCCCATCCGCACCTTCACCAATGATCCGGTGCAGGCGCGGGCGCTGTCCCTATCGGAAATCCGTGATCTGCGCCGCTGGTTCGTGACCGCCGCCAAGCGTTCGAAGCTTGCCGGCTTCGACCTCATCTGCCTTTATGGCGCGCACGGGTTCGGCATCTTCCAGCACTTCCTCAGCCGCGCGACCAATCAGCGGACCGACGAATATGGCGGCAACCTGGAAAACCGCGCCCGTTTCGTTAACGAAGTGGTCGCCGATATCCGCGACGCGGTGGGCGACACGATGGGCATCGCCCTGCGTGTCAGCCTGGACGAGACCATCGGTGAACTCGGCTTCTCCAATGCAGAACTGCGTGACTTCATCGAGATGAACCGCAACCTGCCCGACCTGTGGGATCTGGCTCATGGCACATGGGAGGATTGCTCCGGCCCCTCACGCTTCAAGGAGGAAGCCGCGCAGGAGCTGCTGGTTCGCGGCATTCGCGAACTGTCGGACAGGCCGATGGTCGGTGTCGGCCGCTTCACCTCGCCTGATGTGATGGTGAAGATGATCAAGTCGGGCACGCTGGACTTTATCGGCTGCGCGCGCCCGTCGATCGCCGATCCGTTCCTGCCGAAGAAGGTCGAGGAAGGCCGGATCGAGGACATCCGCGAATGCATCGGCTGCAATATCTGTATCACCGGCGACATGACCATGTCGATCAGCCGCTGCACCCAGAACCCGACCTTTATGGAGGAATGGCGCAAAGGCTGGCATCCGGAACGCATGAACGCAAAGGGCGACAGCGATAGTGTGCTGGTGGTGGGATCGGGGCCCGCCGGACTGGAGGCCGCCTGGGCACTGTGCAGGCGCGGCTATGACGTCGCCGTCGCCGAGGCGCGCACGGAAATCGGCGGGCGCGTCGCGCGCGAGAGCAGGTTACCCGGATTGAGCGCCTGGGGCCGCGTCAAGGACTATCGCGAATATCAGTTGCGCCAGCGGCCGAACGCCGAAATCTACCTCGACAGCCGCCTGACCGCCGACGACGTGATGGCCTTCGGCTTTCAGAACATCGCCATCGCCACCGGTGCCACCTGGCGCCGCGACGGTGTTGCCCGCCAGCACGTCGTGCCGATGAAGATCGCCGAGGGCGCAGCCGTCTACACGCCCGACGATCTGATGGATGGCAACATCCCCGGCGGCAATGTGGTGATTTTCGACGACGACCACTATTACATGGGCGGTGTTCTGGCCGAATTGCTGGTGCAGAAGGGCGCCAAGGTCACTTTGATCACGCCCTCCGCCTATGTCTCGGACTGGACCAGAAACACGCTGGAACAGGGAACGATTCATGCCCGGCTCGACGCGCTGGGCGTGAACATCGTCCTGAACCGCGGCGTTGCCGAAATCGCGGTGGATCATGTCGTCAGCAATTGCGTCTATACCGGCAAGACCTGCCACTATCAAGCGGATGCGGTGGTGATGGTCACCTCGCGCAGCGGCAACGATCAGCTATATCGGGATTTGATGTCGCGGCAGAACGAATGGGCCGATGCCGGCATCAGGTCGGTCAAGGTTTTTGGCGATGCGGAAGCTTCCGGGCCGATTGCCTGGGCTACCTATGCCGGCCATCGCTACGCCCGCGAACTGGATTGCGAACCGCGCGGGGATGCCCTGCCCTTCCGGCGGGAAATCACTGAACTGGCCGCAGAACATACGCCCTCCCCGGAGTTATGCCTTCATGACTGATACGGCCGCGCCTTATGCAGCCACGCTCGAACTGTTGGAGCGGCTGATTGCCTTCCCTACAGTCAGCGCTGAAAGCAATCTGGACTTGATCGATTTTGCTGATGCGCATTTGATCGGGGCCGGCTTTCAGACGCATCGTCTGCCTGATCCTTCCGGGCGAAAGGCGGGGCTGCTGGCGCGGCTTGGCCCCGCCGGGCTGGGCGGTGTTCTCTTGTCGGCGCATAGCGATGTCGTGCCGGTGGAAGGCCAGCACTGGACCCGCGCGCCGTTCCAATTGACGCGCGAAGGCGGCAGGCTCTACGGCCGGGGCACGACGGATATGAAGGGCTATCTCGCGTCGATGCTGTCGCTGGCCGCACGGGCAGCGAAACAGCCACCCGAGCGGCCGCTGATGCTTGCGATCTCCTATGATGAGGAAGTCGGCTGCGCCGGCATCCGGCAGATGCTGCCGGGATACAAGGCGCTGGGCTGGCAGCCGGAACTGTGCATCGTCGGCGAGCCGACGGAGATGCGGTCAGCCACCGGGCACAAGGGCAAGGCTGCATTCGTGGCGACGTGCCATGGCAGCGCAGGCCATTCCTCTCTTGCACCACGCTATGTCAATGCTCTGCATATCGCTGCCGAGTTCATCGGGGTCCTGCGCCGGATACAGGACGACTATGCGGCCTCGTCTGCGCAGGATACAGGGTATGACGTGCCGTACTCGACTGTCCATGCAGGGCGGATGCAGGGCGGAACTGCGTTGAACATCGTCCCGGATCATGCCCGCATTGAGTTCGAGCTGCGCCACCTGCCCTTCGATACGCCGGACGATTTTCTGTCGCGGCTGCGCCAAGAGGCGGATCAGATTCTACACCCCTTCCGCGCGCGGGATGGAGCGGCGGAAATCAAAATGGAGGCCACCAATTCCTATCCCGGCCTCGAGATCGCACCGGACCACGAAGCGGTCCGCCGTGTGGGAGCACTGAGCGGCTCGCATGAGGTGATCAAGGTCACCTACGGCACAGAGGCCGGCTATTTCGCACAGTTCGGCATCCCCACTGTGGTCTGCGGGCCAGGCGACATGGAGGGCCAAGGTCACAAGGCCGACGAATATATCACCATGGAACAGCTTGGCAGCTGTGACCGGATGATGGACCGCCTGCTGATACAATTGGGTGCCTAGTCGTTTCAGTCATGACTCCAGCTTCTGACATTGCGCTACGATGATTAAAGAGCAGCCATTCAACGTTTCCCATGAAATGACCGCAGGATTTTTTCAAACTGACATAGTAGTCCGTGCCTCTCAATCTGCGGCAAGAACAGAGGCCCGCGAGGTCGGCGAGACGGCGGGCTTAGCGGTAACGATCTTCGACAAGGTCGTGGCCGATCCCCCGGAAAGCGTCGTGTATGGTTGTGTCGAAGAAGCGTGATCTCGTTCCACCTCCCTTGTTTGTAGGTTTAGAAACCCAGTCATTCGGTATCTCGCTTGGTTTGACTATCTTATTCCCAACCGCCGCCGCCCTCTCAATCTTCTCCAGCGCCTTAATCTTATCCGCCGTCTTGATTGCGCCGGTGGCAGTTCCGGCAGCGGGTGCCGCAACCTTGATGGCGAGATCGATGGCGAGACGGACAGATATTTTCCCGCCGCTTCGTAATTCCCATTGGCGAGGGCCTGCAGATAGAGAAGCGACTGCTCCGAAAGACTGTCGGCGGTAGCAAAGCCATATTTCGCCGCAGCCGCTACGGGATCATAGGCAATCTCCATCGCCACGCCGGAAATGACCTTGGCCATGCCGGCCGGATCGGAGACCAGCACTGCAAACTCTTCGCCCCGAGACAGCGCACCGGTGGCGATGCCGCGACTGGGCGCATCGAATGCTTTTTATGATTTCCTAATGACGATCTTAAAACACTCCTGATTCTCGCGACCATATAATGCCAAGAAACTCCTAGCGGATGCGATTGATTTTTCGACTTCTTGCGAAGACAGTGATGAAAAGCCAGCAACGTCATCTAAATCAGGCATACTCACGCCGCCATTACATATAAATCTTTCAACTCCATAAATAAAAACGTCTCGTTGCTCACATTCATGAATGAAACGAAAAGCTTCTTCTATGGCAAGATACTTCGTTTCCATCGCCTCCTACCTCACTTAAAAGGTGACTTCCATTTGGGATCGGTGCGATCTGAAACTTGAACAATGCCCCCTGTTCGATCATTTAGTCATCCCGCTTCCATTTTCATTTTCACTAGTAAATCTCTGATGACCGAGGCTCTCAAGCGGATTGCGATCCAGCTTGGCGATGAAAACGAAATCCAAGCCTCTTGAACTTCCGGAAGCTTATTAATATCATCAAGAAATTCTATGATGTAATCTGACAAGAATTTCCCGACCTCCGCAGAATTTTCGACTACCCATTTCTCTACTCCTAGATCATCAATTCTATTACACAACTCATCTGGCGAGGAAATTTCCGGCCCAATGCCAAACCAACTCCTTTTCTGGAATTCAGAATCGGAAAATTCTGTGAATAGCTCAATTAGCAGTTCTAACTTGTCAGCCATCAATCAAACCTAAAATCCGAAAAAGGAATATGAGCCGCTGGATCATTACTGGCAACAGGATTGCCATTCACGTCAACAATCCGACCGTTATTGGATCTAATAACATATGGACGTTGCTGAGCTGGATTAGGATGATTTATAGCCTGCAAAACAGTCATATTTCTCCAAATCCAATTTAAATCCATACCGCTGATAAATCTTCTCATTAGCCTCTGTGTTAATTTGGTATTCTCCATATAGAAGCGGATCTTCATCCAGCACGTTTAGCGTTTCACGAAAAAACTGAAGGTCGCTATCTTCGAGTTGCAACATATTAACAAGGTCATCACCGTCTCGTTGAAAAAGACTAATTACTAGATAAACCCCCATCATAATACCTCATGTCTTTGTGCTTCGTCCTGGTTTAGGAGGCTTCGTTCGCTTTCCAGTCTTAGGATCATACTCACCCAAATGCTTCTTTCCGGTTTTATCATATTTCTCTAAGGCACCATGCTGGTAATCCCATTCATAGATATTCCCCTTATTGTCATACCAGCGAGCTCGTCCTCCAATTGGCTTGCCTGGCGTTAACCCTGGAAAGCCGGTTATTTCGCCAGGCGCTTTCGGCGGCGGGAAATACTTCTGATCTCCGTTGCCACTATTGTTCGAACTCAGCACCACATTCGACAAACCCGCTTTCTTGAGAGTCTGCTGCATGTCACCCAGCATTCCCGGCGTCATCAGTTGCGTGCCAATCATGCCGCTGGTGAGGAGAACCGCTCCGCCATCGTCGTAGACTTCAACGGTCAGGCTTGCCCTTGTGCCATCCGGGTATGTGACCAATATCTGCCGGGTCGGCTGATCTCCATTGCCAGTAACAAGGACTGTGCTGCCATCACTCCCTGTGAACTTCTGATTAATCTCCTGACCGGTAGCTGTCGTCGAGGCCAGCAGGAAGGCACCCGCCAGCCCTGCAACCGCTGCACCAGTGGCACCGATAATCCCGCGCACAACGGCAGTCATCTGCCGGTAATCCGACAGACAGTCCATGGCTTGGGTAGGCGTGAAATACTTTAGCTGTCCACTTGATAACGTAACGGCACATGCAGCCTGAGCCCGGGCCGGCGTCACGATCCAGTTGAAGATGTTGAAGTCGACAGCCCCTTGCCGGCCGCATTGTTCAAGTTGCGCCTGAACCTTCGGATCGTCGAGGAATGGGAATATTTCCTTTGAAAGCGCGGCTTGCTCGGGCGTTCTCTTGCCGTCCCGAACCATCTGGTCAAGCGCGTCGCCGAATGTCTCGGCAATGGTCTTCCCCGCTTCCAACGCCTTCTTTACCGAATTGTTCGACAGGTAATACTCGATCTCAACATGCTCATCCCTCGTGATTTCATAGGCCTTATCCGGATCGCGGTTGAGCGCGGCGAGGTCTTCGGTCCTGCCTTCGGCCTCTAGTTCTGCCTGCTTGTCCTTGTCCCGGATGGTGATCTCGCCCTCGCCCACCGTGGCGCGGACTT
>NZ_PVBR01000003.1 GCF_002980495.1 Phyllobacterium phragmitis
CCTTGATCCGTTCCCATTGATCATCCCGAAGAACATCGCAATCCATCACTGACCTCCAAAAGTCAGTGTTGAATCTGATTTGCCGGAATTTTGGAATCCCAAAACCTTAAATCGTCACTACGACCTAGGAATTCATCCCTTCCCCCGGTTGAAAAACGTGCCGTGAGCACCAGCGCCGATGTCAGGCAGGCATCGATGAGATCATTGCCGCCGCTGTGCCGGCTGGCGAATTCCTCGCCGATCCGTTCCAACGTCCGTCCGAGATAAATGGCGTCATCATCATCCTTATCGAGCGATGTCAGGCATGGGGCCGACAACCATTCTCCCAGGCCGCTATGTGTGCCCGGCCGTATGCGCAGATGCGTTGCGACGACCGTGATCACCAGCCCGGCAATATCCCTGGAAAACCGGAATCCATGGTCGACCTGCGGAGGAATGGTGATGACGGCGGGGGGATGGATGGCGTGAACCCGGCCTTCGAATATGGCCTCCCCCGATCCGGCCTGAATGTACAAGATTTGAAAGAAGCCCTCATGGCGATGCAGGGCAATTTCCCAGCGGTGAAGGCTGCTTCGCGAGGCAATCGTCTCGCAATGCAGCCAGAAATCAGGCCTCTTGTCCGGCTTTTCGCCGTAGAGATCATAAATCGGAACGTGTTCGGTCATGCTGCTGCGATCGCTTCATGTTCGATTTATGCAAGTTTATGCCGAAAATGTCCATTGTTGCAGCATGTCCGTTGGCGCAGACTCTGCCTGATTTCGGGAGGATTCATGCGCACGCAAATCGTCATTATCGGCTCTGGGCCGTCGGGGCTGCTGCTTGGCCAGCTTCTGACCGGCGCCGGCATCGACAATGTCATCTTAGACCGCGTCGGCAAGGATCATATCCTGAACCGTGTGCGGGCGGGCGTGCTTGAAGAGGGTACGGCTCATTTGATGGACCAGGCGGGAGCCGCAGGCCGGATGCATGCCGAGGGCCTGCCGCATGACGGCTTTTCGCTTGCCTTCGACGGGCGCGACCATCGCATCGACCTTCACGGGCTGACGAAGGGCAAGCAGGTCATGATCTATGGCCAGACGGAGATCACCCGCGATCTGATGGAAAAACGCGAGATGTCGGACGGCATCTCCATCTACGAAGCGACGAACGTGGAGCCGCATGGGTTCGACGGTTCCGCGCCTTACGTCACCTATGAGAAGGACGGTCTCACGCATCGCATCGATTGCGATTTCATTGCGGGATGTGACGGGTTTCATGGCATCAGTCGCCGGAGCGTGCCTGAAAGGGCCATCCGCACATTCGAAAAGATCTATCCATTCGGCTGGCTGGGGATCCTCGCCGACGTGTCGCCTGTGAACCATGAGCTGATCTACGCCAATCATCCGCACGGTTTTGCGCTGTGCTCGATGCGCTCGAAAACGCGCAGCCGCTATTACGTTCAGTGCCCGCTGGACGACAAGATCGAGGCGTGGAGCGACGATCGCTTCTGGGATGAGTTGCGCCGCCGCCTTCCCGTGCATCATGCGGAAGCCGTTAAGACCGGCCCATCGTTTGAAAAGTCGATCGCGCCGCTCCGTTCCTTCGTCGCCGAGCCGATGCGTTTCGGCAGGCTTTTTCTCGTCGGCGATGCGGCGCATATCGTACCGCCGACCGGCGCCAAGGGGCTCAATCTTGCGGCAAGCGACGTTCATTATCTCTTCACCGGTCTGAACGAGCACTATCGGGAGCGTTCGGATGCCGGGATCGACGCTTATTCATCGCGCGCGCTTTCACGCGTGTGGAAAGCGGTGCGGTTTTCCTGGTGGATGACCATGATGATGCATCGCTTCCCCGATACCAGCGAATTCGACCAGAAAATCCAGGAAGCCGAGCTCGACTATCTCGTCCATTCGCGCGCCGCATCGACCGCGCTGGCGGAAAACTATGTCGGCCTGCCCTACTGATGCCTCAGGACGTCATTCGCCGCTTCGCGGATCGTCTGCATGAGGATCGACAGCGGCAGGGAAGGCACGGCATCGGCGCGTATCGTCAATCCGACAGGCCCCCTGGTTTCACTCGTATCGATCGGAAGTGCGGCCAGCTTGCCATCGGCGATATCGCCTGCCACCACCCCGGCGGAAATAATCCAGACCGCATCGCTTGAACGGACAAAGGCCCGGCCGAACGAATCCGATACCGTCTCGATCTGGTTGGGCAGGGTGGCGATGCCGTTTGCGATGAGGAACTGCTCCACAAAAGGCCGGATGATCGACGCGCGCGTCGGCATGAGCACTGGATATGCGCCGATGCCCGCAAAGATCGATTGCCCGGCGGCAAGCAATGGGTGCCCTGCCCGCACGGTGAACACCACCTGTTCGGAATAAAGATGCTCGAACGAGAAACCCGTCATCTTCTCAGGCGCCGCGAGACGCCCGACGACGAGATCGAGATCGCCGACCCGCAATTGTTCGAGAAGAACGGCATTCTCTCCGGTGACGATCTTGATCCGGCTTCCGGTTTCCTCCTTCAGGAACAGCGCCATGGCCTGCGGCATGATCCTGGTCGAGACCGTCGGCAGTGCACCGACACGGACAGGCGGTGCGTTTCCTGAATATTCCTGCGAAACGGAATCGATGCCTTGTCTCAACGCCGTCAACGCCGCTCCGGCATAGCGCAGGAACACCTCGCCATAGCGCGTGATCTTGATGCCGCGGCCATCGCGCTCGAAGACGCTGACACCCAGTGCCTCCTCCAACTCGCGGATTGTCTTGGTGACCGCCGGCTGGCTGACATACAGCAATTCAGCCGCCTTCATCACACTTTTCTGGCGTGCGACCTCGACAAAGGTTTGCAAATGGCGAAACTTCACGCGGCTGTCGATCATGCTTCTTTCATAACCCATGAGTTAAGAAAAGGCCATGAAATATCATTTTACCTAACCAGATTAAAACTCCAATCTGGACATGGAGGAGACTTCCCGTGCAATTCGCCCGCATCGATGACATCACGCTGCACTATCAGGTGATCGGCGCCACCGCCGAAAAACCGGTGATCGTCTTTGCCAGTTCGCTTGGAACGGACTTCCGGATCTGGCGGGATGTGATCGTGCGCCTCGTCGGCGATTTTGCGATCGTCACCTATGACAAGCGCGGGCACGGCCTTTCCGATGTCGGGCACGCGCCCTATTCCATCGAGAACCATGTCGACGACCTGATCGCGCTCCTCGATCATCTGGCTGTCCAGAACGCCATCATCTGCGGTCTCTCAGTCGGTGGTTTGATCGCGCAGGGTCTCTATGCCAAGCGCCCGGATCTGGTGCGTGCGCTCATTCTCTGCGACACGGCACACAAGATCGGCACGGCGGATATATGGAACGCGCGCATTGCCACGGTCGAGGAAAGCGGCATTGAAAGCATTGCCGACACCGTGCTCGAACGCTGGTTCACGCCCCCCTTCCGCAGCGAAACAAACCCTGCATTCACCGGCTATCGCAACATGCTCATCCGTCAGCCCGTGGCCGGCTATACCGGCACATGCGCCGCCGTCCGCGATGCCGATTATACCGAAGCGGCGGCCAGGATTGCCGTGCCTGCGATATGTGTCGTCGGCGATCAGGACGGATCGACGCCGCCGGATCTCGTCCTCGAATTGGCAAAACTGATCCCGCGGGCGCGATATGAAGTCATTCGGGACGCCGGGCATATCCCTTGCGTGGAGCAGCCGGAAGCCCTGACCGCCGTCATTCGCGCATTCGTCGATCAAACATTAAACGGAGAGCAGCCCCATGGCTGAAATCGAGGCGCCGTCCGACCGCTACAGGCAGGGAATTGCCACGAGGCGCACCGTCCTCGGCGATCCGCATGTCGACCGGGTGCAATCGGCGGAAACCGATTTCGACCGGCCTTTTCAGGAACTGATCACGGAAGCGGCCTGGGGCAGCGTCTGGTCGCGCCCGAACTGGACAAAACGCGAGCGGTCCATGGTGACGATCGCGCTCCTGGCAGCGCTTGGCCATGACGAGGAGGTGGCGATGCATGTGCGTGCCACCGCCAACACCGGCGCAACACGGGAGGATATCGGCGAGGCTTTGCTGCACGTGGCGATCTATGCGGGGGTTCCGGCGGCCAATCGCGCCATCAAGATCGCCAAGGACGTGTTCGCGCAGATGGATACGGAAAATGTCGGATAGATCGAACATGAAAGCTGAAACGGGCGCCTTTTTTCCGCGCGACCGCAATTGGCATGCGCCGGCGCTGACGCCGGGTTACAAAACATCAGTGCTGCGTTCGCCGCAAAAGGCGCTTCTCTCGCTCGACAATACGCTGTCGGAGATCACCGGACCGGTGTTCGGCCATTCGATACTCGGTGAGCTTGATAATGATTTGATCCATAATTTCGCCCGCCCCGGTGAATCCGCGATCGGCGAGCGGATCATCGTGCACGGGCGCGTCATCGACGAGCGCAGCCGTCCGGTCGCCGGCGCGCTGCTTGAATTCTGGCAGGCCAATGCCGGCGGACGTTACCGCCACAAGAAGGAAAGCTATCTCGCGCCACTCGATCCCAATTTCGGCGGCTGCGGCAGGACGATCACCGACGAGGACGGCTATTATCGTTTCCGCACCATCAAACCCGGCCCCTATCCATGGCCGAACGGTGTCAACGACTGGCGTCCGGCGCATATCCATTTCTCGGTGTTCGGCCATGGCTTCGCGCAGCGGCTGATCACGCAGATGTATTTCGAGGGCGATCCGCTGATCTGGAGATGCCCGATCGTCAACACCATTCCCGACAGGCGCGCCATCGAGCAACTGATCGCCCCGCTCGACATGGCCAATACCATTCCCATGGACGCGCTTGCTTATAAATTCGATATCGTGCTGCGCGGACGCCGCTCCACATTGTTCGAAAACAGGCTGGAGGGCAATTGATGGTCCAGGCCCTTGGATTGCTGAAGGAGACTCCATCCCAGACCGCCGGACCCTATGTCCATATCGGCTGCACGCCGAATTATGCGGAAATCGCGGGCATCTGTGCGGCCGACCATGGCTCGGTCATGCTCGACGACAAGACGCGTGGCGAGCGCATTACCGTGCACGGCCATGTCATCGATGGCGCGGGAGCGCCGCTGAAGGACGCGCTGGTCGAGATATGGCAGGCCGACGGCGCCGGACTTTACAACAGCCCGTCGGAGATGCGCGGGAAGTCCGATCCGAATTTCACCGGCTGGGGCCGCTGCCCCACCAGCGCCGATACGGGAGAATTCCTGTTCGAGACGGTGAAGCCCGGGCGCGTGCCATTCAGGGATGGCCGGCCGATGGCGCCGCACATCACCTTCTGGATCGTGGCGCGCGGCATCAATATCGGTCTGCATACGCGCATGTATTTTCCTGACGAGGCAGAGGCCAATGCCGAAGACCCGTTGCTTGCCCGCATTGAACATCGGCACCGCGTTGCAACGCTGATTGCATCAGGCAAAAGCCCGCTCTACACCTTCGATATCCACCTCCAGGGCGAGAAGGAAACCGTCTTTCTCGATATATGACCCATTCATGAGCTCTTCCGTTTTCGACCATCCCTTTCTTTCCGGCCTCTTCGGTGACGACGACATCGCGGCATGTTTTGCCTGGGATGCCGATCTGCGCGCCATGCTTATCTTCGAGGCGGCTTTGGCAAAGGTGCAGGGCGAGATGGACATCATCCCGGCGGAAAGTGCCGCGGACATCGAGAAATGCTGCGCCAGGTTTCAGCCCGATCTCACCGAGTTGAAGCGGGCCGTCGCAACTGATGGTGTGGTCGTACCCGAACTCATCGGGCAATTGCGCCGGGCGATCGGCGGGACAAGTGCGGCGCATGTGCATTTCGGCGCAACCAGCCAGGATGTGATCGACACCAGCCTGATGCTGCGCCTGAAACCGGTATGCGAAATCTTTGTCGAACGTCTTTCCCGCCTGATCGAGACCATGGAAGAGCTGGAGCGGCGGTTCGGTGATAACAGGTTGATGGCGCATACGCGGATGCAGGCGGCGATCCCCATCCATGTTTGCGACCGGCTGCGTGCATGGCTTGAACCTTTGCTGCGTCACCGTGAGCGGCTGGCGGTTTTGAGCAAAACCGCGCTGGCCGTTCAATTCGGCGGCGCGGCCGGCACGCTGGAGAAATTCAACAATGCCGGGCCGACCCTGCGCGCCGCCCTGGCCGCTGAGCTCGCGCTGGCCGATCAGCCGCAATGGCACAGCCAGCGCGACCGCATTGCCGAATTCGCGGGGCTTTTTTCGCTGATCACCGGCAGCCTCGGAAAGTTCGGGCAGGACATAGCTCTTCTTGCGCTCGCCGGAGATGAAATCGAACTGGCGGGCGGCGGCGGCTCTTCGGTCATGCCGCACAAGCAGAACCCCGTCGCAGCCGAAACGCTCGTCGCGTTGGCCCGGTTCAATGCCGTCCAGCTCTCGGGAATGCATCAGGCGCTCGTCCATGAACAGGAACGGTCCGGCGCCGCATGGACACTGGAATGGATGCTGTTGCCGCAGATGGTGGGCGCCACCGCCGCGGCGCTCAGGCTGGCACAGGAGACGGCGGGCAACATCCGACGTCTTGGCGTCCCACCGGAAACATGAATTCTGCCGCCATATCCATAATCTCTGGATTATGATTCAGGCTTTTTATTTCATTTTACATTACTGTTCGACATGACAAACTTGGGACCAAATCAGCTGAAGCAGAGACACCGGTTCGGGGAACGGGCCGATGGCGGGAGGAGAAACATGAAACGGATAGCCATGGCTGCGTTGGCGGCTCTTGCACTGACTACGATGAGCGGCATAGCCAGTGCGGACACGATCAAGGTGGGTGTCGTCGGCCCCTTCTCGGGACCATTTGCCTTGCAGGGCAAGAATTTCAAGGCCGGCATCGACGCCTATATGACCCTCAACGGCAATACGGTCGGCGACGATACGATCGAGATCCTCTACCGCGACGTGCCGCAGCCCGACCCCGCGCAATCCAGGGCGCTGGCGCAGGAACTCGTCGTCAAAGAAGGCGTGCAATATCTCACGGGATTCTATTTCACGCCGGACGCCATGGCCGTGACGCCGCTTCTCGAACAGGCCAATGTGCCGCTGGTGATCATGAATGCCGCAACCTCGGCGATCGTCACCAAGAGCCCGCTCGTCGTGCGCACGTCGTTCACCACCTGGCAGACCTCGACGCCGATCGCCAAGGTCGCCTATGATCGCGGGGTCAGCAAAATCATCTCGGTGGTCAGCGACTATGGTCCGGGCGTAGACGCGGAAAATGCGTTCAAGACCGCCTTCGAGGCGGCTGGCGGAACGGTCGTCGAAGCGATCCGCATGCCGCTTTCGACGAATGATTTCAGCCCGATCATGCAGCGTATCAAGGATTCGGGCGCCCAAGCCGTCTTCGCCTTTCTGCCGTCGGGACCAACGACGCTCGGCTTCGTCAAGGCCTACAACCAGAATGGATTGAAGCAGGCCGGCATTCAGTTCTTCGCACCCGGCGACCTGACGCAGGAATCGGACCTGCCCGCGCTCGGTGATACCGCTGAAGGCATCCTGACCACCTTCCATTATGCCGTGTCGCATGACTCGCCCGAAAACAAGACTTTCGTCGAGGCGGCACAAAAGGCCATCGGCAACCCCGCCGAGCTTTCGTTTCCCGCCGTCGGGGCCTATGACGCCATGCATGTGATCTACAAGATGATCGAGGCGACAGGCGGCGAGCAGGATGCCCAAAAGGCCGTCGACGCGGTCAAGGGTCTTGCCTGGCAAAGTCCGCGCGGTCCGGTCGAGATCGATCCCGAGACGCGCCACATCACGCAGAATATCTATCTGCGCGAAGTTGGAAAAAACGAGGACGGGACGTACTACAACAAGGAAATCCAGACCTTCGAGAAGCAGGGCGATCCCGGATTGGCCGCCGCCAAATAAAGACTGGCGGGAAGCAGATTGCGCTCGCCCGATCCTCCGCGATAATCAGGATCGGGCGGGAAACATCTGCCTGCGGACAGCATCGGGAATGGCTTCATGCAAACCATCTTCAGTATAGCAGTCGATGCGCTCGCCTATGGCATGGTGCTCTTCGTCATCTCAATCGGGCTTTCGGTCACCATGGGCCTGATGCGGGTCGTCAACCTGGCCCATGGCGCATTTGCCATGATCGGCGGCTATATCGCCTCCTATGCCGCCCGTGATCTCGGGCTCGGCTATGGTTTCGCGGTGCTCATCGCCGTATTTGGCACCATACTGATCGCCATCCCTGTGGAGCGCCTGCTCTACCGGCGCATATATGGCGCGCCCGAACTGACCCAGGTGCTGATGACCATCGGCATCACCTTCTGCATTATCGGCATCACCAATTTCGTCTTCGGTCCGACGCTCAAGACGATCCCGCTGCCCGCGGAACTCCAGGGATCGGTCGACCTCGGCTTTCGCTCCATTGCCACTCAGCGGCTATTCGCCATCGTCTGTGGCCTGGCGGTCGCGCTGGCGCTCTGGTATCTGGTCGAGCGTACCTCTTTCGGCATAAAATTGCGTGCGGCCGTCGATGATGCCGCCATGGCTGCGGCTCTCGGCGTGAAGACGGAAATCGTCTATGCCGTCAGCTTCGCCATTGCCGTCGGCCTTGCCGCCTTCGGCGGTGTGGTCGGCGCGGAACTTCTGCCGGTCGAGCCTTATTATGCCTTGCGCTATATGGTGACCTTCCTCGTCGTCGTTTCCGTCGGCGGCGCGGGCTCCATACCGGGTGCGCTCCTGGCCTGCCTCCTGCTCGGCGGCATCGACACGGCGGGCCGTTATCTCATGCCGGAATTCGGCGAGTTCTTCTTCTATCTGGCGGTGATCGCCATCGTCTGCATCTTTCCGCGCGGCCTGGCCGGGAGGGCCAAATAATGGCGCTGCTCACCAATCGGGAAAGCGCCGCCGCGCCGCGCCGGAGCAGCCGATACAGCCGCGATCTCATCGGCATTGCCGTGATCCTCGTCTTCGCCGTGCTCGGCTATCTGCTCTTTCCCAACAACCTGGCGCTGCTTACCCGCATCACGGCGATTGCACTTCTCGTTCTGTCGCTTGACCTCGTCACCGGCTATTGCGGCGTGGCGACGCTTGGCCATGCCGCCCTCTTCGGCGCGGGCGCCTATGCCGCGGGAATGGCCGCCGTTCATGGCGGGATCACCGAGCCGGTCAGCATGGTGGTGATCGGCGCGCTCGGGGGAGCGGCCGCCGGCCTGATTTCCGGGCTTGTCATCCTGCGCGCGCATGGCCTGCCGCAATTGGTGCTGTCGATCGCGATCATCCACCTCTTCCATGAGGCGGCCAACAAGGCCTCGTCATGGACCGGCGGCAGCGACGGGCTTTCGGGCATCGCGCCGGATCCGCTTCTCGGGCTGTTCGCCTTCGATCTGTGGGGTCGTACCGCCTATGTCTTCGGCATCGTTCTCCTGCTTGCCGTTTTCATTGTGCTGCGCCAACTGGTGCGCTCGCCTTTCGGCATGCTGTGCCGCGGCATCAAGGAAGATCCAATCCGCATCCGCGCCATGGGCGGTTCCGTCCAGGCGACGCTGATCCGCATGTATGTGATCTCCGGCGCTGTGGCCGGCATTGGCGGAGCGCTCAGCGCCGTCTCGACGCAGGTCGTCGGCCTCGATAGCCTGAGCTTCACGCTTTCGGCGGAATCGCTGGTCATGCTGGTTCTGGGCGGCACCGGTTCGCTCTATGGCGCATTGATCGGAACGCTCGCCTTCATGTGGTTCGAGGACCTCGTTTCCGCCGCCAATCCTTTCCACTGGCTCACCATGGTCGGCGTATTGCTGATCGCGGTGGTACTGTTCGCCCCGCGCGGCCTGTTCGGCACGGCGTCCGCTCTCGCCGCGCGCTTGTGGAAAGGCCGGCCATGAGCCCGATCTTCGAAGTCGAGAAGCTGAAAAAATCCTTCGGCGGTCTTGCCGTGGCCAATGACGTTTCACTGTCGCTTGCATCAGGCGACCGGGTTGCGTTGATCGGGCCCAACGGTGCGGGCAAGACGACCTTCGTCAATCTGGTCACCGGGAATCTGACGCCTGATTGCGGTGTCGTCCGGCTCGGTGGCGCAACGATCACGCATCTCGATGCGATGCGGCGGGTCCGCCTGGGCCTCGTGCGCTCCTTCCAGGTAACGCGGCTTTTCCAGGATATGACGCCACAGGAACATATCGCTCTTGCGATCCTGCAGCGTGACGGACGCTCCGGCCGCATGTTCGGCAGTTTTCTCGCCATGCCCGATGTCATGAGCGAAACCAATGATCACCTGTCGACCCTCGGCCTCCTGGAGCTTGCCGACAGAAAGGTCCGCGAGATCGCCTACGGCCAGCAGCGCCTGCTCGAGATCGCGCTGGCGCTGGCGCTGCACCCAAAGGTGTTGCTGCTCGATGAACCCGCCGCCGGCGTGCCGCAGAGCGATACCGGCCGCATCGAACAGGCGCTGGCGCAACTGCCCGCCGATCTCGCCGTCCTGATGATCGAACACGACATGGACCTCGTCTTCCGTTTCGCCAGCCGCGTGGTCGTTCTCGCCGCCGGTCAGATCATCTTCGACGGGTCGCCGGCCGATGTCACACGCGATGCTCATGTCCGCGAAGCCTATCTGGGGAGCTATGCCAATGCCCGCAGCGTCACTTGAGGTGCTCGATCTGAGCGCCGGATACGGCCCCACACGGGTTCTTGAAAGCGTGTCCTTCAGCGTCCCGGCGGGTGAGCGACTGGCCGTGCTTGGCCGCAACGGCATGGGCAAAACCACCCTGCTCGCCACGCTTGCCGGCCAGACGAGGCGATATGAGGGTAAAATCAGCCTGGGCGGTGCCGATATCACGGGATTTGCGAGTGCAGACCGGGCCCGCACCGGCCTTGGATATGTTCCGCAGGCGCGCTGCATCTTTCCGACACTGACCGTCGAGGAGAATTTGTTCGTCGGCCTGAAGGGCAGACCGCGCAGCGCACTCCAGGAGGCCTACGACATGTTCCCGCGCCTGTTCGAGCGGCGCGGAAATCTCGGCTCCCAGCTCTCCGGCGGCGAACAGCAGATGCTTTCGACCGCGCGTTCCATCCTCGGCAGGCCGACCGTCCTTCTGCTCGACGAGCCGCTGGAAGGCCTCGCGCCGGTGATCTGCGAGGAGCTTATGGCTGCCTTCACGCGCCTGGCGCAGACCAGCGACATGACCATCGTCCTGGTCGAGCAGCGCATCCAGAGCGCCATCGATTTCGCCGATCAGGTGATCATCCTCGAACGGGGCAGGCTGGCATGGTCGGGAACGCCCGGGGCGCTGGCTCAAAGCCATGAGACGGTCGACAAACTGCTCGGCGTCGGCGGCCTCCACTGATCCCTAAAGATGATTGAGGGGGTTCATGGCCATTGCGTTCACTGTTATCCGCCGGTGCGTCGCGCGCCGCGCCACTGGGTGGCATACGGCAGCACGAACATGTACAGGCCGGTGAACAGCAGCAAAAACAGCGGGAGTAGTGGTGAGTAGACGACCCAGCTGGGGGGCTCCCCCAATCCCATGGCGACGAAGTTGGCGATCACGGTCGCCGTAAAGGCCATGGACAGCCAGCGGTGGGACTGTCTGATATACTTGTTCCAATCCAATCGAATCTCCTTTGAAGATGAGCCGAAGCGTAAGGCGGCAGGCTTCACTCCGTCCGCGCCAGAACCTCTTCCAATTTCGCAAAGAATTGCTGCCAGCCGAGCTTTGCGCCGCCATAGGCCTGTTTTTGATCCGGCCGGAAGCCTGACTGCTCCATGCGAAGGTGGGTGCCCGTGCTTGTCGGGGTAAGCGTGAAGGTCACCACACTCTTCAGATCGTAGGCAGGATCGTCATGCGTGAAATTCCAGGTGTAGGACAGCATTCTGTTCGGCTCGATGGCCAGAACCTCGCAGTCCAGCACGCCGCCCCAATCTCCGCGAAGATTGAAATGATGGCCCACTGACGGCTTGAAGTCGTTCTTCATGAGCCACGCCTCGATCAGGTGCGGCTGCGTGAGCGCGCGCCAGATCTTTTCCGGCGGAAACGGTACATCCCGTTCGACAACGACGGCGCGCATTTCAGTCGACGTTTTGTTCATTGGTCCATCCTCTTCAACAGATCTTCGAGGTCATCGAACCGGTTCTCCCAGAACCCTGTCATCTCGCTCGTCCAATCGATCAGCGGGGTCAGCGCGCTGAGCTGTGCGCTATAATGCGTCTGGCGACCTTCGTGGCGGTCGCGCACCAGCCCGGCCTGCTTCAAAACGCCAAGATGCTTCGAGACGGCCGGTTGCGAGACCCCGGCGTGAGCCGTCAGTTTCCCAACCGTCTGCTCTCCTTCGCGGCACAATCGCTCGAAGATAGCCCGCCTGGTCGGATCGGCGAGCATTCTGAAGAGCGTGTCATGGGCATTTGGCATCGCAACATATAACTCGTTGGCTATTGATTGAACTCATAACCGACGGGATATATGTAAGTCAAGCGAGAAGGTGGTGCGGCATGATGATGCCCGTCACGGGAACGCCCGCCACTTCATCGGAAGCGATCACCTTGAGCGCGCGGCCACCCATCTGTGCCATGCATCTTCGCTGCCATGGAACGCATTGAGGTCGATCCTGCCATCGACGCCATGCGAAAGGCCGGAACCTGAATATTGCCAGAATACCCATTTCCTGCCGGGATAGACCTTTGAGGGGTGCTCGGCCACGGCGCGAAGCCAGAAGGGATAATCGCGAAATTTTCCGCGCAGATTGTCGCGGTAGAAATCGGGCGCTGTGTAGATGATCGGGCGTTGGCCGTAATGTCTCTCCAGCTTGTCCATGAAGACCTGCATCTTCTTCAGGACGTTTTTGCGCGACGGGCGCCGCTTGCAACGGGACTCGCCGTTCCATTCGACGTCGATGACCGGCGGCAGGGCGCCTTTCACCTTTGGAACATTGCGGATGAACCAGTCAGCCTGCTCGCCAGCGGTTCGGCACCAGTAGAAGAAGTGATAGGCGCCCCGCCTCAACCCGGCCTCGTGAGCCCGATGCCAGTTCTTCTTGAACATCGGATCAAGATGGTCGCCGCCATCCGTCGCCTTGATATAAACGAAATTCGCGCCCTGCGTGCGCAGCTTTCCCCAGTCTATCTCGCCTTGCCAGCGTGAAACGTCGACGCCGTGGACGGCCAGGGCCTTGGGCGAAGCACGACCGAAATTTATCGGCTTCGCGTCGCGAAAACGGCGGCTGTAGATCCGCCCCCGCGCAAAAGTTTTTGCCGATGGCTTCGACGGCACCACAAACGCGACCGGTTCAGCCTTGGGTACGCGCATGTCCGGCGCCTTGACCGTGGGCACCAACGCATCGGGAATGGGAGCTGACGGCGCCATGGCCATCATCTGTTGCGGCGGCTCTTCATTCGAAGCGGCTGAACCGATTTCAGCTGGCGGTATCACATTTACCGGTGGGGTGATGGAGCTTGTCGTCTCAAGCGACGGCTGCGCCAGAAGCTGGTCCACACCCGAACTGGTGGACGTGCAACCGGCCGAGACCGCGCAGGCGAAGAGGATGGCTGACACGCCTGGGAAACGCATATGTACCTTTACGCAAAACAGAACAGACTCGCGGCGAAACCCGACACGGTCGAATCCCCCTTGCCGTAACTGCTAACGATAAATTACCAAGAAAGATTGAATCCAATTTTAACCATATGGAATAACCGATCGTGGGCTTTACGAAATTCCGTTTGCAAGGGCTGTTTCCTACTTTTGCAGCGACTGCTCCAGCTTTCCATCGCGTATCCGCACGAAGAAATCGTCCTTCCCCACCTGCCCGCCCTTGAGGACGATCTCGAAGCTGCCGGCATGGTCGGCGCGGTGGGCGAGACATACCGGCGAGCCGGGCGATTGCGGGATCGGATGGCGCAATGTCAGCGCGGCGATGCCGAGCGCGTCGAGCGCATGGCTCGATGTGTCACCACCTGCAACGATCACGCGATTGAGCGCCTGTTCGCCGGCGAGCCTCTGCAGCATGGCGCCGAGCCTTTGTCCGACCCGGTCATTGTCGAGGGGATGTGTATCGGCGGCCTGCTGCTTCGCGTCATCGCCCGGACCAAGTGCCGTGTAGAGCAAAGGACTGGCGCTTTCCCGCAACGCTTCCAGCGCCGCGGCCAGAGCCGCCTCCTCGGCCCGGTCACCGCCCTGCCCCGAAGCCAACGCGACGTAATCGACCGCGATGGGAACGAAGCCGTTTGCCGAGGCATGATTTATCTGCCGCTCCGTCGTCGGCGAACAACTACCCGAGACAACCGCAATGCGGGCTGCCGCATCGAGCGGTTCATAGGCCTTCCGAGTGCCTACGATGCCGACGGCGCGCCAGGCCTCGATGAGTGCATATTCTACCCCCGAAGATCCGACGACGAACGGCCCCAAGCGGTGACGTTCGTTCCACAGCATTTCGCCGGCAAGCCGCTGGCTGACCGGATCAGCCACATCGATCAGGACGGCTCGGACAGAGGCCGCAAGAGCGGCGGCGAGCCTATCCGCCACAGTGCCTGCATGCATGGCCGGCAGATCGACCAGACCGATCGCCAGTTTCGTCTGATGGGAAAGATGGAGGCGCAGGTCCGCCTCGTTCATCGGCGTCGCCGGATGCCGGCTCATGACGGGGTGGCGGTCGATGCGAAACACCGTCTCGCCATAGCGCGCGAACAATTCGCCGAAAAACGTATAGCGGCCGAGCTGATGCGCACCGACGATGATGGGAGCGACGCTCTGGCCGAATATTTCCAGTCCGATCTCCAATGCGCGGCCGATAGAGCCTTGACGCGGCGCGCTGTCGAAGGTCGAGCAGACCTTGTAATGACAGATCGGCGCGCCGAGACCGCCGAGCCAGCGAAATATGCCGGGAAGCTCTGCATCCATCCATTCCGGCGGCTTGCTGCGGCTAAATCCGGCTAGCCCTATGGCCCGGGCATGGGAGAAGCGTTGCAGCCATGCATCATCGGGTTTGCGGGTGAACAGCACCGTCTCGACACCATTGGAGCTCAAGGCTTCCATGACGTCGGTCGAACCGGTGAAATCGTCGCCGTAATAGGTGAGAAGCGGAGGACTCATGCAAGCCTCGAGCGGAACGCACCGATCGCCGCGGCAAGGGCCGGATGGCTCTTTGCATAATCATCGAGAGATATGCCTTCGGCTGCTGCCTGCCAGCCCTCGCGCAGGCTGGCTATACCGCCGGCGAGACCGTCCGGATGCCCCATGATGCCGCCGCCTGCGCAGTAGATGAGATCGGTCGATTGCAGTGCCGCATAGGTATCTTCGATCTGCTCGGCAGACTGCCCCGACGAGAACACCGGCATCGCCACATAGTCCCGGCCGCCATCGAACAGCGGCGTGAGGCACTGTTTGGCGGATGCAATGGATGACGCGCCGTCCTCGCTGAACTTGTTGCGAAGACCGTTGACGTGGAGATGATCCACACCTGCGAGCCGCCAGAATTTCTGCCAGGCGATGAAGCTGATGCCGATATCGGGCGAGCGGGAAAAGAGACCCCAGCCGTTGCGATGTCCATGGATTGGAAGGTCGGTATGGCGGCGCAGCGCCGCCACGCCGGGCAAGCCGACGCTGTGGATGCCCACCATCACGCAGGTGCCCCCAGCATCGCGCACGAGATCGGCGCCGCGTTTCATCTCGTCGATCTCGCCGGTGATGTTGAAGGCGTACATCGGTTTCTTGCCGGTGCGTTCCGCGTGATCGTTGAGAACGCGCATGATAGCTTTGACGCGGGCATCGAGCGGACAATGCGGCCCGTTTGCCTGCAACTCATCGTCCTTGACGAAATCGATTCCGCCCTCGGCAAGCTTTTTCACCAGCGCAGCCGTCGCCTCCGGATCGAGGCCGACGCTCGGTTTGATGATGGTGCCGATCAGCGGACCGCTTTCAACACCCGCAAGCCTGCGTGTGCCGGCAATGCCGGCGGCGGGACCGGGATAGGCCTTGGCGAAATCATCGGGAAAGTTGATATCGAGCAGCCGCAGCGCCGAGACTTCGCGCAGTTCGAACAGATTGCCGGCGACGGTCGCAAGCGTATTGGGCAGCGACGGGCCGATATTCTCCATCGGCCAGGACAGGCCGATGCGCCCGCGCGTATAGACCTTGCCCTGCATCTTGCACGGCAGCGCCGGCGTGTCGGAACGGCCGGTTTCGACGATGGATTCGATGCGTGCGCCATGCGCCGCCTTGAGTGCTTCGGTCTCGCCTTCGATCTTCAGGAATGTCCCCGACGATTGCTCGCCCGCAATGACCGCCGCCGTATATGCGAGGTCCAACGGTGTCTCAAGTTCATATTCCGCATAGAGCCTGCTCATCGCTTCCATCCTTCCCGGCAACAGTATCTTTGTCCGATTTCTTATCAGGCGATCCGTCATCAGATCAACTCATTATACCAGTTGACATGATGATAATTGCTGGACATATTTCCCCGAACAAAATTCATTTGTCTTGCCGCATTTATGCGGACGTCAGGTGTTCCACCTGACTGCAAAATGCTCGGAGGGTCTTTCATGAAAATCGCATTGCTCGGCGCCGGTGGAAAAATGGGTGTGCGCCTTGCGACCAATCTGAAGGGCTCGCGCTTCGACGTCGCACATGTCGAGATCAGCGAAGCCGGTCGAAAACGGCTGAAGGAAACTCTCGGTTTCGACTGCGTGCCGACCGACGAGGCCCTGGCGGGTGCAAAGGCGGTCATCCTTGCCGTGCCCGACACCGCGATCGGCGCGGTTTCGGGCTCGATCATCGACAAGCTCGATCCCGGCACCATGGTCATCGCGCTCGACGCCGCCGCGCCTTTCGCCGGCCATTTGCCGGTTCGCGACGACATCGTCTATTTCGTCACCCATCCCTGCCATCCGCCGATCTTCAACGACGAGACCGATCCGGCAGCACGGCGCGACCATTTCGGCGGCATAGCGGCCGCGCAGTCGATCGTCAGCGCACTGATACAGGGGCCGGAAGAAGCGTTCGGCCTCGGCGAGGAGATTGCCAGGACGATCTATCAGCCGATCCTGCGCTCGCACCGCGTCACGGTCGAGCAGATGGCGTTGCTTGAGCCAGGCCTGTCGGAAACCGTCTGCGCCACGCTTCTGGTGGTGATGCGCGAGGCGATGGAGGAGGTCATCCGCCGCGGCGTCGATCGCGAGGCGGCGCGCGACTTTCTATTGGGACACATGAATATTCTGGCCGCCGTCGTCATGGGAGAGATCGACGGCGTCTTCTCGGATGCCTGCAACAAGGCGATCGAGAACGGCAAGCCACGCCTGATGCGGCCTGATTGGCTGGGCGTGTTCGAGCCTGCGGAAATAGCGGAGAGCATCCGCCGCATCACCTGAGAAAAGGTGGGCGAAACCGGATGCAACGAAGCTAAAAAGAGGTGAAATCGTTGAAGTAAAACTGGGAAAACGGACCAAATTGGGAGGAGAAAAGAATGACTTTATTCAGGAAAATGCTGCTTGCCGGCGTAACCGCCGTTTCACTCGCGGCGACACCGGTTGTTGCCGGTGCGGCGGATCTTATCGCCATCATCACGCCGTCGCATGACAATCCGTTCTTCAAGGCCGAGGCCGAGGGCGCGAAAGCGCGTGCCGAGGCGCTTGGCTATGAAACCATCGTCCTTGTGCATGACGACGATGCCAACAAGCAGAACCAGCTGATCGATACCGCCATCGCGCGTGGCGCCAAGGCGATCATTCTCGACAACGCCGGTTCCGACGCATCGGTCGCCGCCGTCCAGAAGGCCAAGGATGCGAAGATCCCATCCTTCCTGATCGACCGCGAAATCAATGCAACGGGCATCGCCGTCGCGCAGATCGTCTCGAACAATTACCAGGGCGCGACGCTCGGCGCTGAACAATTCGTCGAGCTGATGGGTGAGGAAGGCAATTATGTCGAGTTGGTCGGCCGTGAAGCCGACATCAATGCCGGCATCCGCTCCAAAGGCTATCACGATATCATCGACCAATATCCTGACATGAAGATGGTATCGCGCCAGTCCGCCAACTGGAGCCAGACGGAAGCCTTCTCCAAGATGGAATCCATCCTGCAGGCCAATCCGGATATCAAGGGCGTGATATCCGGCAACGACACCATGGCCATGGGCGCCTGGGCCGCACTGAAGGCGGCGAAGCGCACCGATGTCATCGTCGTCGGTTTCGACGGCAGCAATGATGTCCGCGACTCCATCCTTGAAGGCGGCATCAAGGCGACGGTTCTCCAGCCCGCCTATCGCCAGGCGGAACTCGCCGTCGAACAGGCCGACAAGTATCTGAAGACGGGTTCGACCGGCGAGGACGAGAAGCAATTGATGGATTGCGTTCTCATCACCGCAGACAATGCCGGCAAGCTCGAAACCTTCGCGCTGAAGGACTGAGTGAGGCAACACCCCCCTCTGCCCTGCCGGGCATCTCCCCCTCAGGGGGGGAGATTACGCCTTCATAAACGCCCGGCACCAATCGCTGCCGTTGGAGGACGATAGGCGTGGTTCGTGTCAGCCAATCTCCCCCCTTGAGGGGGAGATGTCCGGCAGGACAGAGGGGGGTGCTTCGCTATGACGGATGGAATTCGCAAATGACCACGCGCATGAAAATGCTTGCTGCTATCGCCATGGCCGGGATCGTGCTGGGCGTTACCGGCTGCAAGATCAAGAAAAACGAGCCGTCGGCCAAAAAGGCGGATAACGGCGTCGAAATCTTCTTCGACAATGGCGGTTTCAACGCCGATGAATTTATCGCTAAGGCCTGGCCGGAAAAGATCGAACCTTATTTTCGCGACAATGCGCATGATTTTACCGAGGTCAGGGCGCTCATAGCGACAGACCCGGAGGCCGCCGGCAAGAAATACGGCCACAGCGAAAACCCGGTCCAGACACCGTGGAGCTTCGCCGTCCGTCTCGAAGGCCAGATCGTCGACGCCAACACCAAGTCGCGCGCCGCATTCGTCTCGGTCGATACGGATGGCGACACCAAGGCCGATGCCAAGATCCAACTGGGCCCGGTCATCAAGGGTACGTCGCTGCGCGATGTGCTGCCGTTCATCCCTTTCAGCGCCTTCAAGAACCAGATCGAATACGCCAATGTCGGCCGGGCGCTGAACAAATATGTCTATGAGAACAATCTCTCCAAACTGCCGCGCGACGATCTCGTCGGCCAGCATGTCTCAGCGACAGGCGCATTCACTCTGCCCGCACAGGGACAGGAAATCCTCGTTACGCCTGCCGAGATCAAACTTACTGGAGGCGCGCAATGAGCGAAGTCGCGCATGAGACCGCGCTGAGCGTCCGCAAGGTGACCAAGGTCTATCCCGGCACGATCGCCCTCAAATCGGTGGATTTCGACGTGCGCCGGGGTGCCGTCAATGTGCTTGTCGGTGAAAACGGGGCGGGGAAATCGACGCTGATGAAGATCATCGCCGGCGTCGAGCAACCGAGCGAAGGCGAGATCCTGCTCGATGGCGAGCCGATCCGGCTGGCAAACACGCAGGACGCGATCCGCCATGGCATCGGCATCGTCTTTCAGGAACTGAACCTCTTTCCCAACATGACGGTGGCGGAAAACATCTTCATCACCCGCGAGCGCTGCCGGCTTGGCTTCGATATCGATGCGGCGGCGATGCGCGACGAAACCCGCAAGCTGATGCTGCGGCTCGAACACGACATCCCGCCCGACGCCATCGTCGGGGATTTGCGTATCGGGCAACAGCAGATCGTCGAGATCGCCAAGACGCTGTCGCAGGACGCCCGCATCCTCATCATGGACGAGCCCACCTCCGCGCTCAGCGCAGCCGAGGTGGAAATCCTGTTCCGCGTCATCAAGGAGCTGAAAAGTCAGGGCGTCGCCATCGTCTACATCTCGCACCGGCTGGAAGAACTGGTGCGCATCGGCGATTACATCACCGTGCTTCGCGACGGCAACATCACCGGTTCGCGGTCGATGCAGGATGTCGATGTTCCCTGGATCGTCAAAAGCATGATCGGCGCAGCCTCGAAAGATTATGCCAAGGCCGAGGATCATGTGTTCGGCGATGAAATTTTCCGAGCCGAGGATATCGCGCTTGCCCGCCAGGGCGGCGGCTTTACGGTCGATCATGTTTCGCTGTCGCTCAAGGCGGGAGAGATTGTCGGCATCTACGGGCTGATGGGCGCCGGGCGCACCGAGCTGTTCGACTGTATCATGGGCCGCCATCCGAATGCCGGCGGCAGAATTTTCATCACGGGCAAGCAACTGGCAAAAGCCGATGTGGCGACAAGGATCGCCGGTGGGCTCGCGCTGATCCCCGAGGACCGCAAGGCGGAGGGTCTCGTGCAGATCATGTCGATCAGCGACAACATGACTCTGGCAAGCCTGTGGAATTATGTGCGCGGCATCCATATCGACCGAGGCAAGGAGCGCTCGGCGGTCCAGCGTTTCGTCAGCGACCTCGCCATCAAGATCGCCAGTCCGGATCACGAGGTCGCATCGCTATCGGGCGGAAACCAGCAGAAGGTAGTGATCGGCAAGGCGCTGATGACCGGGCCGAAGGTCCTTCTCATGGACGAGCCCAGCCGCGGCATCGATGTCGGCGCCAAGGCCGAGGTGTTCCGCACCATGCGCAAGCTCGCCGCCGACGGGCTGGGTATCCTGTTCGTCACGTCAGACCTCGAAGAGGTGATGGCGCTGTCGGACCGCATCATCGTCATGTCCGGAGGCCAGATCACCGGCGAATTCGACCGCGCGCACGCCACCGAAGAAGCCATCGTCGCCGCGTCCAGCATCGGCCATGACGTTACAACCCATAAAATGGAGCTTGCCCAATGAGCGCCACGCTAGCAAGACCGGCCAGCGCCTATAATTCCTCGTCGATGCTGATGATGCTCCTGCATCTGCGCACCTTCATCGCGCTCATCGCCGTCATCATCTTCTTTTCCTTTGCCGCGCCGAATTTTCTCAGCACCGCCAACATGATGATCATGTCGAAGCATGTGGCGTTGAACGCATTCCTGGCGATCGGCATGACCTTCGTGATCATCACCGGCGGCATCGACCTTTCCGTCGGTTCGATCGTCGGCCTGTCCGGCATGGTCGCCGGCGGGCTGATCCTCAACGGGCTGGATCTCGGCATCGGCTATACCGTCTATTTCAACGTCATCGAGATCATCATGATCACGCTCGCGCTGGGCGTTGTCGTCGGCGCGATCAATGGCCTTCTCATCACCAGGCTCAACGTCGCACCCTTCATCGCGACGCTTGGGGTCCTCTATGTCGCCCGTGGCCTGGCGCTGCTCTCCTCCGACGGGCGCACGTTCCCAAATCTGGTGGGCAATCCCGAACTGGGCACGACGGGATTTCCGATCCTCGGTTCCGGCACGTTTCTCGGCATACCGATCTCGATCTGGCTGCTGGTCGTGGTCGGCCTCGCGGCCGCCTATCTCGCCGCGCGCACGCCGCTCGGCCGCCAGATCTATGCGGTGGGCGGCAATGAGCGGGCCGCTGCCTTGTCAGGCGTCCGCGTCACCAGAGTCAAGATGTTCGTCTACATGTTCTCCGGCTTCTGCGCGGCCATCGTCGGGCTGATCATTTCTTCGGAACTGGTCGCTTCCCATCCGGCGACCGGCGAGACATTCGAGTTGAACGCCATCGCCGCCGCCGTGCTCGGCGGCACATCGATGTCCGGCGGGCGCGGCAAGATCGGCGGGACCATCGTCGGCGCCTTCGTCATCGGTATTCTCTCCGACGGCCTCGTCATGATGGGCGTCAGCTCGTTCTGGCAGATCGTCATCAAGGGGCTCGTCATCATCGCCGCCGTCGTGGTCGATCAGTTCCAGCGCCGCATGCAGCAGCGCATCGCCCTGCAGAGCCAAGCGGCGGTGGGAGGCTGATGATGGCTAGGGTAAAGCAAAAAGGCGGCCTGATCGGTTGCGGCTTCTTCGCCCACAATCATCTCCATGCATGGCAGGAAATCGAAGGCGCCGAAATCGTCGCCTTATGCGATCGTGACGAAAAGCGGCTCAAAGAGGCCGGCGAAAAGTTCGGCATCGCCAATCTCTATACCGATGCAGCGAAAATGCTCGCCAGCGAAAAACTGGATTTCGTCGATATCGCCACGACCGTTGCCACGCACCGCCCGCTGGTCGAACTGGCGGCAAAGGCGGGCGTTGCCGTGATATGCCAGAAGCCGTTCGCGGAAACGCTTAGTGATGCGCAGGCCATGGTGGATGCGTGCAAGACCGCTGACGTGCCACTCATGGTGCATGAGAATTTCCGTTGGCAATCGCCGATAAGAGCCGTCCGTGCGGTGCTCGATGCCGGGACACTGGGAGACATCTTCTGGGGGCGGGTATCGTTCCGCTCCGCCTATGATGTCTTTTCCGGCCAGCCCTATCTCGCTACCGAGGAACGCTTCATCATCCAGGATCTCGGCATCCATATCCTCGATATCGCCCGTTTCCTGTTTGGCGATGTGGCGCAGTTGAGCGCGACGACGCGCCGGGTCAATCCCGCCATTCGCGGCGAGGACGTCGCCACCATCTTGCTGGACCACGAAACCGGCGCGACCAGCATATGCGATTGCAGCTATGCAACGCAGCAGCCCGAGGAGCTTTTCCCGCAAACGCTGGTCGAGATCGACGGCAGCAAGGGAACGCTGCGGCTCGGAGCGAACTACCAGATGATCGTTCATGCCGATGGCCAAACGCAAACGCTCGACGTGTCGCCGAAGCTCCACGCCTGGGCGAGACGGCCATGGCACAACATCCAGGAAAGCGTGTTCAACATCGAACGGCACTGGACCGATTGCCTCAACAGTGGGCATGAGCCGGAAACGTCAGGTGCCGACAATCTGAAGACCATGGCGCTGGTTTTCGCGGCGTATGAATCCGCCGCCGCCGATCAGAAAGCAATAGATGTGAGGCGGATGGCATGATGTCCGCCGGTCTGAGCGAAGCAATCGCACTCTACGGCACGGAAGAACCGCCGCAGACGTTCAGGCAGCTTCGCGCCGGCGATCTTTCAGCAGAGCTGGTCGATGGAAATCTCCGCTATATCCGTTTTCGCGGCCATGAGATTCTGCGCGCCATATCCTATGTGGTGCGCGACGAGAACTGGGGCACCTACGCCTCTGAGATAAGCGGCCTCGTCATCGAACAGGAGCCTGATCGTTTCACGGTGCGCTACCGCGCCGATTGCGGCGGTACGCTCGCCTACGAGGCCCGCATCTCAGGACATTGCGACGGGCGCCTCGTTTTCGAAGCCATCGCCACGCCCGACAAGGATTTCACCACCAACCGCTGCGGCTTCTGCGTGCTGCATCCCATCCTCAATGTCGCCGGCAGGCCTGTGGCGGTTGGACATAATGACGGTTCCTTGCAGGAGACGGCTTTCCCCGATCTGATCGAACCGTGGCAGCCCTTCAAGGAAATCAGCGCACTGACGCACCAGGTGGCTGAGGGCATCACCGCCATTTGCAGCTTTGCCGGTGACGTTTTCGAGATGGAGGATCAGCGCAACTGGTCCGATGCCTCCTACAAGACCTATGTCCGCCCGCTGGCGCTGCCATGGCCCTATGTGATGTCGGCTGGCCAAGAGAGCCGGCAGGCCGTCGATTTGCGGATCACGACGCAAGACAATGCACCGGCGGCTCCCGCGCGCGACGGCCCGGTCACGATCGCGATCAGCGAGGCGGATTCCGCACCAAGGCACCCCGAAATCGGCCTGCTCATCGAGCCCGACGAACTTGCCGCCACCATGGACGGCATTGCGGCTTTGCAAGACCTCGCCCCGCAATTCCTGCTTTTGCATTTCGATCCGACAGTTGGGCATGGCCCCGGCGAACTGGAGGCTTTCGCCCATTTGCAGCGGGAAGCCGGTTGTCCGGTCACGCTCGAATATGTCGTGGCCTGTGAGGGCGACCTGACGGAAGAATTCTCCGGGCTTGCCACGATGGTGCAAACCGCCGGCCTCAAGCTCGCCGCTCTCGCCGTCTGTCCTTCGGTCGACCGGCAATCGACACCACCGGGCAGCGAATGGCCGGAATGCCCTTCCCTTAGCCATATCTACAATGCTGCGCGCCGTGTATTTCCCGATACGCCTCTCGGCGGCGGCATGTTCAGCTATTTCACCGAGTTGAACCGCAAGCGTCCGCCGGTTGATATGCTGGATTTCGTCACCCACGGCACAAACCCGATCGTCCATGCCGCCGACGATATCTCCGTCATGGAGACACTGGAGACTTTGCCCGACATTTTCCGCTCTGCCCGCGCCATCATCGGGAATGGCACGACCTATCGCCTCGGCCTCTGCTCGATCCCGATGCGGCAGAACCCTTATGGCACGCATACGATGGCAAACCCGGACGGCCGGCGCGTTACAATGGTGCGAACAGACCCGCGGCAGCGGGGGCTGTTTGCCGCCGCATGGATGCTGGGTTATGCCGCGCGTGTCGCCGATCACGACATTGCCTCCATGGTTCCAGCGGCGCTGACCGGACCGCTCGGGATCTTGAGCAGCAAACAATCTCGAATACTGCCGATCCATTCGGTTCTTCGGGAGCTATGCAGATTGTCGGGCAAGAGCGCACCCAAATGCCGCTCGTCCGATCAGGCACGCGTGCTGGCGCTGGCAGCCGATGAACACGACGGCAGCCGAGCCCTCTTCATTACCAATCTCACACCAGCGGTGCAGCAGGTGGAATTTTACAACGATCATGGCTCCAAGCCGGTTGCTGTATCGGTGCTGCACGCGGAAAATTTCGGCGCGACCTTCGATGAAGCAGAGCAGGACTGCGTGGCAGGCAGCCTGTCACTGCCACCCTATGCGGTAGCGCGCATGCGGCTTTGCCGGGGAGCATCCGGCGTTTGAAAGCGCGGCGAAAACAAACGCGGGATTGGGCTATAAGCCTGACCGGCCTATGTTTATATGACGATATGAATCATACGCAGTGATTCCCAACGGATTCTCTTGTCGAGGAGGCCGTCGAACTGAATGACGCAGCACGATGAACGCATAGTCCGGCGAAAGCTCTCCGACGAGGTTTTCGATCGCTTGCGCGATCTGATCGCCAGCGGCGAGCTTGGCCCAGGCGACCTCATGCCTTCCGAACGCGATCTGATGGAGCGTTTCGGCGTAGGGCGGCCCGCCATTCGCGAGGCGATGCAGACATTGCACAATATGGGGCTGATCGTGGTGTCGCATGGCGAACGCGCCAGGGTCAGCGAACTGACCGCCCGCACCATGTTCAAGCAGATCGATGTGGTGGCGAGGATGCTGATCTCGACCACGCCCGAAGCGCTGGATCATCTGAAGGAAACAAGGCGTTTCTACGAGCGGGGCCTCGTCCGTCTGGCAGCGGAGCGCGCTGGCGAAACCGATATCCGTGAGCTGGAGGAGATCCTGGCGCGCCAGGAGGGCCATTTCGGTGATCCGCGCATGTTCATCGCCGATGACCTCGCCTTTCACCGCAAGATTGCAGCCATATCGGGCAATCCGATGCTGGAGGCCTTGAGCGAATCCTTGCTCAACTGGTTGTTCGAATATCATACTGAAATGCTGATCTGGACCGGCAAGGAAAAGGTAACGCTGCGTGAACATCACGCCATTCTCGACTGCATCCGTCAGAAAGAGCCCGATGCCGCGGAAACGGCGATGATCGTCCATATCGACCGCTCGGGAACGCTTTATTCCTATCCCCCGCAGGGCAAACGATAATGGCTGGAAAGAGCCCGGAGGTTCATCTGGGTGTTACATGCGGCTCCTACAGTTTGAAAACGCTCTAAACTGGAGCCGTTTTTCATATTGAGGATAGCCAGATGAACGAACACGTTTCACAGCAAGCCCTGTTTAAGACAAGCCAGCTGGAGGACGCCGACAGCGCACCGCGCAACCCGACCGACAACCCGACCATGGGCGAGATCATCAGCACGCGTTTTTCGCGGCGCGGTTTTCTTCAGGGCTCGCTCGCGGTTTCCGCCATCGCGGCAACGGTCAGCCCGCTGGCGCTCCTGACCGCCGAGGATGCCAAGGCAGATACGGGCTCCGCCTTCTCGTTTAGGGAAGTCGAAGCCGGCGTCGATGCCAATCATCATGTCGCCGAAGGCTATGATGCCGATGTGCTGCTGCGCTGGGGCGACCCGCTTTTCCCCGATGCGCCCGCATTCGATCCGACCAAGCAGACCGCCGAGGCGCAGGCCAGGCAGTTCGGCTACAACAATGATTATGTCGGCTATATCCCTCTCGAGGGTTCCGCCACCCATGGCCTGCTCGTGGTCAACCACGAATATACCAACCCGCATCTGATGTTTGCCGGTCTCGTCACCGTCGCGGATGGCAAGATCAAGCAGAACCCGCTCACCAAGGATCAGGTCGATATCGAGCTCGCGGCCCATGGCGGCACGATCGTCGAGATCGAGAAGGTCGACGGCAAGTGGCAGCCCGTGCTCAGCAGCCCCTATAACCGCCGCATCACCGTCAATACCGAGATGATGCTGTCCGGCCCGGCGGCCGGCAACGACAGGTTGAAGACCAGTGCTGACGCGACCGGCACACGAGTCTTCGGCACCGTCAATAATTGCGCTGGCGGTGTCACGCCCTGGAACACCTACATCATGGCCGAAGAGAACATTCACGGCTATTTCAGCGGCGAACTGCCGGCAGGTCATCGCGAAGCCGCCAATTATGAGCGCCTCGGCATCCCCAACGGCTCTTACGAATGGGCGAACTACTATGATCGCTTCGACGTCTCCAAGGAGCCGAACGAAGCCAACCGCTTCGGCTGGGTGGTCGAGGTCGACGCGCTCGATCCCAACGCCATGCCGAAAAAGCGCACCGCGCTTGGCCGCGTCAAGCATGAAGGCGCGGAATCGATCGTCAGCAAGGATGGCCGCGTCGTCTTCTATCTCGGCGATGACGAGCGCTTCGACTATGTCTATAAATTCGTGACGGCGGGCAAGTTCAATCCCGACGATCGCGCCGCCAATATGGACCTGCTCGATGAAGGCACGCTTTATGTCGCCAAATTCTCCGAGGACGGCACCGTGGAATGGATGCCGCTCGTCTTCGGCCAGGGTCCGCTGACTGCCGAAAACGGTTTCCAGAGCCAGGCCGACGTGCTGATCGAGACGCGGCGTTCCGGCGATCTTCTGGGCGCCACCAAGATGGACCGTCCAGAGGACATCCAGCCCAATGGCGTCACCGGCACGGTCTATGTCATGCTGACCAACAACACCAAGCGCACCGACGAACAGGTCGATGCCGCCAATCCGCGCGCCAAGAACGCCTTCGGCCATATCATCGAGATCATGGAAGCCGATGGCGATTTCGCCGCCACCACGGGCAAATGGGAAGTGCTGCTGAAATGCGGCGACCCGTCCATTGCCGATGTCGGCGCGACCTTCTCGACCGAGACGACGAAGAACGGCTGGTTCGGCATGCCGGACAATTGCGCCGTGGATGCAGCCGGGCGTCTGTGGGTTTCCACCGATGGCAACAGCAACAAGGCGACCGGTCGCACCGATGGTCTGTGGGCTGTCGATACGCAGGGTGAAGCCCGCGCCACGTCGAAGCTGTTCTTCCGGGTTCCGGTCGGCGCCGAGATGTGCGGACCGCTGTTCACGCCCGATGATGAGACCGCCTTTGTCGCGGTACAGCATCCGGCCGATGGTGGAGACGACTGGGACGGCCACGGTCGTCCGTCCTATTACGAGGATCTCTCGACCCGCTGGCCTGATTTCCGCGACGGCATGCCGGTGCGCCCCTCGGTCGTCGCCATCACCAAGCAGGGCGGCGGCAAGATCGCTGTCTAGAACCCGGAGCGGTTAAACGACTTCAATTCTTGCGCTCCCGTCCTAGCGGGAGCGCATTGCTATACACGATCAAAACCTGGAGTTTGCGACGATCCGCTGATCGTCAGCCGGGATTGCTGCGATTCCGGGAATAATGTTCACTGCGATGCCGGTTCTTTGCAATTGAGCCGCGGTCTCATGTGCTGATCCAAATTCGTCGGATTTGAGCCATACCACCCGCTGGCCGCCCTCGCGGACCATTGCCATCAGATGTTGCGGCGGCTTGCTGGAGCCGGTTGCCGCAACCCGTTTTGCCTCGCGACGGGCAAGTTGCAGGATATCCGTCGAGATGCCCTCGTCGAACAGGATGATTTCGGCCGCCTGCAGCGCCCTCACCGCCTTCAGTGGTAAAAGCTCCGCGTCGTGCGACTTCACCTCAATGATCGTCGTATGCGTAGGCTCAGTACGGCCTGCCCCGGATGACAATTCCTCCAGGAAAAGCTGTTCGTCCCGCCGGGAAGGTGCTTCTTCCGCGGTGAAGGCACGATCGACGAAGCGCTCCCAGAATTGCCGCCTGCCCTCACCGGGCGCGAGCCGCTCCACCACCGCCATGCGCAGGCTTTGCGCCAGGTCGGTCCAAGCGGAGAGTGATTGCGGTAGCACGGCCTCGATCCTGCGGCGGATCGCCTGCGCCAGGATTGGGGCTGCGCCATCCGTCGAAATGCTGATCACTGCCGGCGACCGGTTGACGATCGAGCCGAACTGGAACTGGCAATAGGCCGGTCTATCGATGACATTGAAGGGAACACCGGCCGTCCTTGCCGCGCTGGCGAAGGCCGCCGCCTCATCGTCACTCGCGGCGTCCGCGATGGCAATAGCGAAGGCAGGCCAATCGGCGCTTTGCCAGGAAGAATTGCGATGGAAAATCTTGCCGGGTCCGTGCGCCGCCAGGAGCCCGATCATCTCTTCGCAGAGATCGTCTGTCGCATGAACCTCCACCATTGCGCCGCTCATCACCAGCAGCTCCGCCTTCCAGGCGGCGGCTGCCGACCCGTGGGCAATCAAGGCCCTTTTTCCCTTCAGCGATATGAACAGCGGGAGGACGGATAGAGGAGCAATCCGCGATCGGCCGTCGGCTGTATTACTCGGCCGCCTGAACCGGGTGTTTTCGATGACGCGCATCCAGTATCTCCCTGATTTCGGAGCGGCATGACCCGCAATTGGTTCCGGCATTGAGGGCGGTGCCGACCTCCTGCACCGAGCGGCAACCATTATCGATGGCCGCCACGATCTGGTTGATGCCGACGGAAAAGCATGAGCAGACGATGGCGCCAGAATCCGGCTGATCCGCCCCGGGCCGTCCGGCCATCACCGCGATGCGGCGACGGATCTCCGTATGCGCTATGCCAAGCTGCGTGACGGCCCATGTGCGCGAAACGGCCACCGGCTGGCGCGCGGCATAAAAGGCGAGCATAAGCTGTTCCCCGTCGAAAAAGGCAATCCGGCTATCGCCATTTTCCCGGTCGAAATAGGCGAGCGCCTCCAGTTCATCCGGGAGCCGCCAGGTTTCCCGGCACCATGCCTCCCAGCCTCCCGGCTGCTCGGCAAAGGCGCATTCCATGCGGAAGCCATGATCGACCTTGGCGATGGCGAAATAATCGGCGTTGTCGGGTATTGGCCGGTTCATCGACACCGCGAAGCCGTAGGAAGCCGTGGCGTATGGCTCTACGGAAACCCCGACATGCTTCAACGCGGGCTGACCGGAAACCGAATCGGTGATTGATGGCACCAGCACATCGACGCGGGCATTGGAGGCAAATTGGTCCGTCCAGTGGATCGGCACAAAGATAGAACTACGCGGTTGCCGGGCCGTGATCAGAGCGCGGACGACGATCTTGCCGTGAGGGCTGGCGATGCGGATAAGCGTCGCATCGCCAGCCCCGAGCGCTCTTGCATCCGCCGGATTGATCTCGGCGAATGGCTCGGCAAGGTGGGCGGACAGCCGGGCGCTTTTGGCCGTTCGCGTCATGGTGTGCCACTGGTCGCGGATCCGTCCAGTGTTGAGAACCAGCGGGTACGCTGCATGGACACGCTCCGTCGCCATCGCTCGAACCGCGATGAAGCGCGCTTTGTGATCCGGGGTATAGAAGCGGCCATTGGCGAAAAAGCGCGAGGCACCCCCCTCTGCCCTGCCGGGCATCTCCCCCACAAGGGGGGAGATTGGCTGACGCAAATGTTGGTGCTTACCTTTCAACGCTTGTGATTTGGGGCCAGCATCTATGAAGGCCTGATCTCCCCCCTTGTGGGGGAGATGGCTGGCAAGCCAGAGGGGGGTGCCTCGGGCAGTTGCGGGCCATTGGAAGGGCTTCAACGTTTCATAAACGGCGTCAGAAATCCTCGCATAATCCCCAATATCGAAATCGCGCTCCCCCCCATTCTCAAAACCCGAAAGCGCCGCATGTTCTGCAAAAATCTGCGCCGGGTTCTCGAATGCGAAAGCCTCGCCAAACCCCATGCGCTTCGCCACATCGCAGATGATGCGCCAATCGCCGCGCGCCTCGCCGGGGAGCGGCAGGAAGGGGCGCTGGCGGGAAATCCGCCGTTCGGAATTGGTGACCGTGCCGTCCTTTTCGCCCCAGCCCGCCGCCGGAAGCAGCACATGGGCATATTGCGTCGTGTCGGTGTCGCGCATGATGTCGGAGACGACAACAAACGGGCAATTGCGGATCGCCTCGGCCACGCTATCGGCATCAGGCATGGAAACCACGGGATTGGTGCCCATGATCCACAGCGCCTTGATCCGCCCATCAGCCACGGCCTTGAACATGTCCACGGCCTTGAGGCCGGGCTTTTGGGCGATGGCAGGCGCATTCCAGAAACGCTGGACGCGCTCGCGATGCTCAGGCTTTTCGATTTCCATATGGGCGGCGAGCATATTGGCGAGCCCGCCGACCTCGCGCCCACCCATGGCGTTCGGTTGGCCGGTAAGCGAAAACGGCCCCATGCCCGGCCTGCCGATGCGCCCTGTCGCCAGATGGCAATTGATGATGGCGTTCACCTTGTCCGTACCGGATGAGGACTGGTTGACGCCCTGGCTATAGCAAGTGACGACCTTCTGCGTGGTCTCGAACAGCCGGTAGAACGCGATGATTTCCTCGATGGAAAGGCCAGTGAGCGCGTGGGTCTCAGCCTCGCCTTTTTGCGCCGCCGCAAGCGCTTCGGCAAAACCGTTCGTATGGTCGCGGATGAAATCATCATCCATCGCCGGACTGCGGGCGAGATGCGCCAACAGACCGTTGAACAGCGCCACATCGCCATCCGGGCGAACGCTCAAATGCATGTCGGCGATATCGCAGGTCATGGTGCGACGCGGGTCGATGACCACGATCTTCATCGCCGGACGCTTTTCCTTGGCGCTGGCGATCCGCTGGTAGAGGACCGGATGGCACCAGGCGAGATTGGAGCCGGTGAGGATGATGAGATCGGCCTCTTCCAGATCCTCATAAACGCCCGGCACCGTATCCGAACCGAAGGCGCGCCTGTGACCTGCCACCGACGAGGCCATGCACAGTCGGGAATTGGTGTCGATATTGGCGGTGCCGATGAAGCCCTTCATCAGCTTGTTGGCCGCATAATAATCCTCGGTCAGCAACTGACCGGAAACATAGAACGCCACGGAATCCGGCCCATGCTCGGCAATTGCCTCAGAGAATTTCCGCGCCACGAGATCAAGCGCCTCGTCCCACGTCGCGCGGTTGGAATGCCGCGCTTGCCCCTCACCCTTACCCTCTCCCCGCACGCGGGGAGAGGGGGACATAGATATTGTCGCCATTTCTTTTGAGCCAGGCACAGAAGAAGAAAGATGGGAAGCAACACCGATGCCCCCCTCCCCCCGTTCTTCACGGGGAGAGGGTAAGGGTGAGGGGCTAATTTCGGGATAAAGCAGCCGTCCGTCGAGATCGAGCGTTTCGGCCAGCGCCGAACCCTTGGAACAGAGCCGCCCAAAATTGGCCGGATGATCCGGATCGCCCTTCACGCTGACCGCCCCATCATCCGCAACGCTGGCAATGACGCCGCAGCCGACGCCGCAATAAGGACAGGCTGTCTTGACCTCTGCCGTCATCATTCCGCGGCTGCCAGCATCAGGCTTTCGAGCGCGATGAAGAGTTTTCCATCTTCGTTGCGCACGGGGATTGTCCGCACCTCGCCCTCGTCCGCGCCCAGCGCCCTGCCGGTCTCCAGCGAAATCACCCAATTGTGCAGCGGGCAGGTGACGGCGCGGCCATGGACGATGCCTTGGCTGAGCGGGCCACCCCTGTGTGGACAGTGGTCTTCGATCGCGAAGACATCATTCTCCGCCGTGCGGAACACCGCGATCTTGCCCTGCGGCGTCTTCACGCAGCGCGCGCCACGCAGCGGGATATCCGAGAGTTCGCCGATTTCGATCCAGTTCATCGCTTGCTCTTTTCTCATTTCCATCATGTCCTTCATCCTCGTCCCTCGAGGCTCATTTCGCTTCGCTTCATTCGTACCTCAGGATGAGGATGAAGGACGTCGCAGTAGCCCTCATCCTGAGGTGCATAGTGGACCCTGAGTTTGTCGAAGGGGGAACGAAGCCTCGAAGGACGAGGGCGCCTGGCAAATCCGTCAGCACTATTCCGCCGCTCCGGCATATTCCACCGTCGCCATCGGCTTGAACTCATGCTTGTCCTTGCCCGAGACGCGCTCGGACCAGGGATCGACCTGGGCGAATTTCTGGGAAAAGACGAAGCGCTCGTAATACATCTTGCGCTTGTCGTGATCGGTCATGATCTGGCGGCGAATCTCTTCAAGGCCGATGCGCTTTGCCCATTTGTAGATGCGTTCGAGATAACGGCCCTGCTCGCGATACATCTGCGTCAGCGCCACGATATGCTCCAACGCCTCGTCCTCGGTCTTCACCAACCCCAGCACGTCGGTGCCCTTGATATCGAGGCCCGCTGCGCCGGCGAAATGGATCTCGTAGCCTGAATCGACGCAGATAACGCCAATGTCCTTGCAGGTCGCCTCGGCGCAATTGCGTGGGCAGCCCGAGACCGCCAGCTTCAGCTTGGCCGGGGTCCACGACCCCCACATGAATTTCTCGATGCGGATGCCGAAGCCCGTTGAATCCTGCGTGCCGAAGCGGCACCAGTCGGAGCCGACGCAGGTTTTCACCGTGCGCAAGCCCTTGGCATAGGCCTGGCCTGAGACGAACCCCGCCTGCCCCAGATCGGCCCAGACAGCGGGAAGATCCTCCTTCTCGATGCCGAGCAGGTCGATGCGCTGGCCGCCCGTCACCTTGACCAACGGCACGTTGAACTTGTCCACCACATCGGCGATGGCGCGCAGTTCTTTAGCGTTGGTCACACCGCCCCACATGCGCGGCACGACCGAATAGGTGCCGTCCTTCTGGATGTTGGCGTGGACGCGCTCGTTGATGTAGCGCGACTGGTAATCATCGGCATATTCATCCGGCCAGTCGCAGACGAGATAATAATTGAGCGCCGGGCGGCATTTGGCGCAGCCGCAGGACGTCTTCCATTCCAGTTCCTGCATGACGGCGGGAATGGTCTTCAGCCCCTTGGCCTTGATCAGCCGGCGCACATCGTCATGGCCCAGATCCGTGCAGGTGCACATCGGCGTGACGGCGGCGGGGTTGTAGGCATCGCCGAGCGTCAGCTTCATGAGCTGTTCGACCAGCCCGGTGCAGGAGCCGCAGGAGGCGGACGCCTTGGTGTGCGCCCTGACATCGTCGAGCGAGGTCAGGCCCTTGGCTGTGATGGTCGAAGTGATCGTGCTTTTGCACACGCCGTTACAGCCGCAGATTTCCGCATCATCTGGCAAGGCTGCAACGGCCGCCATAGGGTCCAGGGGGGCGCCTCCCTGATAGGCCTGGCCGAAGATAAGCGTGTCGCGCATTTCCGAGACATCGGTCTGTTTACGCAACAGGTCGAAGAACCACGCGCCATCGCCGGTTTCGCCGTAAAGCACGGCGCCGAGGATGCGGTTTTCCTTCAGCACCAACCGCTTGTAGATGCCCGCGCTCGCATCGCGCAGCACGATCTCCTGACGGTCGTCGCTATCTGCGAAATCGCCGGCGGAATAAAGGCTGACGCCGGTGACTTTCAGCTGCGTCGCGGTTTCCACCGGACGGAAGGCGGCGTCCTGCTTGAGAAGCGTCTTCGCCGCCACCTTGGCCATGTCATAGAGCGGGGCGACGAGGCCGTAGCAGATGCGCTCATGCTCGACGCACTCGCCGAGGCTAAGAATGTCCGGGTCAGACGATACCATCTGGTCATTGACGACGATGCCGCGCTCGACATAGAGGCCCGCATCGGTCGCGACGCGCACTTCCGGGCGAATGCCGACCGCCATCACCACGATGTCGGCTGGATAGACGGTGCCGTCATCAAGCCCCACCGCCTCGACGCGATCCTTGCCGAGGATCGCCGTGGTCTGCGCCTTGCAGTGGACCTTGATCCCCCTGCCCTCAAGCTCTTTCTGCAGGAGATAGCCCGCCGCCGGATCGAGTTGGCGTTCCATCAAATGACCCATCAGGTGGAGAACGACCACCTCCATGCCACGCAAGCGAAGCGCCGCCGCCGCCTCCAGGCCCAGAAGACCGCCGCCGATCACCACTGCCTTCGCATTGGGCTTGCCCGCCGCCTCCACCATGGCATCGACATCGTCGAGATCGCGGAAGGCGCGCACGCCGGGCAGATCCTTGCCCACTATGGGGATGATGAACGGCGCGGAGCCGGTGGCTACCACCAATTTGTCGTAGGGTGTTTCGCCCTTCGCGGTGGTGATGAACTTGTTCTGGCGATCGATCCTGGTGACCGTCTCACCGAAGCGGCAGTTGACACCGTTTGAGGCATACCAGTCGGCGTCATGCGTGACGATCTGCTCGTAGGTCTTCTCGCCGGCGAGCACCGGCGACAACATGATGCGGTTATAGTTTCCGCGCGGTTCGGCCCCGAAGAGCGTCACGTCGAAAGCGCCGGGCGCTACCTCGAAAAGATGTTCGAGCATACGCCCGGAGGCCATGCCGGCGCCGACGACGACGAGTTTCTGTTTTACCATGTTGTTCCTCCTATTCCGCCGCTTCCGTGCGGACCACCTTCTGGCGGGCAATGCGTGCAAGACGCCTTTCCTTGATCGAGCAAAGCTGATCTTCGTCAGGATTGGCGCCACCTTCATAGGCTTCCAAAAAATCGAGAAGTTCCTCGCGATAGGCGTAGTAATCGGGGTGGGCGAGCAGTTGCTTGCGGGTTCTCGGCCGCGGCAGGTCCACTTCCATGATGTTACCGATCCGGGCATTCGGTCCGTTCGACATCATCACCACGCGGTCAGCGAGAAGAATGGCCTCGTCGACGTCGTGGGTCACGCAGATCGCCGTCACCTTGGTGCGCTTCCAGACATCCATCAACACTTCCTGCAACTCCCACCGCGTCAGGCTGTCGAGCATGCCGAAAGGCTCGTCGAGAAGCAGAAGCTTCGGCGAGAGCGCAAAGGCCCGGGCGATGCCGACACGCTGCTTCATGCCGTTGGAAAGATCAGCGGCAAACCTGTGCATGGCATCTCCGAGACCGACGCGCGCGAGATAGTATTCGACGATATCCTTTCGCTCGCCCGGCGAGGCTTTGGGGTAGACCTTGTCAACGCCGAGGGCGACATTCTCGCGGGCGGTGAGCCACGGCATGAGCGAAGGCGCCTGGAACACGACGGCACGGTCGGGACCCGCTCCGCTCACTTCGCGATTGTCGAGGATGATGCCCCCCGATGTAATCGGATTGAGGCCGGCGACCATCGACAGAACAGTGGACTTGCCGCAGCCCGAATGACCGATGATGGAGACGAACTCGCCCTTTTTCATCTTCATGTCGAAGCCGTCGACAACCGTCAGCGGACCCTTCGGCGTCGGGTATACCTTGCTTACCTCGAAAAACTCGACATAGCCTTTTTCCACCGTGGAGCGTGCCTTTTGGGCATAGGCGGCGGGCAGTTTATCCGGCTGGGGTTTTTGGGTGATCGGCACGACATTCGGCAGATCGATCAGCCGTGCGCCCTCGCCGGACCGGCTGGTACCGAGATCGATCAGATATTCCGTCACCTCCGCGCGGATGCGGACGAATTCGGGATTGGAATTGAGCTCGCCGCGATCGCGCGGACGCGGAATATCGACCTTGAAGCTCTTGCCGAGTGTGGCTCCGGGGCCCGGCGTCAAAGGTATGATGCGATCGGCAAGCAGGATGGCCTCGTCCACGTCATTGGTGATGAGAACGATCGTCTTCTTTTCCCTTTCGCAGATCTCGGCGAATTCGTCCTGAAGCTTCGACCGCGTCAGCGCGTCGAGCGCGGAAAGCGGTTCGTCGAGCAGAAGCACTTCGGGCTGCATGGCGAGCGCCCTGGCGACCGAGACACGCTGGCGCATGCCTCCCGACAATTCTGCCGGCTTGCGGTCAACCGCATGGGCGAGCCCCACCATTTCAATATACCGGCTGACCAGCTCGCGCCTTTCGCGCTTCGGCTTCGCCTTGTGAACGCTGTTAACCGCGAGCGCCACATTGCCCTGCACGGTGAGCCACGGCATCAGCGCATAGGACTGAAAGACAACCCCACGCTCCGGCTCGGGGCCTGTTACTTCCCGGTTTTTGAAAAGGAGCGCGCCGCTGTCCGGCACGGAGAGGCCCGCGAGCAGAGAAATCAATGTCGACTTGCCGGACCCTGAAAAGCCGACAATCGCGACAAACTCGCCTTCCTCCACCTTCAGGTCCACATTGGCGAGAACCTCGTTGTGGCCCTTCCCCGTACCGAAGGACTTGCAAACGTCGCTTGCTTCGAGAATTGGCATGCCGGCCCCTTAACGATTGGAGGAAAAGGTGAAGGCCTGCTGTAGCGCATACATGACGCGATCCAGCATGAAGCCGATAATGCCGATGGTGAGGACCGCCACCATGATGCGGGCCAACGACGAGGACGAGCCGTTTTGGAATTCGTCCCAGACAAATTTCCCAAGGCCCGGATTCTGCGCAAGCATCTCCGCGGCGATCAGCACCATCCAGCCGACACCGAGCGACAGGCGCAGGCCGGTGAAAATCAGCGGCAGGGCTGAGGGAAGCACCAGCTTGCGGATCGTCGTCGCCGTCGAAAGCTGCAGCACCTTGCCGACATTAACGAGATCCTTGTCGATCGAGGCGACACCGAGAGCCGTATTGATCAGGGTCGGCCACAGCGAGCAGAGCGTCACCGTGACGGCGGAAATGACCAGCGATTTCGGAAGCAGGTCCGACGTGTCGGTATAAAGCGCCGAGACAATCATCGTGACAATCGGCAACCATGCGAGTGGGGAAACCGGTTTGAAAATCTGGATCAGAGGATTGATGGCGCCATTGAACGTGCGTGAAAGCCCCGAGGCGATACCGAGCGGGACGGCGATGGCGGTCGCAATGACAAAGCCCAAACCAACGGTGAAAAGCGAAGTGATGATCTGATCGACGTAGGTCGGGCGCCCGGTATAGGTGCGATCCTTGACCTGATCCGCCTTTCCTTCCGTGATCAGCTTGGCATTGCGTGCATCCTGACGCTCGTAAAAGGCCGCAGCCTTACGGCGCTCGGCAAGGTGATCGGCCCAGAGCGACTTGGCCTGCTGCGCCACCTCGACGGGGCCGGGAATGGCGCCAAGCGACGTCTGCACCTTCGGGGCAAGCACGCCCCATGCGAGCAGGAATGCCAGGATACCCGCCAGCGGGATGATCAGCACCTTCTTCAATTCGGTGAGTTGTTCGGAGAGGCTATCTCCCGCCAATATCCGCAGAATTGGCGTCAGCCAGCCAAGGCCGAAAGCATTCAGCCAGACGGCGGCCCTGTTGATGCGCTGAAACAGCGCTTCCCTGCGGGCCGCTCGTCGCGCGCTCGTCTGGCTGAGAATATCGGTAGCTTCTGTCATATTGCTATCCCTTGCAATGCAAACGCATCATCGACTGGCGCAGGCCCGCCCGCCGCCGTTTTCACGGCATCGGCCTCAGCCCCCGACAACGTCGGCTCCTTCGATCCTCTGATCGTCTTTCAAGCCGATCTTGAGGGAGCCGATGTATGCGTTGGGGTGGCGCCCGTCATAGGTGACGCCATCGATGAAATCGGAGGTGGCCGGCTTGTACCCGTCGGTCTGCCAGGGAAACTCTTCTTTCCTGGCCTTGCCTTCTTCGACCAGCATTTTCGCGGCCTTCAAATAGATGTCGGGCAGATAGACCGACCGGGCCGTTTCCGCGTACCAGGCATCGTCCTTGCCGGACGGGATCTGGCCCCAACGACGCATCTGCGTCAGGTACCAGATGGCGTCGGAATAATAGGGGTAGGTCGCGAAATGGCGGAAGAACACGTTGAAATCCGGGACTTCGCGCCTGTCGCCCTTCTCATATTCGAAGGTGCCGGTCATGGAGTTGGCGATCACCTCGGCGTCGGCACCGACGTAATCGGACCGCGACAGGATCTCCACCGCCTCCGGCCGGTTGGCGTTGTTGTTTTCATCGAGCCACATCGCAGCGCGGATCAGCGCCTTGGTCAGGGCCACCGTGGTGTTGGGATATTTCTCGGTGAACTCCTTGGTCAGGCCAAAAACCTTCTCCGGATTGTTCTTCCAGATTTCGTAATCGGTGATGACCGGAACGCCGATGCCCTTGAACACCGCCGCCTGGTTCCACGGCTCGCCCACGCAGTAACCATCGATGGTGCCGGCCTCCAGCGTCGAGGGCATCTGCGGCGGCGGCGTGACGGAGAGGAGCGCATCGGCCTTGATCTGGCCGGAAACGTCGCCCGGCGAATAATAGCCGGGATTGATGCCGCCCGAGGCAAGCCAGTAGCGCAGCTCGTAATTATGGGTCGAGACCGGGAACACCATTCCGAGATTGAACGGCTTTCCCTGCGCCCTGTACTTGTCGATCACCGGCTTCAGCGTGTCCGCCTTGATCGGGTGCTGGGGCCTGCCATCCGCGTTCAGCGGGATGTTCGGCTTCATCATCTCCCAGACCGCATTGGAGACAGTGATGCCATTACCGTTCAAGTCCATGGAAAATGGCGTGACGATATGAGCTTTGGTGCCAAAGCCGATGCTGGCCGCCAGCGGCTGGCCGGCCAGCATATGGGCACCGTCGAGTTCGCCGGTGATCACACGGTCGAGCAGCACCTTCCAGTTCGCCTGCGGCTCGAGCGTGACGAACAGCCCCTCATCTTCGAAATAACCTTTCTCATAGGCGATCGCGAGCGGCGCCATGTCGGTAAGCTTGATGAAGCCCAGCTTGAGCTCATCCTTTTCAACGTCCAGCATCTCGGCATGGGCGCTGCCCACCACAATACCGCCGGCGAAAAGTCCCGCCATCAGCAAAGAACAGCATTTCAGTCGTCTTCCCATCGCCATGATTTTGGTCTCCTTCGCCGGATCGCCGGCAGTTCCGTTTTGCTTTCCCATAAACGACAGAGAGAGCCGCAAACAAAAAAGCTGCCAAAACGAGCAATCGCGCCCGAACAGGCAGCAATCGTCGCTTTGGCAGCCTTGCCTTTGAACGCCCTTCATTGGACGTTTGCGTATGCGGGTCCCCCTCTGGACTTAAAAAAAGACGAAGCACGAACCGTGCCAATCTCAGAGATGGACTTTTTATTGTATAATTTCAATTAGTTGATCAGTTGCCGCGTTTGTCATGCGCTGAAGGTGCCGTGCTTCAGGGTAGCCTATTTTTCGCGCAAGGCTCATTTTTTGTGCAGCGCGGCGAAATGGGGCCTAGTTTCCGCGATGGCCGTTCTGGCCGGCAATGTAGGCGTCGATTGCATCCGGATCGAATATGCGGCCGTCGAAGAAGCCGTCGGGACCGAGTACCAGGCCGGCCTTTGAGGCGCCGACGGGCTGCGGCCGCGAAAGCGCGCCCTCCACTTTGAGATTGGCGCCCGGAAGCGGAGCCGGAAGGGGCTTGAGCGCTCGGCGATAGATATCCGGCCGGTAGGAATCACGGGCGATCACGGCATTTTTCGCCGAGTGCCCGCATTGTCCCCACCGCACCATCTGGCTGTAAAACCACAAGGCGTGGCTCTGCCAGGGAAATGTCGCCGCCTTGGCATGCCTGACAAAAAAATCGTCGACCTGAACGATATGATCCGGCCGGGTGGCCAGCGCACCCGTCAGGCAGCCGAGAACGAGCTTCTCATCGACATTGAGCCATTGCGGCCGCGACAGGATGGCCGCCAATTCTTCCGCATTGTCCGAGCCCGCACACCATTCAGCCGCTCGATAGAGCGCCCTCAGCAAAGCATCGAGCACGTCGCCTTGGGCATTTGCCCAGCGGGATGTTACGCCAAGCACTTTTTCCGGGCTGTTGCGCCATATCCGCGCCTTGACCGTGATGATGCGACCGCTTCCACGGCTGACGGCCACGCTGTTCCACGGCTCACCTACGCAACACATATCGATATTCCCCGAAGCCAGGGCATCAGGCATGAGCGGCGGCGGCACGACAATGATATCCACATCCCGCTCGGGGTCGACCCCGCAAGCGGTCAGCCAATAGCGCAATTCATAATTATGCCCCGAGAAAGGGTGCACCACAGCGATGCGCAGCCGCTCCATTCCCGCTTCGCTACGCGCTGCAATCACGGTCTTCAGCGCGCGGCCGGCGTCGGCTGGATCAAGATCCCCGGCCATGCCGCGGCCCGACATGTCTTCATAAAGAGGCACTGAGGCCGTGACGGCATTGCCGCCAAGCCCCAGCGCCATAGGCGCAATCAGCGGAACCGAAAGCGGCGAAAGCCCGAGATTGGAAGCTATCGGCATCGGCGCAAGCATATGGGCCGCCTCGAAATGCCCCACCGCAACACGGTCGCGTATATTGGCCCATGACGTCTCGCGGACGAGGTTCACATCAATATGCTCGTCGCGCGCAAACCCTTTTTCCGCTGCCGCAATCAGGATCGCGCTGTCGAGAAGCGGCAAAAAGCCGATGGTGATCTCTGCCCCGTCCGTCATCGCTATTCCTCCAGCAGTCCGGCAGCCATCACGAGGCTCTGCGCGATTTCAGCGATCTTGCGGTTCTGGTTCATGGCCGTTTTGCGCAGGAGCCGATAGGCATCCTCTTCGCTCAGCCCCTTCGATTTCATCAGGATGCCCTTTGCGCGATCGATGATCTTGCGATTTTCCAGCTCGCTACGCGCTTCTTCCAGCTCACGCGCCATCTTCGAAAAAGCATTGAAGCGGCTGATCGCCATATCGAGGATCGGCTTGACGCGCTCCTGCCGCAGACCATCGACGATATAGGCGGAAACCCCGGCCTCGACCGCCGCCTCGATCGTGCTTTGGTCGGAGCGGTCGACGAACATAGCAATCGGCCGGTTGACGGAGCGGGAAAGCTGAAACATGCTTTCCAGCATGTCGCGATTGGGGTTTTCGAGATCGATGACAATGACGTCGGGTCGCAGTGTCTCGATAATACGCCCGACACCTTGAACGTCGTGAATGACCGTGACATTGCCATGCCCCGCCTGCCGCAACCCCTCCTCGATCACGGAGGCGCGGATCGCGTTTTCGTCAATTACCAGAATGATCAGGTCGCGAAGCGTCATGACGGCATACATGCCGCAGGACGGATTTTTTCGCAATGCAATATTGCCAAAACAATTTGCAAGTCTTTTCATGACTAAAAAATAGGCGCGCCCGGAACGATCAGGCTCTCATGCCCGCCCCAGCTCACACCGAGCTGAAACAGCGACAGCGCATTGGTGAAGGCGGGGACATCGACGCCCTCCTTGAAAATGAAGGAGAACAGGCCTGACGTGCCGGAAAGTCCCGGCGGCAGCTGATTGCCGAGACCGGGATGGCAGACCGTCTCAACCGCATCGTGAGCGGCGAGCCTGCGGGCGATGGAAAGGGCTGCCGCCTCATGCGCCTTCATGCGCATCGGCAGGGTGCGCAGGCGGCGGATCAGGAGCCAGGCATCGAAGGGCGAAAGCTTGCCGCCGAGATAGGGATAGGCGACGCTTTTGATCTTCTGGATATGCGCCTTCGACCCGGCCACCACATCGCTATGGCCGCCGAGATATTTCGACGCCGAATGGACGACCAGATCGACCCCGAGCGCCAAGGGCTGCTGGAAGATCGGGCTCGCCCAGCTATTGTCGATGAGGCTCGTCACGCCATGCCGGCGCGCGAGCGCGCGGGCATCATGGGCTTCCATCACCCAGTTCGTCGGGCTTTCCATGTAGAAGAGTTTCGCACCCGGCAGCGCCTTGGCAACGGCATCCTCGTCGAGACCATCCACATAGGTCACTTCGATGCGGTAGCGCTTGAGCAGCGTGCCGAAGAGCCGGTAGGCGTCGGGATAGCAATGCCTGACGCAGACGATGCGGTCGCCCGGCTCGACGAAGCTCAACACGGTCGAGGAGATCGCCGCCATGCCGCTGGCAAATCCAAGCGCATCCTCCCCGCCTTCGAGCCTGGCAAGCATCTCCTCGAAATGCCTGACCGTGGGGTTCAGCCCGCGCGTATAGGTCGGGCGAACCTTTTCCCCGCGATAGGTCGCCTCCATTTCGCCATAGGATGAAAAGGTGAACAGCGAGGTCTGCACGATGGGCGGCACCACAGCGTCGAAAGCATTGCCCTCATCATGGGCGACGATGAGGGAGGCCTGATCGATGATATCGACGCCGCTTTTTATTTCGACCCGCTTTTCATTTCGACATGTCCTTGATGTCTTCCTCGACGATCTGAAGGATCGCCAATGTCTTTTCACGCGCCCTGGCGGGATCGCCGGCAGCGATCGCATCGTAGAGTTCGCGGTGAAAGGGGAAGGAGCGGCGGGCGAAATCCGGCCGGTCGAAAGGCCGGTCCCAGAAACGCTCGAACGCTTCGCGCATCTGCTCCAGCAATTGCGGAAAAAGCGAATTATGGGTGGCATCATAGATCGCCAGATGAAAGGCCAGGTCCTCGCGGCTCGACGTGCCTTTCACATTGTGCGCGTATTCCATCTCGTTCAGCCGCGCTTCGATGATGGCAAGGTCCTCCGGCGTGCGCCGGATCGCGGCGAGCGCGCCGGCCTCGGCCTCGAGTCCGCGGCGAACATCGAGCGTCTGCAACAAGGCATCGCGCAGATGCATGGCATCGATCGACAGGGGCATATGAACGGTGCCGGATGAAACGGTCCGCAGCAGATAGGTGCCGCTGCCCTTGCGGGATTCGACGACGCCGAGCGCCTGGAAATGGCGGATGACCTCGCGCACCGTCGAGCGGCCCACGGCAAGCGCCTGCATCAGCTCACGCTCGGCTGGCAGGCGATCGCCCGCCTTGAGCTTCGAGCGTTCGATATAATCGGCAAGCGCCTTGAGAACGGCGCGCGTTCGGTCGGCCGGCGGCAATGGCTGCAGATCATGCCTGGGAGCTTCGATGCTCATACTGTCCAGCCTTGTCCCGGCATATTGTACGCCTGGTTCATTCAAATTGGTCTGACATCTGATAGATTGCATCGGCGCCGGCGAGGCGTCAAGTGGCGAGCAGCCATAAATCCGCAGGGATAGCGATATCGCCGCTATCCTCCCGGATAGGTGCTGGCATATTCATTTGTGGAGGAGTGAAGAAGGTCGCAGCGAGACGCGCCGAAAGGGACCGTCAAGCAGTCCATCATCCCGCCAGAGCAGAGCAATGCTCGATTACCAGGGCCGTCAAAGGCTCCGGCTGTTTTGATTCAGAGGGCTCCCTTGCCTTCTGCCGTTTCCAGATTGCCGTTCGAATGCACACGGTTGAACGCTTCGATCTGCGCAACCAGATCCTGAACGCGTTGCTGCGCCGACGCGGCATCCGTCATCGCAGCGCGAAGGCTGCGCAAGAGAACGTCAAGTTGGAGAGCGTTAAGTTCAACAGGACTATCTTCCGACGGGCCGGGGCCTCTTCCCATCAACAGCCATGACGGGCTTACGCCCAGAATACCCGCCATCATCGCGACGCGGTTGGCGCGCGGTGCAGCGCTGTCGGTTTCCCAGGCTCTCCAGCTTGCGGTCTTGACGCCAAGCCTTCGCGCCGCCTGCGCGATCGAGAGCTGCATTGCCTCGCGGGCCAGCGAAATACGGCCGCCCATGGTGTTGTCCTGTGAGAATTCATTATCGGGATGTTGATCGAAAATCGCTCTATCCTCCAGTCTCGCCTAAGTTGTTCTGAATCTTCCGCGAAGCATCGGGGCGAGCGCCTGGGGTGCTTCGGAAACCCTACCCGAAACGGTAGAATTTAATGGGCACGGGGCGCGCACCACGCTGCCCCGGGCAAACCGCAGGTTCGCCCATGTGCTCCGCCGACTATATGCGGCCATTGTGTAAATTCTGCCACAGCGGCGCTGGGCGAAGGAAATATGCACAACTCCAAGTACCGGCGAACGACCGGCCGGGTCAACCCCCGGAGGCCTCAAAATGCGAAAGGGCCGAGCCTTGTCGAGGCTCGGCCACCAGACATGCAGTTGTCAGTCACGGTGCGCCAGCATCCGGCATCAAGGACGCGGCAGGACCGTCTCGACCGCATCGAGCGCTGCGGAAACCACGATATCGGCCTCCTCGCGCGTCAGGCAAAGCGGCGGTGCGAAGCCGAGAATATCACCCTGCGGCATGGCCCGGCCGATGACGCCGCGCTCCCCCAGCGCCGTTGCGATCTTCGCACCGATTTTCAGCGCCGGATCTAAGAACACCCGATCGTCCTTGTCCGCGACGAATTCCACCGCCGCCATCATGCCATCGCCGCGCACCTCGCCGACATTGGGATGATCTGCCAGCGCATTGCTGAGGCTCTGGCGGAAATAGGCGCCGGTCTCGCCTGCATTGCGCACGAGGTCGAGCTTGTCGATCAGTTCCAGATTGGCGACGCCTGCAGCAGCACAGATCGGATGCGCCGAATAGGTCCAGCCATGGCCGATGGGGCCAAGCTCGTCCGAGCCCTTGACCAGCACTTGCCAGACCCTGTCGGAGACGATGGTGCCGGAGAGCGGTGCATAGGCCGAGGTCAGGCCTTTGGCGATGGTGATCAGATCGGGCTTGATGCCGTAATGGTCCGAACCGAACATGGTGCCGAGCCGGCCGAAGCCGGTGACGACCTCATCGGCAACGAGCAGGATGTCGTATTTCTGCAAAACGGCCTGGATCTTCTCCCAGTAGCCGGCTGGCGGCGGAACGATGCCGCCGGTGCCGAGAATCGGCTCGCCGATGAAGGCGGCGACGGTTTCCGGCCCCTCGGCCAGGATCATCTCCTCCAACTTGTCGGCACAATGTTGCGAAAACTGCTCTTCGCTCATCGAGCGGTCGGCGCGGCGGAAATAATAGGGTGCTTCGGTGTGCAGGATCGGCGCGCGCGGCAGGTCGAACGCATTGTGGAAGAGTTCCAGGCCGGTCAGGCTTCCGGTCATGACGCCGGAGCCGTGATAGCCGCGCCAGCGCGAGATGATCTTCTTCTTTTCCGGGCGACCGAGGATGTTGTTGTAATACCAGATGAGCTTGATGTTGGTCTCGTTCGCATCCGATCCCGACAGGCCGAAATAGACGCGGCTCATGCCTTCCGGCGCGCGATCGATGATCATCTTGGCAAGCGTGATCGAGACATCCGTGCCATGCCCGACATAGGAATGGTAATAGGCGAGATTCTTCGCCTGTTCGGCGATGGCATCGGCGATTTCCTGCCGGCCATAGCCGACATTGACGCAGTAAAGACCGGCGAACGCATCGAGGCTTTTGCGCCCGGCGCTGTCGGTGATGTAGACGCCCTCGCCTTCTCGTATGATGCGTGTGGGAGTATCACCACGCGCATGCATACCCATGTGGGTCGACGGGTGGAAGAAATGATCGCGGTCCCAGGCAGTGAGTTCGTTCGAACGGTCAAGCATGTCGATTTCCTGTTATTCGTATTTCAGTTCAGGTCGAGGCAGAGATATTTGAGTTCGGTGAAGGCTTCGATGCCATGGCGCGATCCCTCACGCCCGAGGCCGGACTGTTTGACGCCGCCGAACGGAATGGGCGCGCCGGTGATCTTGACCCGGTTGAAGGCGATCATGCCGTATTCGAGCGCGCGCCCAAGCCTCGCCATGCGCGCGCCGTCTTTGGTGACGACATAGGCGACGAGGCCATATTCCGTGGCATTGGCGCGGGCGACGACCTCTTCCTCCGTCTCGAAGGACGTCACCGCCGCCACCGGCCCAAACGTCTCCTCGCGCATGATCAGCGCATCGTCGGGAACCTCGGTCAGAAGCGTCGGACGGTAAAAGAGCGGCCCCGCCTCGTGGCGGCTGCCGCCGGTCAGACAATGGGCGCCGCGCTTCAGCGCGTCCTTGACCTGCTCCTCCACCTTGAGGACCGCGCGCTCATGCATCAGCGGCCCGATATCCACGACATCCTCCAGACCCGGCGCGACCTTCAGCGCCGCGATCCTCTCGGCAAAGGCCTTGCAGAAGGCATCATGCACCGGGCGTTCGACATAGATCCGGTTGGCCGCGAGGCAATCCTGACCCGAGGTGGCGAATTTGGCGGCGATGGCGATATCTATGGCGCGATCGATATCCGCATCGGCAAAGACGATCAGCGGTGCATGGCCGCCAAGCTCCATGACGAGGTTCTTCATCGTCGGCGCGCATTGCGCCGCGATCAGCCGCCCGATTTCGGTCGATCCGGTAAAACTCATGGCCCGGACGCGGGCATCCTCGCACAGACGCCCGACGATCGTCGCGGCATCGCCGGTGACGATATTGAACACGCCTGCGGGAATGCCCGCCCGGTCGGCCAGTTCGGCAAGCGCCAACGCTGATAGCGGCGTTTCGGAGGAAGGATGTGCGACGATGGTGCAGCCTGCGGCGAGAGCCGCCGCGGCTTTTCGCGTCAGCATGGCAGCCGGGAAGTTCCACGGCGTCACCACGCCGACCACACCCACCGCCTCACGCCGGATCATCATCTCGGCATCGGCGAGATGGCTGGTGACGCTTTCGACATTGAGCCGCTTCGCCTCTTCCGCATACCATTCGATAAACGAGGCGGCATAGTCGATCTCGCCGCGTGATTCCGCCAGCGGCTTGCCCTGTTCCAGCGTCATGATCAGCGCCAGATCTTCCTTCGCCGCGAGAATCAGATCGTGCCAGCGGCGCAGCCTGGTGCTGCGTTCGCGCGGAGGTAAATCCCGCCATGCGGGAAACGCCCTTGCCGCGGCATCGATGGCGCGGCTGGTCTGCTCCGCATCGATCTGCGCCACCCAGCCGATGGCGGCGCCCGTCGCGGGATCGCGGACCTCGAATGTCTGGCCCGCCTGCCCTGCCGTCCAGTGCCCGTCGATATAGGCAAGTTCGCGCAGCATGCGACGGTCGGCCAGGCGGTCGATAGCCGCATGACGGTCCGGGCGTGCAAAATGAGCGGACATGAAGCTCTCCCAAGCTGTTGGTCAGGCTTCATTCTGGCAGGAATACGCGGAGAGAGAGGCCGTTTGCGGCAGGATTTGCGGAGAGATCGTCTCGATATCACGCATTTTGCGGAGAGATGGACTACCCCTCAAGCGGAATGAGATCGGCCACCGGCAGGACGGCGTCGTCCTTGACCGTTCTTGTCACGATATAGGTGAAATAGCGGTCGATGCCGATTTCGCGCTGCAGGAGATCATCGATCAGCCGCTGATAGGCATCGATATCGCGCGCGACGACCTTCAGGATATAATCGACGCCGCCGCCGACCGACCAGCAGGCCACCACTTCGGGAACGGCCTTGATCGCACGCTCGAACCGGTCGAAATCCGCCTGCCGATGTGCACCCAGCGTCACCTCCACCAACACGGTGGCCACCGGCGATACCAGGCGCAGCGCGATGCGGGCGTGATAGCCGGTGATAACGCCGGCTTTCTCCAGCCGCCGCAGCCGCGTCCAGCACGGCGTCGGCGAAAGCCCGACGCGTTCGGCGAGCGCCAGCTTGGTGATGCGGCCGTCACGCTGGATTTCGTCGAGAATGCGGATGTCGATCGGATCGAGTTTTAAAGTCATTTCATGTCCATTGTGGATAGACAATGAACATGACGTTGTGATTTTTCGATTGTCAATTGCACTGACTTCGATCACTTATGAAATCATGACAATATGGCGACCAGATCCCACCACCTTGCGCAGGCCGGCCTATCTCTCGCTTGCCGACCAGATCGCGCAAGCCATCGGAGATGGCAGGCTGGAAAGCGGCGCCCGCCTGCCGCCCCACCGGCGGATGGCCTATGAGCTGAACCTGTCGGTGCAGACGGTAAGCCGCGCCTATGAGGAACTGATCCGCCGCGGCCTGCTTTCCGGCGAGACAGGGCGCGGTACGTTCGTGCGCGCACAGCGGCGCGAACCCGACCCGCCCTATCTGCCCGAGCGGCTCGGCGAAGTCATCGATCTGTCGATCCTCAAGCCGGTCTGTGAGACAATGCATCTGGAGCGGATGAAGAAGGCGCTCGGCTGGCTGGCGGAAACGCTTCCGGCGAGCGCCGCCCTGTCTTTCCGACCCAATGTGGTTTTCCCCCATCACCGCGCCGTAGCGGTCGAATGGCTGAAGATCTGCGGTCTCGATGTGCCCGCCGCCAACATAAGCGTTACCAATGGCGCGACGGCGGCGATGACGGTCGCCTTGATGAGCGCCGCGCCTCCCGGCTCGACGGTCGCGACAGAAGGAATCGGCCATCATACGCTGCCGCCGCTCGCATCCTATCTCGGGCTGACGCTGCAGGGCCTCGCCATCGACGAGGAAGGTATATTACCGGAAGCGCTAGACTTATGCTGCAGAACGACCGGAATCCGGGCGGTTTTCATCCAGCCTTCCGCGATCAGCCCCACCGCGACATTGATGGGGGCCGAACGCCGGGCAGCAATTGCCGAAGTGGCGCGGCGGCATGACATCGCGATCATCGAAAGCGATGTTCTCGGCGCGCTCGTCGAAAATCGCCCAGCCCCCATTGCGGCCTTCGCGCCCGAACGGACCTTCTATTTCACCAGCTTCACCAAGACCGTCATTCCCGGCCTGCGTATCGGCTATCTCGTGGCGCCCGACCGGTATGTCGCAGCAGTGGCGAACCGGCATCTGGTCTCGAACTGGATGGCGACCCCCATGGTGGCCGAGATCGCGACCCGCTGGATCACCGACGGCACCGCGCTGGAACTGGTCCGCTGGCAAAGGGAGGCACTGCACAAGCGCCACCGGATCGTCTCGGAAGTGCTTCCCGATATCCCGTATCTCTCCCATCCACAAAGCCTGCATATCTGGCTCCCCTTGAGCGGAGAACGTACCGAGGAGGCTTTCGTGGCGCATGCGCGCCTGCAGGGCGTGGCAATCGCGCCCGGCGCTTCATTCCGCATTTCGCCGGATGAAAAAGGACGCGCCGTTCGTATCTCACTCGGCTCCACGACCGAGGAAGAACTGCGCTCAGGGCTCGGCGTCGTCGCCAATCTGCTGCGCGGAGACCCGGAACATCTGTTGCTCGCGATTTGAGCGATAAGGTGGTTTTTTCATCACGATCATTTAAATTGACATGATTTGATTTTTCGAATTGACATGATTTGATGACTACCCCATCGTCTATGCATAAGCCTGTCTCAATCAGGGGGAGACACGCATGGCATCAGCCAATGCAGCACCGATCATCGAAATTGACGGCATCAGCAAGAGTTTCGGCTCGTTCAAGGTCCTCGATGAATTGTCGTTCAAAGTCGCGCCGCGTGAAAAGCTGGCGCTGATCGGGCCGTCCGGTTCGGGCAAGACGACGATCCTGCGTATTCTCATGACGTTGGAGGGCATCGACAGCGGCGATATTCTCGTCGAAGGCGATAACCTCTATCGCATGCCTGGGAATGGCGGTCTGCGGCCCGCCGACGAGCATCATCTGCACAAGATGCGCACCAAGATCGGTATGGTTTTCCAGCTCTTCAACCTGTTTCCGCATAAAAGCGTGATCGACAATGTGACGCTCGCGCCGATGCTGACCAAGGGGGTCAAACGAGCCGACGCCGAGCGCCATGCCATGGAATTGCTTGATATGGTCGGCCTCGCGGACAAGGCGAAGGCCATGCCGGCGCAGCTTTCCGGCGGCCAGAAGCAGCGCGTGGCGATCGCCCGCGCGCTGGCGCTTAGCCCCAAGATCATGCTGTTCGACGAGGTCACTTCCGCGCTCGACCCTGAACTGGTCGAGGAAGTTCTCAATGTGTTGTGGCGGCTTTGCGAGGAGACTGACATGACCATGCTTCTCGTCACCCACGAGATGGGATTTGCCCATGATTTTGCCGACCGCATCCTGTTCTTCGACCGGGGCCGGATCGTCGAGGAGGGTAAACCCGACGAGATTTTCCGTCATCCGAAGCAGGAAAGGACGCAAACCTTCCTGAAGAAGATCATCGCGGCCGGGCACCGCGTCTAGAGCATGATCCCGAAAAGTTGCAGACTTTTCGGACAAGATCATGCGGCTAAAACAATGCAATCCGCCCGTCGCGAGAAACTCAAAAACCAAAGGAGTTGGGAACATGATCAACATCAATCGACTGACCGGCGCAGTAAGCACTGCGGTTCTTTCATCCCTTCTTTTCGCCATGCCTGCGAAAGCCGAAGATACGCTGGACAGATTGAAGGAGCAGGGCTTCGCGCGCATCGCGATCGCCAACGAGCCGCCATTTACCGCCGTCAACCCGGACGGAACCGTTTCGGGCGCTGCCCCTGATGTCGCCCGCGCCGTTTTCGAAAAGCTCGGCGTCAAGGACGTCGTGGCCTCCATTTCCGAATATGGCGCCATGATCCCCGGCCTTCAGGCCGGCCGGCACGATGCCGTCACCGCCGGCCTGTTTATGAAGCCGGAGCGCTGCAACGCCGTTGCTTATTCCGAGCCGATCCTCTGCGACGCAGAGGCATTCCTGGTGAAAAAGGGCAATCCGAAGGGCTTCAAGAGCTATGCCGATATCGCCAAGGATGCATCAGCCACCATCGGCGCGCCGGGCGGCGGCACCGAGGAGCGGCTTTCGCTTGAAGCCGGCGTTCCGCGCGACCGTGTCATCGTCGTTCCGGATGGCCAGAGCGGGTTGAAGATGCTGCAGGATGGCCGCATCGACGTCTATTCGCTGCCGGTCCTTTCGATCAATGATCTCGTCAAGAAGGCCAATGATCCGAACCTCGAAGTCGTCGCGCCCGTCGTCAATGCTCCGGTCTATTGCGATGGAGCAGCCTTCCGCAAGGACGACACCGCATTGCGTGACGCCTTCGACAAGGTCCTGGCCGAGATGAAAACCTCCGGTGAATTCGCCAAGATCATCGAGCCATATGGCTTCTCGGCGCAGGCGGCGATGTCGACAACGCGCGAAAAGCTCTGCGCCGCATCGAACTGATCCCTCTCCGTCCATAACGCTCCGGCCGCAAACCCGGCCGGAGCGACTATTCCCAAGTTCAGTAAAGAGGCATGATGCCTATGGGCCAGTGGGCCGGTTATCTGCAGCTTATCCTCGACGGTGCGCTTGTCACGATCAAGCTGACGCTGATGGGATCGGCTCTGGCGCTTGTGATGGCGTTTCTCGCCGGGCTGGGGCGACTTTCGCAGTTCGCAGCCGTGCGCTGGCTTGCGACGGCTTATATCGAGTTCTTCCGTGGCACCTCGATTTTCGTTCAGCTCTTCTGGGCCTATTTCGTCCTGCCGCTGTTCGGTCTTTCGCTGACGCCACTGCAGGCAGGCGTGCTGGCGCTCGGTCTCAATGTCGGCGCCTATGGCGCGGAAGTGGTGCGCGGCGCGGTCAAATCCATCGGTAAGGAACAGTATGAGGCGTGCATCGCGTTGAATTTCAACCGATGGCAGAGCCTCCGCCATATCATCCTGCCGCAGGCTTTCGTGCTGATGCTGCCCACCTTCGGCAACAATGCGATCGAGCTTTTGAAAGCGTCCTCCGTGGTATCCCTCATCTCGCTTGCCGACATGACGTTCCAGGCGCAGGTGGTGCGCGCGCAGACCGGCAGCACGCTCGTTCCGTTCCTGACCATCCTCATTCTTTATTTTGCCATGGCGAGCGTCATCTCTTTCGCCATCCGCTGGCTGGAGCGTTACATGACGCGCGGTCTTGACGGCATCAGGTCATAGGAGGCCACGATGGAATGGGATTGGGCCTTCGTCATACAGATCCTTCCGACCCTCTTTCAGGGCGTGAAGATCACCATTCTGGCAACATTGCTCGGCTCCGTCGTGGCGGCGGCGATCGGCCTCGTCATCGCTATTCTCCGGCGGTCGAAGAACCGGCTGGTGTCGATGCCGATGGGCTTCATCGCGGAGTTCATCCGAGGCACCCCGCTTTTGGTGCAACTCTATTTCATTTTCTATGTGCTGCCTGACCTGGGCCTTACTCTGTCGCCGCTCGTTGCAGGCGTGATCGGTCTCGGGCTGCACTACGGCACCTATACGGCCGAAGTTTATCGCGCCGGCATCGACAATGTGGCGCGCGGCCAGTGGGAAGCCGCCAAGGCGTGCAATCTCACGCCTTTCCAGACCTGGACGCGGATCGTCCTGCCGCAGGCGCTGCCGCCGATGATCCCGGCGCTCGCCAATTACTTTATCGCCATGTTCAAGGAAACGCCGCTGCTCTCGGCAATCACGGTTCTCGAACTGATGAACCAGGCACGCAGTATCGCCAATTACAACTACCGCTATATCGAGCCGATCACGCTCGTCGGCGCGTTCTTCCTCGTCATCAGCCTGATTTCGGTTGTCGGGCTGCGCTGGCTCGAACGCCGCTATGGCCGGATCGGCTGAGGAGAAGATCATGGATATTTCCACGACTATCCGGCGCACTGATTTGCCGCTCGATTATGATGCCCGCCCGATTGAAAAACGTATCGGCCTCATCATTCTTGCCACCGATCACACCACCGAGCCGGACTTCCGCAGGATGGTGGCGAGCGACCGCATTGCACTTTATACGGCGCGCATCGCCTATGCCAATCCGACGACGTCGGAAAATCTGCGGCGCATGCAGCCCGAACTGACCAGGGCGGCAAGCCTGATCCTGCCCGACGAGAAACTCGACGCGATCTGCTATTCCTGCACATCGGCGTCCGTCGTCATTGGAGACAGGCAAATCCAGGCCGCGATCTGGGCGGCCAAACCCGGCATTCCCGTCATCACCCCGACACTTGCCGCGATCAAGGCTCTTTATGCCGTGGGCGCGCGGCGCATCAGCATTCTCACGCCCTATACGATCGGCACGAGCGCGCCGATGGCCGATTATTTCGCAGCCAGCGGCTTTGACATTGCGCGCTTCACCTGTTTCGGCCTTGAAGACGATCGTCAGATGGCGCGGATCAGTCCCGCCTCGCTGGTCGCGGCTGCGCGCGAGGCGATGGCCGGGGATGCCGATGCGCTGTTCATTTCGTGCACGGCGCTTCGGGCGGCGGGCGTTGCCGCTGAAATCGAGCGCATCATCGGCAAACCCGTCATCACCAGCAATCTGGCGACAAGCTGGGCAGCACTTCGCATTTGCGGCGAGACGGAGCCGCAACCGGAGCTGGGCCGGCTGATGAGCCTACCGATGGCGGCTTGGTGAACCATGACTGACAATTTCGTCACGCTTGCCGAAATCGAAGAAGCGCGCCGCGCCATCGCCGGCAGGATCGTGCGCACGCCCACCATAGTCTCGCCGTCACTTTCGGAGCTGGCGGGGGTGCCGGTGTACCTGAAACTCGAACATCGCCAGACCACCGGCAGCTTCAAGTTGCGCGGCGCATCGAATGCGCTCAGCCACCTTTCGGATGATGAGAAGCGTCGCGGCGTGACCGCAGCCTCGACCGGCAATCATGGCAGGGCGCTCGCCCATGCCGCCAGGCTGGAAGGCGTTCACACAATCATCTGTATGTCGCGGCTGGTGCCCGGCAACAAGGTCGACGAGATCCGCCGCCTTGGCGCCGAAATCCGCATTATCGGCAATTCGCAGGACGATGCCCAGGAGGAAGTCGACCGGCTTGTCAGCGAAGACGGGCTGGTCATGGTGCCGCCCTTCGACGATCCGGCTGTTATCGCCGGACAGGGGACGATGGGGCTTGAGATCATTGAGGACGTACCGGATGTCGATACCGTTCTCGTGCCGGTTTCCGGCGGCGGGCTTGCCGCCGGTGTCGCAGCGGCGATCAAGGGATTGCGTCCGCAGGCGAAGATCATCGGCGTTTCCATGTCGGCGGGAGCGGCGATGCGCGCCAGCCTCGATGCGGGGCACCCGGTGCTTGTCGAGGAAAGCGAAAGCCTGGCGGATTCGCTTGGCGGCGGCATCGGTCTCGACAATCGCCACACCTTCGCCATGGTGCGCGATCTCCTCGACGACATCCTGCTCCTTTCCGAAGACGAGATCGCAGCCGGCATCACCCACGCCTATGCGATGGAGCGCGAGATCGTCGAGGGCGCGGCGGCTGTCGGTATCGGTGCAATCCTTGCCGGCAGGATCAGCGCTGCGGGCCCCATTGTCACCATCCTTTCAGGCCGCAACATCGATATGAACCAGCATCGTCATGTCGTCTGCGGCAACACGCACCCGCAAGAGGCCTGACCCATGCCGCGCATGACGATCCTGACTGAAACCGATCTGCGAAAAATCGTGCGGCTCGATCTCGACGCGATCGCCTGTGTCGAATCCGCCTTCGAGGCTCTGGCGACCAAGGCCGTCGCCATGCCGCCGATCCTCAGGCTCGATATTCCCGAATATCGCGGCGAGGTCGACGTCAAGACCGCCTATATCCCCGGCGTCGAAGGCTTCGCGATCAAGATCAGCCCCGGCTTCTTCGACAATCCGAAACTCGGCCTGCCCAGCGTCAACGGCATGATGATGCTCTTGAATTCGCGCACCGGTCTGGTCGAGGCCCTGCTTCTCGACAATGGCTATCTGACCGATGTGCGGACCGCCGCAGCCGGCGCGGTCGCAGCCAAGCATCTGGCGAGGGCCGATGCGACCATCGCCGCGATTTTCGGCGCGGGCGTACAGGCACGGTTGCAACTCGAAGCGCTGGCCCTCGTGCGGCCCATCCGCGAGGCGCGCATCTGGGCGCGCGATCCGCAAAAGGCTCGACAAACAGCCGAAGAATTGCAGGCAAGGCTCGGTATCGATGTGAAAGTCGAAAGCGACGCGGCAAGTGCTGTGCGCGGTGCAGACATCATCATCACCACCACACCGGCGAGCGAGCCGGTGCTGCGCGCCGAATGGCTGGAGCCCGGACAGCATATCACCGCCATGGGCTCCGATGCCGAACATAAGAACGAGATCGATCCCGCCATCATTGCAAAAGCCGAACCCTATATCGCCGACCGTCTCAGCCAGACGAGGTGCTTGGGCGAACTGCACCATGCCATCGCGGCGGGGCTTATCGCGCCTGATGCGCATTTCGCCGAACTGGGCGACATCATCTCGGGCAAGGCGACTGGGCGCTCCTCCCCCCAAGCCATCACGCTCGCCGACCTCACAGGGACCGGCGTGCAGGATACCGCCATCGCCTCGCTCGCCTGCGAAAGGGCGAAGCGCGCGCAGATCGGTACAGATTTCGAAAGCTGATAACGGGTTTTGCCCGAACGAGGAAACGACGGGAAATGAGTGAACCAAATCTGAAATTCACCCGCGAGGAATATGCGCGGAGGCTGGAGAAAACCCGCGCGGAAATGCAAAGGCGCGGCATCGATCTGCTGATCGTCAGCGATCCATCCAACATGGCCTGGCTCACCGGTTATGATGGCTGGTCGTTCTATGTGCATCAGGCCGTCATCGTCCCGCCCGAGGGCGATCCCATCTGGTATGGTCGCGGGCAGGATGCAAACGGCGCCAAGCGGACGGCCTATCTCTCGCACGACAATATCATCGGCTATCCCGACCATTACGTTCAGTCGACCGAACGCCATCCCATGGATTTTCTGGCGAAGGTCATCGCGGAACGCGGCTGGGACAAGATGATGATCGCCGTGGAGATGGACAATTACTGGTTTTCCGCCGCCGCCTTCGCCTCGCTGCAAAAGCACCTGCCCAATGCGCGTTTCGTCGACGGCACGGCGCTCGTCAATTGGCAGCGCGCGATCAAGAGCGCTCGGGAACTCGACTATATGCGCAAGGCGGCGCGCATCGTCGAACTGATGCATGAGCGCATCGCGGACAAGGCCGAGCCGGGGATGCGCAAATGCGATCTCGTCGCAGAAATCTATGATGCGGGCATTCGCGGCACCAAGGAATTCGGCGGTGATTATCCGGCTATCGTTCCCTTGCTGCCATCGGGCGCAGATGCGGCTGCACCGCATCTGACCTGGGACGACAAGCCGATGAAATCAGGCGAAGGCACGTTCTTCGAGATCGCCGGCTGCTATAATCGCTATCATGTGCCGCTGTCGCGCACGGTCTTCCTGGGCAAGCCGACACAGGAATTCCTCGACGCGGAGAAGGCAACGCTTGAGGGCATGGAAGCGGGACTTGCCGCAGCCAAACCCGGCAATACCTGCGAGGACATCGCGAATGCCTTCTTCGCCGTCTTGAAGAAATACGGCATCGTCAAGGACAACCGCACCGGCTATCCCATCGGTCTTTCCTATCCGCCGGATTGGGGCGAGCGCACGATGAGCCTGCGCCCCGGCGACAGGACCGAACTCAAGCCCGGCATGACCTTCCACTTCATGACCGGCCTGTGGCTGGAAACGATGGGGCTTGAGATCACCGAAAGCATTCTCATCACCGAAACCGGCGTGGAATGCCTCGCCAATGTTCCGCGCAAGCTGCTCGTCAAGAATTGAGGCTACAGAATGCTTGCAAGTCTTCTACCGCCCTCCCCGATCGTGCCGACCGTCGCTTTCGACAGAGACGGCGTTCAACACGGTTTTCTGAGGCTGCCCTATAGCCGCGATGATTCCGCCTGGGGATCGGTGATGATCCCCATCGCCATCATCCGCAACGGCAGCGGCCCGACCGCGCTGTTGACCGGGGGCAATCATGGCGATGAATATGAAGGTCCGATCGCGCTCTTCGATCTCGCCCGCACGCTCGACCCACAGGATGTGAACGGCACCGTGATCATCGTCCCGGCGATGAACTATCCGGCATTTCGGGCGGGAACACGCATATCGCCCATCGACAAGGGCAATCTCAACCGCAGCTTTCCCGGAAGCCCCGACGGGACCGTAACGCACAAGATCGCGGATTATTTCACCCGCGAATTGCTGCCGCGCGCCGATATCGTGCTCGACTTCCATTCAGGCGGCAAGACACTGGATTTCGTGCCGTTCGCGGCAGCGCATATCCTTGCCGACAAGAGCCAGGAGGCTCGCGCCTTCGAGGCCGTGAAGGCGTTTTCTGCCCCATGGTCGATGCGGATGCTCGAGATCGATGCGGTCGGCATGTACGACACGATCGCGGAAGACCTCGGCAAGATCTTCGTCACCACGGAACTTGGCGGCGGCGGTACGGCACGCGCCGAAACCATCGCCATCGCCAAGCGCGGCGTGATGAACGTACTGCGCCATTCCGGGATTGTTTCCGGCGAGGTCGAGCATCGGGAGACGCAATGGCTCGACATGCCATCGGGCGATTGCTTCGCCTTTGCCGAAGACGAAGGCATGATCGAGACGATGGCCGATCTGGGCGACCCTGTGTCAAAAGGCCAGATCGTCGCGCGCATCCATCCGATCGGCCGCACCGGCACGGCGCCGGCGGAAATCCATGCCAATATGGACGGCATCCTCGCCGCGCGCCATTTCCCCGGACTGGTCAAGCCGGGCGATTGCGTGGCGGTGGCCGGCGTCGTTGGATAATCAAGGGCGGATGGGTCCGAGAGGGCTGCCGATCAGCTTCGGCGACCCTCTTACTTCTCCTGCTCCGGGCAAAATTTCAACACGACCGGCTTGCCCGGCTTGCTGCCGAGCACCTGACATGAGCCATTGGCGCAAAGTGTCCAGCCACCGACGGTCGCCCCCGATGCCGCAAGGCTGACGGAGGGACGCGGCGGTATGTCGGGCCTGTATCGCCACCAGCCATCTTTCAGGACAGCATTTTCGGGTGGATCCATTCCGGCGCCGGAACCCTTGATCCTCGCCTCGACGATCTGCAGCCCCTGCGGGGTGACGAGCCAATCCTCCTGCCATGGGATCTTCTCGACGCTGTGCGTCCATGACAGCATGAAGGCGGCGGTGGCGATCCTTGTCACCGCCCCGCCCGCCAGGATGCACAGGCTCACGGCTGCGAGCCGAGCGGCGCGACCGTCTGTCTCGTGCGCCACCAATGCCAGGCGATGAAGAGCACGCAGCCCGCGATACCGATCTCATCGGTAAGCGGCAGTGCGGCGATCATCAATGCGGCGGCTGCGAAGGCCCACAGGCGCTCCCACCATGTCAGCTTGCCGCGTAGATAACCGATCGCCGCCGCACCCCACATGACGATCGACAGCAGCGCCTTGCCCACCATATAGATGACGGCTGGCCAGTAGCCCATTTCCGCAACGAGCGGTCCGCCATCCTGCAGCATGATAACAGGAGCATAGACCGCCATGAACGGAACGGCGAAACCGGCCACCGCGATGCGAATGGCCTGCATGCCGATCTTCATGCCGCTTTCCCTGGCAATCGGAGCGGCAGCGAAGGCGGCAAGTGCCACGGGCGGCGTCAGGTCGGCCATGATGCCGAAATAGAACACGAACATGTGGGTCACGATCAGCGGCACGTCGAGTTGCAGCAGCGCCGGGCCGGCGATCGATGAGGTGATGATATAATTGGGGATCGTCGGGATGCCCATGCCGAGGATGAGGCAGGTGATCATCGTCAGGATGAGCGAGAGAAACAACGAGTTCTCCCCGATGGCGACGATGACGCGGGCAAAGCTCGATCCTGCCCCGGTCAGGGCCAGAACACCGATGATGATCCCGACCAATGCACAGGCGATGCCGACGGGCAGCGCATTCTTGGCGCCTTCGCCCAGACTTTCCAAACACAGGCGCAATGTCTCACGTCCGCCGCGTATAAGGAAGTTCAAGGCCACCAGCACACCAAGCAGGATGAGGATCAGCGTGATCCCTCGGAACTGGTAGCCCAGAACATTGAAGCTCGTGCCGAATGCTGCCGCCGACATCAGGCCGAGCGCAATCCAGAACAGGATGCGCAGCGGCATGGCGAGCCTGCCGGACACGGGCACGCCGAGGATGATCAGCGCCGTCAGGGCCAGACCGACAGTGCCGGCGAAAAGCGGCGTATAGCCTGAAAACAGCAGCCATACGAGGGCTGCGAGCGGCAGGATCAGATACCAGCGCTGCCGCAACGCACCAAGCGCGCTTGGACACTCACTTTTCGGCAGGCCTGCAAGCCCGAGGCGCCCGGCCTCCAGATGGACCATGACGAAGACGGTGATGAAGTAAAGCACGGCGGGAACGATCGCCGCCTTGACCACCTCGATATAGGGGACGTTGAGGGTTTCGGCCATGATGAAGGCGACCGCGCCCATGACCGGCGGCATGATCTGGCCACCCATCGACGACACGGCCTCGACGCCGCCGGCAAAGGCCGGGCGGAACCCGAAGCGCTTCATCAGCGGAATGGTGAAGGCGCCCGTCGTCACCACATTGGCGACGCCCGAGCCGTTGATGGTCCCCATCAGTGCTGAGGAAAAGACCGAGACCTTGGCCGGACCGCCCTTGGTGTGACCAACGGTTCCAAGCGCCACATCGGTGAAAAGCTGGATCATGCCGGCGCGCTCCAGAAACGCGCCGAAGAGGATGAAGAGGAAGATATAGCTCGACGACACATAAATCGGCGTGCCGTATATGCCTTCCGTGCCGAGATAAAGCGCCTCGACGACCTGCGAAAAATCATAACCCCGATGATTGAGCGGGCTTGGCAGATACTGGCCGAACAGGCCATAGGACAGGAATATCGCGCAGATGACCGGCAGCGCCCAACCCATCATGCGCTGGCCGGCAATGAAAACCAGCGCGGTAACCAGCACGCCGGCGACGAGATCGGCCGTGCTCGGATCGCCGGCCCGCAAGATGAGGTCCGCATAAAAGACCCAGTGATAGAGGCTGAGCACGAAGGCAAGCACCGCCAAAGCCCACCAGAAGGCCGACCGCGCGCCGGTGGCCGTCCGGGAATTGGCGTAAAGCCCGAAGAGCAGCAGCATCAGGAAGCCGACATGGACCGACCGGACGACCTGGCTTGGAAGCGGCGAATAGGCTGCCGTCCACAGCTGGAATGCGGAAAAAGCAACCGCAATGCCAAAAAGGAGGCGCGCGGCAGTGCCTGCACCCCAGCCTGGAATATGTTCAGCGGCCTCCGCAGCCGTCCGTTCGCTTGAAGACATCAGCGGCGCTCTCTACAAAGACTGTCTATCGTTTGGTCGGAAAAGCCAAAGGCGGGGAATCCCCGCCTTTGCGCTACGGGATCACTCGATCCCCTTTTCCTTGAAATAACGTTCAGCCCCCGGATGCAACGGAGCCGGCGAGACGATGGAATTCTTGTCGAGCTTGATCATCTTCGCCGCCGAATGGGCAGCGGCAAGCTGGTCGAGATTCTCATAGAACCGCTTGGTCATCTGATAGACCAGTTCTTCGTCAAGATCTTCGCGCGTCACGAGATAATTGATGACGGTCGCGGTCGGAACATCCGCGTCCTGGCCCTGATAGGTGCCGGCGGGGATGGTATTGGCCACGTAGGGAGCGCCGATCTTGTTGACGATTTCGGCAGGAACCTCGACGACCGTGATAGCGACCGAATTGGCGAGGTCACGCAGGGACGCCACGCCCAGGCCCGCCGATTGCAGCGTTGCGTCAAGCTGACGGTTCTTCATCAATTCAACGGATTCGGCAAAAGGCAGATATTCGACCTTCCCCAGATCCTCATAGCTCAGACCGGCTGCCGCGAGAATGGTGCGCGCATTGAGCTCCGTGCCTGACTTCGGTGCGCCGACCGAAAGGCGTTTGCCCTTGAGATCCGCAAGGGTCTTGATGCCGGACTCCTTGGACGCGACGATCTGGACATAGTTCGGATAGATCGCGGCGACGGTGCGCAATTTGTCCAGTTTCTTGCTGAAACCCGCTTCCGTATTGCCTTCCCAGGCGTCGCGCAGTGAATCGCCGAGCGTGAAGGCGATCTCGCCGCGGCCGCTATTGATCAGGTTGAGGTTCTCGATCGATGCCTTCGTCGACTGAACCGATGGACGCGCATCGGGAATGTCGGCATAGATCTTCTCCATGGCGACACCGAGCGGATAATAGACGCCGCTCGTTCCGCCCGTCAGGATATTGATGAAGTCCTGCGATTTCGCCGCGACCGCGCCAAACCCGATCGACAAGGCCGCCGTCGCGGCTATCAGCAGTTTGCTTTTTATCCCATGCATATGAATAAACCTCCCTTTTCAATGTCCCATCGATCGCCTGCACGATCTCCTTATTTCAATTAGTTCGCCATCAAGCAGGAATGCAACCATTAATGCATTTTTTCCAAGCTGTCGTGCCAGTGATGCCGGCGCCACTGACATTGCCCAGCGAGAAAACCTGAAAAGCAGCCGACGAACGCCAGACCGATAGCGAAGGGAAGCAGGAAGGCGATACTGGACATAAAACGCGGCCCGTGAACCCGCCTGCCTGGCAAACGCGTCAGGCTGCGGATGGTGGAGGCAAATCGGAAGAAATCACACGACGCGGGTGTGTATCTCGCCGACCCCGTCTATGCCGCCATCGATCCTGTCGCCGCGCACCACCGCGCCGACACCGGCGGGCGTGCCGGCGAAGATCAGGTCGCCCCCCTGAAGCGCGAAGAGCCCCGAGAGATAGGAAATCATCTCCGGCACTTTCCAGATCATCTGGTTGAGATCGCCGCTCTGGCGCATCTGGTCGTTCACCTTGACCCAGATGGCGCCGGCGGTCGGGTGACCGATCTTCGAAGCCGGTATCAGCGGCGTGCAGGGCGCCGACGCCTCGAACGATTTGCCGGTTTCCCAGGGACGGCCGAGCTTCTTGGCCTCGCCCTGCAGATCGCGCCTGGTCATATCGAGGCCGACGCCATAGCCATAGACATGCTCCAATGCCTTTTCGACCGGAATGTCGATGCCGCCCTTGTTCAGCGCCACGACCAGTTCGATTTCGTGATGCACATCGCTGGTCTGCGAAGGATAGGGAAAATCCTCGCCTGAAAGCAGCAGCGCATCGGGGTTCTTCTGGAAGAAAAACGGCGGCTCACGGTTCGGATCATGACCCATTTCGATGGCGTGGTCGGCAAAATTGCGGCCGACGCAATAGATGCGGTGAACCGGAAACAACGCATCGCTCCCCGAGACCGGCAGGGTCGGAATGGGCAATGGCGCAAAGAGGTATTTTTCTCCAGAGGTATGCACGTTCATTATCTTTCTCCAGCATAATATTCGACACGTTTTTCGAAGAGTTCTATCAGCGCGGACAGCAGCATCGCCGCCACGAAAAGGATCATGGTCAGGGCCCAGAAGCTTTCCATTTCAAAGCTGCGGGAAAAGAGCTCGAACAGTTCTCCATAGCCGATGATCGATACCAGTATCTGGCCGATGACAACGCCTTTGACCCCACGGATCAATCCGATGCGGATGCCCGCCAGGATTTCCGGCAAGGCCGAAAGCAGGATGATCTTGGTGAAGAGCGTCCAGCCATTCGCGCCGTAACTGCGCCCCATTTCGATGAGCGATTGCGGCACCTGCGTGACCCCCGCCCGTGCATCGAGAACAATGATCCACACCGCGAACAGGAAGACCGTGACGACGACCGTCGTCTCGCCGAGGCCAAAGAGGATCATCAGCACCGGAACCAGGGCCGACAGCGGCGCGCTGACGAACATATTGACCCACAGGCCCATCAGATTGTCGACGGCCTTGAAGCGGCCCATGAGAATGCCGAGCGGCACGCCGATGCCGATTGCCAGCGTCATGCCGAGGGCGAAGCTGCGCAGCGTGATCATCGAGGCGGCCTGCCAGGACCCGGTCTGCACCAGATGCACCCCCGCCTCGAATATCCCGCTCAGCGGCGGGATCAGGAAGATCAGGTCGAGCCGGCCGACGATTTCCCAGAGCAGTCCCCATACGATGAGCGACGCCATCATCGGGATGCGATATCCGAACAGTGTCATTGCCCCACCTCAATCCGCATATTGCCTGAGCCCGTCCCAGATTTCCTCGACAGTGTCGAGATAGGCTGGTGCGCGGCGAATGTCATCCGGCGAGGCGCTTCGATCGATAGCGGGATCGATCACCTGCGATACCCGTCCGGGACGCGGCGATAGCAACACGATGCGGTCGGAGACATAGACGGCCTCCTCGATCGAATGGGTAACGAAGATGAAGGTCTTCTTCTCGAGATCGACCAACCGGAGCAGATCCTCCTGAAACTTGCGGCGGTTCTGCTCGTCGACAGCCGAGAACGGCTCGTCGAGAAGCAGCACATCGGCATTGACGGCAAAGGCGCGGGCAATGCCGACGCGCTGGCGCATACCGCCGGAGAGTTCATGCGGATATTTGTCCTCGAAACCGGTAAGGCTCACCTTTTCGATATATTGCATTGCCACCCGCTTGCGCTCGGCGGCGCTCACGCCGCGCAGTTCGAGACCGAAGGCGACATTGCGCATCACGGTCGCCCAGGGCATCAGGGCGAAATCCTGGAAGACGAAGGCACGCTCTGGCCCGGGGCCGGTGACGACCCGGCCATTGACGCGGACTTCCCCGGCACTGGCCGGGATCAGCCCTGCGATGATCTTGAGCAGCGTGGTCTTGCCGCATCCCGACGGCCCCAGAAGCGTCGTCAGCTTGCCGCGCGCGAAATCCAGGTCGATATTGCGCAGCGCTTCCACGTCATTATAGGTCTTCGAAATGCCGCGGACCTGGACGACGGCATCGTCACTGGCCGCCGGAGCGCCGGCGCGGACAGGGGATTGGACAGCTTGCGGCATGTTACCTCTTCCTCTTTTCAGGGCGCAGGAACCGGAGCTCGAAACGTTGCAGTCCGGCGAGCGTGACGGTCGAGACGACGATGATCGACGCCACCGCGGCATACATATGCGCGTAATTGGCGACGGAACGGTGATAGGTGATCAGATCGCCGACACCCGTCGGCGTGATCAGCAGTTCGGCCAGCATGACGCCGATGAAGCCGGCAGCGATGCCGAGCCGCAGGCCGGCGAACATCACCGGTGACGCATCGGGAATGATGATCTTGACGATCTGCTGCAGGCGCGTGCCCTGAAACGAACGGCACATGGCGATCAGCGACGGGTTGACGTGGCGAACCGCCTTGTAGGAGTTGAGCACGATGACCGGCAGCGCCAGCATGATGACCGCAAGCGTCTTTGCCGTCAGGCCGATGCCGTAGACGAAGGTGACCAGCGGCACCAGAGCGGCCATCGGCGCGGCCTGCAGCACGATGAAGACCGGCGCCATCAGCCATTCGGCCTTATGGGACAGCCCCATCATGATGCCGATGGTAATGCCCAGCATGGCCGAGATGGCAACACCGAGCAGTAAGGGCTGCAGCGTCAGAAAATAGGCGTGCACCATCGTTCCATCGAGGACCATTTCTACAAACGCGACAAGTGTTGCGGAGAAGGTTGGAAAGGCGATGCTGATCGGGATCAGACCAGCAATCTCCCAGGCACCGAAGAGAAGGGCGAGAGACGCGACCGACCACAGCGCCGGCTTGGCGTCAAACGCCTGACTAAGGAAATGGACCACATTGACCGGGCTTTTGTGCATCCCGGCCATGTCACCCGATTTGACGGATGAAGACATTCTCTCACCCCTTATTTCGTGCCGATCTTGGCAAGTGCGGTGTTGAGAGGCCCGAATTCCCAGAAATCCCCGACCTTGAGATCATCGGCCTTACCGGTGAGCGCGCCGGAAACCGTGTAGAATTCGAAGTCGTCGCGGGCAGCTTCTTCGCCGCCGCCATTGACCGGCAGCCCCAGCTTTGCCGCTTCGACGAAATAGGGTTCGATATCGGCGACCATTTCCGGCGTGGCATCGGGCAGGAGCTTGTATTTCTCACGCAGCGCCAACACCGATTTCGGGTCGGCCTGGACTTCCCGCCAGGTGGTGAGGATCGCCTCGATCAGCGTCGCGACACCTTGCGGATCCTTTTCGAGAAAGGCCGTATTGGCGAACAATGCCTCGTCGGTCGCGCTGACATCGTCCACCGGCAGGAAGATGAATTTGCCCGGCGCCTTGTCTTCAAGAATGCGCTTGCCCGAGGAATCGACGATCGTCGCTTTGACATTGCCCTGCAGCAATGCACCGGTGCGAACTTCGGCGCCCGGCACATAGGAGATATTGGAATAGCTGATGCCATGCTTGTCGGCCATCAGCTGCATGATGGCTTCCGTACCCGAACCGCGCGAGTGGACGGCGACCTCCTGCCCGTCGAGATCCTTCCAGCTCTTGTAGAATTCGGAATTCACCACGGGATAGAACCGCAACTGGCTGAGCTGCAGGAACATGCGGATCGGCGCGTTGACCTTCTGGATCAGAGCATAGGGGGCGCCGATGCCGATATCGGCTTGCCCGCCGACCACGGCCTGAGCCGCGATATCCTCGGATTTCAGGTATGTCACTTCCAGGTCGAGCCCCTGTTCCCTGGCCCGCTCGAAAGCGATCAGCAGATGCAGGGATTCGACCGTGGCAATATCTCCGAACGCGATACGGATCGGATCGGCCAGCGCAGCCACCGGCGCGGTAGCGAAAAGCGCACTGAGCGTCAAAGCGGCAGCAGCCGCTCTCAATCTGGCAGCAAGTCTAAACATTTCTTACCCTCCCATAGTGATTGGCCGAACACCCCTCCCCAGGCGCAATTCAAACCAATTCCTGATTAAACTAAATTGATATTTCTACAAGAGTCAACAGCGCGCTGGATATCTCAGACGATCTGCGCTCCGACAGCACATGGAAAGCCCATGCTTATCTTACAAAAGATATTTATAAACAAATAGTTATATTAACATCTTCATTGCTTTAAATCCCGGCCTCGATACGATTGACAAGAATGATTCAAGTGAATATACATTAAACCAATCTTCAAATTGGTTCATGATATGATGGAATTGATCGAAACCAATCGCCAACCGGATGCAGCAGCCAAGCTGCGGGGGTTCCTGTCGGAAGCGGAGCTGCCCAGCGACGGGCGCCTGCCGCCCGAGCGCGAACTGGCGGAAATTCTTGGCGTCGGCCGCGCGGCCCTGCGCAAGGCTTTGGCAGAATTGCAGGCCGAAGGTCAACTCTGGCGCCATGTGGGCAAAGGCACTTTCACGGGAAGCCGTCCCATCGATACGGTCGCCGATGTCAGCGCCATGGCGCGGCGCAGCAATCCGATTGAAGTGATGGGCGCAAGGATCGCGATCGAGCCGGAGATCGCCCGCTGCGCGGCGCTGAACGCTACGCCTGCGCAAGTAACCGATATGCGGAGCTGTGTCCTCCGCGCCCGCCAGGCGCCATCCTGGCGCCAGTACGAGCTTTGGGACAACAGGCTTCACCGCACCATCGCCGAGGCAACGCAGAACAGTCTGTTGCTGGGCCTGCTCGATACGCTCAATGCGGTGCGCCGGGAAGTGACCTGGGGCCGACTACGCGATACGCCGGTGCGGCCGCCCGTGGATCATCACAGCTTCGCCGAACATGACCAGATCGTCGACGCCATCGCCAACCGCGATACCGCCGGCGCCGCCGCCGCGATGCGTGCTCATCTGCAGAATGTCGAGCGGCATCTGCGCAATTCCTGAAGCAGGAAATCGGATTTCGGGGAAAAATCAGGGTGGGCCTGTTGAACAGGATCCACCCTAGTTTGTACCGCGCCTTTTAGAAAAGTTCATTTTTAAATAGAATCGCTGGTGGGGCAGTACCCCCCTCTGGCTTGCCAGCCATCTCCCCCTCAAGGGGGGAGATTAAGCCTTCATGGACGCTCAGTACCAATCGCAAATGTTTCAGAATGGACATCGAGGATCATGTCAGCCAATCTCCCTCCTTGAGGGGGAGATGTCCGGCAGGACAGAGGGGGGTAGTACTGCCTCGCCCGGCGTTTCCAATTCAATATGAAATGTCTAGAAAGTTTGAGACTGCCCATCGGCGCAAACCGTGTCTGGTTCGCGCCGGATACGCCAGTGATCATTTGTTCTTGTTGTAGACGTCGAAGACGACGGCTGCGAGCAGAACCAATCCCTTGATGACCTGCTGCCAGTCGATATTGATGCCCATGATCGACATGCCGTTGTTCATGACGCCCATGATGAAGGCGCCGATGACGGCGCCCATCACCTGGCCGACGCCGCCCATGGCGGAAGCGCCGCCGATGAACACCGCCGCGATGACGTCGAGCTCGAAGCCGAGACCCGCCTTGGGCGTCGCGGTGTTGAGACGGGCTGCGAAGATCAGCCCTGCCAGGGCAGCCAGCACGCCCATATTGACGAATGTCAGGAAGGTCAGCCGCTCCGTCCGAATACCGGAGAGCTTCGCCGCCTTCTCATTGCCGCCCATCGCATAGATCCTGCGGCCGATCGTGGTGTGCTTCGTGACGAAGGTGAAGAGCGCGATCAGGATCGCCATGACGACCAGGACGTTCGGGAGCCCTTTATAGGACGCCATGAGATAGCACAGGAAAAGGGCCAGGCCGCCGATGATCAGGTTCTTTGCAGCGAAAAGCACGAAGGGCTCGCCTTCATAGCCATGGCGCTCGCGCTTGATGCGGCGGCGAATGCTCGAATAGACCATCAGGCCCACAAGGATCAGGCCGATCAGCATGGAGGTGACGTGAATGCCGTAGCCGGGGAAGAAATCCGGAATGAAACCTGAGCTCAAAAGCTGGAACTGGTGTGGGAAAGGGCCGACCGACCTGCCACCGAGAAGCGCCAGCGTGAGCCCCTTGAACACCAGCATGCCGGCAAGCGTGACGATGAAGGCCGGTATCTTGTGATAGGCGATCCAATAGCCTTGCGCAGCCCCGATAATGCCGCCCGCGACAAGACACATGAGCGTCGCCGGCACATAATGGATGTGCCACTGCACCATCATCACGGCGGACAGACCGCCGATGAAGCCCGCGACCGAGCCGACGGACAGATCGATATGCCCTGACACGATCACCAACAGCATGCCGAGCGCCATGATGATGATATAGCTGTTCTGCAGGACCAGATTGGTCAGATTGACCGGGCGGAACAACGTACCGTCAGTCGTATACTGGAAGAACAGCATGATCAGGATCAGCGCCATCACCAGCCCGTAATCACGGAGATTGCTGTAGAGGGACAGCGACTGTTTGGGCTTTACCGGTTTGGTTTCCGCAGACGCGATTTCACTCATTATTGTACCCTTCCCTCAGCGCGGATGATCGCTCGCATGATCTTTTCCTGGCTGGCTTCGCTGGCTGGCATTTCCCCGACGAGACGACCTTCGTTCATCACATAGATGCGGTCGCACATGCCAAGAAGTTCCGGCATTTCGGAGGATATGACCAAAATACCTTTCCCTTCATTCGCCAGTTTGTTGATGATTTCATAGATTTCGTATTTAGCGCCGACATCGATGCCGCGCGTCGGCTCATCGAGGATCAGCAATTCCGGCGCTGCGAACAGCCATTTCGAGAGGACGACCTTCTGCTGATTGCCGCCGGAGAGATTGCCCGTCAACTGATAGACGTTCGAGGAACGGATATTGGTTTTGCGCCTGTAATCGTTGGCGATCTTGAACTCGGCGAAATCATCGATCACACCGGCGCTCGAGACGCCCTTCAGATTGGCGAGTGTCGTATTGTGCTTGATATGGTCGATCAGATTGAGACCATAGGTCTTGCGGTCCTCCGTCACATAGGCGATGCCGTTCTTGACAGCCTTGCCCACCGTGGACACATCGACCTTGCGGCCATGGAGAAAAACCTCACCGCTGATACGGCGTCCATAGGATTTGCCGAAAACGCTCATGGCGAATTCGGTGCGGCCGGCTCCCATCAGCCCGGCAATGCCGACGATCTCTCCGGCGTGGACGTTGAGGTTGATGCCCTTGATCATCTGGCGATCGGGATGGACCTGATTATGAACCACCCAGTCCTTCACCTCGAAAAGGGTTTCACCGATCTTCGGCGTCCGTTTCGGAAAACGGTCCGACAATTCACGCCCGACCATGGATGTAACGATGCGGTCGTCGCTGATCTCGTGCTTTTCGAGGGTTTCGACCGTTGCACCGTCACGCAGTACCGTGATGCGGTCGGCGACCTTTTCGACTTCATTGAGCTTGTGGGAAATGAGGATCGAGGAGATGCCCTGCGCCTTGAACTCCAGGAGCAGCGCGAGAAGCGCGTCGCTGTCCTTCTCGTTCAAGCTCGCCGTTGGCTCATCGAGGATGAGCAACTTCACTTGCTTGGAAAGAGCCTTGGCGATCTCGATCAGCTGCTGCTTGCCCACACCGAGATTGGTGATGAGCGTCGCGGGGTCCTCGTTGAGCCCGACCTTCTTCAGAAGTTCACGCGTTCGCTTTTCCGAATGCTCCCAATCGATGATGCCGTATTGCGCCTGTTCATTGCCCAGGAAGATATTTTCGGTGATCGACAGAAGAGGGACGAGCGCCAGTTCCTGATGAATGATGATGATGCCGAGGCGCTCGCTATCGTGGATGCCGCGGAACTGCCGTTCCTCGCCGCAATAGTAGATGCCGCCCTCATAGCTGCCATGGGGATAAACACCGCTCAGCACCTTCATCAGGGTCGATTTGCCGGCGCCGTTTTCTCCGACCACCGCGTGGATCTCCCCCTCGGCAACCGAGAGATTGACATTGTCCAAGGCTTTCACACCGGGAAAGCTCTTGGAGATATTCCGCATTTCAAGGATCGTGTCCATCGTGATCCGCACCCGCATGTGTCAGCCGTGTTCACCGCGCCACCCAGACCGGCGATGAAACGGTAGGAAGGGCCCCGGCATCAAATCCGAGGCCCAGCGTCTGGCTCGTTATTGGAGCTGATCTTCCGTATAATAGCCGGAACCGATCAGAACTTCCTTCCAGTTTTTCGCATCGACCAAAACGGGCTTCAGCAGATAGGACGGAACCACCTTGACGCCGTTGTCATAGGTCTTGGTGTCGTTGATTTCGGGTTCCTTGCCGGAAAGAACGGCGTCGATCATGTTGGCAGTGACTTTCGCCAATTCGCGCGTGTCCTTGAACACGGTCGAATACTGTTCGCCGGCAATGATCGATTTGACGGACTGTATTTCCGCATCCTGCCCCGAAACATAGGGGAACGGCTGGTCCGCCGATCCGTAACCTACACCGCGAAGCGAAGACAGAATGCCGATGGACAGACCGTCATAGGGGGAGAGAACGGCGTTGACCTTCTTGTCGGTGTAGTAGGCCGACAAAAGGTTGTCCATGCGGGCCTGCGCGACCGCGCCGTCCCAGCGCAGCGTGCCGACCTTGTCCATGCCGGTCTGGCCGGACTGGACGACAAGCTTGCCGCTGTCGATCAAAGGCTGCAGCACCGACATTGCACCGTCATAGAAGAAATAGGCGTTGTTGTCGTCGGGCGAGCCGCCGAACAATTCGATGTTGAACGGACCGGCCGCCTCCGGCAGTCCAAGCGCATCGACCAGCGACGTTGCCTGAAGCACGCCGACCTGGAAATTATCGAATGTCGTGTAGTAGTCGACATTGCCGGAATCGCGGATCAGACGGTCATAGGAAATGACCTTGATATCGGCGTCGTGGGCCTGCTGCAGGACGTTGGAAAGCGTGGTGCCGTCAATCGCCGCGATAACCAGAACCTTCACACCCTTGGTGATCATGTTCTCGATCTGCGACAGCTGATTGGGGATATCATCCTCCGCATATTGCAGGTCGGTGCCGTAGCCACGCTCCTGCAGCGTCTTCACCATGTTGTCGCCATCCGCGATCCAGCGCGCCGACGATTTGGTCGGCATCGAGATGCCGATCGTACCCTTATCCTGCGCCAAGCTCTGGCCTGCCCCCATCCAGGCTATGGACAGAAGCGCCATTAAAGCAACCTTGAATATCTTCACGGGTATCCTCCCAGTTAATGATCGCATTTCAGCCGGCAACCGCCTCAAGCTTCAGCCAGAATGGCTTTTGCCGGAGTGCAGCGACCGATCCCACCCAAATCCGGATATTGGCAAACCCCTTCCCTTTCGATCCTGTACCCAGGACCAAACGCGCGTATCGCTTTAAGGAAAATTGTCGCCGCCTCCCGGACTTAAATTATATAATATGATTTTTTAAATCGCATCGTTTGTCAACTGAAATGGAGGGGGCGGCACATTAATTCTACCAATACGCGCAAGCAGGCATAGGAACTCGCCTCTGTTTCGAGGCATTCCCTTAAGCGATTTTCGGCGTTTGTCAGCCAGACTCCTTGACTTCCAATGGTTTTTTAGGTAGAAAGAACCTTATTAGGAACCAAGGGACCTAAAAATGGCTTTGAGTATTAAAGACCCGGTGACGGAACAACTCGCTCGCGATCTCGCTCAGCAAACCGGGGAAAACATTACCACAGCGACGCGGAGGGCACTCGAAGAGCGACTGCACCGTGTCGCCAGTCGTTCCCGCAAGCCTGCTCTTCTCGAAGAACTCGCTGCGATTCGGTACAGGTGGAGCACTATGCCGGTCATTGATGAACGCTCTGCCGACGAGATTATGGAGTATGATCAAAATGGGCTTCCGCGCTGATGGTGATCGACACATCAGCGATCATCGCCATCGCACTTAACGAACCGGAGGCGGCTGAATTCGAGATGCGTATCGCAGATGATCCTGTTCGTCTAATCTCTGCAGCGACGATGCTCGAAGCTTCGATAGTGATAGAAACTCGGCTTGGCGAAGCTGGCGGACGCGAACTGGACCTTTGGCTGTACAAGGCCGGCATCGACATCGTTGCCGTCGATGCCGATCAGGCTGATCTGGCGCGTCGAGCCTGGCGCCGATTTGGTAAGGGCCGTCATCGGGCGGGCTTGAACTACGGCGATTGCTTCTCTTATGCACTCGCCGTCTCCCGCCAGGAACCCTTGCTGTTTAAGGGCAACGACTTCAGCCGGACCGATATTGTCTGACACGGTGGCGCTGTAAGCTATTGAACCTACGCATTTACCCGAAAACCGATTCCGGTTTTTCGAACCGGTGGGCTAGCCAAGCGCCGGCGACCGCCTGACGCTGAGAATATGCCGAATGAGCACCGGGATGATCATCGCGCCGCCCAGGAGTGACGAGTAGATTTCCGGCACGACAAGCAGGATGGCGGCGAATATCAAGAGGACACTCTCCCAGATTTTCGTTCGCACCAGCAGGAAGCCTGAAAGCGCGGCTCCCAGACAGGTGATGCCGACCACGCATCCGATAAAGGCAATGAAGAATGCCGACCACGTGAAATCCGATGTCACCAGCAGCAGCGACGGCGAGAACACGAAAACGAACGGCACCAGAACCTTGCCGAGACCGAGGCGGAAAGCGGTATTGCCGGTCCTGAACGGATCGGAGCCGGCCATGCCGGCGGCCGCATAGGCGGCAAGCGCCACTGGTGGCGTGATGTCGGCAAGCACGCCGTAATAGAAGACGAAGAAATGCGCGACGATCTGTTCGACGCCAAGCAAACTCAGCGCCGGGGCCGCGATCGTCGCCATGATGATGTAGTTGGCCGTCGTCGGAATGCCGCAGCCCATCAGGATGCAGACGATCCCGGTCATGATCAGCGTGAACAGCAGTGTCAGCGCCTGCGGACTGGCCAGGGCAGCCGGAATGAATGTCTCGAACCATCCGGCCATCTGGGCCGCCGTAGATGTGACGATATAGGAGATCTTGAAGCCGACGCCGGTCAGGGTCACCACGCCGACGATGATGCCGACCGTCGCCGCAGCCGCACCAACGGCCAGCGCATATTTGGCGCCATCGCGGAGGCCTTCGAAGACCTCGGTGAATGACATGCGCTTGCGCGGGTTCAATAGGCCGACGAGAACGCAAAGCGTGATGCCCCAGAAAGCTGCGAGATAGGGCGTGTAGCCCGACAGCAGAACGGCGAGCAGAACCACCAGCGGAATGACGGTTGGCCAGTCACGCTTGAAGGCCTCTTTGAGATCGGGCATTTCTTCCGGCGTCATGCCCCGCAAACCGGTGCGTTTGGCCTCGAAATGCACCTGGATCAGCACGCCGAAGAAATGCATGAAGGCCGGAACGATCGCCGCAAGAATGATGGTCGTATACGGCAGATTGAGAAACTCGATCATCAGAAAGGCGGCGGCACCCATGATCGGCGGCATGATCTGGCCGCCCGTCGATGAAGCCGCCTCGACCGCCGCCGCGAAATGCGGCTTGTAGCCCAGCCGCTTCATGGCAGGGATCGTCAGCGATCCGACGGTGACGGTGTTTGCAACCGAGGAACCGGAAATCATGCCGAACAGCGCCGATCCGAAGATGGAGACCTTTGCCGGACCTCCGGCATAACGGCCGGCGACCCAGGCGGCGCAATCGAGAAAGAGCTGGCCAAGCCCGATACGGGTGGCAAAGACGCCGAACAGCACGAAATGGAAGACATAGGTCGCGACGACACCAAGCGCGATGCCATAGATGCCCTGACTGGTGAGGTAGAGATGATTGACCAGTTGCGAGATGCTGGCGCCGGGATGAACCAGGATACCCGGCATGTCCGGGCCGTAGATCGCGTAGGCCATGAAGAGCAGTGCGATGATCGGCAAAGGCCAGCCGACGGAACGCCGCGTCGCCTCGAGCAGCACGACGATCAGAAGACTGCCCAGAATGACATCCGTGCTCGTCGGATTGCCGACCCGGAAGGCCAGATCGTCCAACGGAATCAAAGGCACATGCAACACTGCAACGACCGCGCCGATTGCCAGAAGCCAATCGATGATCGATATCCCGAGCGGCCGCAGCAAGCCCGATGTTGCGGGTCGGTCATAGCCTTTCCGGGTGAAGGGGAAGACCAGAAACACGAGCCCGAGCACGAACGACAGATGGATGCCGCGATGAAGCATTTCGGGCAGAAGCCCAAAACCTGCGGTGTAATAGTGGAAGACCGACAACGCCACCAGCAACGTGCCGACGAGACGGCTTGCAAGCGGCGCCAGCGGGCGGAAACGGAGTTCGGAATCGAACTTTTCTTCGAGCTCGCGCGCCTTGGCTTCATCCAGTTCCATGGGAGATAGCGAAGGGTTTTGATCTGACGCCATACCGATATCGCTCCGTTACGCCCTGATTACCATCTTATCATTGAAAAGACGGCGGCCCGGAAATTTTCCCCGAACCGCCGTCTGTTGATACCGATATCCTGGAATGCCGGTTACTTCAGCACGCCTGCTTCTTTGTAGAAACGTTCAGCACCGGGATGAAGCGGGATGCCGAGGCTGGTGACGGCATTCTTGAGCGTGATCAGCTTGCCTTTCGCGTGGCCGGCGTCAAGCGATGCGCGGGTCGCATCGCTCCACATCACCTTCGTGATGTCATAGATCAGATCGTCGGGCTGCTTGGCGCTCGTCACCCACTGCGCGGCAACGGCGATGGTCGGCGTCTCGCCGACGTCCTTATAGGTATCTGCAGGTACGACATCCTTAGAAAAGAAGCTGTACTGCTCAAGCATCTTGTCGGCTTCGGGGCCCGAGATCGGCACCAGCGAAATGCCGCTCGACGTGGCAAGCTCGGAAATCGCGCCGGTCGGATAGCCACCGACGAAGAAATACGCATCCAGTGCACCGTCGCGAAGGCGATCGCCTGCCGGGCCCGGCTTCAGATGTTCAGCCTGGATATCCTTCTCCGTCAGGCCATAGGCGGCCAGCACGATCCGGGCATCGACGATGGTGCCGGAACCCGGTTCATCGATCGAAACACGCTTGCCCTTCAGATCGGCGACGGATTTGATATCCGCACCCTTGCGGGCCACCAGGTGGATGGTTTCGGGATAAAGCGTTGCGATCAGGCGGAGATCCTCGACCTTGCCCTTGCCTTCATAAAGGCCCGTGCCCGTATAGGCCCAATAGGCGACGTCGGACTGGGTAAAGCCGGACTCCAGCGATCCGCTCTGGATGGCGTTGATGTTGGCGACGGAGCCGTTCGATGAAACAGCGGTGGCAACAAGGCCTGGAACTCCCTTGTCGCCCTCGCCGGAGATCGCATTCGCGATCAACCCGCCAATGGGATAATAGGTCCCGGCGGTACCACCGGTTCCGATACGGAAAAAGGCCGGAGACTGGGCCAGCGCGAAGGTTGCTCCCAACACCAGAGAACCGATCACGGCGCCAATCGAGAACCGGCGTAGGTTCTTGCTGAAATTCATCTCTCTTCCCCTTTACGAAATTCTTGATCTGAGGTCGGAGGATGGGAAAGCCGGTGCGGCTTGTCAACTGGTCCGGCACCAAAACCGTGCATAACGGTGTCAGGAATGCAATGCGCCGCTGAACAATGCCTCCGATGGGACTTGACGGTGACGCGTCCGACATGATTGTTTATTGCCTGCAATAGTCATTTCCAGAGAAGCAAATCATCATGTCCAATCCGGTCTCGCCGATCATCGTTCTCAATGCACTCGACAATGTGGCCGTGGCACGTGAGGCGATTTCTTCAGGAAATCCCGCGGGTTTGAAGGATCTGGTGGCACGCGACGACATCACTCGGGGCCATAAGGTGGCGCTCAAGGCGATCGCGCCGGGCGAAGAGGTGCGCAAGTTCGGGCAGGTCATCGGCATCGCCACCAAGCCTATCGAACCCGGACAGCATGTTCACCTGCAGAACCTTGCGATGATCGCATCCGAGCACGACCATCAGTTCAGCGTCGATATCCAGGAAACGGGGATGCTGCCCGAAGGCCAGCGCCGGACATTTATGGGCTTCGATCGCGGCCTGGGCGGCATCGGCACCCGAAACTTCATCGGAATCATCTCGACGGTGAACTGTTCCGCCACCGTCTCGAAATATGTCGCCGACCATTTCAACCGCAGCGGCGGGCTCGACGGCTTCGACAATGTCGATGGCGTCGTCGCCCTCACCCATGGCGGGGGATGCGCCATCAACACCAACAGCATCGGTTACCGCTATCTCGCCCGCACCATCCAGGGCTATGCCCGCCACCCCAATTTCGGCGGCATATTGATCATCGGCCTTGGCTGCGAAACCAATCAGATCAAGCCCATCCTCGACTATTACAAGCTGGAGGAAGGCAATCGGCTGCGCACCATGACGATCCAGGATATGGGCGGCACGCGCAAGACGATCGAGGCGGCCAGCGCGGTGATCCGGGAAATGCTGCCCGAGATCAATGCAGCCAAACGCACGGTGCAGCCGCTCTCCGGCCTCAAGCTCGCGCTGGAATGCGGCGGCTCGGACGGATATTCCGGCATTTCGGCCAATCCGGCGCTGGGCTACGCCTCCGATCTCCTCGTGCGCAATGGCGGCACGTCCGTTCTTGCCGAAACGCCTGAGATCTACGGTGCGGAGCACCTTCTCACCCGCCGTGCCGTCACGCCTGACGTGGCGAAGAAACTGCTCGATCGCATCGAGTGGTGGCGTGATTACACGGAGAAAAACGGCGCGGAACTCAACAACAATCCCTCCCACGGCAACAAGGCCGGCGGGCTGACGACCATCCTGGAAAAATCGCTCGGCGCCGTCGCAAAGGGCGGCACCATGCCGCTCAAGGCGGTCTATGAATATGCCGAGATCGTCAGCGAGCCGGGTTTTGTGTTCATGGACACGCCCGGCTACGATCCGGCGGCGGTGACGGGCCAGGTCGCCGGCGGCTGCAATGTGATCTGCTTCACCACCGGCCGCGGCTCGGTATCCGGCTTCAAGCCCGCGCCTTGCATCAAGATCGCCACCAACAGCACGATGTACGAACATATGAAGGAAGATATGGACATCAACTGCGGCGGCATCGTCACCGGCGAGGATACGATCGAAAAGGCTGGCGAGCGGATATTCGAAAGCATCATCGCCGTTGCCTCAGGCGAGCGCACGCTGAGCGAAACCTACGACTATGGCGACAATGAATTCGTTCCCTGGCAGCTCGGCGCGGTTACTTGAGCTGATTGGAGCGGTTCACTTGGAGATGGAATGCTGGCGGGCCGCACCACCCCCCTCTGGCCTGCCGGCCATCTCCCCTCAAGGGTGGAGATTAGGCTATGATTTCCGCTTTCGCCAATCGCCAACGTTGCAAATGATGTGCCGCCATCCATGACAGCCAATCTCCCTCCTTGTGGGGGAGATGGCCGGCAGGCCAGAGGGGGGTTGCCTCGCGATTCCAACAAAACACGAACCGCTCTAAACGATAAAACTGCATTCCTCCGGCTGGAAGGAATTGCGGACCTCCTCGGCCCGTTCGATCACCTTGGGCCGTGAACTGGCGATGTGATTGCTCATCGCGCGCATCAAATCCGGCCTGTTCCGCCGCCGCATCATCTCGAAAATCTCGATATGTTCGGCAATGAAGGGGTCGTTCTCCGGCATGCGCAGCCGGTGCCAGAGCACGTGCTTGCTGAGCGTGATGACGCAATGGGTGCGCTGGAGAATGCTGATCATCTCCCTGTTCGGGCAGGCCTGCATAGAGCGGACATGCAGATCGAGTTCCAGATCGTAGAGAAGATCGACCGAGACTTGCGGGTAGGCTTTGGCAGCCTGCACCAACCTGCCGGTCATCCGCTCGATCTCGCTGTCCGACATGGCGTCCATCGCCTGCGCGATGGCGAAGGGTTCCAGCCGCTCGCGCACCTCGTAGAGTTCGGTGATGCGCTTGTCGTCCAGGGGGACGATGGACCAGCGGAAGTGTTCGTCCTTGCTCGTAATCCCGAGCGTTTCGAGTTTCAAAAGCACGTCCCGCGCCACCGCCCGCCCCACGCCATAATGGCGGGCAAGCTCGATCTCGTTGATGCGGAAACGCCCGAAGAAGGAGCGATTGACGATCCGCCGTTCCACTTCCTCATAAAGCGCCTGCCAGGCAAACAGCGTGCGCTCATGGTTGGCGAGATCGCCGAGGCTTTGCGCAAGATCGACGCGTTTTGCAGGCGTCCCCGCGGGACCGACGACAAATCCACGCCCTTCGAAGCGGCTGATGCGATTTTCGTCGGCTAAGAGCTTCAGCGCCTGGCGGACCGGTGCGCGGCTGGAGCCGAGAAGCTCCGCCAGAGGACCTTCGAGGAGAACGGTCCCCGGCGCGATCCGGCCAGTCCCGATATTTTCCTTCAGCCGCCCGTAGAGTTCCTCATAGAGGCTGCGCTTTCGCGGGCTCGATCCGCTTTCGCTTTTCTCCCCGGTTTTGCTTTTCTCGATGAAGCCCTGCAAAACCATACCGGCTGCGATCCTTCTCTTGCCCATCCTGATACCTGTCCGGAATATCACAAAAACGACTATTGCGGGCAATGGAAATCGGGGCAAACCCATGCTCGCGGCATTGCACCGCGAGCACGATCCGTCAGATCCTGAAAGCTTACTCCTTCACCGCTCCCGTCATCGAGGAAACGTAATAATCGACGAAGAAGGAATAGAGCAGCACCACCGGCAGGGATCCAAAAAGCGCGCCGGCCATGAGTGCACCCCATTCGAAGACATCGCCGCGCACCAGTTCGGTGAGAACACCGACAGGAACCGTTTTGTTCTCCGACGACTGGATGAAGGTCAGCGCATAGATGAATTCGTTCCAGGAGAGCGTGAAGGCGAAGATGCCGGCGGAGATCAGCCCCGGCACCGCCAGCGGCAGGATGATCTTGACGAGGATCTGCCATCGTGACGCGCCATCGACCAGTGCGCTTTCCTCAAGCTCGAACGGTATGGAGCGGAAATATCCCATCAAAAGCCAGGTACAGAACGGGATGAGGAAAGTCGGATAGGTGAAGATCAACGCCAGCTTGGAATCGTAGATACCGAACTTGAAGACGATGAAGGCCAACGGAATGAACAGGATCGACGGCGGTACGAGATAGGCGAGGAAGATCAGCAGCCCGACAGTACGCGCGCCGGTATAACGGATGCGCTCGATGGCATAGGCCGCAAAGATCGAGGCGGCGAGCGACAGGATCGTCGCGCCTATCGACACCAGCATCGTGTTGACCAGCCATCCTGGATAGGACGTCTCGAAAAGGAGATATTTGATGTGCTCGAGGGTCGGGGCGACCACCCAGAAGGGGCTGTAATTATCATAGTCCGTCAATTGTGAGTTCGGCTTCACCGCCGTGATCGCCATCCAGTAGAACGGGAAGAGCAGCACGAAGACGAAGACCGCCATCGGCAGATAGAGGACGACGAGCCGGCGCGGCAGCCGGTTGAGATAGCTCATGCCTTCCGCGTTGTCGGTCAGGACCTGGCTTTCGGATTGTGCTTGCGTGTTCATTTTATTCTCCGTTGTCTCAGTCCTGGCCGCCCTGCTGCCATTTGCGGCGCTGCAGACCGAAGAAGCTGAACATGATGGCCGCGAGCAGGAACGGGATCATCGCCACCGCGATCGCCGCGCCCTCGCCGAGCTGTCCGCCGGGAATGCCGCGCTGGAAGGAAAGCGTCGCCATCAGATGCGTCGCATTCACCGGGCCACCCTTGGTAAGCACGTAGATGAGCTGGAAATCGGTAAAGGTGAACAGGACCGAGAAGGTCATGACCACCGCGATGATCGGCGTCAGCATCGGCAGCGTCACATGGCGGAACCGCTGCCAGTTCGTCGCCCCGTCCAGCGATGCTGCTTCCTGCAGCGACTGCGGGATCGTCTGCAGTCCGGCGAGCAGCGATATGGCGACGAAGGGAATGCCGCGCCAGACATTGGCGGCAATGACCGAAGCCCGCGCATTGTTCGGATCGCCGAGGAAATTGATCGGGGTGTCGATCAGGCCAAGCTGCATCAAAGACCATGAGATGATCGAGAACTGGGCATCGTAGATCCACCAGAACGCCAGCGCCGAAAGCACCGTCGGCACCACCCAGGGCAGAAGCACGATGGCGCGGAAGAAGGATTTGAACGGCAGATTCTCGTTCAAAAGCAGCGCCAGCCAGAGACCGAGCACGAATTTCAGGATCGAGGCCACGACGGTGTAGAGCAGCGTGTTGAACACCGACAGCCAGAAGACCGAATCCCCCATGAGAAAGTCGTAGTTCTCAAGCCCGATGAATATGCCGTCGCGTCCGATGCGCGTATCGGTGAAGCTGAGCCAGACGCCGAGACCGAGCGGATAGGTCAGGAAGCAGACAAGGAAAACCGCTGCCGGCAGCATGAACATGAGAGCGAGCATGTTGCTGTTCTGCAGCAGGGCGGACAGTGAGAAACGGGACTTTCCGGACGACACTGTGGACATCGGACATCTCCGGTACAAATCTTGGGTTCTGTTGGCATCGACACATCAAAAGTGCCGGGGCAGCGCATGTCGCATCATCCGCTTTGCGGGCGGCTTCCTGATAGGGGCGCCGCCCGCACGCGTCTCAATGCAGCGTCAGATGCGGTAGTAGCGGCTCGCCCGCTTTTCCGCGTCGGCTGCTGCTTCTTCCGGCGACACCTGCCCCGTGACTGCGGAGGCGAACATGTCGACCAGCACATAATCGGCCATGACGCCCGCCGAGGCGTAGCCAAGCGGACCGGCATAGCCATTGGGCCGTAATGTTTCCGAAGCACGGGCATAAGGCGCGTGGACCGGATCGGATGTCCACACGGGGTTGTCGGCGAACGCCTTGAGCGGCTGGCAGCAATAGGCGCTGGAGCCCTCGAGCCACGCATTCATCTGATCGGCTTCCATCATGAATTTGATGTAGGCCTTGGCGGCTTCCGGATATTGGGTGTGGCTGAACAGCAGGATCGAGCTCGTCTGATGCAGTTCCACGCTCTTGCCCACCGGACCGATGGGGAAGTTTGTCGTGCGGATGTCCGCCGCTATCTCGGCCAATGCCGGGTCGTTTTTGGCGGCATAGTAAAGCGATACGCCGTTGGCGGTCAGCGATACCTGGCCGGCGAGGAACGCACGATTGTTGTTGATGTCCAGCCAGCTTTCGGTGCCCGGGATGAACGTCTCGTAGAGCGATTTCGCATAGTTGATCGCGGCGATGGTTTCAGGGCTGTTGATGGTGACCTTGCTGTTTTCATCGACCATCATGCCGCCATGGCTCCACAACAGCCAATGCGCATAGTTGTTGCCGTCACCGACAGCCTTGCCATGCGGGAATCCCGCTGGCGTGCCCTTGGCCTTCAACGCCTTGCAGAGTTCCAGGAAGCCGGCGGTGTCTTTCGGGAATTCGCTGAAGCCTGCCGCCTTCATATGGCTGTCGCGATAGCATACGGCGTTGCCGATCGTCGTCAGCGGCATGGCGATGAATTTGTCGTCACGCGTGGCATAGCCCCGCAAGCCGTCATACCAGCCGCCATATTTGCCGCCGAGATAATCGGCAAGCTCGGTCATGTCGACCAGCTTGTCGGGATACTGCTGGGCGTCGTCGAACCAGCACATGACCATATCAGGCCCGGTGCCCACATTAGCGGCGACGGCGGCCTTGGGACGGATATCCTCCCAGCTTTCCTTGTCGACGCGCACCTCGACGCCCGTCGCTTCGGTGAACTTCTTGGTATTCGCCAGCCAGGCGTCCTCATCGCCTTTGACGAAGGGCGTCCAGCGCAAAAGCCTCAGGCTTGCACCTTCCTCCGGCGTATAGGTCGGCTCGGTCTGTGCCAGGGATGGACGTATCCCCAGTGAACTCAGCCCGGCCATTCCGGCGAGACTTGCCGATGCGGTGATAAAATCACGTCTCTTGATGGTCATAGCACTCCTCCTCACGATAACGGGACTTGATTTCTCCGGCATTCACCGTCCCGAAGGATGAATGCAGCGGCAAGAATACTTGCCTGTCATTGGCGGATATTCGGGGACGACATCTCCTCCTCCGTCTCCGAACACTCGCCGAAGCAGTCTTATTTCGAAAGCCTCTCTCCCGTATGGGCATCGAACAGATGGACACGGTCCGCGTCGATCGAAACATTGATCGTCTCACCCGGCTTAGCCTGCACACGTTCACGAAACACGCAAGTCACGTCGGCACCGCCGAGTTTCACGATCATCTGGGTTTCATAGCCGGTCGGCTCGATGACGATGACTTCGGCGGGCAGGCCCGCCGGATCGAGATGCATATATTCAGGACGCAGTCCGTAGATCAGGTCGCGCCCCGTGGCCTTGGCGACGGGATTGGCGGCAGGCAGCACCGTACCGTCCTTGGTGATGAATTTCGACCGGTCGTCGGGGTCGAGCTTGCCATGGAGCATGTTCATCGCCGGAGACCCGATGAAGCCGGCAACGAAGAGATTGGCCGGCCTGTCGTAGAGGTCGAGCGGCGCGCCCATCTGCTCGACGATGCCGTCATGCATGACGACGATCTTGTCGGCCATCGTCATCGCCTCGATCTGATCGTGCGTCACGTAGACCGTCGTGGTCTTCAGCCGCTGATGCAGTTCCTTGATCTCGGCGCGCATGGCGACGCGCAGTTTCGCATCGAGATTGGAAAGCGGTTCATCGAAGAGAAAGACCTGCGGATCGCGGACGATGGCACGTCCCATGGCGACGCGCTGGCGCTGGCCGCCGGACAATTGCCTGGGGTAACGGTCGAGCAGATGGGAGAGCCCGAGGATTTCCGCCGCCCCATTGACGCGTTTGTCGATGTCGGCTTTGGGCGTGCTCTTCAAATTGAGTGAGAAGGCCATGTTGTCGGTGACGGTCATATGCGGATAGAGCGCATAATTCTGGAAGACCATGGCGATATCGCGGTCCTTGGGCGGGACCGCGTTGACCACGCGGTTGCCGATGCGGATTTCTCCCGCGGAGATATTTTCGAGCCCCGCCAGCATGCGCAGCAAGGTTGATTTTCCGCAGCCCGAAGGCCCGACCAGGATGACGAATTCGCCATCCTCTATCTCGATGTTCACACCTTTGATGATGGGGACCGCCCCAAAGGATTTCCTCACATCGACGAAGTTTACCGCTGCCATTTCCACTCCTCCCAGAGTATTTCTCTTCGATAATGCCATGGCGGGAAGCTTCCCCCGTCTCTCCGCCCGGACATGACGCTATCAGCCCGATATCCCTTATCCTCTTCCGACCAGCGGCATCCCGGTCGCCATCACCGTCATCGTCAGCACATTCGCATCCAGCGGCAGGCTCGCCATATAGATGATCGCGTTGGCGATATGCGTAACCGGTATCGTCGGTTCACTGGCGATCTCGCCATTGGCCTGCATGACACCGCCGCTCATCTTCGACGTCATATCCGTCGAGGCGTTGCCGATATCGATCTGGCCGCAGGCGATATCGAAAGCCCGCCCGTCGAGCGCCGTGGATTTCGTCAATCCCGTTATCGCATGTTTCGTCGCCGTATAGGGCGCCGAATGAGGACGCGGGGTCGTGGCCGAGATGGAGCCATTGTTGATGATACGCCCGCCGCGTGGTTGCTGGGTTTTCATCAAACGCATGGCCTGCTGCGTGCAAAGGAATGCGCCGGTGAGGTTTGCCGCCACAATGGCGTTCCATTGCTCGAAAGTGATCTCTTCCATGGGAACAGCCGGAACATTGATACCGGCATTGTTGACCAGAAGATCGAGACGTCCGAAGGCGCTCTTGATCTCGGCAAAAAGCGCTTCGACAGCTTTGGGATCGCCGACATCGGCGACAACAGCCTTGACGGTGCCGCCCGTTTCCGCCGCCATCTCGCGCGCGGCCTTGTCGAGAATTTCAGTCCGCCGGCCCGTGATGACGACGATATAGCCTTCCGCGCTCAACGCATGGGCAATACCGCGGCCGATACCGGTGCCGCCGCCGGTCACCAGCGCGATCTTTCCCGCCCCTGATTTTTCCGCTACCGCCATGTCACACCTTTCCGCCAAGTTCGTCGTCGATATGGATCCTGATGATGTCGTCGAAACTCGTCTCGGCCGTAAAACCGAGAGCCGCAGCCCGTTTCGCATCGAAATTGGTCGGCCAGCCGGCAACGATCCCGGCGATCACCGGATCGTGCTCGCGCCGGATGAGCCTGACGGCCTTTTCTCCCGCGACGCGCCGCAGCGCCTCGATCTCCTCGCCAACCAGGGCCGACAGGCCGGGCATCGTCAGATTGCGCCTTGGCCCGACCTGCGAAAGATCGAGCCGAGCCGCATGGACGAAAAACCCGACCGCCGAACGCGGGCTTGCAAACCAGTGCCTGACGTCCTCGTCCACGGGAAGCACCGCTTCCTGGCCGGCGAGCGGCTCGCGCAGGATATTGGAGAAGAATCCCGATGCCGCCTTGTTCGGCGTGCCGGGCCGGATGCAGATCGTCGGCAGGCGAATGCCTATTCCGTCGAGGAAACCGCGCCGGGAATAATCGGATAACAGCAGTTCGGAGATGGCTTTCTGCGTGCCGTAGCTGGTCAGCGGCGTGGTGAAGAATTCATCCCCGATCTTGTCCGGGAACGGAGCACCGAACACCGCGACCGAGGACGCGAAGACGACACGCGGGCAATAAGGCTCCTTTTGTCCCTCCAGCCGGATCGCTTCGAAAAGCGCGCGCGTTCCGTCGAGATTGACGAGATAGCCCTTGTCGAAATCCGCTTCCGCCTCGCCCGAGACGATGGCAGCCAGATGGAATATCAGGTCCGGACGCAAGGCCGCGAGCTTCGCAGCACTTTCGGGCGCCGAAAGGTCCATCGCGGCGGCCGTCGCGACACCTTCAAGAGCCGGCGGAACCGATGGCGTAACCATATCGACAAGCCACAGATGGTCGATGGCGCTGCCCAGGACGCCCTCCTCCGCGGCGATTTTCTCGACCAGCTTGCGGCCCACCATTCCGGCGGCGCCTATCACCAGCACATGCATTTGCGGTCAACCTCCCTTGTCATGCCGCCCTCTCCTCAGGGGGCGTTCAATTCCGTAATCTGCGTCCGTTCGTCTGCCCCTGCTTGCGCAACAGATCCCTGGTCGTTTCATAAATGCGTTCGAGATGCCGCCGGAACGCGGCGACGACGGCCTCGCGGTCACGCGCCTTGAGGGCGGCGACGATCGCCACATGATCGGCATAGCTGGTGGCGGTGGCGCCCGGCAGGGCCATGACATAGCGCCTGTGCTCCATCATATAGGTGTAGAGATCGGTCACGAAATCCGCGAGCAGCGGGTTGCCGCAAGCCCTGTAGATGCCGACATGAAACTCCCGGTCGCAGATCAAAAAGCGCATCGGATCGTCTCCGGCGGTCTTCTGCGCCTCGAGAAGATTGTCGAGCTTGCGCAATGTCTCTTCATCGATGTGATCGGCAGCATCGCCGACGATTTTCAATTCAAGGTGCAGGCGCGCGGCATGAACCGCTTCGAGGTCGTAGCTGTCGATCGCATTGGGTGAGGCGATGGTAACGGTCAGATGGCTGAGATCGACATCGGCAACGCGCGAGCGGCTGCCCTGCGATACCTCGATGATCCCGCGCGCCGCCAGCGACTGGATCGCACCGCGCACGGTTTCGCGGCTGACATGCAGGACGTTTGCCAATTCCCGCTCGCCAGGCAGTTCGTCGCCCGGCCTCAGCATGTTCGTCGCGATCAAGGCCATCAGCTTCTCCGCAATCAACTCACGCGCGGTCCGGCGAGAAAGGCTTTGCCCGATCTGCGGAACCTGTGTCAGAATCGCGCTGTCTTTGGTGACCACAAATGCCTCAACTGATATACTGGTTGGTCCAGTAGACAAGTTGGAATAGGCCATTGATCGAACCATGAGTCAACGGAACTTCGTTGCTGCGCTGCACCAATAATCGACGCCGGTTCTACGGAGCGCAGCATTGCGGATCATAGGTTTTTCAGCCAGTCCAATCCGGCAGTGGTTTCCGCTGCCGGACGATATTCGCAACCGACATAGCCCTCGTAACCCAGCCTATCGAGTTCCCGCAAAATCCTGAAGTCATCGAGTTCGCCGGTCCCGGGCTCATGGCGCTTCGGCACGGATGCGATCTGGATATGGCCGATCAACGGCATCATCGCCTGCAGCGCCGTCAACACATCGCCGCGCATCACCTGACGGTGATAGATATCGAACTGAAGTTTGAGATTCGAATGGCCGAGACTGGTGATGATCTCCGCAGCACGATCGAAATCATCGAGGAAATAACCCGGCATGTCGCGCCCGTTGATCGGCTCGATCACCAGGCCGATCCCCTCGGCGCCTGCCGCGTCCGCGGCAAAGGCGACGGCATCACGATAGGAACCTTGAGCCGCCGGATCGTCAGGTGAAGCGATACCCGCCATCATGTGAAGCAGCGGCGTTCCAATCGTACGGCCATAGTCGATCGCCTTTTTCACCGATTGGCGAAATTCTTGCCTGCGCTCCGGGAGAGCGGCAAGTCCCCTCTCCCCCTTTGCCCAATCGCCGGGCGGCAGATTGAACAAGGCCTGTTTCAACCCGGCCTCCGACAGTTTGCCGGCAATCAGTTCGGCCGGAAAATCATAGGGAAAGAGATATTCGACTGCGGTGAAACCGGCGGCTGCAGCAGCCTGGAAACGATCCAAAAAGGCATGCTCGTTGAACATCATGGTCAGATTGGCGGCAAAACGCGGCATCAGTCTTCTTCCATGCCGGGAAGCTCGAGACCCGCGATCCGGGCCAGAAGCCTTGCGACTGACGTATCACCATCGCCCCCCATGCCAGCCGCTTCGGTCATCACGAAAAGCTGCAATGCGGCGCTGGCGATCGGCAGCGGGAATTTCTGCTTTCTGCCGAGATCGGAGACGATGCCCAGATCCTTGGTGAAGATCGAGACGGCGCTGCGCGGAGCATAATCCCCGGCAAGCACATATTGCATGCGATTTTCGAACATCCAGCTATTCCCAGCGGATTTCGTGATGACCTCGAAGACCTTGCTTATGTCGAGATCGAGGCTTTTGGCAAAGGTGATCGCCTCGCAGGCCGCCGCGATATGGACGCCCGCCAGCAACTGATTGACGATCTTGAACGATGAACCGATACCCACGGCATCACCCAGTTCGTAAACCGTCTCGGCCATGGCATCGAGGGCGGGCTTCGCCGCAGCGAACGCTTCGGGCGGACCGGAGGCCATGACCGTCAGCTTCCCTTCATCGGCCTTCGCCGCCCCGCCGCTGATCGGCGCGTCGAGATAGTGGATACCCCTCTCCGCCGCACGCGCAGCCAAACCCTTTGCGTCGGCGGGCGACATGGTCGCCGACGAGATGATGACGGAACCGGGCTTCATCGCAGCCACGGCGCCATCCTGGCCGAAAAGCACACTTTCCGTCTGCGCCGCATTGACCACGACAACCACAACGATATCGGCATTCCCGCAAGCCTCCGCCGGCGTCGTGAACGGATGTCCGTCGCTTGCCTCGAGGCTTTCGAGCGCCGCGGAATCAAGGTCGCAACCCGACACATCAAGCCCCGCCCGGACGAGTGAACGGGCCATGCCGAGCCCCATCGAGCCCAGTCCGATGACGGCAATGTTTTCAGCTTCGCTGTGGCTCACGATCTTCCTCCCGGTCCTCACATCACTGTTTTTGTCGATTTATGACAGCGCTAGCATAATTTATAGGCACAGCCTCTGGCGTGGTGCAAGGGAATTATGCTAGCGCTGTCATAAACGTCCAAACCCATGGAAACGAGCCGGCAGGAGGAGAATTGCGGAATGCTGCAGGATGCGCCGACGCTGACCGATGTGGCGAGGCTTGCCGGCGTCAGCGAAATCACGGTATCGCGCGTCGTCCGCAACAAGGGGCCGATTTCCAGGAGCACGCGTGAGCGCGTGCAGGCCGCAATCGAAAAGCTCGGCTATGTACCGAACCGTGCTGCGGGTGCGCTCGCCTCGGCAGGCGCGCCGCTCATCGGCGTGCTGTTGCCGTCACTCTCCAACATCGTTTTCCCCGAGGTCTTGCGCGGCATCCATACCGCTCTCGCCTCGACCGGCTACCAGCCGCTGATCGGCGTGACGGATTACGACCCCGTGAAGGAACAGGAGATCCTCTCCTCCCTTCTGGCGTGGCAGCCCGCCGCCATCATCACGACGGGTTTCGAACATACCGACGCGAGCCGCCGGATGCTTTCCAGCAGCAAGATCCGCGTCGCCGAATTGATGGACACCGATGCCGAGCCGATCGATATCGCGGTCGGCCTTTCGCACCGCCGGGCAGGTTTCGACACCGGCAGACATCTGATCTCCCGAAACTACCGGCGCTTCGGCTATGTCGGCCATGACTGGAATGCCGACCACCGCGCACGCCTGCGCTATGAAGGCTTACGCGCAGCGCTCGACGAAGCAGGCCTGGAACTGAAGGCCGAAGAACGGTTTGATGGTCCAAGCTCGACGATGGCCGGCCGCGAGACCCTTGCAGCACTCCTGTCACGAAAGCCCGATCTCGATGTCGTGGTGTTTTCGAACGATGACATGGCCGTCGGCGGCTTCTTCCATTGCCTCAGCGCAAATATACGCGTCGGCCAGACGCTTGGCCTGTTCGGCTTCAATGGTCTCGATATCGGCCAGGCGCTTCCCTTGCCGCTTTCGACCATCCGCTCCAACCGGTTCGCCATCGGCAGGATCGCAGTCGAGAAGCTGCTGGAGACCGGCCAGCGGCCAGCGGAAAAACTGATCGTCGATACCGGTTATGAAATCATCGCCGGAGCGACGGCATAATGAGGAGGGTTGAGTGATATGCTTTTGGGTGCGGTTGCCGATGATCTGACCGGCGCGACGGATCTCGCGCTGACGCTTTCGCGTGAGGGAATGCGCACCGTGCAGGTGGTCGGCGTGCCGCCGGCGGCGTTCGATTTCGGCGATGCCGAGGCCGTTGTCGTCGCGCTGAAATCGCGGACGATCCCGGCAGCGGAAGCCGTCGACCTGTCGCTCGACGCTGCCCGTGCACTCCTTGCCGGCGGAGCCGAGCAGATCATCTTCAAATATTGCTCCACCTTCGATTCCACTCCTGAAGGCAATATCGGCCCGGTCGCCGAGGCGCTTGCCGACCTTCTGGATGCCCCCCTGGCGCTCGCCTGCCCGGCCTTTCCGGCCAATGGCCGGACGGTTTATCAGGGGCATCTGTTCGTCGGCTCCATCCTGCTTTCCGACAGCCCGATGAAGGACCATCCGCTGACGCCGATGACCGATGCCAATCTCGTCCGCGTGCTGCAAAGGCAGACCGCCAGGCAAGTCGGCCTCGTTTCCTTCGAAGCCGTCGATCGTGGCAGCGATGTCATCACCGCCGCTTTTGCCGAGGCGCGGGCGAAAGGCGACAGGTTCGTCATCGTCGATGCCGTCACCGACGAGCATTTGCGGGCGATCGGGCAGGCCGCGCGCAATATGAAGCTCATCACAGGCGGTTCCGGCATCGCCATCGGCCTGCCGGAGAATTTCCGCCGCGCAGGCAAGCTTGCCGCCAAAGGTGCCGATGCGGCTTTCGATGCGCCCGCCGGGCGGGCCGCCATCCTGGCTGGCTCCTGTTCGGCGGCGACACGCCGCCAGATCAGCGCGGCAAACGCCGCCGGCATTCCCGCCCTGAAGATCGACCCGCTGGCCATTGCCGAGGGCCGGACTACGGCCGCCGGCGTCGCTGACTGGCTGGCCTCTGCCGATCATCCCACCCCACTTGCCTATTCGAGCGCGGAGCCCGACGAGGTCCGTGCCGCGCAGGAAAAGCTTGGCCGCGACCGGGCCGGTGAACTCGTGGAGCATCTTCTGGCGGAGACCGCCATAGCATTGCGCAGAAACGGCTTCAGCCGCCTCATCGTCGCCGGTGGCGAAACCTCGGGCGCGGTGGTCAACGGGCTCGGCATCGCCGCACTGAGGATCGGTCCGGAGATCGATCCCGGCGTCCCCTGGACGCGCAGCCTCGATGGCCGTCAGCCGATCGCGCTTGCTCTCAAATCCGGCAATTTCGGCGCCGACGATTTCTTTCTCAAGGCATGGGACTTCCTCAGATGAGCGCACTTCTTTCGGAAACAACCAAATTGCGCGATCAGATCGTCAGCGTCGGCAAGTCGCTCTTCGATCGTGGACTGACCTTCGGTTCCACCGGCAATATCAGCGCAAGGCTGTCGAATGGCGAAATCCTGATGACTCCGACCAATGCCTCGCTCGGCAGCCTCGAACCCGGGCGCCTGTCCCGGTTCTCCGCCGAAGGCGTGCATATCGACGGGGACAAGCCGACCAAGGAGGCATTCCTGCATCAATGCATGTATTGCAAGCGGACGCAAAGCGGCGCCGTCGTGCATCTCCATTCCACCCATTCGGTGGCGGTGAGCATTCTCGCCAATATCGACCCCGAGGACGTCCTGCCGCCATTGACCGCCTATTATGTCATGCGCGTCGGGTCGCTGCCGCTCGTTCCCTATTATCCTCCGGGCGACAAGGCACTGGCCGAGGCAGTGGCGGCAAGGGCAGAAAAGAGCCATGCGGTCCTGCTCGCCAACCATGGTCCCGTGGTCGCCGGCAAGACATTGCTCGACGCGCAATATGCGACGGAGGAGCTGGAGGAAACGGCAAAGCTCTATCTCCTCCTGCACGGCCACCGGACAAGGCCGCTGACACCCGAACAGCGCCGGGCACTCGGCTGATACCCTTATCAATAGGTCGCGCGGCCGCCTGAGAGATCGAAGGTCGATGCGGTGGTGAAGCTGTTTTCCTTCGAAACCAGCCAGGCAACCATGGCGGCCGCCTCCTCGACCTCGAGAAACCGCCCGCGCGGGATTTTTGAGCGCATATATTCGATGAATTCCGGCGTGAGCTGTTCGAGAATGCGTGTCTGCGCCGTCGCCGGTGTGATGCAGTTGACAGCGATATCATAGCCGGCAAGCTCCTTGCCGAGCGATTTGGTCAGCCCGATCACCGCCGCCTTCGAGGCGGAGTAGGCCGACGCATTCGGATTGCCCTCCTTGCCGGCGACAGAGGCGATATTGACGATGCGCCCGTAATTGCGCTCCTTCATACCGGGCACGACGGCGCGGTTGACGTAGAAGGTACCGTTGACATTGATGTCGATGATCTTCTTCCACCAGGAGATGTCATAAGCGTCGAGCGGCGCCGCGGGACCGGCAATGCCGGCGGAATTGACCAGGATCGAAACCGAACCGCCATCGGCCTGCGTCTTCTCGTGTGCGGAAGCGACCGCTTCATGGTCCGAGATGTCGACGACCACGGTTCTTGTGGCGGCACCAAGCGCCTCTTTTGCTGTTTCGAGCAATTCGGCGTTCATATCCCAAAGGGTCACCGACGCGCCGGATTGAACGAAACGCTCGGCCATGGCGAAGCCCAGCCCCTGCGCGCCCCCAGTCACGATCGCGTGCTGGCCCTCGAGGTCTATTCTGTTCATGCGTATCTCCTCCCGCGTTGAACCACTCATCCCTGTCGTGGTGACGATATTGACCACCTCAGCGGGAATGTCCAATCTTTCCCGCAGCCGAAAAATCCGTCGTCCCTCCCCCCTCTTTTCGAAAAGGAACCGCCTCCAATGGCGCGCGTTACCTCTTTATTCCGCATGGAGGCAAGACAGAAATGACGCAGACTATCTCGCCGATGGTCTGTCGATACTGGATTACTCCTGCGCCGACCATGAATTCGACCGCCTCTAAACGGCCGCCGGTTCGCGGCCTGCCAGACTGTATTTAACGGCTTGAAGCCTTTCCGTTTTTCACGCCCGGTCGTATAAGGCTAAGAGGAAAGCCTTCGAGGCGACGGGTGGGTCATTGTGCATGGACAGTGAAGCAAATAACGGCAAGCCAGGTGGGCCGGAAAGCCGGATAACGCACGAAAACGATCGGCCGACCCTGAAGACCATCGCCTTCATGGCGGGGCTCGGCGTCACCACCGTTTCCCGCGCCTTGAAGGATGCGCCGGAAATCGGCATCGAGACCAAGAAGCGGGTCCAGCTGATCGCCAAGCAGGTCGGCTACAGGCCCAATCGGGCAGGCGTGCGCCTGCGCACCGGCAAGACCAATGTCATCGCTCTCGTCCTCAACACGCAGGACGAGATCATGGGGTTCACCTCCCATGTCATCCATGGCGTTTCCGAAGTCCTGTCGAACACTCAGTATCATCTGATCGTCACGCCCTATTCCCACTCGAAGGATCCGATGGAACCGGTGCGCTACATCGTCGAGACCGGCTCGGCCGATGGCATCATCTTTTCGCGCACGGAGCCCGACGATGCGCGCGTGCGCTATCTGAGCGAACATAATGTGCCGTTCGCCACCCATGGCCGGACCGACATGGGCATCGAACATCCATTCCATGATTTCGACAATTACAGCTTCGCGCGCAACGTGGTCGCCAAGCTGGTCGAACGCGGACGCCGGCAACTGGCGATCCTGACGCCACCTGCGCATCTGACCTATTATGGCCATATGGTGGGCGGCTTTTTCGACGGTGTTCAGGAAAGTGGCTGCACCGGAACCATATTGCCGGGGATCGATATCGATACGCCGCTTGACGCGTTACGTCTGCGCGTCGAGGAAATCATGCGGAGAAGCGACCGTCCCGATGGGATCGTCTGCGGCAGCAGCGCGTCGACGATCGCGACCGTCGCAGGCATTGAGGCGGCCGGCCTTCGTATTGGCGGCGATGTCGATGTCGCTTCGAAACAGTCCACCGACATCCTGCCATGGTTTCGGCCCGAGCTCATCGTCATTAATGAGAGTTTCCAGTTGGCAGGACGCAAACTTGCACAGGCCGTCCTGGCTCGTATCGCCGGCGCCGACGCCTGCACCCTGCAAAGCATCGGCTGAAGAACGTCCACCGTCCACTGGCGATCAAAGGAAAAGGTTACCACGCCCGCTTTTCGCGTCTGGCCATTGAGAAAGAACGCCCCGATCCGGGAGTGGGAAGACGGGCGGTCTTGCGAACGCTCGTATGAAATAATAATTTGACTGCGATCACAAGACCGCCCGTCCGGCGATTTCTGTCTCCGTCCGTTGCCTTAAGTGCTCTTTCGGCACATACCGAGCGTAGTCTCGGCAGGGTGAACCAGGACGCGAGCCTCCCCGGGCTCGCCGCTACGTCAGCGGCGAGGCGGAGGCGCCGGTTCCTCCAGCGAGACCCGCCGTCGCGAGCCGCGTTCCCGCCAGGAAGAACTGAGGGGAAGGATAGCGGCAGAGTGGGGATGGGGGATAAGTTTTTTGGGAGAGTGTGTTGTGGTTGGTTTTGCCGTTCCGGAATGGATCATCGGATCAAGTCCGATGATGACGGGTTTTACGCTGCTACCAATCGCAGGCGCTGGTGCTGGTCGCAAGCCGAAGGCCACCCTCGCCCGTCACGTTGGGAGCACCCGTCTTCCTCATCACCGCCCCCTTTCGTCATCATCGGACTTGATCCGATGATCCATTCCGGAACGTCCAAGGCCTACCCACTCAACCCAAATCTCAACCCAGGTTTGACCCGAGGACCCCACGGCAAGTGAGCGGGAACACATTGTCATCCCCCATTGGGATCGAAAAAGCGGGTGCGGTCGGACCGGGTCCGCCGCACCCACTCATCACATGCACCTACCGGCGCAGCAGCGCCTTCGCCTCGGCAATCCCGAGCGCCTGTGGGCGGGTGCAGCTCGTCTCAAGTTCGATGAAGCGCTTTTCCTCACCCGAACGCAGGATCGACAGCATCACGTCCACCCCGTGCAGGGCGCGTTCGAGGGAGCAGCGCATGTCGCGCTTGTCGACGATGGCGGCGGCCATGTCGGCGAGGCCGGCGGTGCGATAATTGGCCATCGCCCCCTGTGGGTGTTTCTGGTTGGCGATGCTGAACGGATGTTTCCAGCTTTTCAGCGGTTTGATCTTTTTCTTGCCGGGGTAGCCGACCAGCACCTCTCCACCGAAGAAGTTCGGATCGGGAAGGAAGATGGAGCCATCCGTGCCATAGAGTTCCATATTGTTGTGGCGATGTGACCAGACATCCCAGCTTGCCGAAAGCGTGATCGTCGCGCCTTCTGCGAATTCCAGAAGCGCATGGATGGTGGTCGGCGTTTCCACCGGAATGACCTCGCCCTTACGCAATTCCGAGGCAATGGTGCGTGTCGGCGTCGCCATCGACGTCAGGGCGCCTACGCGTTTCACCGGCCCGATCAGGTTGATCAGATTGGCGATGTAGTAGGGTCCCAGATCGAGGATCGGCCCACCGCCCACCTTGAAGAAGAAATCGGGATTGGGATGCCAGTGCTCCATGCCATGGCTCATGACATGGCAGGTGCCCGACGTTATCGTGCCGACCGTTCCATTGTCGATCTCCCTGCGGGCAAGCTGGTGCGCGCCGCCGAGGAACGTGTCGGGCGCGCAGCCGACCTTCAGCCCTTTTTTGTCGGCGAGCTTCTTCAGTTCAAGCCCTTCTGCCAGCGAAAGCACCAGAGGCTTTTCCGAATAGGCATGCTTGCCGGCGGAGAGAATCCGCTTCGTTATCGCGAAATGCGCATCCGGGATCGTGAGGTTGACCACGATATCGATGTCGTCATTCGCCAGAAGCTCGTCGACGCTTTGTGCGGTGATGCCGTATTCCTCGGCCCGCAATTTGGCCGCAGCAGGGTTGGCGTCTGCGCAGGCGCGCATCTCGATGTTCTTGAAGAGCGGCGCGAGTTTCAGATAGGTGGTCGAGATATTACCGCAGCCGATAATGCCGACACCGAGGGTTTTTGCCATGTAAATCTCCGGAATTTTGTATTTTATACTCTGTCCTGGCCGTCATTCTCGGGCTTGTCCCGAGAATCTACTGCGCTGTCAGGACGGCAATTGCTTCTTCTTCCTTGTCGGCAGATTCTCGGGACAAGCCCGAGAATGACGGCTGGACGGGGATATCAGATCATGCCTCTACCCGTTCGAAGCCCTGCACCGTCGCAATCGACCGCTTGGCGAACCGTTCCGCATCCCCAGGATTGTCATGCTCCATGACCAGATACTTCACCGGCGTGTTGCGCAATGCCTTCATGAGCGACGCCCAATCGACGGTGCCATGGCCGACATCGGCCCAGCCATCCTCATCCGCATTCTCGCCGGCGGGCGCGATATCCTTGACGTGGGCCGAAGTGATCCGCTTGCCATGGCGGTTGATCCAGTCAATCGGATCGCCGCCGCCGCGCACCACCCAGGCGATATCCGCTTCCCACGAAAGTTCGGGCGCGGCATCGAAGATCAGCTTCTGCGGGATGGAGCCGTCCGCCAGCGGCACGAATTCGAAATCATGATTGTGCCAGCCGAAGATATAGCCGGCCTTGCGATAGGGCTCTCCGGCTTTCTGAAGGCGCTCGCCGAATGCCGTCCAGCCGGCGGCATCGCTCGGGCGAAGCTCCGCCTGGAGATAGGGGCAATAGATCGCCTTCATGCCGAGCGTCTCCGCGATTTCCATGACACGGTCCTGCTCGCCTTCCAGCATGTCGATGCCGAAATGGCCGGTCGGCATGGCAAGGCCGTTGTCGTCGAGGCTCTGCTTGAGCCCCGCCAGATCACCATAGACGCCGCCATATCCCTCGACATTTTTGTAACCGGCCTGGGCAAGCATGGCCAAGGTCTCGGTAAATGGAAAGTTGCGCGAGCTGTAAAGCTGATAGGAAAGTTCAGTCATTTTTGCATCCTTTGATAATGGGATTTTTCACCGCGAGCAGCGCTAAATTCGCTCTTCGCTTTTGGCATCGAACAGTGAGGCCTTGCCTACGTTGAAACTCACCTTGACGGAATCGCCCGGGCGATAGCGCTTGCCGGATTCGACGCGGACCGAAAGCTGTTGGCTCCCCACCTTCAGCCAGACAAGGCTATCCGGCCCCATAGGCTCGTCGAGATCGACAATCGCGTCATGGGCCTCATCCAGATTGGCGCCGCCCTGCCCGTCGATCTGGATATGTTCCGGCCTCACGCCAAGCACGACCTCGCGCCCTGATGTCAGTGGCCCTTCGGCCTGATAGCCATCCAGCGCAATATCGAAATCGCCCCCGCGAAAGACCGTTTTTCCTGCCTTTTCTGCGAGTTGGCCGGAGATGAAATTCATCGCCGACCAGCCGATGAAGCCCGCGACGAAGAGATTGCGTGGTTTGTTGTAGATGGTCATGGGCTCGTCGAGCTGCTGCACCACGCCGCCCTTCATCACGGCGATGCGGTCGGCAAGCGTCAGCGCCTCGACCTGGTCATGCGTGACATAGATCATGGTGTTGCCGAGCTTATGATGCAGCCGCTTGATCTCGACGCGCAACTCCGAACGCAGTTTCGCATCCAGATTGGAAAGCGGCTCGTCGAAGAGGAACACATCGACATCGCGCACCAGCGCCCGACCGATCGCCACGCGCTGCCGCTGGCCGCCGGAAAGTGCTGACGGCTTGCGCTGCAACAGCGGCTCGATCTGCAGGATTTCGGCTGCGCGCGCGATGCGCTTGGCGATCTCCGCCTTCGGCACGCCCGCGACGCGCAGGCCGAAGGAGAGGTTCTTTTCCACGCTCATCTGCGGATAAAGCGCATAGGACTGGAACACCATGCCGATGCCGCGATCCTTCGGCTCCGCCCAGGTGACGTTCTTGCCCTTGATGATGACCTGGCCCTCGGAGACATCGAGAAGCCCGGCAATGCAGTTCAACAGCGTGGACTTGCCGCAGCCGGACGGCCCCAGCAGCACGAGGAATTCGCCTTCGCTGATATCGAGATCGAGCTTGCGGAGCACATTAACCGACCCGAAGCTCAAGCTCAGATCCTTGATCGAAACGCTTGTTCCCACGTGTGTATTCATAGCGACATTTGTGTTCATGAGCATTATCCCTTCACCGCTCCCGCCGCGATGCCCCGGACGAAATATCGGCCCGAGAAGAAATAGATGAGGAGCGGCACCGCGCCCGTGAGGATCGTCGCGGCCATGTTGACATTGTATTCCTTGACGCCCTGCACCGAGTTGACGACATTGTTGAGCTGGACGGTCATCGGGAAATTCGACGTGCCGGCGAAGATCACGCCGAACAGGAAGTCGTTCCAGATGCCGGTCACCTGCAAGATGATGGCGACGACGAAGATCGGCAGCGACATGGGCAGCATGATCTGCAGGAAAATCCGCCAGAACCCTGCCCCGTCCACGCGCGCCGCCTTGAAGAGTTCAGGCGGTAGCGAGGCGAAATAATTGCGGAAAAGCAGCGTGAGAATCGGCATACCGAAAATCGTATGGATAACGATGATGCCGGTCAGCGTTCCGAAAATGCCAAGCTCGCGGGTGATGATGACGAGCGGATAGAGCATCACCTGATAGGGAATGAACGCGCCGAAAAGCAGGATGCCGAAGAAGACTTCCGAGCCTTTGAACTTCCAGTTCGAAAGCGCATAGCCGTTCACCGAGGCAATCAGGATCGAGATAAGGGTGCTTGGAATGGTGATCTTCACCGAATTCCAGAAGCCGGTCCTGATGCCCTCGCAATGAAGCCCGGTGCAGGCCTGGCTCCACGCCTTCACCCATGGCTCGAAGGTGATCTCGACGGGCGGCGAGAAGATGTTGCCGAGACGGATCTCCGGCATTCCCTTCAGCGAGGTCATCACCATCACATAGAGCGGCAGGAGATAGTAGAGCGCCGCCACGATCAGCACCGAATAGACCATGATATTCGCCGGCGCGAACATGCGCTTGGGTCGCGCGCCCCATGGCTCCACATGAGAGGACGACCGGCTGTGAATTACCGCTGCTTCAGCCATTTGCTTTGCCCTTGTTTGGCCGCCCGCCAAGCATCATCCAGGGAACGAGGATGATGAGCACAGTGGCGAGCATGACGGTGGACGCGGCGAGGCCTTGGCCGAGATTGGCCCAGCCGAACATGAAATCGTAGACATATTTCGCCGGCACCTCCGAAGAGATGCCCGGACCGCCATTGGTCATGGCGACGACGAGGTCGTAGAGCTTGACAATGCCGGTGGCGATCAGCACCAGCGCGGTGGCAAAGACCGGGCGCATCATCGGGATGACGATGAAGACGTATGTCTTCCAGGTGGGAATGCCGTCGACACGCGCCGCCTTCCAGATTTCCTCATCGATATTGCGCAAGCCCGCCAGCATCAGCGCCATGATCAGGCCGGTGCCCTGCCACAGCCCGGCAATGAGGATAGCGTAGATCACCAGGTTGCGATCGGTCAGCAGCGACAGGTTGAAGCTTTCGAAGCCCAGATCGCGCACCACTTTCTGGATGCCCAGCGGATTCAATATCCATTGCCAGACGAGGCCGGTGACAATGAAGGAGAGCGCGAAGGGATAAAGGAAGATGGTGCGGAACGTGTTCTCGAAGCGGATTTTCTGATCCATCAACACGGCCAGAACGAAGCCGACGACGAGGGAAAAGACCAGCGAAAGGCAGCCGTAAATCGCGATGTTCTTGATCGAAATCGCCCAGCGCGACGCGCCGAACAACCGCGTATATTGGTCGAAGCCGACGAAGTTCAGCATCGGCAGCGCGCGCGAGGATGTGAAGGAATAAACCACGGTCCACAACGTGCAGCCGATGAAGACGACGAGCACGGTGGTGATCATCGGCAGCGCGGCGATCTTGGCGTTGAGATTGCGGAAAAGTGCCACGGGTCTTTTATTGCCGGCCATCGGTGATCTCCACGATGAATGCCCCTCATCCGCCTGCCGGCACCTTCTCCCCGTGAAGAACGGGGAGAAGGAAGCGGTGGCAACGTCGGCGCCCCCCTCGCCCCGTTCTTACGGGGAGAGGGTAAGGGTGAGGGGCGATTACAGTGCCTTGCCTTATCCTCAATGCGCAGATTCCATGATCTCGGCGAAACGCTCCTGCATATCGTCGACGCTCATGTCTGGATTGGAGAAGAATTCACCCATGAGGCTCTCGACCTGACCCTGCGTGTCGGGCGCGCGCAACTGGTCACCGGAGGGAATGACATTGTCCGGATTCTTGAGAATCTCGATGCCCTTCTTCATGCAGCTGCTGGCGGTGGCCATGTCGATGTCGCCGCGGATCGGCATCGATCCCTTGGCGAGATTGAAGGCGACCTGCGTCTGCTTGGACACCAGCATACTGGCGAGCTTCAACTGCGCCTTGGTGACTTCCGGATCTTTGTTTTTGGGGAAATAGATGGCGTCACCGCCCGACTCGACCACCGGATGGTCGCCCAGGCCCGGCAGGCAATCGTAATCCTTGCCCGCCACCTTGCCGGCGGCGGTGAATTCGCCCTGCGCCCAGTCCCCCATGATCTGCCCACCGGCCTTGCCGGTCATCACCATGTTGGTCGCCTCGTTCCATGAGCGACCGACATAGCCGGGATCGGCCATCGAACGCGCATCGGCGAGCGCCTGAATCACCTTCTTGAATTCCGGGCCGCGCAAGGCTTCACTATCCTTGTCCTTGTTGACCTTGATATAAAGGTCTTTGCCGCCCAGCGAAGCCGTCAGCACGTTGAACATGCCGCTGACCTGCCAGCCATCGCCGGTCGCCAGCGGGACAATGCCTTTTTCCTTCAGCTTGGGCGCGGCGGCGACGAACTCTTCCCAGTTCTTCGGGGGCTCCACACCGGCCTGCTTGTAGGCATCGGGGTTGGTCCACATCCAGTCCCAGGAATGGATATTCAGCGGCACGCAATAAAGCTTGCCCTCGAACGTGCAGGACTCCAGCAGGCTCTTGGGCCGGATGAAACTCGCCCAGCCTTCCTTTTCCGCAAGTTCGGTCAGGTCGGTCATCAGGCCGCCCTGCACCAGTTCCTCCGCCTGACGGCCATGGTTGAGTTGTGTGGCGCCCATCGGGTTGCCGCCAAGGATACGGCTGACGATGATCGGGCGCGCGGCATTGCCGCTGCCGCCGATCGCGCCGTCAACCCATTTGTCGCCACCGCCCAGCTTGTTGAATTCCTCGGCCAGGATTTTCACCGCCGCAGCCTCGCCGCCGGAGGTCCACCAATGGGTAACCTCAAGATCGGCGGCCTGCGCAAATGAAGCGCCGGCAAAGGCAGCCGACGCGGAAAGAGCAGCAATCAAATGATAACGCATATCATATCCTCCCAAATCTGAAACGTTACAGGTCATCGTATTGAAAACGATTGCATATGCAAGTCCCTAGTCCACAGGATAAGGATTTTAACAGGAGAACTCCGCCTTAGTTGTTGAAAATGCTTGCCTTTCAGGCGAAACGGTCAAGCGACCGTCATTTACGACAAGGCGGGGCTGCCGCTACTCTGTAACGTTACAGATTTTTCGCATTGCAGCATTGCATGACAATGGGCGCGGCTTCGTCCGGTCACTATTCGGCGGCTTCGTCATGCCGCCCTGTTCCCCTGCGTTTGCGCGTGGGAACCGGCCCGGTCGATGCCCGCACGATGAGATCGGCCTTCCAGATTTCCTGTTGCGGCAGGCCCTTGCGACCCGCGGCCTCGCCAATCAGACGCTCCGCTACACGGGCGCCGGCGGCACGGATCGACGATGTCGTCGTGGTAAGCGGCGTCGAAAAATTCTCCGGCTTCAGATAGGGAAAGACGTCGTCATGGGCGATCAACGAGATGTCACGGCCGATCTTCAGCCCCCGCTGATTGATCGCCCGCGTCGCGCCGAGTGCAAGCACGATGCTCGAACATAAAATAGCGGTCGGCGCCTCGTCCATATCGAGAAACCGCATCGTTCCGCGATAGCCATTCTCCTCCGTCATCCCCGTGTGCTGGCAAAATCCTTCTTCGAGCGCAATGCCATATTCGGCGAGCGCTTCGCCCATCCCCTCGTGCCGGCGGGCAGCGAAACTGAGATCGGCCAGGCCATTGAGCAGCGCGATGCGCCGGTGACCCAGTTGCAGAAGAAGCCGCGCGGCATCGCGAAAGGCGCCGCAATTGTCGATATCCATAAAGGGATAATCGGGCGCCGAGCCGACATGCCGTCCATGAACGAGGAATGGAAGCCTCAGCGATTTGAGCGTGTCTATCCGGGGATCGCTGGCCCGCACATAGGAGAGGCACAGCGCATCGACCGTACCGCTTGCCGCAAGCCGCTGGAATGCCATGGCTTCATTTCCGACGCGGCTTGGATCGATGACGAGCTGCACGTCGTTCGTCTCGGCGATTTCCCCCAGACCGGAAAGAAACTCGGCGAAATGCAGATCCGTGCCATCGCCCGTTCCGGTCGGCATGACCAGGCCGATCGACCCGGCCTTGCCCGTTGCCAGACGCTGCGCCGCCTTGTTGGGGCGATAGCCCGTTGCCTTTACCGCCTGCAGGACGCGCTGCCTCGTCGCCTCGTTCACCTCCGGATAGCCGTTGAGGGCGCGGCTTACGGTCGTCTGCGAGAGATTGAGCAGCCTTGCCAGTTCCTTGAGGTTCAAGATGGTTTTCCCGATCTATTCAAAGCGCTTTGGAGGAGCGCCCGTCCCTATGGTTTTCAAGTTCTCTCCACCTCCAATAAAACTACAGCCCTATTTCAAATGAAAGCCGAAAAGCAGAATCTTGTTCCCAAAATTTGTGTTGCGGCGCAGCAATTGAGACGTTCTTTCTCCTGCCAAGCAATTTTGCCTTGACTCTCGGTCGCAGGCGATATGTCCTCAACATGACCAAAGCGCTTTGGGCAGCATGGCCATTTCGTCATGACGGCCTGAAATCCGCTCGAGTAATTCTGAACATGGTCGATTGAAGCAGGGAGGAAATTCACATGCGAAAGACATTACTTGTGAGCGTTGCGCTGGCGTCGCTATGCGCCACTTTTGCCCATGCCGCGGACCTGAAATTCGCACCTGGGGAGGATTCGCGTTTCAACTGGAAGAGCTATGAGGATTTCAAGGCGGCCCATGACCTGAACGGCCAGACCTTGACGGTATTTGGCCCGTGGCGCGGTGAGGACGAGGCATTGTTCGAATCCATCGCCGCCTATTTCGAGGATGCGACCGGCGCCAAGCTCGAATACTCGTCTTCGGAGAACTACGAACAGCAGATCGTCATCGATACGCAGGCCGGCAGCCCGCCCAATATCGCCATCCTGCCGCAGCCCGGCCTCATCGCCGACCTGGCCTCCAAGGGGCTGCTCACCCCGCTTGGCGAGAAGACGGAGAAATTTGTCCAGGACAATTATGCGGCCGGCGATTCCTGGGTGCAATTGGGCAATTACAAGGGCAAGGACGGGAAAGAGCATTTCTATGCCTTTCCATACAAGGCCGACGTGAAGTCGCTCGTCTGGTATTCGCCGGAAAATTTCGAGGACGCAGGCTATGAAATTCCCCAGACCATGGAGGATCTCAAGGCCCTGACCGAAAAGATCGTCGCCGATGGCGGCACGCCTTGGTGCATCGGGCTGGGTTCAGGCGGCGCCACGGGCTGGCCTGCCACCGACTGGGTCGAGGATCTGATGCTGCGCACCGCGCCGCCCGAGACCTATGACAAATGGGTCACCAACGAGATCCCGTTCGACGATCCCGCCGTGGTCAACGCGATCGATGAATTCGGCTGGTTCGCCAGGAACCCGAAATTCGTCGCCGGCGGTACTGCCGCGGTCGCCACGACCGACTTCCGCGAAAGCCCGGACGGTCTCTTCTCGCTGCCGCCGAAATGCTACATGCATCATCAGGCGCAGTTCATCTCATCCTTCTTTCCGAAAGACGTCAAACTTGGGGTGGATGCGGATTTCTTCTATTTCCCGGCCTATGCCGACAAGCCTGACCTCGGCAAGCCCGTCGAAGGCGCGGGCACGTTTGCCATGATCACCAAGGACAGCCCCGCCGCCCAGGCCTTCATCGAATTCCTGGAGACGCCCATCGCACATGAGGTGTGGATGGCGCAGTCGGGCTTCCTCACGCCATATAAGGCCGCCAATCCCGATGCCTATGCCAACGACACCTTGAAAAAGCAGGGGAAGATCCTGCTCGAAGCGACCACGTTCCGTTTCGATGCTTCGGACATGATGCCGGGCAAAATCGGTGCGGGTGCGTTCTGGACGGCCATGGTCGATTACGTCGGCGGCAAATCCGCCGAGGATGCGGCCAAGGAAGTGCAGACCTCCTGGGATGCCATCAAGTAGCTGCGAAGAACTCGGACACCCCTCGCGGGGACAAGAGTGAGGATGGCTGCTCCGACTGGAGACGCCATCCTGGCTACGGACCGGCCCACCGGTTCAGGCGCGGAAACAATCCGGGGAAGGAACTCGAATGCAGCAGCTTCTTTTTGCCCTGTTCACCATGGTCGTCGGGGTTGCCGGCTGTGCGGTCTATTTCATTGCGTCGAACTGGGCTCTCGACCTGATCTTCCCGTCGAAAGGCCTCAGCGGCGCTGGCGCGTCCCGCAATCTGCGCATCACCAACATGATCAGGCCCTGGCTGTTCCTCGCGCCCGCGCTGCTCGCACTGACGGTCTATCTGATCTATCCGGTGATCGAATCGGCGTGGCTGAGCTTTCATGGCAAGAACGGCCAGCAATTCGTCGGCCTTGGCAATTATCGCTGGATGACAACCGACGCCGAGTTCCGCCAATCGATTCTGAACAATCTTCTCTGGCTTTTGATCGTTCCCGCGGCTGCCACCTTCTTCGGCCTGATCATCGCCGCGCTGACCGACAGGATATGGTGGGGCAATATCGCCAAATCGCTGATCTTCATGCCGATGGCGATATCCTTCGTCGGCGCATCGGTGATCTGGAAATTCGTTTATGATTACCGCCCGCAAGGGGCCGAGCAGATCGGCATCCTCAACGCCATCGTCACCTATTTCGGCGGCGCACCGGAAGCCTGGATCACGCTGCCCTTCTGGAACAACATCTTCCTCATGGTCATTCTCATCTGGATCCAGACCGGCTTTGCCATGGTGATCCTGTCCGCCGCGCTGCGCGGCATTCCCGAGGAAACGATCGAGGCAGCCGTCATCGACGGCGCCAGCGGACTGCAGATTTTCTTCAAGATCATGATCCCGCAGATCTGGGCGACCATCGCCGTGGTGTGGACCACGATCACCATCCTCGTCCTCAAGGTCTTCGACATCGTGCTGGCGATGACCAACGGCCAGTGGAACACGCAGGTGCTCGCCAATCTGATGTTCAACTGGATGTTCCGGGGCGGCGGCGATTTCGGCCGCGGCGCGACGATCGCCATGGTCATCATGATCCTCGTCGTTCCGATCATGGTCTGGAATATCCGCAACGCCGCCAAAGAGATGGAGGGACGCTGACATGATCGGATCTTCCACCCGCCGCTCGCCCCTCACCTTTGTGGTTCATCTCTCGGTTCTTTTTCTCGTCGTGTTGTGGACCCTGCCGACGGCAGGCCTCTTGATTTCCTCGCTGCGCGACAAGGACCAGATCGCGGTATCGGGGTGGTGGACGGCCCTAGCGCCGTCGCGGCAAAATGCCGTCTACCGGGCACCCGCCCCCGACAAGCAGGTCGAGACCAACGGCCGCCATGTCATCACCGGCAATGTCTTCGACGGCGGGACCGGCACCGTATCGGCCTTTGGCCCTTCGGTGCAGACCCCCGACGAGTTCGAGGCCGGGGAGACTGCCGCACTGTCCAAAGGGGCGACCCTGACAGTAGCGGATAACGGCGATTTCACGATTTCATCCGCCGAACCGATGGAGGGACGCCGCGGCGAACGCATCTTCTACACCACGTCCGTGCCGCCGCAGTTCACGCTCGACAATTACCGTGAGGTTCTGAGCGCTCAGGGCCTCGGCCAATCCTTCATCAATTCGCTGACCGTGGCGATACCCTCCACCGTGATCCCGATCCTGATTGCGGCCTTCGCCGCCTACGCGCTTGCATGGATGAAATTCCCCGGGCGCGCCCTTCTCATTGCTCTCATGGTCGGCCTTCTCGTGGTGCCGCTGCAGATGTCGCTCATTCCGCTCCTCCGGCTCTACAACGACATAGGAGCGCAATTCGGGGTATCGCCCAAGGGCTATCTCGGCATCTGGCTCGCCCATACGGGCTTTGGCCTGCCGCTCGCCATTTATCTCCTTCGCAACTACATAGCCGGCCTCCCCAGGGAAATCATGGAATCGGCGCGCGTCGACGGAGCGAGCGATTTCGACATCTTCGTCAAGATCGTGCTGCCCCTGTCATTCCCGGCACTCGCGTCTTTCGCGATCTTCCAATTCCTGTGGACGTGGAACGACCTCCTCGTCGCCCTCGTCTTCCTCGGCTCACGCGACGATCAGCTGGTGCTGACCGGGCGCCTCGTCAATCTGCTCGGCTCACGCGGCGGCAATTGGGAAATCCTGACGGCCTCGGCCTTCATCACGATCATCGTACCGCTGATCGTCTTCTTCAGTCTTCAGCGCTTCCTCGTCCGCGGCCTCCTGGCCGGATCGGTCAAGGGCGGTTGATCGAAAAACCCACACATACAGGTACATTCTTCATGACAACGACCATCAGCACGAATGCAGCGCCCTACCGGGCCCCGATCGGACAGGTTCCGGACCGGGACTGGTGGCGCGGCGCGGTCATCTATCAGATCTATCCCCGCTCCTACCGCGATACGAGCGGCGACGGCATCGGCGACATCAGAGGCATTGCCGAAAAGCTCCCCTATGTCGCCTCGCTCGACGTCGATGCCATCTGGATATCGCCGTTCTTTCCGTCGCCGATGAAGGATTTCGGCTACGACGTGTCGGACTATTACGGCGTCGACGAGATGTTCGGCACGCTTGAGGATTTCGACCATCTCGTCACAGAGGCGCATCGCCTCGGCATCCGTGTCATGATCGACCTCGTGATCTCGCACACCTCCGATCAGCATCCATGGTTCATCGAGAGCCGCAAGAGCCGCGATAATTCGAAGGCGGACTGGTATGTATGGGCTGAGGCGAAGCCCGACGGCACGCCGCCGAACAACTGGCTTTCCGTCTTCGGCGGGTCGTCCTGGACGTGGGATACGCGGCGCCAGCAATATTATCTGCACAATTTCCTGGCCTCGCAGCCGGATCTGAATTTCCACAACCGGCAAGTGCAGGATGCGGTTTTGGACGTGACGCGCTTTTGGCTGGAGCGCGGCGTCGACGGCTTCCGCCTCGACACCATCAACTTCTATTTTCATGACAAGGAATTGCGCGATAATCCGCCGCTGCCACCGGAAAGACGCAATGCGATGGTCACGCCAGCGGTCAATCCCTACAATTACCAGGATCATATCTACGACAAGAACCGTCCCGAGAATCCGGATTTTTTGCGCCGGCTGCGCGCGTTGATGGACGAGTTTCCGGCAATTTCTGCCGTCGGCGAGGTGGGGGAAGCCCAGCGCGGGCTTGAACTGATCGCGGAATATACCTCCGGCGGCGACAAGATGCACAAATGCTATGCATTCGAGTTCCTGTCGCCCGACCTGCTGTCGCCCGACCGCATCGCCTCCATCATCGGCGCTTTCGAAAAGGCCGCCCCGGAGGGATGGGCCTGCTGGGCCTTCTCCAACCATGATGTCATCCGCCCGGCGACCCGCTGGGCATCGCAGGCCGGCGATCCCGAACGATATCTGCGGCTTCTGCCTGGATTGCTTCTGTCGTTGCGCGGTTCGGTCTGCATCTATCAGGGTGAGGAACTCGGGCTCACCGAAGCCGATATCGCATTCGAGGATATGCAGGATCCCTACGGCATCCAGTTCTGGCCCGACTTCAAGGGCCGCGACGGATGCCGCACGCCGATGGTCTGGGAAAAGGACGGCCATGCCGCCGGGTTCACCGAAGGCAACCCATGGCTGCCGGTACCGCGCGAGCACCTGCCGCTGGCTGTCGACGCACAGGAGCATGTGCTTGGATCGATGCTCAACCATTATCGGCGCCTGCTTGCCTTCCGCCGGCGCCATCCGGCATTGGTCAGGGGCGATATCGAGTTCATGCAGACGAAGGGACCGGTCCTTTCCTTTGTCAGACGTCACGGCAACGAAACGATCTTCTGCGCCTTCAATCTATCCGAAGATAAACAGTTCATCGAACGGCCGGAGGGACATGTCGAAACCCTTGAACATCACGGCTTCTCGGGCCTTCTGCTTCCGGACAGACTAGAATTGCCACCATATGACGCATTCTTCGCAAGAATCAGCTGATAAAGGCACCCGAGGAGAGGAACACATGACGGCAGTACGTTTGAAGGACATCCGCAAGTCCTATGGCAACGTCAAGGTGATCCACGGGATCGACCTTGAGATCGAGGAAGGAGAATTCATCGTCTTCGTCGGGCCTTCGGGATGCGGCAAGTCCACCCTTCTCAGGATGATCGCCGGGCTCGAGGATATTTCCGGCGGCACGCTGGAGATCGGCGGCGAGGTCGTCAACGACGTTCCGCCGTCGAAACGCGGCATCGCGATGGTGTTCCAATCCTATGCGCTTTATCCGCACATGACGGTTTACGACAACATGGCCTTCGGAATGCGTATCGCACGGGAATCGAAGCAGGAGATCGATCGGCGCGTGCGTTCGGCGGCAGACATCCTGCAGCTGACCGACTATCTCGACCGCCTGCCGAAAGCGCTTTCCGGCGGCCAGCGCCAGCGCGTCGCCATCGGGCGGGCGATCTGCCGCGATCCCAAGGTGTTCCTCTTCGACGAGCCCTTGTCGAACCTCGACGCCGCGCTTCGGGTGGCGACGCGCATCGAGATCGCCAGGCTCAGCGAAGCGATGTCGGGCACCACGATGATCTATGTCACCCATGACCAGGTGGAGGCGATGACGCTCGCCGACCGCATTGTCGTCCTGTCCGGCGGCATTATCGAGCAGGTTGGCGCCCCGATGGAGCTCTACGAGCGCCCGGCAAACCTCTTCGTCGCCAAATTCATCGGCTCCCCGGCAATGAATATCATTCCGGCGTCGATCACCGCCACCGGCGCCAGGACGACGGTGGCGCTTCCGGGAAACAGGGAAGTGACGCTCGATATCGCCACGCCGGATTCGGAAAAAGGCGCAGCCGTGAGTTTCGGCGTGCGACCGGAGGACCTGAGCGTTGCGACCGGTTCGGACTCCATCATCGAGGGTACGACCTCGATCATCGAAGCGCTGGGCGAGGTCACGCTTCTCTATGTCGAAGGATTGTCCAGCGAGGAGCCGCTGATTGCCAAGCTTCCAGGCAATCAGCCTTTCGAGCGCGGAGAAAAGGTGCGACTGACCGCCGATCCGGCAAAGCTGCACCTGTTCAACGCGGAAGGAAAGACCCTGCGATAGAACGTTCCCGATTTTCACTCCTTGAATGCCACTCCAACAGACGCTATATTGCGTCAGTATCTGCGATAATTGTCTGAGGGAAGGTTGAGATGGCACTGGTTCAATATGCGGACAACGGCTTCTTCGCTCCACGCAAGATCGCAGAGGCATTGCGTACGACCAGCGAGGAAGTGGCTCGCACCGCCGGTCTCGGCCGCGATGCGGTGCAGCGCAAGGAACGCGTCCGCTCCGACAGGACGCAGAAGCGGCTACGCGAGATGGTCGAGATCATCAACAAGGTCGAGCCGCGTTTCGGCTCCGCTTTGATGGCTTATGCCTGGTACCGATCGGAGCCGCTGCCCGGTTTCTCCGGCCAGACTGCCATGCAGCTGGTGCGCAGCGGACGCGCTGACGAGGTGCTCGAATATATCGACGCGGTCGATGCCGGCGTTCACGCCTGACATCGGCCATGCTCTATCGTGGCCAGCTCTTTCGTGCCCTCAATCCTGTCTACGCAAATGAGCCACTCTCAGGGCACGGCGCTGAACTTTATGGCGGGCGTTACAACCCGAAAGGCGTGCCGGCGCTCTATACGTCGCTATCGATATCGACCGCGCTCCGAGAGGCAAATCAGGTTGGGAACCTCCAGCCCACGACCCTCGTCTCCTATGAGGCAGAGATCGACGGCGTCTTCGACAGCCGGGATGGCGCAGCGCTCAAATCGGAGGGCATGGACGCCGCCGCCCTTGCCGACAGCACATGGCGCGATCAGATGAGGGCGAGCGGAGAAGCAAGAACGCAGGCGTTTGCCCGGCAGCTGATTGCAAAGGGCTACCGCGCATTGCTTGTTCGAAGTTTTGCGCCGGGCACCGACGGGACGGACCTCAACCTCGTGCTCTGGCAATGGGGCGATGCAGTTCCCGCCCGCCTCGTGCTGATCGACGACGAAGGGCGGCTAACGCATCGACCCTGGAGCGGTTCACTTTAAGATGGAAATGTTGTGTCCGACCGCTGGTGGAGCGGCGATGTTCCGGAATAGATCCTCGGGTCAAGCCCGAGGATGACGATTGCAGAGATGTTTTCCGCCAATCGCCAACGTTAAAGACGGGCGGAAGCCTCTCCAGTCCGTCATCCTCGGGCTTGACCCGAGGACCCATTCCGGAACATTGCCACCCCACCGGCGGTCAGACATTAAGGCCATTGCTATTTAAAGCGACCCCGATTCCATTAAAACAGGAACCGCTCTAGAACCGGTAAGTGCCCTTACCGCGCGAGCCATCCGCCATCGACCGGGATCACCGCGCCATGGATATAGCGCGCCGCCTTCGATGCCAGGAACACCGCGGCGCCGCCGATATCCGATGCCTCGCCCCAGCGTCCGGCCGGAATGCGCTTGAGGATATCGTCGTTGCGTTGCCGGTCGGCGCGCAGCGCCTCGGTATTGTTGGTGGCGATATAGCCCGGCGCGATGGCGTTGACATTGATGCCCTTCCCCGCCCATTCACAGGCAAGCAGCTTCGTCAGCCCGGCGACGCCGCTCTTCGAGGCCGTATAGGATGCAACGCGGATGCCGCCCTGGAAGGACAGCATCGAAGCGATATTGATGACCGTTCCCTCCGCCTTGCGGCTGAGGAGCCCACGGGCAAAAGCCTGACACAGGAAGAAGACGGACTTCAGATTGACATCCATCACCTCGTCCCAGTCGGCTTCCGTGAAATCCACCGCATCCGCCCGCCGGATGATACCGGCATTGTTGACGAGAATGTCGATGGCCCCATGTGCCTCGGCTGCGCCATCGAAGGCCTGGACGGCGCCATCCTTGTCGGCGAAATCGGCCAGGCATTCGAAACCCGTCGCGCCCGCTTCCTTCAGCTTGGCCAGCGTCTCGGCCATCGAGGACCGGCCGGCACAGATCACCTGCGCGCCGGCTTGACCAAGAGAAACCGCGATCGCCTGGCCAATGCCGGTATTTGCTCCCGTGACAAAGGCGCGGCGACCCGTGAGATCGAAGAGGTCGCTCACCGCATATCCTCCATCTTCACCATGTCGACATCGCGGTAGTCGACATTGTCACCGGCCATCGCCCAGATGAACGTGTAGGAAGCGGTGCCCGCGCCGCAATGCACCGACCAGCCCGGAGAAAGGATCGCCTGCTCGTTCTTCACGACGAGATGCCGGGTTTCCGAAGGCTCGCCCATGAAATGGAAAACGCGCTGATCTTCCGGCAGGTCGAAATAGAGATAGGCTTCCGAACGCCGGTCATGGACATGCGCCGGCATCGTGTTCCAGACGGAACCGTCGGCGAGCTTGGTCATTCCGACGACGAGCTGGCACGATTCCATCACATCAGGGTGCACGAACTGGAATATGGAGCGCTCGTTGGACGTCGCCCGATCGCCAAGATCGAGGCGCTTGGCATCGGCGATCCGCACCAGCCGCGTCGGCAATGTGCGATGAGCGGGCGCGGAAAGGATGTAAAAGCGTGCGCCCTTTCCCGAAAATGTCAGTGCGCCGGCACCCATGCCGACATAAAGCATGTCGCGATTGCCGAGTGCATGTTCGCTACCGCCGACGGAAACCGTACCCTCGCTGCCGACATTGACAATGACGGCTTCACGGCGATCGAGGAAGCCCGGCGTACCGGTTTCCTTGGCGGCATTGAGTTCCAGCGCGGTTGCACCCGGCACCGCGCCGCCGACGATCATGCGGTCGAGATGGCTGTAGACGAGATTGATCCTGCCCTCGATGAAAAGGTCTTCGATCAGGAACTCCTTGCGGAGCTCCGCCGTGTCGAGAATCTTTGCATGGCGCGGATCGATGGCCTGCCGTGTTTCGGTTTTCAGCATTTCTGCCTCCTGGTTCAACTGGATTGGGATTGGATATAATCAGAGAAAATCGTCACGCCGCGGCGTGAATACGTCGATCAGCGTTCCCGGCTCGAGCGCCCGGCAGGAATGCACCGCGTTCGACGGTACGATCAGCGTATCGCCCGCCGCAATGATGTGCGCCACGCCATCGATGGTGAATTCAAAGCGGCCTTCGCGCACATAAGTCGCCTGGATATGGGGGTGATGGTGCGGCGTGCCGAACCCGTCAGGGCCGAAGCGGAACTCCACCAGCATCACCTCCGGCGTGTGGGAAAGCACGCGGCGGCTTACCCCTCCCCCCGTCTCCACCCATGGAAGAGCGTCTTGTCGATCCGTCATTTCATACCTCGAATTAAGTTGGCGCATGATGTCGCCCGAAAACCGCTTCACACTTTTCGGCATCATGCTCTAATGAAAGAGTCTCGGCAGCCATAGCGACAGCGCCGGAATATAGGTGACCAGCATCAGCACGGCGAGCGCACCGAAATAGAACGGCCATATCGAACGCACCGCCTCCCAGATTCTGATCTTGCCCACCGCGCAGCCGACGAAAAGCACCGCGCCAACCGGCGGCGTGCAAAGTCCTATACCGAGATTGAGGACGAGCAGAACGCCGAAATGCACCGGATCCATGCCATAGGCCTGCACGACCGGCAGGAAGATCGGGGTGGTGATGATGATCAGCGGCGACATGTCCATGAAGGTGCCGAGGAAGAGAAGCATCACATTGATCAGCAGAAAGATGACCAGCGGCTCGCTCGATATCGACTGCATGAAGGCGATCATCGTCGCCGGCACGCGCAGGAAGGCGAGCAGCCAGCCAAAGGACGCGGCGCAGCCGATGATGAGCAGCACCATGGCCGTGGTCCGCACAGCCCCCATCGTCGCCTCGACGAAATCGGAAAGCGACATGGAGCGGTAGACGGTGAGCGTTATAAGCGCGGCATAGAGAATGGCGATGCAGGAGCTTTCCGTTGCAGTGAAAACGCCGGAGCGCACGCCGCCGAAAATGATGCCGATCAGGATCAGTCCGGGAATGGCGGCCACCGCGAATTGCGCAACCGCCACCCAGCCCGGAAACTGTCCGAGCGGATAGCCGCGTTTTGTGGCAACCGCCCAGGCGGCGATCATCAGGACGATTGCCAGCAGGATGCCCGGTATGATGCCGGCGGTGAAGAGGTCGGCGATCGAAATCATGCCGCCGGCCGAGATCGAATAGATGATCATATTGTGCGAGGGCGGGATCATCAGCGCGATGATGGCGCTGGTGACTGTGACATTGACGGCGTAATCGACGCCATAGCCGCGCGCCTTCATTTGCGGGATCATCAGACCGCCGATGGCCGAGGCGTCTGCCACGGCTGACCCGGAGATGCCGCCGAACAATGTCGAGGCGGCGATGTTCACCTGCCCCAGACCGCCACGCAGATGGCCGAACAGGGAACCCGCAAAAGCGACCAGCCGCTGCGCGATACCGCCGCGCACCATGAGATCGCCGGCATAGATGAAGAACGGGATCGCCATCAGCGCGAAGGTACTGACACCGGCATTCATGCGCTGGAAAACCACCACGGGAGGAATGCCGAGATAAAGAACCGTGGCAAAGGATGCGATCCCGAGGCAAAACGCGATTGGCGTCCCGATCAGGAGAAGCACGACGAACGAACCGAAAAGAACTGTTAGCGCCATTGATCCGGTCCTTCAGGCCGTTGCGTCGAGCATCTCGACGTCGAATGTCTCCTGGCCGGAAAAGCGGCGCGCAAGACGTTCGAGCGTGAAAAGAACGATGAGAATGCCGCCGCCGAGGATCGGCAGATAATCGACGCCGACCGGCAGGCCGAGCGAGGGCATCACTGCCGACCATGTGCCGCGGGTCAGATCGAAGCCATACCAGACCATACCGGCGCCGAAGAACAGAACCGCGATATCGCTGATCGAGCGCAGGACCGCCTTGCCTTTCTCCGGCAGCAGGAAAAGCACGACGTCAAAACCGAGATGGTAGCCTTCACGCACGCCGACGGCGGCGCCCAGGAAGATGAACCAGTTCATCAGCAGGATGGATAACGGCTCGGTCCAGCTTGGCGAGGCGTTGAGTACATAACGCGACCACACCTGCCAGCCGGTGAACACCGTCATCAGGACGAGCCCGATACCGGCCACCCAAAGCGCAAGCATCGAGATGCGGGATAAGACGGCTGCACTTTGCCGTATGGCGGTCTGCATGACACGATCCTTGGTGTATTCTCGAATGATGCGATGACGCGTCTCGTACCCTCACGACATGCTCTCCCCGTGGTTCGGGGGAGAAAGCGTCATAGCATGATTGGCATTCTCTCCCGCTCGCTCGCGGGAGAGCTTGCGAGAGGGCGTGGCCCTCTCGCAGCTGTGCTTACTGTGTCTCCTGTATACGCTTCACGAGATCCTTCAACACATCGGTATTGGCGAATTTCTCGTAGACCGGCTTCATGGCGTCGATAAAAGGCTGCTTGTCGGGGTTTGTGACCTGAACGCCGGCGGCTTCAACGATCTTTTGCGACTCGATCTCCTTGGCGTCCCAAAGCTCGCGCATCTTGCCAACGGATTCCTTCGCCGCTTCGCGCACCGCCTGCTGATCTTCCGGCGAGAGCTTGTCCCAGCTCTTCTTCGACATCACCAGCACTTCCGGCGACATGGAATGCTCGTCGAGGGAATAATATTTTGCGACCTCGTAATGCTTCGAGGATTCATAGCTCGGCCAATTGTTCTCCGCCCCGTCGATGAGCCCCGTCTGGATGCCGGAATAGACCTCGCCATAAGCCATCGGCGTGGCATTGGCGCCGAGCGCGTTCACCATGTCGACGAAGAGATCCGACTGGATGACGCGGAACTTCATTCCCTTCAGATCGTCAATCGTATTGATCGGTTTCTTGGAATTATAAAAGGAACGCGCACCGGAATCGTAGAAGACGAGGCCGATCAGCCCCTGCGCCTCGAAGGCCTTCAGGATGTCGTCGCCGATGGGGCCGTCCATCACCTTGCGCATATGTTCCTTCGAACGGAATATATATGGCAGCGACGGAGCGATCGTTTCGGGTACGATGCCGTTGAACGGGGCCATGTTGACGCGGTTGAGATCGATGACGCCGAACTGCGTCTGCTCGATGGTTTCCTTCTCCTCGCCGAGCTGGTGTGAATGGAAAACCTCGATGCCGATACGGCCCTCGGTCTTCTCCTTCAAAAGCTCACCCATATATTTGACGGCTTCCACGGTCGGATAGCCATCGGGATGGGTGTCGGCGGATTTCAGCACCAGTTCCTGCGCCCCTGCGGCGACAATCGTCGCCAGCAGCGATGCAGACAGCGCTAGTGCGGCACTGAACTTTCCAAGATGTTTCATGTCTTCTCCTCCCAATTGAGCATTGTGCCCCCGTTGACAAATCACTGGCCTTAGAGCGCCGTGCATCCAATTGGACGCACAAAGGACGCGTCTCAAGTCTTTGAATCTACGGATCCTGCGTTCCGAAAATCGATTCCGATTTTCGGGCCGATGCTGTAGCCAGTCATCAAAGCCTGTAAGCCTCCTTCACAAGCCGATAGGTCAAATCATGCGCAACCTCATAGGCTTCGTCCTCACGAAGCCTGCCCGTGACCACCAACTCCGCCAGATAGGCGCAGTCGACCCGGCGCGCGACGTCGTGGCGAGCGGGGATCGAGCAAAAGGCACGGGTGTCGTCATTGAAGCCGACGGTGTTGTAGAAGCCCGCCGTCTCCGTCGTCAGTTCACGAAAGCGCCGCATGCCCTCCGCGCTGTCGAAGAACCACCATGCGGGCCCGAGCTTCAGGCATGGATAGACGCCGGCGAGCGGCGCAAGCTCGCGCGAATACGCAGTCTCGTCGAGCGTGAACAGGATGACGGAAAGGCCAGGCTCGGTGCCGACAGCGTCGAGCATCGGCTTGAGCGCCCGCACATAATCCGTCCGCATCGGGATATCGAACCCCTTGTCGCGGCCGAAGCGCGTGAAAATCGACTTCGAATGGCTGCGCCAGGATCCCGGATGGATCTGCATCACCAGGCCGTCATCAAGGCTCATGCGCGCCATTTCGGTCAGCATATGGCCACGAAAAGCATCCGCTTCCTCGGCGGAAATGGTGCCTTTGATCGCCTTTTGATATAGCCGCTCAGCTTCGCCGCGATCGAGATTTTCCGTGCGCGCCGTCGCATGGCCATGGTCCGTCGAGGTCGCGCCAAACGACTTGAAAAAGCTGCGGCGGATGCGGTGCGCGTCGAGATAACCGGCGAAATTACCGATATCCGCACCGGAAAGTTCGCCGAAACGCTCGATATTGCGCTGGAAATCCTGAAACTCCGGATCGACGACCGCATCGGGCCGATAGGCGGTGATCACCCGTCCCTTCCAGCCGGATTCCGCGATCTCTTTATGCCAGCGAAGATCGTCGAGCGGGCTTTCCGTGGTGGCGATCACCTCGATGTTGAAGCGCTCGAAAAGCGCCCGCGGACGGTAGTCGGGCTGTGCCAGCCGCTCGGCAATGCGCTCATAATAGAAATCCGCCGTCTTCGCCGACAGCACCACATCGATGTCGAACAGCGTTGCGAAGGCATGATCGAGCCAAATGCGCGTCGGAGTTCCGCGGAACAGGTAATAGTTTTCCGCAAAGCGCCGCCATATCTTGCGGCTGTCGGTTTCGACCGGGGCGCCATCCAGCGTCGGAACGCCCAGCTCTTCGAGCTTCACGCCCTGGCTGAACAACATGCGGAAGACATAGTGGTCCGGCACCACGAAGAGCTCGGCAGGGTCGGGAAACGCCTCGTTTTCAGCATACCAGCGTGGATCGGTGTGACCGTGCGGGCTGATAACAGGCAGATCGCGGATATGGGCATAAAGACCCCGCGCGACAGCGCGAGCGCCGGGATCCGCCGGAAAAAGCCGATCCTCGTCCAGCAGCCGCTGTTCACGCCCTTGCGCGCTTTGCTGCGCTATCGACATCCAGGCTGTCCCTCCCAAGCAGGTTTATCGGCATCCGTCGGAGACCGGAAAATTCGGCCTCGCCGGTGACTGTTCTTCTTAGTAAAAACTGGTATGGTAGATTTGTAAATAGGGAAAACGGATCTGAATGGACATACTTTCGACCAAGGGCGAAAAGCTGGCGGAAAGGCCGGAAACAGGTGATCCGACCATCGCAGACCGCGTGTTCACGACGCTGCATTCGGCCATTTTGACCTTGCAGATGCCGCCCGGCTCCAAGTTTTCGGAAGCCGAGATCGCCAAGCAGCTCGGTGTGTCGCGCCAGCCGGTGCGCGAAGCATTCATCCGGCTCGCGCAGATCGAGTTCGTCCGCATCCAGCCGAAACGCGCCACCGAAGTTTGCAAGATTTCCGAGGCCGCCGTCCTTAACGCGCGTTTCATCCGCGAGGCGTTGGAGGCAGCGGTCGTCAGGGACGCATGTGAGAACTGCTCCGACGAGCTGATCGATCAGCTGGAGGATATTGTCGAGCGCCAGCGCAAGGCGGTCGCCGTCAACGAACGCGAGCTTTTCCACGATCTCGACGACGCTTTTCACCGCTCTATCGCCGAAGGGTCGGGCCGCGGCCTCGTCTGGACGCTGATCAATGAGCAGAAGGCGCAGATGGACCGGGTGCGCTATCTCAGCCTCGCCTTCAACGAACCCGTCGTCATCAGGGAACACGCCGCCATCATCGATGCCCTGCGCGACCGCGCCACATCACGCGCCGAAACGGCGATGCGCCACCATTTGTCACGGATCAATTCGCTGATTGCCGTGCTGCGCCAGCAGCATCCACAGTATTTTGCTGCGACGCAAGCGGTTCAGGGGACGGACGCCGGCCCCCTGAACCTGAGAGTACCCGCGCTGGTCAAGCCGGCGCGGTGATCTTCAGCCTTTTCTTTGCACGCCGGGCCAGGATTAGCGGAAGAACGGCCATTCCAGCGGCAAGCACCCATAGCACCAGGGAAATCTTGCTCTGGAACAGAATGGAGACGTCTCCGCCGCTGATCGCCAGCGCATTGCGCAGATTGATCTCCATGACATGGCCAAGAACGAAGCCGAGGATGATCGGCGCCATATCGAAGCCGAGCTTGCGCAACAGCCAGCCTACCATGCCGATCGCCAGCATCAGCAGGACCGCGAAGCTCGAAGCGTGGGTCGAATAGACGCCGACGATCGACAGCACCAGAATGCCGGGAACGAGCAGCCAGTTGGGAACCGTCAGCACCCGGGCGAACAGATTGACGAGTGGCAGGTTGAGGATCAAGAGTATGATATTGCCGATGAACAGCGAGGCAACGAGGCCGCCGACGATTTCCGGACGCTCGGTAAGCAGCATCGGACCGGGCTGGATATTGTACAGCATCAGCGCGCCGAGCATGACGGCAGTGGTGCCTGAGCCCGGTACGCCGAGCGTCAGCATCGGCACGAACGCGCCGCAGGCCGTGGCGTTGTTCGCCGCTTCCGGTGCTGCGAGACCGCGCATGTCGCCCTTGCCGAAAGTGCCCTCGGTGTCGGACAGGCGCTTGGCGGTGGTATAGGCGATCGCGCTCGAAACCGATGCGCCGGTTCCCGGCAGGACACCGACGACAAAGCCGATGACGGAACTGCGCAAGGCGGTGCCGACGGATTTGCGGACATCGTCAGCCCGCACGATTATCCGCCCGAGTTTCTTGATGACGGTAAAGCCCGATGCCTGGTTTTCAAGGATGAGGAGCGCTTCCGAGATCGAGAACAACCCGATCACCAGAACCACGAATTCGATGCCGTCACCCAGTTCCGGCTCGTTGAAGGTGAAGCGGTAGGCGCCGGACGTCGCGTCGAGACCGACCGTGGCGAGCATCAGCCCGAGCGTGCAGCCGATCAGCGTTTTCACCGGCTGGCTGCCGACCATCGAACCGAGTGTGGCGAAGGCGAAAACCATGAGCACGAAATATTCCGCCGGTCCGAAGCCGATGGCAAGGCTGGCAAGCAGCGGCGCAAACAGCGCCAGACCGGTTGCACCGATCATGCCGCCGACGAAGGACGAAAGCCCGCTCAGCATCAAAGCCTCGCCGGCGCGCCCCTGACGCGCAAGCGGATAGCCGTCGAGAGCGCTCATCACGGCGCCGGCGTCTCCCGGTACGTTGAGCAGGATGGACGAAATCCGGCCGCCATATTCGGCGCCGCAATAGATCGAAGCCAGCAGGATCATCGTGCTTTCGGCCGGCAGGCCCATCGTGTAGGCGATCGGCAAAAGCAGCGCGATGCCGTTGATGGGACCGATCGCCGGCAACGCGCCGACCATCGTGCCGATGAAACAGCCGATGAAGCCGATCGCCAGGTTCTGGAATGTGAGGGCAACGGCAAAGCCGCCCCAGAGATATTCAAGGTTCATGGAAATATCCTCGGTCAGTTTCCCGCCTGCCGCTCAGCCGAAAAGCGCGCCTTTCGGCAAATAGACGTCGAGCAGATAAGAGAAGACGAACCACCACAGGAGGGCGTGCCCGGCTGCACCGATCAGCGCCTTGCGCAACGGCGCTCCGAAAATCCATCCGATTCCCGCCGTCAGCACAAAGATCGACACTGCAAACCCAAGCGGTTCTAGAAGAAGCACGGCAACAATGATGAACGCCGGCACAGCCAGGGTTTTGAGCAGAAGCGAACCGGTTGGAAACGGCTCCGTCAGGCCCGGCTTCCTCAAATGGAACAGGCACAACACCGCAAGGATGATCGCCAGCATCACCGGTATGACGCGTGGCCCCAGCGGATCGGAAGCGAAGGCATATTCGATCCGGCTGCCGCCGATGCCATAGGCGACCGCCAGAAGCAGAAGACAGACGCCGCCTATTCGACCGGCGCGGGAAGCGGTTTTCGTTTTGTCCGACATCGATTTCTCCGTCATTCGCGCAACCAGGACAAGGCGGTCCGCCGATACCGGCGGACCGCCTTATGTGGTTTACATGCCGGCTTCCTTGGCAAGTATCTTGAAGCGGGCGACGTCGGTCTTCACCTGGTCCTCGAAGTCCTTGCCGATGAGAGTGTACTCATAAAGGCCGCGCGCTTCGCGCTCCTTCTTGAACTCCGGCGTTTCGGCCAGCTTCTTGAAGCTGTCGACCCACCAATCATAATCTGCATCGGAGACGTCCTTGCCGACATAATAGCCGCGCCACACCGGCCATTCGATATCGATGCCCTGCTCCTTGGCCGTCGGCACGTCGGCCAAGGAGCCCGGCAGGCGCTCCTTCGACATGACGGCAAGGATGCGGACCTTTCCGGCAACATGATGCTTCGCCATTTCGGCGGCATCGCCGGCGCCGACCTTGACATGACCGCCTTCCAGCGCCGTCAGCACCGCGCCGCCGCCTTCCAGCGCGACGTAGCGCATCTTCTTCGGATCCTGATCTGCAGCCTTTGCAAGGATCGCGCCTTTCATCCAGTCCTGCGACCCGACTGCGCCGCCGCCGGCGATGGCGAAGCTTGAAGGATCGGCCTTATAGGCATCGATGAGTTCGCCAAGCGTCTTGATGGGCGAATCCGCGGCAACGACCAGCACGCCATAATCCGCGCCAAGCGCACCGAGCCACCGCACTGCGGTTTCATCATACTGGCCGAACTTGCCCTGGGCGAGCAGCAGCGCCGAACCCGAGGAAGCGGCGGTGATGAGATTGCCGTCGGAGCCACGCTTACCGATCACATGATTGTAGGCAACGGCGCCGACGCCACCTTCCATATAGGTGACGGCCATCGGCTTGCTGATCATCTTGGCTTCGAGCAGCGCATTGGCCGCGAGACGGCAGGTCAGGTCGAAGCCGCCGCCGGGCTTTGCCCCGGCAAGGCATTCCGGCTTGCTTGGCTCAGCCAATGCGCTTCCGCCCGCCAGCGCCACAAATACGATGCCGGCGACAAGGGCTCCCACCTTAAGGGCTCCAGTCTTCATTTTCATCATGATCCTCTCCCACATTAGATTTCATCATCGACCCGGGGCGGGGTGCAGGACCTTTTGCACAACGGCATGGATACCTTCGCATCGCATGAGATCATGCTGCGTCGGCTCGTTTGCAGGGAAACCACGGATGCGCTGTCGCTTCCGTATTCGGGTGAGTTTTGCGATTTCCTCCGCGCCGCCGTCCGGTCCTTCTCCCGCAGACAGGCTGCGGCCTTCATAGGGGAGAAACCTGTCACCATGCTGTCACGCCGATCCGGCGGCAGAGCAGCTTCGGAGCGCCGTTCCATTATCCGTTTTCCTTGATCGCCGGCAGGTTCCGTGCAAATGCATCGAAAATGCGCATTCTTCTTGTCGAGGATACCCAGGATGTGGGGGAGGCTATCAGCCGCCGGTTCGAGACGGTCGGTCACACCGTGGATTGGGAAACCGACGGCCAGGCGGCGTCCGACATCCTCGACTTCACCGATTACGATCTGGTCATCCTCGATGTGATGCTTCCGGGCCTCAACGGGTTCGAAATATTGCGCCGGTTGCGGCAGGCGAAGAAATCCATCCCCGTGCTCGTGCTGACCGCGCGCTCCGAGATCGAGGACCGGGTGGGGGCGCTGGATCTCGGCGCCGACGACTATCTCGTCAAGCCGTTCGATTTCCGCGAACTGGAGGCGCGCGCCCGCGTCCTCCTGCGCCGCAGCACCGGAGAAGCCACCAACCTGATCGAGTGCGGCGACATCGTTCTCGACCGTTCGAGCCGCAGCGTGCGTGTCGGCAAGCGCGAAGTGCAATTGAAGCGTCGGGAAATGACGCTTCTGGAAATCCTCGCCACCCGCCCCGGCCGCGTCTTCAGCAAGGACGAGTTGCTGGACCAGCTTTTCGGCTTCGACGAGCCCGCCGGCCACAATGCCATCGAACTCTATGTCGGCCGGTTGAGGAAAAAGCTCGAGGGTTCGCGTGCCCGCATCGTCACCGTTCGCGGCCTCGGCTATCAGCTGGTGTCAGATGCCGCAGCGTGAACCTTCGCTTTTCTGGCGCCTTGCGCTGCGTGTTGCACTGGTCTTGTGCATTGGAGCGGGACTGCTGATCACCGCCGCATGGTATTATGCCAGGGCAGCCGCCGACGACGCCTATGACCGGTTGCTGCTCGGCGCCGCGATTCAGATGGCGGAGAGCCTGACTGTCGAGACAGGCCATCTCGTCATCAATCTGCCGTCATCGGCTTTCGAACTGCTCGGGCTTGCGGCCAGCGACCGGATTTTCTACCGCGTCGTCGATCCCGGCGGCCGGACGCTGACGGGCTATGACGATCTCGAAACCGGCATCGATCTCGATAGCGTCCGTGCCGACCCCGTCTTTGCCTCCGCCCAATTTCGCGGTGCGCCGGTCCGCCTGACCATCGTCGCCCGCGCGCTTTCCGATCCGACGCTCTCCGGCTGGGCCCATGTCATCGTCGCGCAGACGACCGAGGCGCGGCGCGCCCTTGCCGGCGAGCTGACCTATCGTGCCGTCATTCTCGTTGCCGCCATGAGTATTCTCGCGCTTGCGGGCACAATGCTCGCCATCCGCTATTCGCTCCAGCCGATCGCTCATCTCGGCGCGGCGATGCGCCGCCGTGATCCGCAGGATCTGACGCCGGTCGAGGTCGAGGCCCCGCGCGAGCTTCAGCCCTTCCTCGCCTCCATCAATCATTTTATGGGGCGACTGAATGAACGGGTCGATCTCCTGCAACGCTTCATCGCGGATGCCGCGCACCAGATCAGGACGCCGTTGACCGCACTTTCGGCACAGGTCGATCTGCTTGGCCAGGATCAGATGGATGAATCCGGTCGCCGGCATCTGGCCCGTGTCAAGAAGCGGGCCGATGAACTGGCACGGCTGACGAACCAGCTCCTGAGCCATGCCATGGTGATCCACCGGTCGGATTCGGTGCAGCTTGCGCCGGTCAATCTGCTGGAAATCGCGAGGCGCGCATTTCGCGTAGCCATACCGATCACGATCGATCCCGATATCGTGGTCTCCTTCGAGGCGACCAGCGATGCCCCGATGGTAGTCGGCGATCCCGTCAGCCTTCGCGAGGCCATCGTCAACGTCATCGACAATTCGCTCCGGCACGGAACGATATCGCGCCTCGAGGTGCGGGTCGTCAGCGACGGCAACACCGCAAGAGTGGAAGTCGAGGATGACGGGCCCGGCATTCCCGTCAAGGAGTGGGAGAAGGTGACGCAGCGCTTCGTCACGTCCAAGGCCCATGAGGGCAGCGGCGGCCTCGGCTTTGCCATCGCATCCGAGGTGGCAACCGCCCATGGCGGCGGTCTCGGGTTCCGGGAAAAGGGAGCGCGCGGCTTTACCGTCTATCTGGAAATTCCGCTTGCGCCCCGGGAAACAGAAGTGAAGAAACAGAAATGAAGAAGATACTGATCCGCTTCTCTGCCATGGCTGCCGCCGTCATCATCGCCGGTTCGGCAAGCGCGCTGGAAGGCAGCCGGCATGTCTTTCCGGCACAACAGCAGGAACGGAGCGTTCTCTCCATTCATGCCGCCACCGATATCGATGCAATGGAACCTCTCATCCTCGACTTCCAGAAAACGGCACCCGATATCGCCGTCGAATATGTCGAATATGTCACCAACGACCTCTACAACGAAGCCGACAAAGCCTGCCGCGACGGCGCGGCGCTCGGTGATATTTATCTCTCATCCTCCGTCGATCAACTGGTGAAGCTCGCCAATGACGGTTGCGCGATACCGCACCGGTCACCGGAGACGCAAAATGTCGCCTCATGGGCGAACTGGCGAGATGAGGTCTTCGGCTTCACCTTCGAGCCATCGGTGTTCGTCTATAACAGCGATCTGGTGCCCGCCGAAGATGTGCCACGGACGCATGTGGAACTCGCCGACCTGCTTCGCCGCAAGCTCGATTTTTATCGCGGCCGCATCGGCACTTACGATCTGCGCAAGTCCGGTATCGGCTATCTGCTCGCATTTTATGACGCACGCCAGACAACCACTGTCTATGGCCGCCTGCTCGAAAGCATGAGCCGGGCCGACGCCGCAGTCCGCTGCTGCAACAGCGAAGTTCTCCAGCAGGTATCGAGCGGCAATTTCTACATCGGCTATAATATTCTGGGCTCCTATGCCTATGCCGAGCACAGGCGGAATCCGCAGTTGAAGATCGTCCTGCCACGTGATTACACGCTGATCCTCAGCCGTGGCGCGTTGATCCCGAAAAACACGGCGCGCGGCGATCTCGGCACCAGGTTTCTCGACTATCTCCTGTCCGCGCGCGGACAGGAGATCGCCCGCGAGAAAGCCTTCTTCTTCTCCGAAAAAGGCCCTTTGCCGCTCGATGTCGACGGCCCGCTGACGCTGGTCGAATCCGGCATTGCGCGGCCGATCCGCATCGGCCCAGAGCTTCTTGCCGCACAGGATCACGCGCAGCGCGAGCGCTTCATTGCCGACTGGAGCAATCTGATCATCGGTCCGGGGAAAACCGGGCGGTAAGCGCGGGATATGAAAAAAACTCTCGACCTGATGTCGGGAAAGGTCATGCTCCTTCGTCTTATGGAAGAGGAATGGCGTCTTTATGGGAAAGAGGAACGGCCCCATGCTCTATGCGATACTCTGCTATAATTCCGAAGATGTCGTCGGCTCCTGGTCCAAGGAGGAAGAGGACGCCGTCATGGGACAGCTCATGGCTGTACAGGACGGGCTTGCCAAGGCGGGCCGGCTCGGTCCCGTGGCCAGGCTCCTGCCGACAACGGCGGCGACGACGCTGCGCAAGAACGGCGACACGCCGCTCGTCATAGACGGGCCCTTCGCGGAGACGAAAGAACAACTTTTGGGCTTCTACGTGATCGAAGCTGCGTCACTAGACGAAGCGCTCGATACGGCACGTGATCTTGCGCGCGCCAATCCCGGCACCGGCTCCTATGAAATCCGCCCGATCATGCTTTTCAATCCCGCGCCAGACCTCACATGACCGACCCCCACTGGATCGATACCGCGCTGACCGCCGCCCGCCCCCAGGCGGTCGGGGCGCTTCTGCGCTATTTCCGCGATCTCGATACAGCCGAAGAGGCGTTCCAGGAGGCCTGCCTGAGGGCGCTCAAGAGCTGGACAAAGAACGGCCCGCCGCGCGATCCGACCGCATGGCTCATCTTTGTCGGGCGCAACAGCGCGATCGACGTGGCGCGGCGTCAGGCCAGGCATCAGGCGTTGCCTCCCGAAGATCAGTTATCCGATCTCGAAGACACCGAATCCGCGGTTGTCGAGAAAATGGACGTCGCCGATTATCGCGACGACATCCTGCGCCTGCTCTTCATCTGCTGTCACCCGGATCTGCCTGCGACGCAGCAGATCGGGCTGGCACTCAGGATCGTTTCGGGCTTGTCGGTCCGTCAGATCGCTCGGGCTTTTCTTATCAGTGAAAGCGCCATGGAACAGCGCATCACCCGTGCCAAGGCGCGTATCGGCTCGGGCGATTTGCCGTTCGAGACGCCCGGCCCCATCGAACGGGCCGAACGGCTCGCAGTGGTCAGCGCCATGGTCTATCTCATCTTCAACGAGGGTTATTCGGCAAGCGGCAATGAGGGCAAGGCGCGCTTCCCGCTTTGCGATGAGGCCATAAGGCTGGCCCGGTTGCTATTGCGCATCTTCCCGACCGAACCCGAGATCATGGGGCTGATGGCTTTGCTGCTGCTCCAGCATGCGCGTGCCGCAGCCCGCTTTGATAACGACGGTGCGATCGTTCTGCTTGAAAACCAGGATCGGAACCTCTGGAACAGGCAGATGATCGCCGAGGGTCTGGCGCTGATCGACAAGGCGATGCGGCACAGGCGTCCCGGCCCTTACCAGATCCAGGCGGCAATCGCCGCGCTCCATGCCCGCGCAGCGCGCGCGGAAGACACCGACTGGGTTGAAATCGAACAGCTTTATTCGGCACTCGAAACGCATACGCCCTCGCCCGTCATTACGCTCAACCGCGCTGTCGCAGTCGCCAAGACACGCGGACCGGCCGATGCGCTCGCCCTCATCGAGCCGCTGGAGGAAAGGCTTTCCGGCTATTTCCACTATTTCGGCGTCAAGGGCGGACTGCTGATGAAACTCGGCCGTACGGAGGAAGCACGCCTTGCCTTCGACCGCGCCATTTCGCTGGCCAATACGGCCGCCGAAGCCGCCCATATCCGCATGCATCTCGACCAGCTTGCGCAGGTCGACGCTTCCGCCTGAACAACTATCTGAGGGCGGCAAGAGGCGATACACGGCCCGCGTCCGCCATTGGAGCGCTGCCGACTGCAAGGCGCATGAGGAGATGGGCTTTCACAAAGGTTGGGGCCCAGTGCGCCGATCAGCTCACGGCGCTCGTTGCCAAACGCTGAACTGCTCCCACCAAAGATTCGACACAAACCGTTCCTAGCCTTGGTCCTTCAACAACAGTTGGAGTGACTTTCATGCACAGACTAGCCATCGTCGCCACGACGTCACTGCTCGCCCTCGGTAGCACGGCCCTTGCCGCTAACAGCCAATTCGGCAGCGTGAAAATAAAAGCCGATACCATTAAAGTCGATAGCAAGAATTTAACGCATGCCTCCGGCAATGTGGTCGTTCTCAGCGGCAAAGCGACGATCAAGATGGACAAGGCTTCCATTTCCAAGAAGGATGGCAAGATCGTCATCGAAGCGGAGCACTGAAAACCGCTCCTTCTGCGGTTTTCGATCTCGGAGCCCGCTGATTTCATCTTTATTTTTTGAGAATTTCCTGCGTTTTGGCACGGTTTGCACCCGTATTTGATGCGCAATTCGTGCCAAATCCTCTTGATCGTGGTAGATGAACTTATCATCACCGCCCTCAGATGCCGATCGCTTCCATGACCCGCTGCTCATCATTGGCAGATCGTAAAGCCGGTTTCCGGTCGCCGCACGGATCGCATTGCCGACAGCGGCGACAGATGTGCTGTCGCGCCGGAGGCACCAATCCGGCGGAAAGGCAATGCCCTTTTTGACCGATCCCATTCGCATCGTTTGCGCTGACGGCGCCTCCCAAGTGGTGATGGGCCACTTGATGGTCAACGCCAGGGATCTTGCCATTCGCCCCCTCTTGGGTGAAACATTTCACGATAATATGGATTGCGTATCGCAGGCGTTTTGGACGCTGGCGGACACACGAATTTTCCCGGAAAAGACAGCAATCTATGCGTGAAAAAAGGGCAAAACACACCACAACCTGAAGGGAAATCTGCGAGAAAAAGTCATCAAGGCTTTGATTTTACGGCGCATCCGTATAGTTTGCCGCAAAATTCGCCGCTCGCCCCCGGAATAAACGAAAATAAGCAGCGTGGCCCCGGGCGCATAAAAGAGCCAACCAGAGAAGGAACAGGAAATGAGCAACTACACCAAATATCTTGCCAGCCATGTGACGTCAGGCGGCATGAGCCGCCGTGAGTTCATGGGCCGCGCCATGGCCGCCGGACTGACACTGACGGCCGCAAGTCAGCTTTTCACGGAAAGCGCCGAGGCCCAGGAGCCGAAGCGCGGTGGCCATCTGAAACTCGGTCTTGAAGGCGGTGCAGCCACTGATTCGAAAGATCCGGCAAAATTCCTGTCGCAGTTCATGTTCGTCGTCGGTCGCTGCTGGGGCGACATGCTGGTCGAATCGGACCCGCTGACCGGCAAGCCGGTTCCCGCACTGGCGGAATCCTGGGAGCCGTCCGCCGACGCTGCGACCTGGACCTTCAACATCCGCAAGGGCGTGCAATTCCACGACGGCAAGGAACTCACCATCGACGATGTCGTCGCCACCTTGAAGCGCCATACCGACGAGAAATCGGAATCCGGCGCGCTCGGCGTGATGAAATCGATCAAGGAAATCAAGGCTGACGGCGGCAAGCTGGTGCTGACGCTGAGCGAGGGCAATGCCGACATGCCGTTGCTCTTGTCGGACTACCACCTCGTCATCCAGCCGAATGGCGGTGTCGACGATCCCGGCGCATCGATCGGCACCGGCCCCTACAAGATGGCAAGCTTCGAACCGGGCGTCCGTGCCACGTTCGAAAAGAACCCCGACGACTGGCGTTCCGATCGCGGCTATGTCGATTCGATCGAAATCATCGGCATGAACGACGCGACCGCCCGTATCGCCGCGCTCTCGTCGGGCCAGGTGCACTACATCAACCGCGTCGGTCCGAAGACGGTCGACCTCCTGAAACGCGCACCGAATGTAGAAATATTCAATACGTCGGGCCGTGGTCATTACGTCTTCATCATGCACTGCAATACCGCGCCGTTCGACAATAACGACCTGCGGCTGGCGCTGAAATACGCCATGGACCGCGAGACGATGGTCCAGCGGATCCTCGGCGGCTATGGCAAGGTCGGCAACGACTTCCCGATCAATGAAACCTATGCCCTCTTCCCGGAAGGCATCGAGCAGCGCAGCTACGACCCCGACAAAGCCGCCTTCCACTACAAGAAATCAGGCCATGACGATTCCGTGCTGCTGCGCACCTCGGAAGTCGCTTTTCCTGGCGCCGTCGATGCGGCGGTTCTCTACCAGGAAAGCTGCAAGAAGGCCGGCATCAACATCGAGGTCAAGCGCGAGCCGGGCGACGGCTACTGGAGCAATGTCTGGAATGCGCAGCCATTCTGCACCTCCTACTGGGGCGGGCGGCCGACACAGGACCAGATGTATTCGACAGCCTATCTCTCGACCGCCGACTGGAACGACACGCGCTTCAAGCGTCCGGATTTCGACAAGCTGCTCTATGAAGCCCGTTCCGAACTCGATGAAGCCAAGCGAAAGGACATGTATCGCGAAATGGCGATGATGGTCCGCGACGAAGGCGGCCTTATCCTGCCGATGTTCAACGATTTCGTGAATGCGGCCAGCAAGAATGTAAAAGGCTACGTCCACGATATCGGCAACGACATGTCCAACGGTTATGTCGCTACCCGCGTGTGGCTGGAAAGCTGACGCCTGAAACCGGGTTCAACAGCCCGAGAACCCCGGAACAAGGATCGCAGGTTCATCCCTGCGGTTCTCCCGATCCGTTTCAGAGCGAGGCCTCTTGTCCATGTCAGAATCCGTAGATACCGGCAGCCCGCCCGGCCAGAAAGAATCCGGTTTGCGCTATAAAGAGCGCTTTCCATTGCTGGCGCTCATCGTCGAGCGGCTTTTGCTGAGCGCCGCGCTGCTTCTTGCCGTTTCCGTCCTTATCTTCGGTGGTGTCGAGGCACTGCCCGGCGACTTCGCCGAGACCTATCTCGGCCAGTCCGCGACACCGCAGGCCGTCGCCAATATCCGCAGCGATCTCGGCCTCGACCGGCCTGTCGTCACCCGTTATTTCGAATGGCTCGGCAATGCCGTGCAGGGCGATTTCGGCACTTCATGGGCGAGCCGCAATTCGGTGAGCGAACAGATCGGCAAGCGGCTTGGAAACTCGCTGTTCCTTGCCTTTTGCGCGGCCATCATATCGGTGCCGCTGGCGGTGGGGCTCGGCATGCTCGCCGTCCATTTCCGCAACCGCATTCCCGACAAGATCATCAATGTGGTCTCGCTTGCCGCGATTTCGCTTCCGGAATTCTTCATCGGCTATCTTCTCATCCTGTTTTTCGCCGTCAAATTCGGCGTGGCGACCTTTCCCGCCACCGTTTATGACAGCATGACCTTCGTCGAGCGTCTGAAGGCCGTCGCGCTGCCCGTCGCAACGCTCGTCCTCGTGGTGCTTGCCCATATGATGCGCATGACGCGCGCCGCAATCCTCAGCGTCATGTCCTCGGCCTATATGGAAACGGCGGAACTGAAAGGCCTCGGCGCTTTCCGCTCCATCGTCCGCCATGCCGCGCCCAATGCGCTGGCGCCGATCATCAATGTCGTGGCGCTCAATCTCGCCTATCTCGTCGTCGGTGTCGTGGTGGTCGAAGTCGTCTTCGTCTATCCCGGCATGGGTCAATATATGGTCGATGCGGTGACCGTGCGCGACATGCCCGTGGTGCAGGCCTGCGGCCTCATCTTCGCCGCCGTCTATATCCTTTTGAACATGCTGGCGGATATCCTCGCGATTATCGCCAACCCACGGCTGAGGCACCCGCGATGAGATTGCGCGACATCCCCTTCACGGCCTGGATCGGCATTGCAGGCATTCTGCTTGCTTTCTTCTGCGCCATCTTCGCGCCCTGGATCGCCCCTCACGGCGAAACGGAGATCGTCGGCAATGTCTGGCAACCGCCCGATGGACAGTTCGTCTTCGGCACAGACAATCTCGGCCGCGATATCCTGTCCCGGCTGATCTATGGAGCAAGAACGACGCTGCTCGTGGCGCTTGCCGCCACCATCATTTCCTTCTCGCTCGGCGTCATACTGAGCTTTACCGCGGCCACGTCACGCGGGCTGATCGATCAGGTCCTGTCGCGCTTCAACGATCTGATGATGTCGATCCCGACGCTCATCTTCGCGCTGGTCGTGCTCGCCGTCCTGCCGCAGAACCTCATCGTCCTGATCCTCGTCATGGCCATTCTCGATTCCACCCGCGTCTACCGGCTCGGACGAGCGGTCGCGCTCGATGTCGCGGTCATGGAATTCGTCGAGGCGGCAAAGCTGCGCGGCGAAGGCCGGCTATGGATCATCTTTCGCGAGATCCTGCCCAACACGCTGTCGCCGCTTCTGGCCGAATTCGGCTTGCGCTTCGCCTTTTCGATCCTGTTTCTCTCCACCCTCTCCTTTCTCGGGCTCGGTATCCAGCCGCCGGCCGCCGACTGGGGCGGCATGGTCAAGGATAACAAGGATGGGATCATCTTCGGCATATCCGCCGCGCTGGTGCCGGGGGCGGCCATCGCCATCCTGGCCATTTGCGTCAACATGGTGGTGGACTGGCTTATGAAACGGACATCCTCTCTGAAAGGGGGACGCGGCGATGCATGAACCTCTTCTTTCGGTCCGCAATCTCAAGATCGAGGCGAAAATCTACCCGCAAGGTGAGCCCCCCCGCGACATCACCATTCTGGAGGACGTGTCCTTCGACCTTGAAAAAGGCAAGGTGCTTGGGCTCATCGGCGAATCCGGCGCGGGAAAATCGACCGTTGGCCTGAGCACGCTCGGCTATGGACGCGGCGGCATCCGCATCACCGGCGGCGAGGTGCTGTTGAACGGCCAGGACATACTGAAGCTTGGAAAGAGCGGCCTGAGATCGCTGCGCGGCGCCAAGGTCTGCTATGTCGCGCAATCGGCAGCCGCCGCGTTCAATCCGGCGCATCGCCTCGGCGATCAGGTGATCGAGGCGAGCGTCGAACATGGCATCATGAGCCGCGAGAAAGCCAGCGAACGGGCGATCTATCTCTTTCGCGTCCTCGGCCTCCCCAACCCAGAAAGCTTCGGCGAGCGCTATCCGCACCAGGTCTCGGGCGGCCAACTCCAGCGGGCGATGACCGCCATGGCGCTTTGCCCCAACCCCGAGCTGATCGTTTTCGACGAGCCCACCACGGCTCTCGACGTGACGACCCAGATCGACGTTCTGGCGGCCATCAAACATGCGATCGAGGAAACCGGTGTCGCCGCTCTCTACATCACCCATGATCTGGCCGTGGTCGCGCAGGTTGCCGACGACATCATGGTGCTGCGCAACGGCAAAACCGTCGAATACGGCACCGCCAGGCAGATCATCGAGGCACCGAAGGAGGACTATACCAAGGCGCTCGTCGGCGTGCGCGAGATGCAGCATGAAGAAGCCGTCGACCAGAGCGAACCGCTTTTGAGGCTCGATAATATCAGCGCCGCCTATTCGAATATCATCCAGGTGCTGTTCGACGTTTCGATGCATCTGCCCAAGGGACAGACGCTTGCCATCGTCGGCGAATCCGGTTCGGGGAAGTCGACGCTCGCCCGCGTCATTACCGGACTGCTTCCGCCCAGCGCGGGAAATGTCGTCTTCGACGGCGAGGTTCTGCCGAAGGCGCTGGCGCAGCGCACACGCGAACATCTGCGCCGTATCCAGATGATCTACCAGATCGCCGATACCGCCATGAACCCACGGCAGACCGTGCGCGATATCATCGGTCGCCCGCTGACCTTCTATTACGGCATGCACGGGCGCAAGAAGACCGAGCGCGTTGCCGAACTACTCGAACAGATCGAGATGGACCCGCAATACCTCGACCGCTATCCCGCCGAACTCTCCGGCGGACAGAAGCAGCGTGTCGCCATCGCCCGCGCACTGGCGGCAAAGCCGGATCTCATCCTTTGCGACGAACCGACCTCGGCGCTCGATCCCCTGGTCGCCGAGGGCATTCTCAAGCTGCTCATGCGGCTTCAGGCGGAAACCGAAGTCTCCTATGTCTTCATCACCCATGACATCGCCATCGTTCGCGCCATCGCGGATTCGGTCGCCGTCATGCATCGCGGCAAACTCGTCCGGTTCGGGCCGAGGCATGTCGCCCTCTCGCCTCCCTTCGACGACTATACCGACCTGCTCCTGCAATCGGTTCCCGAAATGCGGATCGGCTGGCTCGAACAGGTATTGAAAACCCGCCGCATGGAAAGTGCCGGCAATTAGAGCGCGGCTCTTTCCCAGAACGTGCCTGAAACGGCATGCCCCTCCCCTATCTTCAGGACAAACAACCATGGCGACACACCCATTCACCGTGATTGAAAACGAGTGGATCACCCTTGCCGACGGAACGAGACTTGCCGCCCGGATATGGATGCCCGAAGGCGCGGCGGCCGATCCGGTGCCCGCCGTACTGGAATATCTTCCCTATCGCAAACGTGACGGCACGTCTCCGCGCGATGAATCCACCTATCCCGTATTTGCCGCCGCCGGCATTGCCGGCGTTCGCGTCGATATTCGCGGCTCAGGCGAATCCGACGGCGTGATCGATGGCGAATATACGCCGCGCGAACTCGATGACGCCTGCCAGGTGATCGCCTGGATCGCCGCGCAGAAATGGTCGAACGGCTCCGTCGGAATGATGGGGATTTCCTGGGGCGGCTTCAATTGCCTGCAACTGGCGGCCCTGCGTCCGCCAGCGCTGAAGGCGGTCATTTCCATCGCCTCCTCCGTCGATCGCTATAATGACGACATCCATTACAAGAACGGCTGCCAGCTTTCCACGCAGTTGTCCTGGGCCGCGACGATGCTTGCATATCAGTCACGTCCGGCCGATCCGGCCCTTGTCGGCGAGGCCTGGCGCGAGCAATGGCTTGAGCGCCTCGAAGGCGAGCCCTTCTTCATGGAGGAGTGGCTGTCGCACCAGCGCCGCGACGCATTCTGGCAGCACGGGTCGATATGCGAGGATTTCTCCGCCGTTCAGATTCCGGCGTTGGTCATCGCCGGATGGGCCGACGGGTATCGCAATACGCCGCTGATGGCGGCAGAAGGTCTCGGCAGCCAGGCCAAAGTCATCCTGGGGCCATGGGTGCATAAATATCCGCACTTCGCCTGGCCGAAACCGCGCGCCGATTTCCACGGCGAAGCGATCCGCTGGTGGAACCGCTGGCTGCGCGGTGATGAGAACGGCGCAGAAGATCTGCCGCAGGTGCGCGCCTATATTCTCGACGGGCCGCGCCCGGCGCTTCGACGGGACTTCGATCCGGGACGCTGGATCGCCAAGCCGGAATGGCACAAACCGGAGATGGAGGAACTCCACGTCTCGGTGGCAGGCATTCTTGATTTCGGTCCGCGGCGGGAAGGAGACGCGCGCGACGTTTTTCTCAAGTCACCGCTCGATCTGGGAACGACATCAGGCGAATACTTCACCTTGAAGCCGGACGCCGAAATGGCGGGAGACCAGCGTGCCGACGATGCGCAATCCCTCGTCTTCGAAACCGAACCGCTGGCGCAGGCGCGCGATTATCTCGGCCGTCCCGTCCTCACGCTGGAAATTTCCTGTGACGGGGACTGGGCCAATCTTGCCGCGCGGCTCGTGGATATCCATCCCGATGGTACCGCAACCCGTGTCAGCTTTGGTGTGCTGAACCTTGCCCATCGCGACGGCAATGCCCAACCCAAGAAGATGCAAAAGGGCCAGAAAATCACGATCAAGCTGCTCCTCGATGCCTGTGGCTACCGGTTCGAGAAGGGCCATCGCATCCGCCTGGCGCTTTCCACCGCCTATTGGCCGATGATCCTTCCCTCCCCGGCCGATCCTGGCCTGACGATCGATGGGGCAAGCCTTCAGCTCGATCTGCCGAAGCTTGGTGCGCATCGAGACCTCCACATGCCCGAGCCGGAGAATCCCGATCCGCTGCCAAGATATATCGACCATGAACCCGCCGGAACCCGCCGTTCGGTCGAACGCGATCTGGTCGCCGGGAAGACGCATTACCGCATCCATGAAGACACCGGGCTGTCGGAGCATCCGCAAACCGGGCTTGCCACGCGCCAGATCCGCGACGAGGACTGGGCGATCGCGCCCGAGGATCCGCATTCCATGACCGGCCGATCGACCTGGACTTGCGAAATGAAGCGCGGCGACTGGTCGGTGCGCACGATATGCAGCGCCCACCTTGCCTGCACGAAGGACCATTGGCTGGTGAGCGCCCATGTGAAGGCCTATGAGGGCGGAGCGCTGGTTTTCGAAAAGGAATATGAGAAGAAGGTCGCGCGCGATTTCATGTGAAGGATCAGGATCCGTTCATTGTGCCTTATGCGGATCGCTTCGCCTGCCTTCCCGCCTTATGATGCCTTTTTGCCGCCTCCTCACATTTGCGGCGGAACGCCTCGACTTCCGACGAGGGCAGGTGCTCGATGCCTATGAAGCTGTTGCAACATCCCGTTGACCGCCCCTTCACAAAACCTGTTCCCTGGATATTGACAATGCGGTGAATATGGCTTATCTACAGGCCTCGATAGTTGTTTGCCGATATTTGTTTTTGCTGGCGCCTTGTGCGCTCACTTGACGAACTTCCCACTTCAATAATCGAGATAAAGTGGCCGCCGTGCGTCGTACGGTGGTATAAGATGTTGCTATTGAAAGGGTTCGTTATGGCCACTGGCACAGTAAAATGGTTTAATTCCACAAAGGGCTTCGGCTTCATTCAGCCTGATAATGGCGGTCCGGACGTTTTCGTTCATATCTCCGCTGTCGAGCGCGCCGGAATGCGCGAACTCGTCGAAGGCCAGAAGATCGGCTTCGAGATGGAACGCGACAACAAGTCGGGCAAGATGTCCGCAGGTCAGCTTCAGGCTGCCTAACTGTATTTGACCTCGCCATGACCACGGATGTACTGGCATGCTGCAGAGGTGAATTCCAGAAAAGGCCAGGCAATCGCCTGGCCTTTTTGCATGCCGGGAATGCTTCCCATAATGCTTGATATGAAATCTGTAACGACAAGGACGACGCTGGATTGAGACGTGTAACAGATAATGGCTTCGCTGAACGCCGCAAAGCGGCCGCCGAGGCCAAACAACAGCTCCTGAAGAAGTTCGAGACCGCACCGAAGCCCACCGATCCGGAAGTACTGGCAAAACGGGAAGAGCGGATGGCTATATCCGCCGCGCGTGAAGCACGACGTGCCGAACGCGAGCGATTGAAGCAGGAAGAACAAGATCGCCAGCTTGCCGAGGCCGCAGCCTTGGCTGAAGCGGCAGATGCCGAGGCGAAAGCCCAGGCGGAGGCGCAGCAAGCCGAGATGAAAGAACGCATCGCACGCGTCGTTGCGGATGATGCAGAGCGGAAGGCCGAGCGCGATCGTCGATATGCCGCCCGTAAGGCCCGGCAGCGCTGAACCGAAGACCGGACGAAGCCCGAAGATTACAGCGGGATCGACCAGCCTGAAGGCAGCCCCGGGCCGCCTTCAGTATTCGCGGGATTTCGGTGGGCTCAGTTTTGCGGTTCAACCTGCTCGGCCCAGCTCTTCGCCCCGCTTTTCCCGTCCAGGAAAGACCGCACGGTCCTGGCCACCTCAGGCGCCATGAAAACCTCGTAATGCGTCAGGTCCGGAAGGATAGCCAGCCGGTTCTGCGACATGTGCTCACGCATCCAGCCAGCATCCTTCAGTCCGCCGCCGAGCAATTGGTAGAATTCGACAATGTGTTCGGGGCGAAACATATCGCTGTCGCCATAGACGAGCATGACCGGCATGGTGAGCTTCTTCACGTCCGCCGACCAGTCATAGGGCCTGCGCATAAAATCGCCCATCCGGTCGAGCAGCGTCGGGAATTCCTCCGGGTTCGGCGCGATTGCCGCATATGACTGATACATCGGCGTATCCTTCATGATATCCGCCATGCCCGCATTCACTTGCGCCTGCATCGGCAGCATCTCGGGATAGAACCCGTTTTGCGCAAAGCCGCCCGAAACCAGCGCCAACCGGCGCACCATATCGGGATGCTGCATTGCACCGGAAACATTGCTGCTATGCACTATTGTGCATTCCATTCCCCGCGAAATGAATTAGTATCACCTTAGAAGATAGAGCTTCGTAAGGGTTTACCTCCGCCCAAACCCAAGCGATTGAGGCTGGCACTCCTCCTCCCAGTCAGCCTTAACCTAACGACACCCGCCGCACCTCCTCCCGCGGCGGGTGTTGTTTTTTCGGCTTGGGAATCCGTCTCCCCTATATGTTTGGCCCGCTTCCATCCCGGTCAGATCACGATTCCCGCACATTGCGCTTATATGCTCGCGGATACTTTGCCGTTGTTGATCGTATGAACAGCACCGCAGAATAAATCTGCGCTCCGGAAATGAAACTCTCCCGGAAAACGAAAATGACCCGCTGCGGGAGGAGGTGCAGCGGGTCAGATCTTTGAACACGGCAGGGAGGAGAGCGCCATGTTCAGTATTGAGTTCAGGGGAGGAGCCAAAGCATTGAACTCAATGATTCGGTTATATCACACGCGCAAATAAAAACAGAAGCAATTATGCAAATGACGGTTATCAGAACGTTTCTTTCCGGTATTTCTATAAATACAAATCGATAAATACATCCCGTAAAAGTAAGCCATCTTGTATCATTTTGCGTGTATTCTATATCGGCTCCTAATTTGATGGAATCGCCTAGCCTTACGTCATCCTGCACCGTCGGAATTGTGGAGATGGTGAGGGGACTCCTGTGACAAGCACAGGCCCGGGCACAGGAATGACGGTAGATTGACTGTTGGCAGCTAATTGCAGACGTTTTCGCCCGCAGAACGGTTGTTTATAGGGGCGAAAGCATCTCCACTTCCGTCATTCCTGTGCCCGGGCCTGTGCTTGTCACAGGAATCCTGTGTCACCGATGCCGCTGTTGCTACGGTTGGAATAGGGTGTTTGCCACCGTCAAGATTGAGGAACGCCTGAACGCATCGTTTCCGTCTGAAAGTGAAAGGCACTATTGCTAAGCTTTATGAAGACAATTTCAAGAAACCCGGCCGAGATCAGCGGAACGGGCCATAGAGAATTCATCGCCAGCATTCGCTGTCGCGGCGACAACAGCACCGTCAACGGCAACCATCGATGTTCAGGTGGCGTGAGATCCCTGCGTGCTGATGACGGCGTCCGCTTCCTTGCCGTACAATTCCTCGAAATGATCGAAGGCCTTTGAAAAATAGCCGATGCCCTGCGTGGCTGAGCGAAGCGAGCGCGCCAGCTCGTCCAGCGCACTGCCGGAAACAAGAGCCCGAAAGATATCCCAACCCTTTACCGTTTCATTCCGGTCAAAGCCGAGAACCTGGCCTTTGAGGGCTGAAACGATCGGCACGAGGCTGCCGGAGTAGATGGAGGGGATGTGAATTTCAATCCGGAACATCGGCTGCATCAGCACGGCTGAAGCCTGGGAAAGCGCCTGCCGCACACCCATCTTTGCCGCCGCCCGGAAAGCGAATTCCGAACTGTCGACGGAATGATGCTGACCGTCGGTCAGTGTCACGCCGACATCCATAACCCTGAAACCCAGGGGACCTTTTTCCATCGCCTCGCGGGCTCCCGTCTCGACGGCTGGTATGTAGTTTCGCGGAACTGCTCCGCCTTTGACGGTTTTGCCAAAGCTGAAATCTTCACCACGCCCGTTGGGACGGACGCTCAGCTTCACATCGGCGAATTGACCGGCTCCGCCGGTTTGCTTGCGATGACGATAATGGATTTCGGCCGTTTTTGTGATCGTCTCCCGGTAAATCGCACTGGGCGCTTTATCGGACACACCGACGTGAAAGACCTCGGACAACATCTTGCAGATATCGCGCAAATGCACCGGTCCCTGAACGCAGACCAGGTGCGCACCGGTCTCTTCTTCCTGCATGACGCGCAGACCGCGATCCGTTTCGGCGAGCTTTGCCAACATTCCTGAAAGCTTGGTCTCGTCGCGTTCGCTGGCAGGCACGAGAATTCTTTCGAGCATCGGCGGCGGTGGTGCGGTCCATTGTGGCGGCGTCACGGCAGCATCGGCGGCGAGCAGGGACGGAACGGGCAAATGATCCGACTTGACTGCAGCGACGACATCTCCGGCCGCGGCCGCCGCGGAAACGGGCCGACCGGTTACCGGATCCTGCACGGAGCCCAATCCCAAGCCACCCAGTGTGGATCCTTGTTTGAGCCCATCCGCCAGAGCACGGACGAGAACTGTCTTGCCGACGCTCGGGCGATGATAGGCGTGAAAGCTGACGCCAGCCAAAGCGGCCTCGTCAATATTACTGGAAGCGGCAAGGCGCTTTCGCAGCGCGATGACGGGCGGGGCTTCATGACGAAGCGCTTTCATCAATCGCAGCATGCCATTGCCATGGCTTGCCGCGCCGACGAGAACCGGGATGATCTTGTTTTCCCGAAGGACCCGCGAGGCGATGGCATAGACAGCGTCGCTCGCCGGTTCGCGGTCTTCAACGAGTTCCTCCAGCAGCCAGTCATCGAAATCCGAGAGCTGTTCCAGGAGTTCGGCGCGTGCCTCGCGTTCGCGTTCCGCGACGTTTTCCGGCATCTCGACCAGCGACGACGGCTGACCTTCGCGATAACGCCAGGCACGCTCCGATATCAGATCGCAGCTGCCGATGATCCTGTCGCCTTCGCGGATCGGAACCTGCCGGAGAAGCAAAGTGTGGCTGGAATAGTCCTGAAGCGCGGCGATGACGTCTCTCAGCCGCCCTCTCGGCTCATCCATCCGGTTTACGAACAGGATGCAGGGCGTTCCCGAGGCTTCGATCGCCCGTAAATGCGGTGCGGCCAGAACGGCCTCGTCCGGCGCGGAAGAAACACACAGGATACAGGCATCGCTGGCCAAAAGCGCGTCCTGTATATGCGCCAGAGCCTCGTTGGGTCCCGGTGCATCCAGCGCGCACCATGCCTCGTTTCCGAATTCGAACTCCGTCACACCGACGCCATATGGAGAGACGGATTTCTTCGGCACACCTTCCAGCGAGCCCAGTTTTTCCACGAGCGTGGATTTTCCGGTCTGTGACGGTCCAAGGACTGTAAAGCAACGCATCGGCCATCCTCCCTGCCATGATCATGGATTTCCACCGTCAGGATGCCCCCATCTGGCCCGAAGCGCCAGAGACGGACGATTTTTCTTGATCACGTCATTTTTCACGGGCGCGGGATTTGGCGGACCTCCTAAAAGTTTTTACCCCTCATAATTGGGAGGTACCAGCGTTGTTGAGCTTGTGTTATTTTATACTCTTCCGCGATGATTTCGTTAGCATTGGGGGCGTTATGGCTGATCAGACCTATCCAAAGCAGCAATATTCCGTCGAATATTTCGCAAAAAAACATCGCATAACGCCATTGCAAGCGGAAATGATCCTCCGCCGCGCCGGCGGATCGAGAGCAGCCGCCAACGAAGAAGCGATCAAGTTCAAGACCGCTTTGCGACTGCCTTTCCGTATCGATGGCCGCTCGCACGAACGCCGCCCATCTCAGTCACGATGAAGGAGCGGCTTCATAACGATGGAATGATCGAACCGATCCCGTCGCCGTCACCGTTATCTCCCGCATTGTGAGCCGTGACTATGCCGCCAATGGTTCGAAAATCAGCGCCTGATGCAATTGGGCGCCAGCGATAACACCATCCGCAGAAGCAAGGGTCGCGTTGTGCGCAGGACGCGCAATATCGCCGGCCGCGTAGACACCCGGCACCGATGTCATCTTGGCGGCATCGGTGTGGATGACCGCTCCGAACGGTCCATCATCGAATGCACAGCCAAGCCGTTCGGCGATCGGGCTAGCCATGGTGGTCCGTGATCCGATGTAGAGGGCGGAAATTTCCACCAGGCGCCCATCGGCGAGACGGACACCCGCAAGATCGGGCGCATGCCCCTCAAGCCGTGCGATCGGACCGGCCTCTATCGTAACGTTTCGCTGTTCGAGCTTTCTTAATGTCGCGTCATCCGGCATTGGGGCTCCGTTGAGGAAGAATGTCGTGTCTCCCCAATCCGGAATGAGCAGAGCCTGGTGGGTCGACATCGGCACGACATTCAGTACGCCGAGCCTCTGCCCCTTGAATTCATAGCCGTGACAATAGGGACAATGGAGGACGGTTACCCCCCAACGCTCCTTGAGACCTGGAATTTCTTCGGGAAGCCCGTCGATCAACCCGAAGGCCAGGATGAGCTTGTGCGCCCAAAGCTCTTCTCCCGACGCCAATTTCACCACAAAACCGGAACCGTCCGCTCGCGCATCGCTCGCCACCCCGTCAACAAAGCTGACGCTGGGATAGGCCGCGACCTTGGCGCGCGCCTGTGCGATCATCTCGCGCGGCGGCACACCGTCCTGCCCGAAGAACCCATGCGATGCCGCGGCAAAGCGGTTCCGCGGCTGACCCGCATCAACGACACATACCGACCTGCCGGCACGTGCAAGCTGCATAGCGGCCGACAGGCCGGCGAAACTCCCGCCGATAATAACAGCATCATGCCACATGGGTTTGCTCCTTCAGACTTTGGCCGTGTTCAAGAAGACGCTTTCTGAAATCCTGCGCCAGCGCGGCAAGCGTCACATCGTGCAGGCGCGCTATAAGGATGGCTTCGGCCTCGCGGAACGCATTGTCGAGCGCCGCATTCACCGCCTGCTCGACAAGGCAGCCGGGGCTTTCCATGCGATGCCCCATGGCGAGAATGGTCGGAGCGCCAACGGCGCGATAGATATCGGCGAGCGTAATGGCGGATGGATCACAGGCGATCGTCCAGCCGCCGCCATGCCCCTTTTCCGATTTCACGAATCCCTCATCGCGCAAGCCGGCCATGATGCGGCGGATCACGACGGGATTTGTCGTCATCAGCTTCGCCAATTGCTCGGATGTCGCGGGCTTTTCCATCCCGACCATGTGCATGAGGACGTGCAGCACGCCCGATAATCTGCTATCTCTTTTCATGCAACACTATATGTTGCAAGAGAGCCTGAAAGTCAAGCCGGGAGTGCAATGCGATAATTGGAGTATTTATTCTTGTTGCACCGCAAAAATGACATTACTCTCGTATCAGCTTTGATATGCAGCGCCAGCTATCCCATCTGGCGCTGGACTAGCCTGACCATTCGCCCGAGTTGAGGCGATCCGTCTCCTGCTCAAATCAGTCCTTGAGGGTGAAGCTTTCGTGAAAATCATCGTTGAAAACACCGTCTGCCTGAATACCGGGGATGCAGCCATTCTCCTGGCAATCAGGCACATTTTGAGATCGACATGGGGAGAAAATCTGCGTTTTCTGGTCTTCGACAGCCAACCCGCTGTGGCCGCAAGGCTTTATCCCGATAAAGACTACCCGGATATCGAGTTCCACAAGCTCCTCTCGGAATCCGTCTTCAAATACAGATACGACGATAATTTTCTGAAGAATGCTCTCAAGCCGCCTTACAATCGCGTCGCATTGCAGGCCCTGCGCCATTTCGGCAGGAGCCGCCATATCGACGAAACAATCTTCAGCGCAGACGCCCGTCGCGGCCTCGCCATGTACAGGGAGGCCGATCTGGTCGTCACGACGGGCGGGACCTATCTCGTAGAGACATATAATCTCGAGAAGCGGCTCAATCAGTTTCGCATCGATGCCATCCTCGGCAAGGATCCGGTCTTCTTCACCCAGTCTCTTGGCCCGTTCAACAAGAGCTATAATCGTGATGAGCTGAAGCCTATTCTCGATCGCAGTCCGCTGATCCTGCTTCGCGATGCCCGTTCGTTGGGGCACATTCGCGATCTCGTGGACGATCCGGAGAAATGTCACGTGGTGGCGGATGCCGTCTTCGCGCTCGCCGACACGGACAGGATTTCGGGTATCCTCGCCTCCAAAAAGCCGGCGGCCACGACAGGCCGCGTCGCCATTTCCGTTCGGCACTGGAACTATGTCAAGGGCGGGGGCGGTGGCATGGACCGCTACATCGATTCCATCCGCAAGATCGTAACTGCGCTTGTCCGCGAACACGCCAAGGAGGTGACCTTCATCTCCACCTGCCAGGGCGTTCCCGAATACGCGCATGACGATTCCAAGACGGCACGGGCGATCGTCGCGGGGCTCGACCCCGATGTCGCCAGGCATATCAAGGTGGACGCGTCCTTTCACACGCCTGAGCAACTGATGACGCTCGTCAGGGATTTCGATTTCGTCGTCGCCACGCGCATGCACATGATGATCATGTCGCTTTGCGTTGGCACGCCGGTGCTCCCCATCGCCTATGAGTTCAAGACGAGGGAACTCGCCAAACGCATCGGTGTCTCGGACGTACTGCTCGACATCGATACCATTACAGCCGAAGAAGCCAGCGAGAAGCTCAATGCCTTCATCGGCAATCTCGAGCATTATCGCAGCCAAAGCCTCCAGGCGGTGCTGCAGGAATACGCTTCGGCAATGTCGGTGACGGAACTCCTCAGGCCGCTTCTCACCGCCCCATCAGCGGATGGCGCTGGTGACCTTGGACAAGACGGCGGACAGGGCCTTGCGCGGTTGCGGGAAGAGAAGGACCAGGATCAGCGCGATCGCGTAGTTTAGAACGACCGCCAGGGCGACGGCGACAATGTCCGAGTGCGCGGTCAGCGATCCGGGCAGAAGACGATACGTGGCCCAGGCGAGCAGTGCCGATGCGATGAAAAGGCCCTGTATCATGAGAAAATCGGCGGCGGATACCGGACCGACGCGCTGCATGAGAACGGCAAGAACCGGCACCCGCAACACATAGCCGCTGATCGCATAGGCCGCAGCCACGCCGACGGCGCCCCATTGCAGGCCGACGGCAAAGGCCAGAACCGTCGTCAGCGAGGAGTATATACCCCAGCGAAACATTGTTTTCGTCCGGCCCTGGCAGATGAATATCCAGCCTGTCGTACTCGAAATGGGCTGGATGAGGCCTGCGAGCCCCAGCCATGCGAAGATCGGCGCGACGGGCAGCCATCGCTGCCCAAAGAGAATACCGATAACCTGCTCGGAGGTCAGGGTCAGCGCCGCAATTCCCGGTATGGTGACGGCCGCAAGAAGCCAGTTGGTCCGCATGTAGATATCGCGGAACCGCGCCTTGTCGTCCTGGACACGGCTCAACAGCGGGATCATGACCCGCGTCAACGGCTGGTTGATGTTTTGCAGGGGGAATAGCAAAAGCTTGTAAGCCCGGTCGTAATAGCCAAGCTCGACGGCGCCCGAGAACTTGCCGATCAGGATGTTGTCGAGATTGCGGGAAAAGAAGTTGACGATGTTGAAGCCCGTCAGATTGGCGCCGAACGATATTATATCGGAATCGATTCCGAAGACTGGCCGGTCCGGTTTCCACTTGGCTGCTCGCCAGGCTGCAACGAGCGCCACGATCGCGGAGACCGCCGGTCCAATGACCAGCGACCAATAGCCCAATCCCGCATAGGCCGCGGCGATGACAGCCAGAAGTCCTGCCACCGCCGTTATGACGTCGTTGACCGCCAATTGCCCGAACTGAAGCTGCCGGTTCATCAGCGCGAATGGCAACGCCGCCAGGCTGCCGAAGAAAAGCGGCAGGCCTGCTGCAATGGTGATCCCCGTCATGCGCATGTCGCCATAAAATGCCGCGACCGCCGGAGCAAGCGCTGCAACGATCACCGTGCTGCAAAGGCCGACAAGTGCGCTGATCCAGAAAACCTGATTGAGTTGCCTTTGATCGATCGCCTTGCGTTGAATGACCGCTTGCTGCAGCCCGAGGTTCTGAAAGAGCCCGACAAATGCCACGATCGGGCCCACGGATGCGATGAGACCGAAATCTTCCGGCGCCAGCAGGCGGGCCAGAATGATGACGGAGAGGAACTGCAAGCCCATCTTGATGGCTTGCGCACCCGCTGTAACGATCCCGCCGCGAACGGCAATCCGACCGAACTGAGCCGGCTCCGCGTTCACGCGGCCGCCTTTGCTTCAGCCAGCCGGGTAACGATTTGCGCCAGACGATCAGCCAATATTTGCGCGTTGAAGTCAGCCTCGATCTTTCGCCTGGCGGCGAGCGAGACGCGCTCGCACTCCAGCGGGTTCCCGGCGATCCATGCCAGCTTGCCGGCGAGCGTTTCGACGTCCCTTTCAGGCGCCAGAAAGCCCGTCTTCTGGTCCGCGATAAGTTCGGGAATGCCCGAATGGTCGGTGCTGACCACGATCAGGCCGGCTGCCATCGCCTCCATCAAAGCCACCGGGATGCCCTCCATATCCCCATCGGCGGCGGTGACGCTGGGCAACAGGAAGACGTGTGCCTGCCGCAGCGATTGCTTGACTTCATCGTGAGGGCGGTTCCCCAGAAATGTCACCCGATCCGCGATCTCCAGACTTTCCGCCAATCGTTGCAGGGTATGCAGAAGCTCTCCGCTTCCTATGATCGTATAATTCCAGTCGAGCCGCGGCCGCGACTTCGACAGCGCGCCAAGGGCGCGAAGGGCAAACTCTATTCCTTTTTTTTCGGTCAGGCGGCAAACCGAGATGAAGCGCAGCATGCCCTGGTCCCAGGAACGCCATGAATATCCGATCTCGTCGGTCCGCACGCCCATATGTTGCACCATGACCTGATCAGGGGGAGCACCCGCATCGATCAGCACCCTGCGGAACAGATCATTAACCGTCAGTTGAAGACCGCCATGCTCGAAGATAGGCTTGTAACGCCAAAGAGTGTTGTCATGCAGGGGAACACCCACATCATTTCCATGGAATATGGTGACCAGGGGAACGGCGATTTTTCTTCTCTTCAAAACACGGGCGATGCGCAGTCCGTTACCCCCAAAATGGGCGATAATCACATCGAAATTGCGGAGCTTGTCCGAGAATAGAATATCGATAGCCGTCGAGGACTTGTCCCACAGGCTTCCCGACCATCTTCGCAGGAATGGACGCAGCCGCCCGGCGCCCCCCCACCAGCAAACCGTATTGTCAGACAAGGCCTGCCAGTCCCCCGGCCGGCCGCTTTTATATTGCTCCACCGCGTTCTCATTGCAGATGACGCCTACTTCAAAACCTCTTTCCAGCAATCCATGCACTTGGTCCAACACGAAAGTTTCTGACAATGACGGGAACCTGTCTACAACCACCCCAATTTTCATAATCTAGTGTTCTTCCGGTTTCCGAATATTTGCGGCGGTTTATCGTTACGCCCCATTACGCCGCTTGTCTGGTCTTTTTACTGGAAGCTCGATCGAGAACATCGAGGAAAGTTGCAAACTGGCTCTGCGGGTTCAGCTGTGGCCGTTCGGAGAATTTCTTTGCCGCCCGCGAGAGCCGTTCGTATTCGCGTTCGTCGCTCCAAAGCCGCCTGATCGCTTCGACCCATTCCTCGAGCGGAGCATCATAGTCGAGCACCACCCCGCCATCACCGATCGCCTCCGGCAATCCGCCGCGCCGCGAGCCTACGACCGGTATGCCGCTGCAATGGGCCTCGGATGCGACCCGGCCCCATGCCTCCTCCCATTTGCTGGGTGCGAGCAGGATCCTGGTGCGTCCATAGACGGTCTTCATGTCGCTGGTGCGGCTCTCCAGCCTGATATTCTTGAACGGCGCGATCGTCTGTTCGATCTGCGCCCGATGATCGGCGTCAAGCTTCCAGCTTTCCACGATCAGAAAGGGAATATCGGAGCATCGCTCGGCAATGCGCACGGCAAGCTCAAATCCTTTTTCATTATAGGGATTGATCAGCGTCACATACTCGCCCGTCGTCGGGGTCTGGTAAAGACCGGGATCAATCGTCGGCGGAATGACCGTGGCATCGATTCCAAATTTGTTCTTGTAAGCCTGCGCCGTGAATTGGGAGTTCGCGATGTAGTGCGCCGAAGGCAGATCCCGCAGATCTCCGGCCAATTCATGGAATTCGACATTTCTGAGATAGACCACCAACGGCACGTTATACGACTGCAAGGCCTTTCCGATCGGCACCGACTTATGACATTGCACCACTGCGACCTGCGGCTTCACGCGCTCGACGGCAAAGCCCACCGCTTCCCAGGGAAACCAGGCGCGGACAACGGGATATCCGGGGAAATTGTCGATCGCGGCCGGTTGCCGAAGCAGTTTCATCTTGGCGCGGGCCTTGAAGCCAAACACGCCGTCACCGAACAGGGCAGCCAGCACCGCGGCTTCGTGTCCGTGAGCGCGCAACTGTTCAACGAGGTGATGGGTACTCGATTGAACGCCGCCGTTGAATTCCGGATAATAGCCGTTGCCGCCGGCAAACAGAACATTCATGGATGTGGTTCCTCGTTTTTCCGGCGTCTCTACGCCAGCGCCTGCTCCTTTGGCACAGTCAGCTCCGCCGCCACGATCGCTGCCGCCTTTCTACCAATGCTATGATATTCGAGCCCGTAACGGGCCATGATTTTCGGATCATAGAGATTTCGTCCGTCGAAGACGACCGGCGTCTTCAAAGCCTCGCGCATCATGTCGAAGGACGGCGCCCGAAAAACCTTCCATTCGGTTGCAATAAGCAGGGCGTCGGCGCCCCGCAACGCTGCTTCCTTGGTTCCGCAAAGAAGCAGGTCATCACGCTGACCATAGATGTTCTGGCACTCCTGCATCGCCTCGGGATCGAAGGCTTGCACGGCCGCCCCGGCCTGCCACAGCGCCTCCATCAGCACGCGCGACGGAGCCTCACGCATGTCATCGGTGTTCGGTTTGAAGGCCAGGCCCCAAAGCGCGAATGTCTTGCCCTCAAGATCGCCCTTGAAATAGCGGTTCACCTTGTCGAACAGGACCGATTTTTGCTCATTGTTGCGCTCTTCCACCGCCTTCAGCATCCTGGCATCGAAACTGACGCCTTCCGCCGTCTTGATCAGAGCACGCACGTCCTTGGGAAAGCACGAGCCGCCATATCCCAATCCCGGATAGATGAAGTCGTAGCCGATGCGCGGATCGCTGCCGATGCCCCTGCGGACTTCCTCGACATCGGCATCGAGCCTTTCGGCCAGGCTGGACATCTCGTTCATGAAGCTGATCTTGGTGGCAAGCATGCAATTGGCCGCATATTTGGTGAATTCGGCGCTGCGTACGTCCATCACGATCATGCGTTCATGGTTGCGATTGAATGGAGCATAGAGTTCCCGTATCACCTTCTCGGCTTCCTGGCTGCTGGTCCCGACGATGATGCGGTCGGGTTTCATGCAGTCGGCCACGGCCGAACCTTCCTTGAGGAATTCCGGGTTCGACACGACGTCGAATGCGAGATCTTCGCGGGCTCGCTCCTTGAGTATTTCAGCGATCCTGGACGCTATCCGGTCGCAGGTGCCGACCGGCACCGTCGATTTGCTGACGACGATCTTCGGCCCGTCCATTTCGCGCCCGATAATTTCTGCAACGGCAAGCACATATTGGAGATCGGCCGATCCGTCGTCGCCGGGCGGCGTACCAACCGCACTCATCAGGATCCGACCATGCTTCACGGCTGCCGCGGCATCCATCGTGAACCTGATGCGGCCGGCCGCGTGGTTTTCCCTGACAAGCCCCTCGAGGCCAGGCTCGTAAATCGGGATGATCCCCTGGTTCAGCCGCTTCACCTTGTCGGCGTCGATATCGACACAGACGACATCATGGCCGACCTCGGCCAGCACCGCCGCCTGCACCAGACCGACATAGCCAATTCCAAAGACCGTCAAATTCATTCGGTGGGTTCCTATGCAAGCGCCGGATCGCCATTGATCCAATCGTCGTAGGTCTCAAGCCAAAGGCCCAGTATAGCCGGAAAAGCGCCGCTGCTCACCTGGATCGAAATCGATGTCAGCAGCCGAATGCTCAAACTGCCGAGAGTAACGGAATTCCTCATGCGCATTCCCTGCCGCTTTATGAATGGCGCATGAACGACGATAGGAAAAAGATGCTGCAGCGCAATACAACATCGTGACGCCATTGAAATATTTCGTGTGAATGTCGTCCGGCGTAAAGACACGATTACAACATATATATGACACTTTTCTGCCTAATTTCATATTGCTGAAATAAATTTCATCAATATCAACAATAAAAATATTCCATTTAATCCCATCAATAGATCAATCCGGAAGATCAGATGTAATCTCCGCATGAATTCTGTGCCGGGCGTAAACGGACGATGCAAGATGAGATCCGCGCCTGGCATGAGGAAGGTCGCCGCTTGCCGCTCAAGGACGCAGGGAGGGGAAGCGATGTTCTTGTTTTCGAGATCGCTGTCCGACATCAACTGTCCGGCAACGATGGCAGCTATGTCGCGCTTGCGCTTGAGCAAAAGGCATCATTAGCGACAGCCGACCGAAAAATGGCCGAGGCAGCCCGCCGGGAGGGCGTCACCATCGTCGGCCTACTTGCCCGTGGGTAAATGAAGCGACCAACTATCTGATACTCCCGCGGCCCGGCGATGACCGGGCCGCGGGATGAAAGCCTGTTATTGTTCGATCGTCTTGTTCCAGCGGCTGTTCCACTCCGGCCGCTTGGCGTTGATCGCGTCCCAGTCCAACGTCACCGCAGTCTTCATATCGCCGTGGAAGGTCTTGAGCTTCTTTTCCGCCTCCGGCGTCGTCGCCTTGGCTTGTTCGTTCGATGGTACGATATTGCCGGCGGCGAGCGCCTTGGACTGGGCATCGCCTGAGAGAAGATAAGCGGCGAGCTTCTGTGCCAGTTCGGGCTCGGAATTGTTGGCGATGACGCATTCCGCCACCACCAGCATGACGGAGCCTTCCTTCGGCTGGGCATATTCCACCGGGATGCCCTTATCCTTGAGCGTCGAGACGGCGGTCGGTGTCAGCGGGAAGATGGCCGCTTCGCCGGTCTGAACCATTTCCGAAATCTTGGCGGAGTTCGGAATGAATTCGAGAACGTTCTTGCCGATGGTATCGGGGAACTTCTCGAAACCGGGCTCTACATTCTCCTCATTGCCGCCCTCGATGCGGTTGAACATCAAAAAGGCATGCAGCCCGTAGGAGGATGCCGCCGCCGACTGGAAGATGACCTTACCCTCGAATTTCGGATCGGCAAGATCCATCCAGGAGGTCGGGGCCGCCCAGCCGTTCTCGTCGAACATCTTCCTGTTATAGGCGATACCGGTCATGCCGAGGTCGATGCCTGCCGCCATGTCGTCTTTCAGCCGCGCGTTAGGCGCGATCTCATCCAGTTCTGGACTTGGCTTCAGCTTTTCGCACAGGCCCGCGCCGATGGCGCGCACCATCACCCCGTCATCGAGGAACATGAGGTGCATCTGCGGATTGTCCTTGGCCGCGGTCGCCTTGGCGAGGATATCGGAGGATGTGCCCGGCACGACGACGATCTTGACGTCATTGGCCTTTTCGAAATCCGGAAAGACGGCCTGCAGATAGGTACGCTCGAAATTGCCGCCATTCATGCCGACATAAAGTGTCTTCGTCTCCGCCAAGGCAGCACCCGAGGCGGTCAGCGCCAACGCGGCGATGCCGGTGGCAAATGCGGTTCGATGATTGATCATGCTATTAAACTCCCCTTTGTTGCGGCTCTAAATTCTGCCCCGCACCCGAGCCGTGAATGGTGCGGTTGATGGATGTTGCCGCGTTCGATGCGAAGCGGGCGATCGAGAAGGCCTCGATCGGCGTCGTCGAGCGGCCGTCGCGAACAAGCTCGGCCAACACCTCGCCAACGCCAGGTGCGATCTGGAAGCCGGTGCCGGAAAAGCCGAAGGCATGGATCAGGCCCGGCGTCGTCCGGCTCGGCCCGATGACCGGGTTTCTGTCCGGCATCGACGCTTCCGTGCCGCTCCAAACGCGGATGGCATGGGCATGCGCGAGGCCGGGAAAAAGCGCTGCGGCGCGGTTCATCATGGCAAGCGCGCCTTCCCCACTTGGGCGCGAGAAATCCGCGTCGGCAAGCGGCATCCCGCGTTCGCCGCCAACGATGCAATTGCCGCGCTCGACCTGCCTGATATAGATGCCGCCGCCCTCCATGCCGACATTGACGTTCAGCACGGGGCTGAGCGGTTCCGTCACCACCATGGAGGGATAGATGCGTGTGAGCGGCACCGGCTCGCCAAAGAGCGCGGCAAATTGGTCGGCCCAGGCGCCGGCGCTGTTGATGACGATGCGGGCGGCGATATCAGTCCCCTCGCCCGCCTCCAGCGCAAATCCCGCGCCATTGCGGGTGATCTCCGTCACCGGGCTGTTCTCCAGCACATGCACCCCGGCGCGGCGCGCCGCAGCGGCAAAGCCGGTTGAGACGAGGCGTGGATTGGCATGCCCGTCACCGGGACAGAAGGAAGCGCCGACAATGCCCTTCCCGAGAAAGGCGAACCGCCGATGCAATTCGTTATGGCCGATGAGTTCCAGATCTAGATCAAAATCCGATACCTTTGCGGCATAAATCTCGAGCGCGGCCATGTCAGCCTCATCCGCCGCCAGCTTGAGATGGCCCGAGCGCAGATATTCGCCATCGATATCGATCAGCGCCTTCAGGCGCGGCCATATCGCGTGGGCGCGCTGCGCCAGCGGCAATTGTTCGGGCGGGCGGCCCTGGCGGCGCACGCCGCCATAATTGACGCCGCTTGCCTGAGCGCCGCAATAACGCCCGTCGATCAGCGCGACGTCTATACCAGCCGTCCGCAGCGCCAGTGCAGCGGAGCTACCGACGAGGCCGCCACCGATGATCGCAACATCGACATTAAGACGCCGGCTCATTCCACCGTCTCCCGTTTCTGTTCTGTCTTCAGCGTCAAGGGCAGCGGCTTGACTGGGGCCTGCGCGCGCAACCGGCCGACAGCTTCGATGCCCTGCCCGGTTTCGGAGCCAAGAATTTCCGCCGCCGCCGCGCCGCAAAAACGCCCCTGGCAACGGCCCATGCCGATGCGGCTGACGGCCTTGAGCCGATTGACCTCATCGAGCGCGAAATCGCGCACCGACTGGCGCAGAGTGCCGGTGCTCACCTCCTCGCATCGGCAGACGAGCGTTTCATCGGCGACCCGCTTCGCCCAATGTGCGGGGTAGGGAAAGGCTGCCTCCAGCACATCGCGGAAGCGGTCGATATGGCTGATCTTGCGCTCCAGAACCGCTGCCCGTTCAGGCGCGTATGGCAGGTCGCGATCCTCCAGCAGGGCCAGTGCGGCGCGCTCGCCGGCAAGTTCCGCCGCATCGGCTCCGGCGATTCCGGCACCGTCGCCGGCGAGATAAACACCCGCGATACTGCTGCGTCCGCTGATATCGCGCTGTGGCAGAAAAGCCCGGTCACGCGCATTGAAGGAAAAGGCGCAACCGGCGAGATCGGCGAGTTGGGTCTCGGAGCGCAACGACAGGCCATAACCGATGCCGTCGCAGGGCAGGTTGCGCTCGCGTCCGCCCTGCCGCCAGCGGACGCTCGTCACACGCGTTTCGCCCTCAATGGCGAAATCCTCGATGCCATGGTGAATAGCGACGCCGCGCAGCTTTAATTCCGCGACAAAACGCATGCCGCGCAGCACGATGCCGGGGGCAAGCGCCAGGCCGCGCAGGAGATGACGCTTGGCCATCAGCGGGGCGGCGTCGAGCACGGCGGCGACATCGACGCCGGCCTTCATATATTGCCAGGCGACGAGATAGAGCAGCGGTCCGCAGCCGGCGAAGACGACGCGGCTGCCGATGGCGCAGCCCTGCGCCTTGAGGGCGATCTGCGCGCCGCCAAGCGTGAAGACACCCGGCAACGTCCACCCCGGAACGGGCAGCACACGATCGCTTGCCCCTGTCGCCAGGATGAGGCCGTCATAGACGACCTCGCGGCTAACGCCTGCGACCGCGACATGCGCCTTTCCGTTATCGAGGTTCCAGACAAGCGCCTGCGGCCAATAGTCGATGCGCCCGGAAAGTGCCGCGAAATCGCGGTGGAGCCGCTCCGCCTTGGGTGCTTCGGAGCCGTAGAGCGCACGGGTGCTGCGTCCATCTTCGATGAGCCGCTGGCGATAGATTTGCCCGCCGCAGGCCGGTGCTTCATCGACGACGAGCGGACGCAGGCCGGCGGCAACGAGCGCTTGCGCCGCGCGCACGCCTGCCGGACCGGCACCGACGATGAGCGGTTGCCGTTGGTTTTTCATGCGGGGTCTCCTGTCCCCGTGAGGATCTGCATACCGGCGGTGAGCCGTGTCGTGCAGGCGCGGGTCCGCTCGCCATTTGCAAGCGTTACCCAGCAATCCTGACAGGCCCCCATCTGGCAGAAGCCGGCGCGTGGGCTCCCGGAAAACTCGCTGGAGCGCACGGCGATACCGGCGCTGAGGATGGCGGTGAGCAATGTGTCACCCTCCCGCCCGACACAAGGGTTTCCATCGACCGTAAAGGGAACCGGTGCATGATCATGGCGGGAGATGCGGTGAAAAAGCTGCATTGCCTGCCTCACTTTTCGCCCACGAGGATCTTGTCGAGCCCGAACATGCGGTCGAGCACCAGCATGGCGATGGCGGTGAGCGCAATCATCAGGGCCGAAACGGCGGCCATCATCGGATCTATGGACTCGGTCGCGTACATATACATGCGCACCGGCAGGGTGACCGTGGCAGGCGATGTCACGAAGATCGACATGGTCAGTTCGTCGAAGCTGTTGATGAAGGCGAGTAGCCAGCCGCCGGTGACGCCGGGCAGGATCATCGGCAGGGTGATGCGACGAAAGACGGTCCAACGCGAGGCGCCGAGCGTCATGGCCGCCTGCTCGGCGCTACGGTCGAGCCCCGAGAGTGCCGCGATGACCAGGCGCAGCACATAGGGCGTGATGACGATGACATGGCTCAACACCAGCCAGCCGAAGCTGCCGGTGACGCCGATGAGCGCGAAAAGCCGGAGGAAAGCGACGCCGAGCACGAGATGCGGGATGATCAGCGGTGAGAGGAAAAGCGCATTGAGCGCATCGCGACCGGCAAAATGATAGCGGTCTATGGCAAGCGCCGCCGGCACGGCGATGACCGCCGATAGCGTTGCCGCGATGGTCGCGAGCCACAGCGAATTGCCGAAAGCGGTGACGAAATCAGGATAATCCAGAATGGCGCGAAACCAGCGCAGCGAGAACTGCGTCGTCGGTATCGTCAGCGTGTTCTCGGGCGTGAAGGCGACGAGGCAGATGACGACGAGCGGCGCAAGCACGAAGGCGACGACGAGCGTATGGAAAAGGATTGCGACGGGACCATTCTTCTGCATGACGCTTACCCCAGAGCCCGGCGCGCCCGTGCCTCGACGGCACGGTTATAGGCGAGCATGATGACGAGATTGGCCAGCAGCACGATGATGGCGATTGCCGCGCCCATCGGCCAGTTCAGTTCCTGCATATATTCGTCATAGACGAGCGTCGCCGCCATCTTGAGCCGCCGCCCGCCGAGGAGACCGGGGATGGCAAACGCGCTGGCCGAGAGCCCGAAGACGATGAGGCTGCCGGAGAGAAGGCCGATGCTGACCTGCGGCATCACCACGCGCCGCAAGGCGGTAAAGCGCGAGGCCCCGAGGCTCCACGCTGCCGCCTCCACTTGTGGATCGAGCTTCTGCAACGCGGTCCAGACCGGGATGACCATGAAGGGCAGCATGACGTGGACGAGCGCGATGACGATGGCCGTCTCCGTATAGAGCAACTTGACCGGGCCGAGGCCCAAAATTTCAAGGGCGCCATTGATGAGGCCGGTAGAGCCCAGCAACATGCTCCAGCCGAAAGCGCGGACCACCACCGATACGAGCAGCGGGCCTATGATCACCAGAAGGAAGATGGAGCGCCAGGGCTTGCGCATCCGCGACAGGATATAGGCCTCGGGCGCGCCGATCAGCGCGCAGAGAAGCGTCGTCAGGAATGCAAGGCGCAGCGTGCGCCAGAAGATGCCGAGATAATAGCTGTCGGAAAGCACCTCCCCGTAATGGGCGAGCGTATACTGGTCGCCGATGCCGGTGTCGTAATGATAGGTGAGAAAGGAAAGGATGACCGTCAGGACGAGCGGCACGATGACGAGCCCGGCAAAGAGCACCGCAGCGGGCGAAACGAGCAGCCAGGGTGCAGCGGGCGACCGGTTCATGTCGTAGCCTCGCCGCCTGAGGCTTCGATGCGCAAGCTGGCGGGCGTCCAGCCGATCCCGACATGTTCGCCTTCACGCGCCGGCTCCTCACCATCATTCGGCATCGAGACGACGATGACACCGACCGGGGTCTCGATATTGAAGAGCCAGTGCCCGCCGAGAAAGAACCGGCTGGTCACATGCCCGTCGAGGCGGCCTTCGCCCGCCTTGTGCAGACGGAGCTTTTCTGGACGGATCGTTGCCGTTACCACGCTACCCGCGGGAATATCCGCGGCTTCGCTCGCCAGCACCGTGCCCGCCACTTCGATCGCACTGGCCGAGCCATTGCGCCGCCACACGCCTTCAAGCCGGTTCATCCTGCCGACAAAGGACGCGATGAAGGCCGTCGCCGGCTTCTCGTAGAGGCGGTACGGCGCATCGATCTGCGTCATGCGCCCTGCCTCCATCACCACCACACGGTCGCTGATCGAAAGCGCCTCGGCCTGGTCGTGCGTGACCATGATCGTCGTGGTACCGACACTGCGCTGGATACGGCGCAGCTCGAACTGCATCTCTTCACGCAGCTTGGCATCCAGATTGGAAAGCGGCTCATCGAGCAGCAGCACCGGCGGCTCGATGACCAGCGCGCGGGCAATGGCGACGCGCTGGCGCTGCCCGCCCGAGAGCTGGCGCGGATAACGCTCCGCGAAAGCGGAAAGATGCACGAGGGCCAGCATTTCGCCGATGCGCCTGTCCCGCTCGGCACGGGGCACCTTGCGCATCTCCAGCCCGAAGGCGACATTCTGCGCCACCGTCATATGCGGAAACAGCGCGTAGCTCTGAAAGACGATGCCAAGCCCACGCCGGTTCGGCTTCTCATGCGTGATGTCCCGACCGTCGAGCATGATGCGACCGCTCGTCGGCTCGACCAGCCCGGCGATCATCTGCAGCGTCGTCGTCTTGCCGCAGCCGGAAGGCCCGAGCAGCGAGACGAATTCACCTCTGGCGACGCTGAGATCGACGTCACGAACCGCGGCGAGTTCGCCATAGAATTTGTTCACCTGCTCAAGTGTCAGGAAAGCCATGCACCCACCAACAGCGTTCTTTGAAACTCTTCAAAAGAGGCTGCAGCGGTTCTGCATAGTCAATTTGAAATTCCATTTAACAGAATTTTTCTTGACATATTTCCGTCATATGGAATTTCTTCGGTAGTTTACCCAAGTGGATTTCATTTACGGATACCTGAATTCATGCCTGATCAAGAAAAAGGCCCCTCCAGCCTGCGCCGCGCGCTCGCTCTGCTGCGCATCGTCGCTGGTGGCGATCCCGCCGGGATGCGGCTGAAGGATATTGCCGGCACAGCCGGCTGCAGCCAGTCAACGGCGCACCGCGCGCTGCAGGATATGATGGCGGAAGGCTTTGTCGAGCAGGTCGAGGGCGCAAAACGCTATCGCCCTTCGCTCGATTTCTTCGTGCTCGCCGCGCGGGCCGGGCAGGCCGGCGGCATACGCGATCTTGCCCGGCCGGTGCTGCTGCGGCTTGCCACCACCTTGAGCGATACGATCTTCTTTCTGGTGCGCAACGGCTATGACGCGGTGTGTCTCGATCGTGTCGAGGGGCCTTTCCCGATCCGGTCTTTCACCGGCGACATCGGCGGCAAGGTGCCGCTCGGACTTGGCCAGGGCAGCCTGGCGATCCTTGCCCATCTGCCGGAGGCAGAGCAGGAAGAGGTCATCCGTTTCAACATTCCGCGCCTCATCGACCGCGGCTTCCTCGATGAGGCAGGCCTGCGTGCAGCACTTGCCACGGCGCGAGAACAGGGCTGGGTCAATCTCAACACCGGCCTGATCCCCGGCATGGCAGGGGTCGGCGTACCGGTCATCGACGCGCAGGGCCGCCCCGTCGCAGCCCTCAGCGTCGGCACGCTGGCCGAACGGCTTGGTCCGGAACGCCTGCCCGGCGTGGTGCGCATCCTCAAAACCGAGGCAATGAACCTTGCCGCCGGCCTCAATCCCTTCGATGTCACCCTGCGCTATCCCCTGCGCAGCCTCAGTAACATTGGCCGGTAACTGCTTCGTCGTACTATTCCTAGTAGTAAATTCGACGTCCGAACCATGTCAAGTTGCACACGCGATCATTCGTCGCACGCGTGCGTTCAAATACCAAACCAGAAAAATCCACTCCATTCATGAAGTTACAGGGGATATTTTTGATCCTGACATTTTCTTACTCTTGATGACAATGGGGCATATGTCGAACCGAGACCGCCGAATCCAGTAGAAACACAACAACGTTTAACACGATATCACGAATATCATAATTAAATTCCGATATATTGATCAATATCTCTTCAATAATATCCGACATTAAATAAATAAACTTGAAATACTGAGAAAAAACGTTTAATAGTACAACATCAGTTTCTTGATTATCTGGTGATTTGCGATCGCCCCGCTTCCCGGGACATGCCTAGACTCAGGAAGGCTGTGTCCTTCTTCAAGCAGCTGACATCAGGCAGATTCGAGAACGTGAAGAATTAACGAAACCGTTATTTCTTGGGAGGTATTGCGAAAATTGTGGAAAGTTACTAGGTCAAGCGAATTGCGTAACGAGTCTCAAATTACATAATGATTCCAGAGGAGCATATGGTGGTAGAAGAAAAGAACACGACCGATCTTATTGAACTCACGGCCGGGTTAATGTCGGCTTACGTCAGCAACAATTCGGTTCCCGCAGCCGAACTGCCTGCCTTGATTGCGCAAATCCACGCATCATTTTCAGGTCTGGCGACGGGTGAAGCAACAGCGCCTGAAGAAAAGCCGATACCTGCAATCGCGATCAAGAAATCGATCGCGCAGGACTACATCGTCTGTCTTGAGGACGGCAAGAAGTTCAAGTCACTCAAGCGGCACTTGATGACACACTATGGACTTACACCCGACGAATATCGCGCGAAGTGGAACCTTCCGGCGGACTATCCGATGGTCGCGCCGAATTACGCTGCAACCCGGTCGGCCCTCGCAAAGCGAATGGGTCTCGGGCGGAAGGCGAAGGACCCGGTGAAGCGAATCCAGAAGAAGGCGGCCTGACGCATCAGACGTTGCGTGGCTGAAAAAGCCATGGAACCTGTCGCCCACCCAGCGGTGAGCGACGACTGTCAGTTCGATCGCCACGACTCGGCCCAGGCGGCGCCCTTCATTCCCTGAAGGGCGCCGCCATTGTTTTCACCATATATATTTTCCCAGTTTCCGGGCATGTCACGCAGTTGCGCGCTGATCTGATCCGTCGACCATCATCTCGACAGATCCTGAATATTTGCCCGCTTGCGCTAAGCATCCACGCCACGGGAACGCCGCGTTCAAGTCGACGCGCCAAGGACGCTCACAGCTATTTCTTTGCTTTTATGCAGGTGTTCTGTGGTCGCGATCGGGCCATGAGCTGTCCGACGTTCATAATTTGAGAGACGAAAGTACAATGAACCGCCATTATGTGGAATGGCTATCGTCTCAATATGGGAGGAAGAAATGTCCAATGTGCGCGGGGTAAACAGGCAGTTTCGGTCTCGCTCTTTTGTCTATGGAAGGTTTTTTGCGTTCCTGGTAAGCGCAGGTGCGATTGCATCGGCCGCTTTTGCCGAGACCGGCGGCCGGCCGGCTTTGGCTACCACCAATTTTGATTTCAGGGATACGTCTGGTGAAGTCAGGGACCAGACCGCTGAACACGAAGCACGGCTGGAGGCATTTAATGTCACGCTGCGCAACGGTCTTTCCGAGAACCCAAAGTTCGATCTCGTTGCGTTAACCTGCCAGACAGATCAGTGCACCGCCAAAGACCCTGGCCTCGACGTTCTCTCCGCACGAGCAAAAACGGCCGGCGCGAGATTTTTCCTGTTCGGAGAAATCCACAAGATGAGCACACTGGTCGGCTGGGTGAAGTTTGCGGTGCTGGATTTGAATGAAAACAAGCCGGTCTGCGATCGGTTCATGACTTACCGGGGCGACACCGACGAGGCTTGGCAACACGCAGCAAAATTCACTGTGCGCGACATCGAGAAGCACTGCTTTCCGTAAAATCAAAAGACGTTTGCGGATGCGGCGGGTCGATGGTGGTTGCATTGAACATATGTTGGCAACCGCAACATTTCGTTCATGTGATTGGCGGGCCGGGTTGCTATAGTCCCGCAGTGTTCCCGTGGAATGCAACCGCATCGCGTCCCCCAAGCCCCCCGCTCAGAACGCGATGCGGACCCATCCCAGGGTCGCGTCTGCTCCAATCATAGCGGTTTTGAATCTTCAGGGCCTCCCCCAGGCCCTGAAAGCTTATCCGTATGCAGGCGTCAGACGGGCTGAACCGACAATTGCAGCAAACCCTCACCGCGCCCTAATCTCCGGCCCCATCAAACTATACGGCAGCCAGGTCGACAAAACCGGAACATAAGTCACCAGAATCAGAAACAGGAAAAGCACGCCGACAAATGGCAAAGCGGCGCGCACCACCTGGATGAGGCTCATTCCGGTGATACCCGAGGTCACGAAAAGGTTGAGGCCGATCGGCGGCGTGATCATGCCGATCTCCATGTTCACGACCATGATGATGCCGAGGTGGACCGGGTCGATGCCGAGTTCCATCGCGATCGGAAATACCACCGGCGCGACGATAAGCAGGAGACCGGAAGGCTCCATAAATTGTCCGCCGAGCAGCAGCAGGATATTGACGGCGATCAGGAAGGTGAACCAGTTGAAGCCGGCATCGAGCATCATTCCGGTGATTACCTGCGGTATCCTTTCCGACGTCAGCACATGCGCGAACAGCAGCGCATTGACGATGATGAACATCAGCATGATCGTCGTGCGCGCGGCGTCTACCGTAACCTTGCGGGTTTCCTCGTTGAAGAATGCCGCGGGCAGAGAGCGTATCATCAATGACAGGTTGCGGCCCCAGATCGGGGCGCTGGCGGCAAGTTGCGACGGGATTGCGCCGAGGCTCTTGCGTTCGCCGCGCCACAGCGAATAGGCGACGAGAACGGCCAGCGACATCACAAGCCCGGCAACCGTGCGTGACCCGAAACCGACATGGTATGTTTCGGACCGACCGACCGCGAAAAAGGACAGGATCATCCACACGAAGAAGAATGAGATGGCATAGACCATGGCCGAAAAGCCGACGCGCCCGCGCCGCGAATCCGTATCCTTGACCCAATGCTCGCCTTTCATCGGTCCCATGTCGCGATAGATGAACACCGCAACGAAGAATGCATAGATTGCGGCGACCGAAGCCGCCTCGGTGGGCGTGAAGACACCGCCATAGATGCCGCCGAGAATGATGATGATAAGGAACAGTCCCCAGCCGGCTTCCTTGCCGCCTGCGATCAGTTCGGAAAAGCCGCGCCATGGTTCGGCCGGCAATCCCTTGATCCTGGCCATGATATAGATCGCCACCATTAGCATGAGCCCTGCGACGAGGCCCGGAACCACACCGGCGAGAAACATCCGGCCGACCGAAACATCGGTAGCGGCGGAATAGACGACCATGACGATCGACGGCGGGATCAGGATGCCGAGCGTTCCGGCATTAGCGATGATGCCGGCCGCGAACTCCTTGCTGTAGCCGACCTGCCGCATTCCGGCGATGGCGATGGTGCCTATCGCGACCACCGTCGCCGGCGACGAACCGGAGAGTGCTGCAAACAGCATGCAGGCGAGCACCGAGGCCATGGCGAGGCCGCCGCGGAAATGGCCGACCGTTGCGATGGCGAAACGTATCAGACGCTTGGCCACCCCGCCCGTCGACATGAAGGCGGACGCCAGAACGAAAAACGGAATGGCCAGCAGCGTGTAGTTCTGCGAGGCGGTGAAAAGCTGCAGCGCCACCGACGACATCGAATCCGTTGAGAAAAACGCGATGGTGATGATCGACGAAAGGCCGAGCGCGATGGCGACCGGCGCGCCAAGAAACAGCAGCCCGAGGACGAGGATGAACAGGATTGAGACTTCCATCGCGATCAGTCCCTCAGGATGTTCTTGTTGTCGGCAACGAGGTCTTCAGCCTCATGTCCGGCAATGATCAGTTCGCGTTCTCCCCTCCAGATCTGGACGATCGCCTGCAGGGACCGAAATCCGAGAAGCGCCAGCCCGATCGGAAGGATGAGATAGGCAATCCAGCGCTGAACGCGCTCCTGCGTCCCGAATGTGTGCTGGATCCATTCGGGATAGCGCAGATCGTCGAGCCCGATTCCCGCATTGAAGAAGCGGGTCCAGTAGAAGACCGCTCCGCCCTTCGTTTGCGCACCAAAGATCGATAGCCAGTCGGCCGATAGCAGGATTGCCGCATAAAGGATGACCGTGAAGGCCCCGAACAGCGCGGCACCCCTGAACAGCCGCTTTGGAAAGAGGCGAATGGCCGCGTCGACGCCGAGATGAAGCCCTTGTTTGATGCCGTATCCCATGCCGAAGAGGATCATCCAGGCAAACAGGATGCGGGTCAGTTCCAGCGCGCCCGACCAGCCGCTGTTGAACCCGTAACGCGCTACGACCTGGGAAAAGGAAATGATGGTGATCGCCGCCAGCAGCACCGCCAGAATGTTTTCTTCCACCCGTGTCACCGCCGCCGGATACCGCCGTTCGATCAGGAACAGCGCGACGATCAGTGCAAGGATGGCGAAGTAGGGCCAGTAAGCGACCATTTATGTTCCCCTGGATGATCCGCACTCTGACGGGCGGCTCTTGCTACGACAAACAATTGTTAAATCATGGGGACCGGGCGCAGCTTGCGCCCGGTCCGAAGCTTGTTCAGTTGCTCTCGTTCGACGCGACAGCGGCATCAATCAGATCCTTGCCGATGTCGCCCTCGAACTTGGTCCAGACGGGCTTCATCGTCTCCACCCACTGCGCGCGCTGCTCGGGGGTCAGTTCCCGAACGGTGCCGCCGGCGTCGATGATGTTCTGGCGGTTCTTGGCCTCGGTCGCCGCGACGGCGGCGTTGGCCTCCATCGTCACGTCATCGACGACCTTGAGGAACTGGTCACGAAAATCAGGTTCAAGACCGTCCAGCCATTCGGTCGAGGTCACCAGCAGATAGGCGAGGAGCTGGTGGTTGGTCTCGGTGATGCCATCCTGCACCTCGAAGAACTTCTGCGTGTAGATGTTCGACCAGGTATTTTCCTGACCGTCGACAACGCCGGTCTGCAGCGCGCCATAAACTTCCTTGAAGGCGAGTTTCTGGGCCGAGCCGCCCATCGCCTCGATCATCGCCTGGGCCACGTCTGAGGTCTGGATGCGGAACTTGAGCCCCTTGGCGTCGCTCGGAACCAGCAACGGCTTGTTGGCGGAGAACTGCTTGAGGCCGGACGACCAGTAGCCGAGGCCCGTATAGCCCTTGTCTTCCATGACGGTCAGCAGGGCCTTGCCGTTGTCGCTGGTGATGAAATTGTCCACGGACTTCAGGCTTGAAAACAGAAACGGCAGGTCAAAAAGCCGATATTTCAGTGTGTAGGCCTCGAATTTGGACAGCGAGGGCGCGGCAAGCTGCACGTCGCCAAGAAGCAACGCCTCAAGCACCTTGTCATCGTCGAAAAGCGTCGAATTCGGGAACACCCGCATACAGGCCTTGCCGTTCATTTCCTTGTTGACGCGCTCGGCAAGAAGCGTGGCGGCATCGCCCTTGGGATGACCGGTCGCCGCCACCACGTGGCTGAATTTGATGATCATCTCGCCATCGTCGCAATCGTCGGCCAGCGCCGCCGAGGCGCTGAAAGCGAGGGCGACGGCGGATACCGTGCCAAGAAGCAGTTTCTTCATAAGTCAGTCCTCCACATCGGGCATGCAGCGCCCATGACAAAAGCCCGGCGGCCGCTTCTGCCGGCCGACGGACAAATCACCATGATCGGAAGGTGCGCGAGAGTTCCCCGGCCCCGCGCGTTTGCGCGTCATCAGCCAAGTTTCCCCCGACGATGCCTCCCGGCCATCGCGATAAAATTATGTAAGCAATTCATGTGCCAGTTCGCCGACATGCCGGAAACCCGCTATCTTCCGGGCCGCATCTGAAACGATGAGGCGACAGGTCACGGAAAATGGGTCAATTCCTACCCATCAACATCCCGACAATGCGTGTTCCTTTACCCGTCGCGGTCGCCATCCGGATCGGATCCGGTTTCGATGCCGAGGCGTTTCATCTTGTCGTAGAGCCCCTTGCGCGAAATGCGCAATGCCTCGTAGGTCGGCTTCATCGCGCCGCCGTTGCGCACCAGCTCGGCCTCGATGACCGACCGCTCAAAGCGTCGGACGCGCTCGGCCAGGTCGCCCGCGGGATCGTCGTCCGTTTCCGGTTGCGCGGGTGCCGAGCCCGAAAACCCGCCCCACATGCCAAGCACGAAACGGTCCGCATAGTTTCTCAATTCGCGCACATTGCCCGGCCAGTCATAGGCCATCAGTTGCGCCTCCAGGGCACGCGGCACGTCGGGTATCTCGCGCCGGTAGCGCCCACGCGCCTCGCGCGCCAGATGAAAGAACAGCAGCGGAATGTCGTCACGCCGCTCGCGCAACGGCGGCAGTGCGAGGGTCACGACATTGAGGCGGTAATAGAGGTCGGAACGGAATGCCCCGCGCGCGCCGGCCGTGGCCAGATCGGTCTTGGTCGCTGCGACGAAGCGGACGTCCAGGGCGATGGATTTGTTCGAGCCGAGCCGCTCGACCGATCGCGCCTCGATCGCCCTCAGCAGCTTGGCCTGCAGGCCGAGCGGCATGGATTCGATCTCGTCCAGGAAGATGGTGCCGCCATTGGCGTGCTCAAGCTTGCCGACGCGCAGCTTCTGCGCCCCGGTAAATGCGCCGGGCTCATGGCCGAAGAGTTCAGCCTCGATGATGTCAGCGGGCAGCGCCGCGCAATTGATGGCGACGAAATTGCCTTGCGCGCGTCCGCCCAGATCATGCAGCGCGCGGGCCACCACTTCCTTGCCGGCGCCGGTTTCACCGGTAACAAGCACATCCACGTCTGTGTCGGCCAGCATGACGATCTGTTCGCGCAGGCGCGTGATCGCCGGACTGCGGCCGACCAGCCGCATCGACAGCGCCTCGCGGCCATCGAGTTCGGACCGCAATGTGCGGTTTTCCAGAATGAGACGCCGTTTTTCCAGCGCGCGCTCGATAACGGCGTAGAGACGCGACACCGGAAACGGCTTTTCGATGAAATCGTAGGCCCCGGCACGCATCGCCTCGACCGCCATCTGTACGTCGCCATGCCCTGTTATGAGGATCACCGGCAGGGTAGGATCGATGGCGAGGGCCTGCCGCAGGAGTTCCATGCCACCCATCCCAGGCATGCGGATGTCGCTGACGATGATCGCGTATGCCTCGTGGCCGATCTGCGACAATGCGGCTTCGGGGGCCCGGTGCACCGCAACCGGCAGCCCCTCCAGCTCAAGGCCCTGGGCCAGGGCATGGCGCAGATCGTCGTCATCGTCGACAAGATGGACGATCGGCTTCCCGGATCCCAGTACGTTCATGGTCTATTCCGCAGCAATGCCGTGCGCTTCGGCGAGCTTGAGCGTTATCGCGAAGGTGCAATTGCCTTCTTCCTGATCATGCAAAACGATCTGTCCCCCGAATTCCCGAACGATGTTGTAGGCAATGGACAGGCCGATGCCTATGCCCTCGCCTGCCTGCTTGGTGGTGAAGAAGGGCTCGAATATGAAGGCGCGGTGCGCCTTGTCAATGCCGGGGCCGCTATCCGATACATTGATGGTCAATTCATCGCTCAGCGATGCCAGAGTGATGCGAACCACGCCATCATCCTGACCCGCCATGGCATCGATGGCATTATTGACCAGATTGACGAATACCTGGGACAGCCGAATGCGGCCGCCCAGCACAGACAGTGTGCGCAGTGCCGGATCGAGTTCGATCGCGACATGCGCCTTGCGCGCTCTTGGACGCACCAGAATAAGCGCTTCGTCGAGCACGGCCGCCAGAGGCACGATGCCCGTCGTCGTGCCCGATTTCCTCGAAAACGACAGCAGGGCACGCGACAGCTCGGCCATGCGGTCGACCATCGCCGCAATGCGCGAAAAATTGTCCGTCGCCTGTTCGGAGCACCCTTTCGACAGCAATCTGGCGCCATTGTCGGCATAGGTGCGGATGGCGGCGAGCGGCTGGTTGAACTCGTGACTTAAAGTGGCGGACATTTGACCCAGGGCAGCGAGCTTTGCCGCCTGAACGAGCTCGGTCTGCGTCTTGCGCAGCTTGTCCTCGGCCAGCCGGCGTTCCTCGATCTCTCGTGACAGCGAGACATTCGTTCGGCTGAGCGCAAGCGTCCTGTCGCGCACCATCCGCTCAAGGCGCAGCGCGGCGGCGCGATCCTTGCGCAGTTTCAATACCGCCGTTTCACGGCGGCGGATCAGAAGAAATACGGCCGTCGCCAGCACCAGACAGGCAAGTGCGGCAGCGAGTGCACCAAACAAGCGCGCCTCTTCCAATGGCTTGCGGTCGGCCAGGACATGCAATTGCCAATCCAGAAGCGGCAAGTCCCGGGAAAGATCGATATGAGCGACATAATCGTTCCCTGCCCTGAACCGCTGCGTACCCGAGGCTTCCTCGGCGATGGCGCTGACCGGCCTCAACTTCCATTCGGAACGGTTGGTCAGGAAAACCGTGCCCGAGCGATCACTGACGAAAATCGGGTTGGCCGAAAGCGACCATGTCGCCTCGACACTGTCAAACCCGACATAAACGACGACGACCCCGATCATGGCACCGCGACGACGCACGCCGGAACTGAAGGCGTAGCCACGCTCCCTGTTGTCGAGCGACACGACGGCGCGGCCCAGTTGGCCCTGCCGGGCGGCTTCGATCAACGCCCTTCGGCCCGCCGGATCATCGTCGAAAACGCGGCGCGCGGAGGCGAGCAAACGCCCGTCCGGCAGGAAGAAAGCAACTTCTTTTGCGCCTGACAGGCCGGTCACCTCTTCAGCCTTGCGGCGCGCCTTGCCGATCAGGTCCGGCGTGAGGCCTGTTTCGGGAAACAACGCGGCAATGTCGTCCTGGCGTGACAGAAGCGGCGGCAAAACCCTGTATTTATCGAGCATGCCGGCCAGTATCTCGGCCTGAACTGCAAGCGTTTCCGCGGCCTTTCGCCGGATCTGGACATCGGCGCGGTCACGCCAATAGGTGGAGACGACATAGATCGCGGCAACCGAAATCAGGGCAACGGCGATCGCGGCCGCCACCCTGGCAATGCGAAAACGCGAACGTATCTTGTGGCCGCTGATCATCGACGCGCAATTCCTCCCATCCAAGCGTTTACCAGAATGAGGCTGCGAAAAACAGCAGGCAGGCCATCACCTGCGCGCAATCGAGCCAGACAGCCCGGAAGGGCGATAAGCCGATAAACGCCCAGGAACTCGCAAAATCCTGCGCAGCGATGCGGATTTCAGGTCATATTGATTTGATGCCGATCAGACGACCGACTTCACCCGTTCCCAGCCATTTTCGAGGTGAATGTCCAACTCGCGGGCCAATGTCTCGGCATCGCGGGCCTCCAAAGCGGCGATGATCCGCTCGTGCTCGGCCACCGCGGACGCCCATCGCTCCGCTCCCTCATGTCCGATGAAACGGATACGCTTGACGCGCGATTGCAGCAGACCATGGACTTCGGTCAGCGGAGCGTTATCGGCAAGGGCGACGATGCCGGTGTGGATCTGCTGGTTGAGCTTGTAATATTCCAGGCGCTCGCCGGCCTGGTAATGGCGCACCATGGCATCGTGCAGCACGCGCAGCCGCGCTATTGCCTCGTCGCTCGCCTTGGCGCAGGCAAGGCGCGCCGCCAGCATCTCCATCGACCGGATGACGATCAGCATGTCCTCGACATCCTTTGCCGAGAAGCGCTTGACCACGGCGCCGCGGCTCGGCACCAGTTCGACAAGCCCTTCGCTGGCCAGGAACTTCAGCGCCTCGCGCAGCGGCGTGCGCGAGACGCCCAATTCCTCACCAAGCTGGTTCTCATAGATGCGCTGACCGGGTTGCAGATCACCCTCGATGATCATGTCGCGCAAGCGGCTGACGATCTCGCCATGCAGCGACTGACGGGAAATCGCTGTGACCGTACGCCGCCCAGCCTGTTCGATCACTTCTGAAGCCATCGTCTCTCTCCCGCTTTCGGTCCTGCCGGCCACCCAGCTTGCACAGCCTGCCAGCCCTGTTGAAAACCATTTTCGCATTCGCAACGGCAAAATGATACCGCCTTCCATGTATTATTTTTTATACTGTATACAAAATGCTTGCATAAGGGAAAATCCGCTTGTAATCTCCAGACGGTATCGAAGAAGGAGGAGCTTTCATGGCCGCAAGCGAAACAGGCGTCGAGGCGCAGGCGAACCGTCCTGTCCTGGCCTTCGCCATGGGCGATCCGGCGGGCATCAGTTCCGAACTGACCGCTCGGATACTCTCCTTGCCGGAGCTTCGGAATACCGCGCACTTGGTCGTCATCGGCGACCGCCGCATTCTGGATGAGGGCGCGGCAATCGCGAAGGTCACGCTCGACCTGGATTATCGCACGCCGGCCGATTTCTCGACCGATGTCGCCGAGCGGCCCGTCTTCATCGATCTGGGTCATCTCGACCCCGGCGATGTCACGCGCGGCGAGGCGACGCTTGCCGGTGGCATGTTCGCGACCGAGAACTTCCGTTTCGCGCTGCACCTTGCCGATAAGGGCCACGTCGATGGCGTCTGCTTCACGCCCTTTAACAAAAAGGCGATGCGCTACGCTTATCCCGGCTATGACGACGAGATTCGTTTCGTCTCCGATGTGCTCTCCTTCAAGGGCAGGATGCGCGAATTCAACGTGCTCGAGCGGGTATGGAACGCACGGGTAACCTCGCATATCCCGCTATCGGCGGTTTCGGCCCATATCAGCCAGCAAGCCATTCTGGCGGAGGTCGAGCTGACGGTTGCGTGTCTGCGTCTTGCGGGAATCGACGAGCCGAAGATCGCGGTGGCGGGGCTCAATCCGCATGCCGGCGACGGCGGCAGCTTCGGGATGGAGGAAATCGAAATCATCGAGCCGGCGGTAGAGCGGGCGAAGGCCGAAGGTTATGCCGTAGAGGGGCCGTTCCCCGCCGACACCGTCTTCCTGCGCGCGCTGAAGGAAGGTTTTCACGCCGTGTTGACCATGTATCACGATCAGGGCCAGATCGCGATGAAGATGATGGGTTTCGACAAGGGCGTGACGATGATGGGCGGCCTGCCGTTCCCGCTCTGCACGCCAGCCCACGGCACGGCCTATGATATTGCCGGCCGCGGCATCGCCGATGTCGGTGCATCGCGCGAGGCCGTGTTGCTGGCGGCGAAGATGGCCAGGCGGCAGGCAGTCTTGAAGGAGGCTGCCGAATAGACTGCCCCAATAGACTGATTGATGAAACTGGGTCGAACCGCCGGGGGTAGGAGCTTGCGGCGGGACGGTCCGACAACCGGGAGGAACCGATATGCTGAAACAGATTACCCTGGCGCTGCTTGCGCTGACGACCACGGGGCCGGCACTCGCCTTCGAGCCGACGCGGCCGGTCGAGTTCGTCGTCACATCGGGCCCAGGCGGCGGCACCGATAATTTTGCCAGAACGGTGCAATCCATCATCGCCAAGCACAAGCTGATGAATGCTCCAGTCGTCGTCACCAACAAGGGCGGCGGCAGCGGAGCGGAGGGCTTCGTCTACGCCGCCGGCTACAAGGGCGACCCCTACAAGCTGACATTCGGCACCAACAATGAATATCTCCTGCCGAGCGTCGCGGCGGTTCCCTATGCGCCGGAAGACCTGACGCCCGTCGCAACGCTTGCGCTGGATGAATTCCTGATCTGGGTGAATGGCCAATCCAAATTCGGCGACGTCAAATCATTCGTGGAGGCGGCGAAGGCCGAGCCGAAGGCGCTCCAGTTCGGCGGCAGCCAGTCGAAGGATACCGATCAGATTCTCGTCTCGACCATTGCGGACGTGACGGGGGCGGAATTCCGCTACATTCCGTTCAAGAGCGGCGGCGAGGCAGCCGTTCAGCTGGCCGGCGGTCATATCGACGCCAATGTGAACAATCCCAACGAAAATCGCGGCCAGTGGCAGGCCGGCATGGTGAAGCCGCTCTGCGTCTTCCGCCCGGACCGCTTTCCGCAAAGCGAACCCGTGCATGAGGGCAAGGGCTGGCACGATATACCGACCTGCGCCGAGGCCGGCCTGGCGATCGACAATTATCGCATGCCGCGCACCGTCTGGCTGCCGGCCGGTGTCGACGAGGACGCGGTCGCCTTCTACCGCGATGTCCTGAAGAAAGTTTCCGAGACACCGGAATGGGCGGATTACGTTGCCAAGACTTCGCAGACATCGCAGTTTATGGCGGGTGATGAATTCAAGGCCTATCAGACCCGCGACAGGGATAATGTCCAGAAAGTGCTGAAACGCGAGGGTTGGCTGGTCGAGTGAACCAATCCAGGGGGACGCTCCCAAAGGGGCGTCTCCCATTCCTGCAACGCTCGGGAGGCGAGCATGGCTGAATTTGAAAAGCAATCAGTGTCGCGCAAGATGATGGAAATCATCACGGCGCTCCTGACGGCGGGGGCGGGTCTCGCCATCTGCTACGGGTCGTGGCGGAGCGGTATCGGCTGGAGCGACATGGGACCGGAAGCGGGCTATTTTCCCTTCTATGTCGGCGTCCTGATCATCCTGGGCAGTCTGGTGACCCTGCTGCGCAGCATGTTCTTTTACCAGCATGACGGCGAGGTGTTCCTCGATATCGAGAGGGCCAGGCCGGTTCTCGGTTTCTTTCTGCCGCTCGTCGCCTTCATGATCGTTTCGCTGCTTCTCGGCCTCTATGTGGGCACGGCGCTCTACATTTGCGGCGCCATGATGTGGCAAGGAGGCTATCGCTGGTGGATATCCGCCCTGGCGGCACTGGCCGTCACCGGCCTTTTCTATCTCGTGTTCGAGATCGGCTTTCAGGTTCCGCTTTTGAAGGGACCTATCGAGGGCTGGCTCGGCATCTACTGATCCGACGATAGACGACGATCTCCGGATCGTCGGAACCGCTTGGGAGGAAACAGGCGATGGGCAATTTCGGCTATCTGATGGACGGCTTCGCCACCGTCCTCACCATGCATCATCTCATGATCATGATGATCGGGGTCATGCTGGGCATCCTGGTCGGCGTGCTGCCGGGCCTCGGAGCGCCGAACGGTGTCTCGCTGCTCCTGCCGCTGACTTTCACGATGGATCCGATCTCGGCCATCATTCTTCTCTCCTGCATGTATTGGGGTGCGCTTTTCGGGGGATCGACCACCTCGATCCTTTTCAACATTCCCGGAGAGCCTTCCTCGGTCGCGACCACGTTCGACGGCTATCCGATGGCCAAGAGTGGCCAGGCGACGCGGGCGCTGACGCTTGCCTTCATGTCCGCCGGCATCGGAGCGCTGGCCGGCGTCGTGATGATCACGCTGCTTTCCGGCTGGGTCGCGCGGTTTGCGCTGCAGTTCTCATCGCCGGAATTCTTCGCCGTCTATTTCCTCGCCTTCGCCAGCTTCATCGGCATGAGCGCCAACGCACCCGCCAAGACATTGGTCACGATGATGCTGGGCTTCGCCTTCGCCACCGTCGGCATGGACACGATCTCCGGCGGGCTTCGCCTCACCTTCGGCATTCCGGATCTGATCAAGGGCATTTCCTTCCTCGTTGCCGTCATGGGTCTCTTCGGCATCGGCGAATTGCTTTTGACGACGGAGGAGGGGCTGCGCTTCGACGGCATCAGGGCGCGCGTCAGGCCCCTCGACGTGCTGAAGACGCTGAAGGAGATGCCGCGCTATGGCTGGTCGATCCTGCGCTCGACGCTGATCGGCATCTGGATGGGCATCACGCCCGCCGGTCCGACCGCCGCATCCTTCATGAGCTATGGTCTCGCCCGGCGATTCGCCAAGGACAAATCGCAATTCGGTAAGGGCGATCCGCGCGGCATCGTCTCGCCGGAAACCGCCGATCATTCTGCCGGTACGTCGGCTCTGCTGCCGATGCTGGCCCTCGGCGTTCCCGGTTCGGCTACCGCCGCGGTGATGATGGGCGGGCTGATGATCTGGGGCCTGACGCCGGGGCCGATGCTCTTCATCGACAGGCCTGATTTCGTCTGGGGACTCATCGCATCGATGTATCTCGGCAATGTCGTCGCCGTGCTTTTGGTGCTCGCCACCGTTCCGCTCTACGCCTCGATCCTGCGGGTGCCGTTTACGATCGTCGGACCGGTGATCGTCGCGATCATCTTCTCCGGCGCCTATCAGGTGGCCAATTCGACCTTCGATATGTGGCTGGTGCTCGGCTTCGGGGTTCTCGGCTATCTCTTCAAGAAGCTGAATTACCCGATTGCGCCACTCGTCCTCGCCATGGTTCTCGGCGACAAGGCCGAGGATGCCTTCCGCCAGTCGATGCTGATGTCGAATGGATCGCTGAGCATCTTCTGGTCGAACCCGCTCGTCTCGGGGATCATGGCGCTCGGGGTCCTGATGCTCATCTGGCCGCTGCTCGCCAGGGCTGTCGGCCTGCGCAGCTTGCACCGCCGCGCCGCCGGGCATCCGGCCAAGGTCTGATGCCTGCGCCCGCCTCCTGCCTTTGCTAGAAAAGGACCGACTTTCATGAACTTCCACGATTATTTTGCCGACGCGACCCGGCCTGTCGAAGCATGCATCGTCGGCACCGGCGGGTTCGGCCGAAGTTTCCTGGCGCAGGCGCAGCGTGTTTCCCTGATGAATGCGCGCATCGCGGTGGATATCGACAGCGCCACGGCCTGGACCGCCCTGAAATCCGTGGGGGTGGAGACTATAGCCGAGTGTCACAGCCAGGAAGAGGCGAGCCGCGCCTGGGCGGAGGGTTGCTCCATCGCCGCCGGCGCGCTCCAGCATGTCGTCCATCTGCCGTTCGATGTGCTGGTCGAGGCGACCGGCCATCCCGAAGCGGGCGCCCGCCATGCCGAACTCGCGATCGAAGCCGGCAAACATGTTGCGCTGGTCTCGAAGGAGGTCGACAGCGTCATCGGTCCCGGTCTCGCCTTGCTCGCCGCCGGCAAGGGAAAGGTGGTTACGCCGGTCGATGGGGACCAGCCGAGCCTGCTGATCGGCCTCGTCACCTGGGCGGAAATTCTCGGCTTCGAGATCGTCTGCGCCGGCAAGTCGAGCGAATATGATTTCGTCTTCAATCCCACGACCGAAACGTTGACGAGCAACGGCGTCACCATCGATGCCGCCGGCTTTGCCCGTCATCTCGATCCTGGCGAGGGTGACATTGCCGAACTCGTCGCGGCACGGGCGAAGGCGGCGGCGAAACTGCCGCAACGCGCGGTTCCCGATCTCTGCGAACTCGCCGTCGCGGCCCATTCCATCGATCTCGTCCCCGACCGGCCGGAGCTTCATTGTCCCCTCGCCCGTATATCGGAGGTGCCAAGCTTGTTTTCGACGCGGGAGGATGGTGGGCTTCTCCAAGGCGGGCGGCGGATGGATGTCTTTCACTGCCTGCGCCTTCCCGGCGAAATCAGCTTTGCCGGCGGCGTTTTCGTCGTGATCCGCTGCCGGGATGCGGCAAGCTGGGAACTTCTCGCCGGGAAAGGGCATATCGTCAGCCGCAACGGCGCGACGGCCATGGTCTATCTGCCCCGTCATCTTCTGGGTCTGGAGGCTGCCACCAGCGTGCTCGAAGCGGGGCTCAAGGGGCTCTCCTGCGGCTCCCGGCATCCCCGGCCGCGCTTCGATCTCGTTGCCATTGCCGATGCCGATCTTGGCGCCGGGACATTACTGACGGCCACCGGGCATCATCACGCGATCGAGAACGTCTCGTCGGCGCTCATTCCGGGAGCACCGCTCGAAGCGGAGCGGCCGGCGCCGTTCTACCTCATCGCCAACCGACGGCTGGTCCGCCCGGTGAAAGCCGGCAGCGCGATCCGTCTCGGTGATATCGCCGCAGAGGATTCGCGCCTTCTCGACTTACGCCGGCGGCAGGATGCGCTCTTCTTCGGGAACGCATATGACGCCGAGCATGAGTTGGGAGAGAAGCGTCGCGGACAGCCATCAGACGCGCCCGGCTGTTTGGAGCATGGCAGACCGCAGGAGGAGAAACCCTCGATATAAACAGCGTCGCCCTTATCGAAAATCGCCCGATGACGCCGTTTGACTATATCAAAATGTCTGATATGGATCAAATCAAAGATTTGAGGGCGACGCTATGAGCAACCGGTTCCTGATGATAACTCCGGACAGCGGAAAGGAGGTCTTGAAATGCCTTTCCGCCCCGGCGCGCTTGTCGATACTGGAACTGCTGCATAGCCGCGGCCCCCTGAACGTCAACGAAATCGCGGAAATCCTCGACCTGCCGCAATCGACCACCTCCACCCATCTCAACCTGCTCGAAGAGGTCGGCCTCATCCGGACGGAGGCGCAGAAGGCGCGCAAGGGCAGTCAGAAAATCTGCCACGCCATACATGATGAGATCGTGCTGTCCTTTGCCAGCCCGGCCAAGACCGCCGACGAGGCGATCGAGGTCGCCATGCCCGTCGGCCTTTACAGCGGTTACGATGTCGCCGCGCCCTGCGGAATGTGCTCGCAGGATGGCATCATCGGCTATCTCGACAATCCGGATACGTTCCTCACCCCTGACCGGATGAAAGCCGGATTGCTATGGTTTACAAGGGGTTATGTCGACTATCAGTTCCCCAACAACGCCAGGATCAAGGGATCGAACGTCAAGGAACTGGAACTGATCCTGGAACTCTCGTCGGAGGTTCCCGGCACCTCCGACAACTGGCCGTCCGACATCACGCTGTCGATCAATAGCAAAGCCATCGCCACCTGGACTTCCCCCGGCGACTTCGGCGACCGACGCGGAAAATATACCCCGGACTGGTGGAAGCTTCGCGGTAGCCAATACGGCGTCCTGAAATGCTTCCGCGTGACATCCAGTGGCACATTCATCGACGGCGTGCGTGTTTCCGACACAAGCCTCGATGACCTCGACCTCCTCGGCCATCGCTCGATCCGCCTGCGTATCGAAGTGCCTGAAACCGCAGAGCATCCGGGCGGCATCAATATTTTCGGGCGGGGCTTTGGAAACTACGATCAGGATATCGTCCTGCGGCTGAAAACCTGATGCATCGCCGCCACTTGATCGGCAAGACCGGTTGACGCCCGTGCAATCGCGTGTATCTTATCCTCAATAATGATATATATCTGATTTTCAGATATAATGGGAGGAAAGCATGCGGGCAGCCGGAACCGTCCACAGCGGCTACATCATCAGCACTATCGATCCACGCCTTTACGGTTCATTCATCGAGCATCTGGGCCGCGCCGTCTACACCGGCATCTACGAACCCGATCATCCGACCGCGGACAGCAATGGCATGCGCCAGGACGTCATCGATCTCGTCCGTGAACTCGACGTGCCGATCGTGCGCTATCCCGGCGGCAATTTCGTTTCGGCCTATGATTGGGAGGACGGAGTCGGCCCGCGCGATCAGCGCCCTGTCCGCCTCGACCTCGCCTGGCACAGTTCGGAGTCCAACCAGGTCGGCATCCACGAATTTGCCGACTGGGCCGAAGCCGCCGGTACGCAGATGATGCTTGCGGTCAATCTGGGTTCGCGCGGGCTCGATGCGGCGCGCGCCTTCCTCGAATATGTCAACCATCCGGGCGGCAGCTATTGGTCTGACCTGCGCCGCAAGAATGGCCGCGAGGCGCCGTGGGGCGTCAAGATGTGGTGCCTGGGCAACGAGATGGACGGTCCGTGGCAGATCGGCCAGAAGACGGCGGACGAATATGGCCGCATCGCGTTTGAGACCGCAAAGGCCATGCGGGCCTTCGACAAGTCGATCGAGCTCGTCGTCTGCGGATCGTCATCGCCCAAGATGGCGACCTATCCGGCGTGGGAAGCCACGGTGCTCGACTACACCTATGATTCCGTCGATTACATCAGCCTGCACATGTATTTCGACAATCACGCCGATAACACAGCCGATTATCTGGCGCAGAACGCCCGCCTCGACGATTATATCGGCACCATCGCCGGGGTGATTGCCTATACCAAGGCGAAGAAGCGCTCGAAGAAGGACGTCTATATCAGCTTCGATGAATGGAACGTCTGGTATCACTCCCGCGAGGCGGACAGGCAAGTGCTGGAGGGCAATGACGGATGGCCTCATGCGCCGGCGCTGCTGGAGGATATCTACAATTTCGAGGACGTGCTGCAGGTGGGCCTCATCCTCAACACCTTCATCCGCCGCTGCGATGTGGTGAAGGTCGGCTGCCTGGCGCAACTCGTCAACGTCATCGCTCCCATCATGACCGTTCCGGGCGGTCCGGCATGGCGGCAGACGACATTCTTCCCCTATCTCTTCGCCTCGCAATACGGGCGCGGAAAGGCATTCCAGATTTCGCTCGACTGCCCGAGCTATTCCACCGATTTTGCCGAGAATGTGCCCTATCTCGATGTCTCGGCCGTCGAGAGCGAAGCGGACGGCGCCCTGACCTTCTTCATCGTCAATCGCCATCAGGAAAAGGCGATCGAATTCGACCTTGCCCTGCAGGGTTTCGGCGAGCGCAGCGTAATCATGGACAAGGTGATCGAGGGGCACGGGCTTCGCGACGTCAACGGGCCGGGGCAAGAAGCGATAGCGCCGCGTGACGGAGCGGGCGCGAAAGTCTCGAACGGCGGGCTCGCCATGACCGTCGCACCGCTAAGTTACCGAATGATCCGGCTCGGCGCGTAAGTCAGGACGGACGGCAGGGGAGGAAAACCATGTCGGCATCGATCGAAATCGCCAATGTCACCAAGAGGTACGGCACGCTTTCCGTGCTGGACGACATCTCGCTTTCCATCAAGCCGGGCGAGTTCGTCGTCTTTCTCGGCCCATCCGGGTGCGGCAAGTCAACGCTGCTGCGGATGATCGCCGGCCTCGAGGACGTGACCCAAGGTACGATTGCGGTGGGCGATCAGCGGATCGACACGCTTCCTCCGGGAAAACGCGGCGTCGCCATGGTCTTCCAATCCTATGCGCTCTATCCGCACATGACGGTCGCCCAGAACATGTCCTTCGGCCTTGAAAACATCAAGGTGCCGAAGAAGGAGATCGTACGACGTGTCCGCTTCGCCGCCGAGACACTGGAAATCGCCCATCTGCTCGACCGCAAGCCTCAAAAACTGTCGGGCGGCCAGCGGCAGCGCGTGGCGATCGGCCGTGCCATCGTCAAGGAGCCGAAGGCCTTTCTCTTCGACGAGCCGCTGTCGAACCTTGACGCAGCCTTGCGGGGGCGCACCCGTCTGGAGCTTGCCCAATTGCACACCCGCCTCGGCAGCACCATGATCTTCGTCACCCACGATCAGGTCGAGGCCATGACGCTCGCCGACCGGATCGTCGTCATGCACAACCGCAAGATCGAGCAGATCGGCACGCCGATAGCGATCTACCGCCGGCCGGCAACACGCTTCGTCGCCGGCTTCGTCGGCTCTCCGGCGATGAACTTCATCCCGGTCCGAAACATCTCACAAAATGGCAACGGCGCATCGATCGATACCGCCGGCCTTGGAACACTTGACGCGGCCTTCCGCCTGCCTGCCGCTTTCTCCTCTGAGGGCGCCACGCTCGGCATTCGCGCCGAAGACATATCCGTGCTTCCGGCAGGCCAGCCCGGCATTCCGCTCATCGTCGAAGTGGTCGAACGGCTGGGCGATCGCACGCTGGTCTATGGCCGTCTTTCCGATGGCACGCGGTTGACAGCCGAAGCCGACGGCCGCAGCGAAGCCAGCGCCAGCGACCGGCTCGAGATCGCGCTCGACACATCGGCAATTCATTTATTCGGCGCCGACGGCGTGGCCCACCATGCGGATGGGGGCTGACATGGCCGAAAGTTACCGCCGCAGCCATTGGGGCCATGGCCTCTTCGTCCTACCTTATCTCACGGTTTTCGCCGCGCTCCTCGTCTTCCCGCTTTTCTGGAGCGTGTGGCTGAGCCTTCACAAGGTGGATCTGTTCGGGTCGGGGCGGTTCGTTGGTCTTACCAATTACGCCAGGGTTCTGGCCGATCCGGTCTTCCTGCAGGCGCTCCGCAATACCGTCGTGTTCGTCGCGCTCAGTGTTCCCACCCTTGTAGCGCTCGGCCTCTTTTGCGCCCTTGCCTTGAACAGGACGACGCGCGCCACTTCGTTCCTGCGCGGGCTTTTCTTTTCCTCATCCGTGTTGTCGGTCGCCACCGTCACGCTGATCTGGCGTTTTGTCTTCATCCCGGGCGACGGCCTGATACCGATGATCTTCGGGCAACTCGGCCTGCAGCCGATCAATTTCCTGTCGACTGCCGGCTGGTCGCTCTTGTCTATCGGCGTGGCAACGGTCTGGTGGTGCCTCGGCCTGCCGATGATGCTCTTCCTGGCAGCGCTGCAGCAGATCCCGGCTGATCTCTACGAGGCAGCCGCGCTCGACAATGCAAGCCGCTGGCGCATGCTGACCCGGATCACCCTGCCGTCGATCGCACGGACGGTCATGCTGGTGACGATTATCCAGATCGTCATGCAGTTCCAGCTTTTCGGCCAGGCGCAGCTCATGACCAATGGCGGCCCAAGCGGCACGTCGCGCCCGCTCGTCATGTATATCTACGAGGTGGGTTTCGTGCGCTGGGATGTCGGCAAGGGGGCGGCGGCTTCAGAACTGCTCTTCCTCATCATCCTTTGCGCGGCCATGGTGCAGTACATCGTCTCGAACAGGAAAGCGGAGGGGTAGGGAATGAGCCGGGACATGACCTACAAGCCGGATAACTCAGGCGGCAGCCGGTCGCTTCTATGGATGGCTGCGCTTCTGTCGATCGTGATGATGGCGCCCGTCGCCTGGCTCGTCGGCCTGTCGATCAAGAACAACCAGGAACTCATGCTGGGGACGGAATCGGTCTTCCGACTGCCCTATACGCTCGTCAACTATATCAACATCCTGCACTCCTCGCAGGCCTTCGGCTGGTTCTTCAACAGCATGGTGGTCGCCGTCGGCCAGACTCTGGGCGTGCTCGTCCTGTCATCGCTGGCAGGCTATGCCTTCGCGCGGCTCGAATTTCCATTTCGGCGGACGATCTTCGTCATCGTCCTTTTCGGGCTCGCCGTGCCGGAACAGGCCGTCATCATCGCCCGCCATCAGATGTTCAACTGGTTCGGCCTCCACAACACCCATCTCGGCCTGATGCTGCCGGGCATGTCGTCCGCCTTCGGCGTCTTCCTGATGACGCAGTTCTTCAAGGCGATTCCCAAGGAGATCGACGAGGCGGCGCTTCTCGACAACGCCTCGCAGTTCCGCATCTTCTGGAAAATCATGCTGCCGCTGACCCTGCCGGCGCAGGCCACGCTCGGCATCTTCACCTTCCTGCAGGCCTGGAACGATTTTTGGTGGCCGCTGATCTCGGCCACGAAGAAGGAAATGTTCACGCTCACCATCGGCATCGCCTCGTCGCAAATCAACTTTGCGCAAAGCGAGGGACTCGGCTTCCTGAGCGCGCAGGCGGTGTTCGCCAGCCTGCCGGTGCTGATCGTCTACATCATCTTCCAGCGCCATATCGTCACCGCGGTTTCCGGCGGCGCTGTGAAATGACCTCTGTTTTCGGTCGGGAGGAGCTTGGCCGGGCAGGTTTTAGACCAAGGGGCGAGAGCCCACAAAAGGGAGGTAATAGCATGAGAAATTTTCTTCTGAGTACCGCAGCAATCGTCGCATTGAGTTGGGCCGGCGCCGCTGAAGCCAAGACGACCATTGACCTCCAGCGCTTCTTTGGCGCCTGTGAGGCCGACTATGGCAAGGTCACCGATGTTTCCGCCGCCGTCGGCGAATGCGGCATCATCACCTCGTTGATCAACAAGTTCGAGGCCGACAATCCCGATATCGACGTCAATGTGACCACCGTGGAATGGCCGGGCTACGATCAGCTGAACGCCCAGCTAGCCTCCCGCGCCGCGCCCGACGTGGTGTCGATGCATTATTCCGCGATCTCCGATTATCAGGCGCGCGGCCTGATCGATCCCGTCGATGAGATACTGAAATCGCAGGGCATCGCGCCTGCCGATTTCACCGACGCGGCGCGTGATGGAGTCACCAAGGAAGGGCAGATGTTCGGCCTGCCCTTCGACAACTGGACCATGCTTTTCCACGTCAATCTCAATCTGATGAAGCAGGCCGACCTCGTCAACGCCGACGGCACGCCTGTCTTGCCCACGTCGATCGACGAGTTCTTCGCCCAGGGCAAGCAGTTCAAGGAAAAGACCGGCAAGCCCTATCTCGTGCAGATCCTCGCCAATGAGACGGCGGTTTACGCCCGTATACTCTACACATTCCTGCAGCAGCAGAACTCCGACTTCTTCGCCGATCCGACCAAGATTAAGCTGACCACGCCGGAAGCCAGGGCGGTCGTGGAGTTCATGAAGCGGATCAACGACGAAGGGCTTACGACGCTCGGCCTCGACTATGCGGCGGCCGTTTCCGCCTTTGCCGGCGGCGCCGGCGGCATTGCCGTCAACGGCACATGGCTGATCGGCGATTATGTCGCGCAGTCGCAAAAGAGCGACACCGCACTGGCGGGCGGCTATACTGTCTATCCCGTCCCACAACTTTTCCCCGCGCGCGACAGCACCTATGCCGACGGCCATAGCTGGGTCCTGCCGCACAAGGACCGCACGCCGGAGCAGACCGCCGCCATCGGCAAGCTCTTCAAGTTCCTTGCCGACAATGATTTCCAGTGGGCCCGTACCGGTCATCTGCCGGCAGTCAAGGCGGTTTTCGACACGCCGGAGTTCAAGGCGCTGCCTTTCCGCGACAATATCGCGAAAATCGCCGAAACCGGCCGGTCACTGCCCGGGGCCGTTCAGCGCCAGTTCGCCATCCAGGAGATCCTCAGCGAAGAACTCGGCGCAGCCATAAACGGCGACAAATCGGTCGATGACGCCCTGAGCACCGCCGAAAGCCGCATAAACGATCTGCTCGCCAACATCTGACGTTTCCGGGAGGCGCCGCTTCGCGCGTCGATACCGGCGCGCGGAGTACCAGCAACTGGCCTCTTCCTCAGCGGCGGCGGAAGACTGGCCGCCGTTTTTCCTTAAATGCCGCCCTGCCCTCGGCAGCATCGGCCGTAGCAAAACAGATGGTCTGAAGATCGCGCTCGTATTCGATCGCCTTTTCGAGCGGCATCGAAACGGCCGCCTTGAGATTGAGCTTGGCCGTCTCCGCGGCGATCGGTGCGCGCGCAGCGATTGTTTCGGCGATGGCACGCGCACGAGCAAGCAATTCACGCTGTGGCGCCACCTCGCTTACCAGACCCCAGGAAAGAGCCTTCTCAGCCGAAATCGGATCACCGGTCATCAGCATCAGCGCTGCATTGGACGCGCCGATCGAATGCGAGAGATGTGCCGCCATGCCGCCGCCGCCGATCCAGCCAAGCTTGATCTCAGGTGCGGCGAACTGGGCGTTTTCCGAAGCCAGTCGGATATCGCAGGACATCGCCGTTTCCAGCCCGCCACCGAAGGCATAACCGTTGACGGCGCAGATGCTGGGTTTCAGAAGTGCGCGAAATGCATCGCAATAATCCGGCCGGTTGCGGAACTGCCATGGGGTTTCATAAGCATCGAGCTCCCGAATGTCGGAGCCGGCACAGAAGGCGCGTTCGCCCGCACCCGTCAGGATGACGCAGCGTATCGTATCGTTGTCGTTGCATGTCTTGACGGCGGCAACGATGGCATCCGCCATCTCCGGCGTCACGGCATTGAGCTTCTGCGGCCGGTTCAGCGTGATGACCGCGATCGCACCATCAACCTCAAACAGAATATCGTCAGTCATCCCTGGCTCCTATCGTTCGCTGCCGGCGATGCGATGTTCGCTATAAAGTTCTTGGAGGGCAGACAGCGTGTCTTTCGCTTTGGCACGTGCTCCAAAGGCTTGTCGCAGCAGCGCGGAAGCCTTGCTCTGAAAGGCGATATATCCGTCGTGCCGGGGCCTGACATAGGCCGCCTCCAGCGTATCGGCGGTAGCGCGGTAGAACCCGTTCCAGCGGGTGTTCACACTGGAATCGCGCCAGGCTTCGCGACGCGACGGCTGCCCATCATGAGCGGGAATGAACCCGATCTGCGCCTCGGCACTCATCAGCCACAGCAGATGATCCCTTAGCGCCGGGCTCATCTCGCATCGCGTCGAAATTCCGATACCAGTGCCGCCGAGCGTGGAACCCGGACGCCCACCCGCAACAGCGCGGGGTGCATTGTGGAAGGCGATAGCACGCCCTGCCGACGGCGCGGCATAATTCACATAGCCGTATATGAGCGGGCAAAGGATAATGTCATCGTTTTGCGCCATATGTTCGAGAATGCCGATGGGATTCTTGTCGCGAACCGAAACCGGACTGCGCGCCGCAAGATCGAGCATGAGTTCATAGACTTTTTCACCCGTTCTTCCAGAGACGAGCAAGTCCGGATCTGCTTTCGCGGGCGGCTCGCCGAAAGCAGCTGCTATGGACAGGAAGGAAAGAATGGCATGCGGCCCGGCAAGCGACAACGCCACCTTGCCCGTCTCCTTCGACAGCGCTGCAACCGCATCCCATGTCATGGGCACCGGTGAAGCCAGGAGATCGGCACGCAAAGCCATGACCTGCGTCGCCGCATCGAGTGGCAGTGCCCAGTGCGCACCGCCGAAGCGGTAGCTGGCAAGCGAAGGCCCGATACTGTCGGCTTGGAGCTTCGCAATCCTTTCCTCGCCGAAAACCTCTTCGAGAGGCTGAAGGCACCCCGACTTCACCGCTTTGCCAATGTGCGGATGATCGAGCACCACCAGATCATAGCGCGCACAGAGATCGGCGATCGGGTGGCTTTCGAAACCTTCGAGCGGCTGCTTGTCCCACTCGATGGCGATGCCCGCTTCGGCCGGGGCGGGAAGCCTGGCGGCCGCCGCCAGCGCATTATATCCGCGCGGATGATCCCAGGTCAGGGCCTTGTAGCGCTTCATGATGAGGGCGTCTCGATGGCGATCGCGCCGGAATTTGCCAATGCCTCGATGCTCTCGGCATCATATCCCGCCTCCTCCAGCACTTCACGCGTATGCTGGCCAGCCAGCGGCGCGCCCCGACCGACTGTCGATGGCGTCTTCGAAAATCTGATCGGAAAGCCCGGCGTCTTCACACGGCCTTCCGTTGGATGATCATACTCGACGAAAGTGCCATTGTGCTTGATCTGCTCGTCCTCGACCAGATCGGCATAGCCATAGACCGGCCCGCACCAGATGTCGGCAGCGCGCAACAATGCAAGCCATTCTTCTGATGTCCTGGTCTTCAGCTTCTCACGCGTCTTGGCAAAGATTTCGTCACGCCGCGTCCAGGTGTCGACATCGTCGACCATGGTCAAAAAGCTCTCCTCGCCAATCACTTCACCGAGCGTTTTCAGCTTCGGGAAGGCGATGATGATGAAGCCGTCGCTGGTGGCGAAGGCGCCATAAGGCGCGCGGATATAGACATGGGCATGCGGTTCGGCCGAGCGCGTCTGCGGCTTGCCGCCGACGGTAAAGACCGACAGTTCCTGCATCTGGATGGTGGTGATAGCATCCAGCATATTTACCTGGACCAATTGCCCCTCGCCCGTCCGCTCCCGGTGCAGCAGGGCTGCCAGTGCTCCCTCGAAAGCGTTGTAAGCGGTGACCGCATCGACCAGATATTGACCGGCAGCCGTCGGCGGCTCGCCGTCACGCCCCGCCGAGAGCATGGCGCCGGACATACCTTGCAGGACAAGATCCTGCCCCGGGCGATGAACATAGGGACCGTCTTCGCCATAGCCCGAGATGGACACATAGATCAGTCGCGGATTGATCGCGGAAAGCGTCTCGTAATCGACGCCCAGCCTTTTTGCGACGCCGGGGCGATAGTTCTGCAGAAACACGTCGGCAGATTTCACGAGGTCGATGAGCACGTCCTTACCGCCGGGCGATTTCAGGTCGACAGCCAGGGACCGCTTGTTGCGGTTGAGCGAGAGGAAAGACACATTGACCTTATTGCCCTCGGCACCGCCGGCGGCCACATGGCGCTGCCATTCGCCGGTGACCGGTTCCACCTTCACCACATCGGCGCCGAGGTCGCCCAGCCTCTGGGCTGCGAACGGGCCCGCCATGGCGATCGAACAATCCAGCACGCGATAGCCCGACAATATTCCCATTGTGCTTGTTCCTTCCGCAGACAGGTCTTTTACTCGGCCCGGACAGTACGCAAAGTTTTTCGTTTGTCTAGAGTGAGCGCTAACATTTTTATCCGATTTTTGGCATTCCTCGCCTTTCGCCCATTGACAATCCCCGACGTTAGCGCTCACTTTTCTTCTTGACCCATTTCCCGGAAATGAATAACAAATTTATGGGTAAAGGCGGCGGGAGGCCGCCGTGGAGGAGGAAATAACATGTCCCAATTTTGTTCGGGCGTCAGCTTGAAGGCGCTGGCTGTTGCGTTGCTGGCCTTGTCGGCGGCAACGGCGCAGGCGCAGGATCGCGCTGAAATCATCGGCGCCCTGCCGGAAAACCTTCAGCTACTCTATACGGATGCCATCGAAGTCGGACCCTCGATGTACGCGGATTTCAAAGCACCGGCCAAGCCCTGGCGCTGGTGCCATTCCGAATCCTATATGGGCAACCCGTGGCGCGTGACCTTCAATGATGAACTCCAGCGTCTGGTCGAAGGTGCGAAGGCGACAGGCGATGTCTCGGAATTTATCGTTTCCGATTCCAACGGAGACGCCACCCAGCAGATATCGCAGATGCGCGCCTTCATCGAACAGGGCTGCTCAGTCATAACCACGATCGCCGGATCGTCCACGGCTCTCAATGCCGTCATCGAAGACGCCTACAAGGCGGGCATCCCCGTCATCACCAGCGCCGGCGCTGTCACTACACCCTATGCTATCAATGTGATGCACAACCAGAACCTCTGGGGCTACCAGATGGGCAAAGGTATCGCTGAAAATCTACCCGATGGCGGAACGATCCTTCAGATTGAAGGCATTTCCGGTCATCCGCTGGTCCAGCAGGAAAATGCCGGTCTCGACAAGGCGGTGGCCGAAGCTGAAAACCTGACAATCGCTCGCAAGGTCAGCGGCGAATGGACTGGTACGACAACGAAATCGGCCGTGCTTCAGGCGCTCGCCACGACCCCGCAACAAATCGACGCCGTCTGGTCGACGGGCAGCGAAGGCCGTTTCATCGCCGAGGCCTTCCAGCAAGCGGGCCGCCCCCTGCCGTTGATCACCGCCTCGATCTCTGGCGATGCGCTGGGTTTCTGGCATGAGAACCAGGACAGTTTCAAATTCTACGGTGGTGAAGTCTCTCCGCATGTCGCGGCACAAAATGCCTTCCGCGTGGCTCTACGCATGATCGAAGGGCAAAAGCCGCTCATCAACACCATTATCGCGCCGATGCCGACGATCACGCAGGCCGATCTGCCTTCCTGGTACAAGGACTGCATGAAGCCGGATTCCGCGGCAATCTTCCCCATCCCGCCGACCGATCCGTTTCCGGAAGAGCTGTTGAACGGCTACTTCTCCAACGGTGCGGCGACGCCACTCTACGATTTCTCCAAGGTGCCGGCTTCGTGCACCAATTGAGTGCGTCCGCACGGGCATGGTCTAAATCCGGCCATGCCCGTGCGGCAACGGTATTGAAAGACACCGCAGATCATGTTCGAGACTGCCAAACCGCAATCCAAACCGAGCAGTCAGCCGTCGCGCATTCACCAAGTGCTGCTGTCCGCGTGTGGCGACGATGTCAGGCAGGCGGCGCCCGTCACATCGCTCGGCATGGAAAACATCGGCAAGCGCTATGGAGAAACAGCCGCGCTTACCACGGTAACTGTGAATTTCCGGCCCGGCATCCACACAATTTTAGGCGAAAACGGATCTGGCAAAAGCACCATGCTGAAGATCCTGTCCGGTGTGGTCGCCCCGTCGGATGGACGGGTGGTTCTCGATGGTCAAACTATCGTCGCCTCCTCACCACGCGACATGCAGAATCGGGGCCTTTCGACAGTCTTCCAGGAGGTGTTGATCGCACCTCATCGCTCGGTCGCCGACAATATTTTCCTCGGCTATGACGGATTTTTCCTAAGGTCACTCGACAAGTCGCGCAGGCGGGCTGCAGCCGAAGGTCTGCTTGCCGTCCTTGGCCGGTTCCCGATTGATCTTGACGCCCCGGCAGGTTCCCTGGCACTCGCTGCACAACAACTTGTGGTCATCGCCCGCGCCTTCATGCGCCTGCCTTCGATTCTTCTGCTCGACGAGGCGACTGCCGCTCTCGATTATGCCGATCGCGATCTCGTATTCGATGCTGTGGAGGATTATGCCCGGGCAGGCAACATCGTGATCTTCATTTCGCATCGCATGGAAGAGGTCAAGCGGCTGTCCGATCACGTCACCGTGCTGCGCAGCGGCCGTATCATTGAGACCATTGAGCGCGACGGCATTACCAGCCAACGGCTGCTCGATCTCATGGCACCGGAGGCACATATCCATGTCGAATGACGGTGTCATGCTACAATATGAAAACCTCAGGCTGGCGCCGGGGCGTAACCCCGTCTCCGGCACGCTGCGTGCCGGCGAGATCACCGGCCTTGCCGGGCTCGAAGGTCACGGGCAGGAGCAGTTCCTGCTGGCACTGGCGGGCTTCAACCGGCCCCGAGACAGCATGGTTCGCATCAATACCGCAGGTGGAAATTTCGTGGGCTACTCCAGTCATCATTCCGCCGCCCGCCATGGTGTTGTGTACCTGCCGCGCGACCGGCGCTCGACCGGCATCTTCCCGGTTCTTTCCGTCCTCGACAATTTCGGCATCCCCTCCATGCCCCGTTTTTCCTTCGCCGGTATTCTCGATCGCAAAAAGCAGAAGGAAAAGCTTGCCGCCTACACGGAATTTCTCTCGATCCGCTATCCCTCGATGGGAGCTCCCATTTCGTCGCTGAGCGGTGGCAATCAGCAAAAGATACTGCTTGCAAGGCTGCTTGCCCTCGAGCCGAGGGTGATGCTGCTCAACGATCCCACCCGCGGTGTCGATCTCAACACCCGGCTGAAATTCTACGACGCTTTCCGGCAGCTTGCCCGCGAAAAGGGCATCGCTCTGGTCATTTTGTCGAGCGAAATCGAGGAGATCCTGCAAATCTGCGATACCGTATCGATCTTTCGTGATTTCGAGCGCACCGAGGTGATCGAAAAGAAGGCCATGACCATGAGCCGTGTCATCGCCGCCATGTTCGGTCAAAAGGAGGTGGCCTTATGACCACGAAATCGGTTCGCCCTGGAGGGCTCGCCCGCTTTTTCATCGAACGGCGGAATACGCGGCTTGCAGCCCTGCTTTTCTTTATCCTGCTGGCGGCCAATATCTGGCTCAACCCTGCACGATTCATGCCTCATAACTGGGGCTCCGTTCTTGGGCTGGCCGCTCCCCTGCTTCTCGCCTCTCTCGCCATGACGATCCCCTTTCTGGCAGGACGCGGCTCCATCGACGTGTCGGTCGGCCCGCTCATGGGCTTGATCAACGTGATCATCGTCAAGGGGCTGATCATGGCGGCGGGAGTGACCTCTCCCCTGATCATCGTGCCGGCGGCACTGTTGATCGGCCTGGCTTCCGGCGCGCTGAATGGCTTTCTGGCAGCAATTCTGCGAATCCAGCCGATCGTCGCTACACTGGGAACCTATCTGATCTATGCCGGCCTGGCGCTTACGGTGCTCCCTTCTCCATCCGGCTCCGTTCCGGCCTGGCTGGCAGCACTCGCAGGGCCCTGGTCCATTCTGCCGGTCGGCCTTGCCGTGCTCCTATGGCTCTTGGTCAAGCGACTGCCCTATTACGATCTTCTGATGGCGACCGGCAGCGACGATCGCGCAGCCTACACATCAGGTGTCGATGTGCCGGCCGTACGATTTGTCGCGTATCTGCTCGCAGGGGTCTTCGCCAGTCTTGCCGCGCTTTCGCTGACGGCGCTGATCGGCTCCGGCGATCCCAATATCGGTCCGGGCTACACGCTTATCGCAATCGCTGCCGTTGCCTTGGGCGGGGTGGGCCTTGCCGGCGGTGTCGGTGGCATGACGGCGGCTTTTCTGGGCGCCGCCGACATCTTCCTTCTCCAGAGCATGCTGACAGCCTTCAATGTCTCGACATTCGTGCTGCAAATGGCCTATGGCGCGGTTCTCGTCCTGGCGGTCTGCCTGAATTCGGAAAAACTGAAACACCTATTCAAAGCTCGAGCGGTGCCGCGATGAACACGGTTCTTACGCACCTGGCAGGCAATCGCGCGCTGATCGCATATGCCGGGGTAATATTGGTCTTTGTGGTCGGGGCTACACTGATACCCGGCTTTTCAAGCGTCTTCTCGATCCGGGCTATGCTGATCCTTGCCTCGCTCCTGGCGATCGCCGCGCTCGGGCAGACCCTGGTCATGATCCTGGGCGGCATAGACCTGTCCATTCCTTTTGTCATCGGCTTTGCCAATGTCGTCTTTGCCAGTCTTTACGGCGGTGGCATGCCGGTCTGGTTGGTGTTGGCGATCGTTCTCGTTGGCGCGGCACTGATTGGCGCCTTCTCGGGCGCGATCTCTGCTGCACTGGCGATCCATCCACTCATCGTGACGCTGGGTGTGGGCACTGTGGTCCAGGCGCTCGTGCAGATCTGGACGCGCGGCCTGCCGACGGGATCCGCCCCACCCTTCATCAACGAATTCGTTTCACTCGGCGGCTCTGTCGGTCCGCTGCCTTTTCCCTGGCTGATACCGTTTACCCTCATCTTGACGATAGCCACGATCTTCGTCCTGCGCAGGACCATCTATGGCCGCAAACTCTACGCGCTCGGTTCCAATCCGAAGGCTGCGGAACTCGCCCTTGTCCGGCCCGTCGTCATGTGGGCCATGACATTTGCGATCAGCGCCATCTTTGCGGCGCTTGCCGGCATCTTTCTCCTGGGCTTCACCGGCTCATCCAGTGCCGGCGTCGGCACGCCCTATCTCTTCCAGACCGTTTCAGCCGTCGTTATTGGCGGCACCGCGCTTATCGGCGGACGCGGGGGATTCGTCGGAACAATCGCGGGCGCCATCGTGCTGATCGAACTCAGAACCGTACTGATCGGCATCGGGCTTTCCGAAGCCATGGTTCAATCAGCGCTCGGCGTCCTTATCCTGCTTCTCGTTGCGGCCTATGGGCGCGACCAGCATATTCGTAACCTGATCTGAGGAGCCCGGTGATGAACGAGCGTCTTGCCAGAACCATAGCCGCGATCAAGGCGTCAGGGGCCGACTGGGGCCTCTTCACCAGTCCGGACGGCGTCGCCTATTCGACGGGACATATCGTTTCGATCGAAGCGGGTCCATCGCCATTTGCTGGAGGGCCGAGCCTTGCGATCATCGGCACCGACGGGCAATGCGGCCTGGTTGTCACCAATCTGGAGGGGGGTACGCCGAGCTGGGCGGATCGGATCGTCACCTATGAAGGCTTTTCCTATAAGGATCCGACAGACGTCTTTGCCAATTATCGGACGGCCGCAGCCGAAATGGCCAAAGAACTCGGTATCGGCGGCGTGATCGCAATCGACGAGCAGAGTTTTCCCTTGTCGCTCCTGCCGCTCGTCGAGCGCTTTTCGCGCGTCTCTGTCGAACCTGCCTTCAAGCGTGAACGGGCGATCAAGTCCAAAACCGAGATCGTGCTGTTGCGGGAAGCTGCGCTGACGGCTTCGGCGGGGCAGCGCGCCTTTCTCCAGGCTGCGCGCGCAGGTCGCAGTGAACTGGAGATTTTCGCCGATGTCCGGCTGGCGATGGAAAGCCGTATCGGCGAACGCCTTCCAGTGACGGGCGATCTGATTTCGGGCAAGGAGCGCACGTCGGCTTTCATGGGCTGGCCGGGCAACCGCCGGATCGCCACGGGCGATCCGCTGATCTGCGACCTCGCCCCCCGCGTCCAGGGTTATTGGGGCGACAGTTGTGCCTCGGCCATGATCGGCACTCCCTCGCCCGGTTTCCTCAAGCTCTATTCGGCGGCCAAATCCGCGCTGAAACTGGCGATCGAAACGGTGAGGCCCGGTGTCGTCATCGGCGCGCTCGACCGCAGCCTGCAGGATCATATCCACCGTCACGGCTATTCATATGCACATCATTCGGGTCATTCAATCGGCACCGGTGTTCACGAATGGCCGCGCCTCGTCGCCTATGAGCGCGAGACGCTGAAAAAAGACATGGTCATCATGGTGGAGCCGACGGCGCTTGATCCCGATATCGGTGGCGTGCGACTCGAATTCATGCTGCATGTGACGGATGACGGCTGTGAAATTCTGACAGATTTCGCGCATCAGCCCGGGATCTAGCCGCTTTGCCGGATCATCAGTCGGAAGCCGACATCGATACGCTTTTGTGATGGCGCTTGGCCCTTCATGCCTTCTAATAGAAGTCTGCCCGCTTCGCGGCCGATCCTCGCCGACGGCACCGCGACCGTGGTCAAAGGCGGGTTGAGATGACGTGCAAACTCGAAATCACCGAAACCGGTGATGGCAAGCTTTTCCGGTACGGGCAGCTTGCGTCGCACGGCTTCGAGCAATGCGCCGGAGGCGATGATATCGCTGGAAAACATGATGGCATCCGCATCCAGGTGCTCGGCACGGACACGGGAAAGCAGCTCAATGCCGGATTCCATCGCCAGCGGCAAATCGTGCGCGATGCACAGGCGCGGCTTTTCGCCGGGAAAAAGCTCCGCCATCGCCGCGACGAACCCATCTCGACGCTCCGCCGCACGACTGTCGCCCTGGCGCAGCACGCCGGCGAAAACGATCCGCCGGCGGCCCGACCGGGCGAGATGCCGGGCCATGTCCGCAATTGCCTCGCTGTTGGAGAAGCCGACCAGCCCGTCGATCGGCCGTGCCGTCATATCCCAACCCTCCACAATTGGAATCTGGGCACGACGCAAGAGTGTGATGCTATTTCTCGTATGCTGGGTTCCGATGATGAAAAGCCCATCCGGACGCCGTCCGAGCAGGCTGCGGATCACCGCCTCCTCGCGATTGGATTGGTAATCCGTATTGCCGAGAAAGATCTGATAACCCTCGGCATTTAGTACGTCGGAGAAATGCTGGATCGTCTCCGCGAAGACCGAGGCGGAGAGGGTCGGAATGACAGCCGCGACCGTATTGCTTTTCGCCGATGCCAGATGGCTCGCCGCCAGATTGTGCACGTAATGCGTCTTCTCGATCGCCTCCTCGATGAGCCTGCGCGTCTCAGGCGTGACGGTGTCCGGAAAGCGCAAGGCGCGCGAGACTGTCTGCATCGACACGCCGGCGGCGGCGGCAACGTCCGCCATGGTTACGCCGGATCCCTTTCGGCGCGCCTTTCGAGGAGAGGCAGGCGTATCCGTCACAGCCGGAACGGTCTCACGCAGACGGGGTTGCCGATTTCGATGCGCCGTCCGGTGTCCCTCAAGGTTCCGGTCTCCTGATCCCGGGTGAAAATGACGATGCAATCTTCGTTCTGATTGGCCACCAACATCAGGCGTCCGTCCGGGCTGATGGCGAAATTGCGCGGCGTCTTGCCTCCCGATGGCGTATGGCCGTGGGGATCGAGCCGGCCCGTTTCCTGATCGACCGCGAAGCCGGCTATGCTGTCGTGCCCGCGATTGGAGCAATATAAAAAACGCCCGTCGGGGGAAAGATGGATATCGGCACCATGGGTCTCGGTGTCTCGCGGTGCCGTAGGCAGCGTCTGGGTAAGCGCCAGAGCGTCGCCATTTCGCTCGATCAGCGAAACCGTGGAATCCAGTTCATTCGCGATATAGACGAACCGGCCATTGGCATGCTGGGCGATATGGCGTGGTCCTGCACCATCGGCAAGCTTCACCGATGAGATGCGTTGCGGCACGCCTTCGGGCGTCAGCCTGTAGAGAATGGCTTCGTCAAGCCCCAGGTCCGCAACGAGAAAGGCTCCGCCTTGCGGCGTTTCGACGACGCAATGGGCATGGCTGCGTTCCTGCCTGTCCGCTACATGGCCGGCCGCACCCGGATGTGCGGCACTCCCGCATGGGGAACCCAGCCGGCCGTCTGCCAGGATCGGCAGCACTATCAGCGATTGATCGGGCCCGCCCGACCCCATGGCATAGTTCGCGACCAGCAGAAAACACCCATCCCTGGAAATCGTGTTATGGGCGGAAATGCTGCCGAGCGTCGGCTGTTTGTTGAGATAGACGATCTCGCCATTCTCAAAGCGATAGGCGCTGACCGTCCCCTCGTGCCAGCCGAACACCTCGGAATTGGCATAGATGGTTGCCGTCCGGGGATCGACACTGAGGAAAGTCGGATTGTCGATCGAACCTGTCGAGGCGAGCCGCTTCACCTCGAAAGTTTCCTCATCAAGGGAATATATGGTCAGGCCCTCACCACGCGCGCCCTGAAAATAGGGCGCCTCTCGGTTCAGCGATCCGACTGCCAGAAACAAACGCCCGTTCACACGATTCCTCCCCTAAACGCTTCCGTCCAATGAGGTGCTTGCATCGACGCCGTTAGTCAAGAAAAGATGCGCTGCGGCGTTGTCAGTGCATCACCCAGCCTCCGTCGACATTCAGCGTCTGGCCGGTGATAAAGCCTGCCGCATCCGAGGCGAGGAACATCAGCGCATTCGAGATATCGCTCGCCGCGCCGCGCCTTTTGACGGCCTGGTGATCGAGCACGAAGCGGGTATAGCCTTCCGGATCTGGATGGATTTTTTCGGCATCGGTCGGAAAAGCGCCCGGCGAAATAGCGTTTACGGTGATGCCGTACGCACCGAATTCCCGCGCCCATGCACGGGTCAGTCCGATCAGCGCCCCCTTGGACTGGACATAGGGCGACAGGTTCGCCCAGCCGCCATAGGCCGTGACACTGGCGATATTGACGATGCGGCCCCAGCCTTCCTTTCGCATATGCGGCAAGGCCACCTGCACGCAGACGATGCCGGCATCGACATTGACGCGCTGCACCGCCTGCATCTCTTCAATCGAATATTCCTCGAAAGGTTTCGACGGATAGATGGCGGCATTGTTGATGACGATATCGAATCCGCCCGTCTCAGCAGAGACCTCTTCGAGGCGCCGTCGCAATGTGGCCAGATCCGAGAGATCGATGGCCCGGATCGTCAGCCCTTGCAGTCCCTCTTGCTCCACCTTCCCGCTCAAATCGGCGATCTTGGCAGGATTGTTGTCGACCGCCACCACCTTTGCGCCGGCCCGAAGGAAATTCAGCGTCGTTTCCATGCCTAGGCCACCGGCCGCGCCGGTATAGAGAATGGTCTTGTCGGCGACCAATATCATTGGCGATACCCCTTTGGCTTTCATGCACTTGGCCCGCGAAGCGGCAGATGATTGCCGGACGGTTGCGGATAATCGTCCTGCGGCTGGGCGGCAATGGCGCGGATCCGGCTCTCGCTTGCGGTGATGGCGGCGTCGTCGGGGAGGATGCGCATCGTCGTGTCGTAGCGTCGCTCCTCGCCATGCTCGAGACAGATCAATTCGCCCCGCTCGCGCGCCGCGCCATGCCCCAAGACATGATTGGTGGAGGGCTCGAGCCCAAGCGCATATTGCCCGGCCTGGAAATTCTGCCATTCATACATGCAGGGAAACTGATCCTTGCGGGTCACGACTTCGAAACCGATGCCCAGCCTGTCGTTGACCAGCGCCACGGGTACCTCACCATTCCTGTCGGCAGCCATTTCATGCTGCCAGACCTGCTCATGGAACCGCATCTGCGGCGGCGGCATGGTGCGGTAGCCCGTGTCCTGTTTTTTGTAGCTATCGCCCGCATGCGCCGCCCAGACCACATCGCTGATCGGCGCGAGGTAACGGGCGCCGTCCGCGAGAACCGGATATCCGACATTGATGTGGTAGCAGTACATATGCGGCGTGCGATAGAAGCCGCGGTTCACCACCCTGTCGTGCAGCCGGATTTCGTTGGCGCCGGCCTTCGCCGCCTCGTCGCGAAGCGCAATTGCTTCGTCAAGCGTCAAAGCCAGCGGTTTCTGCGCAAGGATCGCCTTGATGTGCGGCTGTCGCAATGCTGCGCGGATCAGGTCCGGCTGCTGATCGGGTGGAAAGGCTATATCGAGAATCTCGACATTTTGATCGGCAATGAGTTGGTTGGACGTTTCGTGCACTGCCGGAATGCGCCAGCGTTCAGCAACCGCCTTTGCCTTCGAGAACGTTCGCGACGCAATCGCGACGACCGGGAAACCTGCTTCCCGGTAGGCCGCCAGATGGCATTCGGACATGATCATTCCCGCGCCGATGCAGCCGATCTTGTAATCCTTCACCCGAACGGGCGGATCGGGCGTGAAGCCGCTCGCGTCTGACATGGTATCCTCCCTGGCATGCTTATGTCGTGGCCGAAGAACCTCCCCTCCGACGAGCAGGATATTGATCCGCAGAATGATGTGAGTCAACATCAAAATAGATCATTTTACATCATCATAAAGGTTCTTCAGCGCGAAGCCAGGAGCGGAATGATCGCAAACTCTTCAAAAATCTTGTGTTTTGCCGTTGAAAGTGCCGCTCTCGCTTAGAAACGGCTTGATTTATTCCTCCGTGAAAGACATCATTTTACATCATCTGGAGAATGCGCTTGCGTTTCACACTGACTGACATCGCCCGGGAGGCCGGGGTATCGAGCGCCACGGTGGATCGTGTCCTCAATCATCGCAGCGGCGTAAAGGAAAGGACGCGGGAGATCGTCCTCGATACGGCCCGGCGGCTCGGCTATCTCGGCGATGCAGCGACAGGCGCCACGGCGGCCCCAATCAGGTTGGACTTCGTGCTGCCTGCCGGAACGAATGCCTTCATAGCCAGCCTGCGAGCCCAGATCGAACGGCAGGCCGCCGCCCAAAAGCAGCTCGACGTGCGGGTCCACTCCATCGACGGCTTCAACCCCGACCGGCTGGCGCGCACGCTTGGCGATCTGCAGGGCAACACCCAGGGCGTCGGCGTGATTGCCCTCGATCATCCGACCGTACGCGAAGCGATGCGGGCGCTCGCCGGCTCCGGCGTAGCGGTGGTGACCCTCGTATCCGACATTCTGCATGTGCCGCGGATTTCTTATATCGGCATCGACAATCGCGCAGCCGGGCGTCTCGGCGGCTATCTCCTGGGAAGGCTGATCGGCGACGGCGAAAAGCGAAAGGTTGCTCTTTTTGCCGGCTCCCTCTCCTATCGCGGCCATGAAGAGCGCGAGATGGGCTTCCGCCATGTGCTCATGGAGGAATTTCCGCAATTGGAGATCGTTGAACTGCGGGAAATCCATGATGACCGCGACAAGGCTTACGTAGAAACGCGCAAGCTGATGGAGCGGCATCCGGATCTGGCCGGCATCTATAATATCGGCGCCGGCAATCAGGGCATCGGGCGAGCCCTCCTCGAAATCGGCAAGAGCCGGTCCGTCATCTTGGTCGGACATGAGTTGACCGATGGCAGCAAGGCGCTGCTGCTCGACCGCACGATGGATGCGGTCATCGACCAGAATCCGCGGATAGAGGCGCGCGAGGCATTATCGATATTGACGCGAACCATCCGCGGCGAACCCGTCGATTATCATCCGCCGCGCCTGCAGGTCATATTCCGGGAGAACATTCCGGAGATATGAACGTACCGGCTGCAACCGGCATCGGCATAACGGCACTTAAATAGCGTTCATAACGTCAATTCCGCCGCGCTCGTCGTCTTTCTCTTATGTCCGGTAAGCTTGCCTTATCGGACATGGATTGCTAAGCTTCGAAACATGCCGCCGGATGATCCTTCCCGCCCTGGAGACATCTCCACTCTGCGCCCGCCAGCAACGCGGGACCAATCCACATCGATCGATGCCGATCTGCCCGATATTATCGCCACCGTAATGACGATGGGCCAGATTGCCGAACCGGAAAAAGGCGGCCCGGTGATGGGGCAAAGCAGCCGTGAGGCCACCCACGCAACCAACACCCGCGCCGCCTATATCCGCGATTGGCGCCATTATGCCGCCTGGTGCCGGCGCCGCGGGCTCGAACCGCTGCCGCCGAATCCCGAGCAGATCGGCCTTTATCTCGTGGCTCAGGCCACGCCAGGCAAAGATGACGATGCGCAAGCGCTGTCAGCCGCCACCATCGAACGCCGGCTGTCGGGGCTCGCCTGGAATTTCGCGCAACGCGGCTTCAGCTTCGATCGCAGCGATAGCCACCTTGTCAATGCCATCGCCGACATCCGCCGCCATGCCCGCCCGCCGGCGGCCAAAGAGTCGGTGGGGACGGAGGAGCTTCATGCCATGCTCGGCACCCTTGGCCATGATCTCAGGGGCCTGCGTGACCGCGCCATCCTGCTGGTCGGCTTCGCCGGCGGCCTGCGCCGCTCCGAGATCACCGGCCTCGACATTCGCCAGGGCGACAGCGATGACGGCACAGGCTGGATCGACATTCAGGACAAGACTGTGCTTGTGACGATTGATGGAACCACCGGTGGCGTGATCGAAATAGGTCGCAGCTCTTCCGAACGCTCCTGCCCGGTCGCGACGCTGGAGAACTGGATGCGCTTTTCGAGGATTTCCCGTGGGCCGCTATTCCGCCGCATCCTGCGCGATGGCAAGACTGTCGGCTCCGAACGGCTCAACGACCGTCACATCGCCCGCCTGGTCAAACAAACCGCCCTTGCCGCCGGCATTCGCGGCGACCTTTCCGAAGATGCACGGGCGGCCAGATTCGCCGGCCAGTCGCTGCGCGGCCGTGGCCGCCGGCTTGGCTTGACCAAGGCAAGCGGCCTGTAGCGGGAAAAAGACAGCCAATCCATGCGAAGAATCTGGTCGACAGTGAAGCTGCCGGCATGGTGAACGCGCCCGATGGCAATCGCGGGCGAACCATCAACGGCGACCTTACCTCGCGTGGAAAGTGTCTTCACAGACGCGCGTGACAGCTGCAGGCAGCTTCACCGAAATCTATTCCCCGTCTGTAGTACCGCTTTCATCCGTAGGCGCCGGAGCGTCTTTTGCGGTTTTGGTTGCGATCTTTTGTGCCTTCTTCGCAGCCTTGATGCGGTCGCGTTCCTTGCGTTCCTGATCGTAATTCGGTGCTCGTGCCATACAGACCTCTCTTTTGTTTCCGACAGGAATACGGAGATCGGACGCAAAATACAATGGTTAGCAGGCGCCGGAAATGACCTGCCGGTCACGATAATATTTCTTGAGATATTTGCCGCTGCAAAGAAATTCCCTAGCGTGCCTATTATTCGGTTGCCAAAAAGCATCGGTTGGCTGTGGTCCCAGGCGTCAGATCATGCCGTCATTGGCGCGGAGCACCTGACCGTCGATCCATCCGCCGTCCGGACTTGCTCCAATACCGCGCGATGCACCGCTCACGATCGCGACCTTGTCGTTATTCACAGTGCTGTTCATGGCCTTCTCCTTCGCTTCCGCCAACCATCGGCGGAATGTTTAGAAATAGGCCTGCACAAATGCGCAGCAAGCAGTTCTCGCCGCGTCTGCGTGTTTTCATCGAGTGGATGGGCGTCTGTTCGCATGAACACCCGGCTCATCCTATCGTGATTGTGCGATGCGGCTTTTTCCGCGGCCATTCCTGCGCAGTTTGCGGGCGTAAACCACGCACCCATCGACCATGCTTGAGCACAGGGCATCCAGGCTGGTGGGCGTGTTGTTATCGCCTGAAAACGCGATTTCCGCGACACGCCCACCAACAATGCGGACCTGTGTGCTGCAAGAGCCGCGCGTCGCTACATTTACGCCCCCGCCAATTCCGGGAACCGAGCCGAAACCGATCGTTGGTACGGAGATGTTGAGGCTATCCCGTGATATGTTCATATCCCGATAGGTCCATATTTTTCCCGCATCTCCAGCATCCGCGATCGCCGTCGGAAAGCCGGCGCACATCCGCATCTGGGCCTCAGTGAGGCCGACAAGCTCTTTTCGCGCCGCCGCCACGGTGGGATCCTCCTTGACGGTCGTAGACGTATCGCTGGGGATTGCACATGACGACATCATCAAGACACCGGCTGATGCAATCGCAAGCTTGAGAAGCCGCTTGAGACGATGCTCCATGACAATCCCTGTATACCGTTGGAGATGCCGAGGCAACCGACTGCCCCGCCTGGGAATACCTCCGAACCATAACAGCGATGCGTTGTTCCCTCAGTTGATCACGCCCTTACTCGGCGCTTGCGAGGCTCTCGCGAAGCGTCTTCACGTCCGCCGCCGAAACCGGTGCCGCCGCATTGCCCCAGCTGTTGCGCACATAGGTGAGAAGCGACGCCACCTGTTCGTCATTCAGCCGCCATGCGAATGACGGCATGGCGGGCGCGGTCGGAGCGGCTGCGGTGGCAACACCTTGCGTGCCCTGCAGCACGACGCGAATGAGTGTCGTCGGGTTGTCCGACTGAACCACTGCACTGCCGGCTAATGTCGGGAAAAGATGCGAAGTGCCCGCACCTGAATCCAGGTGGCAGGCATTGCACGTATCCTTATAGATCGCCTGGCCCGCGACCATCCGCTTGTCGTCGGCCGCAACAGGCACCGGAGTCGTATTCGCATTCGACGGCATGTCTTTGAGATAGGTGGCAATCGCCTTCAGATCCGGGTCCGAAAGCTTCGAGGTGGAATTGGTGATGGCGTCCGCCATCGGCCCCGACGCGATCGTGAATTGATTGGCGCCGGTCTTCAGGTACTGAACGATATCTTCTTGCGACCAGCCGCCCAGGCCCTTGTGCATCGCATTGGTGATATCAGGCGCAAACCAGCTCTGCAGCACGGCCCCCTGTAGAGAATCAGCATTTTTATCACCGCCGAGAATGGTCTTCGGCGTGTGGCAGGTTCCGCAATGGCCCAGCCCCTCGACGAGATAAGCCCCGCGGTTCCATTCAGCCGGTTTGCCCGGATCCGGCTTGAATTCACCTGGTGTGAAATTGAGCGCATTCCACGCCAGCATGCTCGCGCGGATGTTGAACGGGAAAGGAAGCTGGTTCGGCTCGATCGGGTTTTTCACCGGTTCAAGCGTATTGAGAAAGGCGCGGATGGCGAGAAGGTCCGCGCGGCTCACCTTGGTGAAAGCCGGATAGGGCATTGCCGGATAAAGATGGCCGCGTGGCGCGATCCCCTCCTGCATCGCCTGCACGAACTGGTCGTCCGTCCATGCGCCGATACCCGTTTCACGGTCCGGCGTGATATTCGCCCCGACGAGTTTGCCGAAGGGTGTTTCAAGCGCCAGGCCGCCAGCATAGGGCTTGCCGCCCGGCGCCGTATGGCAGGCGACGCAATCTCCCGCCGTCGCCAGATAACGGCCGCGCTCGATGATTTCGAAGGACTGGCTGTCCGTCGCCCCCTGCCCCCTGGCTGGGGCAGCAGCGCTGAAGATGGCCGCCATCGCAAGTGGCAAAAGTGCAGTGAATGGAGCAGGATTCCGTTTCATGCCGGCACCAGCGGACCTTCGTTTTTCAGATAGAGATTGCGGATGGCATCCGCAGCCTTATATGCCAGCGCCCCGACCGTATCGGTCGGGTTATAGCCGGCGTTCTGCGGAAAGGCGGAAGCGCCGATAACAAAGACATTAGGCACATCCCAGCTTTGCAGATATTTGTTGACGACACTGGTTTTCGGATCGCTGCCCATGATCGCGCCGCCGATATTGTGGGTGCTCTGATAGGGAACGACGCTATATGGCTTTGTCCGATAGTGCGGCACGATCTGGCGGGGGGTCATGACCTTGGCAATCTCCTCCGCCTTTCGGGTGACGTAGCTGATCATGCGGATGTCATTGTCGGGAAAATCGAACGTCATGCGCAGGAGCGGTCGACCCAGACGATCCTTATAGGTCGGGTCGAGATCGAGATAATTGCCGCGCGTGGCGTAGCTTCCGCCCTGCGCGTTGAGGTAGAGACTGCTGAGATAATTGTCGGTGGTGGCCTTCTTCCATGTCGAGCCCCAGCGCGGTGTGCCGGGCGGGGTCGGGCGCGTCGCGATGGGGCGCGCGTTGGTGCTAGCGCACATGATACCGGCACCGCCGACGAAATCGAGGCCGGAGTGGTCGAAATTATCGCCGTTGAAATCGTCGATGCACTGCCCGATGGCACCGGTTGCGATGAAAGGGTTGAAGTTCTTGTTATCAAAGAACATTTCGACCCCGGCATAGGTCTGGTAGGTGTAATTGCGCCCGACCGTGCCGGTCGCCGTTTTCGGGTCATAGGGCTTGCCGATCCCGGACACGAGCAGCATGTGCACATTGAAAAGAATGAAGGCGCAAACAAGCACGAGATCGCCGGGCTGCTCCCATTCCTGTCCCTGCGCATCGACATAAGTGACGCCGGTAGCGCGCTTGCCGGACCTGTCCAGATTGATCCTGACCACTTCGGAATTCGTGCGGCACTCGAAATTGGGCTTGCGCATCAGTACCGGCAGAATGGTCGTCTGCGGGCTTGCCTTGCTGTAATTGGCGCAGCCGAAGCGTTCGCAAAACCCGCAATAGCTGCACGCGCCCATCTCCACACCGAGCGTATTGGTATAGCTGCGCGAGGCATTGGCCGCCGGTTGCGGGAAAGGATGATAGCCGGCCTCGCGTGCACCTTCCGCAAATAATTTCGGCCCATAGGTCATATCGAGCGGCGGCAACGGATAGTCGCGAGCGCGCGCCCCCTCGAAAGGATTGCCGCCGTCCTGACGCTTGCCGTTGATGTTGCCGGCCTTGCCGGAGACGCCGGCGAGATATTCGAACTTGTCGTAATAAGGCTCCATCTCCTCATAGGTGACACCCCAATCCTGGATCGTCAGCTCATCGGGAATGAATTTTTCCCCATAGCGTTCCGACAGATGGCTGCGGCAGCGAAAATCGCTGGGCAGGAATCGCCAGGTCTGCCCGTTCCAGTGCACCCCCGCACCCCCGACGCCATTGCCCGGCAGGAAGGACCCAAATTCGCGGATCGGAAGTGCCTCCTGCTCGACATTGTTGCGAAAGGTCAGCGTGCTCTGTGCGGGCCTTAGGAAAAGATCCTTTCTGATCGCGTAGCGCAACTCATCCTGCATGTAGCCGACATTGAAGTCGGTCGCAGTGTTACGCCAGGGGCCGCGCTCGATGGCGACGACATCGAGCCCCTCGTCCGTCAGTTCATTGGCGAGGATCGAGCCCGTCCAGCCCAACCCGACGATGACAACATCCTTGCGCGGAAGTTTCCTGGCCATTTCTTACCCCTTCCCGCCCCAGTCGCCACGACCCATGATACTGACCGGTGGGAGCGGATAGGGCTGATTGTGGTTGCCGACGAAATCACGATAGTCGTATCGTGCGCCGGGGAAGCCGATCATTTTCCAGCTCACCATGTCCTTGTTGCCGCCATAGATCGGATCGGCGAAGAAGCCTTCCATCGTGTTCTGCAGCACCAATTCGAAAAACGTCTTGGTGTCGGCATCATCGAGATCGATGGATCCATTCTCCAGTTCCTGGAGCACCTTGTCCTGTTCCGGCAGTGCAAGGGCGGAAAAGGCCCTGCCGGAAAATGTCGTGCGGCAATAATCGTCAAGCGCCGCAAGGCCCGCGCGATAACGCTGGGTCGGAAGGATCGGCGATTGCAGCCCCTGCTGCGGAAACCCCTTGGCGAAGGGGCCTTTCATGTAAAGCCGTTCGAAATTGCCAAAGAAGCCGGCAAGCTGGCGGTCGATGAAAACCGCGCAGCCGGCATCCTTGCCTCCGATGCTCAGATCGTCGGCGGGGATTATCCGGTCGACGATCGCCTCGATCGTCTGCGCTTCGTCATGTGTGAAGAAAAGCCATGGACCGGGCCGCACCGGCGTCGGCGGATCGCCGGCAAACGGGCTCCATGGCAATTGTCCTGAAAAAGACCGGGCCAAGGAACCTGACGTTGAGGTGAAGAGAATTGAAACCGCAGTAGAGGCAAGAAATTGCCTGCGGCTCAGGCTGGAACCAGAAATTTTCTTCATCGGCTTCCCCGATTCGAGGTGGCTGATGGGAGGTTACAGGAGAGATGAAAGATGACGCAACCGGCAGCGGAAAGAAACTTGTGCAATTACTTTTAAAGTACTGAAAACCATCTGGTAAATATCACGCGACGATAAACAGTTCGTGCGCTCAACAAAGTATGCAAAATTTATTATTAGAAATGTAAAATATACTGCGAGATTCGTGCTGTTTCGGCTCTATCAGGACAGCCCTGCCTCCAGCACGGCAGGCGCTGTCGTCTGGCGCGGAACGAGCGTGAAGCCGACATCGATCGTCGATGGCTGAAGGTCGGCCGCGCCGCCCTCCTCGTTGAACAGCCGCACCAACATTTCGCCGGTCAACCGCCCGATCTGCGCTGCATCAACGCGGATGGTCGTGATGGCAGGGACGCATTGACGCGCGATATCGAAATCGCCGAATCCCATCAGCGACAGATCCGCCGGCACCTTGATGCCGCGGCGATGACACTCCATCAGCGCACCAAAGGCGGATATATCGGAAACCGCGAAGACCGCCTCCACATCCGGCGCCCGTTCGAGGAGTATCGAAATCGTCTGTGCACCATGGTCGTGCGAGACCGGCGCCGTTCCCTCGCGCACGATCAATTCGTCGCCGATCCCCGCTTCGCGCAGGACGGAAGCAAAGCCGGCGAGACGGCTTTCGCCGCGCAGGTCAATCGCCTCGCCATCGGTGCGCGATCCAATGGCGCCGATGCGGCGATGGCCGAGCGACAGGAGATGGCGTGCGGCGGCCCGGCCCACCTCGAAATTGGAAAACCCGACCGCATGGTCGATCGGCTTGTCCGGCACGTCCCATATCTCGACGATGGGAATGCCGGCGCGCAGCAACATCTCGCTTGCCGGCTTGGTATGGACCATGCCTGCCACGACGATGGCATCCGGGCGCCTCGACAGCATGGCGCGGATGATGCGCTCCTCCTCGGCGAGCTTGTACATGGTATAACCGATGAGGAGTTGATAATCGGCCGGTCGCAGAGCTTCGGCAAGCCCTTGCGCCGTATCGGCAAAGTTCGAATTGGTTAGCGTCGGCAGGATGGCGGTGACGAAATTGGTCCGCCGCGACGAAAGGCTGCCCGCCACCCTATCTGGAACATACCCCAATTGCTCGATCGCCTTCATCACCCGCAGCCGTGTCGCCTCCGATACGAGATCGGGATCGGCAAGCACACGCGAAACGGTCATCTGCGATACGCCCGCCAGACGGGAAACGTCGCGCATGGTTGCCTTGCGGGGTGGGTGAGGAGCCACGTCTGATCCTGTCGTCTTTGTTTCTGTTGCCCTGGCGCATCTACCGGTTCATTGGACAGGTACCAGAATTCGGGCTGCCGCAGCAGCTATTCGCAAGCAATCCGCTGATAGACCACATGGTAGAACCGCCCGTCGAACATTCCCATCATGTCGTCGGTGATGGCGCGCCCCTCAAGCCGCACCGGCGATGCCAGCGCTTCGTTGACGGCCTCAAGTGATGGATAATCGATCTCCTGCACCATGGCGATAGGCGGTGAACCGGGATCGGTATCGAGCATCCGCATCACACGTACGGCCTGCGCATTGGGCATCCGCTTCCAGACCGGCAGCAGCCTTTCCTCCACCAGATGGAAGAATTCCTCCTCACGCCCCTTGTGAATGACCCCCTCGAAAATTGCCGACCGCGTATACATTGCACCTCCTCCAACGACAGGCCAAGGCCCGTTTGCGTCCTTGCAATGATATCGATAACATGCATTATTGCAAGAACAAACGGAAAAGCGCAGTTGCTGAAAGGAGTGTTAGAGCGACGTCGTTATAGGCGAAAATCGGGAAATTTTGCCGTGAAGTCAACGAAGCTCGATCGGCAGCTATGCCAATGACTGAAATCGTTTCAATCGTCTGTGCGCTTGATGTTATCGAAAACAGATGATGCGATAGTTTCAATGAAGAGATTGTCCGCGATTGCTCCGAGGAGGTTGGGGCATCGCGGGACAGGAAAACTGGAGGAGAAGATCATGAATTTTTCGAAATCCCTTCGCATGATGGTCACGGCCATCGGTCTGGCGGCAACCGGGCTATTGGCGACCGTTGATGCCCATGCGGTCACGCTCAACGACATCATGTCCCGCGGTTCGGTCAAAATCGGCGTCCTGACCGGCGCGCCGCCCATGGGCATGATCGACGAAAAGGGCAATCCGACGGGTTATGACGTCGATGTCGCCAATCTCATTGCAAGCTATCTCGGCGTCAAGGCCGAGCTTGTCCCGCTCACCCCGCCCGCACGCATTCCGGCGCTGCAGACCGGGAAAGTCGATTTTCTCGTCGCCACGCTCGCCCCGACCGCCGAACGTGCCAAAACCGTCATGTTCACCCAGCCCTACAGCGCCTTCGACATGGTGATCGTCTCGGGCTCCGACGCCAAATATGGCAGCCTGAAGGAGCTTGAAGGCAAGCGCGTCGCCGTCAACCGCGGATCGTCGCAGGAGGCAGCACTGCGCAAGCTCGCGGTACCTGGTCTTGAACTGGTGCTTTACGAAGACGATTCAACATGCGCCCAGGCGCTGATCGCCGGTCAGGTCGATGCCACGGCCCTGCCTTCGACGGTCGCAGACGCCATCACCACCCAGCGCGCCGATGCGGGACTTCAGGTCGGCATGACCTTTTTCCAGCAGGGCAATTCCATGGCCACCAAACTCGATGACTTCGAGATGCGCCAATGGCTCAACACGGCGATCTATCTGATGAAGCTTTCGGGCGATCTCGACATCATCGCCAAGAAGTGGACCGGCAGGCCCATGCCGCAGCTGCCGTCGTTCTAACGACAGCGATTCAACCCTTCGGACCCCCGAAGGGTTGATCGGACCGGCAGGCCGGAGGGCCGGGCGATTCATCGCAAGTCCGCCAGCGCAAGCCCGACCTGAAAACCGAGCAGAAGGCCGGAAATGTCCTATACTTTTCAATTCGGCGTCATCGCCCAATATCAGGACGTCATCCTGTCAGGCATATGGCTGACGATCAAGCTGTCGGTCATGTCGATCATTCTCGGCTGCGCGGCCGGGATCGTGCTCGCCTCGCTGCGTTCGGTGCGCGGCGGCGTGGTGCGCTTCCTGGTCGATGCCTATGTCGAGATCATCCGCAATACGCCATTCCTGATACAGCTTTTCATCGTCTATTTCGGCCTGCCCGGTCTTGGCCTGAGGGTCGGCGCCGACACGGCGGCACTGATCGGCATGACCATCAATCTTGCCGCCTATTCGACCGAGATCATTCGTGCCGGCATCGAGGCGGTGCATAAATCCCAGATCGAGGCCGGCGAAGCCCTGGGCTTCACCCGCTTCCAGGTCTATCGCCACGTCATCATCATCCCGGCACTCGCCAAAGTCTATCCGGCACTTTGCAGCCAGTTCGTCTTGATGATGCTGGCATCGAGCATCTGCTCGGCCATTTCGACCAACGAACTGGCGGCCTCCGCCGCCTTCATCGAATCCCAGAGCTATCGTTCCTTCGAGGTCTATATCGTCGTCACGCTGATCTACCTGGCGCTGGCGCTCTGTCTGCGCGCGGTGCTGGCGCTGGTCGGGCTGTGGCTGTTCGGCCGGCGCGTGGCGCGGCGCACGGCCACGGCGGTTGCGGAGGAAGCAGCATGACCTTTCGTACCTTCGGCCCCGACGAGTTCCTTTTTCTCTTGTCCGGCCTGCAGTGGACCGTGCTCTTGACGATCATCGCGCTGATCGGCGGCGGTGTCACCGGCTTCCTGATCGCACTTGCCCGCGTCTCGAGCCTGCAATGGCTACGGATTGCGGCGGGAACCTACATCCAGATTATTCAGGGCATTCCCGTTTTGATGATCCTGTTCCTTTCCTATTACGGCCTCGGGCTCGCCGGGCTCGACCTGCCGCCGCTTTTTGCCGCCGGCGCATCGATGACGGTCTATGCATCCGGCTATCTCGCGGAAATCTGGCGCGGCTGCATCCAGTCCGTGCCGAAGCAGCAATGGGAGGCGTCGGAATCCCTGGCGATGACGCGCGCCCAGCAATATCGCTATGTGGTCCTGCCGCAGGCATTGCGCATATCGCTGCCTTCCACCGTCGGCTTCGCCGTGCAGGTGGTCAAGAACACCTCGATCGCCTCGATCATCGGCTTCGTGGAACTCGCCCGCGCAGGCCAGCTCATCAACAATGCGACGTTCCAGCCCTTCCGCGTCTTCGTTGCGGTCGCCGCGCTTTATTTCGTCGTCTGCTATCCGCTCTCCCAGCTCTCGCGCTGGCTCGAAAGGAGGCTTCATGTCGGAAGTCATCGTTGAAAATGTCCACAAGAGCTTCGGCACGGTCGAAGTTCTCAAGGGTGTCTCGCTCAAGGTGAAAAAGGGCGAGGTATTTGCGCTGATCGGACGCTCCGGCTCCGGCAAAAGCACATTGCTTCGCTGCATGAACGGGCTGGAAAAGGTCAATTCCGGCCATATCGAGATCGCCGGGCACGCGATGAGCCGCGATCCGGCGCAATTGCGCAAGCTGCGCACGGATGTCGGCATCGTCTTCCAGAGCTATAATCTCTTTCCGCATCTCAGCGTCGGCGAGAACATCATGCTCGCACCGCGGATCGTCAGGAACGTCGCCAAAAGCGAGGCGCGCAATACCGCAAAAGAGGTGCTGAAGCTGGTTGGACTGTCGGAGAAATTCGACGCCTATCCCGACGAGCTTTCCGGCGGCCAGCAGCAGCGTGTCGCAATCGCCCGCTCGCTCGCCATGCAACCGAAGGTGATGCTGTTCGACGAAGTGACCTCGGCACTCGATCCGGAACTGACCGAGGAGGTGTTGAGCGTCATGGAACAGCTCGCCCGCGACGGCATGACGATGATCCTCGTCACCCACGAAATGGGATTTGCCAAGCGCGTTGCGACCCGGACGATCTTCATGCACCAGGGGACCATCTGGGAGGAAGGCGCCTCACGGGAGATGTTTGCCAACCCCAGGACGCCGGAAATGCGCCAGTTCGTCAAGTCAGATGTGAAATAGACGGTATCACCATATAGCGCCGGCCGGACGGCCCTCAACCTTGGAAGAATGAAGCGAAGCCATGCCGATCGACATACTGCAACTGTGCCCTTTGATGCCCTCGCTCGAAGCCGAACTGGCGTCGCGCTACACCGTTCATCGCTGGTTCGAAGCGGATGATCAGCCGGCATTCCTCAAAGAAAATGCAGCGAATATCCGCGGTGCGGTAACCGGCGGGCATGTCGGCATTGCCAATGCCTTGGCCGATGTCCTGCCCAATCTTGAAATCGTAGCGATCAATGGCGTCGGCTTCGACAAGGTCGATCTCGAACGCGCCCGAAAACATGGCATCCGCGTCTCGAACACACCCGACGTGCTGACCGCCGATGTCGCCGATCTTGCGATCGGCCTCATCATCGCACAGGCGCGGCAAATGGCGCTCGCCGATGCCCATGTGCGCACCGGCGATTGGCCGAAGGCGGAACTCGGTCTCGGCACCCGCGTCTCGGGCCGACGCACCGGCATTTTCGGGCTCGGGCGGATCGGCAAGGCCATCGCTCGCCGCCTCGAAGGCTTCGATGCCGAGATCGCCTATTGCGGCCGGGTACGGCAGGACGTGCCATACGGCTATTGTGCGACACTTGAGGAACTCGCCCGAAATTGCGACGTGCTGATCATCGCCGCCGCCGCTTCCGCCAAGACATATCATGCGGTCAATGCCGGCGTGATCGATGCGTTGGGGCCGAAAGGCGTTCTGGTCAATGTCGCGCGCGGTTCGCTGGTCGACGAAAAGGCGCTCGTCACAGCACTTCGCGAAGGCAGGCTCGGCGGCGCGGCACTCGATGTATTCGAGAACGAGCCGCACGCGCCCGAAGAACTCTTCGCTATGAAGAATGTCGTCTTCGCGCCGCATATCGGCAGCGCCACCCATGAGACGCGCAAGGCGATGGCCGATCTGGTGCTCGCCAATCTCGCAGCCCATTTCGAAGGCGAGACGCTGCCGACGCCGGTGGTATGAATTCAAAAAGGCAGCGCGCCGGCGCGCGGTGGGTGTAGATGTACGACCCATATTACCGCATATGACTCAAAGCGTATCGAGCCTGCAGCGATCCGGGTTGGAAAAGTGCACGCAAAAATCATGCACGGCCGGTTTGGTCCGGATCAAAGCGCCGAAAAAGCTGCCCTATCCGCATAGGGATCAAGGTGATCATCCCGCGCCCTGGTGTTAACGTCCATGGGACAGATATGTAATTGCGTATCTTTCTATGGTGGACATATACAGGCAACATGGTCCCGGTGAACGGCGGTCTTGCTGCGGCGCTTGACCCGACAAAAGTGAGTGCCCCATCGGAGTGAGCGTCGATGATAGCATTATCGGTACCAATACATCGATCGCCGGATGGGAGCTTTTGCCCACGGCAGCGTCGCATCTATGTGCTGCTGGCGGCCATCGTCGCCTCATCGCTCGGCTTCATCGACGGTTCCATCGTCGCCATCGCCATTCCCGCGATCCGCGGCGACCTCGGCGCATCGCTGCCGCAGGCGCAATGGATCTCCAACGCCTATGCGCTGACGCTTTCGGCATTGATCCTCACCGGCGGTGCGGCCGGCGACCGCTTCGGCTTGCGGCGCACCTTCATGGCCGGCATCGTTTTCTTCGTGGTCATGTCGCTGGTTTGCGCGGCAGCGCCGAATCCTTCCTTTCTCATTGCCGCCCGCGGTTTGCAGGGCATCGGCGCGGCATTCATGATCCCCGGCAGCCTGGCCATCATCGCCAAGGCATATCCGAAGGCCGAGCGCGGCCGGGCCATCGGCATCTGGGCCGCATCTTCGGCGCTGACGACCGCGCTCGGCCCGATCCTCGGCGGCTTCATCCTTTCCACGTTCGGCGACACCGCCTGGCGGGCCATTTTCGCCGTCAATCTGCCTCTGGGTATGCTGGTGATTGCGCTTCTGCTGCGCGTCCCGGCCGACAAGCCATCGCGTCCGCGCCATCTCGATCTCGCTGGCGTCATCCTCGCGACGATCGCGTTCGGCGGGCTTGCCTATGGCCTGTCGGCTGCCGGAGCGGAGAAGGATGGCAGCACGGCAGCGCCCGTGTTCGTATCGATAGCGACCGGGGCGATCGCGCTTGTCGTCTTTCTCGTCTGGGAGCTGCGTCAGCGTGAGCCCATGGTCAAGCTGTCGCTGTTCCGTAGCCGTGCGTTCTCCGGCGCGAACGTGGCGACCTTTTTTCTTTATTTCGCGCTCTCCGGCGTCCTCTTCTACCTGCCCATGCTGTTGATCGCCGGGTGGGGCATGGACGCGGCCACGACGGGCTTCGTCTTCCTGCCGCTTTCGCTCGCCATCGCCCTTTTCTCCGGACCGGTAGGAAAGTGGGCGGATGCGACCGGACCGCGGCTGCCGATCTCCGCCGGAAGCCTGGTGGTGAGTATGGCCTTCGCCGGGCTCGCCATCGCCACCAGCGCCGAGATCCACCGCTTTTGGCAGGTCGTTTTCCCCTTGATGGTGCTGATGGGGCTCGGCATGGCACTCGTCGTTTCGCCGCTTTCCACGGCGGTGATGACCGCGGTGGAAGACGAGGACACAGGGGCCGCATCGGGCATCAACAATGCCGTTTCGCGGATTGCCGGCCTCATCGCGGTGGCCGCGCTCGGCAGCCTGGCCGCCTACCGCTACCAGTCGATCGCCGGTGGCAGTGATGGGATGCCGGGTTTCGGCGAACCGTCCGGCGGACTTTCCGCTTCGCTCGAAATGACACGGGTGGCAGCCAGCGACGCCGCCTTCTCCTTGCTCGCCTGGACGGTCTCGGCATTGTGCCTCTTCGCGGCGGCAACCGCATGGGCGACCCAAGCCGGCGGACGCAAGGAGGAGAAGCGGGGCTCGCCACCGGAACAGGCCGGATAGAGGACACCCACGCTGCCGCATTCAGCGCTGCTTTCTCGCGCGGGACGCGCGCTTCGCTCAGCGCTCGGCACCCTGCCCGATCCATTGTATTTTGGAGATTTTTCTGACGCCGGCTACATAATAATATATCCGGTATATAGATCACTAGAAAACACATCATATATAAGGCAATTACGTTATTCTACTAATTTATTGTGAGCAAAATTAATTCAATTAGATTTTTTTATGGAAAAATCTTTGACTCTTGAAGTAATAACTGTAATAATTTGTTGGCATTAGTTAATTGCTCAAGGATAAGTAGAGCAACTAGCTATACATTTCTACTGATAAGTAGAAATGTAAATTACACGCATAATCATTATGGAAATTACATATGCGATTAACTTCAAAATTCTTGGAGATGCGCATACGCGCCTATAACTAAGCGCATAATAGCATGAACGATACCTGATCAACAATAGATTTCGTCTGCGAGCTAATCGAGTTCGCCGAATAACTATTCACCGCTGTCTTTCAAGGAGAATCGTCATGAACATGCATAAAACTGACACGGATCTTGTGGTCTCGGAGAGCGAGGCGGCCGCCGTGTTCATGCTGGAGCAGGCAATGGGCTATACCTATTCCGCTGCGCTTCGTGTCGCCGCGCTGCTCGGCGTTGCCGATCATCTGGCTGACGGCCCGAAGACGGTCGAGGAATTGGCCCGCGCGACTGACACCAATGCGTTGAAGCTTTATCGCGTGCTCCGGCTGTTGGCTACCCGGGGCGTATTCCAGGAGAATGAGGATGGGCGGATCGCTTTGACGACCGCGGCGGAACATCTGCGTTCAGATGCGCCATTGTCGCTGCGGCGGGCTGTGATGATGCTCACCCATGAGACGTTGTGGCGCCCGGCCGGAAGCATCGTCGAGAGCCTGCGGGGCAATCCGCCCTTCAAGCATATTTTCGGTATGCCATTCTTCGACTACTGGGCTCAGGACGACGCGCCGGCGGAAGACTTCCATGTAGGGATGTCGTCGATGTCGGAGGCGGAGAACCTGTTCCTTGCGCGTAGCTACGATTTTCCGGATGGCGCCACAGTTGTTGATATTGCTGGTGGCTTCGGTGGCTTGCTCCTGCGCGTCCTGCGGCAAAATCCAACGCTGCACGGCATTTTGTTCGATCAGGAACATGTGCTGGCCGCGAACAGGCTGGGTGAACTGGGGGCCGATGATCGCTGGGAACTGGCGTCAGGAGACTTTTTCAGCGCATGCCCCACCGCGGATATCTACATGCTCAAATACATTGTGCATGATTGGCCGGACGAGAAGGCCGTCCAGATACTGCGCAATTGCCGCAACGCAATGGCGCCCGGAGGTCGGGTGCTCGTGATGGACGCCGTCATGCCGACCGGGAATGAGCCGCATGGCGGCAAGCTGATGGATATCGTGGTCATGTCTGCCTACGAAGGAGGCCGTGAACGCACAGAAAAAGAGTTCCGCCAGTTGTTGAACGAAGCCGGTTTGAAGTTGAATCGTATAATCGATACAGGCTGCTACGTTTCAATCGTTGAAGCTGTCGCTGCCGATTGAGCTCCGACACCGGATATCTGCCGAAACAATCACCTCTACGAGGCCTGCTGATACCGACAGGATTGTCAGTTCTCAGCACCGTTCGGCTGCCAGTTATCTGACAGCGGGCATAATCTGCCCGCTGTCGACGACCAGCAGAAATTTTACAGGAGAGCACTTCCGCGCCACGCCGCTACTTGTCTTAAGAGCAGGCCACGACGAAGTACCGATCCCGAAAGTACATTCAAGAATAAGGTTAGAAAGATCGCCGCATGGATCAACCGGTTCCGCGACGATAAGGGGCACGACTTTGCCAAAGAGATGACCAACCGAGGACATGGCCATGAAAGTCATCGATCACATGAATGCAAATCTCGCAATAGTCGGCGGCGGAGCTGCAGGCGTCGCGACATTCATCGCCGCAGTGAAACGCCGCGCGGCAGGAACCATTCATATCATTGATCCCCGCCCCGTCGGTCCGGGCATTGCGTTCTCCAATACGGACCCCGATGTGATATGCAACACGTCCGTCGATACGATGTCGGTGGTATCCGGGCACCCTCTGGATTTTCTGGATTATCTGCAATCCAGAGGCTATGCCGCGACACCGAGCTCCTTCGTGCCGCGATCATTGGTTGGGGATTACCTCACTGATCGTTTCCAGCGCTATCGCGAGGTTGCGCGCCGAAACGGAATCGACGTCTTTTGCTGGGCATATCAGTTTCATTCATTGCGGATTGATGACCACCATCGCTATGAGCTTCGATTAAGCAGGCTCACCAGACGTCAATCGCTCATCGTCACCGATGTCGTTTTCTGCACAGGCCATGGTGCTGCCCGGGTGCCTGAAATCCTGATGCCTCACCGCGACCATCCGACTTTTGTCGGCTGCCCCTACCCCGAGACCGAAATGCTGGCGAAAGTACCGGCAAAATCTCGCGTGCTGGTCATCGGCAGCAAGCTTTCGGCGATCGACGCAGCTATCCTGCTGTGTCGGGAGGGCCATTCGGTCACCATGGTATCTCCATCCGGCGAAATACCCGGGGTGCGTGCCCGCTTCATTCGAAGTGAAAACATCTCCTTCGACCTCGACCGCATGGAATCGCTCCTGACGCGATGGAATGATCAAGCCGCGGGGCCTTGTCCCACCTCGTTGAAGTACGCCTATCTGAAATATGCCGCGCAAACACTTTCCGAAAACACGCGCAAGCCATGGCGGACGCAGTTTTCGCATGCGATTCCCTATGATGAAAGGCTGCGGGAGGAAATCGCCATCGCTGAGCAAGGTGATTGCTCATGGCAGGACATGGTCGTCGGCTTCCTACATGCGGCGAACTCGGTTTATCTAAAGAACAAGGAACGGTTCATAGGGGGATTGCACCCGGGCTTCCGGGACATACTCCATCGCTACGTCACCGCCATTGCCCTGGCGAATGCGGAAAAGCTCATGCGCCACATCGACAATGGAGCCCTTACCATCAAACGAGGCGAGTTGAGGCATGTCGCCACGTCGGATGCCGGCTATGACCAATGGTTGGTCGATTGGGGCGAAGGCCTCCAGCGCTTTGACGCAGTGGTGGCCACGACCGGCTACCATTTTCCGTACTATGTGTTCAATGACGCAGGCGAACTGGAAATCGATGTCGAAGGAAGCCGCCCGGAGCAAGCCATCGATATCTCGCGCGACATGGCGGCACATGATCCCGGTTTGGCCGATAGGGAAAGCATCTGGTTTGTCGGCCCTCCCGCGCATATGCGCCTGTTCGTACCCAACGCACTCATCATCGTTGCGCCTTTGGCTGATCAGGTCATCGTCAACATGATGGATTTCTTCGATTATGACAGGGCCAGTGATCAGAGATTTTCCATCCCGTTGAAAGCCTCATGATACCCCGATCATGAAACGAGCAAACCCGGGTCATCGTCGCCGGGCTTCAAGAGGATGGCGTTTTTCCAGGGCATCGGCATGATGTGCCCGGCCGGTGGCTCTCAAACGCTGGAGATAGGCCGGCAGATCGCCTCGACAGTGGAACGGTCCACCTTCGCGCATCACGGTCATCAGAGGATCGACATTCGTCGCGCTCCGCGCCATCATCTCGCCTCGCCAGCTCTCCAGCAGATGGCTTGCATGCGCGACTATCCCGGGATGGCTGTCGGCGACATTCTGCTGCTCATGCGGATCGTCCGTCAGGTTGAACAGGGTCGTCGGCCCGAAATCCTTGTATCCATCATGATAGGTTCGCAGCATCAGCCAGTCCGCATCGTCATGGCAAAACCTGACGCCGCGTTGCGCCGCCCAGGCGCCCTGGCTCGTGATCAGATAATCTCGCCCGCCATCAGCCCCTTGTGAGAGCGCGGCGCTGAATGAACGTCCGTCCCAGACATCCGGTATCTTGCCTCCGAGCCGATCGATGAGCGTGGCCGGCCAGTCGAAATGATAGTGCAGTCCGCTGTTCACGCCCCGCATATCGGCGGCCCCCGGCCAGCGAATGATCAGCGGCACATTGCACGTGAATTCATCTGCTGTCTGATGGTCGCCCCAGACATTCAGTTCGCCCATGTTCTCGCCGTGATCTGCGCCGATGACAATGATGGTCTTTTCAAAAAGGTCCTGCCTTTTCAACTCCTCGACCAAAAGCGCGATATGATCATCGGCATAGCGAATTCCAGTATCGTAGCCGTCGAACCAGGCCTTGGCGCGCGCCATGCTGTCGATGGGCGTGGGAGCACGGGGATAGACCGATTGTTGGTTTTCTTCGGTGAAACCTGTCGGCTCGAGAGGACTGTGCGGTCCATAACCGGCGATCGACTTGGCAAACACGTCCTCGGTCATCCATTGCGGCCCCGGCTCGCCGGCGAAGGGGTCGCCATAGGCTTCGGGCACGCGATAGGGTGTGTGCGGATCCCAGACATTGACATGCAGGAACCAGTTTCTGTCCGAGCCGTTGCGGCGCAACCAGTCGACTGCTTTGGGAACGACCTCGTCGGCATTTTCCATCCCGGTCTTTCCGGGATTGATCACCTCGTTGAAGCCCGCATACCAGTGCCAGCAGCCGTGCCGCTCTCCGAAACTGCTGATCGTGGCTGTGTAGTAGCCAAGATCGCGAAGCGCCTTCATCCAGCCATCCTTCTGGAAAGTCCCGGCCCATGCGCGGTCGGCACCTTCGTGGAATGGCTCGCAGGCGGTTCCCCCATGGCCCACGACGCCGGTCCGCATTCCGAAGCGTCCGCTCCAAAGCGCGGTGCGCGAGGGATGGCAGGGAACGTCGGAGACATAGACGTTTTCGAACCTGATGCCCTCGGCGGCGATCCGGTCGATATTGGGCGATGTGTCGCGGTGATATCCGTAACAACCAAGATGATCGCGGCGCAGGCTGTCTATGTCGATGTAAAGGATGTTCATGATTGCCTCCGTCAGATTGCGACTGGCGTCACCACCCGGCCACGACGCGGCCGGGTGGTGAGGCAAAACCTAACCGGCAATGAAGATGTCGGCGGTGTAGAAATCTTTGGGCGGCAGCGGCTTGTCGAGTTTCCCGAAGGACGTGAAAAGCGCATTCATGCCCGACAGCCATTTGTCGACCGTGCCGTCCTTGGTGAAGCCGACAAGTTCGCCAGTACTGAAATATTGGCTGTTGGCCGCATCCGCCTTGACGTTCTCAGCGGAAACACCGAGCAGAGCCGAGGTCAGTTCGATGGATTTTTCCATGTTCTTGGCGCGAAAATCCATCGCCTTCTTCAAAACCCGGATGAATTTAGCGGTAAACTCAGGCTGTTCCGTCACCACTTCATTGCGGGCGACCATGGCTGTCGGAAAGCTGTGCTCCGGATAGAAGTCCCGGCTGCCGGCGAGCTCCTTCATATCCGGCACGTTCTTCTTGATGATCCCGATCAGCGGATACCATATCCCGGCAGCATCGATCTGCTTGGAGGAAAATGCCGCCACGACGGTGCTGGGATCCATCTTGATCTGCTCGATGTCGTCAACGGTCAGTCCCGCCTTCTCCAAGGCGAGCCTCAGCACCATGTCCCCGGAGGTCCCCTCCGGCACGCCCACCTTCTTGCCCTTCAGATCGGCCATGGAGGCGATGCCGCCCTGCGCGATCACGCGGTCGGCAAAGCCGATCGAGTTGATGCTGACCACCTTGGTCTTGCCGCTCGCCGGGAGCCACAAGGCGCCCGGTCCGATATAGCCGAAGTCGAGGCTGCCGGCGCCCAGCGCCTGGATCTGCAACGGACCGTTGGTAAAGACCTTCAGATCAGGAACCAGGCCTTCCGGCTCCCAATAGCCCTGATCCTGCGCAATGGCATAAAGACTGCCACCGTTGAAATCGCCTATGTAACCGATACGGACCGTCTCCTGATCGGCATGGGCGCTGCGTCCGCCAAAGGCAAGTGCGGCCGTCGCGACGGAAGTACCTGCTACAAACTGTCGTCTGGTGATGCGCATTTCAGTTCTCCTCCAAAGCTTTATTGTCTGCCTGATTTTCTGATTGAGATGCGTGCTGGTGATAAACCTCATGCCAAACGCCGTTGCGAATGGCAGTGAACTCGGGCGAAAGCCGGATGGCCTCATTGCGCGGATAAGGCAGGTCGACGTCGATGATCCGGTGCAGCCTGCCGGGCTTGGCCGCCATGATGACGACCCTGTTTGCCAGATAAACCGCCTCATCGACATCATGAGTGATGAACATGACGGTTCGGCGCTCCTTGCTCCATGTGCTGAGAAGCTGGTCCTGCAATTGCACACGGGTCAAGGCATCCAGCGCGCCGAAAGGCTCGTCCATGAGCAGTATCTTCGGATTGACCGCGTAGGCTCGTGCGATCGCGCAACGCTGCTTCATGCCGCCCGAGAGCATTTTCGGCAAGGCATCGGCAAAGCGCGACAACCCGACAAGTTCGATGAAATGGTCAGCCGTCTTCTTTCGCTCGCCGCGCCCTACCCCGGCGATTTTCAACCCGAACTCGACATTTTCCTGAACGGTCAGCCACGGGAACAGCGCATATTGCTGGAATATGACGCCGCGCTCCGGTCCGGGGCCCGAGACCTCAACTCCGTCTACGAGCACTGCACCTGCGGTGGGCGCCATCAAGCCCGCCGCGATATTCATCGCCGTCGACTTGCCGCAACCGGATGGGCCGACGACCGTCACGAATTCCCCGTCGGCTATATCCAGCGACAGACGGTCGAGGGCTAGAAAGGTTTCCCCCTGTCCGAGATCGAATTGGCGCGAGACGCCCTGAAAGGAGATCTTGGGCTTCATACGCGCTCCTGCCAGACCGTGAGTTTGCGCTCGGTAAGGATAAGGACCCGATCCATGACCAACCCCAGAATGCCAATGACGATGAGGCTGACGAAGATCGTCGGCAGATCGTAATAGAGCTGCGCCTGCTGCATGCGAAATCCGAGCCCCGATTGCGCGGCGATCAGCTCGGCCGCCACCACAGTCGCCCAGGAAGAGCCAAGGCCGATCCTGATGCCGACAAGGATGAAGGGTGTCGATGCAGGTATGATGACCCGCCAGAAGATCGTGCCGTCCTTCGCCCCAAGAACGCGGGCAGCGTTGATAAGCGTCTTGTCGACGCTGATGACGCCCTGATAGGTCGCGACCACGCTCGACAGGAACGATGCCAGGAAGATGACGAATATCTTTGGCGCCTCGTCAATCCCCATGGTGACGATAGCAAGGGGAATGACGGCCAATGGGGGTATCATCCGGAAGAACTGGACATAGGGCTCGATCAGCCCGCGCGCCACCTTGTACCATCCCATCAGGAACCCGATCGGAATCGCCAGCGCCACCCCCAGGAGAAACCCTGTCAAAACGCGCTTCAGGCTGGCGAATATATCGATCGGCAATTGCCCGTTGCGGATCAGATCGACGGCCCGCGAAAACACTTCCAGAGGACCCGGCAGGCCGACGACGCCGAAATGAGTAACCAGCGCCCAGCCGGCCAGCCCCGCGGCAAAGGCGCCGACATTGAGCGCCAGCAATGCCGGATCGGGGAAATATCTCCATGGGCTTCTTGCCATCGGCTGTTTCCCTAGGGATTGCTCGCGCGCCAGCCCAACCGGCGCGACTGCATTATTGGCGTGGCCCTCCGTCATGCTTGCGCCACGCGGGGCATCTTCATCGGCTCGGAACGCATCAGGCCCTGCAGCATTTCATGGGTAAGCCCCTGCCTAAGCCCGGCCAATTGCGGTTCGTTCCAAAGATTATCGATCTCGGCGGGATCCTCCTCAAGATCGAATATTTCGCCATGGGGTCCCTCTTTATAAACCGTTATCTTGTAGCGGTCGTTCACATATGAAATGAGATGCGGCATGCCGGGGTTGTGCCGGTTCTCGCACAAGATGAAATCGCGTTTGCGCTCCTCCTTCCCGGTCCACACACCATATTGAGAAACGCCCTGCAGGCTTGCCGCCTGGTTTCCAAGCCCCGTTGCATCAAGAACCGTCGGCGTGAAATCGACCAGGCTCTGCAACGCATCGCTGACAACGCCGGCGGGAACGGTGCCCGGCTGCCGGACGATCATCGGAATGCGAAGCATGTCCTCGTAGTGGAACGGTCCTTTGGCCACGAGGCCGTGCTGACCGAGAAAATGGCCATGATCGGTGGCAAAGACCACCAACGTGTTCTCCGTCATCCCCAACTCGTCCAGCCTGTCGAGAAGCCGGCCGATTTCCTCGTCGAGAAAGCTCATCATGCCGTAATAGACCGCCATATCCTTCTTCAGTTCGTCGACGGGATAGAGGTGACTGTCGCATCCATGCGCCTCGAACGGCTTGTGCCAGGCCCGGAAATCAGGCGAAACCTCCTGGGTCATGCGAAAATGCGGCGGGTTCTTATCGTGTTCGCCCGGAACCAATGCTCCCGGCACCATGTCGGCTGGATCATACATCGAGGCCCAGGGCTCGCTGATGGCATAGGGCGGGTGCGGATCGTGGAAACTGGTCCACAGGAAGAACGGCGCACCATCCTTCGCGCGCTCATCCAGATAGGCGAGAGAACGCTCGCCGGTCCAGTGCGTGTAGTGCAATTCCTGCGGCAGCTTCCACGAACGATCCCGGCGAACCCAATAGGGATGGTCGGCAAGCGTGGTCGGCGCCATACGGGATTTATCCCCCGCCACCGGCTGGAAATATTCCTTCCAATCCGCCAGGCCATGCTCCTCGAGCCAGATGGCATAGTGCTGACCGACCAGGTTCTCGTCGGCATGGTTGCGGGCCAGTTCCACGTGCTGAAAGCCGTACCATTGATCCCTAAAGCTTCGCCAGAAGTCCAGATCGCGCAAGGTCGGATGGGCTTCGAGTGACGGACATTCGGCCGTCGAGGCAAGCGGTTGAAAATGCGCTTTTCCGATGAGACCGGTTTTGTACCCGGCCCTTACAAGTCTTTCGCCGATCGTTGGGACGTTTTCGGGCAGTTTGACGCCGATGGTCCATGCGCCATGATGTGATGGATAAAGCCCGGTAATGATGCTTCCGCGCGATGGAGTGCAAACGGGGCTGGGACAATAGGCGCGCTCGAAGCGCATGCCTTCCCGGCAGAGCCGGTCGAGATTGGGCGTGCGGATCTTGTCATTGAGCACGCCGAGCGTCGAATAGTGCTGCTGGTCCGTTGTGATGAGAAGAATATTCAGGGGTTTCGGCACGCCATGCTCCAGGTCACCCGGCGTTTTGCCGGCAGGCTATTCAGCATCAGGGTTCAGCATCAGATTGAATTTGCCGATTGCAGGCCAAAGGGGCCCTTATAGCCCTCGGCAGATAACCACGCGCCATCCTCCCAAATGGTCTTCATGCGTTTCGGCACTAAAGTTTTGCCAGCATTCCGTGATGATGTACAATGCCGAGAAGTACGAAATCGATAAGAAAAGCTGATCGCATGTTTGACCGACTGCCTGATTTGAAGCGCGTGCTCGTCATTGTGGAATGCGGCAATCTGCATGCTGCGGCAGAGCGTTTGAACATTACCCAGCCCGCGCTGACCCGTTCGGTCAAGCTGCTGGAAGAGCATCTGGGTGCAAAGCTTTTCCTGCGCCATCCGCGCGGTGTGAAGCTGACCCAGTTCGGCGAGCACATCGTCAATCATACAAAACACATCTTGCGCGAATGCCAGGTCGCCGAAACGGAGCTCGGCACACTCCTGCAAGGCGAAGCCGGAACGCTGAAGATGGCGGCAGCGCCCGTTTGGGTGTCCTATCTGCTACCTCCGGCCATCGTGGCCGCGCAGAAGCGCTACCCCGCCATGCAGATACATCTTCTTTCGATGGATTATGCCGATGCGATACCGCGCCTCCGGAATGGCGATCTCGATGTTTTCTGCGGCGGGTTTGCAAGCGAGGAGATGCTGCCGTCATTTCTGACACGCAAGCGGTTTTTTCAGGCGCAAATGCATGTCATTTCCCGCCAGGATCATCCGATATTGCAGGAATCGCCTGGGGATCTGGAAAAGCTGCTCGATTATCCCTGGCTTTCCTACCAGAATGACTGGGGCTATCTCGATCTTGCGATGGAGCACATCGAGGCCAGAACCGGCCGACGCAAAAGCGCTTCCGTATTCTGCGAGACCATTATAGCAGCGCTCATCATGATCCAGGAGGGCGATTATCTCTCCTACCTGCCCGATAATTTCATGCGCATCGTGCCCGGCTTCAATTTGCGCACCGTCGCCGTCGACATGCCCGGCGATACGTTCCATTCAGGCATCATCTTCCGGCGCAGCCTGGAGAAGAACCACGCTTTTCAAACAGTTGCCGCTACCGTCGATGACATGATCAAGAAAAAGATGGATCCCGGAACGCAAGGATTCTCGCTTTAGCCGCACAACTCGGCCGGGCGCTCGCCAATCTCAACGCGCATTCGCCTGTGGAAAGGCCGCTTGCCGAGTGCAAGCCGGTCCAGCCCCCGTCAGATGCTCTTGCCGTTGGAGACAAGCTGCATGGTCGCCTGTCCCCGGCTCGGCACCACGACGAGTTGCTTGACCTTGCCCTGTTTGAAAGCCTTGAGAAAACGGTCGTAATTCTTGAAGGCGACACAGCCATGCGATTCCCCTTCCCTGCCACGCAGCAGGTAGCTATGGGTGAGAAAGCCGTCGCGGCCATATTTATTCCTGCCGTCTACAGGCAGCATGCGGATCGCCTCGACACCATGGAAGCGTTTTTCACGCATTTTGAGGTTATAGGTATGCGGCGGGGTCGGTCCTTTCATCTTGACATTCGCGTAACGCGGATTATCGGCCATCTTGCCAATGCCGGAATGGGCCTCGAGCACGCTGCCGTCGGGCATATAGACCTTCGCCGCGCTGATGTCGTAGACCGCCACGCCGTGTTCCGGCTTGGGCCCGCCACCAAACAGATCACGTAATGTTTTACCAAAGCCGCCGCCTCTCGCCTTCTCGGTTGGATTATCCGGCCGCGCGTAGGCGAGCACCTGCGGCTTTGACGTCTCGCGTTGAGGGGCGGATTTCGGCAGTGGCGGCTCTTCGACCGGCTGCACGGCGGATTCCGCCATTTGCTCGGCGAGCTTGCGGCCTTCTTCGCCACGCGGGCGGAGTTGCGGCAGGGGAATGTCGGAGGGATCGCCGTCGAAGCCGGGCAAAGCCGCCACGTCGTCGCCCGTTTCGAGATCCGGCTCCTGCGATGCGTCAGGATTTTCCTCCAGCGATGCCGCCAGCCAAGTGGACAGGGCGGCGCTGGCCGCTCCGCCGGGCGTGGGGTCGGCATAGGCCAGGATCGTCTGGGGCTGCCCGGCCGGGCCGCTGGCTGGCCGCCCGAACCGTTCCGCCGCGGGCGTATCAATCTTTGCCATAAGGCGCGGTGGCTCGGCGGGATCGGACAGACGGGCGGATTTTCCACCGGCAACATTTACGGACGTGGCGGATGCCTCCAGGGCTGCGATGAACTCCAGCGCCTTGTCCTTCATGGCTTGCATATCCAGAGATTCCGCGTTCGCCCGCTCGACTGAATAGAGCCTTGGCTTGGGCAAAAAGGGACCTGAACCGAAGGCGAAAGACCCAGTCATCGCGACGATACCGGCCACCGACCACATGGCCGCGCCAGCAAAAGCGGCGGCAACGCAAGTGATTAGCAGCGACCGCACCAGACGGCGCAAAGACTGTACACGAATAATCTTACTCACCAACGCCTACCAAACCAGTACATCCCCGCAAGGGGTTTTTGGGCCGGCAAGCGACCCCCTCATGACCATGTGATTGAGAAAAGATGGCCAAATGTGGTTAATTTTTGCTTTCAACAGCCAAATATATCTGCTCGGGTATTGTTTTCGCCCAGGCAGGGCCGCCGCCAGCCCCGATCGCAGTCGTTATTTGATGCAACGAAATGGTTCAAAACGGGTGCCGGCCACGACGTGTTGCGGCACCGCCGGCGACGGATTGAACGGGAGGAATGTTCTCGCGGAAGATGATATCCATCTTGACCGGCGACAGCACCGCTGGATTGAGGATATCGCCACGCTGAAGATCGCGGAAGACGCGAAGCGTCGTCCCCAGCAGCATATCCGGGTCGGAATTGATCACGACGTCCATGGTTCCGGCGATCAGCAGCCGGCGCGTGTCCGCCGTCAATCCGTGTCCGATGAAGATCACTTCGCCGGATCTGCCTTTTTCCTGCAGGGCACGGCCAATGCCGTCGGATGAACCGCCGACATTGTAGATGCCGACAAGGTCGCTGTTCTGCTCCAGAAGCGAAAGCGCGTGACGATAATTTTCATCGCGGTCGTCATGCCCCTCGCGCATGCCGATGACCTGCAGGTCGGGATAAAGCTCTTCAAACAGGCCAAGGAATCCCATCTCGCGCTCGGCATGGGCACGATAGTTGCGGCTTCCCGCAACGAGGGCGACGCTGCCCTTCTGCGCCCGGCAGAACCGGCCGAGCAAGTACCCTGCCGTGCGGCCGGCAGCTTGGTTATCGAGTCCGACATAGGCATCGCGCAGCGAATGCTGCAGGTCTGAGACGATGGTCACGATGCGCTTGCCGGCAGCTGAAACCTCTTCGACCGCCTCGCGCACCAGCGGATGGTCGATTGCCATGAAGACGATCCCGTCGGCCCAGCCGGCATGATGACGGATTGCGCCGGCGAGCGCCCCCGCATCGAAGCTTTCGATGAAGAAGCAGCGCACCTGCGCTTCTTCACGCGACTTCGACTGGGCGAAGGTCCTCACCTTGTCGCCAAGAAGGCGCAGATAGGGATTCCCACCCATGGGCAGCAGAAAGACGACATTCGGCGGCCGGGGATGCGAAAGCCTGCCATACTCCGCCTCGCTCAGATAACCCAGATCGAGTGCGGTCCGGAGCACGAGCTCGACGGTGCGGGCTTTCACGCCCTTGCGCCGGTTCAGCACCCGGTCGACCGTGGCCAGCGAAACGCGGGCCGCTTCCGCCACGTCCGTCATGAGCGGTGCCGGGCCGCTTCCCTGAATAGATGACACCTCAAAAAACCTCAAATTTTCCCGTTTGACCAGAAGCATGGGAATTCTTAGCCTTGTGTCAAGTAGGCAGCGTCCTTCGGGAGGAAACCGCAAAGGGCTGCTGTCTGCGGTCCGTCAGAACATGTCATGGGAGGAGTATCCAATGAACCGGAATTCGATGCATCATGGTGCGCAGCGCATCAACCGCCGATCGGCGCTTGCGCTCGGTCTTGGGGCGAGCGCCGCCACCATGTTTCCCGGCCTTTCACGCGCGCAATCGGTGACCCTGCGCTACGGCCACAACAACGAGCCGGCCAGCGTCGCGGGCGCACAGGCCGACTGGTTTGCGGAAGCGGTGGCCAAGCAATCGGGCGGTGACCTTGCCATCGAGGTGTTTCCGTCTTCGCAACTCGGCAAGCTGCAGGAGCTCGCCGAGGCTGTTTCTCTCGGCACCATCGCCTTCTCGCACAATACGGCCGGCGGCATCGGTTCCCTTTATGAACCCTTCGCGGCTCTCGATACGCCCTATCTCTACCGTGATGTCGACCATCTGATGAAGGTGATGGACGTCAATTCCCCGGTGATGCAGGAACTCAACCAGGGCCTGATCGAAGCGGCGAATGTGCGTGTCATCTATGCCCATTATTTCGGCCGCCGGAACCTGACCGCGAACAAGGCGGTCTATTCGCCGGCCGATCTCGCCGGTGAGAAGATCCGCGCCGTTCCGTTCCCGATCTACACCACCGCCGTCGAGGGCATGGGAGCGGCGGCTGTTCCCGTCGATTGGTCGGAGGTGCCGACCGCGCTTGCGACCGGCGTCGTCGCCGGCCAGGAAAATCCGGTGAACGTCATTCTCAACGTCAAGCTTTACGAGGTGCAGTCGCATCTCATGTTGACGGGGCACATGTCCAACGCCGAGGTCGTCGTTATGAACGAGGATGCCTGGCAAGGGCTTTCCGACGCGCACAAGGAAGCGGTCACGAAGGCTGCGGCCGAAATCCGCGACCGCGCCACCAAGGCGATCCAGGACAGCGAGGAGAAGGACACGCAGGCCTTGCGCGAACACGGCATGACCGTGATCGGCCCCCAGGACGGGCTGGACATCAAGGCGTTCCGCAGTTCGGTCGACAAGCTCGTGCAGGCGCGTTTCGGCGAGAAATACGGCGCGCTTTACGAAAAGATCGGGGCGATCCGCTGAGAAGCGGCGTTCACGGACCGGGAGCCAGGCAATGCATATCAGTTCCGCCGTCAGAACGGCATATGGGGCGCTGGAGGCGGTCTCGCTTGCCTGCCGGTTCGCGGCGATCCTTTTGCTTGTGCTGATGGCATCGCTCGTCGTCGGCCAGGTCGTCGGCCGCAACGTCTTCGACCTCGGCATGCCATGGGCGGATGAACTCGCGCGGTTCAGCGGCATCGCGCTGGTCTTCCTGTGTGTGCCGCTGCTGGCTCTGCGCGGTCAGCACGTCGCGGTCGATCTGGTGCCGATGATGCTGCCGCGGCGCCTCCGGCGCTATGCATTCATGCTCATCGAGACTGCCATTCTGGTCTTCTGCCTGCTTACACTCTACGGCTTCCAGTCCTTTCTTTCCCGTGCTGGAAAGTTCTCCTCACCCGCCATCGGCATACCCAACTGGCTGTTCTACGCTCCAGCACTTGCCGGCTTCGTGCTGCTTCTGCTGATAGCCGTCGTCCGCCTCGCAGGCCTCTTCCTGGAGAGCGAGCCGGCACCTGGGGATAGTGCAGCATCATGAGCCTCGTCCTTCTTCTTGTCTTCGCCGTGACGCTTGTGCTCGGCGCACCGATTGCCGTCTCGCTCGGGCTTTCCTCGGCGCTCGTGATCGTCGCCTATGGACTTCCCGTCAACGTGCTGGCGCAGCGCGCCGTCAATGCGCTCGATTCAACGCCGCTGCTTGCCGTTCCGCTGTTCATCCTGGCGGCAAGCCTCTTGAACGCGATGGGCGTGACGACGCACATCTTCGATCTGGTGCGCCTCATGGTCGGCCGCATCCGCGGTGCGGTGGCCCAGGTGTCGATCCTCGTCAGCCTGATTTTCTCAGGTGTCTCGGGCGCTGCACTCGCCGACATCGGCGCGTTGGGGAAGATCCAGATCGACCAGATGACAGGCCAAGGTTACAAGAAGAACTTCGCCGCCGGGATCACCATCGCCGCGGCAACGATCGGGCCGATCTTCCCGCCCTCGATCCCCATCATCATCTATGCCAGCGTCGCCAATGTCTCGGCGGTGCAACTCCTGATCGCGGGCATCATTCCAGCACTGCTCATCACGTTCTTCCTGATGGTCCAGGTCGCGATCATCGCCCGCCTCTACGATTTGCCGCGCGACACCGTCAGCCCATCCATGCGCGCCGTGGTGAAGAAAGCATTCGTCTCCTTCCCGGCACTGCTTACTCCGGTTCTCCTCATCGGCGGCCTTCTGAGCGGCTGGTTCGGTCCCACCGAGGTAGCTGGCGTCACCGTGGCCTATGCGCTTGTGATCGGCTTTGCCGTATACCGGACGCTGACGCTGCGGGCCGTATGGGAAAGCCTGCGCGAGACGGTGGAGGCCACCGCCAGCATCCTTTTCATCGTCTCTACCGCCGCCGTCTTTGCCTGGGTGCTCACCCTCGATCGCGTGCCGGCCAAGGCAGGCGCCCTCCTGCTCGGGCTGTCGGACGATCCCTTCGTCCTGCTTCTGCTCGTCAATCTTCTGCTCCTCGTCGTCGGCATGGTACTGGAATCGATCGCCGCCATCCTGATCATCGCGCCGATTGTCGCCCCCGCGCTCCATGCGGCAGGTGTCGACCCTCTCCAACTCGGCATCGTCTTCGTGCTCAACCTGATGATCGGCCTGCTCACCCCACCCATAGGCATGAGCCTCTATATGGTGTCCATCGTCGCCAAAATGCCGGTGCATGCGGTGATCCGTGGCGTGCTGCCCTTCCTGATACCTCTCTTTCTTTCGCTGCTGGTCGTCTCCGCCGTTCCCGCGATCTCGACCTGGCTCCCAAGACTCTTGATGCAATAGGATTCGAAGATGAGCAGATTTCTAGGCGCGATCCGCCAGCTCGGTTATGTGGTCGACGACATCGAAGCCGCCATGGCGCACTGGCATTCGGCCATGGGTGTCGGGCCCTGGTTCTACAATCCCCGGGTGCCGATCGAGGATTATCGCTATGATGGCCGGGCCTATGAGGTCCACAACTCCGTCGCCCTTGCCAATAGCGGCGCCTTGCAGGTCGAGTTGATCCAGACGCGCAACGATGCCCCCTCCATGTACCGCGACTTCATGCACGCCGGCCACCGCGGCCTGCAGCATGTCGCCTACTGGACGAGGGATTACGATGCCGATCTCGCCCGCATGGAAGCGGAAGGCTTCACACGGAAGATGAGCGGCAAGGTCGGGGCAAACGGCCGTTTCGTCTATTTCGACCGGGAGGCCCATCCCGGCACGGTGATCGAGCTCTCGGAGGTCATGGGACCGAAAGGCCGGCTTTTCGACCTGATCCGCCAAGCGTCCGACGGCTGGGACGGCTTTGACCCGATCCGCCCTTTCCCCGACCTTTCATCGCTGTGAGGTCCCCGATGAAGACCGCAACCGTAGAAGCCCGTTACCTGATCGAGACGCCGCTCGAGCCTGAGAAAGTAGCGGCGATCATGGCCGGCGAGCAGAGCAGCGGAACCTTTGTCCGTGTCGCCGGCGAGACGGAGGCGCTGCGCGAGCGCGCCGCAGCCAAGGTTCTGTCGATTGAAGAGCTGAAGCCGCTGGCGCGACCCAGCCTCGCGAGCGCCTATCTGGAACGCAAGGGAACTGCCGGTCCCTACCGGCGGGCGATGGTGAGGATTGCCTTTCCAATCGCCAATATAGGCGCCAACCTGCCCACGCTTGCGGCGACCCTCGCCGGTAATCTCTACGATCTGGGAGAGGTCACCGGGCTCCGGCTGGTCGATGTCTCGCTTCCGCAGGCCTATCGCGAGCGCTTCGAACGGCCGCGTCTCGGTGTTCAGGGAACGCGCCGGAAGCTTGGCGTCGAGGATCGGCCGTTCTTCGGCACCATCATCAAGCCCAATGTAGGCATGGCCGCATCGGAGATCGCGGATCTCGTAGGCCTGCTCTGCGAGGCGGGTGTCGACTTCATCAAGGACGACGAAGTCTGCGCCGATCCGGACCACGCTCCGCTTGCCGAGCGGGTTCCGGCGGTCATGCGAAAGGTTCGAGCCTATCGCGAGCGTACTGGCCGGGACGTCATGGTGGCCTTCAACGTAACCGATGAAACCGATGCCATGCGCCGCCACGCCGACCTGGTGGAAAGCGAAGGTGGCTCCTGCGTGATGGCAAGCCTCAACTGGTGCGGCCTGTCCGCCCTCCAGAGCCTTCGGCGCTCCACCCCGCTTGCCCTTCACGGCCATAGAAACGGCTTCGGCGCCTTCTCGCGCCACCCGGCACTTGGTATCAGCTTCAACGCCTACCAGGCGCTCTATCGTCTTGCAGGCATTGATCACATGCACGTCCACGGCATGGGCGGCAAGTTCTCGGATCCTGCAGAGGAGGTGGCCTCCTCCGCCCGCCGTTGCCTGCGGCCGCTCGCCGCCGACGCGGCGGACGACGCGGATGCGGTGCTGCCCGTCTTCTCCTCCGGCCAATGGGCGGGCACCCTGCCCCTGACCCACGAGGCCATCGGCTCGGCCGACTTCATGTTCCTTGCCGGCGGCGGAATTTTGGCCCACCCCGACGGCCCGGCAGCCGGTGTGAAGAGCCTTCGCCAGGCCTATGAGGCCGTGGCATCGGGAACGCCGCTCAAAAAGGCCGCGGAAGGCCTGCCGGAATTGCGTGCGGCTCTCGGGTTCTTCGGAGGCTGACGGTGGCGGTCGAGTATGTTTTCGTCGGCGACGATTTCACCGGAGCATCGGACACGCTTGCAACGCTGGCGCGCGCCGGGCGGCGCGTCCGCCTGTTCCTCGACCCACCGGACCCTGAAGCTATTGCAGAGGAGCGTCTCGATGCGGTCGGCATAGCCACCGAGTTCCGTGCGCTGCCGCCCAACGTCATCACCACACAGATCGAGACGATGGCGCCTGGGCTCAGGGCGCTGTCGCCCCGGATCGTGCACTACAAAATATGTTCTACCTTTGATTCCAGCCGCGAAGTGGGCAGCATCGGAGCCGCGGTCACCGCGCTGGAACACCATCTCGCCCCTGAACTCGTGGCAATCATTGGCGGGCAGCCGAGCCTCGGGCGCTATTGCGCATTCGGAAATCTCTTCGCGCGCGGTCCAAACGGCCAGGTCGATCGGATCGACCGGCACCCGGTAATGCGCCGCCATCCGATCACGCCGATGACGGAAGCAGACCTGCGCATCCATCTTGCACGGCAGGACTTCCAGGGACTGCAACTCGTTGCATGGCCGACGATAGAGGAAGGTCCTGCCGCCCTGAAGGCACACATCGAAGGCCTTTTGCGCGCAGGCCAACGGCACATGCTTTTCGACGCCTGCAATCAGGCACATCTCGACACGATAGGCGCCGCGTTGGACGGCTTCGGCAGCAATGATCGTCCGCTGCTGATCATTGGGGCCAGCAGCGTCGCAGAAGCGCTTGCCAGTGCCCCTCGGCCGCACGGCCCGGTGGTTCCGGCGCGAGATAACGGAAACAGGGGACCATGTCTCGTCGTGGCTGGCAGCCGCTCGGAGGTCACCGCCGCCCAGGTGGAAGCCGCCCGCCGCTTCAACCGCGTGCCGATCCGTTCGCAAGACCTGGCGAATGAGACCACGGTCGGCCAGTTCGCAGCGCGCTGCGCTGCGGCGCTGGCAACCGATGAGAACGTACTGGCATATCTCACCCCGTCCGAGAATTACCGCTCCGGTGGAGCCGAGCTCTCGCACAAACTGGCTGATCTGGTCGCCGCCACGCTCGATCGGCACGCCGTTCGCGCTTTGGGAATAGCCGGCGGGGATACCTCAAGCGTCGTCGTCCGTCGGCTTGGCTTCGACAGCCTGGCTTTCGAGGAACAGTTGGACACCGGCGTCGCCATCTGCGTCGCGGGCTCAAACGTCGTACAGCGGAACGATATGCGACTGATGCTCAAGGGCGGCCAGGTGGGATCGGACGCGGTTTTCGATCGGTTCGTTTCCGCAATGGATGGGAGATGCCGGTAGGGAACGAAATTGGCCGCCCATTTTTCCGTCATCAGGCCTTGCTCATATCGAATGACCCGCCTGTCCATAGCGGGAGACCTGAAAGATCGGCAACATGCGGATCGGCAGTGAACAGCGGATAACCTTTATCAAAGAGCGCCTTCAATATCCGCTATCCACAGGCACCATCTGTCAGTTGAACGTGCCGTTTTCCAGGCTATGCTGATCGAGCAGGAAGATGAAGGCAACGGAAATGCTGCAGGCATGTCTCAACGGAGGCCGCACCAGGACTTTTCATCCGGCGGTTCCGCTTTCCCCCGAGGAGATCGCCGTCGACGCCCGCGCTGTCGTCGATGCCGGTGCCGCCGAGCTTCACATTCACCCTCGCGACCGCGACGGCTTCGAGAGCCTCGATCCTGACGACGTGGCTGCGGCGCTCGGCGCGGTGCGGGCAAGCGTGCCGGGCATTCCCGTCGGACTATCGACCGGAGGGTGGATCAGGCCCGGCGGCCGAGCGCGCCAGCGGCAAATCGAGAACTGGACAGCGCTGCCTGATTACGTGTCGGTCAATCTTGAGGAAGAGGATGCGCCGGAGGTCATCGACTTGATGCTGCAGAAGGGCGTCGGTGTGGAGGCCGGCCTTGGGTCGCCCGCCGACGCGCGCCGTTTCGTCAATCTCCGCCTTGCCCGACAATGCCTTCGCGTGCTCATCGAAATCGATGAACAGGATTTCAAGGAGGGGCTCGCCGTGGCGAACGCGATATTCGCGATCCTCGATGAGGCCTCTCTCACCCTGCCGCGCCTCTTGCACGGGTCCGAAACGACCATGTGGCCGTTTTATCACGAGTCCATTCGCCGCGGCGTCGATGCGCGGATTGGGCTGGAGGATGGCGCGATGCTGCCCTCCAGTGAGTTAGCCGAAAGCAATGCCGTTCTGATTGCCGAGGCATCGAAAACAGCTTCGCTCAGTACTACGGTTTCACAAGCTGAAACAGGGTAGAGGGCCGTTCGGGGCCATCCGCGAGCGGCAGTCCAACCTGATCAGAGCGGCAAGGCGAATGTCTGCTTGACCGTTTCACTGGGCACGTCCGTCTTGACGTTTAAGCCGTGGACCAAAGGTCCAAGCCCACTGGATCGTTCAGGGGCGGAACGCGATGACGACGCCATGCAGCATGGACATGTCCATGTCGGGGCCGTTGAATGGGGCAGCGAGGCCTTGGAGAGACGGGGCGAGAATATCCTGACCGATCGATACCGCAGGCACGACCCGAACATCCTTCCAGCCGTTCTTCTCGAACGCGCGCCTGTAGTCGGCGGGGCGCTTGCGGTTCGGCTGCCCGGGAAACGACAGCATTGCGTAGAGCCAATTGGGGAATCGGTAGATATTGTTCGGATCGCGATCACGGATCCAGCGCGAATGCGTCTGGAAATCGACGATGTGGAGACTGACGCAGCCGGGACGCGCGACTTGGCTGATATCGGCGATCGTCCGGTCGATGTCATCAAAGTGCTCGAAGGCCGCGCAACTGACGATCATGTCGAATTGTCTGCCGCCGGCGAGCTTCGCAATGTCGAAATCCGCCTCGACCTGATAGTCGAATTCATCGGTACGCTTGGCGGTCGACGTCTTGGCACGGGCAATGTCTGCTTTTTTCAGACGATGGGGAAATCGGTCTATCGTCTCCGCAAAAAAGCTGGCGGGCTCTCCGCCCGTGAGGCGGAACGCATCGACAGCCAGATAGGACCGCGCGCCATGCGCCAGCAAGAGCGCTCCCGTTCCAAGTGAGGAGCCGGGCCCAAGCTCGAGAACATCGCGATCCCTGATCTCCACGTCCCGCGGCATGAAGCGAAGCCACGACTCGACCACGTCCTGCACATAGGCGTGGCGGCCTTCCCAATTTTCGTCGGCTACGGTGTTCGGTTTGGTGTAGCCCTGCAGCCTGTGCTTGGCCCATACCAGCGCGAGGACGCCAAAACCGAGGATCTGCATCAAAGTGTTGCGTAATACATATTGCATCGGTTCACCCCGGCACCATTGTTATCGAATCGAAGTATCACAGGTTGACCTGTCAGAGCTACAAGATGCTCGAGAGGATCATTTTTTCGAAGCGTGCTTGTTGGCCTCATCGGCGGCATGGTGGGTGGAAGGCCCGTCTAGCTCGGCGATTGCCGCGTGGCGTAATCCAGGTTGCGTGTAACCCGCCATGGTGATGGCGGTGGCATACAGCGTCCTGATTGCCCCGATCCCGTGGTTGTGATCGCCTTGCGCTGCGCTACGTCAAAATAGCAGGCGATAGGGATTTCTACACCATCTGGTGGATTTTACTGAAGCTGTTCTTGCACAAATTCACCGAGTCGGCGATCTTCACTCTCAGTCGTCACGAATCATCGCGCAAACTAAGAAAAGAACTTAAAGCTCTTGGGGCATTGTGAATAAAAGCGGCCATATGAAACGCGAAATGGGGTTGATCGGCCTCATGTTCGTGGCAGTGAGTGCCGTCCTGGGTTCAGGCTGGTTGTTCGCACCACTTCTTGCAAGCGAGCAGGCCGGACCGGCGGCAATTATCGCCTGGGGCATCGGCGGCATAGCAATGCTCCTGATCGCGCTCACATTCGCCGAGATTTCCGCCATGCTGCCGGTGCCGGGCGGGATTGCCCGTGTTCCGCAGTTCAGTCATGGCAATGTGGTGGCGATGGCGATGGGGTGGAGTGCCTGGATCGGTTACAACACCACGGCACCGATCGAAGTGGAGGCGATGCTGCGTTACCTTGCGCCCCACCTCGGCTGGATCAGCGGCGACATGTCGGATTGGCCGACCCTTTTGCTGGCAGCGGGATTTCTTGCCCTCTTCACGCTCATCAATGCTGTCGGCGTACAGTTCTTTTCCAGGGTCAATTCCGCTTTGACCTGGGTGAAGATCGCCATTCCGCTGGTCATCATCGTCACGCTTATGTGGGCGCGTTTCGACACCGCCAATTTCAGCAGCGCGGGAGGCTTTTCGCCCTATGGCCTGCACGGGATCTTTGCCGCCGTATCGACGGGCGGCATCATCTTTTCCTTTATCGGTTTTCGCCATGTGATCGACATGGCGGGCGAGGTCCATCGTCCCGGCGTCACAGTTCCCCTGGCGCTCATCCTGTCGGTCGTGATCTGCTTTGTCATCTATGGCAGCCTTCAGCTCGCTTTTGTCGGCGCGATGCCGTCCGACATGCTGTCCAACGGCTGGAACGGCCTGCTGAGCAATGCCCAGCTCGGCCCCATCGAGGCGATTGCCACCTCGCTTGGACTGTTGTGGCTCGTCAGCCTGCTCAACGTCGGCGCCGTTCTCGGCCCGTTCGGCGGCGGTCTGGTGGCTACCGGTTCCAATGCGCGCCTCGCCTATGCGCTGTCGAGAAACGGCTTCTTTCCGAAAATTCTCACGCGGCTTTCAAAACGCCGCATCCCGCTTTTGGCGCTTCTGGTCAATTTCGTATTCAGCACGCTGGTCTTTCTGCTGATGCCTTTCCAGGAGATCGTACAGCTCAACAGCTCCGCAATCGTTCTGTCCTTCGTCGTGGGGCCGGTGACCGTCGTGGCGCTGCGCCGTCTGCTGCCGGACCAGCCGCGCCCGCTGCGCCTGCCCGCTTTGATGTGGATAGCCGCGCCGGCATTTGTGGTGGCGACACTGATCATCTACTGGAGCGGATGGGACACGCTCTGGCGGCTGGGGCTGGCGCTTCTGGCGGGGCTCGTGCTTTTCCTGATCCATGCGCGATTGCGCTCCCCGGGCAAGCTCGACTTTCGGGAAGCAACTTGGCTCGTTCCCTATTTCGCGGGAATCGGCATCTTCTCCTACCTCGGTACATTCGGCGGAAAGGGTATCCTGCCCTTCGGCTGGGATATTGCCGCGATCACTGTCTTCTCGCTCGCCGTCTTCGTCCTGGCGATTGCCTGCCGGTTGCCGGCCGAGCGATGCGCCGAACAGATAAAAGGTCTCAAATCCATCAGGTCTCGGCCCGAAAAACCCGCATGAAGCCAACACCTGTCTCTGCGCAATAATCGGTGCAGTAAAAGCCAAATGAACCAACCGGGGCAGATCCGCGCCAGATCGTGGAGCGGGCGATCATCCGCTATCGCGCTATGCCTGTCCGCCGATTACCACGGTGGCGCAGAACTATAACGAGATCGGCAGGCTCGCAATGGCGCTTTTGCTGCGCAAGCTCGGAGAGAACGCCCATGCAATGGGCCCCTGCCGCCGGGCGAGCGCCTGCTGCTGAATGCCGAGATCATGCTGCGCGAACACCAAATTGCCAGCCTCACGCCCAGCGGCGGGCGACTTCAAGGCGCCAGCTCTATTTGACAAGCAGGATAACGAGCGGTCCTCCCAAAAGCACGCCCAATATGATGGCAGACAGGAGATACCTGGTCAGGATACGAAGAACAGGATGTGCTTTGGTCAATCTCACCGTCCATTTAAAAGCCATAGCGACTATCCCCGGATGTAGAGTGGGGACCACCGCTGGTGATCGCATCGCGTTTTCGCGACTGGATGGTCCCGTTGCTAGGCGTCGACAATTGCAACAGCATTACCTGACTGCCTTTCAAGCTCCGCAATGCTGCTGCAACCTTGGCAGTAGATAAGGACAGGACAAGGGGACGAAGGGCTGATGAGACTTCTGCTAATCGAAGACGAGAGGGAGTTGGCTGCTGCGCTGTCGGTGGCACTGAGCAAGCATGGCATCGTCACCGACCACACGATGCATCTCGCCGACGCCTTCGAGCTGACACGTCAGAATGCCTACGATGCGATCCTCCTGGACCGGCGTTTGCCTGATGGTGAAGGGCTGACGTTCATTCCGAAGTTGAGGCGGGCGGGCATCGACACGCCTATTATCGTGCTGACGGCCCGCAATGAGCCCTTGGAGCGCGTCGAGGGATTGGATTTCGGCGCTGACGATTATCTCGGCAAGCCCTTCCTTGTCGAAGAGCTGATGGCGCGCGTGCGCGCGGTGCTAAGGCGACCGCCCAATCTGGCGGAACCGGACATTGTTGCGGGACGAATGATGATCGATCCCTTACATCTGAACGTAACCGTGGATTCGACCCCGCTCGATCTACCCAGGCGCGAGCTCCTGGTTCTTGTGGCGCTGGCCAAGCGGAAGGACAAAACCGTCCTTCGATCGACGCTTGAAGCGGCGGTCTACAATTACGAGGAAGAAATCCAGTCGAACGCGCTCGATGCGCATATCTCCAGGCTGCGCAAGCGACTGCTGGATGCCAATGCCGGCGTTGCGGTCCACAACATCCGAGGCGTTGGATATCTCCTGAAGGAGGAATGATGCACGTGGCGATGAGATCGAACCCGTCACTTTGGTGGAAGCTGAGCTGGCAACTCAGCCTCGTCATCATCGCCGTGGTCGCCTCAGTGATCCTGGGGCTTTGCATTTGGGCTACCACGATCATGTCGCCGAACATCGCCATGGAGGGGAAGATCGTCTCGGTGGTAGCCGGGGCCGTGGCACGCGACAGTTCGGGAAATTTACAACTGTTGGAAACGCCGCAGCTCAGGACGCTCGAGGATGAGAACCGCGGACTTTGGTTTATTGCAGCCACCAGGGACGGCGCTTCGATATCCTATGGCGCCGTCCCACCAGCCTATATCGCGCTCGCTCCTTTGGTTCGTCTGTTCGATGAAGCAGATTTACGGGGATCCGCCGCGACAAACGAGATCGCAACGATTGAAAACGTCGATACTGCGATGGGTGAGGTTCGAATTCTGTTTGGCGGCGTGGCTGACAAAGGCTGGCCCGTTCTCGCCCTTTTGGCCAGGAGCTACCCGATCTACGTATCTTTGATCGCGATTGCCCTGCCTGCGCTCTTCCTGGCTATTCCTCGCATCGTGAGGCGCGCCCTGGCGAGGGTCAGCGATGTCGCTCAAAAGGCATCGGAGATCGAGCCGCGCCGACCGGAAGCCCGACTGCCGGTGGACGGAATTCCCAAGGAAGTCGCCCCACTGGTAATTGCTTTCAACGGTACGCTTGAGCGGCTTGAGCATGAGTCCAGGAAACGCCAGCGCTTCCTGATCGATGCGGCACACGAGCTGAGAACACCGATCGCCATCATGCAGACGCGGATCGACGGGATGCCCGAGGGCCGGGAACGCAGGCGATTGCTGGACGACGTTGCACGTCTGGCCGAGACGGCCGAACAACTCCTCGATTTCGAGCGCAACGAACAGGCGGCCGATCTCCATGAAACGGTCGATCTCGTCCAAATCGCACGAACGGCCGTTGCCGACCTCGCGCCCCTGGCGATCGCCGCCGGCTACCAGATTTCATTCGAAAGCGATGTGGAAAGCCTCGAACGCAAGGGCAGCCCTTCGGCTTTACCGAGGGCGATCAGCAATCTGGTCCGCAATGCAATCGACCACGGCGGCAATAGCGGAATGATCACGGTCTCAGTCTCAGCCGGCGGGAAGATCAACGTAGCCGATGAGGGGCCGGGCATACCGGCCGAACATCAAGAACTGGTTTTCGAACCATTCTATCGCGTCACCCCCAAGAGCAACGGTGCAGGCCTAGGTTTGAGCCTCGTGAAGCAGATCGCCGCAAATCATCGGGGTCAGGTCAGCATCAAAAGTGATGCGACCGGGACGCAGGTGACGATCCAGCTCTGACCCCGCAATATTCCCTAATATTGCGTAATGCTGCGGCAATCCTTCCTTCGCATGGTCTCCCCCAGAACATCCGTAATGGAAGGCCAGAAAACGTGCGCAGCAATTCATCTATTGAAACATTCCTCCGACTTATATGTCTGGCTTTACCCTTGACCTTGGCGGTCACCGGATGTGCCTCGGTACCTCTAAAGGAAGGCGGGACGCTCACCTCCTACAGCAATCTTGGCGCGCCCAAGGGAAAGTTGTCCAAGTCGCGTAATTTTGTCGACGGGCAAGGTCTGGCGGCTGTGAAGACGGCGAGGATCGTTCCAACGACATTCGTCTATAGTGCCGCAGCCCGGGTGGAAACGGAAGCCGACCGTTCATTGGTGTCGAACGCACTGGACCGAGCGCTCTGTGTCGCGCTTAGCGACAGATTTCAAATGGTCCCGGCCAGCCAGCCGGCCGATCTGACGATCCGGTCCGTCGTCACCGATATCTTGCCGACGAACAAGGCCATGGCAGGGGTCGCGACCGCCGTAACGGTCGGTACCGGCTTCGTCCTGCCCATCAGTGTGCCGCGGCTGCCCGTCGGGCTTGGAGGACTTGCCGTCGAAGCGGAGGCGGTCGACAGCGGCGGCGTTCAGCGTGCGGCGATGGTATGGGCCCGCGGGGCGAATTCGATCCAGGACAATCCCCGCGTTTCGGAGGTCGGCGACGCCTATAGCCTCGCCTCGAAATTCGGCAATGACTTTTCCCGGATGCTTGTCGCCGGCAAGGAGCCGAAGGGATTGGACATCTCGCTTCCTTCAGGGCAGCGGATGAAATCCTGGCTCGGCGGCAAACCGAAATACGCCGCATGCGACACGTTCGGTCGAGCGCCTGGATTGGTGGGGGTCGTGGCGGCCAAGTACGGCGCGCCACCGCAATGGACCGACAAGAAGCCAAATCACTTGCGATGAATTGAGCTATCAGTCGCCCACTCCTCATGCATCGGAAGTCAGGGGCGGCCAGCCGTTGCTTTGACGAAGTGGCCTTTATCAACCAAAGACAGCAACTGTTGATTTGATGATGATACCTGTGTTCAGGCGATCTTCGACTCGCGATACTCACCACGATCCGGCGTGAGCTGGCTGACCACAACAATGGCGATCCAAGCGGCGATGAAGCCCGGCACGATCTCATACAGCTTAGCGCTAAGGCCCAATGCAATCCACATGCCCACCGTCGCCGCGCCAACGACCAGACCGGCGACGGCACCATAGCCGTTCATCCGCTTCCAGGTCAGTGACAGGATGATCAGAGGTCCGAAGGCTGCCCCAAATCCGGCCCAGGCGTTCGACACGAGGTCCAACACCTGTGATTCCGGATCGCTGGCAATGATGACGGCAATAATGCCAACGGCCAACACAGCGATCCGGCCAATGGTGACCAGTTCGCGATCCGTCGCATCACGTTTCAACAGCGTGTGATAGATATCCTCGGTCAGCGAGGACGACGCGACCAGAAGCTGGCTCGAAACGGTAGACATGATCGCAGCCAGTAACGCGGCATAGAGAAATCCGGTTACCAGCGGGTGGAAAAGGAGGTCAGAAAGAACGATGAAGATGGTTTCAGGGTCCGCGATATCGAGTCCGTTGCGGATGGCATAGGCGCGACCGAAGATGCCGACGGCCATCGCGCCGATCAGCGAGACGGCCATCCAGCTCATCCCGATATTTCGGGCCTTCGGCACGTCGGCCACGGTGCGCACTGCCATGAAACGCACAATGATATGAGGCTGGCCGAAATAGCCCAATCCCCACGCCACGGCGGAAATCCAGCCAAGGAAAGTCACCCCTGCCGTCAAGGACAGGAAGTTCGGGTCTACTTCCGTTCGCAGGCGCTCCGCCGCCACGCCGATCCCGTCTCCCTGACCTGTGGTCAGTATGACGATCGGTACGATGACAAGCGCCAGCATCATAATGCAGCCCTGCACGAAGTCGGTTAGTGACACCGCGAGGAACCCACCCATGACGGTGTAGACCATCACGATGCCGAGCGTGAGATACACGCCGGTCATATAGCTGCCGCCGAAGGCACTGACGAACAGCTTGCCCCCGCCGACAAGTCCTGAGGCCGTATAGACCGCGAAGAACGTCACGATCACGATCGCAGAGACAACGCGCAAAAGCCGCGCGGTGCTGGGAAAGCGATTGCCCAGAAAGCCGGGGATCGTAAGGCTGTTGTCATATTCCTCGGTCTGCTGGCGCAGGCGCGGAGCAACGATGATCCAGTTCAGGTAGGCGCCGATAAACAGACCAATCCCGATCCAGCTCTGTGCGAGACCCGAAACGAACAGCGCCCCCGGAAGCCCCATCAGCAGCCAGCCGCTCATATCCGATGCGCCGGCGGACAGGGCAGCCACCGCGGGGGGCAGATTGCGCCCGCCCAGCACATATTCTTCTGAGCTCGAAGTGGATTTTCGCCAAGCATAGACACCGATGGCCAGCATCAGTACGAAATACACTGTTAGGCTGATCCAGATACCCATCTGCATAGATCCCCCCTTCGATTCAATCTGAGCAGATTCCCAGATTATGTCAAAGGTAAGGAAGCCCGCTTGCTGGGCCTGGTGCGCCATATCGGGCTGAGCAACGTCACGCCCAAGCAGATCGCGGAAGGACGCAAGATCTGTGAGATCGTCTGCATGCAGAACCACTACAATCTGGCGCACCGTGCCGATGACAGCCTGATCGACGACCTTGCCCGCGACGGCATCGCCTATGTGCCGTTCTTTCCGCTGGGCGGCTTTACGCCGTTGCAATCGTCCACCTTGTCCGACGTCGCCGCACGCCTTGGCGCCACGCCCATGCAGGTCGCGCTCGCATGGCTGCTTCGCCGCGCGTCGAACATCCTTCTGATCCCCGGCACGTCGTCCATCGCCCATCTCGATGAGAACCTCGCCGTGGCCGATACCGACCTGCCGGAAGACATATTGAAGGCGCTGGACGGCATCGCGGCCGGCGAGCACGCCGGCTGACGGTGTAAACGACCACCTCGATCCACAGCGGCTTCACCCGTTATATCGCGGGTGAAGCCGCACACGCACTGGTCCCACCGCATCATCTGAAACGCCGGAGGTGATCGACAAGGGCGCGCAGCTTCGGGGCCATGTTGCGGCGGCTCGGATAATAGAGATAGAAGCCGGCAAAGCGCGGGCAATAGTCCTCGAGAACAGGCACGAGATCACCCCGCTCGATCCATGGGCGAAAGCTCTCTTCCATGCCGAAGGTGATGCCCGCGCCGGCGACGGCGAGCTTTATCATCAGCGCCATGTCGTTCGTAGTGATTTCCGGCGCGACGGCGACGCTGAACTCCTTGCCATGCTCCGCGAATTCCCAACGATAGGGCGCGACCTTGGGCGCGGGTCGCCAACCGATGCAGCGATGGGCGGCGAGCTCGCTTGGATGCGAAGGCGCTCCGAACCGGTCGCGATAGGCCGGCGCACAGACAGCCGACTGCCGCTGATCGCCGGAGACAGGCACCGCGATCATGTCCTGCTCGATCACCTCCCCGAGCCTGACGCCGGCATCATATCCCTCGGCGACGATATCGAATTCCTCGTCCGTCACATTGACGTCGATTTGAACTTCCGGATTGGCTTCGGCAAAGGTCGCCAGAAACGGCCCTGAAAGAAAGCCCTCGGCGATCGATGAGACAGCGAGCCGCAACTGCCCGCGTGGGCGCCCGCGCAAATTCCCGGTGGTCTCGATTGCCGTTCGCATGTCTGCGATGGCGGGCGCAACCTCGGCATATAGACGCTCGCCTGCCTCGGTCAGGCTGACACTGCGCGTCGTGCGCTGAACGAGCGCTATGCCAAGCCTCTCTTCCAGCCGCCTCATCGTCTGGCTGACCGCCGAGCGGGTGACGCCCATCCGGTCGGCAGCCGCACGAAAACTTCTCTCCTCGGCCACCAGGGCGAAGACGGCGAGCGCGTTGAGATCCGGATCCATTGGTTAGAACAGCTTTCCATGTAGGGAATAAATGACCGTCTTATCGCGACAATGCGACAGATCTATCTCTATGGCAACCGCTGCATTGCGGACCAAGGATCAGAAAAGGAGATGCACATGTCCCTCAACAAGATCGTCCTTATAACCGGCGCGTCGAGCGGCATCGGCGCAGCGATCGCCCGTGAACTCGGCGCCGCCGGAGCGAAAATCATGCTCGGCGCGCGCCGCACCGATCGGCTTGACGTGCTCGCCAAAGAGATCAACACGAAGGGTGGCGAGGCGCTGACCCGTCGGCTTGATGTCACCGACCGCGCCGATGTCGCCGCCTTCGCGGAAGCGGCGCGCCAGGCCTGGGGTCGTGTCGACGTGATCATCAACAATGCCGGAATCATGCCGCTTTCGCTGATGGCCTCAATGAAGGTCGATGAATGGGACCGCATGGTCGACGTCAACATCAAGGGCGTGCTCTACGGCATAGCCGCGGTGCTGCCGGAAATGACCACGCGGGGCTCCGGCCATGTCATCAACATCGCCTCCATCGGCGCGCTGTCCGTCTCGCCGACGGCTGCCGTCTATTGCGCGACCAAATATGCGGTGCGGGCGATCTCCGACGGCCTGCGGCAGGAGCACGACAACATCCGCGTCACCTGCATCCATCCCGGCGTCGTCGAGAGCGAGCTTGCCGACACGATCACCGATCCGGTGGCTGCCGAAGCGATGAAGACCTATCGCGCCATCGCGCTCAAGCCCGACGCGATCGGCCGTGCCGTGCGTTTTGCCATCGAGCAACCCGACGATGTCGACGTCGACGAGATCGTCATCCGGCCGACGGCCAGCAAATAAGGAGAAAAATGATGGGTTTTCGCTTTCACAACGCGTACAGGGCAATCGGTGTCGCGCTCCTGCTTGGTGCTGTACCTGCTGCGGCCAACGCGCAGACGACAGAGGAGCGCCTGGAACGCGGCGATGCCGTTATCAGGAGCCTGAACGATGGCGCTCCGCAGCCCGCGCTGGAACGCATGAGGCAGGAGTTTCCGTTCCTGGCCGACGCAACCCAGGCTTATGCGCTTGGCGATGTGTGGTCTCGACCGGGACTCGACAACCGGACACGCCAGCTCGCCGCCGTGGCTGTATTCGCAGCCATGGGTGAGACCGCATTCATGACGATCCATGCCGGCTATGCGCTCAATATCGGCGTGTCCGAGGATGAGCTGAAGGAAGTCATCTATATGGTGACGGTTCCGGCCGGCTTCCCGCGAGCCATCACGGCATCGCAAGCCCTCTCCGAGCTTTTTGCCGAGCGTCGCGCCGCTGCCGGCACGCAACCTCGAGGAGCCGCTCAATGAAACATTTTCCGATGCTTGCCGCGGCCGTGCTTCTCGCCGGCGCGGCTGTCATACCTGGACAGAAAGGTCTCGCCCAGATGAATTCCGATCCAAAATCCACTCCCCAACCGGCGCAAAACCATCCATATGTCGGCATGTGGGTCACGGCTGACGGTCATATCCGCCATAATCTGCTTTCGAACGACCGCTATGACGAGGCACGTGGAAATCGTGAAAGCGCATATCAGGGGCGCTACGAGGTCCGGGGAGATCATATCGATTACTGGGACGACACCGGCTTCACTGCCGATGGCGAGTTCATCGACGGCGTGCTGCATCACGGCGGCATGATCTTGTATCGGGAGGAGTAGCGCGCCCGCAAATATGTCGGTGCGCCGGATAGCCAGGTGCTGCCTATGCCGGACGCGCCAAGGTGAAGAGTTCCAGCGGTCGCTCGACCCCTTGAAGCGCATAACGGCCGACCGAAACACGGCAGGAGTTCGGATTCAGTGGCGCCGGCAAGGCCGGTGGAAGCGATCCATTCGACTATTTTGAAGAGGTGCTTCAGGTCCGTCATCATGCATTGTTCCCTGTTGCGACCCTACTGGTTACGCACAGCCTAGAGCAGTTCACTTTCAGGTGGAAACGATGCGTTCAGGCGATCCTCAATCTTGACGGCGGGGGTTGCCACCATATTCCAACCGTAGCAACAGCGGCCTCGCTGAGGCATGATTCCTGTGCTTGTCACAGGAATCCTCGCCATCTCCGCATTTCCGACGGTGCAGAATGGTAAGGCTAGACGATTCCATCAAAACAGGAACCGCTTTAGCCTCTCTTCTGGCCAAAGCATCCGCCCAACTTTCTAACGATCAAAGCCCGGGAAGGCGAGAGCGCACCGCCCCGGCGCGAGGACATCTTGCATCATCGCGCTTCAGACGCCTCTGCGATTGCCCCACAAGATAACGTGCAACTGCGGCAGAACGCGTGCTTCGAACCAGCCGTCGGATGTGGTCTTGTCCACCAGCCATAACATCCTGTCCGTGATGCCGGACAGATCAACGCACCCCTCCTCTTCATCCGGCCGGGGTGGAGTATGGTTGCCCGGCTGGAGGCAAACAGACAATTTGGGATAGCGCAACGATGCGGCCCGGGCGAACGCATAGTCCTCATCATCGAAGACAACGAACTTCAGCACGATATCGGGCCCTGCACCGGCGGCTGCCAGACAGGCATCCACGGCAGTCCAGTCGGTTTTCATGCCGCTGGATGGTGGCTTTGGGCTCAAAACAAGATGATCCAGTTCGGCAAACCAATCGGCGCTCACCGAGCCCTGGGTTTCCATGGCGAAACGATAGCCTTCGCCATGACCGAGTTTGATCAGCGGCCCGAAGGGTTGAATGGCTGGATTGCCGCCCGACAATGTCACCAGTATCGGACGGTTTCCGGACAGTTCACGAACCATTTCCCAAATTTCGCCGACTGCCATCGGCGACCATTGATGCCTGAATGCGCTGTCGACCGCATAGAGCGTATCGCACCAGGAACACCGATAGTCGCAACCGCCAGCCCTGATAAACACGGTCGGAACACCAATCAGAGTTCCCTCCCCCTGGATGGTCGGACCGAATATCTCGCTAATGCGGATCAGAGCATGATCTTCGGAGATCACGGGCGATACTCCGCCCAGGTCTTCGGCGTCTCGCTGACCCGAACCGCGCTTGTCTCCGGCAGTCTTTCCCGACACCAGTCGAAGAAATGCTTGGCGAGATATTCGGATGTGACCTTATCGTGGCCCAATACTTCATTGAGATGCCGGTGATCAAAACGCTCGTCGATATAGTCCTTCAAAGGCTTGAGATCATGATAGTCGCGCACGAACCCGTCCTCGTTCAGCGTCTGTGAAGAGAGTTCCACGACCACAATGTAATTATGTCCATGCAAACGGGCGCATTGATGTTCCAGGGGTAAGTGGCTGAGCTGATGAGAGGCGGAGAAATGAAACTCCTTTGTAATACGAAACACTCAAGATCTCCTTGGTTTAATATAGTCGCCTCAGGACCGGCGTCGCATCATCAGGCGATCGGGGCCGCCTCGTTCGCGCAGGTACCGTTTGGAGGCTATAGACTCAATGGCCGTTATTTCTTCCAGCCGGGAGGGCAGTGAGTAGCATAGTGACGCGCCGGCAACCAATGACAGACACAGAGACGATGCAACTCACACTCTTGTAAGGAGATGAAAATGGCAGTCATTGGAATTGATCATATTCAGCTAGCCATGCCCGCTGGAGAAGAAAACGCAGCGCGCGCTTTTTATGACGGGCTCCTCGGCCTTAAAGAGGTGGCAAAGCCGCCGCATCTGGCGGCGTTAAAATACATCTCGGCGTTGAACCAGACTTCGCTCCCGCCAGAAAGGCCCACCCAGGCCTTATCGTCAGTAACCTTTCGACAATAACCGAAAGATTGCAGGCGGCAGGTTTTGCGACGTCATCGGATCAGCCTCTCGACGGTTACGATCGAAAATACGTCAATGATCCTTTTGGTAACAGGATCGAACTGATGCAGATCAGGTGATCAAAACCTACGGGTCGGTCACGAACTTGGCCAGACCGACAGGACTCGCGATCAGCTCTTCTTTGCGCTGTACTTGCTATCAACCTCATTGATGGCGTTGACGTTGCCTGCGGAACGACCATTCTCATCGAAGGTCTGAGCGAGGTAGGCATCGGCAATCGTCTTTGCGAGTTCCGTGCCGATCACCCGCGCGCCCATGGTGATGATCTGCGCATTGTTGGAAAGCACCGCCCGTTCGGCCGAATAGGTGTCATGGGTCAGGGCCGCCCGGATACCCGGAACCTTGTTCGCCGAAATACAAACACCGATGCCGGTTCCGCAAACGAGAATGGCACGGTCGTATTCTCCAGTCAGAACGGCGGACGCAACTCTGTCCGAAAGGTTTGCATAGAACGGATCCGGCCCATCGGATGTGCGGGAAATCTGCGAAACCTCGTGGCGGTCCTTCAGGTAATCGGCAAGGATCTCGGCAAGGCCTTCGCCTGCACTGTCTCCGGCAATTGCAAGTTTCATGTGTATGTCTCCTTAGATTTTCGCGGCGCAACGCGCCAGGATGTCCAGATAACCTTCGACCTGCCAGGCCGATCGGCCGATGAAGAGCCCGTCGATATTCGGGCAAGAGATAAGTTCTTCGCAGTTTCCAGGATTCACGGAGCCGCCATAGAGGCAGGGGATTTTCCGGCTCATGATCTCTTCGGCAACGGCTGCGATTTCAGCATGGCGCGCATCCGCATAATCCGCTGTGGCTGGAATACCTTTTTCGCCGATGGCCCAGACCGGCTCGTAGGCGAGGAGAACCTCGGCTTGCTTCTGCTCGCCGTCAAGGCGTGACAGGGCCCCCCGCACCTGACGGGCCAACACCTCTGCCGCCTTGCCGCTTTCCCGATCGTCAAGCGTCTCGCCGATGCAGATCAGCGGCACCAGACCATGGCGGACGGCCGCCTCCGTCTTCAGCCCGACCGTCTCGTCGGTTTCTCCGAAATATTCGCGGCGTTCGGAATGGCCGAGTTCGACGATATCGAGACCGCAGTCCTTGAGCATGACGGGCGAAATCTCACCCGTCCATGCGCCTTGATCGGCCCAGTGCATGTTCTGCGCGCCAATTTTGACGGAGGTGCCGGCCAAGGCTTCCTTCACCTGCCGCACTGCGGTGAAAGGCGGGATCAAAAATCGCTGTATCCGCGGGTCGCCGTCAGTATCCGCCACCTTCATGCCGGCGGCAAACGCCAGCGCCTCGGCCAGCGTCTTGTTCATCTTCCAACTGGTTCCAACCCAGTAACGCCTTTCCTGGCTCAATTGTCTTCCTCCCACCTCGCGATTTTGATTGTTGTGTCGGCATGGGCGAGTTCAGCCAAAACGTCTTCCGGTAGCGGCTTGTCCGATATGATGGTGCTGAACTCTGAAAGGTCTCCCAGCACATGCAAGGCCGTATGGCCGAACCGCCGGCTGTTGATGAGCAGGCATGCCTGTCGGCTGGACTTCATCATCGCCCGTTTCGTTCGAACGATGTCCTCGTCCATATGATAGGCATACCGGCCCGATGCCGCCGGTGTTGACACGAAGGCGATGTCTGCTCTCAACCGCGACAGGGCCTCTTCAGTCATGATCCCCAAATAGGCATTGAACTTCGGCGAATAAACGCCGCCAAGGGTGATCAGCTTGATCCCGCTCTCACCTTTGACCCTCTCCATGATCGCCACATTGTTCGTCACGATTGTCAGCGGCCGCCTTTCGAGAAGCATCTCGCCGATGACGGCGGCCATGGACCCATCGTTGATGAGAACCGTCATACCCGGTTCTACGAGATCGATCGCAGCGTGGCCGATCACCCGCTTGACGTCTGCATCCTGCATCTGCCGGAAGCGGAAATCGCTTTCGAACTGGGTGCTCGCGTCGATCGTCGCGCCACCGCGAACCTTGCGAAGAACGCCAGTGGCCTCGAGATCGTCGAGATCACGGTGAATGGTCATCTTCGATACGGCAAAGCGCTCTGCGAGAGCATCGAGATCGACCTTCCGGCTCTCGACCAGAAGATTTATGATTTCCTGCCTGCGCTCTTCGCGTTTCATTACCCAACGTCCTGCCGTCAAGGGCCATCATTGTGATTGACGCCAAAAATAACACGGACTTATCACATAGTCACATGATTTATGTGATTTCATACAGATTCCACGTGCCTTCCTTCACTGTCCCAACAAAGCCTTCGCGGTCTCTTCATCCGTGATCAGGCCATAAAGCTTGTTGCTGTGAAGAACGGCGCTGATTGCCGCCGTCTTCATCGGCCCGCCTGCAATCGCCACCATCCGATCTTCGGCGGCGTCGGACAGCGAGGCCGCCAGAGTGCGTGCCGTCACGGAGGTCTGGAGGATCCGCCCCTTGCTGTCGAAGAAAAGCCCCAACAGCTCCCCGACCCCGCCAAGCGCCGCGATTTCCTCGATCTCCTGTCTTTCCAGCATGCCTGATTTGAAAAGATGTGCGTCGGCGTCCACGCTGCCGATACCGACGATCTTGAGATCGGCGCTGCTTGCCAGATCAAAGATTTCCCGCACACCACGCTGGGCAAGAAAGACATCCCTGTCCTCCTCCGAATTGGCGAAGAATGGCACGGGCATGACATAGGCCTGCGTTCCCGTCTTTTCCGCCAGCCGGTGCATGACGTCGTGCGGATTGGCCGCATAGTTACGGGTCAAACCGCCCAAGAGTGATACGAACGTCTTGTCGACGGCAGAGATCCTCGGCATCTGGCGTACGGCGGCCGACAAGGTCCGGCCGTGCCCAAAACCGATAACCCTGCTTTCCCCGGTTTCGATCTCTCGCCTGAGGAAGCGGCCGCCCACATAGCCGAGGGTCGTCAGGGCCAGGCCGTCATCGCCATCGATTGCCGGCGCGACCTCGCAGTAGTTCAGGCCGAAACGCGTGCAAAGTCTGGTCTCCAGATCCGCGCACTCGGCAATCTCACCTTCGATGCTCACCTTGACCACGCCTTCCGCGACAGCACGCGTAATCAGCCGGTGCGCCTTCACCGAAGGGATGCCGAGCCGCTTCGCCACCGCAGATTGGGTCAACCCGCCGACATAATGCAGCCAGGCAGCTCTTACGGCCAATGAGTCTTCATAATCCGACATGGTGCGTGCTTCTGTCTCCGCAACTTCTTCAATGAGAAATCCACTAAACGCTGGCATTGAAAAGCGCCAGCGATCTGCCAAAGGCTTCAGGCGGTATTGAGATCCGATACGCCGGTGTCGATGTACGGCGCCCAGAATGCGATGCTCTCGGCGATCTGCGGAATGACCTGCCGGTCATTCGGCTCGCGTTCCTTGAACGACAGTTCAAGGCAGATTTCGTTGTCCAGGGCGCGGCCCTCCTGAAAGGCTTTCAGCAGCGGCTCCGGCTGAATCCTGCCCTTGGCGTTGAACTCGGCGGTAAAAGGACGATGCCCGCCCTTGTCCAGGAGACTTTGCTTGATGTGGATGATCGGCGAAACAGGCGGCACGGCGCGGGCCCACGCATAGGGATCGTAGTCGTCAGAATTGTCCGATGTGACGTCGCCATGGTCGATGTCGGCCATCATCCACATCGGAATTGCCATGTTCGCGGCAGTGATCCGGTCCTGCAATTTCATGCAGGCAGTGATGGTCTCGCCGAATTCGCGCCCAATGCTCATCGGCTCCCAGAATACATAGCTCAGGCCGGCCGCTCGGGCATGGTCAGCAACCTCCGCCCAACAGTCGATCGCAATCTTGATGAGTTCCTCGCGGCGGACCGGATCATCGTAATCGCGATAGGTGAAAATTGCGAACTGCGTGCCGACGGACGCGCCACCAAGGTCCCCGATGATGTCGGCGAATGTCTTGAACCAGCCGACATAATAGCGCCGCACATCCTTGTCGGGGTGGCCGAAATGATTGAGACGGCCATAGGGTCCGGTCATGCCCGATGTGACGTGCACGCCGGTGCGCTGCAAAGCTCGCCGCATCTGGCGGGTCAGCCGGCTGATCGTCGGCGCCTGCCAGCTTGGATTGATGAATTCATGGGTCAGCTGCAGGTCTCTGATCTTCAGGTCCCGCGCGACCGTATCAATGAGATCGTCCGGATCCGCAAAACGGTTGACGAGCGGATTTGTGTTCAGCGACAAAGTCAAAGGCATGTCTTATCTCCCGGTATCAAAGCATTTGTCGCCAAGTCACGCGGCGTCTGCCATCTCTGACTGAAACCATTCGGCGAAATCCGCCTTCTGCCGAGGCGTCATGCGCAGGCTCTCCTTGGTGCGCCGCCACACCACGTCTTCAACGGTCTGTGCCCACTCCTTTCTCACGAGATAGCGGACCTCCGCCTCATAGAGATTACCGCCGAAGTGACGTCCAAGTCCGTCGAGCGAGGTCGCATTGCCGACCACTTCGTGCAGCCGAGCCCCGTAAAGCCGGCCATAGTGATTGATGAGATCACGCGGCATCCAGGGATAATCCATGCGCAGGGTCTCGAAGAACGCCACATAGTCCGCGTTCGGAATCTCTCCGCCCGGCAAGATGGCGTTGGCCGTCCAGTCACCGCCCATTTTCGGGAAATATTTCTGCAAACGCTGCAGGGCATGCTCGGAGAGTTTACGGAAGGTCGTGATTTTGCCGCCGAACACATTGAGCAGCGGCGCGCCGTCCTGCTCATCGAGATCGAACACGTAATCCCGGGTGACAGCCGAGGGGTTGCCCTGACCGTCATCGAAAAGCGGCCGGACGCCGGAGAAGCTCTCGATCACATCGGATCTGCGCAGCTTCTCCTTGAAGTAACGATTGACGACCGTGATCAGGTAATCGATTTCCGGCTCGTCGGCAGCCACCGCTTCGGGGGCGCCCTCATAGGGAATATCGGTGGTGCCGATCAGGGCCTTGTCACCCTCATAAGGATTGATGAAAATAACCCGCTTATCGTTGTTCTGGACCAGATAGGCGTTCTGGCCGCTCCAGAACTTCGGTACGATGATGTGGCTTCCCTTGACGAGGCGCACGGAGCGGCGGCTGTTGGCGCCGGCGACCCTTCCGATCACATCGTTGACCCACGGACCAGCCGCATTGACGACAGCACGGGCACGAATGCTGGTGACAGCGCCCGTTCGGCTGTCACGCAGTTGCACCGTCCACATCCCGTTTTCGCGACGCGTACTGACACAGGCCGTGCGGGTCAGGATCCTCGCGCCCTTTTCGGCGGCGTCGACCGCATTCAGAACCACGAGACGCGCGTCATCCACCCAACAGTCCGAATACTCGAACGCCTTGGTATACTGGTCCTGGATGACGGCACCTTCCGGATCGCGGCGCAGATCGATGGTCCGCGTGCCCGGCAGCTTGTTGCGCCCGCCTAGATGGTCGTAAAGGAAGAGACCGAGACGAACCAGCCACGCCGGGCGATCATCGGGGCTGTGAGGCAGCACGAAGCGCATCGGCCAGATGATATGGCTGGCGGAATTCAGCAGCACTTCACGTTCGATCAGTGCTTCGCGGACGAGCCGGAACTCATAGTATTCGAGATATCTCAACCCGCCATGGACGAGCTTGCCGGAACGCGAAGACGTGCCTTCGGCAAGGTCATCCTTCTCGCACATGAGGACTGACAGTCCGCGCCCTGCCGCATCCCGAGCGATGCCGGCGCCATTGATGCCGCCACCGATCACGAAGAGGTCATAGGTCTCGGGTTCAGTCATTTCCTGCTCCTTAGCGACGCCAGGTATGATCGCTGCATGTCGGCGAGCTTCATGCTCAAGTAAATCAATGGTTTGCCAGGATGCTCCAGGCGGGCGCGACGCCCATGCGAATGGTCCGGTAGGCCTCGAAAAGTCTTTGCATCCGCTCTGTATCCGCCTTGCCGGCGGCTTCGGCATCGCCCAGATGCGGCGTCACCCAGTCGGCTATGCAATCATCCATATTCCGGTATGCCCCGACAGCGACGGCGGCCATCATGGACGCGCCGGCCGCACCGGCCTCCTCGCGAGAATTAACCCGCACGGGCGCATCGACGGCTGCCGAGAGCGTCTGACGAAGGGCCTTTGACCTGGCGGCGCCGCCGCTGATGCGAACCTCCGGCGGCAGAGTTCCCATCGCCGCGTAACAGTCGCGGGTTGCCATCCCGAGGCCCTCGATCACCGCGCGAACCAGTTCGGGATAGCGGTGCCGGCTGGAAAGGCCGCTGAAATTGGCCCGCGCCTGAGCATTGACGAACGGACCGCGCTCGCCCGCCTCGGATATGTAGGGATGATAGACGATGTCGCTTGGCGTGCTTGACGCAAACCAGTGGTCCACCCGTGCGATGAGGTCATCGAGCGCCACTTGGACCCCGAACTCCGCGAGCAGGTCTGCCCCTACCTGCAGCAACCAATCGAGATTGATCGTCGCCGCCATATTCGTTTGAACCTGGGTGACTATGCCGGGGATCGGCAAGGCGATCACATAGCCGGTCTTCTCATCGTTCAGCTTCACGTCGCCAACGGCCTTGGCACGCATATGCACACCGGTGGAACCGATCGCCGAACAGGCCGCATTCTCTCCGCCGCTTCGCACCCCGGCTCCGAGCGCCGTCATCACCATATCGACATAGCCGAGGCACACCGGCGTACCCGCGGCCAATCCGCAGGCGGATGCGGCTTCCATATTCAGCGGATGCGTCGTCTGCGTTCCCTCCAGAACGTCGGGGAGCAGCTTACGCCTGTGGCCAAGGCCGAGAGCCGCGAGAACGACCGCGTCATAATCGCGGGTTCTGAAATTCCCGAAGGTGAAGCTCACCTCCGAGGGATCGGTCGCACGTACGCCCGTCAGGTTCAGGTAGAGCCAGTCCTTGCAGTGCATCGCGACTTCGGCACCGTCGAGCAGTTCAGGGCTATGGTGGTCCATATGCGCCATTTGGCTGCCCTGCTGACAGGTATTGAGACCGGTGCCAGTGGCTTCGAACCGCGCGCGGTCCGCCTCCAGCCCCGACAAGCGCACCACTGTCGGCGCGGCGCGCGCATCGAGCCACAACCAGGCATCGGCAACAGGTCGATCATCCTTGCCCACCAGCCAGGTACCGTCACCCTGGCCGGTGACGGCGATGGCCGCCACTCTGCGGGAAAGTCCGTCGACTTTTTGGGAAAGAGCACGAAGCGCCGTGACACAATCAGTCCACGTGGCGGATAATGACTGCGTCACCGAACCGTCAGCCCTGGTGGCGTAATTGTTGCGCACCGACGCGGATGCGACCTGGCGACCGGCGAGCGTAAAAGCGACCGCCTTCATAACCGAGGTACCCGCGTCTATGCCGATGATCAGATCCGCGGTTTCAGCCACGACGGACCTCGCAACGCAAGGCGCACGCGCCAGATTGGGGCGCCGAACTGATTGAACCCATTCACTCCTCCCTGCGCTCGCCGCGACAAGCCGATGCAGATATCTGTTGCAAGATTCCTAGTGTCGACCATTGGCGGCACAAGAGCCGTCTCTTCGCTTGCGAGCATGCAACCGTGCGTTAAAGCCCGGCAATGCTCATTTCCAATAAAGATACCACAAACCTATCACAAGTCCCGTAATTTTTTTCTTTATGCGTATTTTTTTTCATATACAATAGACAAGGACATCGTGAAAAGCCGTCATATTTCGCGCGCTCCAGGCCCGGGCATAGCCTGCGGATAAAATATGTCGACGAAAATCCGCGGTCGCGCGCAATCATCGTGCGGAATCTTTTTTACGTATATTTATCAATTCATTATGGCGCGGCAACGATCTCGTTAGTGATGATTTCGCACCGCATTATGGAATGCGTCACTCCTTTTGCAGACGCGAAATAGATAACTGATCGATGAATGAAAGAGCGGTGGGATCGAGATAGCCCATAGCACCAGACTCAAAAAATCGGATGCGAGACCCGTTGACAGTCCGCGTGAACTTAACATATCTCTTACATTAATTAACACGGCTATATCGCATTGATCGCGAAAATCGTGTGAGTCAGGGGAATAGGGAGACTTCCGCCTGGCGCTTGGATGGGAGGATATCATGGCAAGTGCAATCGACCGCCGACCGGGGCGGAAACTCACAATTGCGTCCGCATTCGCAGCGGCAACTGTCGCGCATCCGCTTGTACCAACATTGAAACCGACACCCCCAGCCACTGAGATCAGACGCTAGGGTTTCCGCCGGGGAACTGCTGAGGCCATATGCTCATGACTGAACCCATCAAAAGAAACACATCCCAGCCATCGAAACGCTACAGATGGGTAATAGGAGCAGCCGTGATCGTCCTGGTCGGCGCCATGGCCCTCGACACGAAGATCGTCGTGATCGGCTCTCAGAATGACGTTCGAGAACAGAAATTCTCGCCTGAAGCCTTTGCCGAAAAGGAGTATCCGGCAATCCAGGAAAGCGTCGAGAAACGCGCCGTAGACGCCGTCGAACTCGCAAAGGCAATTCAAGAGGACAAGCAGGCCGCCGGCGACAAATATGGCGTGGCGGCGTCAATCGGCCCCGTCATTCCTGTCTCGTTCACCGGCGTGGTCACCGAGCGCAAGTCCAACTACAGCATGGTCGCCATCGAGGGCCTGCCGCCAGAGTTCAAGGTGCGTGTACAGACCGGCCCGGCCTTGAACGGAACCGATCTCAGGGATTCCACGGGAACGATTCAGTTTGGCCAGTTCACCAACCAGATCGAGTTCCAGAATGTCGGTTCAGCGATCAACAACCAGGTCAAGAAGGTGGTGCTGGCGGATATCGATCCCAATGCCCTTACCGGCAAGACGATCTCGGTGGTTGGTGTCTTCAAGCTGGTCAATCCCAAGAGCTGGATCGTGACGCCCGTGAGGCTCGAGGTAAAATGAGCAGCAACGCACTCCCCGGACAAATCGGCGACGTGGTGCTCGCGGCGCATGACATCGCAAAGTCCTATGGCAATATCCATGCGCTGAGGGGTGTGAACTTCGATATCCGTCGTGGTCAGGTGACGACCCTTTTCGGGGAGAATGGCGCGGGAAAATCCACGCTGATGAAGATCCTCTCGGGTGTCATTCAGCCGACATCCGGCACGATCGTGCTGGACGGAAAGCCCGTCATGTTCTCCTCGTCCACCGACGCGCGCGAACAGGGCATTTCCATCATCCACCAGGAGCTGAGCCTGGCGCCGAACATGAACGTGCGCGACAACATTTTCATGGGCCGCGAGATCCGCAAGGCAACCGGTGTGGATTTCGCGGAAGAGGAGCGCCAGAGCCGGACGCTGTTGGCCGAGCTCGAGGAGGACATCGATCCTCTGACGCTGGTCGAGGACCTGCGTCTCGGGCAGCAGCAGATCGTCGAAATCGCACGTGCGCTCTCCGTCAACTCACGCATCCTGATTATGGACGAGCCGACGTCGGCGCTCAGCGCCTCCGAAGTCGAAGTGCTGTTCAAGGTCATCCGCGACCTGACGAACAAGGGCGTCTCGATCGTCTACATTTCGCACCACCTCGAAGAGGCCTTGCAGATCACCCATCACGCGGTTGTCCTTCGCGACGGTGCGATCACGGCTTATGCCGAGCGGAAGGACATAAATCTTGAATGGATCGTCCACCACATGGTCGGCGAGAACTTCGACCTGGGCTCTCCGCCGACCGACCACACCATCGGTGACGTCGCCCTGCGGATCGAGGGGCTGACGGTGCCCGATCCCTCCGGGGCGGATTACAACGTCGTCGACAATTTCTCCCTGTCTGTCCACGAAGGCGAGATTGTCTGCATCTACGGCCTTATGGGTGCAGGCCGGACGGAGCTTCTCGAATCCGCCGCAGGCCGGCTCTCCCCCTCATCGGGAAAAATCATCCTGAAAGGGCAGGACGTCACCGGCAGATCCATCGCCGAGTGCATCCGCAACGGCCTGGTTCTGGTGCCCGAGGACAGACAACGCGACGGGCTTGTCCAGACGATGACCGTCGGCAGTAACCTTTCGCTTGCCAGCATCGGAGCGATCACGCGTGCCTTCTTTACGTCTTTCGCCAGGGAAGCGCAGCTGATCGGCGACGCCATTCAGCGGGTTCACATCAAGTCCGATGGCGGCGGAGCCGCGATCGGCTCCCTCTCGGGAGGCAATCAGCAGAAGGTCGTCATCGGCAAGATGCTCGCAACCGATCCGGAGGTGATCCTTCTGGACGAGCCGAGCCGCGGCATCGACATCGGTGCCAAGGCCGAAGTGTTCAAGCTGCTCGCCGGTCGGGCCAGGCAGGGTCTTGCGGTCATCTACACGACATCCGAAGTCGGCGAATGCCTGAGCATCGCCCATCGCATCATCGTCATGCGCCGCGGCCGCATTTCAGCTGAATTCGGTCCCGACGTCACCAAAGAACAAATCATGGCTGCCTCGGGTGAGGCTTTAGTCACGCACTAGCCCCAGTGAAGGAGCGCCAAACAATGTCGGCTACCACTTCCGTGGATACAAACAAGTCGAGTGCTAAGGGCAAGCGCAAGAAAAGCCTGGTAGAGCTTTTGTTCGAAGGCCGCGCATTCTTTGCGCTGATCGCCATCATCATCGTGTTCTCGTCGATGTCGCCCAACTACTTCACCATCAACAACTTTCTTATCATGGCGTCGCATGTCGCCATCTACGGATTGTTGGCGATCGGCATGCTGCTGGTCATCCTCAACGGCGGCATCGACCTGTCGGTCGGCTCCACCCTCGGGCTGTCCGGCGTCTTCGCCGGTTTCCTGATGCAGGGCGTGACCCTGCCCCAGTTCGACGTCATTCTCTATCCCTCGGTGTGGGTTGCGGTGGTGCTGACCTGCCTGCTCGGCGCCATTGTGGGTGCCGTCAACGGGGTGCTGATCGCTTACCTGCGCGTTCCCGCATTCGTTGCGACGCTCGGCGTTCTCTACGTCGCTCGCGGCGTCGCGCTGCTGATGACCAACGGTCTTACCTATAATAATCTGAGCGGGCGCCCGGAACTCGGGAATACCGGTTTCGACTGGCTCGGCTTCAACCGCCTTGCCGGCGTTCCGATCGGCGTCCTGGTGCTTGCGGTCTTCGCAATCGCCTGCGGCATTCTTCTGTCGCGGACTGGCTTTGGCCGCTGGCTTTATTCGTCCGGCGGCAACGAACACGCCGCCGAATTGTCCGGTGTTCCGGTCAAGCGCGTGAAGATTACCGTCTACATGCTCTCCGGTGTCTGCGCGGCCGTTGCCGGCCTGGTGCTGTCGTCCCAGTTGACCTCCGCAGGTCCAACTGCCGGCACGACATATGAACTGACCGCGATTGCAGCAGTCGTCATCGGCGGCGCCGCTCTTACAGGCGGCCGCGGTACGGTCATCGGCACCCTGCTCGGCGCTTTCGTGATCGGTTTCCTGTCGGACGGCCTCGTGATCATCGGCGTCTCTTCCTACTGGCAGACCGTCTTTACCGGCGCCGTGATCGTCATGGCCGTCCTGCTCAACAGCATCAAATACAGCCGCCGCTGACGATACAGCGACGGCCGACCAGATTTTCCGCGATAGGCAAGGAGGCAACCAAGGGATCGATCGCGGGGAGTAATGCCGGGAAACCGGCGCAACCTCAGCTCATTGAAAGGGAGTGAGATCATGTTCACTAAAGGCAAGCGCGTACTTCTCGCGGCGATCGCAGCCGTTCCACTGCTCACCAGCACGGCCTGGGCACAGGACCTGATGACGATCATCGTCAACGACCCGTCCAACCCGTACTGGTTCACGGAAGGTGAAGTGGCAAAGGCAACGGCGGAAAAGCTCGGCTACAAGGCCACCGTCAGCGCGCATAAGGGCGACACCAACACGGAAAGCAACCTGATCGATACGGCAATCACCAACAAGTCTGCTGCGATCATTCTCGACCCGGCAAACGCCGACGGCTCGATCGGTGCGGTCAAGAAGGCCGTTGCCGCCGGTATTCCGGTTTTCCTGGTCAATGCCGAGATCAACCAGGAGGGCCTTGCCAAGGCACAGCTCGTGTCCAACAACGCCCAGGGCGCAGCACTCGGTGCGCAGCAGTGGGTCGAAGATGTCGGTGAAGAAGGCAAGTATGCCGAACTCTTCGGCAATCCGTCCGATAACAATGCGGCAACCCGCTCGAACGGCTACGAAACGGTGCTGACCCAGTATCCGGACCTCGTAAAAGTCGCCCAGGAAGTCGCAAACTGGGACCGCACCCAGGGCCATGACAAGATGCAGTCCATGCTGCAGGCCCATCCCGACATCATCGGCGTGATCAGCGGCAATGATGAAATGGCCCTCGGCGCAATCGCCGCGCTGAAGGAAGCCGGCAAGCTCGACCAGATCAAGGTCGGCGGCTTCGACGGATCCCCGGATGCGGTTGACGCCATCAAGGCCGGCGAACTTCAGTACACCGTTCTTCAGCCCGTCGCCGTCTTCTCGGCAGCGGCCGTCAAGCAGGCCGACAGTTTCATCAAGACCGGCAGCACCGGCGTTGATCACGAAAAGCAGCTTTTCGACTGTATCCTTATCACCAAGGACAACATCGACAAGTACACAGCTCCATTCGTCCTCAGCGAATAATCTGAAAATTGTCGGGAGGCGCGGCAACGCGCCTCCCGACGACACGAATTTGCTGACCGGAATGCAAACCACCGGAACGCTACGGCAAATCGAGACCTTTGTGTTGCCGCGAGATAGCCGATACCAGGGCCAATACGCAGGTTTCATGGAAAGAGCGATCGTGAAAAAGAAAGTCGACGTCAGGGAAATGCTGTCAGACGAAGTGCCGAGCGACAGCAGACACGCAAGGCAGCTCGTCCGACGTCAGCTGATCGCCGAAACCGTGATTGCGGAGGGGTCGATCAGAATCGAAGACCTTACGGAGCGCTTCGGCGTCAGCCTCATGACGGCCCATCGCGATGTCGACGATCTGGTCAGCCGGGGCATTATCCGCAAGACCCGCGGCATCGTCACCGCCGCCCCCACCAGTCTCATTGAATCGAGCGACGTCTATCGCGCCACCCGGCAGGCCAGCGAGAAGAGATTCATCGCGCAGACCGCGGCGGGTTTCATTGAGCCCGGGCAGGCCGTCATTCTCGACGACTCCACCACGGTCCAGCAGATGACCGCCCTGCTGCCTTCGAAGGTGCCGCTCACCGTCATCACCAATTCACTGATCCTCATCAATGAGCTCAAGGGTATCCGCGACCTCAATCTGATCAGCCTTGGCGGACAGTTCTACAATTGGTGCAACGCATTCATGGGACATATCACCACCAGCGAAGTTCGCCGGCTGCGCGCCGATACGGTTTTCCTGTCCTTGGCCGCGATCATCGACGACATCGTCTTTCATCAGTCTCCCGAAACCATTGAGACGAAGCGCGCCATGTTCGAATCAGCCGCAAAACGTATCCTGCTTGCGGACCATACCAAGTTTGAGCGGCGCGCTCTGCATCGGTTTGCCGCGCTTAATGAATTCGACGTCGTCATCGTCGACGAGGACACGCCGATCGAGCACCTGTCCCGAATGCGCTCGAAGGGGATCAATGTTGTCGTCGCGGGTGGAAAACAGTTCGACTGACGCGCTGACAGGCGTACCAGGCTGAGAATGCCTACCTCTGATGCGCGCCGTTGCGGTAGATACAGGAAAGCAGAATGGCAAGCATCCTAGGCATAGACAGCGGATTGACGGTCACCAAGGCCGTCATCTTCGATATTGACGGGCGCGTGCTTTCGGTTGCCCGCCGCCGCATTCCACAGATCATTCGCAAGCCGCGCCATGTGGAACGTGACATGGAACTCATGTGGACCGCGACCGCCGAGGCGATCAGGGAAGCCGTAGACGGGACGGGACGGCCAGCCGGCGACATCATCGCGATCGCGGCAACGGCCCATGGTGACGGCATCTACCTTCTTGGCCGCGACAACCGACCGCTCGGACCGGCGATCCTGTCGCTGGACACGAGAGCGATCGATGTCGCGGATCAGTGGAATAGCGGCGAGGTCGCCGAACAGTCCCTTTCGCTGACCGGACAATATCCGCACGCCGCCGCCCCTTCGGCCATTCTTCGCTGGATCAAGGAAAACGAGCCCGAACGCTTCTCGGCAATCGCCCATTTCATGGCCGCCAAGGATTGGCTGCGATATCGTCTTTGCGGAACGATCGGTACGGACCGTACCGAGGCAAGCACGTCTTTCACGGACGTTCAATCGCAGACCTACACCGAGGCCGCCTTCGCGCTCTTCGGCCTGGAGGCGCTATGGGGCAAGCGCCCTCCGGTCGCATCTTCGGTCGACGTCGTCGGTCACGTGACCGGTCAGACGGCACGGCAGACGGGCCTTCTGGAAGGAACTCCGGTCGTTGCCGGCCTGCACGATGTCACGGCCTCCGCTCTCGGCATCGGAGGTTATCGCGCGGGCGTGGTGGCGATCGTCGCCGGGACATATTCGATCAACGAGACGGTTTCGAGCAAGCCCAAGGTCGACGCCCGCTGGTTCTGCCGGAATGGCATCTTACCCGGCGAGTGGAACAGCATGTCCATCTCTCCGGCTTCCACGGCCAACTATGACTGGTTCATCGAACGGCTGTGCGCTGAGGAAGCAAAAGCTGCCGAACAGGCCGGCGAAAGTGTGCATGCGCTGATCGCAGAAGAATTCGCGACATCGGCGAAAAAGGCCTCCAGCGTCATCTTCCACCCTTACCTTTTCGGCTCTCCCTTTACGGGCGCGTCCAGCGCAGGTCTCTTCGGCCTCAACGCATGGCATGATCGCGGCGACATCGTGCGCGCCATCATCGAGGGCATCGCCTTCAATCACCGCATCCATGTCGATGCGCTACGCGATGGTTTTTCGCCCGGAACCGCCCGCCTGACCGGCGGCATTTCGAGAAATCCTGCGGTTGCCGGTCTTTTTGCCGATATTCTCGGAATGCCGGTCGCGGCCACGAAAACGGAAGAAGCTGCGGCCTGGGGCGCAGCCCTGTGTGCCGGCGCCGGCATGGGCGTTTACGCTTCGCCGACCGACGATCCGCGGGATTTCGGCGAAATCGAAACAATCCACCAGCCGGACCCGGAGCGATGCGCTGCCTACGAAACCAAATATCAGGTATTTCTCGAACTGACAGATGCAATGAAGCCCATCTGGCCAAAGCTCCAGAACCTGGCCTCGTCCGCCCACTGATGGAATGAAATAATGAGCACGCAAATTGCGCAAAACACGGATGGCATTGCCGGCTCTGTTGGCGATGGCGAGTATGATGTCGTGATCATCGGCGCCGGGATCAACGGCGCCGGCCTTTTCCGGGAACTCTGCCTGCAGGGAATCAAATGCCTGATCGTCGACAAGGCGGATTTCGGCTCCGGCACGAGTGCTGCCCCTTCCCGTCTCATCCATGGTGGAATCAAATATCTCGAAACCGGAGAACTGGGGCTCGTCGCCCAGTCGACACTCGAACGCAATTTGCTCTTGCGCAATGCGCCGCATTGTGTGGCGCCTCTGCCGACCTTCATACCGACCTTTTCCTATGTGAAGGGTGCGCTTGCAGCGCTGCGCACGCTTGCCGGATCGACGACGGCTCCGCGCAGCCGCGGCGCGCTCCTCATCAAGATCGGCCTGTCGCTCTATGATTTCTACGGCGCACGTCACCGTGTCATGCCGAAGCACCGTTTCCTGTTCCGCAACGCCGCACTCAAAGAGATGCCAGCAATTACATCGCGCATCGTTGCGGGCGGGATCTACTACGACGCCAGGATCACCCGACCGGAACGGCTGGTCTGGGAACTGATCAAGGATGGGTTGGAGGCGAGTCCCGGATCTCATGCCTGCAATTATGCCGAGTTGGAGAGCCGCAGCGGCGACGTGCTCGTTTTCAGGGACTATCTGGACCGCCGCTTTGCCGCCCGGCCGAAGATCGTGGTCAATGCCGGTGGTCCCTGGATCGACAAGATCAATACGAGTCTCGGCGAACCGACAAAACTGATCGGCGGGACGAAGGGCTCGCATGTTCTACTCCAGCATCCCGAACTCGTCGAAAGTCTTAAGGGACGGATGATCTACTTTGAAGCGGATGATGGCCGCATCTGCCTTGTCTACGAGTATCTCGGTCTTGCCCTGGTCGGCTCCACGGATACGAAATCGGACGATCCCGACAATGTCAAATGCGAGGAGAACGAGGTCGACTATTTCCTCGCCAGCTTGAAATCGCTGCTGCCACGGTTGCATTTCGACCGCAGCCAGATCGTCTATACTTACAGCGGCATCCGTCCCCTGCCGGCATCGGACGCCGGTCAGCCCGGTCTGATCAGCCGGGATCATTCGGCCCCCATCCTGCCGCCGACCGCGGAGCGGCCATTTTCCATCGCGTCCCTCGTCGGCGGCAAATGGACGACATTCCGGGGATTTGCCGAGGAAGTCGCTGACATTCTCCTCAAGCAGCTCGCCAGCCCGCGCCGGCAAAGCACGCAGATGCAGCCGATCGGGGGCGGACGGGGGTTTCCGGCAGATGCCGCTGCCCGGAAGGAGTGGATAGCGAAACGGAGCACGGCCGACGCGCCAAAGCCCGAAATCATCGACAGTCTCCTGGCACGCTACGGAACAACGAGCGATCTCATTTTGTCTCATATCCAAGGTTTTGAGAGCGAAGCACCGCTTGAGCACATCCGGGGCTATACGCAGGGCGAGATCGACTGGATCGCCCGATCAGAGATGGTGATCCATCTCCCTGATATCGTCATGCGCCGGACCACGATGGCGATCGAGGGGCTTTTGTCCCAGGCAGGTCTTGAGGAAGTCGCGGCGATCGCGGCAAATGCCCTCGGCTGGAGTGAAGAAAGGCGCCGGCAGGAAGTCGAAATGACGATAGCACTTCTGGAAACCCGCCACGGGCTGAGCTTCTAGCGCATGACACGCAGTGGCGCTATTGGATCAGCCCGCGGAGAACGTCAGGCAAGAACCGGATCCAGTTCTCCCGATTTGTAGCGCTTCGCCATTTCAGTAAGCGTCAGCGGCACGATATTTTCGGCATGCCCTGCCGTACCGAATTGCTCGAAGCGCTCGCGACAGAGTTTGGTCAAGGCGGCCATTGCGGGCTTGAGATATTTCCGGACGTCGAATTCGGCCGGATCTTCGCTCAGCACGCGGCGGACCTGGCCGGTCATTGCCATGCGGCAGTCGGTATCGATGTTGATCTTACGGACGCCGTTCCTGATGCCCCGCTGGATCTCCTCCACCGGCACGCCCCATGTCGGCTTAATGGCGCCCCCATACCGGTTGATGATTTTCTGCAGCTCTTCCGGCACCGATGAGGACCCATGCATGACCAGATGCGTGTTCGGCAACTTCCTGTGGATTGCCTCGATGACATGCATGGCCAGGACGTCGCCGTCTGGCTTGCGGGTGAACTTATAGGCGCCGTGGCTCGTTCCCATGGCGATCGCCAGTGCGTCGACCCTGGTGTCGCGGACGAACCTGACTGCCTCATCCGGATCGGTCAGCAACTGGTCGTGAGACAGCTGCCCCTCGGCACCATGTCCGTCCTCCGCTTCGCCCATGCCGGTCTCCAACGAGCCGAGCACGCCGAGCTCTCCTTCGACAGAGATGCCGCCAAGGTGCGCCATTGTGGTCACCTGCCGCGTCACATTGACGTTGTAGGTCCAGTCGGCAGGCGTCTTGCCGTCCGCTTCCAGAGACCCGTCCATCATGACGGAGGTGAAGCCGGACTGGATGGCGGTCATGCAACTGCCCGGTTCATTGCCATGATCGAGGTGAACGCAGATGGGGATATGAGGATAGATCTCGACGCATGCATCCATCATGTGCCGGAGCATGATGTCATTGGCGTAGCTGCGCGCGCCCCGAGAAGCCTGCATGATGACCGGCGACTTCGTCACACTGGCGGCCTCCATGATCGCAAGCGCCTGCTCCATGTTGTTGATGTTGAAGGCGGGCACGCCGTAGCCATGTTCGGCAGAGTGATCCAGCAATTGTCGAAGCGTAATACGTGCCATGATGATGCTCCTTGTTCCCACACCAGTCTTATTGAGGTTGAGGGCGGCCCATGTAACTGCAAGCCATATCCACCTCATCGGCCGACCCGAATATGAGGCTGGTGCGGCCATGGTAGCTTTGCGGCTGCTTTTCGAGGACCGGCTGATATCCGTCCGATGCCTTGCCGCCGGCCGAAGCGCACAGGAATGCGATCGGGTTTGCCTCGTAGATATGCCGCAGGCGGCCCTGCTCGTAGCCTGGACGAAGATCGTCCGCGTAGAAGAACAAACCGCCTTTCAGCAGGATGCGGTGCAGTTCACCGACAGCCGCGCCGAGCCAGCGCATGTTGAAATCGCGGCCGCGCGGTCCATTCTTGCCCTGTAGGCAATCCTCTACATAGGCCTTCATGCCGGGGCGCAGATGACGATAGACGGACGCGTTGAACGCCAGATCGCCCGTTTCGCGGGGCATCGCCAAATCCTCCGTCAGGATCAGGAAACGTCCGCTTTGAGGATCCATGGTGGCAAGCACCATTTCCTCGCCCACCGAAAAACCAAGATCGACGGAATTGCCGTAGGAAACATAGCCTGCGGCGACCTGCTCGCGCCCCGGCTGCAGGAAAGGGTCCGTGCCGGCCTGATACGGCAGAATGGAGAAGAGCGTCCCGAGAGGCGCACCGAGACCGACATTGCCGGAACCGTCCAAGGGATCGATCGCCACCGCATGCGTTCCACCGGCGTGCCCCATTTCCGGCTCGTCCGCTTCTTCGGAGAGCACCTGTGCCGCGCCCGCGGCAATCAGGAGCTTGACGAAAAGCCGGTGTGATCCGACATCGATACTTTTCTGGCTGTCGCCATCGGCATTCGATCCGACGAGCCGACCCGGATCACCCGGAAGACGGCCCGCGGCAATGCGCGAGGACAGAACCACGGCACCGTGAAGGATCGCTTCCAGCAGCCTCGCGACGGATTGACGACCGCTATCGCCAGCCGCCCAGTCCGCAAGATAGGATTGCACCGGCCTGTGCTTGAAGGCGTTGTCGTCGCCTTCAAGATCGAGCTTCAGCGGATCACGCCACACATTCATTGACGGCCCTCGACGGCATCGATGGAAAGCGCGCGGATACAGTTGGCAAGCTCGAAAGGACCTGACGGCGATGTGGACATATAATTCTCCTGGATGACATGGCCAGAGATACGCCATACGGGCTAATATCACAATAATGAATATCAAAATCACAATTATTATGATGATTTTGGGGAAATCATCGCCAGAATCACCGTTAAATTGTGACATTCGGTCGCGCAGATGCCGCATCTTCACGCAACCAATGGCCTTTGCAACGAAACCCCTTTGTGAGCAATCTTGCTTTCGCGGACAAGGATGAAGCAGAGAGGCGTTCGGCAGGAAACGAACGCACCGGACGAAGGGGAAAACCGAATGACCAAGATACTCAACGACGCAGAAGACTTTGCGACCACGGCGCTTGCGGGCTTTGCCAACGTCTACAGCCGCTATGTCCATCTCGTGCGAGGTGGCGTCATCCGCTCCACCAGAGTTCCGCGCGGCAAGGTTTCTGTGATCGTCGGCGGCGGCTCCGGCCACTATCCGGCCTTTGCCGGCTATGTCGGCCCCGGCATGGCGGATGCAGCGGTTGCCGGCGAAATCTTCGCTTCCCCCTCGACCGCGGCAATCGCACGGGTCTGCCGCAAGGCCGAACAGGGCGGAGGCATCCTTCTCGGCTTTGGCAACTATGCCGGTGACGTCCTCAACTTCGGCGTTGCCGCCGAACGGCTGAGAGCGGAGGGTATCGATGTCAGGATCGTGACCGTCACCGACGATGTTGCCAGCGCACCCGCAGACCGCCAAATCCAGCGCCGGGGCATCGCCGGCGACTTCATGGTTTTCAAGATCGCCGGTGCGGTCGCCGAAGCCGGCATGTCGCTGGCTGAAGTGGAATACGTGACCCGCCATGCCAATGCACGCACCATGTCCTTGGGCGTTGCATTCGGCGGCTGCACGCTGCCGGGCTCCAAGGAACCACTCTTCACCATCCCCACAGGCCGGATGGCTGTCGGCCTCGGCATCCATGGCGAACCCGGCATTCAGGAACGCGGTCTTGTGTCCGCGACGGAGCTCTCGACCCTGCTGGTCGACACATTGCTGAAGGAACGCCCCGCCGGCGGGAAACAGGCCGCGGTCCTGCTCAATGGTCTCGGGGCGACAAAATATGAGGAACTGTTCGTTCTGTGGAACATCGTGGAGAAGACGCTTGGTTCCCATGATGTCGAGATTGTCGGCGCCGAAGTTGGAGAGTTCGTCACCAGCCTCGATATGCAAGGCTGCTCCCTGACGATCATGTGGCTGGACGATGAACTCGAGCGGCTATGGCTCGCGCCCTGCGACACGCCGATCTTCCGGCGCGGCGAAACCTTCCCGACCGAGAGAATTGACGCAGCCCCGAAGGACGAAGACGAAGCACCGATCTATCCGCCATCCTCCGAGGCTTCGAAACGCGACGCGACCTGCCTTGCGGTGCTCTTCGACGCGATCGTCGACGCTCTTGAAAACGCCGAGCAGGAACTCGGCCTCATGGATGCGCATGCCGGCGACGGCGATCACGGCCAAGGCATGCGCCGGGGCGCCACAGCCGCGAAGGAGGCGTTTCATACGGCAGTCGCGAGCGGCGCCGGTGCAAAGTCCGCGCTCGCGGCGGCAGGCGATGCCTGGGCAGACCGGGCCGGCGGCACGTCGGGTGCGATATGGGGATTGTTGCTCAGGTCCTGGAGCGGCGCATTGTCCGATGCCGACCGCTTGAACGCGTCGGTTATTGCCAAAGGCGCTCGCGCAGCCGCCGATGACGTGACACGGATCGGCGGCGCCAAGATCGGCGACAAGACGTTGGTCGATGCCCTCGTACCCTTCGTGGACGCCCTGGAAAAGAACCTATCGGAAGGGCAGCCGCTGTCAAAGGCATGGAGCGCTGCCGCGACCGTCGCGCAAGCGGCGGCGGAGGCGACAGCACCGCTCTCTCCGCGTCTCGGCCGCGCCCGACCGCTGGCAGAACGCAGCATCGGCCATCCGGATCCAGGCGCGATCTCCCTTGCCCTGATCGCGAAAAACATCGCAACCCGCTTAAGCAAATAATCATGAGGCGCAGCAGGCGCATTCGGCTTGATAGCGCCGTCCCGTTATAAGCGGCCAGCGGGAGGATCACGCTGACCGCTGGATAATTGCAGAATAGCCGAAAAGCCTACTCTGCGGCCGCTATCTCAAAGACGGCACCGGCCGCCTGTTTGTGCTGCGTCCTATATTCGATCAGATCCTTGATCGTGACGAGTAGCAGGCCATATTTTTCGGCAAACAGCATAAGCTCCGGCAATCGCGCCATAGAGCCGTCGTCATTGGCGATTTCACAGATCGTGCCCGAGGGATACCGCCCCGCCAGACGACAAAGGTCGGCGGCGGCTTCGGTATGCCCCGGACGGCCGAGAACGCCTTCGGGATTGGCTCTGAGCGGAAAGATGTGACCCGGACGGGCGAACGCTTCGGGGCGGGTACCGTCTTCGACCAGCGCCCGGATTGTTTTCGCGCGGTCGGCCGCCGAGATGCCGGTTGTCGTGCCGGGAATGTAGTCTACCGAAACCGTGAACGCGGTCTTGTGGTATTCGGTATTGCGCGGCACCATCAGGGGAAGGTCGAGCGCATCCAGACGCTCACCTTCCATCGCCACGCAGATCAAGCCGCGGGCATGGTTCATCATGAAGGCGACGGTCTGCGGGGTGATGCTATCCGAGGCGACGATGATGTCGCCTTCGTTCTCGCGATCCTCGTCATCGACGACAATCACCATTTGACCGCATGCAATCGCCTCGATTGCTTCTTCGATTTTAGAGATAGTCATTCCAAGCCTTTCAAGGGTCGTGCTCGTAACCGAGCGCCAAGTATCCCTTGGGCGAACAAAGCATCGATCCGCCGACACATGGGCGACGTTCGCTGCGTTGTCCTCTTCCATCCGGACTATACCGTCGGCTCCGGCATCGCACCGGATCTGCTGACCTTCCGGGATTGCCGGAAGCGCTCGCGGGCTCCGGGACTTCTCCCGATACCGCCGGTGGGGAATTTCACCCCGCCCCGAGAACACTGCATCAATAAGCGAAAGAACCGATGGAACGCAAGACAAGAGCGCGTGATTGTCAATGCAGACGCATTTCCCGGGGTGAACGACTGAGATTCCTGCGGAAAATACAGAAACCGGGCACCGCCCTCTCCGCACGAAGACGCTGAAAAATAGGAACCGTCAATACGCTCAATGGTAGCCGGCACAAACGTCCGCTCGAAGCATTGTTGACAAATGTCGACCATTATCCGAATAATGTAAAGACAGCGGAAGAGGAGCCCGCGCCGGCAAGCTGGCGCAGACCGGGACGACGTTGGGAGGAAATGCCTTGGAGTTTCTGCTTGAGGTGGAAGGACTGCGGAAGTCCTTTGGCGGTGTTGCCGCCCTGTCGGACGGGCGCTTCCAGCTGCGCGCCGGCTCGGTGCATGCTTTATGCGGCGGCAACGGCGCGGGAAAATCGACGTTTTTGAAAATTCTCATGGGAATTCACATGCGCGACGCTGGATCGATCCGCCGCCGCGGCACGGAAGTGACCTACTCGACCCCCGCTGAAGCGCTTGCGGCAGGCATTGCGATCATCGAGCAGGAACTGAGCCCGGTGCCGCACATGACGGTTGCCGAGAACATCTATCTCGGCCGCGAACCGTCCAGCCGTTTCGGCGGCATCGACTTCAAGACCATGAACCGCAACGCACAGGCCCTTTTGGACCGGCTCGGCTTCAACATCCGCGCATCGCTGCTCATGATGAACCTGTCGGTCGCCCAGATTCAACTGGTCGAGATCGCCAAGGCATTGAGCCACAACGCGGAAGTCATCTTCATGGACGAGCCGACCTCCGCCATTGGCGAAAAGGAGGCCCAGTACCTGTTTACGGCGGTCGAACGTCTCAAGGCCGAGGGCAAGGGCATCGTCTACGTTTCCCACCGCCTCTCGGAGATATTTCAGATCGCCGACTCCTATACTGTCTTCCGCGACGGCAGCTATGTCGGCAGTGGCAATCTTGCGGATACCGACAGGCCCAGCCTCATCCGCATGATCGTCGGTCGTGAACTGGGCGACGAATACATCAAGACCAATGCCCCAAGCGATGTCCCAGGCCTCGAAGTATCCGGCCTCACCGCTCCGGGCAAAATCGATGACGTGTCCTTCACCGCCCGCAAGGGCGAGATACTCGGCATTTACGGGCTGATGGGCTCCGGCCGAAGCGAGATATTCAACTGTCTGTTCGGCCTCGATCGGACCTCCAGGGGAAGCATCAGGATCGACGGCGAGGACATCACGGTCGGGAAACCAGCCGACGCGATGGCCCATGGCATCGCCTTCGTAACCGAGGACCGCAAGTCGACGGGCCTCAACCTGACGGACAGCGTGCGCAGCAACATCTGCATGGCCAGCCTTCCCGAACTCAGCCCCCGCTTCAACATGGATCGTCGCATGGAGGCCGATGCCAGCCGGCGGATGGTGGAACGCTTCGACATCAAGGCCGCGCGGGACACCATGCCGGTTTCCGACCTTTCCGGCGGCAATCAGCAAAAGGTCGTCCTCGGCAAATGGTTTCTTCGCAATCCCAAGGTTCTGCTGCTTGATGAACCGACCCGGGGTGTCGATGTCGGCGCCAAACGGGAGATCTACCGCATCGTCTGCGCGTTCGCCGAAGAAGGCGGCACAGTCGTTATGATCTCTTCGGAGATCGACGAAGTTCTAGGCATGTCCGACCGGATCATGGTCATGCGACGCGGGCGGTCCGCCGGGATCTACAGCAGGGAGCAGTCGGACGCGCAGTCGCTCGTTCATCTGTCCACCTGACCTTCAGACAACCAGCGTGATCCCTGCATCGTCGGCATCAGAAAGGTAATATCCGTGTCCAGCACCGAGAAAAATCTGCCCAGCGCCTGGTTCAGCTCTGAACGGCGCAAACTGATCATTCAGGAATACGGGATCTTCGTCGCATTTCTTCTGCTGGCGCTGATCCTTTCGCTGTCGAACGAATATTTCCTGACCGCAGGCAACATCTCCAACATCCTGTTGCAGACGTCGATCAATGGCATTCTGGCGATCGGCATGACCTTCGTCATTCTCACCCGCGGCATCGACCTTTCGGTCGGCTCGGTTGTGGCCCTGGCGGGCATCGTCAGCGCGAGTTTCGCCACCAACTCTTCGACCGCCGGCATTGCAGGCGCACCCTACTCCGCCCTCGTCGCCCTTCCGGTTGGCCTCCTGGTCGGCATCGCCTGCGGCGCGATCGTCGGCATTATCGTCTCGCGGTTCGCGGTACCGGCCTTCGTTGCCACGCTCGGCATGCTGTCGGCGGCGCGCGGCATGACGCTGCTTTATGGCGGCGGCCGCCCGGTACCCGCCCTGACGCCCGAGTTCCGCTGGATCGGCACCGGCAACATCCTCGGCATACCGATGCCGGTCGTGCTGCTCGCGGCCATCTTCGTGATCTCGTGGTGGGTTTTGAACCGCACGCGGTTCGGCCGCTATATTTATGCGGTCGGCGGCAACCCCCATGCCGCCGTCACGTCGGGCATCAATGTCTCGCGGCTGCGTCTGCTGGTTTACGTCATCTCGGGCGGGCTTGCAGGTCTCGCAGGCATGCTGCTTTCGGCCCGCACCGGATCCGCGCTGCCGCAGGCCGGCATTTCCTACGAACTCGATGCCATCGCCGCCGTGGTCATCGGAGGCACGAGCCTTTCAGGCGGAGTGGGCCGCATCACCGGCACGCTTGTCGGCGCCTTGATCATCAGCGTCATGAACAACGGTTTGGACCTGATGGGTATCCAATCCTACTACCAGCAGGTCCTGAAAGGCGCTCTGATCGTCGGCGCCGTCATGCTGGACCAGAAACGGAATCAGGGGGTTTGAAGTCCCTGACACAAAGGGCAGCGGTCGAACCGCACCCCAACTCTTCGGTGCACCGAGGTGGTGACCGGGAATTCAACGGAGGAGAATGAGAATGAAAAAGCTTCTAATTGCGCTAGCCGCAGCGACTGCGCTGATGGCCTCGCCGACGCTGGCACAGGACAAGAAGATCAAGGTCGGCGCCGCTGTATACGGTCTGAATGCGGAATTCATGCAGATCTGGTCGGCCGCCCTTGAAGATCATCCCGCCGTCAAGAACGGCGATGTCGACCTGACCGTTTTCGACGGCCGCTACGACGCTCTCGTCCAGCAGGAGCAGTTCAGCACGATGATCACGCAGCAATACGATGCGATCATCTTCGTGCCGATCGACATCGAAGCCGGTGCAACCGCCGTCCAGGCCGCGCACGATGCCGGTATTCCGGTTGTCGGCTCCAACACCCGCGTGAACTCCGACCTGCTCACATCCTATGTCGGCTCGGACGACACCGTCTCCGGCTATATGGAAGCCAAGACGGTTCTCGACAAGATCGGCTGCAAGGGTAACGTCGTGATCCTCGAAGGACCGATCGGCCAGTCGGCCCAGATCTCCCGCCTGGAGGGCAACAAGAAGGCTCTGGCCGAGTGCCCGGATGTGAAGATTCTGGAAGATCAGACTGCCAACTGGTCGCGTGCAGAAGCCCAGACACTGATGGAAAACTGGCTGACGGCGCACCCGGGCCAGATCAACGGCGTCATCGGCCAGAACGACGAAATGGCGCTCGGCGCGATCGAAGCCATCAAGGCAGCGAACCTGAAAACCGAGGATTTCGCCATTGCCGGCATCGACGGCATCACCGATGCCCTGCATGCGGTCAAGGCCGGTACGATGACATCCATCCTTCAGGACGCTCGTGCACAGGCGCAAGGCGCGCTTGATCTGGCAATCTTCCATGCAAAAAAGGGTGACTACAAGCCGGAATCCGACATCTGGGCCCAGTATCCGGACATGCCTTTCAATGACGGCAAAGATGCGGTCTACAACGTGCCGTGGACCCCGGTAACGGCAGACAACGTGGATAAGCTGCTGGAAGCCCGCCAATAAGAGTTCAGTGCGGGGCGGTATTTCCGCCCCGCAATCGCCAACCGAGGCCTGCAGGAAAATGACCGAGACAGCTCCCAATATCGACCTTGACTTCCCACTCTCCGGCAAGGTTGCCCTGGTAACCGGCGGAGGCTCCGGGATCGGCGCGGCAATCGCATCCGCCTTCGCTTCGAAGGGAGCGAAGGTCGCCATCCTGGACATCGACATATCCATCGCCGCCGCCAAGGCGGATGCGATTGGCGGCAGCGCAAAATCGTTCGCCTGCGACGTTTCCAATGCGCAGTCGGTGAATAAGGCCGTTGCCGACGTTATTGCCGCCTTCGGCACGATCGATATCGCGGTCAACAGCGCCGGCGTCGTGTTCCTCGCACCGGCGGAAGAGCTTTCGCACGACCACTGGGACAAGACCATCAATATAAACCTGAAGGGCAGCTTCCTTGTTACCCAGGCTGTCGGCAAGGCGATGATCGCAGCCGGCAAGGGCGGCAAGATCATCAACCTCGCCTCACAGGCCGGAACGGTCGCTATCGAGGAGCACGTCGCCTACTGCGCCTCGAAATTCGGAGTGATCGGCATGTCGAAGACGTTTGCGGCCGAATGGGGCCGCTACGGCATCAATGTCAACACCATCTCGCCCACCATCGTCCTGACCGAACTTGGCAAGAAAGCCTGGGCCGGCGAAAAGGGCGAGGCCGCCAGGAAGCGTATCCCGGCAGGCCGTTTCGCCTATCCGGAGGAGATCGCGGCCGCGGCTGTCTTCCTCGCGTCCGCAGGTGCGCAGATGATCACCGGCGCCGATCTCCTGATCGACGGCGGATACACAATACTGTGAGCACCGTGCTCGAAAATATAGGAGACACTATGCAGCGGTTCATCAACAACCCCGATGAAGTCGTCGAAGACACCGTCAAGGGCTTCGTGAAAGCTCATTCCGATATTGTTCGCCTTGCGGAAAATCCCCGCGTCATTGCTGCCAGGAATGCGCCTTATCAAGGCAAGGTCGGCGTCGTCACCGGCGGCGGTTCGGGCCATGAACCGGCTTTCATCGGCTACACCGGCACGAACATGCTTGATGCCGTTGCCGTCGGCGAACTCTTTTCGTCCCCGACGGCCAAGAGCTTCTACGACGCCGTTTGCCAAGCCAATGGCGGCATGGGCGTAGTCTGCCTCTACGGCAATTATGCCGGCGACAACATGAATGTAAAGATGGCCGTGAAGATGGCCGCCAAGGCAGGCATCGAGGTCGCGACGGTCGTTGCCAATGACGACGTATGTTCGGCCCCCTGGGAAGAGCGGGAAAAGCGCCGCGGCGTGGCCGGTGAGATCTTCATGTGGAAGATCGGCGGCGCCAAGGCGGCAAGCGGCGCTTCGCTGGAAGAAGTCCGCGCCACCGCCCAGAAGGCAATCGACAATTGTCGTTCCATCGGCGTCGGCCTTGGTCCCTGCACGCTGCCGGCGGTCGGGCACCCCAATTTCCAGATCGAATCCGGCACCATGGAGGTCGGCATCGGCCATCATGGCGAACCCGGCGTGCGTGTCGAGCCCCTGAAGACGGCAAGCGAGATCGCCAGGGACATGTGCAAGATCGTCCTCGACGACCACTGCCTGCCCGAAGGCACCGAGGTCGCCGTGCTCGTTTCGGGCCTTGGCGCGACCCCGCTCAACGAACTCTATATCCTGAATGATACGATCGAAGCGGAAATCACCGGCCGCGGCCTGAAGATCTACCGCACCTATGTCGGCAACTACTTTACCTCCCTGGAAATGGTCGGCGCCACACTGACCGTCATGGCGCTCGATGCCGAACTGAAGAAATTGCTCGACGTCGAAGTTCGTTGCACGGTGGTTTTGTAAAGGAGCCGGGAAATGCAGACATTCAGCAATGCCTCGTCCGGCGACATCGTTCTCGCCATGGCCGACCGGATCGTCGAAAACCGGGCCTATCTCAGCGAGATCGACGGCAAGATCGGTGATGGCGACCACGGGGTCAACATGGCCAAGGGTTTCGGCATGGCTGCCGAACGCCTCAAGGGTAAGAACGTTTCGTTCGGCCAATCCCTTGATACGCTCGGTACAGTGCTGATGACGGAAATCGGCGGTTCCATGGGTCCGCTCTATGGCGTGATGTTCACCGAATTTGCCGAGAAGCTGGAAGGTGCCGAGGAGATCGACGCCAAGGCTTTCAGCGACATGCTTCACGCAGGCCTCGCCGGCGTCCAGTCCATCGGATCCGCCAAGGTCGGCGACAAGACGCTGCTCGATACACTCTCACCAGCCGTCGAAGCGTTCGATGCGGCAATCGCTTCCGGGAAGTCCTTTGCAGATGCTCTCGAGGCGCTTGTCGCGGCGTCGGAGCAAGGCCGCGACTCGACCATCGACCTCGTAGCCAAGATCGGACGCGCCAGCCGGCTCGGTGAACGCTCGCGCGGCGTGCTCGACGCAGGTGCAACCTCCTGCGCAATCATTTTGAAGGAACTGTCGCTCGGCGCATCGGGCAAGCTCCACTGACCTCAGACCGCCGGCGATTCTGACGAGGAAAAAGCACCTCCCAAGGCCGCGTGGCCAAACGGCAACGGCATTGGGCCACGCGCCGCGCCCTGGTGCCCGCCATCAACGGTCCGGCATCGGGGCGCGCCGCGTTGCAAAAACGCTTGTATCGGTCACGCATCGCCGTCATCTTCGAGGCCCTTATCAAGATGTGAGCGTAGAGTTATCAAACGGATGGCATCAGCGAAGAAAGTAGCAGCAAACAAGGCGGGGCTGGCCGAAGGGCCGGATGTCATGCCTCTTCGTTATGGTGACGATCCCTATGTCTGGGCCTGCTGGCTCTATTACGAGGAAGGCCGCACCCAGGGCGAAATCGCCGGTATCATGGGAATATCGCGGGCAACGGTGAACAGTTACCTCGCCGATGCCCGAGACCGGGGAATCGTCAAGATCTCGCTTGAACCGGCGCGGCTCAGCTCGCTTTCGATAGCACAGGAACTGAAGCGTCATTTCGGCCTGACGGATTGTCTTGTCGTACCGAGCGACGATGGATCCCGTGCGCTCATCGACCGTCTAGGTTCAGCCGGCGGGCAGGCGTTGGCAAAGCTCCTGAAATCCGGGGATACACTTGCCGTCGCCTGGGGTCGCACGACCCTGTCGATCGCGGAAAACCTGTCCGTTTCCAATCTGCAGGACGTGACGGTGGTGCAGGCAACCGGCGGCACGCGTGCGACCTTCGCCTACACGCCGGAGCTTTGCGCATCGACGGTTGCCACCGCCATCGGCGCCAGGCTGGTCAACATCACCGCGCCAGCGATCGTCTCCAGCGTGGGCGTTCGTTCGGCAATCCTGCAGGAGCCACTGCTGGAAGAACAGTTCGCCGTCCTTGCCCGGGCCAACAAGGCTTTGTTCGGCGTTTCATCGCTTCGCCCGAATTCCACCATTCACACCAGCGGCTTCTTTGAATCGGTTTCCATTCAGGACTATCTGGCGAAGAACGCCGTCGGTGTCGTCGCCGGCCGGTTCATAGACCCGCACGGACATCCCGTAGCCGGTCCGTTGGACGAGCGCACCATCGGTATTTCTCTCGACATGCTGAAGAATATCGCAACGCGTATCGCTGTCGCCGGCGGTTTCGACAAGGTGCCGGCAATCCTGGCTGCGCTCAGAGGCGGATATGTGAATATCCTCGTCACCGACGCAGCGACCGGGCGAGGCATACTGAACGCCGACGGCGTAACCGAATTCGATCAGAAGGCATCGCAACGTTCGCGTTCCAAAGAGACGGTGCAGCTTCCAAGCAATTTTCGCACCCACATCAAAAAGTTCCTCAATAATCCCAATGACGTGGTCGAAGAGATGCTGGACGGCGTGACGAAGGCGCACGCTGCCTATATCCAGCCAGTCAAGGGATCAAACCGAAGCCTGGTCGCAAAAAACGGCCCTCGCAAGGGCAAGGTCGGCCTCGTCATCGGCGGCGGCACCGGACATGAGCCGTGCTTTCTCGGCTATGTCGGCAAGGGGCTCGCCGATGCGGTCGCCGTCGGCAATATCTTCTCTTCACCGCCCCCGACGCCCATCCTGGAATGTACAAAAGCTGCTTCCGGTGGCGAAGGCGTCCTGTTCGTCTATGGCAACTACGCCGGCGACGTTATGAACTTCGAAATGGCGGCGGAAATGGCGCAGGATGAGAAGATAGAGGTCCGCACCGTTCTCACCACCGACGACATAGCCTCGTCCCCCATCGAAGACCGCGAAGGACGGCGCGGCGTCGCCGGAAACGTTTTCGTCTTCAAGATTGCCGGTGCGGCCTGCGACCGCGGCCTTTCGCTTGCCGAATGCGAGGCGGTCACGCGCAAGGCGAACAACCGGACATTCACCATGGGCGTGGCGCTCGAGCCTTGCTCGTTGCCGCAGACCCGGCGGCACAATTTCGAGATCGGGCCGGATGATATCGAGATCGGCATGGGTATCCACGGCGAGCGTGGTGTCGTGCGCGACCAGATGATGCCTGCCGACGAGATTACCGACCGGATCATGGACCGGATCTTTTCAGAGATGAAGGCGGTGCAGGGTGATCGCGTTGCCGTGCTCGTCAATTCATTCGGAGCAACGCCGCTCATGGAGCTCTACATTCTGTTCCGACGCGTTGCGCAGCGCCTGAGCGCCAAGGATATCAGCATCGAAGCGAACTGGGTCGGCCACTACTGCACCTCGCTGGATATGGTGGGAGCGTCGATCTCGATCCTGCATCTGGATAGCGAATTGTCGGAATTGCTCCATCATCCGTGCGATGCTGCATTTTTGAGAGTGCGCTGAGATAGCCGGAGTGAGTGGGGGGCTTGTGATCGAGTTGAGGAATTCCAATGTCTGAAAGTGCAGCGCGCCGACTGAGCCGGATGTTCCAGCTGATATCCTTTGCGATCGACGCGAAACAGGATCACCTGTCCCATCTCGACGGCGCGATCGGCGATGCCGATCACGGGATCACGATGTCGCTCGGCTTTACCGCCGTCAACAGCGAGCTCGCCAAGCTCGACCTTGGCCGCACGCTGCCGTCCGACGTGTTTTCCGCGGCCGCCACGGCATTTCTCAATGCCGTCGGCGCATCGACCGGACCACTTTATGCGACCGCCTTCCGCAGGGCGGCGCAGGCACTAAAGCCGCTGGAAAGTCTCTCTCCGGCCGACCAGGCAATCATCATCGAGGCCATGGCCGCGGGCATCAAGGACCGGGGCAAGGGACAGCGCGGCGATAAAACGATGCTCGATGCCTGGATCCCGGCTGCCGAAGCCGCTGCGGAAGCGGTCTCCCGCGGGGCCACGGCTGCCGAGATGTGGAACAGCATTCTTGCCGCCGCCGAGGATGGCGCCAATGCCACAAGATCAATGGTCGCAGCGCGCGGCCGCGCGGCCCGGCTCGGAGAACGGTCGCTGGGACATATGGATCCGGGTTCCGCTTCCGCCGTCATAATACTCAGCGCCATGCGGGAAGCCTTCACCGAGGGCTGTTCTTGACCGCCCTAAACGGATTTGAACCTGGGCAGGCAAGGCGAGCCTTCCACCGCCTGGATGCGCGCCTTCGGCCGGACCGGGACCATGGGATCGGACAACTTCCTGGCCGACGGGCCGGGCTTCGATTATGATATCGCCGGCTTCCAGGCCGGGCTCGATCTCTACCGCCGGGAGCACGGCATGGGTTCAGCCGGGGGCTCTTCCGGGCAGGCCGGCCTCTCGTTCGGCGCCACCACCGGCAACGCCGATGTCGAGCACATCATCGACGGCCACTGGACTCATTTCGGATCCAAGGGCTGGTATCTCGACGCCGTTGCCCAAGCCACCTGGTACCAGGATATATCGGCCAGTTCGCAGTGCGGCGAGAATGTCCGCACCGACGGTTGGGGCGCAATCCCATCCACCTCGCCGTCGATCGGGCGCAGACCTGGATGCAGCTCGAGCTTGGTCTCACCGGCCAGATCGCCGCCAACACCTTCGGCTTCGCCTCGGGCGATTACAAAGTCTCGGTCGATGGGGCCGCCAGCCACAGCTACGGCGGACGTCTCGGCCTGAAATACATCTGGTGATCCTGGCGATGACCGGCTCCCGCACGGCATCGTCGCTTACGCAGGTTCCGCCAGAGGAACCACCGTACGCTTCCTCACGTTCCTGGTTCGGATCGTGCTGTTCACATACCACTCGAGCATCACATTTTTCAGCTCTTGTTTGACGGTCGCTGAATCCGGATCATCCCACAGGTTTGTTCGCTCCCCAGGATCATTGACCAGATCGAACAATTGCCCGAAGTCCTGGCCGGCAAAATGGACAAGCTTGTGGGTTTTGGAACGAACCATGGTCAGGTATTCCGCGCCTGTCAGGTTCACATCCTTTCCCTGTTCGCAGAATACGTGACTACGCCCTTTGAAGCTCTTTCCATCCAGGGCCGGATTGAGGGATTCGGCTTCGTAGGAGTCCTCCAGGGAGACGCCTGCCCATTCCAGAATCGTAGGCCCCAGATCAAACAGCTGGACCAGTTCGCCCACGTCTCGCCCGCTATCGAAGCGTGAGGGTGCACTGATGATCAGCGGAACCCGGGTGACCTCTTCATAGGGTGCCCACTTCTGGCTGAGGCCATGATCTCCCAGGCAATCGCCGTGATCGGACGTGAAGATGATAATCGCATTGTCGAGGCGACCAGCTTCTTCAAGCGCATCCAGTATCTCGCCAACTTCGCGATCGATCATCTCCACATTGGCGTAGTAGTAGGCTCTCATGCGGTGAAGTTGATCGCGGGAGGGCTTCAGGTCCCATGCGACGGAATCATGGTCCACTTCCACGTCATGACGACGCTTCTCGACAAAGGGTGGCGGGAGTTGCTCCAACTCCTCCTCGGTCACCTCAGGCAGCGGCACATCACGCTGCATGTATTTCTCAGCATAATCCGGCGTCGGATCATAGGGGGGATGCGGTCCGGGAAAACCGACCACGAGAAACAGCGGCTTCTCCATGGGCTTGGTTTTGAGCCACCAACGGGCCATTCCGCCCACGAAATTATCGGACTGGAGATGCGCGGGCAGATCCCATGTAAAGGCGCCCAGGCTGGTCTTGTAGTCGGCACGCTTTCGGTATTCCTCGCGCTGCTGCTTTTTCAGTCCGTTTGCCGCAAGCGCCTTGTCCCACTCGTCGAAGAACCAGCGACCTTCATAGTAGCGGTCCTTGTTTTCGACGACGAAACGCTCGTTAAAGCCGGCTGGCGCATCATAGGGGATGGTGTGCATCTTGCCGATGTTCACGGTGTGGTATCCCGCCTCTTGCAGCTTGGAAACCCAAGTCCGGCTCCATTCCTGACCGTTGGCCAGGACCCCGTTGGTATGCGGATAGTAGCCTGAGAAAAGGCTCGCCCTGCAGGGCACGCAGCTTGGGGCGGTGACGTGGCAGTTGGAAAAGGTCACGCCTCGTTCGGCCAGGCGATCCAGATTGGGGGTATCCATATGGTCTGCCCCCAAGCTCCTTATCGTATCGTAACGCTGCTGATCGGTAACGATCATTACGATATCTGGTTTTCTGGACATGGTTGATCCTTCAGTTCGAAAAGACATTCGGCACGACAGGCCGATCAGAGATTGAGGTCGAAAAAGCGCTCGGCCAGCACGTCGATATGAGCGCACATGGCAGTCTTCGCGACCTCCGGCAGCTCGCGTTTGATAGCTTTGTAGATGGCTTTATGATCCTCCACCGAGCGCCGTCGATTTGCGGGATGGCGGGTGGCATCGTACCAACGGTCCCAAAGTGCGCTCTCGCGCAGGCGCCACAAATGGGCGACATAATTTTCGATCAGGCTGTTTCCCGCAGCACTCGCAATAAGCATGTGAAACTCAGCATCGGCCTGATCGAAGCGGGGAACATCATCAATGCGGGCCTCCATGCGCTCTATGCAATCGGCGAGGGCCGCAATTTGGGCTTCCGTTGCACGCTGCGCCGCGCGAAAGGCGGACTCGCCCTCCACCATCCGGCGCGCTTCAAGCACTTCCCATGGCCCCACCTCCTCAACGGGAAGAAGCTCGCCGCGTGACTTTTCCCGAAGATTTTCCGGCAGTACAAAGACGCCAGAGCCAATCCGAATTTCGACGAAGCGCATGATTTCCAGGGCAAGCAGAGCTTCTCGAACCGTTGTTCGGCTCACCTGCAAAGTCGCAGCGAGCTCTCGCTCCGGCGGCAGTCTGTCGCCTGTTTTGTAGGTTCCAGCCGTAATGCTGTCAGAAAGATTCTGGGCAATCTCTAGATAGCGTCGCCCACCGCCAGGCAATTTAAGTATGGTCATTCTCAAGTTTCTCTCTGTTTGTCCTGACACGTTCCAGAATCACGGGCCACATCAAGGTCAGAACCGCCAGGAGCAGGAAGAACATCGCGTATGGTCGGGCGAGGATTTCCAGGACATTGCCATCCGACATCATGAGCGATGCTCTCAATTGCTCTTCCGCGATAGGGCTTAAAACAAATCCGATGACGAATGGCCCGAGAGGAACACGTGCCGCCTCAAGACCCAAGCCGATGACGCCGAACCCGATCATCACCCACACGTCGACGAAGCTGTTGTTGACCGCGTAAGAGCCCACGACGCAAAAGACGAGAATGCAGCCAAGAAGGCCTGCGCGCGGTATCTGCGCCAGCCTGGCAATGTATTTGACGGCGCTCCACATCAGGACCAGCATGATGATGTTTGCGATCAGATATGCAGCGATAATGCCGTAGGCGATCTCCGGCGCGTTCTGGAACAACAGCGGACCGGGCTGGAGATTGTGGATTGTCAGCGCGCCGATCAGTATGGCTTCCGTTACGCTGCCGGGAATTCCCATCGTGATAAGTGGAATGAGTGCGCCACCAATCGAGGCATTGTTGGCGCTTTCGCCGGCCACGACACCCGGCTCATGCCCTTTTCCGAACTTTTCCGGTTCGCCGGAGACCTGCTTTGCTGTCGTGTAAGCGACGAGAGCGGCGATATTGGCTCCGATCCCCGGGAGAAGGCCGATCCACGTTCCAATCACCGAGGACCTCAACATATTCGGCCCATGAACCCTTGCGTCGGACCACGACAAGGGCAGACGCGCCTTGGGAAGCGCAGGCTGATTGCTGGTCTTCGCGGCGCAGGAGTCCCGAAGGATCTGGCTTATCGCAAAGGCTCCAATGAGGACCGGAAGCAATCCAAACCCTGATAAAAGCGCATCATGCCCGAAAGTCAGCCGAGCGCGCCCGATAGAACTGTCTATACCCGGCAACGCGAAGGCCATTCCCAGTGCCGCCGCCAAAAGCCCCTTCACCATTGAGCTATGGGCAAGTGCTGCCAGCATCACCAACGCCATAAGGACGAGGGTGAAGTACTCCCAAGGCCCAAATTTGAGTGCGAAACGGGCAAGCGATGGGGACATCCCGGCAAGAAAGCCCCAAGAGATGATGCCCCCGACCACAGAAGCCAGAATGCCGAGCGCGAGGGCGCGTTCCGCACGATTGTCCTGAGCCATGGGATAGCCATCGAAAGTGGTGACGATGGAGGCTGGCGTGCCGGGCATTCTGAGCAATATTGCCGTAATGAGTCCGCCTGAAATCCCCCCGACATACTCGCCTATCAGCAGAGTTACCGCGCCCACCGGATCCATGTGGAATGTCAGCGGCAGCGTCAGAGCAATCAGCATCGAAGCGGTCAGTCCAGGGATCGCTCCGACAACTATCCCAAGCGCCGTTCCCGCAAGCAGCAACAGCAGATTTTGCCATTCGAACAATAGGATGAATGCATCTGCCATCTCAGCCCAGATCCACATGGAGAAAATTGAAGAACACGAAGCTCAAGGACAGCGAAAGTATTATCCCGACGGCACCAAAAGTGACGATGGAACGAACGCTGAAAGCGCTAAGCACAAAACCGTTTACAACGAGCATCAGCGTTGTAGCCGCCACAAACGGCACCTCTGCAAAGTCCAGCGCCGCGACATAGGTGACGAGGGTGATGAACATTGCCCATCCACGCCACAGAGAAACCCCTGATGCTGCGGCCTCTTCCCGTGCGATCTCGTCGAACTCATCCGCTGTATCTGCGCCCACCCGCAACAACGCGCGCACTGCTATGATTGCAGCGAAGACGATCAGTAGCACTGCCAATCCTCTGGGCAATGCTGCTGAACCAAGAGGTTCAAAGCGCGGCGCAGGCAGGGACGACGCCCCATAGAGAAGCAACGAAGCGCCGATCACCACACATAATGCCAAAATGAGATCCGTACATTGGCGACGGTCAATTTTACCAAGCAACATGATTGAGACCACCATTATTGGGGCCGGGCGATCAAAGGACACCCGGCCATTAATTTGTCGGCTATTGAATGGTGTCGGCAACCCGTTTCAGCTGCTCAAGTGTCTTTTGCGCATCGGTCATCGCGTCGGGACCATTCGTCCAATACGGCTCCAGCGTGTTGTTTCGAAAATACTCGACGATCTCCGGATCATTGATTGCCTTCTCCAGCGCACCGGCCAATGCATCGACTGCCTCATCGGGCGTATCGGCCGGCGCAAGCCACCAATTGGGGTTTGCCCAGGACACATTATAGCCAAGCTCAATCGCCGTAGGCACATCCGGCAAGTCAGGCAGACGCTCCCGTCCGAAATAGACAAGCGCCTTCAGTCCGTCGCCTTGCGCAAGAAATTCAGACGCAGCAAAAAGCGCGATGTCGGCATTGCCGCCCAGAACGAGCCGCAAGCGATCAGCGCCACTATTGGCTGTCACATAACGCGTTTCAAAGCCGGCTTCATTGGCAAGGATCGCTCCCACAAAATGCGGGATCGTTCCAATACCCACGGCTTCCACGAGACTGCGGGGGTTTTTCTTGAGGTGCTCGACCAACTGATCGAGGGTATCGAACGGCGCATCTTCACGAACAACCCATACCGGGCTGCCGCCACCCGTGTAGCCAATCGACTTGAAATCTTCAAGGCCGAAGTCGCCAAGTTTCATCGCCGTGGCAATAAGCAACTGGTGGTGCCAATGTATGATCGCATGACCGTCAGCCTCACCACGCTTCATCTGGCTGACGGCGTTCGCGCCGGCTCCGCCATCGGCATTCACAACAACCATCGGCTGGCCAAGCCATCCATTTTCCTTGATCTTCTCTCCAAGCATGCGCGCTACAACATCGGTTCTCCCGCCCGGCTTGAAAGGTACGATCACTTTGATAGGCTTCGCTGGAAATTCCTCCGCCGCGACCGGCGAAGTCGTCATTGGTCCAACCACTGCCAAGGCGGCAATGGCCAGGCCTGCAAATAAGGCTGCGCGCGATAGATGCGCGGCAGCGCCTCGAAGCGACAAATAGCGCATGAATTCTCCTCCCATTGAACCGATTGCAGCTTGCTACGATCGGTCCAACCAATGTAAGGAAGAAGCCTCCATCTGTCTAGACCAATTTTGGTGGGCAGAAAAGACCGGGAGCAATGAGGAGCCGCGGATGGGTGAGCGACCGAACATCGTGATGTTCATGACTGATCAGCACGCCGCCAGAATTTTAGGCTGTGCCGGCGACCGCTCGGCCGAGACACCAAACCTCGATCGGTTGGCGGCACAGGGCACTCGCTTTGAAAATTGCTACTGTCCCTCGCCTCTCTGTGTTCCGTCCAGAACGGCATTCCTGACCGGGCTGGAACCTCATCAGTCCGGTGTCTTGACCAATGATGACTATCTCGCCTCAGACATTCCGACGATCGCTCATGCAATGGCCGCAGCCGGCTATGAATGCGGACTGATTGGCCGAATGCACTTTTATGGACCAGATCAACTCCACGGTTTCGGTTCGCGGCCCATAGGAGATATCGGCGCCAGTTATCCAGGAGCAAATCCGCCGGATATCGGCGACCTGACGAAAGGAAGAGGCAATCGCGGTCCCGAGCTTGAGTTTTCAGGGGCCGGTGAGACCTCCTATCAGGCCTATGATGCGGCGGTTGCGAGCCATGCCGAAGAAGCGCTCAAGCGGGTGGCGGAGCAGCGCAGTTCATCAGCGAAGCCATTTTTCCTGCTGATCAGCTTCTTCTGCCCTCATCCCCCATATATCGCACCCGATGAAGATTATACGGCCTTCGAAGGCAAAGTTCCGCCACCGACATTGTCGGAACCCGCAGATGAACATCCTGCGCTTCAGGAGTGGCGAGCGGCCGGTGGGATGCGCGGCGTATCCCGATCGGCGACGAGGCGAAGCCGGACAGCCTATTATGGGCTAGTACGGATGATAGACCGCCTGATTGGCCGCCTGTTGGATCAGATGGATGACCTTGGCCTGTCTGATGCGGTGACCATCTATGCATCGGACCACGGAGAATGCCTGGGCGAAAGAGGGCTCTGGTGGAAGAGCGTCATGTACGATGCGAGCGCGAAGGTCCCGCTCATCATCAGGGCGCCTTTTGCCACACCCGGATCTCTCGATCACAGGGTCTGCAATCTGATCGACCTGTCCGCAACACTGCTTGAACTGGCCGAAACGCCAGGTCTCCCGGGGCATAAAGGGCACAGCCTCATATCCCCTGAAAATCAGCATCTGCGGACATTCAGCAGCTATTATGGCGGCCTGATGAATATCAAATTACCCCTGCATCAACACAGAATGATCCGCTCGGGCAGCTATAAGCTCACCCACTACGGAGGCGGCGCACCCACTCTGTTCAATCTTCAAAGCGATCCTCACGAACTTGACGACCTCGCGGACAATCCGGACTATGCAAACATCCGGAACGACCTGGAACGCTTGCTAATGGATGGATGGGACGCCGAGAAAATCAAGGCGATGCAGGAGATGAGCGCAGCGCGCAATGCCGTCATTCGCCGTTGGGTGAAGGCAACCGATCCCTCGGAACCTGCTCGATGGTTTGATCCCCATCCTGAACGAAACCGCTATCGGGAAAGCCAGAGCATATGACCTGCTGCCCTTCCCGCACCGAAAGCTCGTTGCCGGCCGCTGCTGCTTCAACATTTGAGCCAGGCTACCGCACACCGCAAACTATTCCCGGCCGCTTCGTCTCGATAGATGGCGGCAAGAGTTTTGTCGGCACAAACAATCCGCAGCACCGCAGCGATGGCGAGGCTCCGCGCCGGAAATCGACACTAACGCCCTATCGCATTGATCCCTACACGGTGACAAACCGATGGTTCCGGGAATTCGTATCCGCCACCCGATACACCACCGACGCGGAGCGATATGGCTGGTCACTGGTGTTCCAGGCATTCGTGCCGCAAGGCAGGCAATATCAGCGTGTCGTGGACACGCCGTGGTGGCTACGCGTCGACGGCGCTGACTGGGCCCATCCCTTCGGCCCGTCTTCTTCCATAAAAGGTATCGAAGACCATCCCGTTACCCATGTTTCCTGGAACGATGCGAATGCCTTTTCGGTCTGGGCTGGCGTGCGACTGCCTACTGAAGCCGAATGGGAACACGCGGCGAGAGGCGGCCTGATGGACGCGACCTTCCCCTGGGGTGAAGAAGAACCGAGCGACACGGTTCCGCTTTGCAATATCTGGCAAGGAACCTTCCCACATCATAATACGCAGGCTGACGGCTATCTGGGAACCGCGCCTGTCCACGCCTTCCAGCCAAACGGCTACGGATTGTACAACATGGCGGGGAACGTATGGGAGTGGTGCTCGGATCCTTTCCGCATCCATTCTGTGGGTCCGAACGCAAAAAAGCAGAACGCAGCTGCTGCAAATTCAGGAATCCGCATTTTGAAAGGGGGTTCCTTTTTGTGCCATCGCTCATATTGCTACCGATATCGGATTGCGGCACGCACAGGCGTCAGTCCGGACAGTTCGACAAGCCATGTCGGCTTCCGCGTCGTAAATTGAGTGCTTCCGCAACCAGGTACGCGGCACGAGATCTGGTTCATCGGCAGCCGCAGTGGAAACTGCGCTGAGCACCCAAATATGCCATACATCTTCTTCTGAGCGAGCATGGATCGGCTGAGGGCTCAAACGCGCTGATATACATCGCTACGCTGCTCATTGGCCTTAGTCATGAATCAATCTCCCTTTTTCCCGCGAAGCGGTCTTCTGCCTGGAGGGCAGGAGCTCCGGCCGCCGACTTTTGCGATGGAAACTCCGATTTGTTGCGAATCTTAGAAATTGTGCGACTAAATGGCAGCTTTGCGGGACGAAGGAGATTTACAGTTCGGTCTTCTCTGTAATCCGGGTCAGGCAGCAACCTTCCTGTCCGGGGGACCAGAGTTCAATCTCAAAATCGAAGCCCGCTGCTTCCAGAGTCGCCTCGTCAAGCGCGGAGGCGCAGTAAAGCAAAGTGACGATTTCCTCTTGGCTGCATCCGGCCTCAACCCATGCGTCCTTGATCGGGCATGCCATCATCTTCACTTCGAGGCATGTACTGTCGAGCCGCCTAATGTCCGGGCAAAACACTGACCCGTCATCTGGTGATTTCGCAAAGCCTTTTGCCATACATTCGAAGTCCCTCGGGGCGCAGCCCGCGAGCGATTTGCCAATATATAGGCCAAGGGCGTGGCTTGCACTTCGCATCACGTCCTTGGCTTCATCTTCGCCGTAGCGGGCCTTGAGTTCGCAAAAGACCATCAGATAGGCCGTGCCTCGGTCCTTGATGGCGTCATACAGCAATTTGTTCGTTGGCTTGTTGGTCAAATATTCCCCTCCGAATATTGTGCTTAGCTGCTGTCGCGAAATTCCCCCAACCCGCTACGGTTATGTGGCCATCTCATGCGACATAGCCCCCAAATATCCGTGGATCAAATACGCTATTGCCATTCGGGAACTCTATGGAATTTTGCCTTGAATGTCAGGAGTTACGCGACAGGAGAGTCAGCCCGGCCATGAAGTCGGCAATCGAGCGTTTGTTGTTCAATCGAATGGTCGGCACATGGGGACCATGCGATAGCCGTTCACTTTCGATATTCGGACGAGTTTCCCGATCGAAGTTCCACACATATCGAAGAAACGAGAAGAATTCCGCATCTATATGTTCAGAGCAGCCCACTGGCAGGTCTGCTCTCGGCCTGTTCAGAAAACTTCTGATAGCCACACGTTTGAGACAAATGGTCCGCGCCGTGTCCATCCAGATTACGAGGTCTGCACGCGGTAAGCGCAAGTCAAAGGTTTGGTGATGATAGTTTCCCTCGCAAATCCAGCCCGCTCCAGAAACCGCAATCTCAACGCGCTGCCTGAAATCTCCGAGCGCGGGCTTGGACCATTTCGGTCCCCAATAGAGCTTGTCGAGGTGGATAACAGGAAGAGATAGCCGTTCTCCCAACATGTTTGAGAACGTTGACTTCCCACTCCCTGCGTTGCCTAAGACCACAATCCGTTGCATCGAAATATCTATTCCATTGTCGTAATAATCCCGATTAAGACGACACTTTTGCGAAGTTATGGTCCATGGTGGTGGGAACCCGCAAGGTCTGCTCTCAGCGATCACCGCTTCCTGCCGCGAACGACCGAAACGAGATCGTCAGCGAATCCTGCATAACCTGCTAGGAAACACAACAGAACACCTCAATCCGAGGTTCATCATCATCGACGCCGCGTCGGAATCAAAATGGTCCTGGACGAGTGGGTGGCGAACAGCAGCAACGGGCCACGACGTTCCCTTGACTTCGGCGCTAGAGAACCGAGATCATTCCGCCATCGACATAGATGATCTGCCCGTTGACGTAGTCCGCAGCCGAAGAGGCGAGATAGACGGCGGTGCCGGCGAGCTCGTCCGGCCTCCCCCAGCGCCGCGCCGGCGTCCGCGCCTTCACCCAGCCGTCGAACTGCGGGTTGGCGATCAGCGCTTCGTTCATGTCGGTGATCATATAGCCGGGGCCGATCGCATTGGCCTGGACGCCGTGCTCGCCCCACTCGGCGGCCATGGCCTTTGTGAGCATCTTGATGCCGCCCTTGGCCACTGTATAGGGTGCGACCGTCGCCCGGGCGAGCTCACTTGTCAGGGATCCGATATTGATGACCTTGCCATGCCCGCGCGCGATCATACGCCGCGCCGCCTCGCGCCCGATGACGAAAGCGCTGGTGAGATTGGTATCGATGACACGCTGCCAGTCGGCGGTCGCCAGATCCACCATCGGCTTGCGGAACTGCATGCCGGCATTGTTGACGAGGATATCGATGGCAACGCCCGCCGTGTCGAAGCCGGCGAAGGTCGCTGCGATTGCGCCCTCGTCGGTGACATCGAAGGGCGCGATGAGCACGTCATGACCCGCCTCGCGCATTTCGTCGGCGGCTCTCTCCAGCCGCCCGGTATCGATCCCATTGAGAACGATCCGCGCCCCTGCTCGTGCGAGACCTTCGGCGATGGCGCGGCCAAGGCCCCGCGAGGAACCGGTGACGAGGGCGGTGCGCCCGGAAAGATCGAAGGGATTGGTCATTGGCACCTCTCGGTTCAAAGGCAGGATAGGCGGGTGGAAAGATCGGGGCGGTCGAAGACCTTCGGCAAGAGTTCGGTACCGAGGCCCGGTCCCTCCATGGGCAGGACATGACCGTTTACGATGCGCGGAAGCTCGGTGACCAGTTCCTTGTACCAGCCGGTGTAAAAGGCGCGCACCGATTCCTGGATCATCGTGTTGGGCTGCGAGAGCGAGGAGTGAACGGCGGCGACATATGCGACCGGTCCTGTGCAGTCGTGCGGCGCGTAGGGACGGTGATAGGTATCGGCGAGCGCTGCGATCTTTCGCCCTTCCGTCAACCCGCCCGTCCAGACGAGGTCGGTCATCACGATGCCGATGGCGCCGGCCTCGAGCATGTCTTTGTAGGGGAAGCGAGAGCCGAGCGTCTCCGATGCACAGATCGGCACGGTGGTGGAGGCCGCCAGTTCCTTGAGGGCCGCAACCGAATTCATCCGGATCGGGTCTTCATACCAGGTCGGGTCGTATGCTTCGAGCACACGGGCGATTCTCTTCGCCGTCGGCAGGTTCCACAGACAATGAAGTTCGACCATGATCTGCATTTTGTCGCCGACGGCCTTGCGAATCTTCTCGAACGGCTCCACCGCGCGACGCATTTGGTCGGCGGTGATGTAGCGACCATCGTTTTCGATCGCAGGCGGATCGAAGGGCCAGATCTTCATGCCCGTGATGCCCTGTTCCAGAAGGCTTTCGGCGACTGCCCCGGCATCGGTCATGAAACCGTTCAGATCCTCATAAGGGCCGTCGGCGGCACCGAAATTCCACGTATCGACCGGCTTGATCTTGTTGGAGCGCACATAGCCGTAGCCGGCGCAGGTGTTGTAGACCGGCACGGCGTCGTGGCAGAGCCCCCCGAGCATCTGATGCACCGGCTGGCCGCAGACCTTGCCAAAAATGTCCCACAGGGCGAGATCAATGGCGGAGGCACCCCGGTACTCGACACCCGTCGAAGACTGCGCCATCGGCAGGTTCACCATTTCACGCGAATGCGCCTCGATGCGCAACGGATCCTTGCCCAGGAGCCGGCCGGCCAGCACGTCGTGGATATGCGCCTCCACAGAACCGGCACCGTAGAATGTCTCACCGAGCCCGACGATTCCTGCGTCGGTTTCGACATGGACCCAAAGCACATTTGCGAACTCTTCCAGGCGCAGGGTCCTGATAGCGGTGATCTTCATCATTCCTCCCGGAAATTCCTGGCGGCGGTCCGGACACGTCTCGCCCGGCACCGTTCACGTGGTCGCCGGTCTCCCCAGACGATTCCACGGCTCAAGCCATAATTCAGTTTGTAAAATGTCACAACATGTTTTATTGCTCTGCCTATCGGTGATCGCAAAACGGGAGGTGAGCGATGGCGAACGATAAGCCAAGACTGCGTCTGCTGGAGAGCCGAGCGACGGGCGACAACGAGCCCCGTCCAACGCGCACCAACCGCGTCAACCACTTCGAACTCGCCTATGAGCGGATCGAAAACCTTATCGTCAAATGCGAGTTGGCACCGGGCCGCGAACTTTCGATGCAGGATCTCCAGAATCTCATCGGGCTCGGTCGCACGCCTATCCACCATGCGGTGAACCGCCTTGCGCTCGACACGCTGATCATCGTACGGCCACGGCATGGCCTGCGAATCGCGCCAATCGACCTGTCGCGGGAACGGTTGCTCCTTAGCCTGCGCAAGGATATCGAACGCTTCGTCATCGAACTGGCGGCACAGCGTTCCGGCGCCTCGCATCGCAATCAGATGCTCCATCTCAACCGTGTACTCCGTGAGCGTCGCGGCGAAATGGACATCAATGAATTCAACGAGATCGATCGCCGCATCGACAAGCTTATGCTGTCGGCGGCGGGCGAGCCCTTTGTCGAACATACGCTGCGTCCGCTCCACACGATCTTCCGACGCACCGGCTGGCTCTATCATCGTCAAATGCCGGGCAGTGCCGACCTAAAAACGACAATCGATGTGCATGTGGCCGTGCTCGATGCTGTCGCCAACCGGCATGTCGACGCAGCGCTACAGGCGTCCGACGCGCTGATCGCTTTTGTCGATGACATGTTCGATCACCTCGAGGCCAAGATCGATCCCAGCCTCCTTGATACGAACATCGAACCCCTCGGCAGCCAATTGGGAGTTTGAGGTGCAGACCACATTCCACGGCGAAAATACCGACACCTTCAGCGACGGCTTTGGAAGCGAGCCGCAGAGTTGGCGCCATTGTTTCCAGCTGCTTCGCGCACAAGACCGTCATCGCCAAATGCGCTATGAGCACTATTTGCGCCAATCGGGATCGGAGCCAGATGGTCTCGAGTGGGGGTGACCTACGACTTCAAATCATCTACACGACTTCAAACCATCCAAGGGAGGTAACATGAAACGTATTCTGTTCAATACCACAGCGGCACTCGTGGCCGTGATCGGCCTTGCAGGCTCTGCCCTCGCACAGGAGTTTTCGTTCCGGTTTCAGTCCTCTGATCCGGCGGGTAATCCGAACTTCGAATATCAGAAAGGTTGGACCGACCTCGTCGCCGAACGCTCCGGCGGCAAGGTGAAGATCGAACTGCTGCCGGTCGGCGCCGTCGTTGAATACAACGAAACGCTTGACGCAGTGGCCGGCGGCATCCTCGACGGCCAGATCTGCGATTCGTCCTACTGGGCCGGCAAGGACCCGGCATTCGGACTGATATCCAACCCGGTCGGCGCCTGGTCCGACCCCTCCCAGATGATCGACTTCATCGAAAACGGGGGCGGCAAAGAGCTTATGCAGGAACTCCTCGGCTCTTACGGCCTGCACTTCATCGGCGTTTCCACGCCGGGCCTGGAAGCCTTCGTTTCGCGCGTACCCCTCGATGGTGTCGATGACCTGAAGGGCGTCAAGGTCCGCTCACCGGAGGGACCGATCGCCAACGTCTTCGCAGCCGCGGGCGCCGCGCCCGTCAACCTGCCGGCATCGGAAGTCTATACCTCGCTCGACAAGGGTGTCGTCGATGCGGCCGATTACTCGGTCTTCTCGGTCAACCAGCAGCAAGGCCTGAACAAGGTGGCGAACCACCCGGTCTATCCCGGCTTTCACTCCCTGCCACTCGTCGAAGTTTCGATGAACAAGGCAAAGTGGGATGCTCTGCCGGACGACATCAAGACGATGCTCGAGGAAACCGTCAAGGAATTCCAGCAGACCCAGATCAATGGCCTTAAGGCGGCGGACCAGAAGGCGCTTGAGGAAGCAAAGGCCGACGGCTCGATCACCATCCACGACTGGTCGGCGGAGGAGCGGGCGAAATTTCGCATGCTCGCCGTTGCCGAATGGGAGCGGATCGCCAAGGGCTCGCCCATGTCACAGAAGGTCTTCGATACACTCACGGCCTATCTCAAGGGCAAGGGCCTGCTGCAGTAATTGGTGTTGCGGCCCGACAGGGCCGCACATTTCTCGTGCCGAGGGAGAGAAGCATGCCACGCGAAACGCCAATAGCCAGCGAAACCGAAGCTATCGCGGCAGGCTCGGTCAGTGCCGCGCCCGAAGCGGGCTTGATGGGGCGTGTGGTCGACAAGGTCGCCTATGTCTTCGCCGCAGGCATCGTGCTTGCGGCCGCTATCCTGCTGCTCGAAGTCTTCCTTCGCTACGTTTTCAACAGCCCGACGATCTGGGCTCATGAGACGACCATATTCCTCTGCGGTATTGCCTTCGTTTTTGGCGGCCTCTATTGCACCTGCCGCAACACGCATATCCGCGTCGTCCTGCTCTACGATAACTTTTCGCCGGGCCTGCGCCGGGTTGCCGACATCACGATTTCGCTGGTGAGTGCGCTCGCAAGTGCTTTCTTCGCTTATGCGGCTTACCACATGGTCGAGCGCGCCGTCATCACGCCGTCCGGCGCCGTGCGCCTCGAAACCACAGGTAGCGCCTGGAGCCCCCCCACGCCCGCGCTCATCAAGATCTTCATCCTGATCACGATGGTCCTGCTCGTTCTCCAGTTCCTGATCCTGGCCTTCAACTATGCCAAGCGTAAACCGAGGGATTGAGCTTTGACCGAATTCTTGGATTTCAGCTTCAATCTCCAGGCGCTCGGTATTGGCTGGGGCACGCTGCTCATGTTCGCGATGTTGGTGGCATTGCTCCTGACGGGGATGCCGCTCGCCTTCGTGACACTCCTTGTCGCTCTGGTCTTCGCGCTCGGCTGGTTCGGCCCGATGTCGATTCCGCTGATCACCAGCCGTGTCTATTCCTTCGTGACGAACTTCGTCTTCGTCTCGGTGCCGATGTTCGTGCTGATGGCGGCGATCCTCGATCGGTCCGGCATCGCCCGCGACCTCTTCGATGCGATGAAGCTCTTTGCCGGTCGCATCCGCGGCGGCGTCGCGGTGCAGACGGTCTTCGTCTCTGTCGTCCTGGCGGCCATGAGCGGCATTATAGGCGGCGAGATTGTGCTTCTCGGCCTCATCGCCCTGCCGCAGATGCTGCGTCTCGGCTATGACCGCAGTCTCGCGATCGGCGTCGTCTGCGCCGGCGGCTCGCTCGGTACGATGATTCCGCCGTCGATCGTTCTCATCATCTACGGTCTCACAGCCAACGTCTCGATCGGCGATCTCTTCACGGCAGCGTTTCTGCCCGGCTTCATGCTGGCGATGTTCTATGTGATCTACATCCTGGCGCGGGCCTATCTGACGCCACATGTCGTCCCGGACGTGGACCCGATCCCAATTTCGAAGACGGAACGGGGGCGCCTTCTCAAGGGACTTGCGCTACCTGTCTTGGTCGTCTTCATCGTGCTGGGTTCGATCTATGGCGGGATCGCCTCAGTGACCGAAGCCTCTGCCGTCGGCGTCGGCGGCGTGCTGCTCTCGACGATCCTGCGCGGCGAATTTTCCTATGGGTTGCTGCGAGACGCCGCGATGCAGACGCTCGCAACCGTTGGCATGATCGTCTGGATAGGCATCGGCGCAACGGCGATTGTCGGCGTCTACAACCTGATGGGCGGAGTGAACTTCGTCTCCGAACTGATCACCGGCATTTCCGACAGCCCGACGGTAATCGTGCTCGTAATGATGCTGATCCTCTTTGTGCTCGGCGCCTTTCTCGACTGGGTGGGCATAGCTCTCCTCACCATGCCGATCTTTGTGCCGATCATCAAATCGCTTGGTATGGATCCTGTATGGTTCGGCGTGCTGTTTTGCATGAACATGCAGATATCTTTCCTGTCCCCACCCTTTGGACCGGCTGCATTTTATCTGAAGTCCGTCGCGCCTCCCGACATCACACTCGGGGTAATTTTCAAGGCACTGGTCCCTTTCATCATGCTGCAGATCTTGGCTGTCGGTTTGCTGCTCGCATTTCCGTGGATCACCGGGCGGTAATGGAGGAAACATCACCCGACGTGACATGATGGACGGCAATTATTCTTCGCCTTGAAAGGATTGGAGCCGCAGACCTCAAGATCTCCATCTTGCTTGATCAAACTCGGCCGTATGCTCAAGACCGACACGGGCTATGCATGGGTTCCGTCGAACTGGCAGTTCTCCTGAAAGATCGGGCGGGGCCCGTCGCGCCTAGACCTTTCGGCCGTCATGCTCATGCAGGCGGGTTTTGCCGTCGGTTCGTCCGGACAGGCTGCGGAGCCTTGTCACGCGGCGGGCCGTCCGTTGGCTTGGCACGGTCCGCACGTTGCTCGGCCGGCCCCTCTGCGGAGATTAGATTGTGAGCGGTATTGACAATCCCCACATGGGAGAAGGCTTGCGGGAAGTTACCGAGCTGCCGGCCGGACCTCGGGTCATACTGCTCGGCCAAGAGCCCCAGATCGTTGCGCAGCGACAAGAGCCGCTCGAATAGTTCCGTGGCTTCCTCCACGCGGCCTGCCATTGTGAGTGCATCGGCCAGCCAGAAGCTGCAGACGAGGAATGTCCCTTCCCGTCCTGCCACCCCGTCCGGCGTCCGTTCCGGGCGGTAACGCAGAACGAGACCATCTTCGACCAGCTCCCGCCGGATCGCCTCAATGGTTCCCGTCACGCGTGGATCGTCCGGCGGGAGGAAACCGGTCAACGGCACCAATAGGAGCGAGGCGTCGAGTTCCGGCCCGTCGAAATGCTGGACGAAGGTCCGCTTTTCCTCGCTCCAGCCTCTCGACAGGATCTCGGCCCGGATCTCTTCGCGTTCGGCCTTCCAGCTTTCGGCAGGACCGTCGAGGCCGAAATCCTCGACTGCGCGCACCCCGCGGTCGAAGGCCACCCAGGCCATGAGCTTGGAATGCGTGAAGTGCCGGGGCGGGCCGCGGATTTCCCATATGCCCTGGTCCGGCAGCCGCCACTGCTTCTTTAGGTCCTCCAGCAGCACCTTTTGAAAGTTCCAGGCTTCGTGGGAAGGCTGAAGCTGGAACTTCCGGGCGACATGCAAGGCATCGAGCATCTCTCCGAAGACGTCGATCTGCAACTGACTGTACGCGCCGTTGCCGATGCGCACAGGCCTCGAATTTTCGTAGCCCGCAAGCCAAGGCAGTTCGGCCTCCGTAAGGCGGCGCTCGCCGGCGAGCCCGTACATGATCTGCAACTGCGCTGGATGCCCGGCGGCGGCGCGCAGCATCCACTCTCGCCATTCCCTTGCCTCATCACGGTAGCCGGAGATCAACAAGGCATACAGCGTGAGGGTGGCATCGCGGATCCAACAGTAGCGGTAGTCCCAGTTCCGTTCGCCGCCGATCTGTTCCGGCAGCGACGTTGTCGCTGCCGCGACCATGCCGCCGGTCGGCGCGAAGGTCAGCGCCTTCAACGTAATCAGTGAGCGGGTCACCGCTTCCCGCCAGGGATGCGGCTCCTCCTTGCCAAACCGGCACCGGCCGGACCACTCGCGCCACCATTGATCGGTCTTCTCCAGCTGCCGCTGTGGGTCCATGCTACGTTCCTCGGACCGGTGCGAGGGATGCCAGGCAAGGGTGAAAGGCACTGTCGTGCCGGCGTCGACCGTGAAAATCGCCGTCGTGTGCAGATCTTCGTTGACGAGCGGGACCGACGCATGCAGCTCGACCGCATCCGGCCCCGCCACCGCGCGCAGGCCGAAATCCGCCTGCTGAACCCATGGGACCGTGCTGCCATAGCCAAAGCGCAGTACGAACTCGCACTTCATGCTAACGCGCCCGCGATCACCACGGATGAGCCGAACGACATCGACATGCTCCTCATCGCTGGCGAGCGGCATGAAATCGATGAGGGTCACCACACCTTCGGCGGTCTCGAACGTGGTCTCCAGGATCATGGTGCCGGGCCTGTAGCGGCGGGAGACTTTCGCGTTCGGGTCAACCGGAGCAATTCGCCAGAAACCGTTTTCGGGCCCGCCGAGGAGGGCCGCGAAGCAGGCATCGGAATCGAACCGCGGCATGCAGAGCCAATCGATCGAACCGTCCCGCGCCACCAATGCACAGGACAGCATGTTGCCGATCAGTCCGTAATCTTCGATGGGCTTGCTCATTTCAGAAGCGGGGCGCCGCCTTTCGATACGGCGTAGTTCAGACCGAGATCGAATGCATCAACCAAGCGAAAGATGGGGCTCACGAGGACTCCTCCTTGGCCAGCGGACCAAGGCATGGAACGGCGTCCCGAGTGCGGTTGGCCCGGATGGCATTAAGTTCTTGGACGATCGCGACACCGGGAGTGATCCGATCCTTATCGGGACAGCATAGAGCGGTCTGCCGCCTCGGTCGAGAGCCGGCCGACGGCCAAGGATCGACGAGCTATTGGTGCGTCTTTTCGGTTCGAACAGGTGTGCTGCGCGTGGTGCCTCCGCCTCTCCGGCATAGAGGAAAAGACCGCACAAAGGGCCGTCAAGATCGCCAGCCGCAGCCTGAAGCTAAAGAAGCATCGCGTCACCCGCGATTTCAATTCTGCGACCGGAAAAGCTCCCATTCATCGACCACTCGCCCGTCAGGCAGGTGACAATAGCCGGCCTGCCCTTTGGCCTCCTGGCGGATTTCCAGACGACCGCCAATACTTACACAATAGGCCGATGCCGGATTTGGCATTCCGGCTGGCTCATCTTTGGGCGACGTGCATCCGGCCACGTTGAGCAAGGCAACCATCCACAATATACGCTGCATGTGAGAGCCCTTGTGTTAGAGAAGCCACGCTCGACCGCCAAGTCCGTGCCAGAGTTGCAGAGGGTTAAAAGCACGTCAACCACCATGAGTCCTGCGAGTGCTGTGCGCTTCCATGGTTGGCTCGCAGCACCGGACCTTCACGAGCTGAAGAGCCTCTACACAGCGAGTTCGTGCTGAAGTCGATTTTGCCCAGCAGTATGCACGAGCAATCCAATAGCCTATCGATGGGCGCTATAACCCATTCGAGCCTGAAATTGATGATACACTTGCTGCGCTCGCCACAATGAGATGAACTTCGCCAAGTCGGACCGGAAGCTCGGAAGCCTCATATTCGCTGACAAATGAGATTTAATCATCCGAATCCGGGATGTTTAGCATGTTGCCGCAGGCCTTGCAGTGGACCGCATCCGGATCATGGCGCTGCAGCCCACATTGTGGGCACGGGTGCCAGACCTTGTTCGGTCGAAAGATAGCCTGTCCCAACCGGATGAAGAGAGTGATGCCCGCCAGCATGATGACGACCGCTGTGAGCTTGCCCCATGGTCCCGGCAGCAGGATGTCCCCGTAACCCGTCGTGGTCATACTCGTTACAGTGAAATAGAGGGCGTCGATATAGCCCGCAAAACCGGAGCCTTCCCGGAAGAAGAATGTGTAGATGAAGCCCGTCACCACGAAGAGGAAGGTGATCAGATTGACCGCGGACTGCACCACCTCGCGCCATGGGCCGTAGCCTCGCCTGACCAGGGGGCGCCAGAACATTCCGCTGCGCGACAGCGACCACAGGCGCAGAACGCGCAGGAACCCCAGATTGGCGAGCCACAGTGGAAAGAGTAATGTCACGAGGATGAATATGTCGACGATGCTCGTCGGCTGCCGCAGCCAGTGTGGAATGTCTTTGGAGGCCATCGTGCGGGCGGTGATGTCTAGAGCCAGAAGCGCCGCAATCGAGAAGTCTACCCAGAGGAAGGAAGGATGCTCACGGAGCAGTGGACTGGCGACGAAGAAGGCGACGATCAGCAGATCAACGACCATCACGACGTATTGGAAGCGCAGGGCACCGGGAGAGCGGCCGTGATAGAGCAGACGGAGACGCTCGCGGAGTGCCTCAGGACCGGTGCGTAGCTCGGTTTTTTTGGGAGGGCCGTCGTCCATGGGTGCTCGATAAATACGCTGCTGCAAGGGCGTTTCCGCTCGGATCAATCCATGGGCTGCCCTGCCGGCCCTTTGCCGATGACGTATCCAGGAAACCTACCCTACCGGCAAATCGCAAAGGACTCCAGCCCCCGAGCCGCCGGAGGCGACCGATAGAAACATATTTGAAACATCGAACGAACAGAGCCTTCGCATTCATCATCTTTAGGACAGCATCACACCGGTGAAGGAAGGCGCGCGCCCTGATCACAGTGGAGTAGGCAGCATGAGGGCGACGCTAGGCCTGATTTTCCAAAGCTTCGAAAACGAGAGCAATGAGCCGCCCGGCCGGCGAGTTTCGCGGCCATAGCATGCCCACCTCTCTCGAAACGGCTTTCATCGGCAGTTCCAGACGCACGACGTTCATCGTCTGCTGCCATGGCGTCGACCAGTCCGGCACCAGCGACACGCCCAGACCGTTGCCCACCATAACCGCAATGGCTTCGAGAGAATCAAGCTCAAGCCATTCGCGCGGACGAATGCCACTGTTGCGCAGATACTGCTCGGCTAACCTGCCGCCCCAGTTATTGCGGTCATAGCGTATAAATGGCATTTCCCGAAGGAGGTAGTGAGGTGCATCCATCGCCGCCTTCTCCGGAGTCATCAGGACTAGGCGTTCGGACCGAAGCAGCTTCCAATTGAAGGTCTTGACGATGGGGAAAGGTGGCCGCACCAAAATGGCCGCGTCGATTTTCTCGTCCATCAGGCCCTGGTAAAGATCAGCTGACGTCCCTGGGAGCAGAAAGACCTCGACGTCGGGCATGGTGTCAAAAACGTGCCGTAGCGCAGGTGGCAACAGCCCCGTTAGGGCAGTCGAGATCGCGCCAAGGCGCAATTCACCAGACGGAAGATCATGATGGGCCAGGCCGCGCAAGTGGCGCACTTCCGACAAGATGCGTCGACTATGATCGAGGATTGCATGGCCCGCTTCTGTCGGTTTGACCCGACGGCCCGCTCGCATGAGCAATGATACACCAATTTCGTCTTCCAACGCCTGCATGCGCTGCGCCACGGCCGCCGGTGTGATACCGAGCCGTCGTGAGGCCTCGGCTAGTGAACCATGCTCCGCAACAATCAGGAAGGTTTCGAGAAAACGGGTCTCCATAGCAAGGTTTCCTATCGATTGAGGCAATCAAAAGCCATATTTTTCTTCGCGCCCGCTTCCCGGTTGACGGACCGCAGCGACACTTATTGCCAATGCGCTCCGACGCCGGCTTGACGAATCTATCAACTCACGCCTAACTGGCTGCGACGGTTCCCCGTAAGGGGATCAAAAGGGAACGCGGTGCGGGCTTTGAGCCCTATGCCGCGGCTGCCCCCGCAACTGTAAGCGGTTAGTTTCTCGTCATATTGCCACTGGGCCAGCGGTCCTGGGAAGGCGACGAGAAACGACGAGCCGTGAGCCAGGAGACCTGCCGTCAGCCGTAGTCACGCGCGTGCACATTGGGCGGGGTGTCCTGATGAAAGGCAGATTTCCGTGCAAATGCATGGGAAGACTGTGTTCGCGGTGACGTGCAACACGTACCGCTGGACCACGCAATGTCTTCTCAAAGTTCTATTTCGCGCAAAGCCGTTGATCGCATCTTTCTTCCGCAGCCATCGATCCGTCATGAAATTCTCCTCGCGGGTGTCGGATTTCTGTCGCTCTCAAGTGGCGTTGCCTTCGGACAAGGTGTTTCGGATGATCCCTCGACGGAGATACTGCTCGATCCCATCACCATCACGGCCACGGATCAGCGAGGCGACGTGGGGCCGGACCTCGACCGAAAGTCCAATGCGGGAAGCCGGCTCGGCCTGACGGCGCGCCAGACGCCGGCCAGCGTGGAGATCATCGATGGCGAGACGATCCGCCAGCGTGGCCAGATGGATGTGAACCAGGCGATCGTCCGCAACGGCATCGGCATCAATTTCATGGGCTCTCCGGGCAATGGCGGCACGTCGCTCGGTATGCGCGGCTTCACCGGCCACGGCTCGGTGACGCGGCTCTATGATGGCGTGAAGCTCTATCCGGGGTCAGGCACCATCACTTTTCCCTTCGATAGCTGGACAGTGGGCCGGATCGAGATCCTGCACGGGCCCGCCTCGGTGCTCTACGGCGAAGGCGCAATTGGCGGCGCAATCAACATCGTGCCGAAGAAGCCGCTCACCGACAGAAGCCGCAACGAGATCCGCACGATGATCGGCACCGATGGCCAGAAGGGCATCGCCATTGGCAGTGCCGGCCCGATCGACGAGCGCTTCGCCTATACTCTCGACATCAGCGGCAAGGGTTCTGATGGCTGGATGGAACGTGGCGATGCATCGAGCCTTGCCGTATCGGGCGCGTTGAGGTGGCAGGCCAATGACGAACTGGCGCTGACCTTTTCCCACGATCACGGCTACAACAAGCCATCTGCCTATTTCGGCACGCCGCTGATCGAAGGCCGGCTCGATGAACGGCTGCGGCGCGAGAATTATAACGTCACCGATTCCCTGGTACGCTTCCGCGATCACCTTACCCAGCTCAAGGCCGAATGGACGCCGAACGAGACCCTGTCGATAAACTCCACCACCTATTATCTGTCGAGCGACCGCGACTGGCGCAATGTCGAAAGCTACCTCTACCGGCCGCAGACCAGGGACATCCTGCGCGATAGCTATATCGCGATCAACCATCGGCACGAGCAGGTCGGCAACCGGACCGATTTGACATTCGAGAGCCGGTTCGCAGGCATGGAGAACCGGACCGTCGTCGGTTTCGACGTCAACCACATTCGTTTCAGCAATTCCAACAACTCGCCCTATTCGGGACAGTCCGTGGTCGATCCGATTGATTTCGACCCAGGCCATTTCATCAGCCCAGACCCGTTCCGCACCACGCTCGACAGCACGACGCTGCAATATTCGCTGTTTGCCGACAATCGGCTGGCGATCAACGATCAATGGTCGGTTGTCGCGGGTTTCCGCTATGACGATCCCCGCCTGAAGCGCACCAATCCGCAGACCGGTGCGCGCTTCAGCCGCGATCTCGATTCATTCAACTGGCGCATCGGGGCGGTCTACACGCCCGTGCCGGACCTTGCCTTCTTCGCGCAATATTCCCAGGCGTCCGAACCGATCGGCAGCATGCTGTCGCTGTCGGACGCGCAGCGCGACTATGCCCTGCCGCGCGGCGAGCAATATGAGGCCGGCGTCAAATTCAGCTTCCTTGATGGCCGTGCCGACGCCACGCTCTCGGCCTACCACATCCGCAAGAAAGATGTCCTGGCGCGCGACCCGGACAATCCAACGATCATTCGCCAGATCGGTTTGCAATCCTCGCAAGGCATCGAAGTCGCGCTCGGCCTCGATATCGGCGATGAATGGCGCGTCGAGGCCAACGGCACGATACTGAGCGCTCAATTCGATGATTATCTCCAGGCCGGCGGCGATTTTTCCAGCAACACGCCGCCCAACGTGCCGCGGCAGGCGGCAAACCTCTTCGCGAGTTGGGCCTTTGCGGAGGACTGGCAGGTGTTCGGTGGCCTCCACTATGCCGGCCAAGTCTATACCGACGATGCCAACACGAAAACGCGGCCAAGCTATCTGACTGTCGATGCCGGCCTGCAATGGCGACCGACGGAGACAGCGACGATCGAGCTGAACGTCTACAATCTGTTCGACGAGATCTATGCCACGTCCGGCGGCGCGACGCAGTGGCTGGTGGCACCACCGCGCTCGGCGACATTGTCGGCCCGGTTCACGTTTTAAGATGACGGCGCTCGGCCTTCAGATCAGGCAGGTTGCCTGGGGTCCCTCCCCCGGACGGCGCATCATCGCGGATGTCAGCTTCGATGTCGCGCCAGGGGCGATCACGGCGATCGTCGGGGCGAACGGTGCGGGCAAGTCGACGTTGTTGCGTTGCATTTACAGGACGTATCGGCCACAGGCCGGAGAGGTTCTGCTCGACGGTGTCGACATCTGGAAAATGCGGCCGCGGGAGGCGGCATGCAAGATCGCAGCGGTGCTTCAGGAAACGCCGTCGGATTTTCCCTTTACCGTTCGCGAGGTGATCGCGATGGGCCGGATGCCTCACCTGACAGGCCTGTTTGCCGCCTCGTCGCGCGATGAGGCGATTATCGAGACGATGATTGAGCGTCTCGAACTGGAGAGGCTGGCCGATCAGCCTTTTGCGGTCATCTCGGGCGGTGAGAGACAGCGAGCGCTTCTTGCCCGCGCGCTGGTGCAGCAACCGGGGCTCCTGGTGCTCGACGAGCCGACCAATCATCTCGACATCCGCCACCAGCTGGAAATCCTGCACATACTGCGTGGGCTCGGCGTCACCGTTCTCACCACGCTCCACGATCTGACGCTCGCAGCCGCCATCGCCGACCAGATCATCGTCATGCGCGCCGGGCGCGTCATCGCCGCAGGCGCGCCGGGCGAAGCTTTGACCCCATCCGTCATTCGCTCGGCCTTCAATGTCGATGCGACCATCAACGGCCAGGACGGGGAGATGCGCTTCGCCTTCCGCCTTCCCGAAAGGAGCACTCCATGAAGCTGTCTGCCGCTTCTTTTTCCGCACTCGCATCATTGCTTGCAACCATATCTCCTGCTGCGGCCTTTCCGGTCACGGTCGAAAGCTGTGGCCGGCAATTGACGGTCGAGGCGCCGCCCAGGCGCGCCGTCTCCTATGGTTCCAACCTCACCGAGATCATGCTTGCGCTGGGGCTCGAAGACCGCATGGCCGGCTTCATCGGCCAGGGCGACCGGCTGCGGGCCTCGGCCGTCGCCGATTTCCCGGCGATCGCCGGCTTGCCCGAGTTGCAGCGCAGCTATCCATCGCTGGAGGTTTTCCTCGAGAAGGAAATCGACTTCTATTTCGCAGGATGGAGCTATGGTATGCGGGTGGGCGGTGAGGTCACGCCCGAGACGCTTGGCACATACGGTATTCCCGTCTACGAACTGTCGGAATCTTGCGTCCGGCTGGGCCGGACGACACCCCCGACATTCGACTACCTCTATCGCGACCTGGAAAATCTGGCGGCGATCTTCGGCGTTCCCGAGCGCGCCGCGACCCTTGTCGCTGACTACAAAAAACGCATCGCAGCGGTTCAGACCGCGGTCCGCGGCAAGGAACGCCCCGATGTCTTCATCTATGATTCCGGCGAACGCGCGCCTTTCACCGCCGGCGGCTATTCCATGCCGCAGGCGATCATCAACGCTGCTGGTGGCATCAACATCTTTGCGGATTCCGCGTCGAGCTGGATCCGGGTCGACTGGGAAACCATGATCGACCGCAACCCTTCCGCGATCGTCATCGTCGACTATGGCGAGATCACCGCCGCGCAGAAGATCGCCTTTCTGAAGCGCATCCCAGCCTTCGCCAATGTCGATGCGATCCGCAACGAGCGGTTCCTCGTCCTGAGCTATGATGACCTGACACCCGGTCCCCGCAACATATCGGCCGCCGAGCGGCTGGCCGAGTTCCTGCATGACGACTGAGACAGCTCTTCGCAATGAAGCTACATCTGCCAGACTGACGCTGCGCTCCAAGATGGCGCTGCTGCTCGCCGCCGGCCTCACGCTACTCTTTCTAGCTGTAACCCTGTCGATCAGCCTGGGCTCGGCCCGCATTCCGTTCGCCACGGTCTGGTCGATCGCGTTGCACCGGATTGGCCCCGATCTGATCGAACCCTTCTGGAACGCCGGCCGCGAGAACATCGTCTGGAACCTGCGCTTTCCCCGCGCGCTGCTCGCCGCCATCGTCGGCGCGGGGCTTGGCATGGCCGGCGCGGCGATTCAGGGAACGACACGCAATCCGCTAGCCGATCCTCATCTGCTCGGCGTCTCGGCTGGAGCGGCGCTGGGAGCGAATGTCGCGATCCTGCTTGTCGGCAACGTCTTCGGTCCCGCAACCGTGCCGCTCTTCGCCTTCGCGGGCGCGCTCTTCGCCACGGCGCTGATCATCGGCATCGCCGGCCTGTCGCCCGGCACCGACAGAACGCAACTCGTGCTGGCCGGCGTCGCGATCTCCTTCATCATCTCTGCTGCGGCCAATCTGGTCATCATGTTCGCCGACCCGCGCGCCATCGCGAGCGTCATCTTCTGGATGATGGGCGGTTTCGGCCTGGCGCAATGGAGCAATCTTCTCTTTCCGCTCACGGCGCTCATCATCGCCGGCTTCGTGTTCATCATCAATGCAAGGTCGCTCAACGCGCTGGCCATGGGCGATGAGAGCGCAACGACGCTTGGCGTGCCGGTGACGCGCTTGCGGCTCATCCTGATCGTTGCAAGCGCCTTCATAACCGGCGTGCTCGTGGCATTTTCCGGCATGATCGGCTTCGTCGGCCTGATGATGCCGCATATCGCGCGCCTTCTCGTCGGCGGTGACAATCGCCTTGTCCTGCCCGCAAGCGCAGTGCTCGGCGCGATCTTCCTCGTCCTGGCCGACATCATCGCGCGAACCCTGACCGCACCGAACGACATACCGATCGGCATCGTCACCGGTTTCATCGGCGGGCTCTTTTTCCTCGCAATGCTTGTCAGACGCCGGTCCCCATGAACTTGCAGTGCCGGGAATTGACCTTGCGCTCGCCTCGGAGATTGACGAGTTCAAAGGGGCTTGGCGAGCGCTGGGTACGCTCGCGCCAGAACGCCTATCGGCTCTGCGCCGCGTTGCGATCATCGAGAGCATTGGCTCCTCCATATGAACCGCCGCTCTGTGGAGCCACCCTCAGTCGCAAGATGCACAAGATTAGCTCGGAACTAAGACCGTATGATCCGAGGATTTGTATCCCACGTCGAAGATCAAGGGGGGGGTCTGACCAGAGTTTGAAATACGGCTTATTGCTACGCAGTGCTAACGGGTAGAATTCACCAATGGGTCAGCCTTCCCCATACCGCGAGGTGAGGCCAAGCGCTTCCGATAAGGGTATCCACCGCCGATCGGCGCCCACCGGATGATGTCCCGCAGGTGTTTAATTTCACAGATGCCGGTGGCCAACATCTGGCGATAAAAGAAATGTAATGAAAGCTTGTTTTCCTCCTCGAAGCTCTCCGCTTCTTTCCGGCAAAGGCATAACCGGTAGGTTTTGTCGTAGAATGGCGCGGTGATACAGCGTAATGTTGTTCAGCCATAAGTGCTCCTCCCCGCTCGTGGCGGTCTGTGTCGGGTGTGCTTTTATTGTTTATTGAATGAGGCCGATCAATTCAGTTATCCACAGGAATAATAAATTATTTTTTCTTGGGGTTGGACGAACCCATAAATAACGTGCAGTATTATTCCACTGATGTTCCATCAGGTCTGAGGCCCGGCACCCACCCGCAGCTAACGCACTCCAGCCGGGCCTCTTTATTCTTCCATGAAGAATGAAAATTTGGAAACGAGCGGACTAAATTGCCCACCAATGTTGTTCACCTCATTGGCGAACCATGAGTAATTCAGGTGGATTCTGGGGTGAAATGAACAATAATTATATGCGATGTCGAGCAGTTTAAATATTTCTTAACTTGTATGGAACTTTAAATCTGACTTATCTGAGCATATCGTTTATAGTAACGTCAGAATCACGTATATCTCTACTATTGGCAGCCGCGGATGAAATGGAATAATCCTATCGCTATCCATGTGTCTGATTTGTATTACAGCATTACCAGTACCCGTGATGCTGAAAGCTTCATACTTGGACACTGGTTCCTCTTCAAGAACGAGACCCTGAACGCCACAGTCATGGCATGCCTTCTGAGTTGGGACGGCAATGTTGAACTGGCGGAGCGCGCCCGGCACCATTTTGTCGAGGCGGCTCGCTCGGCGGGTATTTTGATATGCGATGGGGGCCAGACGCACCATGCTGCAATCACAATGCAAAAGGTAGCGGCGTGAACCGTGGGGGCATCGTCGGTCAATGCTTATGCGCCGGGAGCGTTGCGCGGCGATGACCCGTTCATTGGTGCCGTATTTGATGAGCCCTACACCATGACTGCAAGGGTGTGTCCCTGCGTAGGTCGTATTCCCTTCATCTCAAGCGGCAGATGGTCAAACCGCGCCTTCATGATCTGCGCCACCCTGGGGCCTTCTGACCACATAGCGAGCCCGCGCACCTCGTAGACGGCTGGATGACCGTCGCCTTTTATTTGATCCGGAAGCGGCACCGCGCAGAGATCAAATATTCGTGTCTCGGCGCGAGTAAAGAGTAGCGACCGAAGAAGAGACGAGTCTATCATTCCCGTACTCCTGGGTGTTGATTTGCGCGATCTCGAGGGCATCTACTTAGCGTCTTGCGCTTGAAGCCATGCCAGCAATCTTTCAGCGCAGCAGATTGGCTTTGGCCAGTTCGACCACTTCGTCACCACGCCCATTGAGCACGGCCTTGAGCATGTAGAGCGTGAAGCCCTTGGCCATCTCGCCGGTGACCTTGGGCGGCATGGCAAGCTCCATGCGCTCGACGACGGCATCGATGACGACGGGACCGTCATGGGCCAGCGCATCGGCAATGCCTTGCTCGAGATCGGCGGGATCTTCGATGCGAATGCCCTTGATCCCCACCGCCTCGGCCATTGTGGCGAAGTTCGGATTCTCAAATCCGGTGCCGAAATCGACGAAGCCGGATGATTTTTGTTCAAGCTCGATGAAGCCGAGCGAGCTGTTGTTGAAGATCACGATCTTCACCGGCAGCTTGAGCTGCCTGAGCGAGAGGAGATCGCCCATCAGCATGGTGAACCCACCGTCGCCGGAGAGCGAGATCACCTGGCGCCCGGGCTGGGCGGCCTGCGCGCCGATTGCCTGCGGCATGGCATTCGCCATGGAGCCATGCCAGAAACTGCCCATCAGGCGGCGCTTGCCGTTCATCTTCAAATAGCGTGCGCTCCAGACCGTCGGCAGACCGACATCGGCTGTGAAGATCGCGTCGTCGCTCGCCTGCTCATCCAGCACCCGCACGACATGCTGCGGGTGAAGCCGCCCGCCCGGGCGTCCGACGGCGAGCTTGTCGAGCGCGGCGCGGGCCTCGACATAGTGCTCGACCGAGGCACGAAGATGCCGGTCGTCCTGCTTGTCCGCAAGCTTGGGAAGAAGCGCGCCGGCTGTCGTCTTGATATCGCCGACCAGTCCCTGCTCGACGGGCGCTCTTCGCCCGATGACCTCCGGCCGCAAATCGATCTGCGCGATGCGAATTCCCTTCGGGTAGAACTGCCGATACGGAAAGTCCGTCCCGAGCATCAGCAGCGCGTCGCAGGCTCCCATTGCATAATAGCCCGAGGAGAAACCGATCAACCCGGTCATCCCGACATCATAGGGATTGTCCCATTCGATATGCTCCTTGCCCCTCAGCGCATGAACGATCGGGGCTTTCAAGCGTTCGGCGAGTTGAAGCACCTCATCGTGCGCACCTGCGACGCCGGCCCCGCATAAGAGGGTCACGCTTTCAGCTGAATTGAGCAATTCCGCAAGCCGGTCCAGAGCAGCCTCGGGCGGCAGCACCGTCGGCCTTGGCAGTACGAGGCCGCGTTCACCGGGATTGGTCTTTTCGGAAATCTCCTTGAGCGCCACATCGCCCGGAATGACGATCACCGAAACGCAACGCTCGGCAAGCGAGCGACGGATGGCAATCTCCAGCACGCGCGGCATCTGCGCCGGGCTGGAGACGAGTTCGCAATAGCTGGAGCATTCTCGGAAAAGCTCTTCCGGGTGCGTTTCCTGGAAATAGCCCATGCCGATCTCGGACGAAGGAATGTGCGCAGCGATTGCCACCACCGGGACCCGCGAACGGTGCGCGTCGAAGAGACCGTTGATCAGATGGAGATTGCCCGGCCCGCAGCTTCCGGCGCAGACCGCCAGGCCACCGGTGATATGTGCGTCGCCCGCCGCAGCGAATGCCGCGACCTCTTCGTGGCGAACATGCAGCCATTGGATCTTGCCGTGCCGCCTGAGCGAGTCGGTGAAGCCGTTCAGGCTGTCACCGACGATCCCGTAGATGCGCTCTACACCGGTGGCATAGAGGGTCTCGACCATTTGATCGGCTACAGTTGGCATCGTCGTCTCCTAATCTTTATTTCACATGGAATATCTGAAACTAGCTTACTTATTCACTGTCTATATACTGATTGCCTGCTCCAGCATATTTCCGGACATTTCCATGCCGCTTGCCCGTCAGCACCAGAATCTGGAATAGCCCGCGTGGCGCGCGAGTTTGGCATCAGCGAACGCACTTTGCAGCCCCGTATTACCGAAGAGGGCACGACATTCCCTGTTCTACTACATAACGCCCAGTCGCTGGCGCCGGATTGACGGCACTCGGCCGTCTGATCCTCAAAATTCTGAACTCCACTAGAGATCATCGCCCCGCTGGCCTGTGGAATTGCTTGTGCATCAGCGATGCTGCTTTTTCCCCGGGCGATGCGCCGACATGGCGTCCGCGACGTAATCGCGCCGGTCGATCGGCAACTCCTCGATGCGTTGATGGATCAGATCGAGAAAGCCGCGTTCGGCGCGATTGTGGTGGGTCTTGGGATTGTGCACCACGTAGATGTCGATGGCAGGCGGGCTCTCGTAGGGCGGCAAGCGCCAGAGCTGGCCGTCGGCGACGTCGCGAGCAGCGACATGAACCGGCAGCGGTCCTATGCCAAGGCCGGCGACGATCATCCGGCGCACCTCCTCCAGATTCGATGAGACGCCCACGACCTGGGCGTCCAGTTCAGCCTCCGCCCGGATCAGGGCCACGGGGCGTAGCGCGTCAGTCAGCCGGTCGGTCTTGAAGGAGACCGAGGTTTCGCCGCGCAGATCCGCCAGCTTCAAGCCTTCAACGCCGAACAGGCGATGAGCGGGGCCGCAGAAGAAGCCGAAATACTCTCGAAATAGGCGGCGATAGACGAGCTTTTCGTGGCGTTCGTGGACGAGGCAGACGCCGAAGCTTGCCTGCCGCTGCAGAACGCTGGTGATGATGTCGCTCGAGGTCATGACTTCGATGCCGAAGGTGGCCCGGGGGTGGCGGCGGTGGAATTCCGCCAGCGCCTCGTCGAGCACGGGTGAGACCACGTGGCTCGCCAGCGCCAGCGTGACATGGCCGGTGATGGTCTCGCCCAGGTCGCGGATCAGGATCGATAGCCTGGAAACGTTGCCGAATATCTCCAACGCCTCCTTATAGAGAAGCTGGCCTGCCTGCGTCACCTCGAAGTGACCTTTGTCGCGATGGATCAACCGCTTCTGCAGCCTGTCTTCCAGGCGCTTGAGCGCGTTGGAGATGGTCGGCTGCTTCAATCGCAACCGGTTGGCAGCCGCCGTGATGCCGCCTGTCTCGACGATGACCAGGAAGGTGCGAAGCAGGTTCCAGTCGAGATCGAAAGGCAACCGCTTTGTCTCCGCCGGCGCATTATGAAGGGGATCCATCATCAGCCATTCTCAAAATCTATATCAATAATTGACATTATCTATTTGAAGAATGGGGTGTCCAGCCCCTACCATCAGCGTTCTGCAGCCGACATCGATCAACGCAACAAGGGGGGACGCTATTCTTATGGACGGACGCGCATCCGCGATGCGGCCCTGGCTCTTGCTGTCGCCCGCACTGGCAACGGTGACACTGCTGCTCGTCGTGCCGGTGATGTTCATCCTCGTCTATTCATTCTGGCTGCGGACGGCGACCGGCGCCGACACGTCCGGCTTCCATCTCGACAACTGGATCGAGGTGCTCACCGATCCGTTCTACCGCGACATCCTCTTCAAGACGCTGCGCATCGCGCTCGTCACCACCCTCTTCTGTATCGTGCTCGGCTATGTGCCCGCCTATTTCATCGCCATGTCGCGAACCGGCAACAAGACATTGCTGCTCCTCCTGCTCATCCTTCCCTTCTGGATCAGCTACATCATCCGCACCATGTCATGGATCAACATCCTCGGTGCCAGCGGTGGGCTGAACTCGCTGCTCCTAACGCTCGGGATCATCTCGGAACCGATGCGGCTCCTTTACAACGAAGGGTCGGTCATTCTCGGCCTCGTCCATTTCCTGCTGCCCTTCATGGTGCTCAATGTCTATGTGAGCCTGGAAGCGATCGACCGCAATCTTCTCGATGCGGCGCGGTCGCTCGGCGCTTCCGATCTGCAGGCCTTCCGGGAGGTGACGCTGCCGCTTTCTATGCCGGGTCTGGCGGCGGGAGCGTTGCTGTGCTTCGTCTTGTCGGCGGGGACCTATATCACACCGGTAGTTCTCGGTGGGCCGCGCGACGCAATGTTCGCCAATCTGGTCTTCGACGCCATCATCACCCAGCTCGACTGGCCGCTCGGCTCCGCGCTCTCGATCGTTCTGCTGGTCGTGCTTGGCAGCGTCGTCCTGGTCTACAACCGGCTGGTCGGCGTCGGCCAGATCGCAAAGTCGTTCGGGTGATGGCATGAGCGGCTGGTCGATCATCAGGCTTTTCACCATCGTCGTCTACGGCTTCATGTTCCTGCCGGTTGCCATCGTCGTGCTGTTGTCGTTCAATTCAAGCCAGTTCGGCTCCTTCCCCATGGAGGGGGTGAGCCTCCGGTGGTTCGGCGAACTTTGGAACAACGACGCGATCATCCGCGCATTCCGCGTCTCGTTCATGCTCGGCGCGCTGACCGCCATCACCTCGACGGTGCTGGGCATTCTCGCCGCACTGGCGCTGGTCCGCTATCGTTTCCCCGGCAAGAGCGTCATCTCCACCCTGATGATCGCGCCGATTCTCGTGCCGGAAGTCGTGCTTGCCGTCGCACTCCTGTTGTTCCTGCGCTGGCTCGACATGCCGAAGAGCTTTCCGCTCCTCCTGCTCGGGCACGTCATCTTCACGCTCCCTTTCGTGCTGCTCGTGGTCCAGGCCCGGCTGGTCGGCATCCGCCGCGACTACGAGGAGGCGGCGCTGAGCCTTGGCGCCAATCCGGTACAGACATTCTTCACCATCACGCTGCCGCTTCTGATGCCGGCGGTACTGGCCGGATTGCTGTTCGCCTTCACCATCTCGTTCGACGACATCACCGGGACGATGTTCTGGAAACCGGGGGGCGTCGAGACCGTGCCGACGCAGATCTTCGCGATGCTACGCAATTCGATCTCGCCGGAAATCAATGCGCTGGGGACCGTGATGATCGTCTTGACGGTGGCTCTGCCGCTCATCGGCATGGCGCTCGCGCGGCGCATGGCGGCACGGCTGCGATGAGATCCTTCATGAACGGGCGGAGACAACGCCTGCAACACGATAAAACCAAAACGGCAAAACCAGAGGAGCAATAACCATGGACAATACCACACGCTACGAACGCCTGCTCGACCGCTACCGGGAAGGCGGCCTGCCGCGCCGCACGTTTCTCGGCCTGATCGGCGCATCGGCGGCGGCCTACGGGGTGATGGGCGGTCCGTTCTCGGGTTTCGCCCGCGCACAGGATGTAAAACAGGTCCGCTTCGACGGCTGGGGTGGTGTCGTCTCGGAAGCCTTCCGCGAACATGCCTTCAATCCCTATACCGAGAAAACCGGCATCACTGTCGTCGACGGGACGTTCGGCGGCGCCGACGAATACCTGGCGCGGATCAAGGCTGGCCAGCCGGGCGAATTCAATCTCGCCCATCTTTCCGGGGTATTCGACTACGCGCGCTACCACCATCAGGGGCTGAGCTCGGTTCTCAATGAGGAGAACATCCCCAATCTCGCCAATGTCATCCCGGCGCTCCAGGACGTGTTCCGCAAGATCACCGATGGCACGCTTTCGGCCGTACCCTACAATTACGGAACGACCGGCCTCGCCTATAACCGGAAGCATATCTCCGACGAAGAGATCGCCGAGAAGGGCGCGAATATCCTCATCGACCAGGCCTACAAGGGCAAGATCGGCGGCTGGAGCGATTGGAAGACCCGTATCTGGTATGCCGCACTCCAGACCGGCCAGGACCCCAACAAGATCGAGGACATGGAGGCTGTGTGGGACGCGATCCGCACCAGTCGCGACACGGTGCTGAAATTCTGGGCCTCCGGCGCAGAACTGATGAGCCTTCTGGCCGAAGAGGAAATCTACGTCACTGAGGGCTGGTCCGGCCGTATCCGAGCCCTGCAGGACCAGGGTCACGACATCGGCTATTTCGACCCGCCCGGCGGCCTGGGCTGGCAGGAATGCATCTTCGTCCTGAAAGGCAGCCCGATGGGAGCCTGCGAGGAACTGGTCAACTTCATGCTGGAGCCGGAAGTGGCGATCGCCGTTGCCGAAGGACAGTTCTATCCGCCGGCGCTCGATCCGAACAAGGTCGATCTCGGCAAGATCGTTCCCTCGCTTCCGGCCTTCGATCCGGCGGGAACGCTTGCCTCGCTGAACTTCTTCGAGCCCGAATACTGGAACAGCCATGAGGCCGAGTGGGCCAAGCAATATGGCCGGGTGGAAGCCGGCTACTGATCAGGCAACAGAGCATGATCCCGAAAAGTGGGCACCGGTTTTCGGGATCATGCTGAAGCAAATGACCAGACGATGATGGCGATTGAAAAACCGTCATCATGGTCTAACCGGCGGGGGCCTTTTCCCGCCGGCATCCCCGTCAACAGCGAGCAGAACCTTTGACCGAGCAACAACCAGCCGTAGCCCTTGAGGGCATCGTCAAGCGCTTCGGCGCGGTGACGGCCGTCCACGCCATGGATATTTCAATCGAAGAAGGCGCCTTCGTTACGCTGCTCGGGCCATCGGGCTGTGGCAAGACGACGACGCTCAGGATGATCGCCGGGCTTCTGTCGCCGAGCCAAGGCGACATCCGCATCAAGGGAAGGAGCGTCACGGCAACGCCGATCCACAAGCGCAATCTTGGCCTCGTCTTCCAGAACTACGCCCTGTTTCCGCACAAGACGATCTTCGACAACGTCGCCTTCGGCCTGAAATACCGCGACGTGGGGAGGCGCGAAATCACCGATCGTGTGCAGAAGGCGCTCGACCTCGTCCAGCTTCCCGGCGTCGGCGACCGCCATCCCGCCCAGCTCTCCGGCGGCCAGCAGCAGCGGATCGCGCTGGCGCGCGCCATCGTCATCGAACCCGACGTACTGCTTCTCGATGAGCCGCTTTCCGCGCTCGACGCCAATCTGCGCGAGGACATGCGCGTCGAACTCAAGCGCATCCAGGAACAGCTCGGCATCACCACCATCTTCGTCACCCACGACCAGTCCGAGGCGCTTGCGATGTCCGACAAGGTCGTGGTGATGCGCAGCGGCCATGTCGAGCAGGTCGGCGCGCCGGAGGATGTCTATGTCAATCCGGCCTCGGCCTTCGTCGCGCGGTTCCTGGGTAACGCCAATCTCATTCCCGCGACCGTGAAAGGGCGCGACGGCGACCATGTGATCGCCGAGGTTGCAGGCGTCGGATCCGTGCCGGTGCCGGCTCTGCGCGCAGCAAAGCTCCAGCCGGGCGACGCCGCCGCGCTTGTGGTGCGAGCAGAGCGGCTGCAACTTGTCGAACAGCCGGGCGACGTGCCTGAAGGCATGATCGCCCGCAAGGCCACTGTCACCGCCGTCGACTACCAGGGTCAGGCGGCGCGCTATTTCATCGATTTCTGCGGCCACAGCATCCAGGCCCTCAATCCTATCGGCACGGCCCCCTTGCGCGCCGGCGCCAGGGTCACCGCAGTCCTCGACAGCAACCATTGCGTCCTCGTTCCACCAGAAAAGCACCCATGAACTCCATCACCCCTCCCCCCTCGAATCTGTTCTATCAGACCCGCCAGCGCCGACCGCTCCTGAGCGAGGCGCGTGGCGTCTATATCTGGGACGTCGACGGCAAGCGCTATCTCGACGGTTCGAGCGGCGCGATGGTGGTCAATATCGGCCACGGCAACGAGCGGGTCCTCGCAGCCATGCGCGAGCAGATGGCCAAGGCGACGTTCGGCTACCGGCTGCATTTCGAAAACGAGCCGGCGGAAAGACTTGCCCTACTGACGGCCGAGAAGATGCCCGAGGGGCTGAACCGCGTCTTCTTCGTCTCCGGCGGATCGGAGGCCGTGGAGAGCGCGATCAAGCTTGCCCGACAGTGGGCGGTGGCTACGGGGCACGGCAAACGTTGGAAGATCATTTCGCGCGAGCCTTCCTACCATGGCGCCACGCTCGGAGCGCTGGCGCTGACGGGCTACGCGCCGATGACGGCCCCTTTTGCGCCAATGATGCGGATGATGCCCAAGGTACCCGCGCCGCGCGCCTATCTCGACCGCGACAATCTGAGCGACGAGGCGCGCGGGCTGAAATATGCGGAGACGCTCAGGGACAAGATCATCGAGGAAGGACCCGAATCCGTTCTCGCCTTCATCATGGAACCGGTGGGCGGCGCTTCCACCGGCGCGCTCGTCGCACCCGACAGCTACTACCGCCGCATTGCCGAGATCTGCGATGAGTTCGGGATTCTGCTGATCCTCGACGAGGTCATGACCGGGGCCGGCCGCACTGGCAAATTCCTCGCCGCCGAGCACTGGAACCTGAAGCCCGACATCATCGCGCTGTCGAAGGGCTTCGCCTCGGGCTACGTGCCGCTTGGCGCGATGGTCGCCCACGAGCGCGTCGTCGAGCCGGTGCTGGCCGCCGGCGGCTTCATCCACGGCTACACCTATGCCGGCAATCCGCTCGCCTGCGCGGCTGGTCTCGCCGTGCTGCAGGAGATCGACCACGAGAACCTGGTCAGGCGTGCCGAAACCACCGGCGCTGCGCTGAAGCGGGAACTCGAAGGATTGATGGAACGGTTTCCCGTCATCGGCGACGTACGCGGCACGGGGCTTCTCCTCGCATTCGAACTGGTGGCCGACCGGCAGACGATGCAGCCATTGCCGAAGGAAATCGAGGCCCATGTGCATCTGGTCGAGGAGGCCTACAAGCGTGGCCTGATCATCTATTCGCGGCGCACACGCGGCGGAATCGAGGGCGATCACTTCATGATCTGTCCACCCCTGATCGCCGACGAGACCCATATCGCCGAAATCGTGACGACGCTGGAAGAGAGCCTGACCGCCCTTGTCTCCCGCTTCGGCCTGCCCTCGGGACGCTAGGCGACGCCATGAGCGAGAAAATCACCCTCACCTGCGCCCTCACGGGCTCTATCCACACGCCCACCATGAGCCCGCATCTGCCGGTCACGCCGGATGAAATCGCCGAGCAGGCGCTGGCCGCGCACCAGGCGGGAGCGACGATCCTGCATCTTCACGCACGCGACCCGGCGACCGGCAAGCCGAGCGCGAAGACAGAGGATTTCATGAGGTTCCTGCCGCGCATCAAGCAGGGGTGCGACGCGGTCCTCAACATTTCGACCGGCGGCTCCTCGCAGATGACACTTGACGAGCGGCTGGCCGCCGCCCGCGCGGCGCAGCCGGAAATGTGCTCGCTCAATATGGGCTCGATGAATTTCGGCATCTTCCCGCTCGCCCGGAGATACGAGACGTGGCGTCACGACTGGGAGCAGCCATTTCTCGAGGCGACGAGGGATGTGGTCTTCAAAAACACGTTCGGCGACATCCAGACCATTCTTGCCGATCTCGGAGAAGGATGCGGCACGCGTTTCGAATTCGAATGCTACGACGTCGGCCATATTCAGACGCTGGCATGGTTCCTGAGGGCGGGGCACGTCAAGCCGCCGGTCTTCGTGCAGTTCGTGCTCGGCGTGCTGGGCGGGATCGACGCTTCGCCGGAGAGCCTGATGGCGATGAAAGGCACCGCCGATCGCCTGATGGGCAACGCCTACCGCTTCTCCGTGCTCGCGGCGGGACGACACCAGATGCCGCTCGGCACCATGGGCGCGATCATCGGCGGCAACGTTCGCGTCGGCCTTGAAGACAGTTTGACCGACGGCAACAGCCGGGAACTGGCGAGAAGCAATGCCGCACAGGTCGGACGCATGCGCAAGATCGTCGAGACGCTCGGTTTCGAGATCGCAACGCCCGATGAAGCGCGCGCGATACTTGGCCTCAAGGGAGGTGACCGTGTCGCCTTCTGACGGAGAGGCCACCGGCGGGCCGGGGAAAACAGAACAGGAGTCATTATGAAATTCGTCTTCGCCGAGGCGCAGCGCCGGCACGATCCATCCATGTTCCTTTCATCGGGAGCCCAACAGGACAATCCCGAAGTTCCCGAGCGGATCGAGCGGCTTCTTTCGGGCGCAAGGGCAGCGGGCCTTAAGGAAACCGCGCCGTGCGACCATGGCCTTGGTCCCATTGCCGCCATCCACACGCCGGAATACATCGCCTTCCTGCAGACGATATTCGAGCGCTGGCAGCGCATACCTGAAGCTTCGCCCGAGGTCGTGCCGAACATCCACCCCGATCGGCGCGATTTCCCCTACCCGGCTTCGGCCGCCGGCCAAGCCGGCTACCACATGGCCGATACCGCTTGCCCGATTTCAGCGGAGACGTGGGATTCGGCCTATTGGAGCGCCCAAAGCGCCGTCGAGGCCGCCATTGCCGTGCGTGACGGCGGCACGCAGGCAGCCTACGGATTGTCGCGTCCACCCGGCCATCATGCCTTCGCGGATCTTGCCGGCGGGTTCTGTTTCCTTAACAATTCCGCGATCGCCGCGCAGGTGCTTCGCAAGACCTGCGACCGGGTTGCGATTCTGGACATCGACCTGCACCACGGCAACGGCACGCAGGGCATCTTCTATGCCCGCAGCGACGTGATGACGGTGTCGATCCATGCCGATCCGGTGCGGTTCTACCCCTTCTTCTGGGGCCATGCGGCAGAGCGCGGCGAAGGCGCCGGTCTGGGCTACAACTACAACCTGCCGCTGCCGCGCGGGTCCGGCGACGACGTCTTCCTTGAAGCGCTCGATGCGGCGCTCCTGCGCATCCGTGCCTTCGCGCCCGATGCGCTCGTCATCGCGCTGGGGTTGGACGCCTTCAAGGGCGATCCCTTCGGCGGGCTCGGCGTCAGCACCGGCGGCTTTGCCCGCATCGCCGAACGCACGGCCGGATTGAAGCTGCCGACCGTCATCATCCAGGAGGGCGGCTATCTTTGCGACGCGCTTGGCGATAACCTCGCCTCCTTCCTGTCCGGCTTCGGCGAGGCCTGATCCAGCAGGCCGGCTGAAACGGGAGTTGCGGAAATTGCCGTCACCTCCTGGCCAAGCTCACCGAGGTCCATGCGACCGGCCAGCGGACGTTCTTCGGCGACAATGCGGGCTTAAGCGAGCGCAGCGCCTTCGTCAACAGTCGCCTGATTGCACTCGACGAACGCCGCACTTCAAGGAAGACACCATTCAGGCCTTCTATGACGGCATCAAGCACAAGTCGGAGACGACGTTCGGCAACGTGAAGGCCCAGAGGAATTTCATCTCAAAATCATCGGCCGGATGCCACCCCGGCCAAACCGTGCTTACGCACCCGCACCATGCCTGGCGCACCACAAAAAAAGACGGCGGGCAAGAATGGCGGCCCGCCGTCTTTTTCGTGTTGAGTAACTGAGGTTCAGTTAGTCGGAATAGCCATGCTTAGCGCCGGCCGCCTTGGTTGACCCGAACCGTCTTGGCGGTGCGGATCGTGCGTTCCGGCAGGTACTCGACCTTATTGATATACTGATCGCGGGTTACGACGCGCGGACGCTCATGAATGCGTGTGACCACATTCGTACGCACGATCGGCTGGACGTTATTGACCTTCACGATACGATTAACGTGACGCACATAACGGGTGTTGTTGACATCCCGATAACGGGTGACGTTCTTGACCTTGCGAACAGTCTTGTAGCGATAAACCGTATCCGAGGTCGGGCGCACTTTGGCGCGATTGACGATTGTCTTGCCCGTCCTTACATGGCGGGTCGGAAGAACATTCGTCTGAGAGCCATAGCGGTTCTGACGGATCACGGCGGTCTTGTTATGGACGCGGGTAATCGTATTGACCCGTGTGACAGGTTGAATACGCGTAACATTCACGATACGGCGCGTATGCGCTACGTTCTTCCGACGCACAACATCCCTGTATTTGGTGACGTTGCGAACCTTCCGGGTGGTTGCCCCCTGCTGATAGGTCGTGTCGACTTTGGTGGTAGCAATCGGCCTCTTGTTCCTTGCTTCCGCGGCTTCAACCGAAACCGACATTGCAACCATCGATGCTCCGGCCAGAGCGGCAATTGCAAAGATTGTCTTGAAGGACTTCATCATGACTAATTTCTCCTGGGTTCAGATAGAGAATTACATATGCTCAGTACCAATCCGCCAGTCGCCCCCTTCGGCCGAAGCGGACCTAACCTGCGGAACTGTAGTCGATGTTCTAGAAGTCCGCTAAACGAAAAGAAAAACAAAACTTACTCTGCTTTAAACAATCCGAATAATTTTTATTTATTCTTGAATATTCAATACATTTAGGTTGATTTTACATGGACATTCTCTCGACAAAATCATGACGCTTACTTCGTGGCATCTCTCCGAAATAGTTATATTTTCAAAGGTTGGAAGATGCATAGAACTGTCCAAGCAGCCGTTATTTTTTTTGCCTTTTTCGGCCTTTCTCAAACTGCCGATGCCGCACAGAATACTGACTGCCATGCATCGGCAATTCGCAGCCTTCAACGGCTTTCTCGTCCTGGATATGAAATTTACCGGGCGATGAAGGACAAGAGCCAGTTCACCACCTGGATCACCTGTGATGATCTTCAGCTTGGTCTTGCGACCGCAGTGCACGAATCGGTACACAATCTCACGGACGAGCGGGACGCCTATCCGCTGATCGGGGGCGGCAATATCCCGCGCCGGCATGCAGTTGAGCATTTCTTTGCACCAAAGCTGATCGCCGGGCAGATGGCCAGGAATTTCAATGACACTCTCTTCATCCAGACCTATCTTCGGCCAGGCGCGGCGTCCTCGGCTGACGATTTCATGTATCTTCTCGATGAACTCAATGCCTTCAGTCACGATCTGAACGCGGCCACCAGGCTCACCGCGCTGCGCAACCGTGACAGCCAGGTCGACCATCGCGATGGACTGGCTGCGATGATGGCGTTTGTGATGGGATATGCGACGGAAGCGCGAAAAGATCATCCCAAGACATGGACGGGATTGAAGGCGCCGCAGACGGCCAAGGTCGTGCAGACGCTCTGGAAGCAAGCCGAAAAAGTGATGGCTGCTTCCTGCGGAATACCGGATTTCGGCACGAATGATCGCGAGTATATCAGCTATGTATGCAATGCGAAGAACGCCGCCGCACTAAGTAAAATACTTCGCCGCGCCCCTTCCTGCCCGAAACGCTGCTTGACCGGTACGGCGACAACGGCGGCGCAATAACTGCAACAGAAAGATTGAGTGGCCCCATCCGGGCGATGATCCATCGCAATGGCGGCCGGCACCTTAAATTGAGTACGGCAGATAGCCAACACGGCAGACGGATTGCAACAAGGCCTGATTTTGAGAATACTGGTCATCCCCGCAGCGCCTCCTAAATAGGGGAGGACCAGCGGCAGCGTCTCGAGAGATGGCAAACCATGGCCTGGTCCTTCAAGATCGGAACGATCGCCGGCACGGCATTGCGTGTCCATATCACCTTCGCGCTCCTGCTTGTTTGGATATGGCTGATGCACTACCGGATCGGCGGTGCCCCGGCGGCCTGGCAAGGCGTCGCCTTTATCGTCGCCGTCTTCATCTGCGTGGTTCTGCATGAATTCGGCCATATCGCCGCGGCGCGCTATTTCGGCATCAAAACACCCGATATCACGCTGCTGCCGATCGGTGGATTGGCTCGGCTCGAACGCATGCCGGAAGAGCCCGGCCAGGAATTCGTGATCGCCGTCGCCGGCCCACTGGTCAATGTCGCGATAGCCGCGCTGATCCTCCTTGCACTGGGTGGATCGACGGGACTGGAGGCGACGACAGATATCGAGGACCCGCGCCTGAGCTTCCTTGCCAGGCTCGCCGGCGTCAATATCTTCCTCGTGCTGTTCAATATGATCCCGGCCTTTCCGATGGATGGCGGCCGGGTGTTGCGCGCCGCCCTCGCCGCGCGTCTCTCCTGGTCGCGCGCGACGCAGATTGCGGCGACCATCGGTCAGGGGCTTGCCTTCGTGTTCGGCTTCATCGGCTTGTTCTATAATCCGCTGCTGATCTTCATTGCCATCTTCGTCTATCTGGCCGCGGCTGCCGAGGCACAGAACGCGCAGATCCGCGATGTCGTGGGCAGCGTTCTGGTCGGTGATGTGATGATCACCAAATTCGCGCGGCTCCAGCACGCAGCAAATATCGGCGACGCGATCGAGATGCTGCTCGCGACCACCCAGCGCGAGTTTCCCGTGGTCGACACGTCAGGGCATTTCGAGGGTCTGCTGACGCGCGACGACATGATACGGGCATTGAAGGAGAAAGGTCCACAAACGCCTGTGGTGAGCGCGATGCGCACCGACATTCCGAAAATCCATCATCGCAAACCCCTCCAGGAAAGCTTGCGGCTGATGCAGCGATCCAATGTGCCGGCTGTCGCCGTCGTGGATGGCATGGACCGGCTGATCGGCCTGATGACGCATGAGACGATCGGCGAAATGATGATGGTTCGGGCAGCGACGGCAGACCGGTTCCGCTTTGGCCAGATGCGCCGTAACAAACCGCAGCCCCCGCAAGCCTGATCGCTCCCAGGATCGTTCGCCCTTCGATTGATCCCAAGCTCATTCCAGCCCCTTCCCTCTTTTCGGGAGGGGCTGGAATCAAGCTCAGCTTGCGGGAGTGAGCGTTACGGAGGTGCCGGTGGCGGCGAGATTGAGGCCAAGCTGGCCGGTGACGCTCACCGTCTGCAGATGGATGGAGCCGGACGTGCCCCCGACGAGAATATTGGCGCCTATGCCCGCGCCGACGGTGGCTTCCACCGTCGCACCCTGGTAGAGGCCGCCGAGCGATCCATGATGATAACCGGCGGTCGGGGCAAAGACGGCCCAGATCAGGCGTGAGCGGGTGGTGAAGCCGAGATCGACGCCCATCTTGCGGACAACGCCGGTGTAGCGGTCAAGCGGCTCGCTGCCGATCGCCGTAGTAAAAACGCAATCGGCTTGCTTCGCCGAACCCAGCACGTAACCGACGCCGCCGCCGATCGCGCAATCGAGATAGCCGATGCGTACGCCATCACGCTGGTCCGGCTCCTCGTAGACCGGAGCCCCGCGTGAAATCACATCGGCCGCAATGGCGGACCCGCTACTCGCCAGAACCGGAAGGGCGGCAACCGCCGCGGCAACAATTTTCTTCATCCCTGTACTCCTTCAAATATTTCGTGGCCCGGCCATTTGTGATTCTGTCGAACGGGCCGGGTAGCAATGGACAACGCATGTGGCGGAAGAATGATCCCGAACTGCTGCACACAAGCAGCACACAAATTGTCATATGACTTCGCCAAAATAGCTGTCACTTCAAGCATGGAAGTGACCGGAACGTTCCAAACCGACGGAAGGAATTGCCGGCTTGGGAACATGATCAGGACCAAGAATTCGCGATAATCATCTGGTGCTAAAGCGAACAGATAGGCGTCCTGTCCACCAGGGCGATGACTTGGACGGCTGCACTGCTTATTCCGCTGCGACGACATGCGAACTGCTCAGTAGCGACGCGGCACCTTTCAGCCAGCATCCTCATCCGAGGCAGTCGCGATCTTGAGCTGTGTGCAAATTCGAACGAAGGCATCGACAAGAGGGGGCGCCGCCTTCTCACACCAGGCAACAACGAGCTGCGCCCTGGGCGCCTCCTGATCCGCCAGTGGGCGGTAAACGACGCCCGGGATCGTCAGGCCCGTGGCGGACCGGGGCAGCATCGTATACCCGAGCCCGGAGGCAACGAGCGCGATAATCGCCGGCAATTGGTTGACCTCCTGCCCCACCTTCAGATTGAAGCCTAAACGAGAAAACGCCGGCCGAAACTGGTCCTTCAGATATTGCGCCTTTGGACCTCCGGCGATGATGAACGGGAGCGGACAGAGCTCCCGCAAAGGCACCTGATCGAGCGTCGCAAGCGGATGGTTCGCGGCCAAGGCGACGCAATAAGGCTCCGTCAGGACAAGTCGGCTTTCCAGTGCCTGCGCATCCAGAAGTGGTCGCATCACCGCCACGTCGATGGATTTGCGCGCGAGCGCGTCCGGCATCTCGGCAGAAATCATTTCGTGCAGTTCGAGATGGACAGAAGGCCGGGTGCTGCGAAGCAGAGCAGTCGCTTGCGGGATGATGTGGAAGCTCGCATTCTCGACAAATCCGATCCTGAGCCTCCCGATCACCCCCTTGGCAACGCTCCTTGTGTGGTTGAGCATTGTCTCGAACCTGCTGACCACCTCCTGCGCATCGGCCAGGAACGCCCGACCGGCTTCGGTCAGTGCCACTTGCCGCTGGGTTCTCACGAAAAGTGACGTACCGATCTCGTCCTCGATACGCTGAATCTTCTGGGACAGAGCCGGCTGACTGATCCCCAGGGCCCGAGCTGCATTGGCGAAATGAAGATGCTCGGCAAGCGAGATGACGACCCGAATTTGCTGAATGTCCATGATACGCCTCTATTGATAAGCATCTCTTATTGGAACATAGCATCCTCTTTCCAATACTTATTTCAAGATGATCTCTGCTGGAGGAAGCGGAGAGGAAAATCGTGTCGGGAGGAATGCATGACCATGTCGATCAAGCATCTGTTGATTGGCTGCGTAGCGGCTGTTCAGATTTTAGGAATTACAGAAACCACCTTGGCACAAGACAGTTGGCCATCGCAGCCGGTGCACCTTGTCGTGCCTTATCCCCCAGGCGGGAATACGGATCTCATCGCCCGCACCGTATCCGCTTCCCTTTCGGAAATTCTTGGTCAGCCTGTCGTTGTCGAAAACAAAGCCGGAGCAGGCGGAACCGTTGGCATGGGTGCGGTCGCTGGGGCCGCGCCCGATGGCTATATGCTCGTCGTCGGTGATATCGCGACGATGGGCATCAATCCGCATGTTTACAAGAATTTGAAATATGACCCGGCTACCGATTTCGATCCGATTATCCAGATCACCTCCGTTCCTCTGGTGCTGGGCGTCGGTCCCAAACTCGGCTTTGATGATCTCGATTCTTTTCTGAAGGCAGCCAAGGCGGATCCCGAACTTGTGGACTATGCTTCCGCCGGCGTTGGAACCGCTCAACACCTCGCCTTCGAATATTTCAAATCGCTCACCGGGATCGACGCTGTTCATATTCCCTACAAGGGTTCCGGCCCTGCGCGCACGGCCCTAATAGCGGGCGAAGTCGGCGCAATGATCGACGGCACGCTCATCCCCAGCGTACTCGACAAATCCATTACCGCCCTTGCCGTCACCAGCGAAGATCGGGTTTCGGTCCTTCCTGATGTTCCCACCCTCAAGGAAAAGGGTGTCGACATGGTCTACACGTCCTGGCACGGCATATTCGCGCCCAAGGGAACAGATCCCGCTGTCATCGAAAAGCTGAACGTCGCGATAAACAAAATTCTGCAGCAGCCGGATGTCATCAAGCGATTCAGCGCGCTCAACATCAATCTCGTCGGCGGAAGTCCCAAGGATTTCAATGACTTCGTCGCAGGACAGTCCGAGCGCCTCGGCGAGCTTGTAAAATTATCCGATGCAACCGGTCAATGAGCCGCCCCTTGGGCGGCGGCGTATGACTGAGCGGCCGTCGCTCGCTTCATTTCGAGAAAATCATGACTGAACGACCCCATGTACTTTTCGTGACGGTTGATCAATGGCCGGCAAATCTGCTCGGCTGCGCCGGTCACCCGGTGATCGAGACGCCGACCCTGGATCAACTCGCCCGCTCCGGGACACGTTTTGAACGCTGTTATGCAGAAACACCCATTTGCATTCCCTCCCGCCGCTCGATCATGACGGGCCAGACGGCGCGCGGGCATGGTGACCGAGATTTTCAGCCGGGCCTGCAGATGCCTCATGGCATTCCGACTCTCGCAGACAGTTTTTCGAGGGGTGGGTACCAGACGTTTGCCACCGGCAAGCTCCACGTCTATCCACCACGTAACCGCATCGGCTTTAACGATGCGATGCTCGCGGAAGAAGGCCGCGGCCATCTCGGCGGGCCTGATGATTACGAGATGTTTCTTGCCGATAGCGGCCATCCCGGCGCCCAGTTCCTGCACGGAATGAGCAATAACGAGTATGGCTGGACGACGTGGCACCTGCCCGACCACATGCATGTTACCAATTGGACGACCATGACGGCGGCCCGTCAGATCAAACGGCGCGACCCGACAAGACCTGCTCTCTGGCATGTCTCCTACACTCATCCGCATCCGCCGCTGGTGCCTCTGGCGAACTACTTCAATCGTTACGCTCGGCGTGAAATGCCGGCACCCGTCGTGGGCGACTGGTCGAAAGACGAAGAGCAGATGCCATATCTGCTAAAGGCATCGCGGAACTATTATGCACGCCTTCCACAATGGCAGATCGATGATACACGGCGGGCCTTCTACGCACTTTGTACGCATATCGACCACCAGTTGCGGCTGCTGATCGGCACGCTGCGCGAGGAAGGCATTCTTGATGACAGCGTGATCGTCTTCACCTCCGACCACGGCGACATGCTTGGAGATCATGGGCTATTTGGCAAGCGTTTGATGTATGACGCATCGGCGCGCGTCCCGCTCATAATCGTCGACGCCAAAAAGCAGGCACGAATACCAGCGAACAAAACGAATGACCGCCTCGTCGGTTTGCACGATCTCATGCCGACAATGCTCGATCTCGCCGGTCTGCCGATTCCCGAAAGCGTCGAAGGTCTCAGCGTTCTAGATAGCAATGAACGCGATCACATCTATGGTGAAAGCCATCTGCACACGCGGGCGAGCCGAATGATACGGGATCATCAGCACAAGCTGATCTGGTATCCTGCCGGAAACCGCTTTCAGCTTTTTGACCTGAAAAACGACCCGCTCGAAACCCGTGATCTCGCCGGTGATCCGTCCCGGGCATCGGTCGTCAATCGACTCAAAGACTTGCTTTATGAGCATCTCTATGGGGAAGACATGGCTCTCACCGATGGGAAGACATTCGTGGGCCTGGAGGCACCGGACGTCACGATACCAGACAATCGCGGATTGTCGGGACAGCGTGGCTTTCATTATCCGGAAGTGCCGGCGATCGACCCCAATAAACCCGTGGGATCCTGGTAAGACCCGGGGTCCGGAGGGTATAAGTGTGGAGGATGTAGGTATGGGTGATCTGAACCGCCGGCTGGATCCTGGCGCAGTTCTCGCCGCTCTTGTCATGGTTGCCTTTGGCGGCTTCGTGGCATGGACGTCGACAAGCTATGGTCTCGGCTCACCCCGTCGCATGGGAGCGGGATATTTTCCGTTTCTGCTCGGCGTCGCGGCCATGATCGTGGGAACCGCGATCCTGATCTTCGAAGGCTGGCGCAGGCAACCAGCGGCAACACCGACCGCCCCGGCAGCAAGCGGAAATCACGATGACGGGCAGCCCTGGCCCGGCGCGCGCTGGCGTCCATTCGTGCTCGTTCCCCTGGCTGTCGCCGCTTTCGGCGCGCTTGTGGAACAGGCCGGCCTGATGATCGCGGTGGCCGCCCTCATCGTCATCAGTGGCCTTGCCGCTCCCCGTCCCAAACTCTCGCGCCTTGCAGTCGTGACCGCAGCGGCGCCAATCGGCGTCTGGCTGATTTTCGTCAAAGGGCTGGGCTTGCCCTTCAAATTGTTCTGAAATCATCATGGACCTATTTTCCAACATCATGGACGGCGCCGCGGTTGCACTGACGTGGAACGCCATCTTCTATTGTTTCATCGGCGTTTCGCTCGGTATGGTCGTCGGCGTCCTGCCGGGCATCGGACCGCTGCCCGCCATTGCGATGCTGCTGCCGATCACCTTCTATATCCAGCCGCACGAGGCGGTGATCATGTTGGCCGGCATCTATTACGGTGGGATGTATGGCGGCGCGACTGCCTCCATTCTGCTGAATCTCCCTGGTACCCCCGCCGCCGCCGTGACCTGCCTGGAAGGTCATCCCATGGCCAGGAATGGTCGTGCTTCGGTCGCCCTTTTCACAGCCTCCGTTTCTTCGCTCGTTGGATCAATGATCGGCATCATCCTGGTGGGCGGCTTTGCGCCTTTGCTTGCAAAATTTGCGCTGCGGTTCGGCGCGCCCGAATATTTCTCGCTGATGCTTTTTGCCCTGCTGGGGGCGGCGGCCATCGGCAGCGCCTCCTTCCTCCGATCCCTGGCGATGGTCATTCTGGGCCTGTTGCTCGGCATTGTCGGGCAGGACATCACATCCGGCGTTTTCCGCTTTACGTTCGGTCTTCCCCCGATCGAGGACGGGCTGAACATCGTGGCGGTGGCAATGGGTATCTTCGGGGTTTCGGAAATTATTGCGACGGTTGGCATTGGTGGCAGTCCCAAGCCAGAGCGGTTCGGTCTGCGTGCCATGCTGCCCACGCGCAATGAATGGCGGCGCGCGGTTCCGGCGATGGGCCGCGGCTCGCTCATCGGCGCAGTATGCGGCATTCTACCCGGCGCGGGCGCGGCAATGGCCTCATTTGTCGCCTATGCAGTAGAGCGGCGTGTTTCGAAATACGCCCATATGTTCGGCAAGGGTGCGATCGAGGGATTGGCTGCCCCCGAAAGTGCCAACAACGCCACAGCGCAGGCAGCCTTCATCCCCACGCTCACGCTTGGCGTACCGGGCGATGCCGTCATGGCAGTGATGATGGGAGCGTTGATGATCCACGGAATCGCCCCCGGGCCCAGCCTGATCACGGAACAACCAACCTTGTTCTGGGGTCTCGTTGTCAGCTTTCTCGTGGGCAATGTCATGCTCGTCATTTTGAACATTCCCCTGGTCGGACTTTGGACCAGACTTCTGACAGTGCCATATCAGGCGCTCTATCCGATTATTCTCGTCCTCGTATCCATGGGCGTCTACTCGATCAACAGCTCAGTGTTCGACATCTTCCTGGTCGCAGGTTTCGGGATCGTCGGCTACGGCATGTCACGGCTCGGCTTCCCGCCTGCCCCGCTCGTGCTTGCTTTCATTTTGAGCCCCATGCTCGAAGAGAATTTCAGGCGCGCGCTCCTGCTTTCGCGCGGTGATTTCACGATCTTTGTCCACGGGCCGATCTCGGCTTCCTTCCTCCTGATTTCCCTGCTGGTCGTCCTCTTTTCGATCTATTCAGCCCTCCGCGCCGACAAGCCAGCCCGAAGCGTCTTGTGAGAAATATCACGCATATGGTCATCAAGGATGTCACCGGTTGCGGAAAATCGACCGTTGGCGTGCACATCGCGAATCATCTCGAAGGCGACGCGTTTCATCCGTCTGCGAATATGACCGATTGCGCAATGCGGGCAAATTGCTCTTCGTTCATCTAACAGGAACGCGGGAGATAATTGCCGAACGGATGAAAAACCGGGAGGGGCGCGCCGTCTCGCTGACGCCCTCGGCAAGCGTGAGTTGAGATAATTCTCTGTCGGCCCGGACAGGGGCGCTTTGACACCTTTGATGTCGTCACCGTACTTATGACATCGGCCCCTTGGACTGCGTCTTCGGGGGACTTGCAAGGCTTGAGCCACAACCGGTGTGTCTAGACAGAAAAAACTAGATATTTTAGATAGTCTGAATTTAGAGTGTATGTATGGACATACGAGAGGAACCCACAGATGCAAGCCAAGAAGGCTCAGCCGGTCGACCTACAGGTTGGATCGCGTATTCGGATACGCCGCCTGATGGTCAACATGAGCCAAACGCAGCTTGCATCTCGCCTGGGGATCACCTTTCAGCAGGTGCAAAAATATGAGAAAGGGGCAAACAGGGTCGGCGCAAGCCGGCTCATGGCTATCGCTGATTCGCTTGGAGTACAGCCGGGTTTCTTCTTTCAAAACGACGATGGTCAGCCTTTGAGCGATGCAAATGCCGTGCAGCCGGGCGCTGAACAGCACTCCGTAATATCCTTGCTGACGGCAGACGGTATTTCTCTCAACAAGGCCTTCCTGAAGATAAGGGATCCGCTTCAGCGCCGCCATATTATAGGATTGGTGAAGGCGATAGCAGAACGCGAGAAGGCCGACGGGCCGAAGCTCGTGAAGGAACACACCCTGGTCCATCGCGGAACCGCCAAAGATCGGCCACCGCTCTGGCGATAGCCACGCTCTCGCTTTCCGCAAAGTAGGTGATCTCCGGGATCCCCTTTGGCAGATTGGAAATGCCGGCAGGAACCTTATGAATTTTAGACTCGTTACATTTGGTGGACTTCGTCTGATCGATATTTCAGGCAAGGAGGTTGCTTTCCCGCAAAAGGGTCTCCTCGCGATTTGCCGCTTGTTCGACAGCCCGGATTTCGAATTGCCGAGAGACAGGCTGGCAAGATTCCTTTGGGGCGATGCTGATAGTAGCGTCTCCTATGTCAATCTCAGAAAAACCCTCTCGCGGATCAAGCGGCGGCAGGATGAATTGGGAACCCGCTTCATCGAGACGGGCCCCAAAACCATCGTTCTTGATGTGAAAGCGCTGGAAAGTGATTTCCAGGTCTTGCTGCGTGTGGATCCGATCGCGCCTCTTAGCCGCCTCAGATCCATCGCCCGGCTATTGGCCGGCGAATTTCTCGAAAACATGGAACTCGAGAGCGCTCCAGCCGGAAAATGGATCATTCAACAAAGGGAGCGGCTTGCCGGCGAATTGCGGAGCGCCTTTCTCCAGGCGTTGCCCGAGGCTCGAAAAGAAGATGAATTTGGTCTCATCAGGAATATTGCGCTGCGTATTCTCGAAAACAACCCTTTTGACGAGCCTGTTCGTGAAGCATTGCTCACCGCCCATGATGCGGAAAGGCAAACAGGCGAAGGCCAGAAGCCAAATGGCGTTGAGCCGTCACTGCCTCCGGCGAATATGTTAATCCCGGTGCGACCGCCCCAGTTCCACATCAAGGCCGGCTCCGTGGCCGATAGCCTCGGCCTTGTGGGACGTTCCGATGCAAACCATCAAATAAGCAGACCTGGAAAAGGCCTGGTGGAACTCGCCACCGCGCTTCCAAGAGTAGCATTGCTTCCGCCAATGGTCGCGGACGGAAATATTGATCCAAGGGCATCTACCCACGCGCTCATAGAAGACATCACCATCGGGCTTTGCGCGCTGAGGACCGTCTCGGTCGTGGCGCCTTATACCGCGGCGCAGATCAGCCTTCACTCCGACAAGGCCAGCATCATCGAACGCCACGCGATCGATTATATACTCGATTGCCGTGTCTCACCGGAAAGCGCCGGTGGAACGCTCTACACACAGCTCATCCATTTTGCCAATGACGAGGTTATCTGGGCCGATCGTTTTAGCCTCGCCGCGGACGGGCTGCTTGCCGGACGCCGGGAAATCGCGACCAACATCGCCGAAGCTATCGCCCAGGAGATCGAGCATAACCGGATGGCGCGTGAACATTTTATCAGCGATCCGCAAGCCTATCAGTTATTCCTGCTCGGGCAGAGAAATCTCAAACAGCTACAACTGCCCAGCGTGCGCCGGGCGCGCAAATTGTTCCGCCAGGCAATATCCATGAAATCCGATTACGCGCCCGCGCTCAGCGGTGCTGCACGAACTTATTATCTGGAGTGGCTGCTGACGGCGCGCGGCGATAAGGAGCTTTTGGCAACGGCGGAGCAGTTTGCAAAACGCTCAATCGCCGCCGATGAACGATTCGCCTCCGGTTATCGCGAACTTGGGATCATCCGGCTTTATCAGCATGAATTCGACGAAAGCATCGAAACGCTGGGGCAGGCGGAACGCCTCAGCCCACACTATGCCGACGTGATCGCGAGCTACGCCGACGCCCTTGCCCAGGCATCGCGGCCGGCGGACGGTCTTGAGAAGATACAGCGAAGCATCTCGCTCAATCCGCTTTGCCCGGATGATTATCTATGGATCGCGGCCAGCGCTTGTTATTTGACTGAGCAATATGACCGGGCGCTCCGCTATATAGAGCAGATGAAGGATCCTTCGCTTGCAGACCGTCTTTCTGCCGCGTGCTGGGCTATGTCAGGCGATCTGAAGAAAGCGCGTCATTTTGTCCGCAAGACATTGGAGGTTCAGCCGGGTTTTGTGCTCGACAAGTGGATTGCCGTTGTCCCATTCAAGGAGGATTGGCAGAGAGAGCATTATCGCGAAGGTTTGCTCAAGGCCGGTTTTTGAAACCGCTACAAGGGAAAGAAAACGAAATGGCGCAAGTTGTAGTGTTAGGGCTGTCGGGAACTGCCGATCTCTGGCTCGTGGATTTCGATGCAGGTACGGTAACGCCGATCCAGACCTCAGACGACAGTGCACTCGGACAGGCTGACAATCTTCGACAAGCAGGAGCAACGATCGTCAAAGGCGTTGATTTCGCAGTCGCTGTGAGCTCTGCTTCCGCAGTCGCATCCGGCATTTTGGATTGATAAAAGTCTCGTTCTGTTCTGCACGTTCCGAAAAGCAGCATGATTGCTTTATGGACAAGTAAGCGATCCGGTTCACAGACGGCGGCGATGCAACTCCATGATGGCTGAAACCGCCTCATCCAGCGAACCCCAACGATGCTATTCGGACAGGATCTGCAATCCTGAGGCCACATTCGAAGCGATCAGTCCCTATCTCAGACCGCTGGGCGTGACGCGTCTTGCCCGAGTGACCGGGCTCGACCGCATCGGTATACCGGTGTGGAACGCCGTCGTTCCCAATTCGCGGTCGATCGTCATTAACCAGGGCAAGGGCATCAGGGATATCGACGCCAAGGTGTCCGCCGCGATGGAGGCCCTGGAAAGGACGATCGCCGGCGCGCCCCAAATCGATGTGGTCATATCGGCAGGCAGGGAACTCCGGGTATCAGGTGTAGAAATCGAGCCGCTCGCCTGCCTGACCGCGGCAGGGCAGCGGGACCTTGGCGAGGAGGACGAAACTTCCTGGGGGCGAGGCAGAGAGCTCCTCTCCGGCGGCGAAGTATGGGTTCCCCTTGACGCCGCACGGCTCGACCGCACGATCGAAAACTGCCGCTACTGGCAGTCTTCCGACGGGCTTGCATCGGGCAACACCCTTGATGAAGCTATCTTCCACGGACTTCTGGAACGGATCGAGCGCGATGCCGAAACGCTGTGGAAGATCACCTCCCTTGCCGGGCGGCTTTCCTACTGCATCGATCCGCGTTCACTCCAGGATCCTGTTATCGATGATCTCTGCGAAATGATTAAGGAAGCAGGTCTTCTGCTGCGGTTCTTCGATATTACGAGCGATATCGGCATTCCCTGTTTTATCGCCATTATCGGCCCATCGGCGGCAGCCGGTAGAACGACTCCTTGCCGGTTCATCGATGTGGCCCAGGGGAACGGGGCCCATCCGCATCCCGTTCGCGCCGCCATCCGCGCCATCACGGAAGCCGCGCAATCGAGACTGACCTTTATCAGCGGCGCGCGCGACGACATATCCCCCGCCGCCTTTTTTCACCCGCTCCCTGAAGATACCCGACGGCTGCTGGAAGCCGCGCCGAAACCGTTGGACACCGAAAGGGGAACCACAGCACGCGGCCTTGCGCCGCTCATGTCCTATGTGCTCGAACGACTGGAGAATGCGGGGATCAGGTCCGCGATCGCCTTGCCGCTCACACGCGGCGAATATCCCTTCGCCGTCTGCAAGGTATTCGTGCCGCAACTCGAAAACCCCGACGGCAAACGGCGGCGGCGTTTCGGCTTGCGGGCGATTTCCAGAAGTCTGGCCTTCCCATGAAAGTCGTGTTCGTCGGACCGACACTCCCCGACGCACCTGATCTGGTGAGCGAAGATATTACCGTGCGGGCCCCTGCCCGCCAGGGCGATATCCTAGAAGCCGTCCGCCAAGGGGCGAACGTTATCGGCCTCATCGACGGCAATTTCGAACATGTCGCGCCTGTCTGGCACAAGGAAATACTCCACGCCTTGTCGCAGGGCGTGAAAATCTGCGGCGCTGCCAGCATGGGCGCATTGCGGGCAGCCGAATGCTCATTCTATGGCATGGAGGGTGTCGGCAGCATCTATCGTCAATACGAGCGCAGCGAGATCCTGGACGATGCCGACGTGGCGCAATTACATGCGCCGCGCGAGATGCGTTATTTTTCGATCTCGGTGCCAATGGTGAACGTCGTCGCCACGCTCAAGAAGCTGAACGCGGAGAAACTGATCAACGCCGAAGAAGCGGAGGCGCTCAAAGAAGCGGCGCGATCGATCTTCTTCAAAGAGAGGACATACCGGGCGACCACTGATCGTGCCGTCCTGACCGACAAAGGGCGCAAGGCGGAAATCCTCGACCTTCTTCTTACCCTTGGTGTTAACCAGAAGCGCCTGGATGCACTCCAGCTTCTGCAATGGCTGGCCGCGATGCAGGATATCCGCACACCCATCACGACGACCTGGTTGTTCAATTCCACCAATATGTGGAAAGCGGCTTTTGATAATTGACGGTGGTAGTCCGGCTCAACACCTCTCTTTTAGGCTGTGTCACGTTCATGTCACGCGCATATTGAAGCTCTTCGCGCTAGTTTTGAAGCGATTGGGATTACCAGTCTGCTCTACCGGATGGAACGCTAGATGGATGTCGCAGGAACCAAAGGTTCATCGGAATTATTCGCCCCGAACAGGGACGACGAAGCATTGAGAGAGTTGATGGCCCTGGCGCGGCTCCTCACATTCGCGCAAGGTACGGCAAGAAACCTCAACGTCAGTTTCGTCGAGTATTGTCTCGATATGGCAGTGAACGGAATTCACGAAGAGCTGCAAGCCAACGACAAGTTCAAGCTGCGCAACTGAGTTTGCGCCGTAAGCGTCCGGTCGAGCAGCCTTTGAAATTGAGATTCTAGAGCAGTTCACTTTCAGACGGAAGCGATGCGTTCAGGCGTTCCTCAATCTTGACGGTGGCGAACACCCTATTCCAACCGTAGCAACAGCGGCATCGCTGAAGCATGGCAACCTGTGACAAGCACAGGAATGACGGTAGTTTGACTGTTGCTGGCTAATTGTCGACGCTTGCCGCCGGCAAACCGGTTCTCGCGGTGACGAAACATCTACACTTCCGTCATTCCTGTGCCCGGGCCTGTGCTTGTCACGGGAATCCATGCCTCGTCATCTCCACAGTTCCGGCGATGCAGAATGGTAAGGCTAGACGGTTCCATCAAAACAGGAACACCTAATGATCGTCGAGCGCCGCGGTGTTTGGACGAGGTTGAGACGAGCGGCTCTGGTGTCATCACCAGACAAGGCGAAAGATCAGTTGCGCAGCCGGTAGCCGGTCCTGAATATCCACGCGACAATCGCAATACAGATGAGCAGGAAAACCACCGTCATTGCGAGGCTGATGCCGATCGAAACGTCGGACTTTCCGTAAAAGCTCCAGCGAAAGCCGCTGACCAGATAAACGACCGGGTTGAACAGCGTCACGGTGCGCCAGATGCCGGGCAGCATGTTGATCGAATAGAAGCTGCCGCCAAGGAAGGTCAACGGTGTGACGATCAGCAGTGGCACCAGCTGCAGTTGCTCGAAGCTCTTCGCCCATATGCCGATGATGAAGCCGAACAGGCTGAAGGTCACCGCCGTCAGCACCAGGAAAGCGAGCATCCATAACGGATGCTCGATCCTGAGCGGCACGAACAGCGCCGCCGTCGCCAGGATGATCAGGCCAAGCACGATCGACTTTGTCGCAGCACCCCCGACATAGGCGATGACAATTTCGAGATAGGACACCGGTGCCGACAGCAATTCGTAGATCGAACCGACGAATTTCGGAAAATAGATGGCGAAAGAGGCGTTGGAGATCGACTGCGTCAAAAGCGTCAGCATGATCAGTCCCGGCACGATGAAGGCGCCGTAGCTGATGCCGTCGATCTCGGTGATGCGTGAGCCGATGGCCGCGCCGAAGACGACGAAGTAGAGTGACGTCGAAATGACCGGCGAGACGATGCTCTGCAGCACCGTGCGAAAGGCGCGCGCCATTTCCATCCGGTAGATCGCCCAGACCGCCCGCCAGTTCATGCCTGTTCCCTCACCAGATTGACGAAGATTTCCTCGAGCGAGCTGTTTTCCGTGTCGATGTCGCGGAACTGGATACCGGCCGCCTCGAGCTCGCGGATCAGCGAGGCGACGCCTGGCCGTTCGCTCTGGTTGTCGTAGGTGTAGGTGAGCTGTCCGCCATCGGATGAAAGCTCCAGCGCATAGTTCGAAAGTGTATCGGGAACGGCGGCGAGCGGGTTGCGCAGCTCCAGTATGAGCCGCTTGCGGCCAAGTTTGCGCATCAGCTCGGCCTTGTCCTCCACCAGCACGATCTCGCCGCGGTTGATGACGCCGACGCGGTCGGCCATCGCCTCGGCTTCTTCGATGTAATGCGTGGTCAGGATGATGGTGACGCCATCCTCGCGCAGCCGGCGCACCATCGCCCACATGTCCTGGCGCAGCTCGACATCGACGCCTGCCGTCGGTTCGTCGAGGAACAGTATGCGCGGCTCGTGCGACAGCGCCTTGGCGATCATCAGCCGGCGCTTCATGCCGCCCGACAGCGTGATCGCCTTGGCATCCTTCTTGTCCCAGAGCGACAGGTCGCGCAGCACTTTCTCGACGAACGCCTTGTCCGCCGGCTTACCGAACAGGCCGCGGCTGTAGTTGACCGTTGCCCACACGCTCTCGAAGGCATCGATGGTCAGTTCCTGCGGCACCAGCCCGATCAGGCCGCGCGCGGCACGGTATTCACGGTTGATGTCATGGCCGTCAACGGCGACGGTGCCCGACGAGCGGTTGACGATGCCGCAGACGATCGAAATCAGCGTCGTCTTGCCGGCGCCGTTCGGCCCGAGCAGCGCAAAGATCTCGCCGCGCCTTATATCGAGATTGATCTCCCTCAGCGCCTTGAAGCCGGTGGCGTAGGTCTTGGTGACCCCGGAAATTGAAATGATCGGCTGCATGGCTGAAACGGCTGCTTGAAAGAGGAGTGTTGATTTAATCCGGTGGATGTGGGTGCGCAAATTCGGATGTCAATGGCGGTTCTGGATATCGGGATTCGCCGGAGTAGGCAACGCCTGCTCGGTCATCCGGCCGAATTCCATGCAAAAGCGCTGCTTCGGCACATCCCGTTCGCCTCGCTTTCGAGGCGCCCCGCAAGCACCGGATGAATGGGCGGCGCTTGAAAGTTCGATGTGATTGACAGCCGCGCATCAGGGACGCAGCGCTATGTCACGAAATGTCACGCCAGATACGGGTTCTTGTCGTTCGTTGAAGAACGCCCTTTTCGACAGATTCTGGCTGCCGTTCTCAGGCGAATTTGGGAAAAGTCCTGAAAAACGGAACGACGTCAGAATATCGAAGACAACAATGTCGAGATCATGCCGACCGGCATGACCGCAATACTCGGGCAGGCTGCGTTCGGGAACTCAACCGTCCTGATCCATGTCTGTGAATGCGGGAGCGCCATCTTTACCTTGAGCGGAGCGACGCCCGGATCGCAGGCGCTTGCCGTATGAACTGCGAACCAGGCCGTCCGGCTCTTCGGTGAAAGCACCACCGGCAATGGCGGAACGGCAAGCTTGGACATGGTGCTCGAGCTGGAATAGCTGGCATAACCAGGCTGCGGTCGACCCTTCGCGTCGATGACGGAAATCGCAGGGTAGCCACGGATCATGCAGGCCTGGGTGCCGCTATATTCAATGAGATAAACATTCAGAGCCTGTGACATGCCAGCGTCGCCAAGATCGCTGTCCTTGATCGTGACATCGGAAGCCGCGCATTCAGGAAGCGGTTTGTCGAGAACCGACGCAAGGTTCTCGACGTCCTGCAGCCGTTGCTCGACCGCGGTGGCAATACAATTGGTCAGTTTCGGAGCCTCCGGCGGACACATGTTCGCAATATTTGGGAAAGCCGCCTGCTGGGCATCGAAAGCCGGCTGCCATGCCCGCCGCAGCTTTGATCGCAATCCCTTCGCGACCACATCGATCTGCCGCACGGTTTGAAACAGGTCTGCCCTCCCACAGATCTCCTTGGCATATATGGCCCTGGGAAGAAGGTCGTCTTTCACACTCCCTTGAGTGCCGCAGTCAGGAACGACACCGCTTCCGGCGGGATCAGCCGATGAGGCAGAGTTTTCGGCCGGTGCAAGCCCGTTCAGGGCGGTCAAGATCGCGTTGTAGGCTCTGGTCAGACAATCGACATTTCCGCCGCAAAGATCACGCTGGCCGTGTATCCAGGAAACCTGCATCTGCTCGACCTTCCCCCTGAAGTCGACCGCGCCACCGGAAGTCAGGAGCTGCTTGTAAGTCGTGGCCAATTCCGTATCGAGCTTGCCGAGTTCAGGCGTGTTGCAGATCGCCCATTCGGTATCGGTTTCCGCCTTTCGGCAATCGAAGCTTTGTGCGCCGGCGGCATGCGGCAATGCAACGGCCGAGAAGACCAATGCGGCGATGAGACATTTCATGACGTGTATCGTTGGCATGCTTCGATCCCTTGCTGACGCGACGGCAAATTGGCAGGAAAGTGCCCTTGACGCGTTTTTCCAGTAGTGTTTCACCACACCACCTTGATGCCATTCGAGGTCTGTGCGCCGGTGTTGCCGGAGGTGGCACCGGTGACGACGCGCAGATCCGTCGGAGTCATCGCCGCCCAGCTCCGTCTCGATGGCCAACATGCCGCCCTGGCCGATGTAGTCGCCATGGACGGTGAGCGTGCCGATCGATTTGTCCGGCGCGATGATGCCTCCAGCCGCATTGGCGGTCGTGCCAATCGTGCCGGTGCCCTGCAACTGCCTACCCAGCACCTCGATCGTGCCGCCGCTGACCTTCGAGGCGCCGGTCAAGCCGGAATAGCCGCCGCTCAGTAGCGTCTTGCCGGAACCCATCTGGTCAAAGCCACCCGTTCCTGTGACGGCATTGGTGATTTTGACATCCTCGGAGCGGTTGAAGGCCAGCGTGCCATTGTCGGTGATGGCGCCGGCAACGCCGCCCGAGGTGTGGCCGTCGTCGAGCTGCAAAGCAGCCTTGGCTCCCGCTGCAATGATTATTCCACAAATACTGTTCTGCATATGTCCATTATGCGCATACGATTTCGGAAATATAATTATATTCGTATATTCATACAGAATTACTTAACAATTCAAGTATGATTAACACATAACATGGAAAAATCTATTCTTTGCGTGTGAATCTCAATCTACAATCTTGATAAGTCAAATATGACCAGCTTTCCATCGAGCGAAATGCTATATCTACGAGTACAATGATTGCGGATACACCGCATTACGGAAACTGATTGACCATTAAAGGTGTTGGCGACGGAATATATTCTGCGAGGCCGATCCCTTCAAAGGGCCAAAGTGAAGGATAAGCCCCTTCCCCGGCAGGGCCAGACCGGCGAGGAAGTGAACACCCATCGGTGCAAAGCTTCGCCGGTTATTCACGAGTAAGCGTGCCGCCTTATCAATACCCTTATCTTTGACCACGCTTTGCGCCAACTTCTCTTGCCTGCTGTTTTCGAAACGGACATGGGGTCGACCTTGCAAGCGAAAGGGGAGAAACCCTTAGCTTCTAAATTCTGTACGACTGGCCATTTAGCGATCGTCCCAGCGAAAAGCGTTTTCTCAGCGCGCGCTTGCCGGCGCCGGTTCGCTCTCCAGCACCGTCAATATCCGGTATGCGGCCTTCACGCGGGCTGAAATGGGGTAGCTCTTGTTTGCCAGCATCACGATGCCGATATCCTTGGCGGGAACGAAGGCGACGTAGGCGCCGAAGCCGTTCGTGGAGCCGGTTTTGTTGATCAGCACGGCTTCCTGCGGCGGCAGCGGTGGGGCAAGTCGCGTCACCTTGTTGGCCTTGCGGCTCATCTCAGAAGAGTTCCCCGCAAGAAGCCGAGCGAGATCAACCGGATAGGCATAGATCTCCCAACCCAAACCCTGAATCATATTGCCGACTTTGTAGTATCCGGTGTGGGTTGCGGTGACCGCGCGTTGGAGCGTTCCGTCCAGCTTTGAACCGTCCATGCTTGCCTCGACGAACCGGATCATGTCGGACGTGGTCGTCTTCACGCCATAGGCTTGCGAATCCAGCACGCCCGGCGTCACCCGAATGGGCTTGTTGCCTTTCGAATAACCATAGGCATAGTTGCCCATCTGGCCCTGCGGAACCCTGATGTAGGTACGGCTGAGGCCGAGCGCCGGAAAGAGCTTTTGTTCCATCAGATCATCGAACGGCTCGCCCATGCCTCTGGCAGCGAGATAGCCGAACAGTCCGATGCTCGGATTCGAGTAGCGTCTGTGGGTGCCGGCGGCATAGGTCGGGCGCCAATTCTTGTAATATGCGATCATCGTTTTCTGATTGGTGACGGAGCCCGGAAACTGCAGGGGTAGGCCACCGGCCGTATAGGTGCCGAGATCGAGAAGGCTGATCTTGTCGAAGCTGCTGCCGGCGAGAACCGGCAGATATTTGCTCGCACTGTCGGAGAGAGACAGAGTTCCTCGCGCCGCAGCGTAGGATGCGAGTGTTGCGGTAAAGGTTTTGCTGATCGAGCCGATCTCGAAAATCGTATCTTCGGTGACCTTTTGTCCGCTCTTCTTCGAAGCGACGCCATAATTAAAGAAGTAGCGCTTTCCCTGGATTGTCACCGCCACGGCTATTCCCGGAATATCGTTCTCTTCCATGACAGGCCCGATCGCTTCATTGACGACGCGCTCGAGATGGCTTTGGCCGCCACTATCGGCAGCGTGAGCGTATGTACCGAAGAGCAAGGAAACGATCGCGAAAACTGCAAGCTTTGGAAGAGACATCTTTTTCATAGCGGATACAGAATCCTCATATTCATGTCATCGACCGCTTTTGTCGGCAATGGCGGTCGATAATCTTCATTACAACATGTGCCGATACCTGCGAAACCAGCATCCGTTGCATAGGATGCAACAGGGAGGCAGGAACAAGCGCAACGGATATATCTGGCTCACGCGGCCTCAACAAACGACGATAATTGGTGTGAGCCATGAGAAAAATTCGGGTGTCCGGGTGGTTCGCCCTCATCGGCCGGATGAAACAGCTCATCCGATCAGGACATGCCAGGACAAACCTAAAATGTCCCTTTTGGCCGGTATTTCGCTGATGTCAGAATACTACCGCTTATCTTACTGCATCAAATATCAAAAATTTATAATCAACCGCGATATAATCGCCGATATCAGCATAGAGATTACGGTATATCACATATTTATAAAATACATTTTTATACTTTTGTTGATTTTATCATCGTTTAACTTATAGACTGCACTCATTAAGAATCACTTGGGAAGTGCGCCGACGTTCAAGCCAAATCATGTCTAGAACTATCGTGCATGATGATCATATCAGGGAGCTCTCCATGAAATTGAGATCATTGGTAATCTGGCTGGTTGTTTCAATTACTGCAGCTTTCACTCCATCAATTGCCTGGGCTCATTCGGAAACCGGAGCGGCCGCGGGATTTTCTCACGGCTTTCTTCATCCGCTCACGGGTGCCGATCATATGCTGGCGATGATCGCCGTCGGCATTCTGGCCTACCAGATCGGCGGGCGTGCGCTCTGGCTCGTTCCCATCAGTTTTCTGTTGTTCATGGTCGCCGGCGGGGCTCTGGGCATCACGGGCGCCAATATCCCCCATGTTGAATTGGGCATAGCTCTTTCAGTCATCATTCTTGGTGCCGCTATCGCGTTGGGCATAGCCGCGCCGCTCATCGTGACGATGAGCGTTGTCGGCATCTTCGCGATCTTCCATGGCCATGCGCATGGCGCCGAAATGCCCGGGAGCTCCAATGCGCTTGGATATGCGCTGGGTTTCGTCAGCGCGACGGCGCTCCTGCATCTTGGCGGCATTGGCATCGGCATGCTGATCGGCCGGGCTGGCGCTCGTCACGAGCCAACTCTGGTCCGAGCTGCCGGTGGGCTGATGACAGTCGCAGGACTGGGCATTCTCAGTGGTGCTCTGTGATCCTTCAATATCCACGCCAAGCACTCAGGCGCTTGGCCGATCAACGGGCCGATTATGCGGATTAAAATCTTGAAGGGCTTCGGCAATGCATCTCACTCCAAGGGAACTCGACAAGGTTCTGACCTACACCGTGGCCGACATCGCGTTGAGGCGAAAGGCCAAGGGTATCAAGCTCAACCATCCTGAATCCGTGGCCGTGCTGTCGGCCTATGTCCTGGACGGCGCCCGCGAAGGGCGCTCCGTCGAGGATGTGATGAGTGGCGCTCGCTCCGTGCTGACCAATGACGATGTGATGCCCGGCGTCGCCGATCTCATTCCAATGATCCAGATCGAAGCCGTCTTCACCGATGGCAGCCGGCTTGTGACACTTCACCAACCCATTCAGTAGGAGCAAGAGAGCCATGGCCGGACCAGACAAATCCAAGCGCTCCGCCGCAGCCAAATCTGTCTCAGGCAAATCTGCCCCAGGGCAGGTCGCAGCCGCGCCTGATGCCGCTCGGCAGAAAAAACAGCCCATACCGGTGGGTGGTTACGATCTTGCCGCGGCGCCTATCGAGCTGAATGCCGGCCGGCCGCGCGTGGCTTTGAAGGTCCGCAATACGGGCGATCGGCCGATCCAGGTCGGCTCCCATTTCCATTTCTTCGAGGTCAACAGGTATCTCTCCTTCGACCGGGCCGCGGCTTTCGGAATGCGGCTGGATATTCCTGCCAACACGGCAATCCGCTTCGAACCGGGTGACGAGAAAGATGTCACCGTCGTGCCGTTTGGAGGCAAGCGTTTCGTCTACGGCTTCAACAACCTCGTAGACGGCTGGACCGGCGAAGGCTCCGAGCCGAACTATCGGCCGAATTTCAATAACGCCGTGGAACTCGCGCGCAAGCAAGGCTTCAAGTCCTCCTGACGAGATCAGCCGGGTTGAGGATCGCCGTGCCAAAAGTTGAGGACGAAAAACAATGACACAGATATCCCGCCGCCAATATGCCGATCTCTACGGCCCGACGACAGGCGACAAGATTCGTCTCGCCGACACCGATCTTTACATCGAAATCGAAAAGGACCTGCGCGCGGTCTATGGCGACGAACTGCAATATGGCGGCGGCAAGACGCTGCGTGACGGCATGGGTTCCGATAGCCTGCTGACCCAGGAGGCAGGCTGCCTCGATCTCGTCATCACCAATGTGACGATCCTCGAACCCATGCTGGGCGTGGTAAAGGCCGATGTCGGCTTGAGAAACGGCAAGATCGTCGGCATCGGAAAGGCCGGCAATCCCAGCACCATGGACGGGGTGACGCCAGGCCTGACAACAGGCGGATCCACCGATGCCATATCCGGCGAGCATCTGATCCTGACTGCGGGCGGCATGGACACCCATGTTCATTTCATTTCCCCGCAACAGACATTTGCGGCGCTGAGCAACGGCATCACGACCGTTTGGGGGGGTGGTATCGGCCCCGCCGACGGTTCGAACGGCGTGACCTCGGTCAACGGTCCGTGGAACATGGAAATGATGCTGCGGGCGGTCGAGAATATCCCGATCAATGTCGGTTTTTGCGGCAAGGGCAATTCGACCGGCATAGCGCCGCTCGTCGAGCAGTTGAAGGCTGGCGCTGCCGGCTTCAAGATTCACGAGGATTACGGCACGACGCCGGCGACGATCCGTTCCTGCCTCACCGTTGCCGATGAATATGACGTCTCGGTCGCCATTCACACCGATACGCTCAACGAAGCCGGTTATGTCGAGGATACGATCGCCGCTTTCGATGGGCGGACCATCCATACGTTTCACAGCGAAGGCGCCGGCGGCGGCCATGCTCCGGACCTTTTGAAGGTCGTGGGCCAGAGGAACGTTTTGCCGAGTTCGACGAACCCGACGCTGCCGGCAGGCGTCAATTCCGTGGCGGAACTGTTCGACATGATCATGGTCTGCCACAACCTCAATCCGAAGATCCCCTCCGACGTGGCATTTGCCGAGAGCCGGGTTCGCGGCGAGACGATCGTTGCCGAAAGCGTTCTCCACGACATGGGCGCGATCTCCATCATCGGCAGCGACTCGCAGGCTATGGGCCGCATCGGAGAGAATTTCCTGCGCGCCTTCCAGACCGCCAATGCGATGAAGGCCGCGCGCGGCAAGCTTCCGGAGGATGCGCCCGGCAACGATAATTTCCGCGTCCTGCGCTATCTGGCAAAGATAACGATCAATCCGGCGATTACGGCCGGGCTTTCGCATGTGATCGGGTCCATCGAGCCCGGCAAGATCGCGGACCTCGTTCTGTGGTCCCCGGCCTTTTTCGGCGCCAAGCCAAAGATGGTGATCAAGGGCGGTATGATCGTCTGGGCCAATATGGGCGATCCCAATGCCTCGCTGCCGACGCCACAACCCACATATTATCGTCCGATGTTCGGCGCCTACGGGACCGCCCTGCCGAAAACCTGCATCAGCTTTGTTTCCCGCGCCGCTTATGATGCCGGCGTGAAGGAGAAATACGAGCTCAACCGTATGGTCATTCCGGTACAGAATACGCGGGTTCTCGGTAAGGAACACATGGTGCGGAACTCTTATCTGCCGAAAATCGACGTCAATCCGCAGACCTTTGCCGTCACTGTGGACGGCGTCCACGCAACGGTGGAGCCGCCCAAGACGATTGCGCTCAACCAATTGTATTTCTTCAGCTGATAGGGTGATGAATGATCCTGATAGAACAGGTTCTCGGCAATGTTAAAGACGCCGTCTGGAAACAGCGGATGGATGCGGCCCGCATTGATTGGCTCGTCCTCGACCAGTGGGAGGCTCAGAAGAACCGCCTCCGCAAGCGTACGAGCAAGGATCTGGAGCTAGCGGTCGCACTGGACCGCAATACGCATCTGCATGACGGCGATATTCTGGTGTGGGACGAGGCGGAATCCTCAATCGTCGTCGTCAAAACGGAATTGAAACCGGTCATGGTGATCGACCTGGAAAAGGTCATGGCGCAATCGCCGGAACTCGTCCTTCGCACATGTTTCGAACTCGGCCATGCGCTCGGAAACCAGCACTGGCCGGCCGTGGTCAAGGGTAACAAGGTGTTCGTCCCCCTGACGATCGACCAGAAGGTCATGAGTTCGGTCATGCGGACCCATGATTTCGCCGGCGTCACGTTCGAATTCATGCCCGGCAGCGATGTCATCCCCTATCTTGCGCCTCACGAGGCACGCCGACTGTTTGGCGGGGCTGAACCGGCTTCCCACGCTCACGCCGATCACGCACCTCCACATACCCACAGCCATAATTAGCTCGACCATGGGCGACGTCACCAAATTGCTGCAGCTCATCCAGTTCTCCGACTCAGCGCTGCCCGTCGGAGCCTTTACCTTTTCGAACGGGCTTGAATCGGCAATTCAAAAAGGGGTCGTCCACAATGCCGCCTCGCTAAGGGAATTCGTGTTCACGGCCACCAGGCAATCGGCCACCCTTGATGGTATCGCGCTCCTGACGGCGCATCGGGCAGCCATGGCGGCGGACATGGGCATGATCATCGCCGCGGATCACGCTTCCTATCAGCGAAAGCTCAATGAGGAGACGCGAACGATGTCGGTTCGCATGGGCCGGAAACTCGGCGAACTCGGCCAACATCTCGTCGCAGGAGGCATGCTGGCCGACTGGAACACGATGATCCGCAACGCCACCACGCCCGGCACCTTCCCCATCGGCTTCGCACTGGTGACGAGCGGGTTCGGCATCGATGCACGCCAGGCCTTTGCGGCGCATCAATATGGCGTCGCATCGATGATCCTTGGTGCAGCACTCCGTCTGATGCGCGTCACCTTCCTCGATACCCAGGCGATCCTGCTCGAGGTGAATGCGACCGCCGGGGAGACATACGAGCAGATCCACACCGACACGCTGGACGATATGAGAAGCTTTGCGCCGGTTGCCGATATTCTGGCTGCAGTGCACCTGAAGGCGCATCTCCGCATGTTCATGAACTGAGGATAATATGATGAAAAAAATCACCCGGATTGGTGTTGGTGGGCCGGTTGGCTCGGGAAAGACCGCCATTGTCGAGGCGATAACCCCGCTGCTCATCAAAATCGGCATCAGGATTCTCATCGTCACCAACGATATCGTGACGACGGAGGATGCGAAACACGTACAGCGCACGCTGAAAGGCACGCTGATCGAGGAGCGCATCATCGGTGTCGAAACCGGCGGATGCCCCCATACCGCGGTGCGCGAGGACCCGAGCATGAACCTGGCGGCTGTCGAGGAGATGGAGGCCCGCTTCCCGGATACCGATCTTGTCCTGCTCGAAAGCGGTGGCGACAATCTGACCCTGACGTTCAGCCCGGCGCTGATCGACTTCTTCATCTATGTCATCGATGTAGCGGCCGGCGACAAGATACCGCGCAAGAACGGTCCGGGGATTTCGCAGTCCGACATTCTGGTGATCAACAAGACCGATCTGGCGCCCTATGTCGATGCCAGCCTTGAGGTGATGGACCGGGATTCACGCCTGATGCGCGGCGACAAGCCGTTCATCTTCACCAATTGCAAGACTGGCGAGGGTATTCCGGAGCTTGTCCACCTGATCCGCGAGAACGTGCTTTTCGATCTCGCCGTGCCGGCGGAATAGGTCTCCGTGTTACAGATCCACGCCCCGGAACTGGCGCGCTATAGCGACGAGCCCAAGCAATTGCGCAGCGGCGGGTTCGGCAAGAATGCGTCCCTACAGCTCGGCTTCGAACGCCGGGGGGGCCGAACGGCTCTCATCAAGCTCGACCGCCGCGCGCCGCTTCTGGTGCAGCAGGCGCTTTATTGGGATGAGGAGATGCCGGCGCTGCCCTGTGTCTCGATCATCTCCAATGCCGGCGGCATTCTCCAGGGCGACCGCTATGCCATCGCGATCGATCTGGCGGAGGGTAGCGAGGCGCATGTCACGACCCAGGCGGCGACAAAGATCCATGAGATGGATGCGAACTTCGCCTCGCAAACCCAGGACATCACGCTCGCCGCCAACTCCTATCTCGAATATCTGCCGCTTCCTGTGATTCCTCACAAGAACTGCCGGTTCATCAGCCATACGCGCATCAGGATCGATCCCACCGCGACACTGCTCTATTCGGAGATCCTGATGCCGGGGCGTAAATATTACGCCAGCGGCGAACTCTTCGCCTATGATCTGTTCTCGGCCGCCGTCCAGGCGGAACGGCTTGATGGCCAAGCCCTGTTCGCGGAAAAATTCGTCATCGAGCCGGAGAGCTCCGACATCCGGAACGCAGCCGTCATGGGCGAGTTCGATGTCTTTGCCAATGTCCTGCTGTTGACCCCGAAAATTCATGCCGATCGCCTGTTCGAGCAGGTCGATCCCGTGTTCGATGCGCGGGAAGGTTGGGCCGCAGGGGCGAGCCGCCTGCCCGGCGACGCCGGACTCATCTTCAAAGTGCTTGGCATGGAGACCCAAATCGTCCGCGCCAAGGTTCGCGAATTCTGGTCGCGTGTGCGGCGCGAAGTGAAGGGCGTCCCGATCCCTGAAGAATTCCTTTGGGAATAAGGAGAATTGGCATGGAGCAGCTGACCGCCTGGTGGAACGAAGCTGTTGGGCGTAGCTATGCGCTCAAGCTGCTCGATATGCATATGCGCGGCGCCAGTCAGGTGATGCTCCAGAACAATGTTTTGACAGGCCTGCTTTTCATTCTCGGCATCTTCTGGGGAGCGGCGGCAGCTGGAAACCTGTCGATTGCGATCGGCGCCATCGTCGGGCTTGTGATAGCGACGCTGACAGCCATCCTTCTTCGCTCCGACGAGGCATCCCTCGAACAGGGGCTGTTCGGGTTCAACGGCATCCTGGTCGGCGTCGCGGTCCCGACCTTCCTCGTCATGGGCCCGGCGACCTGGTTCCTTCTCATCATCGGTGCCGCGTTTTCAACCATCGCCATGCTGGCAATCAGCCATGTGACAAAACTGTGGGGCGTCCCGGCCCTCACCTTCCCGTTCGTGCTAACGACATGGTTCCTGGTGCTTGCGGCCTATTCCTTCGGCCATTTGCCGATCGGCGGCATGGGTCCGCCTGCGCTACCGTCGCCCCTCGCTCAATCGGCCCCGGGCATCGATCTTTCGGCCAGCGTGCTCCTCAGCGCCTGCATCCGAGGCATTTCCCAGGTTTTCCTCATCAATAATTTCATCACCGGCATCATCTTCATCGCGGCGCTTCTCGTCAGCTCGCGCTGGGCGGCCGCGTTTGCGGTCGCCGGCTCCGTCGTGAGTGTCATCGTTGCCCTGGTTCTGGGGGCAAACCCCAGCGGTATCGGTGCCGGTCTCTACGGCTTCAGCCCTGTGCTGACCGCGATCGCCCTGGGATCTGTGTTTTTCGAGCCGTCCTGGCGTGTGGCGCTCTTTGCGCTGCTCGGAACCATCGTCTCCGTGATCGCACAAGGCGCGCTCGACACCGCGATCGCTCCGCTTGGGGTGCCGACATTCACGGCCGCCTTCGTCTTCGTCACCTGGCTGTTCCTGCTGCCGAAACTGAACCTGAAACCGCATGGCCATGAGCCGGTCAGCGATGGCATCATGACCGGCAAGTAAGACAGCCGCCGTCGCTTGCGTCCTGATCGATATTTCCCGCAAACGCGGCAAAGCGGTCTTCAATTAAGAGAGGTTAGGATCCGGCGGTCGCAAGGCCTCGGATCAGCCCCGCCAGGACAAGGCGCAAATTCCCCGCATCAGCGCCCGTCTCCGCCGCAAGGGCTGCGCGATCGAAGGCCGCACCAAGCAAGGCGGTAAGCGCATCGAGCGGCAAGGAGCGAATGGCGCCTGCTTCCATTGCCGCCTGCAGCCCCTCGCGCAATGTGCGGTTGCCGTGGCGGCCATCGATCTCATCCATGATGGCGCGGCCAAGCACGGCCGGCCCGTCGAGCAGGAGAAGACGCGTGCGCCCGGGAACCGTCATGGCGCTGAGGAAGGCATTGCCGCCCTCGATCAGCGCTTCAATGGGCGGATGTTCCGGGCCGGCCTGGCTTTCGATCTCCAGCGCCACCTGTTCGGCTTCACGCTCCGCCACAGCTCGAAAAAGCGCCTGCTTGTCGGCGAAATGGTGGTAGAGCGCGCCGCGGGTTACTCCCGCCGCTTCGACAATCTCCGGCGTACTGATCTCGGCATAGGATTTTTCCACAAAAAGACGCCGCGCCGCATCGATGAGCTTTTCACGTGTTTCACCGGAGCGCTCGCGGTTGGAGCGGCGTGTTTTGATATCTTGCATACATGCAGCCTGTATGTTATTTCCATATACATGCAGACTGTATGTCAAGATATCCCGGAAAGGAAGACCTCATGAAATCCACCAGCTATTACCCCGTGCTCATGACCGATGATGTGGCTGAAACCGCCGCTTTTTATCGCGACCATTTCCGTTTCGAGCCGAAATTCGAAAGCGACTGGTATGTGCATCTGCAATCGGTGGAGGACGAGAGCATCAATCTCGCCGTGCTAGACGGAAACCATGAAACCATTCCGGAAGCAGGCAGAGGCCGGGTTTCGGGGCTGATCCTCAATTTTGAGGTTGACGATGTCGATGGGGAATATGAGCGGGCGAAAAGAGCCGGCCTGCCGATCCTTCAGGAATTGCGCGACGAGGCATTCGGGCAGCGGCACTTCATCACCACCGATCCCAGCGGCGTGCTGATCGATGTCATCAAGCCGATCCCGCCCTCCGCGGAGTTCATCGCGCAATACAGTGATGACGCACTGCCGCAGTCGTGATAATGGACGGGACCCTGCGCGTCCCGCGCATGTCAGGCTGACCTTGTCTGCTACTCGTCCGTCGGGGCGGAAGTGAAAGAAGCGAAGATCGCGCGGATGGAGAAGGCGGGGCTGATCCGGCGCGAGAAATCGCCGCGCGACGGGCGCAGCTTGCTGGTGGCTTTGACCGCGGCCGGCGTGGCGCGCGCCGAAGAGGCCTTCCGTGCCGACATGGCAAACGAAGCCTCGTTTCTGCAGGCTTTGGACGCGAAGGAGCGCGAGACGCTCGCGGGCCTGCTGCGAAAGCTGCTTGACGGAATTGAGAATGATTTGCGCAAAGCGAACGGCTAGAGTCTGTCATGGATTAATTGAATCGTTGATACGACAAGGGGTCTTGTCTCGTCGTCATTCTCGGGCTTGTCCCGAGAATCTGCCATAAGTAAAAAGAAAAGCAATTACCGTACGAACAGCTCAAACTGCGGTCGATTCTCGGGACAAGCCCGAGAATGACGGCCAGGTGGAAGCTGTTTCAAGCTAGTCCTGACAGACTCTAAGCCCGCAAGCTGAAGTATAGATCCAAGCCAGCGCGATTGGCCTTCCGCAGCCGCTTTGCCCCAGTGCTGGTTGTCGGCTTGAAGCCACATATGCGGACGAGGCCGTTCGGGTGGCCGCTCTGCTGCTGCAGCGAAAAGATACGAGCATCGAAGCTTTTTCGTCATGGTTTCTGGCCATCGCGCAGCACTGACGATGTCACCGGCATCTGTGAACGCGTCGCGATGCGCCGGTTTACCTTCTGGCTCATCCAGATGCTGGCGATGACAATCGCTACGCCTGCTATCTGCATTGGGGTCAGGGCCTGGCTCAGGACAGCCCAGCCGAGAAGAACGGCCGTAAGCGGGCTGAGAAATCCCAGCGAAGATACGGCAGCCGGCTCAAGTCGCGCCACGCCGCGAAACCAGAGAATATAGGTGATGGCGGTGAACAGCACGAGATAGGTCAAACCCAGCACATTTATCGGCGTCAGTGCGGGCTGCATTGGTTCCAGCCACAGCACGACCGGCACCAGCAGAATTCCGCCGGCTGTGAGCTGCCATGCAGTGAAGACAAGCGGCGAAACCGGTGGCTGCCATTTGCGGGTGAGAACCACACCTAATGCCATCGACACAGCCCCGCCGAGTGCGGCGGCAATGCCGAGCGGATCGAGGACCGCCTCATTGCGCATGACCAGCAGCCCCACGCCTGCCATACCCGCCATTGCGGCCAGGATGGACGACACACGCAATGGTGAACCGAGCAGAGCGCCTGCCAGAAATATCACGATCAAAGGCTGAATGGCCCCCAATGTGGCCGCGATACCACCGGGCAGCCTGTAGGCCGCGATGAAAAGCAAAGCCTGGAAGACGGAGAAGTTGAGCGCGCCCAGAATGAAGGAGCGCAGCAGCCATATCCCCTTCGGCAATTGGCGGACGATCAGCAGCAGTAACAGCCCAGCCGGCAGCGCACGCACCATGGCCACCGTCATGGGATAACCCTGTGGCAAGAGCTCGGTCGTCACGATATAGGTGCTCCCCCAGATGGAAGGGGCAAGCGCCGTCAAGAAAAGGTCGGAAGCGCGGGACATGGGCGTTTTCCTGGAAAAATTCTGGGGATACTGGGCGCCCCGAAATGACGAGGCCCTGATGCCTAAACCAGTTCGAGAACCCGTGAAACAGGGAACCTCGGCTTCTGCGGCCAATTGCCCTCCGCGGGATGCCCCACCGCCATGAGCAAGACTGGAATTTCGTTTGGAGCAAGATCAAACTCCCGGACAACGGCCGCCGGATCGAACCCCACCATCGGCCCCGTGGCGAAGCCCTGTGCTGCGGCCGCGAACATCAGGAAAGCCGCACCCAGCGTTGCCGTGCGGATCGCCTCGTCGCGTTGCATCTGCGGATCGCCGGCATAGGTCTGCTTCACCGCATCGGCCCATGACCGAACCATGGCCGCCGGCATGATGCCAGCCTCGACCGAAGGCAGGAGGCGTTCTTCCATCGTCTCGTGTGAGGGAAATTGACCGCAGATGATGTAGGTGACCGCCGCATCCGCGACTTTGCCCTGGCCATAGGCGGCGGCTTGCAGGCGCGCCTTCGCCTCCGGCGTGCTGACAGCTATGAAGCGCCAGTTTTGAAGATTGTATGCGGTGGGCGCGCGCGTGGCTAACCGGATGAGCTCTTTGATTTCCTCCTCGGTCAGCGATCTCCGGGGATCGAACAGGTTGATTGAGACACGCTTTTCAATCGCAGCGACGATTTGGTTGTTCATGGATGTCTGCCCTTCAGGAATGGGTGATCGGCTTTCTGCCCGCTTCGACGGGTTTTCGCCGCGTTCAGGGCAGAGATAATTCCTTCCCCTTTCACTGATAATCCGCTATCTGGTGACGAATGGGCACCTGTAGAAACATCAATCTACGCGGTCTATCCCTCCAGGCAATATGTGCTCCCCAAGGTGCGTGCATTCGTGGATTTCCTGATCGACGAGACGCGGGAGGAAATGGCAAGCCGCGCGACGGATGGATCAGAAGATCGGTAGGCGGGAAAAGGGTCGAGAATGTCGCGCAACGCCCCACAAACCAAAAGTCGAGACCGTCGATGGCGTGCTTTACCTCAATCCGGGAAGTGCCGGACCACGACGTTTTAAGTTGCCGATTTCAGTGGCAAGCCTGGATCTGACGGAAGACCGCATCATGCCGGTTATCCGGGAGCTTTGAGCCGGTATCGGTGGACTGATTCTTCTCACGCTATCGCGTGCAATATATCTCGGTGACCACGATCACCGGGCGCTCGCCCTCCGCCTCGACGATGCGGACGGTGCCGGTACACTTCCTGCGGTCAGGCGCTGAAACCGGCATGGAGCGCAGGGACAGCGGACTTTTCTCAGACAGCACGATTGGCCGATCAGGCCATGGGAGTGTAGCGGCAGTCCCGATGAGCGGAAGCATACCAACGATCGAAAGCAACGACTGACGGTCCACACCGATGCCCTAACGTTAAAAGTTCAGACCATGATTTAATACAATAAATTGGGATGCCCGTACTGAAGATATGGTTGAAATGGTTATCGATTTATTGGAATACATTTATAAATTTGAAGTCTCTCTCAGAAAAGACTTGAACAACTTCGAGAATCACCACAAGGTTGTGCTTGTCGACAGGTTTCCCTCCCACCAGACCGCGTCGACTGTTCCCCTCTGGGGGTCCGCACCTCCAGGATTGGCCGGGCTTTCAAGCCCGGCCATTTTTGATCATGCCGGTTTGGCCGAAATAGCTTCTGGCGCGATCAACCGAACTGGCCCCACGCAACGACTTCGCGGGACGGGCATGGGGCCAGTCGCCTGGGATCATTCGGGTTTCAGGGCACTGAATAATAACCACTGCAATTACGGCGTGATCTCATCGGGGATGGCGCAGCAATTTACCGTCTCATTCAATCGTGGCGCGTGAACCTGATCTGTTCTGTTCACACATTACGCCAGTCGGGAATGAGCGCTGCTTGTCCATGCAGCTTTCCCTGCCCGTCGATCAATTGCCAGAGCGTCACGTTATCGACGTGAAATCGTCTTCCCGACTTTGCCACGCGTATCCCACGATAATCGCTGATGTAGCCATCTCGCGCAGCAGTGTCGAGCAAACGCTGACGTTCTTCGCGATCTGGCATTTCAGCCGAAAAGCGTGACGGAAGCGCCGTGAACTCATCCCAGCTGTATTCGAAACACGCCTGTGCCGTCTTGTTTGCATAAATGAAACAGGGATCAGCATCGGTGTTGTGAGCCAACAGAGCGAACGGAGCATCTTCATAGAGCCATCGCGCCGCGGTCCGGGCATCCTGCTGTCCAGGCACCAGCGGTTTCTTCGTCAATCCGAAATAGCTGTTGGAAAGCAGGCTGAAGAAATCCGGATCCGTGGCTTTGTTCATGATCCTCCTCATGGGACTATGCATTTCGCGACCGACAATGTGCCAACGGCAGGAATGAAATCGTTCGACTCGCAGATTGTTCGCGTGGATTGGGCAATGTCAAACGCCCTCCTTCGTCAGAAGCAATTTGTCGATACGCCGCCCGTCCAGATCGATAACTTCGAATCGCCAGCCGTTCTTGCTGAAACTCTCTCCGAGATCGGGAAGGTGTTTCAACTCCTCCAGGACGAAACCGGCGACGGTTTGATACTCGACGTCATCCTCGAGCCGAAAGCTCAGGACGTCGGCAAATTCATCGATCGGCATCCAGCCTGCGATCAGATACGAACCATCCTGGCGGCGCGTGATCGGCTGTTCTTCAGCTACCCCTCTCCGGAATGCGCCCAAGATAGCTTCCAGGATATCCGCAGGGGTGATGATACCCTCGAAGTGACCGTATTCATCGAATACCAGCACCATATGGGCCGGCGATCCGCGTATGGCCTCGATCACGGTATTCGCAGTGGAGAGATCCAAAACGACTGTAACCTCACGGGCCAGCGTCCCAATATCGACGTGGCCACCCGAAGACACCGCATTGTAGAAATCCTTGACGAAGAGAACGCCGATGATTTCATCGGTGCTTCCCTTGCGGACGGGAAGACGCGAATGGTTTGTGCGGTGAAGCTGCGCGCGAATGTCATCGAAGCTGTCCTCGACATCGATCACTTCCACATCCCGGCGAGGCGTCATCAGCGCTCTTGCGGTGCGATCGGCCAGGCGCATCACGCCCGAGATCATCGCAGACTCCTCGCTCTCGATCACACCCGCACTGTGTGCTTCGGCGATAACGCTTTTGATCTCCTCGTCGGTAATTCCTTCGCGTGTCTTTCCCGACTGACCAAGCAGCCTGAGAACCAAATTACCGGAGCTATCGAGCAGCCATACCAGCGGACTTGCCAGTTTCGACAGAACCGTCATGGCAGGCGCCACTTTACTCGCAACCCCTTCCGGATTCCGCAATGCTATCTGCTTGGGAACCAATTCTCCGACGATCAGCGACAGATAGGTGATAGCGACAACGACAGAGCCGACGCCGACTGTGTTGGATAGCGCCGGGGATAGTCCCTGCGATACAAGCCAACCGGTGAAGCGGGCACCAAGCGTGGCTCCCGAGAAGGCGCCGGCAAAGATGCCGACGAGCGTAATGCCGATCTGCACTGTCGAGAAGAACCGGCCAGGGCTACCGGCCAGTTGCAATGCGAGGCGGGCGCCCCTGCTTCCATGATCTGCCCGCACCTTCAGGCGGGCCGGCCGCGACTGCACGACGGCGAGTTCGGACATGGCCAGACCGCCGTTGACGAGGGTGAGCAGGACGACGATCGCTATCTCGAGAAACAAGGTGTGCCTGTATGATTGAGGGTGACGATCGAGGATAGAAAGAAAGCCGCTCCTTGGAAAGTACCTTATCTTTCGCAATATCCATAGGCGCCGTTGGCCAGCATTGTAAGGGTTGGCGCGATCCCGCCGCATCCAACCCGTATGGCTCAGGTCTTGAGCGCCGTGACCACCACCTCGATGAGCGCGCCGCCGCCCAGATCGGCAACGCCGACGGTTGCGCGCGCCGGCAAATCATGGCCGAATATTTCGGTCCAGACCGCATCCATCTCCTTCTTCTTCGAAAGATCCGTCACGAAGATCGATGCGGATACGATCTTGCCAAGATCGCTGCCTGCTTCGTTCAGATAGGTGGAAATCTTGCCAAGAACATTGCGGGTCTGCTCACCCATCGAGACGCTCGTATCATCGGCAATCGTACCGCCCAGGAAGACGAAGCCATTTGCCTCAACGGCACGGTGCATGATCGGGGTGCGGATATTTCTCGTGATGGTCATGTTTACCTCTTTCATATTGTCTTTCGGGGATAAGATCAGGATGCGAAGCGTTCGGCGCGCAAGCCGTCGATGGGTGTGTTTGTCTTGCCCGTGACGATCAGTTCCGCCATCACGGCTCCGGCTCCCGGACCAAGCTGAAAGCCGTGCAGCGAAAAGCCGAACTGGTGGAACAGCCCCTCATGCTTGGCGCTTGGGCCAATAACCGGAAGATCGTCCCGCATCCGTGCTTCGATGCCCGCCCATGCGCGGACGATTGTCGCGCTGCGCATCATCGGAAAGAGCTCGAACACGGTCTGCGCACTCTCCTGCAGCTTGCGCCAGTCAAGTACGGTGTCGTTGGTTTCGGGATAAGGTGTCGCAAGATATCCGCCACCGATCAGCACCGTGCCGTTGCGGAACTGCTTGAAAGAGAGCTTGCGTCCGCGCAGGATCACCACCGGCTTGATGAATTCGGGGACGCGCGACGTAATCATCAGCATCGGCGCGACGGCCTCGACCGACATTGGCTCTCCGAGCCCAGCCGCCATCTGTCCGCCCCAGGCACCAGCGGCATTGACGAGAATGGGGGCTTCGAAACTTTCCTGCCCTGCATCGACGCACCAGATCTTGTTTTCCCTGCGGATATTGGACGCAGCAATGCCTTCGCGAACGATAGTGCCCAGTCGTTCCGCCTTTCTGCGGAAAGCGGTTGTTGTGCGAGCCGGATCGGCTGCGCCATCGCGACGCGACACGATGCCGCCGGGGCTGTTTTCCGCCACCGCCGGAACAAGGCGGCGTAATTCCCGCGCATCGATCAGCTCTTCATGCGTAAAGCCATGCAGGTTCAGTTCGGCAACACGCTCGCGGCAAAGTTCGAACTCATCCTCCATTTCCGCCACCAGAACCTGACCGTGATTGTCAAAGCCGCATGAATCATCGACCAGATCCTCGATGTGCTCCCAGAGATCCATCGAGCGCAGCGAGAGCGGAATTTCAGCCATATGCCGCGTAAGCTGCCGCACACCGCCGGCATTGACGCCGGAGGCGTGCCGGCCGGCATAATCCTTCTCGATGAGAACGGGACGAAGGCCGCGGAGGCAGAGATGCAGGGCGGTGGAACAGCCATGTATGCCGCCGCCGATGATGATGGCGTCCGCCCTCGTGTTCATCCCCGTTCCACTGCTTTGGTCGCACTCTCATTCTTGGGCAGGGATGCAAGCTCCGACACGGTGATCGGCTTGACCGGCGCGCGCAGGCGATAATAGCCGATTTCCGACGGCGATTTGCCGCGCGCCTCGGCCATCAATTCAGTGACCGTGAGCCCGCAAAGGCGCCCCTGGCATGGTCCCATGCCGGTGCGCCGATAGGCTTTGAGCTGGTTGGGACCGGTAGCGCCGATGGCAACGGATTGGCGAATGTCACTCGCTGTCACCTCCTCGCAGCGGCAGACAATGGTTTCGCCTTCAGGAATACGAAACTGCCTGGGCGGCCGGAAAAGCGTATCGAGGAAAGCGCGCCCGCGCTCCGCCCTGGCGAGCGCCGCTTTCAGCGAATCATGATCGGGGAGACCTGCGCCCGCATCGGGCTTGAGCGTGTCTATCACCGCGCGCGCCGCAACCTGCCCGCGCGGCACGGCCACGAGCGCTCCGCCAATGCCCGCGCCGTCGCCAGCGACGTAGACGCCCTTGACCGAGCTTTCTCCATGGGCGTCGAGCGCAGGCGACCAGCAAAGCTGCCTGTCGTTCCATGTGTGCTGGACGCCCGCCGCCATTGCCAGATTGACATTGGGCACCACGCCCTGATGCAGCAGGAAAAGATCGGCCGGAAGGCTCTCATTGCGTCCGCCAGCTTCATAGCTGACGGTTTCGACACGGCCGCTACCCGCCGCTTCTATTTTGGTGACACCGCTGACGACACGCGCCCTGGCGCGCACCTCGCGCATCATCGCGAGCCCCTTGAAGAAATAGGGCGACGCCAGAAATGCCGCCGCATGAGGCAGGGCGCGCAAATAATTGCGGCGATCGGTCGTATCGAGCACGAGATCGATCGTGCCGCCCATGCGCAGGATCTGCGCAGCGAGCAGCCACAGGAGGGGTCCCTGTCCCGCGATGACGGTCCGGCCCTGAGGCAGCAGGCCTGATGATTTGAGTATGGTCTGCGCAGCACCCACGGTCATGACGCCGGGAAGCGTCCAGCCGGGGATCGGAAACGGGCGCTCCAATGCGCCGGTCGCGAGGATCACGCGCTTTGCCTTGATGAGGTGCGCTGCGCCACCGACCGAAATGCCGATTTCAAGATTTCGATCAAGACTCCAGACGGTTGCTCCCTGCACGATTTCGGCGCCGCAGCCACGCGCCTCATCGACCAGATGCATTCCCGACCAGTAATCTTCGCCGAGGATGCCTTTGTCCCTCACCGGCGTCGTGGTGATGGCGCGCCAGACCTGGCCTCCCGGTCCGATATTCTCGTCGAGCAGCAGGGTGGCAAGACCGGCCTTGCCGGTCAGGGCCGCACCGGCAAGGCCGGCCGGACCGGCACCGATGACAGCAACATCGTATTCTTCGCGTTTGGGACTTGGTATCGTCATCGTCCGATCTCTCTCTTGCCTTTCTGGATTTCGATGCGCATGCCGTCGCGGACGGGCACGAGGCAGCCTTGCCTGTTGCCCATGCCGTCGATGGTCACGAGGCAATCGAAGCAGACGCCCATCATGCAATAGGGCAGGCGCGGTTCGCCGCTGACCGCGGTGGCGCGGCGCACCTCCAGTCCTGAGGCGAGCAAGGCGGCGGCGACACTGTCGCCTTCGCGCGCCGTGATGCTCTGCCCCTCGACAATGATCTCGACCGGCTTTCTCCGATCCTCTTCAATGCGTCTGAACATTCAGCTTCTCCTGAGCCGGCTGATGGAAGCGCTTCGCCGTGAACGCGCCGACCTTCTTCCGATCCAGCGTTCCCGCCGCGATCATCGGCGCGATTTCGTATGCGTGGGCGGCAGCAAGCGTCACACCGGAATGGCAACAGGCGACGAAAGCGCCGGGGCATGTCTCCGACTGGTCGTAGATCGGAAAGCCGTCCTTGGGCATGACGCGGATGCCGGACCACATGCGAACCACATTGAGACGGCCGAGCATGGGAAACATGCGTTGGGCGCGATCGGCCATCACCGAACTGATCGGCATGTTGGTCGCGCTGTCGTCGAGCATCTCTTCCTTGCTGTCGCCGATCATCACCGTGCCCTCGTCGGTCTGGCGCAGGGTGGTCAGCGGATGGGGCAGGAACGGAACCGTGCGTTCGGTGACGATGATCTGCCCTCGGGTCGGTCCCATCGGGGCATCGAGACCCACCATCGGCGCAAGCACCTGGTTGGTGTTTCCGGCGGCGAGTACGATCTTTCCCGCCATGATTTCGCCCTTCGGCGTGGCAAGCCGGAAGGCACCGTTCTCGTACCCGATTTTCGTCACGGCATGTTCCGGGCGATAATCTATGCCAAACCGCGCGAGGCCGGTGTGCAGCGCACGGAACAAGCGCAGCGAATTGACATGCCCGTCGAGCGGACAGAAGCTTCCTCCCGCCACCTCCGGGCCGATATGCGGCAGCATTTTTGCCACTTGGCCATGGTCGAGAATTTCGAGCTGGTAGTCCGTCCCACCTGACTGGTTGTGCAGGCGCTTTATCGTCTCTGCGCGCTGTTCGAGCTCGCTTTCGCTCAATGCCAGGTGAAATCCGCCATTGCGCTGGAAGCAGACATCAAGTCCCGTTTGCTGCTTGAGCTCTTCCGCCAGTTTGGCCCAACTGTTGGAAGCCTTTACCGTCCAACCGGTATAGGCAGGCATGCCAAGTCCCTTGCTTTGCACCCAGACCAGCGCAAAATTCGCACGCGAGGCGCGCTTGGCGATATCTCCCTCGTCGAGCACACAGACACGCTGGCCGATCCGCCCCAGACCCCAGGCAATGGCCGAGCCCAGAAGGCCGCCGCCAACGACAGCGACGTCATATTCGTTACGCATCGTGGGCTTCCTCTAACTGCTGCGGTCGCTATGACCGGCGAGCACACGCTCAAGGCCGTAGAAACGGTCGAGCACGATCAACGCGAACATGGTGATGGCAATCACACAGGCGGAAACGGACGTTACGAGTGGATCGATGTTATCCTGAACATATAGGAACATGCGCACCGGAAGCGTCTCGATGCCTGGTGCAGCCAGAAAAACCGTCATGGTGACCTCGTCGAAGGATTGAATGAAAGCAAGCGCCCAACCGCTGATAACGCCGGGGAAAATGAGCGGCAGCGTGATGCGCCGGAAAAGCGTCCAGCTATTTGCGCCAAGCGATATGGCCGCCATTTCCACCGAGCGATCCATGCCGATGGCGGCCGCCAGGGTCAAACGCAGCGCAAATGGAAACACGATAATCGTATGGGCGATGAGCAACGCTGGAAATGTGCCGCTGATGCCGGCCTGCGTGAAGAAACGCAGGAACGCTATGCCGAGCACCACATGCGGGATCATCAAGGGCGAGAGGAACATCGCCGAAAGTGCTCCGCGCCCGCGAAACCGGTAACGCGCTATGGCGAGCGCCGCGGGAATTGCGAACAGAAGAGCGACGCAGGACGATAGCGCGCCAACCCAGAGGCTCGTCCAGAACGCATCGATGAACTCCGGATAATCGGCGATGGCGCGAAACCAGCGCAGCGAAAACCCGTCGACCGGCAGCGAAAGATAACCCTCAGGCGTGAAGGCCACAAGGCAGACCACCACGATCGGCGCCGTCATGAAGATGACGAACATGGTGTGAAAGAGGAGTGCGAGCGGTCCGTTCCGGCTCATCTGAATACCTCGGAATAATTTCGTTCGATCAGTGCATTGCTGCCGACGACAATCAGCACGATTGCGATAAGGAGAAGTACGGCGACAGCGGCGCCGAGCGGCCAGTTGAGCGTGTTGAGGAACTCGTCATAGGCGAGCGTCGAGGCGACTTTCAGCCGGCGGCCACCGATGATCGAGGGCGTGGCGAAGGCACTTGCGGCAAGCGAGAAAACAATGATGCCGCCTGAAAGTATGCCAGGCATGATCTGCGGCAGGACGATGCGCCGCACGATGGTAAGCGATCCCGCGCCGAGCGACAGGGCGGCATTTTCGACCTGCGGATCGACACGCTGCAGCGCGGCCCAAACGGACAGGACCATGAAGGGCATCATCACATGGGCAAGCGCTATGATGACGCCGGTTTCGGTGAACATGAAGGCGATCGGCGTATCGATCAGCCCCATCGACATCAGCGCTTTGTTGACGATGCCGTTCCGGCCGCCGAAAAGCAGCGCCCAGCCGAGCGTGCGCGCGACGACTGAGATCAATAGCGGCCCCAGGATGATGAGCAGGAAAAAACCCTTCCACGGCGCACGCATGCGATTGAGGATATAGGCCTCCGGCGCGCCGAAGACGGCGGTAAGCAAGGTGGCCAGCGCGGCGATCCTGAAAGTGCGCGCGAACATCTCGTAGAAATAGGAATCCGACCAGATCTCTTCCCAGTTCTTCAAGATGAAGACCGGCTCGATGCCCTTGTACTGTCCCCAATCGTGAAACGACAGCAGCACGGTCATTGCCAAAGGCACCAGCACCACGGCAATGAACAACATGAAGGCCGGCAGGATCAGCGGCCAGGGCGCACCTTTATCGGCGGTGGAAGCGACGCTCATTGCACGTCTCCCGCTCGGCGAATGGCCATATCTTCGGCGCGCCAGACAAGACGTACCTTGTCGCCTTCGGCCGGCTGCTGCTCACCATCGTTCTGGCGCACCGCGATCGCCGGTCCACATTCCGTTTCGCATTGGAAAAGCCAGTGATTTCCCTGAAAGATGCGGGTTTTCACGCGCGCGCCGAGACCCTCGTTATCGCCTGCGGCATCGAAGGTAATCTTTTCAGGGCGCACCGTTATGACAACCTGACCGGACGGTCCCGCCGGCGCTTGCCATTCGCAGGAACCGGCCACGAGCTTGCGCGCGTCTCCATCCCCACGGATTTCGGCGGAAAATTCGTTGGTCTTGCCGAGAAACTGAGAAACGAAGGCGGAAGCCGGATGCTCGTAGGTTTCGTGCGGCGTTCCGATCTGCTCGATACGGCCCTTGTTCATCACCACGATACGGTCCGAGAGCGCCATCGCCTCGGTCTTCTGGTCGTGGGTAACGAGAACGGTCGTCGTGCCAAGATTGCGCTGGATCTGACGCAGTTCGATCTGCATGTCCTCGCGCAGCTTGGCATCCAGATTGGAAAGCGGCTCGTCGAGGAGCAGCACATCCGGCTTTATGATGAGCGCGCGGGCCAGCGCCACACGCTGCTGCTGGCCGCCGGACATGCGGCGGGGATAGCGCCCGCCGTAACCGTCAAGCCCGACCATGGCCAGAGTATCGCGCACACGGACCTCGCGCTCTGCGCGCGGCACACCGCGCATCTCAAGGCCGAAGGCGACGTTTTCCGCCGCCGTCATATGCGGAAAAAGCGCATAGCTCTGGAACACGATGCCAAGCCCGCGTCTTGCCGGTTTGATGCTGGCAAGGTCACGTCCATCCAGGCGGATCGCGCCGCTGGTCGGATTGAGGAACCCCGCTATCATCTGCAATGTCGTGGTCTTTCCGCAGCCCGATGGTCCGAGCAGCGAGATGAATTCGCCTTTCGAGACCAACAGGCAGAAATCCTCCACGGCTGCATATTGCTCGTAATATTTGCTGACATGGTCGAGTTCGAGAAAGGCCATGTGCGCTGTCATTTCCTGTGAAGCAAAGAAAGGGGATCACCGGCCACTGCCGGGTGTCGGATGATATCGGTCTGGAGAGAGAAACCTGCCCTGGAGCAAGTTCCCTCTCCTTCGCGGGTTCAGCGTTCAACCTCACGGTTCCACCGCTTCGTCCATTCCTCGCGCTGCGGGTTGATACCAGCCCAATCGGGATTGTAGAGCAGATCGACCCGTTCCCCGATGGGTGCCATCTTGCCCATTTCAGGGGGTATTTTCACCGTCTTGTTGACGGGACCATAGCCATATTCCTCAAGAAGGACGAGTTGCACCTTGGGCTCCAGCATCGCCTTGACGAATTCCGAAGCAAGAGGCGAAGCATTGGGCTTTTCGATCGGGCAGGCCGAGGCCAGAAGCGACACAGCGCCCTCCTTGGGATAGACGAAATCGATCGGAAAGCCGGTATTGGCGAAGGATTGCACGCGGCCCGTGCCCCAGACGGCAAGCGCCGCCTGGCCCGACTGGAAAAGCTCGGTCATCTTGCCCGGTGACGGCTCGTAGGCGAGCACATTTTGATTGACCTCGTCCTTCATCGCCGTGAAGCCCGGTTCGATATCCTTCTCACCACCGCCATTCATCTTGGCGAACATGAGCAAGGTATAAAGGCCATAGGTATTGTTGATCGGCGGAATGACGATCCGACCCTTGAATTTCGGGTCCTTGAGATCGTCCCAGGAAGTCGGAGCCGCCCAGCCCTTATCGGCAAAATACTGCGTGTTGTACATCAGCCCGGTGGCAACGAGGCCGATGGCAACCGCACGATCGTCCTTGAAGCGGGCGGCATCATGAAGATCCTCCCCCGACAGCCCGTCGATCTTGCCGCAAAAGCCCAGTTCGATTGCCTGATACATCGGGCCGTCGTCAACGATGGCGACGTCGATCTGCTGATTGCCTTTCTGCGCCTGCAGTTTTGCAAGCGTATCCGTCGAATTGCCGGCGACATATTCGACCTTCACGCCGTGCTTTTTTTCAAATTCAGGAACAACTTCGTCACGCATCGTCTTTTCAAACGATCCGCCATAACCGGCGACGTACAGGGTTTCCTGTTGGGCGAAAGCTGGGGCAACAGAAGCCATCATAGCCGTCAGACTTGCTGCGGCGAGTAAATCCGAAAGTCGCATTTATCGTCATCCTCTCATTTGTCGGCAAAGGCGTCGCCATCCCTCTTTTTGTTTTGTGCGACGTCTTCGTGGTGGTGATGCCTTTAACAATTCCAAGATAGCTCTTGATCGTCAAATTCATAATAGTACCCTCTGCATCACCTAATGTTATGAAAGGACTGGGATGGCGCGGGTCAATCTGAGACAGGTAGAGGCATTTCGCGCTGTCATGTTATCGGGGAGTGTCACTGCCGCGGCTGGAGTGATGGGTGTGACCCAGCCTGCCATCAGCCGGATGCTGCGAGACCTGCAAAGTTCTTTGAACATGGCGCTGTTCGAGAAAAAGGGGACGGGTCTTGTCCCCACCGCCGCGGCCAGTGCGCTTTACACCGAAGTCGAACGCTCGTTTCACGGGCTGGACCGGATCATCGTGGCGGCCGAGGAAATTCGCGCGCGCCGTACGGGCGCTTTGCGCATTGCCGCTCTGCCGGCCCTGGCCAATGGCTTCCTTCCGCGTTTTGCCGGCGATTTTCTGCTGCAGCGGCCCAATCTCAATTTCTCTCTGTTTGGCGTGATATCGCCGCTCGTTATCGATTGGGTTTTGAACCTTCAATGCGATCTCGGTTTCGCGGAGGTGCCGATCGCCCACGCAGGTCTGCCGACAATTCGCATGCCGGCGCTGCCGCGTGTCGCGGTCTTGCCGGAAGGTCATCGGCTGACCGGCAAGACCAGCGTGCGGCCGCGCGACCTGGAGGGAGAAACATTCATCTCGCTGACCCATGGCAGCGCCGGCAGACATCTGATCGACAATGTGTTCGCAAAGCACGGCGTCTCCCGTATCCTGCGTGTGGAGACAGCCTTGTCCGAGATCATGTGCGGGATGGTCGCTTCCGGCCTGGGCGTGGCGATCTGCGATCCCTTCACCGCGGCTGAATTTTCAACCCGCGGTGTGGTTTCCCGCCCGTTCCTGCCGCATATCGACTTTGAATTCGCCGCAGTCTTTCCGCCGCAAAGAAGCCCCTCCCCGGTGGCCACGGAATTTGTCCGGGCCCTGGCCGAGCGTATCGGTGAACTGCAATTGTGATCAGACGTCCAGTGGTGCAAAGGCCTGGCGATCAAGACAAAGGAAGTGACTTGGAAACGACGCTTTACCTCCCGATCAAACGCTTTCTCGAAACAGCCGGCTATAGCGTCAAGGGCGAGATCGGAGGCTGTGATATCGTTGCGCTCAATGACGAAGAACCACCGCTCGTCGTCATTTGCGAACTTAAACTCCGTTTCAATCTTGAGTTGATCCTGCAAGCGGTCGACAGGGCAGCCGCCAGCGATGAAGTCTGGCTTGCCGCTCGCGTTTCCGCGAAGGGCAAGGGACGTGAAACCGATCGCCGCTTCCGCGACCTGTGCCGCCGGCTCGGCTTTGGCATGCTGGCCGTTTCCGACAACGACCATGTCGATATCATGGTCAGTCCGGTCGCTGCGATGCCGCGAAGAAACGCCCGAAAAAGATCGCGTCTTGTCGCCGAACACAGGCGTCGCAAGGGCGATCCGACTTTGGGTGGTGGATCACGTGCACCCATCATGACGGCCTATCGACAGCAGGCGCTCGCCTGCGCGAACGCTCTGCAAGATGGTCCGTCACGTCCCCGCGATCTCCGCCCCATCGCGCCCGATGCCGCCAAGATCCTGCTGAGCAACGTCTATGGCTGGTTCGAACGTGTCGACCGTGGCGTTTATGCGTTGACCGAAGCAGGGGCCGAGGCGCTCAAACGTTGGCCCTCTCAGCCAGCGAGCGACAACAGCTAAGATCAATGTCAATCATGACAACGGAGTAACATCTATTGACGGCAGCGATGACGCCAGCTTACGCTGACCAGCAACAACGATATTCGACAAGAATACGAAACCACGGAGGAGACTACCCATGATTTGCAGACGCCTTATGTGCAGTTTAGCGATCGGCGCTGTTGCCGCTGTTTTCATGCCGGCGGCCGCGGCACTCGCAGATTATCCTGATCGGCCGATCACGCTGATCGTTCCCTGGGGTGCGGGCGGTGGAACGGACTCCACGGCGCGCATCATCGGCTCGCTCCTCCAAAAGGAACTGGGGCAACCCGTCAACGTCGTCAACCGCACCGGCGGTTCGGGCGTCGTCGGCCATAGCGCAATCGCTGAAGCGGATCCTGACGGCTACACGCTCGGCATCGCAACCGTTGAAATCGGCATGATGCACTGGCAGGGACTGACGGAGTTGACCTATGCGGATTACACCCCGCTTACCCTGATGAACGAAGACCCGGGCGCGGTCCAGGTCAGTGCCGACGCGCCCTGGAAGGATCTTCCGGCGCTTATAGACGACATCAAGGCCAATCCAGGCAAGTACAAGGCCTCAGGAACCGGCCAGGGCGGCATCTGGCATCTCGCCATTGCCGGCCTTCTCTCCAAGCTCGACGTCGATCCCTCCTCCGTACCCTGGGTTCCAAGCAATGGCGCGGCGCCCGGCCTGCAGGACCTCGTGGCCGGAGGCGTCTCCATCGTCCCCTGCTCGATTCCCGAAGCGCGCTCGCTGCTCAGCGCCGGTCGCGTCAAATCTCTCGCCGTCATGTCGGAAGAGCGCAACGCCGCCTTCCCGGATATCCCCACCACCAAGGAGGCAATAGGCGTCAGTTGGACGCTCGGCGCCTGGCGCGGCATTGTCGCACCCAAGGGTCTGCCGGATGCGGAAAGCGAGATGCTGATCGCCGCGCTCAAAAAGGTCTATGACAGCGAAGAATATAAATCCTTCATGTCGAAGCAGGGTTTCGGCGTGCGCTGGGCATCGGGCGCGGAGTTCGGCAATTTCATGAAAGCCAGCGACGAGACGCTTGGTGAGGTCATGAAGCAGGTCGGTCTGGCTAAATAGCCATTTCCGCCCCTTCCGGTTTTTGCAGATCGCCGCGTTTCTCAAGACGCGCGGCGATTGCTACGGCCCTTCGAGCGCGGAGCGAGGCAGATGCGTTTCAATGATGCGGTACTGGGTGCGGTTCTGCTTGCGTTTTCAATCACGGTCGGGCTCTGGGCGCGGATCTTTCCGGCGATCCCGGGACAGGAATATGGCGCAGCCGTCTTCCCAACAGTGGTCGCCGTTGCGCTTGGGATTTGCGCGCTGCTGTTGATCATGTCGGGTTTGCGCCAGGGCGGCGGAGTGCTCCTGTTCGAGGGATGGGCCCGCGAGCCGGGCGGATATCTCCGCATCGCATGCACCATCGCTCTGGTCATCTTTTATATCCTGGCCGCCAAGCCGCTCGGTTTCATCCCGACGATGACGATCATTCTGCTTTTCACGCTGCGGATGCTCAAAACCGGCTGGCTGCCGGCCATCGCTATCGCGCTCGTCACGGCCGTCGTGCTGCAATGGTCGTTTGGCAATCTTCTCCAGGTGCCCCTCCCCTGGGGCATATTGTCGGCATGGAGGTTCTGAGCGATGAGCGCTATCGAAGCCGCATTCGGGCTTATCCTTCACTGGAATGTGCTCGTTACAATCATCGCTGCCGCCATATTCGGCCTTTTCGTCGGCGCCATTCCCGGCCTGACGGCGACGATGGCGATTGCCCTGCTCGTTCCCGTGACTTTCTTCATGGATCCCGTTCCAGCCGTCGGGGCGATGGTGACCTGTTCCGCCATGGCCATATTCGCCGGAGACATCCCCGGCACGCTGCTGCGCATTCCAGGCACGCCGGCTTCCGCCGCCTATGCCGACGAGGCCTTCCGCATGACGCAGAAGGGTGAGGCGGAGCGCGCGCTCGGCGCAAACCTCCTGTTTTCGGCCATCGGAGGGCTATTCGGTACGATCGTGCTGATGTTCAGCGCACCGTGGCTCGCCGAGATCGCGCTCAAATTCTCCTCGTTCGAATATTTCTGGATGGCGCTCCTGGGACTGACATGTGCCGCCTTCATCGGGGCGAGTGCACCCGTGAAGGGTCTCGTCAGCCTGCTGATCGGTCTCTTCGTCGCGACCATAGGCCTGAACAATCCCGCCGGTGTCCCCCGTTTTTCCTTCGGCAATACCAATCTCATGGGCGGCATCGATTTCATTTCAGCCATGATCGGCCTCTTCGCCGTTTCGGAGGTTCTGAGGACCGTGGCCGGCGGTGCGCGCCCAGCCCCAATGGTTCAGGCCTCGATCGGCAATCTGTTCAAGGGATGGGGGCGGCTGTTCAAGACCTACTGGCGCCAGCAACTGCGTGGAAACATTCTCGGCACTGCAATCGGCGTGCTGCCCGGCGCAGGCGCCGACATCGCCGCCTGGGTTGCCTATGCGATCAGCCGCCGGTTTTCAAAGACGCCTGAAAAATTCGGAAAGGGCCATCTCGAAGGGATCGTGGAATCGACCTCAGCCAACAATTCGGCGCTTGCCGGCGCATGGGTTCCAGCGCTGGTTTTCGGCATCCCGGGCGATTCCATCACGGCGGTCGTGATCGGCGTTCTCTACGTCAAGGGTCTCAATCCGGGACCGACGCTGTTCCTGAACGATCCACAGATGATCTACGCCGTTTTTCTCGTTTTCATCCTTGCCAATTTGATCATGATCCCCTTCGGATGGGGCGCCATCAAGCTGGCCAAGCAGATTCTCCGCGTGCCGTCCAAGGTGCTGATGCCCGTCATTCTCGCCTTCTGCATCGTCGGTGCGTTCGCCACCAACAACACAGTCTTCAATGTGTCGGTGATGCTGGTGTTCGGCGTCCTCGGCTTCATCATGGAAGAAAACGACGTGCCCATCGCACCATGCATTCTCGGTATCGTTCTCGGCCCCATGCTGGAGCAGAATTTCGTGACGTCGATGATCAAGGCGGATGGCAGCTTCCTCGGCTTCTTCGAACGGCCGATCGCCGCTTCGCTCGGCGTCGTGACACTGCTGATCTGGGGTTCCTCGTTCTTGTCTTATCTCATTGCTCGCAAGCGCGGCGCCCATGGTTCGGATAGCCGGGCAATAAGCCACGACGCCACAAACCCGTGAAGCGTTGCTTCATGCAATGTTTTTACGGAACGATTCCGTCGGACGACAGTTGCCTTGGATCGACATCCGATAAAGGAACCAAGCCATGAAAACGATGTCACAATTGTTGGCTGCCTCAGTCATCATATTGCTTTCCGGCGGCTTTGCTGCTGCCGAATGCGTTGACACGACAAGGTCGGCGCCGGACGGCACCAAAACGGCAGATATCGCGAAAGACGGCAGCAAGGCACCGCTCGAGGAGCCGACCGGCGATTCTGCAAACGCGGATCCCGGGCCGGACGCAGTGAAAAAGGATGGGCAAACGATGCCGCTTGCCAGCCAGCAGGCAGGTGGAGACAAGGACCTCGCAGTCTCGCAGCAGGATGCCCAAGCCCAGCAGGAAGGCGGCAAAACTGCCGCGGCTGAAGCGAAATCCGGCAAGGACGCCTGCGTAGAATAGCGTGCCAAACTGCTGGACCGAATAGCCCGCGAGCCATCGTCGCCAGCGCTGATGGCTCCATTTATCCCTGGCGCTGCAACCACGCATCGATACCCGCAGCCGCTGCCCTGCCCGTGGCGAGGCAGGCGCTAAGGAGATAACCGCCGGTGGGCGCTTCCCAATCAAGCATTTCGCCAGCAGCGAAAACGCCCGGAAGCGCCTTCAGCATATAATCCTCGTCAATGCCGCTCCATGAGATGCCGCCCGCCGAAGAGATAGCCTCCGCGATGGGGCGGGGCTTGAGGATTGAAAGCGGCAAGGCCTTGATGATTTGGGAGAGCTGTTGCGGATCGGCCCTGCCCGCCTCGGGCGCGATCTCCCGCAACAGCGCAGCTTTGACGCCTTCGACACCGGCGCCCTTACGAAGCCGGCTGGAAAAGCTTGCCTTGGTCCCTTGCCGAGCGAAATCCCGTGACAGCCGCTCCATTGACCTGCCAGGCACAAGGTCGAGCGCGAGACCAGCATTGCCCTCTCGTTCAAGACGGTCCCGCAGGTTTGCTGCATGGGCATAAACAAGGCTGCCTTCGATACCGTTTTGCGTGATCACAAATTCGCCGGGAAGCGTGCCTGCATCCGATGTAGCGGTCACGGATTTTACCGGCGCGCCTGCAAAACGATCCCTGAAGGTTTCGCTCCAGTCGACGTCGAAGCCGCAATTGGCGGGGTGAAGATCATTAATCTCCACACATTTGTCTTTCAGCCAAGGGACCCACGCCGCATCGGATCCAAGCCGCGGCCAGCTCGCGCCGCCTAGCGACAGCAAAATCGCATCGCCACGAACCACTTCCTGCCCCTTCGGGGTTGTGAAAACGCAGCCCTCCTCTGCAAAGCCTTCCCAGCGGTGACGCGTGAGGATCCTGACACCCTGTGCCTCAAGCCTGCCGAGCCAGGCGCGCAGAAGCGGCGACGCCTTCATCGCCTTTGGAAAAACACGTCCGGAGGAACCGACGAAGGTCTCGGTGCCGAGACCGCCCGCCCAGGCCCGAATATCGTCCGGCGTGAACGCATCGAGAGCAGTCCGCAATCGCTCGAAAGCGGAGCCGAAACGCGTCGCAAAGCGCGCGTAATCCTCCGCGTGGGTGATGTTGAGGCCGGATTTTCCCGCGAGCAGGAATTTGCGACCAACTGTGGGCATGCTGTCATAGATCGTCACGCAATGGCCGCGTTGGGATAAAACCTCCGCCGCCATCAGACCAGCCGGCCCGCCGCCGATGATCGCGATTTCTTTTCTTTTCATAAAGTGGTCCTGAATCCTTTGGCCGGTTCTGGCGGACGTGAGCTCTGCACGCAAGGCAAAGTACGGATTTTCTGATGCATTGGAGATTCGTGCTCTACGACGCGGCCGCGCGAACAGCGCCCGGCGATCGTCCTATCACGCGCTTGAATGCCCGGCTGAAGGCTGCCTGCGATCCATAGCCGAGGCGGTGCGCTACACTTTCGATCGGCATCCTTTCGCGTCCGATCCACTGTGCGGCGAGGCGCATGCGCAACTCCGTCAGATAGCGCACCGGCGTCATGCCCGTCACCTCCAGGAAGCGCTCGGCGAAGACCGAGCGCGAGCTTCCCATTTCCGCTGCAAGCTCGGCCACCGTCCAGTCGCGGCCAGGTTCGCGATGCAAGGCCGCGATGACCCGACCGAGCCGCGGATCGCGCAAGGCCTCGATCCAGCCCGTCGCATCGCCGCAACCGCATTCCACCCAGCCGCGGACGATCGTGGCGGAAACGACATCGGCAAGCCGCGCCAGTATCCCGGCATAGCCTGCCCGTTCCATGCGCGCTTCGCGCTCCATGGCTTCGAGCATCGGCAGTATCTCGGGCTGCCGGCCAAGCAGTGTGCCGACATGCATCACCTCCGGCATGAGCGCCACAAGCGAATGCATGCCGCCCAGATCGAATTCCATGCAGCCGCTGAAGATCAGGGCGTCTTTCGTCCGGCAGGTTTCTTCCGCGCAGGAAATGATTGCGCCGACCATCTCGCAAAGTGGAATGGCGTCATAGGTGATGATGTCGCGGCTGGGCAGATCAGGCGCGGAGAGAAGATCATGCATTCCGCCCCGCGGCAAAAGCACTGCATCATGCGTGTCGAGCATCTGGACTGTCCCACCGGCGGTACGCAGCAAGACGGGGCCACGGGCCACGAAATGGAACTGCGCTCGCCCCTCGACTGCACCGAAGCCAATGCCGAAGGGCGGCGTCATCTGTATCCGCTTATAATGAATCCCGTTGAGACGCATGCCCAAAAGCAACTCGCTCACGAGGTCGCCCGGAGGCTGCACGCGCAAGGCAGGTCGAGTTTCAGACTTATGATCAAACATTCCGGATTTATTGGCATAGATGGTCCGGAAAGTCCATCCTATTGTGCTGCACCGCACAATTTCTGGAAAGGACAGCAGATGAGCGAATGGGCACAACGAACCGAACTAGGGTCAAAATCGGGAACAGAACGGACGCCGGCGCGGGAAGAACCTGCCTGGAGCGCCGTATTATCGATGGCTCTCGGCGTATTCGGGCTTGTCACGGCGGAGTTCCTCCCCGCCAGCCTTTTGACGCCGATGGCGGCGGATCTCGGCATCAGCGAAGGTGCGGCAGGCCAGGCCGTGACGGCCACCGCGGCAGTCGCGCTGGTGACAAGCCTCCTGATCGTGGCGGCGACGCGACGCATCGACCGGCGGCTCGTGCTCCTCGCCTTCTCGGTCCTGCTGGTCGTTTCCAACCTGCTGGTTGCTTTCGCACCCGACCTGCCGGTCCTGCTGATTGGCCGTGTACTCCTCGGGGTCGCCATCGGCGGGTTCTGGACCATGTCGGCGGCGGTGATCATGCGGCTCGTGCCGAAGGCGCTCGTCCCAAGGGCGCTGTCGATCCTCTTCAGTGGTGTTTCCGCCGCGACGGTCCTTGCTGCCCCGGTCGGCAGCTATCTCGGCGATCTCGCCGGTTGGCGCAATGTCTTCCTGATCGCGGCTGCCCTGGGGCTTCTCACGCTCATCGTGCAGTTCGCCACGCTTCCATCGCTCGCATCCAGCGGCTCGGCCCGCATGCGCACGCTTGTCGATGTGCTGATGCGTCCAGGCGTCGGGCTCGGCATGATCGCCATCGCGCTGGTCTTCACCGGACATTTCGCTCTTTTCACCTATATCCGTCCGTTCCTTGAGACCGTGACGGGGGTCGGCATCAATGCCGTCTCCGGAATTCTGCTCGGCTTCGGCATCGCCAATTTCCTCGGCACCTATCTCGGCGGACTGATGCTCGAGCGCAACATGCGGCTGACCTTAATGGGTATGCCGCTGATGATGGGCATTCTCGGGCTTGGTCTTGCCAGTGCGGGCAGCGCACCCCTGGCCGACGCCGCTATGATCACCCTTTGGGGGCTCGCCTTCGGCGCTGTGCCGGTGGCCTGGTCGACCTGGATAACCCGCACCATCCCCGACGAGGCGGAAACCGGGGGCGGCCTCTTCGTTGCGGCGGTGCAGCTCGCCATCGCCATGGGAGCAGCGATGGGCGGCGCCATCTTCGAGGTGAGCGGTGCTGCGGGCGTCTTCACGGCGGGCGGCGCTATTCTCCTCGCGGCGACGCTGATGATCGGACTGGGCGTGCGGGCCCGAACCGCCGCGACCGCATAACCGGACGGCGGCGCCCTCTCAAATGGTTTGCCTGATAATGAAAAGCACCCCTCGCCGGGTGCTTTTCTGTTTCGCTTCTTGATGCCCCGGTTGATGACGATCAGATCTTGCTTCGGGTTGGCGGCATCTCCGTCTGATCGGCCAAGGCTAATTTTCACCGTTGGACTGCTTGCAATGCAGGAGCAGTTATTGTATTCATAAACTGATTGCAAAATGCATACAGAAAGGGAGGACATGATGGCCGACCCCATAGTCGTCGCCCGCAGGAGCTATCGGGCATATGCCGACAACGACCGCGCAGCCATCGAGGCAGTGATCGGCGATGACTTCTATTTTACCAGTCCGCTCGACAATCGCATCGACCGGCGGACCTATTTCGAACGCTGCTGGCCCAATAGCGAAATGATTTCGGACTTCCGGTTCATCCGTCTTGTGCAGCACGAGGACCAGGTTTTCGTGACTTACGAAGGGAAGACAAACGCGGGCCGACGCTTCCGCAATACCGAAATCCTGACCGTGCGTGACGGCAAGATCATCGAGGCGGAGGTCTATTTCGGCTGGTCCATTCCGCATGAAGCGCAAGTTGGCGGCTTCATTGACCCATCGAAGCCTGGAGAATCTGTCTCCTAAAGACGGCCTTTGACAAATGAACCGCTTGGTCCTGCCAACGGCTATGGGCGTAGCCGTCCAGATTCATGCGTTGGCGAGCTAGGTCCTGGTTATTGTCGCTCGATCCCGGGGAAGCTGCCAATCTCTTCAGCCAGGAAATTGACCATGAGCCGGACCCGCGCGCTCCGGAATGCTCAGCGGCACTGATGTCGGCGAATAGTCGGGCAGAACCACCTCGAGCCGACCTTTGCCACGAGATCGTCGATATAAGCCATTGATAAGCGGGGGCTATGCCGCGTCCGGTGACAAGGGCTTCACGCACGGCGAGCCCATGGTCGACCCGAAGACGTCCGCCAAAGGGCACCGTATAGCGTACCAAGATATCCGTCATCGCGCTGGCTCAAAACTCAGACAATGCCGATCAGCACTCCGCCAGCCGCCGCGACGATGACAACGATCCATGGCGGAAACTTCCAGGCCATGAGCAAGACAAAGCAGGTGATCGCCAGCGCGAATTCGTAAGGGCCGACGATGGCGCTGGTCCAGACCGGATTATAAAGGGCAGCACCGAGAATACCGACGACGGCTGCATTGGCGCCGCGCATAAGAGCCTGGGCGCCCGCTCGTGCACGAAATTCGTCCCAGAACGGAATGATCCCTATCAGCAGCAGGAAGCCGGGCAGGAACACCGCGACAAGCGCAATGGCGGCGCCCAACAGGCCGTTGGGCTCGGGTTGAAGCACCGTGCCGAGATAGGCGGCGAAGGTGAACAGCGGCCCGGGCACGGCCTGGGCTGCGCCATAACCGGCCAGGAACTGGTTTGCCGATACCCAGCCGGGCCGCACGACCTCCGTCTCGAGGAGCGGCAACACGACATGGCCGCCGCCAAACACCAGCGATCCGGCACGATAGAAGGAATCGAAGACCGCCAGACCCTGCGAGGACGTGACCGCGGCGAAAATCGGCAGGCCTATCAACATGAAGCAAAACGCGACGAGCGCCATGGCGCCCACGGCGCGCGAGACGGGAAAGCGCATGTGTCCGGTAATTGCTTCGCATGAGGTTCGGCATAACCAGAGCCCGGCGAGGCCGCCGGCTGCGATGGCCGCGACCTGCCCGATCGATCCGGCGACGAGAACCACGATGAGCAGGGCAGCCAAGGCGATACTGGCGCGCTCCCTGTCGGGGCAGAGGTTTTTCGCCATGCCCCAGACCGCCTGGGCGACGATGGCGACTGCGACGACCTTGAGGCCGTGGATGATGCCCGAGCCGATCGATCCGCCGAACAAGGCCGCGCCAAGGGCAAACAGCACGAGCAGGATCGCCGACGGCAAGGTGAAGGCGATCCAGGCAGCAGCGGCACCCAGCGGGCCGCCGCGCAGGAGCCCCAGCGCAAAGCCGACCTGGCTCGATGCCGGACCGGGCAGAAACTGGCACAGCGCGACGAGATCGGCATAGCCCTTCTCGTCTATCCAGCGCCGGCGAACCACGAGTTCATCGCGGAAATAGCCCAGATGGGCAATCGGGCCGCCGAAAGACGTCAGCCCCAGTTTCAAAAACACGGCAAAGACTTCAGCCGCAGTTCCCTTTCGGCCACCCAGATCTCCGGCAGTCGTCATTTCTACGTCATTCATGTCTTCGTCGCCCCTTCACGGAAGCGTATCGAACAAATTGTCGAGCGCCAAGGGCGTCGTGGGTCAACAGATCGGTTCAGCGCCTTTACATCACCCAATCCGGCAAAAAGAGAACGATCTGCGGAAACAGGATCATCAGGCAGACCAACAACAAAACCGCAGCGGCGAGCGGTAACATCTCAAGCGCGTAATCCTTGTATGAGCAGCGGAGGATCCCGCAAACGGTGAACATCGAAACGCCCACCGGTGGCGTCATCCCGCCAAAGGTCACGAGCGTCATCATGACGAGCCCGAAATGCACGGGATCTATGCCTGCAGCGGTTATGACCGGAACGAGGATAGGGGTCAAAAGCATCACGAGCACGGTCGCCTCGATCAGCATACCCAGCACCAGAAGAAACCCGCAGATCACGAACAGCAGAACTGTCGGATTGGTAATTGCGGTGAGGGAAAACTCGGCAATCGATTGCGGCACACGCTCAAAGGTGATGACGTAGCCGAAAACACCAGAGAGCAGGATGATCAGCATGATCATTCCGATATCGCGCACGCTACGCACAAGCGCGTCGATCAATGCCGGGATCGTCAATTCTCTATAAACGAGGAAGCCAATGAACAGGGCATAGGCCACCGCGAATGCCCCCGCTTCGGATGGCGTAAAATAGCCGAAGCGAATTCCGATCAGCAGCCACACTGGAAACAATACCGCCCAGAAGCTACGCTTGAAATCCACCCAGACTTCGCGAAGCGTCGGTGGGCGCTTGTTTTCAGGCTGATAGTTGCGACGCACGGAAATGCCCCAGGTAGTCGCCATCAGAACAACAGTCAGGAGAACGCCCGGTACGATGCCCGCGATAAAAAGCCGGCCAATCGAGACTTCTCCGAGATAGCCGTAAAGGATAAGGCCGAGGCTTGGCGGCAAGGTCGCTGTGATAAGGCCCCCTATCGACAGCAAGGCCGCCGTGAAGCCGCGGCTGTAGCCTTTCTGAACCATGGGCTCGCCTAGAATTCGCGACTGCATGGCCGCATCCGCCACGGCCGATCCGGAGACGCCGCCCATGAGGGCGCTGAGGATGAGCGTGGATTGAGCAAGACCACCGCGCATCCATCCCGCTATCGTCGTCGCCAGCCCCACCAGTCTTGGGGTAATGCCCGAACTGTTCATCAGATTGCCCAAAAGAATGAACAGCGGCACTGCCAAGAGCGGAAACGACTGGCTGGCGGCCACGATGCGTTGCACAGCCGTGCTATCCGGCAGGAAAACCGACGGCAGCAGGAAATAAGCCGAGCCTGCTATACCGATGGCAAAGGCCACGGGCATGCCGAGAGCGATGAGCGCGAGCGCGCCGACCAGGATCATCGTCGAAATCACAGGGGATACTCCTCGGCATCGGTGTCAGGTTCGAAAACCCTGCCCCAGCCCTTCGCGGCAATCCGCCGAAGCGTCGATATGGTCATCAGAACGGCACCTACAGGCAAAGCCAATGTGACGACGCCGTAGCTGAGGCCGGATGCTCCCAGTTCGCGGGACCAATTTCCCGCAGCCAGTTGGAAGCCGTGCCAGGCAATCCAGATCAGGAACACAAGGACCAGGATCTCCAAAAACGCAGACAGAATTTTTTGAACCCCGTGGGGGGCCATTTCTATCAATGCCGCTACCCGGATGTGCTCGCCCAGACGCATGCACAGATCGGCGCCGAACATACACGTCCAGAGAAGGAACAACTGTGCAAATTGGGGTGCCGACGTCACCGGAGCCCCGAGAGTGCGGCCTATGGCAGCAATCAGCACCGCCGACACCGTTGCCGTCAACAAGATAAGCGCGAGCACGAGCTCCACTCTGTCATAGATGCGCCACAGCATCGCTATCCCTTTCTTCGCGGGAGCAAATCCCCGAACTGACGGATGTCGGCGCGAGTTGTCCCCGCGCCAACTATTGCCGGTGTCGGCGTCCGATGGCGTTATTGCGCCTTGGGCAGGTAGGGTTTGAGAGCTTCGCGGGCCTCGACCAGTCCCACTTCTTCATAAACCTTTGCCGTCGCTTCACGGAACGGCGCCAGGTCCACCTTGTTGAAAGCAACCCCTGCCTTCTCCATCATGGACTGCACCTCGGTCAATTTTTCGGCCGTCATCCGCGTGGCTTCATCGCCAGCCGCCTTCAACTCTTCGTCTATGATGGTCCGAATGTCCTCCGGCAGCGACTTCCACCACTGCTCGGACGTCGCCAGACCGGTGAAAAGCTGGATATGGTTGGTGAGCGCGACATTGGTGGTGACTTCCTGCAGCTTGATGCCGGCCGCACCGGTCAGCTGTGCCTCAGCGCCGTCTATCGCACCAAGCTGAAGGGCTGAATATACTTCCGACCACGCCATTGGCGCTGGTGTTGCGCCCATGGCGGAGACGGTGGCGATCCAGCTGGGAGCGTCGATCGTGCGAATGCGCACTCCGCTGAGATCGGCAGGCTTCTCGATCAGCTTCTTCGTGAACATCTGTCGGGTGCCCTGGAACCAGTTGTAGTTCAGCAGGCGCAAGCCGGCATCGGCGGCAAGGCTCTCGACCCATTCGTCATAAACCGGCGATTCCGTAATGGCTGCATATTGTGTGTAGTCATCAACCAGATAGGGCGCGGCAAGAATGCCGAGTTCCTGCTTGAACGGAGCGAGGCGTCCGGCATCGACCAGCACCGCGATAGGCGCGCCGCCGCGAATTTGCTCAAGCACGTCATTGTCTTCTCCAAGCTGGGAGCTCGGATAGATCGTCACATCGATACGGCCCGCCGAGCGTTCCTCGATGCGCTTTTCGGCCCCTTGCATGGCGATCACCAATGGATCGGTAACCGGCTGCGACGTCGATAGATTGAACTGGTATTCCTGGGCGACGGCAGCGCCGCCCAACAGTGAAAGCGCAGCTGCGAGCGCGGTAATGCGTGTGGCGTGGATCATCAGTCGGTTCCTCCCTGTGGTGATGATGATGGTGAAATGCGTAGTTTCGGCTGTATATGCCAGAGCCCTGTCCGTGCCCCTTCGGTAACGAACAGCGCGACGTGATAGATCAATCGGCTTAGCGCGTCGGGCCAGATCACGCCGCCGCGGCCGTCCAGTTGATTGACCCATCGGGTCCGATCGCAAGCAAAGAACCGGCTGAAGATCAGCCTCTCCCATTTCCTTGCTCTTGCCGCGGCGCGAGCGTCTCCCCTCAGGTGAAGCATACAGGCAAGTTTGCCGGCCTCCGTCAGCGGCCAGAGAAGATGGGTATCTTCAATGATGCTGCCATCTGCGGCCAATGCATCGAAAGGTGCGCCGTCGAGCGGGTCGCCCGTGCGGCGAATGCCGTAGGTATCGGCAAACACGGTCATCCGGTCAGCCAGGGGTCGGACATGGTCATCGCCGCTCAGATCGGCGTAGCGATGCAGCAGCCACGCCCATTCATATTGGTGTCCCGGCTCACGCCTTAGCCCCTCGGCCCCTTCAAGAGGTGACAGATCGTGGCTCACGAGTTCTCGAACGGAGCCGGTCGATCGGTCGATGAAATAGTCTTGCAACAATGAGACGTACCGTGTCGCGCGTTCGAGCCATACGACCTCGCGGGTCAACTCGTAGGCCTGCAGGACCGCCTCAAGCATATGCATTTGAGGATTTTGGGCCCGCCGGTCACCGGCCTGCGCACCCTTGAGAGCCATCTGGTCGTCTTCGTAGAGCGCGCCCGTCGCAGGCTCCGTCAAGCTTTCGATGAAGCGCCATAGTTCTTCAATCCGCCCCTCGGCCACAGCCTGAGGGTCGGCCTTTCGCAACGTCACCAGAGCGAGAAGCACAAAGGATTGGTCGTAGGTGCGCCGCACCCGACTTGCGCTGCCCTCCCGGGGGCTGCCGTCGGGATCAACGGCATAGCGATAGCCGCCCTCCGGATGGCGAAGATGCGTATCCATGAAAGCATGAATTTTACGGGCAGAGTCGAGAAGGGTGGAATTGCCGGTGGCCAGGCACAAGTGGGCCAGAGAAAATACGGTCCGCGCATGCACCAGTGTCGTTTTCGGCTCGCCGAAGACCGGCCTTCCCTCGCCATCGAGGCGCTCCACCAACCCGCCCCTCTTGTGATCGGCGGCCATGGCGATCCAGCGGGGCACGATGTCTGTCGCAAACGCAGTCGCTGAGGTCACGTCACGGGCCCTCCGCGCGGCTCGAAGAAATCGGGAAGAGCCGCCGCCATAACGGGCAGATCGTCGAGAATCTGACGCAAATGCCCCCGCATGGCCGCTTCGGCGGCATCAGGATCGCGCTCGCGGATCGCCGAAACCACGTCGGCATGTTGCGTGATGAGCCGATCACGCGGAAAGTGTCGTGCATTGAGATATCGCATGCGATCCATCTGCGTCTTCAATGGTTGAAGGATTTCCCAACCAGACCCCTGCCCGGCCGCCTCGGCGAGGCGGCGATGGAACTGCTCATCAAGTATCAGGAAACCTTGGGGATCCGGCCCTTCCGCCACGAGCCTTTGCGCGTCAAGAAGACGCTCCAGATCGAGGATCAATTCATCGCTCGGCTGCACTGCGACCAGCCGGACAATGTCTGCTTCGACCGCTTCTCGAACAAAGCGTGCCGAGGTGACTGCGCTAATGCGAATACGGCTGACATAGGTCCCCCGTTGCGGTCTGATTTCGAGCAGCGATTCCTCGGCCAGTTTGATGAACGCCTCGCGCACAGGCTGTCTGCTGACGCCGAAGACGTTGGCCACATCAATCTCGGAAAGGCGCGCACCCGGCAGCAATTCGCCCCGAAGTATCCATTCGCGGATCGCGCGCCACAGCTGCGGACCAACCGCCTTTTCCAGAAAGACGTGCGGAGGCACAGGAAATGTAGTCGCAGTGCGCACATTCATTGACATGTCCTCCCCTCCTCCTTCCTGAACATGAAACACTACTACCATACTAGTCAACTCCCTGGGGCGGCTGGGAGTTAGCCAAGCATCGCGGACTTTGATCCAGATCGAGGTCGCGATACCCCCTCTTGTGCCAGACACGCGATCCAGCAGCAGTCGAAATGCATCTGATCTCGACCGCCGAGCATCCATCAATGGGCTCTTGAGGTGCGACGGCCTATGAACCGGCTTTTGAGACGGAGGGCCGTGGATCACATCGATCTTGTCGGGCGCCCGCGTTTACCGAAGGCATGGCCGATGCGGCCCAGTTGAGGAATTGCCCAAGCGGCTACGCGAACTGCCGATCCGCATCGAGCACCTGCTGTGAAGAAGGCGCGCGGACCATGGGCAATCGGCCTCTCATCGCTGAGCAGTTGAACGACACAAATGGTGATGTCATGAGCAGTATTCTGATCATACTTTCCGCAGCCTATACCTGGACTCGCGCCGATGGCAGCAAGCACGAGAGCGGTGTTTGAACCGAAGAATTCGTCGTTATGCACGAAAAGTTTGTCGGGGCGGGCTTCACCGTCGATGTCGCCGAACCCGGTGGAAAAACACCGACCTCGATCCCCACAGCATGAACCCCGATGTCGTCGGGCAGGAGCACGTCGACCACCCGTGGCTCGCACACGCGATAGGCATCGCCTCGACGATCGGCTATACGAGTTCAATCACCTCAACCGAAGGGCCGTAGATGATTCCCTGGGAAACGCTCGATACCGCAAACATCCCCGGCGGCAGCGAAACGCTGCGGCTGAAGCGACGCGGCGCCGAGTTTTCGATTATGCTGGGCGCCAACGAACTGATGAACAGCAGGCTCAGCGGCTCGGAAGCAGAATTGGCGCGCCTGACGATCGAGCGCCTTGCGGCATCTCCTTCGCATATCCTGATTGGTGGTCTCGGAATGGGTTTCACGTTGCGCGCCGCCTTGCCGCTTCTGCCGCAGACGGCCCGGATCACCGTGGCAGAGCTGGTCCCTGCGGTCGTGGCATGGGCGCGCGGGCCTTTGGCTGAGCTCCATGCCGACAGCCTTATTGATCCGCGCGTGACGATCGTCGAAAATGACGTTGGCGCGATAATCGGCGAAAGGCGCGCGGCTTGGGACGCGATCCTGCTCGACGTAGACAACGGGCCCGAGGGGCTGAGCCGCGAGGGCAACGATCCTCTCTATGATGCGCGCGGTTTGCGCGCCGCTTTCTCCGCGCTTACGCCCGGCGGCATTCTGTCGGTCTGGTCGTCTGGCCCCAACGCGGCGTTCACACGCTACCTTCGCCAAGCCGGTTTTGCGGTCGAGGAGGTCGGCGTGCGCGCCGGTACCACGCGGCGCGGTGCACGCCACGTCATCTGGCTTGCGACCCGTCCTTCGAGATCGCAGGCCTGACACGCGCTACCTGCTGCTCAGGCTACCTGAAAACACTTTGTCCCAAGAACTGCCGATGCATTGCGACACCCAATACTGATGTACCCGCACCTTCTTCTCAGCGATCGATTTCGCGCGCTGGGCGGCGACCTGCAAACAGCTCGCCGTGACTGCGGATCAGCTTCGTCATACGATCGACCACTGTCCGGATCTCCCGCCTGTGGCGATCGTCGTCGTTCATGACGATCCACTGATTGTGCCGCAGCATTTCGATTTCGCCACCCACACGCTCCAGCCGGCTATCCTGATCTGCGACGAAACAGGGCAGCACCGCAACCCCCGCCCCGGCAATCACCAGATCCCTCAGCGATCGCGGCCGATTCACCGTCACCGCTATCCGGCTCGCCTGCTCCTGGTGGGGATACCGCAGATAGGCCGAAATCGCCTGATGCTCCGCGACCGCCAGCCACCGATCAGCAACCGAAGGGTGGGCGTTGCGCGCTCGATAGGCGGCATAAGCCACCTCGCCGAGCCGCCGGGACGCCAGGTTCTGCTCTTCAGGCACGAATGCGCGGATGCCGATATCACTTTCCCGGTGAGCCAGACTTGCCCGTCGCTCGGCGATCAACAGGTCGATGCGGAAATCGTCCCGCTCGTTCCGGATCGCCACAAAGTTTTTCGCCATCCACCAGGCCAGCCAGGTTCCGCAGGCGATCCTTACCAGCGCAGTACCGGCACCCTCTTCCCGCCAGTTCCGGATCCGGCGGGCAGCCCCTTCCATTTCCAGGACCTGGTCAAAGAGCAATGATCCGTCCGCGGTCAACCGATAACCCGTTCGGCTTCGCACGAAGAGCACGCGTCCGATACCGGCCTCGAGTTCAAGCATCCGCCGTCCGATTGTAGCGGGACTGAGGCCGCTGACAGCGGTCGCGCCAGAAAGGCCGCCATGGCGCGCGACCTGCATGAACAACGCGTAAGTGTCCCAGCCTATGTTTTTCATCAATGAAAAACATAGCGCAGTTTTCACCGTTCAAGAAGCGAAAGATTCCCCGTAATTGAGATGATGGCTTTTCATTCACGGAGGTTGAACCATGTACGAGGTGTTTGCAGCCATCATCGCTTTCTCGAACCTGCCCAAAGATGACAGCCCTCGCAGCCGGCGGCACGCGGAGGACCGGTTTTACGACGAACTTGGAACGCCCCTGCCTCTGCCGCTGACGGCGTTCTTTCGAATTCTATCAATCGCGCAAAGCTGGCGGGGCTGGCGCACCGGCCACAGGCGGCTCCTTCGGATCCGCAAGCCGGCAGTGGAATCGAAGGGTAGGGTAGCCGGCCAAAACTGATCCCGGTCCCGCCGCGGCCATTATCCGGGAACGCAGCGCACCACATTCGTGCCAGCGATGCTCGTCGCCAGTCAGGCTGATCCCTGCTGCGGCAGCCTTCGATGCGGCACTCGGCCAGGGCCTCGGTGGTCGAGCCCGTTCAGAAGGTTACTCACAGTCGACGAACAGGCGCTGGATACTGTGCAATGCGTTCGTCGACTGTGAGCAGGGTGATCCCTTCGACGATGGACTGGGCAATGAGTATCCGGTCGAACGGGTCCTTGTGGATGGGCGGAAGTCCGTCTACGCCAACGGCATGCAAGCCCGATACATCCAGTTCCTGATAGCCATTGTCGAGCAAACCGCGCCGCAGGAGACGTGGATCGACGGTAAAGTCTTCGCGGCCCAAACCGCGCTTGATCGCGACCTCCCACAGGCTAGCCGCGCTGAAGATCAGCTCATTGTCCGGATTCTCAATTTCCGCGAGGGCGGCAGTTGAGAGCCGCTCAGGCTCGCCAGCCGCCCAAAGCAGAAGGTGGGTGTCGAGCAACAGCTTCATTTGTTGCCATGGAAGAGTTGATCGATTTCGCTGTCACCCATTCGATCGAAGTCATCTGGCACGGTAAACTGTCCCGCCATGAAGCCAACACGGCGCGCATCCCGCGGTGAAGGAGCTTCGATGGCGACCACCTTGACCATCGCCTTGCCTGCCTTCGCTATGATGAAAGGCTCGCCCTTGGCTGCCTTTTCGATCAATCGCGACAAGTGGGTTTTTGCCTCATGAATGTTGACGGTATGCATGGATTTTCTTCCTAGCTTAGTCCAATAGACTTAGTTTATTTGGTGCATATTTTCAAGCCGGGCTGCGCCTTTGCAGTGAAAGAGGGTAGCTCGGTTGAAATCGCCGACGGCCGAACACCGAAAAGCTTCGCATGTCGAGACGGTTCTGCGACACCTGCCAACAGAAAAGCCGGTCACGCCAGGAAGCGCAGCGCACCACATTCGTGCCAGCGACGCTCGTCACCAGTCAGGCTGGTCCCTGCTGACGCGCCAGCCCGTCCTGATGATCCTGTGATGCGACGGCACGAGAGCTCTCTATGACAAGCTCGACCCGGTCGGCCGCAAACCGCGTCATTGAATACTGGATCGGTGCGCCGCCAAGGTCCGTGTTCAGGGCATGCGTGATGATGACGATGGCGCCGGGCGCGAGTTTGAGTTCGCGTGTGTCCGCTTCGTCCGCGTGGCGTGCTTCCACGCGCGTCGACGCACGGCGGTAATCTTCGATGCCGCACTCGGCCAGGGCCTCGGTGATCGAGCCCGTCCTGGCGTAGGCTTCCGGAATCGTCGCAAATCGTCCGGCGCCGAACCATGACGTCGACCGGGAGACCGGCACGCCGTCCGCCTTCCCCAGATTCTCGACGCGGATCAGCATCTCGCCAGGCTGAAGTCCGAGTGCCGAGGCGATCGGTTCGCTTGCCGGCTCGTTTGTGTGGCTGGTCATTTCGCTCCGGGTCTCGCGCGCTTGTCCACCGATACCGGCTGAAAAGCGTGTACGCTCGCCGATGGGATAGACGAGCCGCTTCTGGCGCCTGACATAGGTACCGCGCCCCTGTTCCGATTGCAGTACGCCTTCATGGGCAAGCGCCGAGATGGCGACCCGCACCGTGTGGCGATTGACGCCGAAGCGTTCCGCAAGCTGGCTTTCCGGTGGCAGACGGCCGTTCTCGTCCGCCAGCCCACCCGCGATGCCCTGACGGATACCGTCCGCGATCTGCCGCCACAGCGCCACGCCCACCCCCCGCTGCAACCCCGCCTTTTTCACTATTCGACCCTTTCGTGCTGCTGTCATTTGCCCGTCATCGAGACGCGTTATGTATGGATTAACTTATCCACTTGTCTAGATCAATATACAATTTGGAAATGCGATGGATATCGAAACAGAAATTGCTGCCAGACGGAGCCGGATGTCCGTTCTGGCACGTTGCAAGACCAGTCGGCTGCAGGGGCTTTGGGCGAAGCTCGGGCTCGATCCCGCCTACAAGCTTCTGCGTGGACCGGAATACGGCCTTGTGATGTTGCGGGGCCGAACGGGCGGGACCGGAGAGGCCTTCAACATCGGCGAAGCGACCATCACACGCGTCAGTGTGAAGCTGGACGACGGTTCCGTCGGCCATGCCATGGCGCTTGGGCGGGACCACGCAAAGGTGCGCCTTTCCGCCATTGTCGATGCGCTCTGCCACGACATCGAGACGGCCGCCCTGATCGATGCCGAAATAATTGCGCCAATACGGAGCGAGCTCGATGGCGAAGATGAAAAGCGCCGGCAGCAAACGGCGGCCACCCGGGTCGATTTCTTCACCATGGTGCGCGGAGAAGATGATGCAGACTGAGGCAAACACACTCGACGGCGGCTTCGCTCAGCCGGTTTTCGACGCGCAGGCGACCTTCCGCGCGATCATGGATGCGATGGCGCGCCCGGCAACGATCACGCCGGTATTCCCGCGCGCAGTCCCGCCTGCCCCTCTTCAGCCCCTGACTGGAGCGGTCGCCTGCACCCTGATCGATGCCGATACGCCGGTCTGGCTCGATCCGGCGCTGGGCGGCAGTGAAGCCTTACGGGCGTGGCTGGCCTTTCATACCAACGCGCGCTTTGCGGATGCGCCGGCTGGCACTGCCTTTGCGCTCGTCGCCAACCCGGCTGCAATGCCGCCGCTCGACCATTTTGCGCAGGGAACCCAGGAATATCCGGACCGCTCGGCAACGCTCGTCCTGCAGATCGAGAGCTTCGAGGGTGGTGTGCCGCTCACCTTCCACGGCCCCGGCATCGAGGGAACGGCATCGATAGCGCCATTTGGTCTGCCATCCGATTTTGCCGACCAGTGGAATGAGAATATCAGCCGTTTTCCACGCGGCGTCGACCTGATCCTGATCGCTGGCGAGGCGATCGCATGCCTGCCGCGCTCGGCGCGCCTTGTCGAGGGGGAGGATTAAGCCATGTATGTTGCAGTCAAGGGTGGCGAAGCGGCCATCGACAACGCACACCGCCTGCTTGCCGACCGCCGCCGCGGCAACCGTTCGGTGCCTGCGCTGACGCTCGACCAGATTGCCGAACAGCTGGCCCTCGGCGTCGACCGGGTGATGAGCGAAGGCTCGCTTTATGACCGCCGGCTTGCAGCACTCGCCATCAAGCAGGCGCGCGGCGACGTGATCGAGGCGATCTTTCTGGTGCGGGCCTATCGCACCACTTTGCCGCGCTTCGGCTTCGCCGAGCCGGTCGACACCGGAGCCATGCGGGTCGAGCGCCGCGTATCCGCCTGCTACAAGGATCTGCCCGGCGGCCAGTTGCTCGGGCCGACCTTCGACTATACGCATCGGCTGCTTGATGAGGAGCTCGAAGGCGACCCCGAAATCGTATCAGGCGAGACGCGTGAAAGCGCGGCCGAACCGATTGCGCGGATCGCGGATATTCTCGGCGGCGAAGGCCTGATCGAAGAGGATTCCGGCAGGGATGGCGAGCCTGGCGACATCAACCAGAGGCCCCTGGAATTTCCCCTGTCCCGTGCCATGCGCCTGCAAAGCCTCGCACGCGGCGACGAAGGCTTTCTGCTTGCGCTCGGCTATTCGACGCAACGCGGCTACGCCCGTTCCCACCCCTTTGCCGGCGAGATCCGTATCGGCGAGATCGAGGTCGAGGTCTATATGCCCGAGCTCGGCTTTGCCGTGCCGGTTGGCCGCGTGCAGCTCACCGAATGCCAGATGGTCAACCAGTTCCAGGGTTCGGCCAAGGTGCCGCCGCAGTTCACCCGCGGCTATGGCCTCGTCTTCGGACAATCGGAACGCAAGGCGATGGCGATGGCGCTGTGCGACCGCGCCTTGCGCGCCGAGGAGTTCGGCGAGGACATCGTCGCGCCGGCGCAGGACCAGGAGTTTGTGATCTCCCATTGCGACAACGTGCAGGCGACCGGCTTCGTCGAACATCTGAAGCTGCCGCATTACGTCGACTTTCAGGCCGAACTCGGCCTCGTGCGCACCATGCGCGCGCAATTCGAGCAGGCACAAGCTGAAAGCGCCAAGGAAAACAAGGAGGCGGCTGAATGACCGCGCATGCACGGACTTCAAGCTACAATTTCGCTTATCTCGACGAACAAACCAAGCGGATGATCCGGCGCGCCATCCTGAAGGCCATCGCCATTCCCGGCTATCAGGTGCCCTTTGCCAGCCGCGAGATGCCGATGCCTTATGGCTGGGGGACGGGCGGCGTTCAGGTCACCGCAGCGATCCTCGGGCCAAAGGACGTGCTGAAGGTCATCGACCAGGGCGCCGATGACACGACCAACGCCGTCTCGATCCGCAAATTCTTCCAAAGGGTCGCAGGCGTCGAGACGACCACTCGGACAGCGGATGCCACCATCATCCAGACGCGCCACCGCATTCCCGAGGCGCCGCTGAAGCAAGGCCAGGTGCTGGTCTATCAGGTGCCAATCCCCGAGCCGCTGCGCTTCCTCGAGCCACGCGAGACCGAAACGCGCAAGATGCATGCGCTCGAGGAATATGGCCTGATGCATGTGAAGCTCTACGAAGACATCGCGCGCAACGGCCATATCGCCACCACCTACGCCTATCCGGTGAAGGTCGAAGGCCGCTACGTGATGGACCCTTCCCCCACGCCGAAGTTCGACAATCCCAAGATGCATATGTCGGAAGCGCTGCAGCTCTTCGGCGCTGGCCGCGAGAAGCGCATCTACGCCCTGCCGCCCCATACCGAGGTGGTCAGCCTCGATTTCGAGGATCATCCCTTCGAAGTGCAGCGCTTCGACAAGCCGTGCGCTTTGTGCGGGGCCGAGCGGGTCTATCTCGATGAGGTCGTTCTGGATGACCGCGGCGGAAACATGTTCGTGTGCTCCGACACCGATCATTGCGAGAGCCGGCGTGCCGAAGGCCTGCGCGGCGCGCTTTCAGGCGAGGTCGCGCCATGACCGTCGCCGCTGCCAAGATCGAAACCCTGGACCGGGAAAGCGCGGCGCTGCCGCTGTTGTCGGTCCGCTCGGTAACCAGGACCTATGGCGCTCGCATCGGCTGCGCCGATGTCAGCTTCGACATATGGCCAGGCGAGGTACTTGCGGTGGTCGGCGAATCCGGTTCCGGCAAGACGACGCTTTTGAACTGCATCTCGACGCGCCTCGAACCGACATCCGGCACGATCTCCTACCGCATGCGCGACGGCGAAATGCGCGATCTCTATCAGTTGGAAGAAGCCGAGAGACGCGTCCTGCTCCGCACCGACTGGGGGTTCGTCCATCAGAATCCGGCGGACGGACTGCGCATGACCGTGTCTGCGGGCGCCAATGTGGGCGAGCGACTGATGGCCGTCGGCCAGCGCCATTACGGAAGGCTGCGCTCGACCGCGACCGACTGGCTCGGCCGTGTCGAGATCGACACTGAGCGCATCGACGACCAGCCGCGCGCCTTCTCCGGCGGCATGCGCCAGCGCCTTCAGATCGCCCGCAATCTCGTCACCGCGCCGCGGCTTGTCTTCATGGACGAACCGACAGGCGGCCTCGACGTCTCGGTCCAGGCAAGACTGCTGGACCTGTTGCGCGGACTGGTCAACGACCTCGGCCTCGCCGTCATCATCGTGACGCATGATCTCGCCGTGGCGCGTCTCCTGTCGCACCGCATGCTGGTGATGAAGGATGGCCGCGTGGTGGAGCATGGGTTGACCGATCGCCTGCTCGACGATCCGCAGGCACCCTACACCCAACTCCTCGTCTCTTCCATCCTGCAGGTCTGAGGTCACACCGCCATGATCCCCTCCCTCATCGCCTCCGGCTTGGCCAAGACTTTCAAAATGCATCTGCGTGGCGGTATCGAGTTGCCGGTCATTACCGACGCCGCCTTCTCACTGCAGCCCGGTCAGTGCGCTGTGCTCGGCGGTCCCTCGGGCGCCGGCAAGAGTTCCATCCTCAAGATGCTCTATGGCAACTACGCCGCCAATGCCGGCCAGATTCTCGTGCGCCACCGCGGCGCAGAGATCGATCTTGCCCGCGCAGAACCGCGGACGGTCCTTGAATTGCGCCGGGAAACGATCGGCTATGTCAGCCAGTTCCTGCGCGTCGTTCCCCGTGTCAGCGCGCTTGATATCGTGGCGGAACCGCTGGTCGAACGCGGCATCGACCGCCCGCAGGCAACGCGGCGCTCCGGCGATCTCCTTTCCCGGCTCAATCTTCCCGAGCGGCTGTGGAACCTGCCTCCCGCCACCTTCTCGGGCGGAGAGCAGCAGCGCGTCAACATCGCGCGCGGTTTCATCACCGATCATCCGATCCTGCTGCTCGACGAACCGACCGCTTCGCTCGATGCGGTGAACCGGTCGGTCGTCATCGACATGATCGCTGAAAAGAAAAAAGCCGGCGTGGCTCTTCTCGGCATCTTTCACGACGCCGATGTGCGCAGCGCAGTCGCCGACACGATCATCGACGTCACCGGCTTCGCACCGCTTGGAAAGGACACGTAACCATGGCCCGCCTGTCCGAAACGCCTGTTATCCATCCGACGGCGCAACTCGAAAACTGCAGTCTCGGCCGCTACACCGAAGTCGCGGAGGGCGGACGCCTCGTGGAAACGGAACTCGGCGACTATTCCTATGTGATGGAGAACTGCCAGAGCTGGTGCGTCACCATCGGCAAGTTCGCCAATATTGCGGCGTCGGTGCGTATCAATGCGACGCATCATCCGATGTCCCGCGCCACGCTGCACCACTTCACCTATCGCGCATCGGACTACTTCGACGATGCCGAACATGAAGCGGATTTCTTCGCGGCGCGCCGCGCCAGACGCGTCTTCATCGGTCACGACACCTGGATCGGACACGGCGTCACCATCCTGCCCGGCGTAACCATCGGCGACGGCGCGATTGTCGGTGCAGGTGCGGTCGTGACGAAAGATGTCGCGCCCTACACGATCGTCGGCGGCGTTCCGGCAAGGTTCATGCGCCGGCGCTTTCCCGATGCGATCGCACAGCGGATGCAGGCGCTGGCCTGGTGGGACTGGCCCCACGAAAGGCTGCGCCATGCGCTCGACGACTTCCGCCACCTCAGCGCCGAGGCGTTCCTGGACCGGCACGAAAACGCCGCCTGGTCCCACACGTCTGTGGATCGTCACGAAACTGCTATCTCAACGACAACTGAGCTTCATACGGCGGGGCTAAGAACATGATGACACTCGGCCCCCTCCGCCGCCCCGAATGGCTGGCAGGGCGCCGCGACGTCTCCGGTTTAGACTGCGTCGAAAGAGGAACTCGATGACCGCCATCTCCATTCGAAATCTGTCCAAGAGCTTCGGCAAGAAGCGTGCGCTGGACAATATCAGCCTCGACATTCAACGCGGCGAGATGGTTGCGCTGATCGGCGCGTCCGGCTCCGGCAAGAGCACCCTCATCCGCCACATCTGCGGGCTGGAAATCGGCCTGGCGGGGGAAAGCACGATCGACGTTCTCGGCAGTCCGATGCAGGGCGGCGGCCGGCTGTCGGCGAAGGCGCGCGAAATACGCCGCAACATCGGCGTGGTTTTCCAGCAGTTCAACCTTGTCGGACGATTGTCGGTGTTATCGAATGTGCTGCTCGGCAATCTTGGCCGGATACCGGCCTGGCGGGGCACGCTCGGCCTGTTCACGTCGAAAGAGAAGCTGGCCGCCCGCGAAGCGCTCGCCCGGGTCGGCATTCCCGAAGTCGCCTGGCAACGCGCATCCACGCTCTCGGGCGGCCAGCAGCAGCGCGCGGCGATCGCCCGCACGCTCGTGCAACGCTCCAACATCCTGCTTGCCGATGAGCCGATCGCCTCGCTCGATCCCTCCTCCGCGCGGCGCATCATGGAGATCCTCGCCGCCGTCAACCGGGACGAGCAGATCACCTGCGTCGTGTCGTTACACCAGGTCGAATATGCGCGCCGCTATTGCCCGCGCACCATTGCACTGCGCGACGGGCGCATCGTCTTCGACGGTCCGTCGTCGGAACTGACGAACCAGATGCTGGTGGAGCTTTACGGCGCCAGTTCCGAGGAACTGATTTTGCCGGATACGCCATCGCAGCCGGCCAAACCGAAACGCGTCACGAAACCAGGGCGCGTTCCGGCATTCGCATAGTCAACACATCAACAGGGAGCTTATCATGAACGCATTTCTCAAGGGCGCGGCAGCCACTGCCTTCGCCATTATCCTGTCAAGCGCGGCGATCGCCGAAGAGATCAATTTCGGCATCATCTCCACGGAATCGCAACAGAACCTGAAGCCGAAATGGGAGCCGCTTCTGGCTGACCTGTCCAAGGCCACCGGTCTCGAGGTGAAACCCTTCTTCGCATCCGACTATTCCGGCGTCATCGAAGGCATGCGCTTCGGCAAGGTGCAGCTTGCCTGGTACGGCAACAAGTCGGCTATGGAAGCCGTGGACCGCGCCGGCGGCGAAGTGTTCGTTCAGTCGGTCGATGTCGGAGGCAATCCCGGCTACTGGTCCGTCATCCTCGCGCCCAAGGACAGCAAGCTGAACTCGGTCGAAGACCTGCTGAAATGCGACAAGTCGCTGAATTTCGGCCTTGGCGATCCGAATTCGACGTCAGGCTTCCTGGTGCCGACCACGTTCATCTTCGCAGCCAACAATGTGGATCCGAAGGACTGCTTCAAGAACGTGACCAACGCCAACCACGAGATCAATGCCATGTCCGTCGCCAATAGCCAGTTGGACGCAGCGACGAACAACACCGAAAATATGACTGTAATAGAGAAGAATGCTCCTGATGCGTTTGCCAAGCTGAAGGTGATCTGGAAGTCGCCGCTCATCCCGTCCGACCCGCTGGTTTGGCGCAAGGATCTGCCGGAAGAAACCAAGGCCAAGCTCCGGGAATTCTTCGTGACCTATGGAACCGACAAGTCGAAGGGCGACATCGCACACGAGAAGGAAGTGCTCGCCGGCCTCGAATGGGCGCCGTTCAGGCCCTCGACCGATGACCAGCTCTTGCCGATCCGCATCATGGAACTCACGAAGAACATCGCCAAGATCCAGGGTGACGCCTCGCTGCCCGAGGCCGAGAAGAAGGCGCAGATCGAGAAACTGGAAGCTGACAAGGTCAGGTTCGAGGAAAAGCTGAAGTCGACCCAGGGCTAACGACCTCGCCCCCGGCCATCCGGGCCCTCCTCTTTGACCGGTCGCGACTCCCTGAGGCGCGACCGGTCCCACAATCCGGTCGAGATCCAAAATGGAACATACCGCAAAGATCATGAGCCCTGAGCAGGCCCGTCCGGACGTGGAGCGGGACTGGGCACGCAGTGGATGGACAGCCGGCAGCTGGATCGTCCTTGTCCTGCTCCTCGTCTGGAGCTGGGCTCCCGCCGAGATGCCGCGCTGGACATTTCTGTTCACCGACGCCGGCAATATGGCCGAATATGCCAGTGGCTTCGCGCGTCCGGACTTCTCTGAATGGCGCTATTACATGCAGGAGATGGTGGTCACCATTCAGATCGCGCTGTGGGGCACGTTTCTGGCCGGCGTCTTCGCCATCCCCTTTGGCATCCTGTCGGCCAGCAACATCGCGCCCTGGTATATCGTACAGCCCGTGCGCCGCCTGATGGATGCCTGCCGCTCGATCCACGAATTGGTGTTCGCCGTGCTCTTCGTCGTCGCCGTCGGCCTTGGGCCATTCGCCGGTGTGATGGCGCTTTTCATCCACACGACCGGTATTCTCGCCAAACTCTTCTCCGAGGCCGTGGAGGCGATCGATGCGCGCCCGGTCGAAGCGATCCGGGCAACAGGCGCAACGCGGCTCCAGGAAGTGGTGTTCGGCGTGGTGCCGCAGGTCATGCCGCTTTGGATGTCTTATGCACTTTACCGCTTCGAATCCAACGTGCGCGCCGCGACCGTCCTTGGCGTGATAGGAGCTGGCGGCATCGGCCAGGTGCTCTTCGAATCCATCCGTGGCTTCTACTATCCGCAGGCTGCGGCCATGCTGATCATCATGCTTGTGACCGTGTCGCTCATCGACGTCCTGTCCCAGCAAATGCGCAAGCTGTTTCTCTGATATCCTGCCCGATCTATTTCATGTCAAAATCCGGAAAGTCTACCTGAATGCCGCAAGAAACCGTCCTCTCCAATGCGCGGATCGTCCTCGAAAACGAGATCGTCACCGGCTCTATCCTCATTCGTGACGGGCTCATAGCCGGCATGGACAGCGGCCATTCCGACCAGGGCGAAGACATGGCGGGCGACTATATCATTCCAGGTCTCGTTGAACTTCACACCGATCATCTGGAGTCCCACTATAGTCCGCGTCCTGGCGTGGTATGGGACGCCCTCGCGGCGTTGCAAGCGCATGATGCGCAGGTGGCCGCCTCGGGCATCACGACGGTGTTTGATTGTCTGCGTCTTGGATCTGACGAGGATTCAGGCTTCCAGAAAGGTGAAATGCGAACCATTGCCGACGCAATCCGCTGCGCCAGCTCGGAAGATCGCCTGCGTGCCAGCCATTTCATCCATCTGCGCTGCGAAGTCTCGGCAAGCGACGTGCTCGAGCATTTCGCGGATTTCCACGGCGACCCCCAGGTAAAGCTGGCTTCTCTGATGGATCACGCTCCCGGCCAGCGCCAGTTCCAGACACTTGATCAATATACGCTCTACTACAAGAAGAAGCGCGGTCTCAACGATGCCGATTTCGATCGTTTCATGGCCAGGCGCATCGAGGAGTCGAACCGCTATGCGGCCCCGCACCGCAAAGCGATCGTCGAAGCGTGCAACAAGCACCGCATCGCCATCGCCAGCCACGACGACGCGACGGTCGAGCATGTCGCGGAATCCAGGGCGTTCGGGGTGCGGGTGGCAGAGTTCCCGACGAGCATGGAGGCGGCGAAGGCTTCGCACGAAACCGGCATGGCCGTGCTGATGGGCGCACCCAATGTGGTACGCGGCAAATCCCATTCCGGCAACATCTCGGCCAAGACGTTGGCTGATGCCGGCGTACTTGACGTACTTTCGTCGGACTATGTGCCGTTCAGCCTGATCTATGCGCCATTCGTACTCGCCGACGAGGGCGGCATGAGCCTGTCGGAAAGCATTCGTCTGGTGACCGCAACGCCGGCGCGCACCGTGGGTCTTGCCGATCGCGGCAACATCGCCAGCGGCCTGCGCGCCGACCTGGTGCGCGTGCGCAGGCCGGCCGGCGTGCCGGTCGTCCGCTCGGTCTGGCGCGAGGGCCGTCGCGTTGCCTGAAGCAAAATCCCGTTCCGTTGCGGACGTGCCGGTTCATGCCGGCACCCTGCTGGCGGTCGTCGGTCCGAGCGGCGCGGGGAAGGACAGTCTGATCGCCTACGCAAGACAACGGCTGGTGTCGAATTCATCGGTCCTGTTCGTGCGCCGTGTCATCACACGTCCGGCATTCGCATCGACCGAGGAACACGATACCTGTTCACCCGAAGCATTCGCGGCAGCTCGAGCCGCCGGCGCCTTCGCTGTCGATTGGGAGGCGCACGGGTTGCGCTATGGCGTGCCGCGCAAAACGCACGCGCACCTCGACCGGGGTGGTGTGGCGGTCCTCAATGGCTCGCGCGCGGCCCTGCCCAACATCCGGTCGGCATTCGGCACGTTGACCACGGTTCTCGTCACCTGCGATCCTGATATCCTGGCAGCGCGGTTAGCTGCTCGCCGCCGCGAAAGCAAAGCCGAAATCGAGCGGCGCCTGCGACGCGCCATGATCGAGGCTCCCGATATCGAAGATGCGATCGAGATCGACAACAGCTGCGAGCTTGCCCTCGCCGGTGATATTCTGGTGTCTGTGATCCGCAAGATTGCGAGATCCACCGAAGGCTGTGGCGGTCCGGTACCTGCCTCCGCCGAGCTGGCGATGGAAACAGACAAATGAGCAGCGGCAAGGTTGCAGGGGCAGCGATCTGGGCGCTCGGCGCCACCCAGATTATCGGCTATGGCACGCTCTATTATAGCTACAGCATGCTCGCGCCCGCCGTGGCGGAAGAACTGGCCTGGTCTCGGCAATGGGTGCTTGCCGTTTTTTCCGTGGCGCTGTTCGCCAGCGCCCTGATGGCTCCCGTCGCGGGACATTTGGCCGACAGGTTCGGTGCCGGAAAAATGATGATGCCCGGATCGGCGGCCGCAGCCGCGGCCCTCCTCTTATGTGCGCTTGCGCCCGGGCGCTGGAGCTTCACGGCCGGCGTGCTGGCGATGGAACTCGCCTCCTGCTTCGTGCTCTACAGCACGGCCTTCGTGGCGCTCGTTCAGTTGGGCGGCGGTAACGCCCAGCGAAGCATCACGCACCTGACCCTGATCGCCGGATTTGCCTCGACACTGTTCTGGCCGCTCACTGCGATGTTGCACGAGCATCTGAGCTGGCGGGAGATCTTTGCCGTGTTCGCCGCACTCCATCTGGCGGTGTGCCTGCCGGTCCACGCCTGGCTTGCAAGGCGCTCGCGCTATGTCGATGAAAATTTGGACAATAGCAAACAGCCCGCCGAAAACAAAGATCCGGCAAGCCGTCAGCGTCGCGGAGCGTCACCCCTTTTCCTCCTGATGCTCGCAGCGTTCGCGATCGAAGGCTTTGTCCTCTCAGCCGTCCTCGTCCAGATGGTCCCTCTGCTCGCGGCGGTAGGTCTTGGCGCAAGCAGCGTTTTCGTCGCAACCCTTTTCGGACCATCGCAGGTCGCGAGCCGTCTCATCAACATGCTGTTCGGCAATGCCTTGCGGCAGACCTGGCTGGCGCTCGGCGCGACGGGCGCGCTTTGCGCCGGGCTGGCGGTGCTGCTCCTCACCGCGCCCTCGCTATCTGGCGCGGTCCTCTTTGCCATCCTTTTCGGCCTCGGCTCCGGCCTGATGAGCATCGTCGGCGGCACACTGCCGCTCGAGGTGTTCGGTCGCGACGGTTACGGAGCGCGCGTCGGCTGGATCACCGCCGCCCGCCAGTTCAGCTCTGCCTTTGCACCTTTCGGCTTTGCCCTGATGATGGCTGGCCTGGGCGTGTTTCCTGCTCTGTGGATCAACGCTTTGATTGGCCTGGCTGGTATCGGCGCATTCGCCGGCATCGCCATAATGCAGGTCCGCGCGCACAAGAGCGCCTTGGCGCGCGAGATCGAAATCCGACTTGGGATGGAAATTACGTCCTAGCGTTCTTTCGGCAGCTTTTAGCAGATCCATCGGGATATTGAGTGTGCGTGCAAGGTCGTTGGCTGTCCCCATCGGCATGATGCCCATTGGCAAGCCGCTTTCCATTGCTGCAACGGCTGCGGAAGAAACCGAGCCGTCCCCGCCACATACGATAACGAGATCGGCGGTATCGCGGAGCCGCACGATGTCACGCGCGATCTCCGGCAACGGCTCGACGGTGACGGCCAGGCCGCCGCTTTTGAGCCGCTTTATGACGGGTGCAATCGATTCCTGACCACGTCGTGCCTTCGGGTTGACGAGAAGAAGCGCGCGTCTGGTGATGATCTCATTCCTTCGGTGCATTCAAGCGATCAGTTGGAGCGGCGTATATAGGCGGATCTTCTCTGCCGTTTCCACTATTTTACCTCAACACCATATCTAACCCATTGGAATCTGAAAATAAAAACAGCAAGACTACTGATCTTGGCCTTTCAAACCACAGTGTTTTCCCTCTGGCCACGATGCAGCGCTTTGTCGATGAGCGCCTGAAGAGCGTCTTTTCGAGCAAAAAGTTTCGGCCCGATGTCGATTCTGCCGAAGCTTATTCGTCTTATAGGCAGGTAGACCAGTCGGGCTGCCGCAAATCAAAGGAGATAAGACGATGCGTGTCATGGTTCTGGTGAAGGCGACGGAGGACAGCGAGGCGGGCACCATGCCCTCGAACGAGCTTCTCGAGGCTATGGGCAAATACAACGAAGAGCTGGTCAATGCCGGCGTCATGCTGGCCGGCGAGGGTTTGAAGACGTCGTCGAACGGCAAGCGCGTGGCCTTCGACGGCCCGAACCGCACCGTTATCGACGGGCCGTTCGCCGCGATCAACGAGCTGGTCGCCGGTTTCTGGCTCTGGCAGGTGAAGGACATGGCCGAGGCGGTCGAATGGGCCAAACGCTGCCCCAACCCGATGCCCGGCCCGAGCGAACTCGAAATCCGTCCAGTGTTCGAACTGGAGGACTTCGGCCAAAGCGAGGCGGTGGAGCGTCACCACAAATCGGGCGAGAAGATCGCGAAGAAGAATTGAACGATCCCGCAGCGGCAGGCGCCCGACTGGGTGCCGCCGCGCCTATCTCAGGACTGTTTCCAAAACGGAAACCCGCCCGAATGCAACTGCAACGATTGCGCTGCGACGGTTCAGCCAGATGTGCCCCGAACAAGACCACTAAATTCGGATTGGCCCGGCCCGCGCATCGGACAGCGCATAATCGTCAGCCTCATAATCAAAGAGTTCCCACGGGTAGGCGGCAAGCTGAGGTAAAACGTCTCGCCAGTCGCGATCGTGCATCGCTTCTAGAAGCCATTGCACCGCTTCGGGTACGGTATCGGCGTAGGTTCCTGCTGCTGGCGCAGAGGATGCGCAGACCAGGGCATGCTCCACGGACCAAGGAGTCGTCCCCAGGGACGGCAGACATGGCCCGTCAGGTAGACCCACGAGTTCGGCATCGCACTCCATCGCAGCCATGATCGCCCTGCCAATCTCGACGACTGTCGGGGCGTCAGCGTCAGTGACGTTCAACACCGACGGTGCATGGCCTTTCAACGCGTGAACCACGGCATTGGCGATTGCCTTGGTGGACGTTGTCTGGAACCGGCTGCGGCCAGCATAGGCGAGCGGAATGCGTTGCCGGCCGTCGAGCAATCGTTTGGCAAACCACCATTCCCTAGCGTGCTTGCTATAGGGCCCGTGAATCGCGCAGGGGCGCAGGATCGTCACAGGGATGCGGGCACCAGAAAGCAGCGTTTGCTCCATCGCGACCTTGCGCGTCGAGTAGGTCTGCGGTCCTGGCGCAACAGTCGGATGGTCTTCACTGATCGGCACGGGGAACCGAGGAAAGCCGGTTTCACGCGCTTCGTCCAGCGTCCGCCCGTCGGTATCGCGATAAACGCTGGCGCTGGAGGTCGCTACGATACGGCCGACCCTATCCTGGACCGATCGCAGCTCTTCAGCATGTGCCGCGTCCATTGAAATGCAGTCCATCATGAGGTCTGCGCCTTCGCCGAGCGCGCTCGCGAGAGCACCTGACACGCTGCGATCGAGCGTCACGTGCCGCCAAGGCCCTTTGGCAGGCGGCGCCGCTCGGCTAGCCAGGCGGACGTCCCAACCTCGACGAGCGAGGGTTGCGGCGACTGCAAGCCCGATCTGTCCTGTCCCGCCGATGATAAATGCTAATGGCATGGGTAAGAGATGGCTCACTCATATGTTGTCGTCTGCCAAACGAAGCTTTGATGCGCATCCGCCATATCGTTTCGTATTTCATATTCGATTGCAACGTCCGCTAAGTCCAGATCGGAATCTGGCCCCGTCTCCTTGAATTACGGCAGGTCGGCAAGTCCGGTACTCTACGTGCCTAATTGTTGACAATACTGTTGACAATAGTCAAGAATGGTCGCTATGGAAGGTCACGTATAGGGAGGATCAACATGGCCAAGCCGTCGACAATCCGGTCCGTCGATGCGCGCACGATCCGCGTGCCGTTGGACGCTCCGACTTCGTTTTCGACCCGGCAGGTGCATCACCGCGATTACGCCGTGACCCGCGTCACGACCGATGACGGCGTCTCCGGAATCGGTTTCTGCTATGGTGGCAGTGACGCGGGCGCTCTGGTGACGCGAGGAGTTCGTGACCTGTTCGCGCCGCTGCTGATCGGTGAGGATGCCACGCGCGTCGAAGGCCTGTGGGACAAGATGTATTCGACCGGCCTCCTGCAGGCACGAGCCGGTTCGCTGATGCGATCCATCTCGATCCTCGATATCGCCCTGTGGGACCGCAATGCTCGGGCTGCCGGCATGCCCCTGCACCGGTATCTCGGCGGCTATCACGAGGAGAGCGTGCCCGCTTACGCCTCCGGCGGCTATTATCTCGAGGGAAAGTCGCCGCAATCACTCGGCGATGAACTCGCTTCCTACGTCGCGCTTGGCTTCAAGGCGGTAAAGATGAAGGTGGGGCGTCTCGATCCCAAAGGCGAGGAGGAGCGGATCAAGGCGGCTCGCGAGGCGATCGGGCCGGATATCCTGCTGATGCTGGACGCCAACAATGCGTGGAGGGACCTGCCGACGGCGCTGCGTTTCATGGATCGCTATGAGCCATACGACCCCTACTGGATCGAGGAGCCGTTCTCGCCAGACGACATTATCAACCACGCCCGTCTCGCGCAGAACACCAGGGTCCCAGTAGCGACGGGCGAGATCGAGGCCGGTCGCTGGCGGTTCAAGGAACTGCTCGATCAAGGCGCTGCGGCTATCCTGCAGACCGATGCAGCGGTCTGCGGCGGCATCAGCGAGTATCGTCGTATTGGCGCGACTGCTGCGAGTTATGGCGTCACCCTCTGCCCCCACTGGTTTCACGACCTACACATCCATCTTGTCGGCTCAGCACCGAACGGTCAGTTCGTCGAATTCTTTCCCGACGATCAGGTATTGAACTTCCGAAGGCTGATCGACCGGCAGTTGGTGACGAAGGACGGGCGACTGGTGTTACCGGCCGAACCCGGACTCGGCTTCGATTTCGACGAAAAGGCCCTCGACGCATTCGCCCTCGATGAATGGGCCTGAGGCCCTAGGGTCCGGACCCAATAACGGTCTTTTCAAATCAGTCTGACGATGATTCACTTGCTCCAATATGGAGCGATGAGATGACTGCTTTCTTTTGGTTTTCCGATGAACAATGGTCCCGGATCGAGCCGC